>NZ_CALDPF010000037.1 GCF_937912035.1 uncultured Bacteroides sp.
TAGAATACATGCCTGTCACGCATGGGGTCACGGGTTCGAGTCCCGTACGCACCGCTTAAACCTTCACTTTTCAGTGAAGGTTTTTTTATTATATCCATATTGATTTTTTTTAACATATAATGATGCATGATATTTCATAATAATGCATTTAACGTATAGACAAACATTCAAAGTTAACACGTTAAAAAATAAATTATTATGAGACTACGTTCAATTCTAAAACATGCTTTGGTAGCTTCGGTTGCCATGTTTTCACTACAGTCGTGCAACGACGATGATGATTATGATTATTCGCTTTTATTACCTAACGCTCTGGTTACTGTAAAAACTGATGCCAACGATACTTTCTTCCTCCAACTTGACGATGAAACTACTCTGTTTCCTGTAAACGTAACTGAATCACCATTTGGAGAAAAAGAAGTTAGAGCACTGGTAAACTATCAGGAAACAACAGATCCTTCGGAAGGTTTCAGCAAAGCTGTACACATCAACTGGATAGACAGCATCCTGACCAAGCCTATAGCAGCAAACCTGGGAGATGAGGAAAATGACAAAGTTTACGGTAATGATCCGGTTGAGATTATGAACAGTTGGATGACTGTTTCAGAAGACGGCTATCTGACACTACGTTTCAGCACAGCATGGGGCAATACAGGTACAAAACACTTCGTAAACCTGATTTCAACAAACAATCCTGAAAATCCATACGAAGTGGAATTCCGCCACAATGCATACGGTGACACTTACGGACATCCTGCTGACGGACTTGTAGCATTCAAGCTGGACGGAATATTGCCCGACACAGAAGGCGAAACTGTAAAACTGAAACTTATATGGAATTCATATAGCGGCGAAAAGAGCCACGAATTTGACTACTGCACACGCCAGTCAACTCCGGCAAATCCGGAAATGACAAGCGTGCGAGCAAAGAATTTCATCAATTAAGAATTTTCTTTATTTCATTTAATTTGTTCAAAGCTTCAACAGGGGTGAGATTATTGATATCCAAATTGATAATTTCATCCCTTATTTGGCTTAATACGGGGTCGTCAAGCTGGAAGAAGTTCAGTTGAATACCGTCTGATGTTGACGACGATGAAGCACCTTTCTTTTTCTTTAATTCCGAAGTTATCTCCTTTTCCTTACCGGATATAGATCCCTGTCGGTTTTCTTTCTCCAGAAGGGCTAGAATCTCGTCAGCACGCTTAACGATAGACTTAGGCATACCTGCCATCTTCGCCACATGAATACCGAACGAGTGTTCGCTGCCTCCACGTTCCAGTTTACGGAGGAAAATCACTTTATTATCAACTTCCTTGACAGATACATTATAGTTCTTTATGCGGCTGTAGGTACGCTCCATTTCGTTCAACTCATGATAGTGGGTTGCAAACAGAGTACGTGCCTTTGCCTTAGGATTCTCGTGTATATGTTCCACAATAGCCCACGCTATGGATATACCGTCGTATGTAGATGTACCTCGTCCAAGCTCATCGAACAGCACCAGACTGCGCTGCGAAAGATTGTTCAGAATATCTGCAGCCTCGTTCATTTCAACCATAAACGTAGATTCTCCCACAGATATATTGTCGCTCGCTCCCACACGGGTAAATATCTTATCTACAATACCTATATGCGCACTCTCAGCCGGTACGAAACAACCTATCTGAGCCATAAGAGTGATAAGGGCAGTCTGTCTGAGCAAAGCCGACTTACCGGCCATATTAGGACCCGTTATGATTATAATCTGCTGTTTCTCAGTGTCAAGATAAACATCATTTGCTATATATTTTTCATCCAGAGGAAGCTGTTTTTCTATCACCGGATGTCTTCCCTGACGTATATCCAGCACCTCATCCTCCGATATAACCGGACGGATATAACCGTTAGCCTTTGCGGCCGATGCAAACGAAAGCAGACAGTCAAGAACCGCTATCTGAGTGGCATTTATCTGAATAGCCGGAATAAACTCAGCCAATGACATTACCAGCTCGTTATAAATACGTGTCTCCAGCGTAAGAATCTTATCCTCGGCTCCAAGGATTTTCTCTTCGTATTCCTTCAGTTCCTGAGTGATATATCTTTCCGCGTTTACAAGCGTCTGTTTTCTTATCCATTCGGCTGGAACCTTATCTTTATGCGCATTACGCACCTCTATATAATAGCCGAACACGTTATTATAAGCAATCTTAAGACTTGGAATACCTGTAAGCTCGCTTTCTCTCTGCTGAATCTGAAGAAGATAATCTTTTCCGGAATATGATATACGTCTCAGTTCGTCCAGTTCTTCGGACACACCGTCGGCTATCACACCACCCTTATTAACCAAGAGCGGAGGATCATTGTTTATTTCCTTTGCTATTTTATCACGGATAGAAACACACAGGTTGAGCTGTTCACCTATTCTGCGAAGACTCTCGTTGTCAGCTTCAAGGCAAGCCATCTTGATAGGTTCAATAGCCTGCAAAGCAACTTTGAGCTGCACCACTTCACGTGGAGAAATCCTGCCCACAGCAGCTTTCGACACTATACGTTCCAAATCACCTATTCTGTGAAGACAGTCCTCAACCTCTTCCTTAAAGTCCGGATGACGGAAAAAATATTCCACCACATCAAGCCTCCTGTTAATAGGCTGCACATCCTTCAGCGGGAATATAATCCAACGTTTCAACATACGTGCTCCCATCGGGCTAATTGTATGGTCTATCACATCGAGCAGACTTGTTCCACCATCGTTCATACTTCCCATCAGTTCCAGACTGCGGGCAGTAAACTTATCTATGCGCACATACTTTTCCTCTTCTATACGCGACAGCGATGTAATATGCCCAACATGCTCATGCTGAGTCATTTCAAGATACTGAAGAATAGCTCCCGAAGCTATCACACCATTCTTCAGATGTTCCACTCCGAAACCTTTCAGATTTTTCGTTTCAAAATGCTTGAGCAGTTTCTTCACAGCCGATGTTTCTGTGAAAACCCAGTCGTCAAGTTCGAAAGTAAAGAATTTGGTTCCGAAATTAGCTTCGAACATAGGTTTCTTGCCACGTTCGAAAAGTACCTCCTTAGGAGCAAAATTATTGAGAAGTTTATCGATATAATCGAGTTTTCCTTCGGCTGTCATAAACTCTCCGGTAGAAATATCCAGAAAAGCCACGCCGCAAGCTGTCTTTCCGAAATGAACGGCAGCCAGGAAATTGTTCTCCTTATAAGAAAGAATATTGTCTCCTATGGCCACACCCGGCGTAACAAGCTCTGTTATACCGCGTTTCACCAGTTTTTTGGTAGTTTTAGGGTCTTCCAGCTGGTCACAGATAGCCACACGTCGTCCTGCCCTTATAAGTTTTGGCAGATATGTATCAAGAGCATGGTGAGGAAATCCCGCCATCTCGATAGTCTTATTCTGTCCGTTGGCCCTCTTTGTAAGGGTAATGCCCAAAATCTCGGATGCTGCCACCGCATCTTCCGAATACGTCTCATAAAAGTCTCCGCATCTGAAGAGCATGATAGCATCAGGGTGCTTCGCCTTCAGGTCGAAAAACTGTTTCATCATGGGGGTCATTACTACTTCGCTGTCTTTTGCCACGGTAAAATCCTTTCTTTATTTATGATGTTTAATACAAATTTCCAGAATGCAAAGATATAATAAAGAATAGTCATGCAGACTATCAGTTTTTCTATCATTTACCGGAAACACAATCAGTATTTACAACCGGTTGTTTCCTATTGGTTATATTATATATGCAAAGGTATTGATTTTTGTTTGATATTGCTTCTCCTTGTTGTAGATTAATTTCAAAATGTGTAGCTCTGTTATTTTAATAGTCTGCGCTCATTGTCGCCGCTTTCCAAAACTCCCATTTGATGAATGGCTATTTGATTTAGCTTGATAAGGCGTTCTCCCTGCGGTATGCCTTGCTCGATGAACACTGCATTCAGGTTTTCCATGTTCGACAAGCAAATAAGCTCATTGATCGTGGCATAGTCCCGGATATTTCCTTTAAGGTCAGGATGTTGCTCACGCCACATTTTGGCAGTCATACCGAACATAGCAACATTCAACACATCGGCTTCATTGGCATAGATAACACTTGCTTGTGCCGCCGTTACCTCTACCGGAATAAGGTTCTGTTTGATAGCGTCAGTATGAATGCGATAATTGATTTTCGACAGTTCCCGTTTGGCAGACCAACCAAGCAATTTTTGCTCCTCAGTCTTCAGTCGTTGGAATTCCTTGACTATATAAATCTTAAATTCCGGACTTATCCACATAGCAAACTCAAACGCAATATCCTTATGCGCATATGTTCCGCCGTACCGTCCGGCTTTAGCTTGTAAACTTATGGCATTAGTACGAGCTACAAACTCTTTCACGCTAATCTTAAAACTGTTAAGTCCAGATTGGTTTCTAATTGTGGCGAATTCGCCATAATTAAAAAGGGGATTGTAAACTTTCTCCCAAATGCCAATAAATTCAAGCGTATTTCGGTTGCGCAACCAATCCGTTATAAAGAAATCCCCATCTTTGGCACGTAACATATCTGTCAAACAAATATAGTCCTCGTCATTGACTTTAACGACGTTTATTTCGATATCTTTTACTGTAATCTTCGCCATTTTATATTTGTTCCTTTAGTTTTAAGCACAAAGGTAGTTATAATTCATGAGACTTTATCCTTTTCAATGAACTATATACGAGAAGGTTATAACTGATTAATTAAAAGTAATCAATACAATAATCTGGCTGATGTTATTTTTATTGTAAAATAAAGTTATTTTCTTCGTTCCACTGCACCGGTTCTTTCACCAGTTTCCTTCTGATAATTAAAATGCATACTACAGTAAGAATAATTCCTGCCACTGCCAAAGCCATAGAACCAGCCTCTCCAAGTGATGAAATCATTGTCGCATCAGGGTCACCTGACAACACATAAAGCAACACAGAGCTTCCGTTATTGATAAAGTGCATCAGCATTCCTGGGATAAGGCTTCCTGTAAGGTAATACATCCATCCAAGAGCCATTCCAACCACAAACGCAAACGGAATCTGAGCCGGATTGCCATGTACCACACCGAATATAAGCGACGACACCACTATACCAAGATAAGGCATTTTCCACTTTCGCATAAGATGCCCCTGTATAGCACCACGGAACAGCAGTTCTTCCACCAGCGGAGCCATAACTACAATGGATATTATCCCCAACGGATTGTTCATCATCTGTTCAAACACATCCTTCATATTGTCAGGCAGTCCGGCAAGCTCGCTGAAATAGTTGGTCCACAATCCCATTGCCACGATAAACACAGATGATGCAAACAATACAGCCCATCTATCGGGAGTTTTCAATCTGAAAACATCAATAGATACATATTTTCCCAATACTACATGAAGCCCTACAGACAATGTGGAAAGAAATTGTGCCCACATAATGACAGACATATATCCACTACCGGATACGTCCGGCATTTCCACAACTCCGTTTTTCAGCATATATATTCCTACAAGCACTCCGAAAAATGCCAGCTGATAGGCAAAATAAAGCAATAGTAATTTTATTGTACGTCCCATAATAAGCTCTATTATATAATGCTACAAATTTATACAGTTTACCGTAACAAACCAAACATCACAAAAAGCTTATGTAAAATCATCAGATGATAAAGTAAAAACATCTTTTTATATTCTATAAATACAAACTATATATACATAAATATAACTTATATCTTTATAAATATAACTTGTATTTATAAAAACACATACTGTATTTACAAAATATGTAAGAACAAAATATATTTTCAAACATTAAGAACATATATTTTCATCGTAACTTGTTTCTTTACATTCTGCTTTTCACTATTTTTGTAAACACACATATATAAAATAAAAGAAGAATGAAAGAAATTAACGTATCACAATTGACAGACAATATGATTGAAGCCATCGGTAAAGAATGGATGCTTGTAACTGCGGGTACACAGGAAAAGTTCAACACAATGACAGCCTCTTGGGGTGGCACAGGAGTGTTATGGGGAAAAACAGTCGCATTTATTTTCATACGTCCTGAACGCTATACATACGAGTTTATAGAAAAATGTGACACTCTCACACTCTCGTTCCTGGGTGAAGAAAACAAGGCTATACATAAGGTGTGCGGCTCAAAATCAGGACGTGACACGGATAAGATAGCAGAAACAGGACTTAAACCGGCTTTAACAGAAAATGGTAATATTACATTTGAACAAGCACGCCTTACACTGGAATGCAGAAAGCTTTACGAAGACGACATAAAGCCGGAAAAATTCATAGACAAATCGCTTGACGGAAAATGGTACGGCAATGGGCATGGCAATTACCACAAGATGATTATACTGGAGATAGAACATATTTGGAGAAAACAATAAGTTTGCTTTATGAAAAAAATATTATTGTTGTTATTTGCTTTATATATTATAATACCAACTTATTCTATTTCTATAATAGATAATGATAAGTATAGAGTGTTATATAAAAATGCCATACAAGCAAATGAAGCTTTTTATAGAAGTAATAAGTTAGTAAAAGGATGGATTAATTATTGTGATTCAATAACAGGTTTAATACCAAGAAATTTATCAGGAGATAATTATTGGAATGCTCAGGATGCTGCGGCTGATAATTACCCGTTTATGGTTCTAACGACTTTTTTCACTGATCAGAATATGTTTAATGGTAAGATGAAAGAAATGTTAGAGGCAGAAATTAAATATACTTCTCGCTTAGGGGCTTGTCCTGCAACTTATGATTTTGAAAAACAAAATTTCCGTGATAGTATAGTTAATGTTGGAAATGTTATCTTTGGTTCTGCTGAGTATATGAAAGACGGTTTATTGCCATTAACTGAATGGCTGGGTAAATCATTATGGTCGGATAGAATGATTTCCATATTGAATGATCTAAAACTGTTGATTCCAGATTATGTAGTAACCAATATTGATGGTGATTATTATGGTGGTGTTCCTGAAATTGAAGTAAATGGTGATTTGTTACAAATATTATCTAGGATGTACTGGATGACAGGTAACAGGTCTTATCTTGATTGGGCCATAAAAATTGGTGATTATTACTTGTTGATAAATAGAAATAATATAGACCTTTCATATAAATTAAGATTAAGAGATCATGGAGGAGAAATTGTTTTAGGTCTTTGTGAATTGTATGCAACTTTAAATTTTGTATATAAGGATAAGAAAGAAGAGTATCAAAAACCGTTATATAGGTTAATGGATAAAATATTGGAATGTGGAAGAAATGAACATGGAATGTTTTATGACGAAATAAATCCTCAAAAGTGTACAGTGTTGTCAAGTAGCATTGCTGATACATGGGGATATATATTAGATGGTTTTTATACAATTTATATGATAGATAATCATGTTCCTTATAAAGATGCTACTTTATTGGTTCTTAATAATCTTAGGAAGTTCTATCAGTATTATAACTGGGAAAGAGAAAGTTCAGATGGACTTGCAGATGCAATAGAAGGTGCAATAAACCTACTTAATAGAGAACGTATAACCAGTGTAGAAGAATGGATTGATGATGAAATTGAAGCTATGTTCCGGAAACAGAGAGATAATGGTGTTATTGAAGGATGGCATGGTGATGGTAATTTTGCTAGAACTTCAATAATGTATGCACTTTGGAAAACGCAAGGATGTTATATTAATAATTGGCATAAAGATATCTTATTTGGTGCAGAAAGAGAAGAAGATAAATTAAATATAATTTTCATAGCCTTAGACTCTTGGACTGGAAAACTTTTTTTTGATAAAAAAAGACATAGATTAAATTTAAATTTACCGATAGATTGGACTAGAATAAACCAATTTCCAGAATGGTTTACAATTGATCCGCAAGGTTATTATTCTGTATCAATAAATGAGTCAACTAGTAAAGTGAAAGGAGAGAAGCTATTAGAAGGGCTTTCCTTAAGCTTGAAAAAAGGAGAGAAAATTGTATTAAAAATTATCAAGGATTGAAATCTTTGCTAATTCATTAGTATAAAAACAAGTATTATAACTTAACAACTAAAGAAGGCATATCATTACTTGGAAACAAGTCAGATATGCCTTCTTATAAAAATTGAGTTATCTTTATTCTCTACTTTTTGAACAGACTGAATAAATCATATCCCAAGGAAATCTGAAATACCCGGTCTCTATAGTTTTCCAATCCGGGAAATTCATCCTTATTCAATTTTACAAGACCATAATTATAATTGAATGTCAAATCAAGTCCAAAATTGAAACGATAACCAAGACCTGCCGTTAAAGATGCCGACGTCTTTTGATAATGAATCATAGGACTACCATCCGGTTGCATTCCTTCCAAACCATTATAATAGATATCCAACTGGGGACCGACAAAGATATTTAGCCCCAATGTAGAACAAGGATAAAACTTAAATTTTAATGGAATAAGAATACATTTACTTTTCTCCAGATAATCTCCACCACCTTCTCCTTGTTTGGTAAATAAAACATCAAGTTCTGTTGCAAACTTTTTGATTCTGTATTCTCCAAACACACCGCCTAACATTTTGGAATAATAACCATTATCACCATATCTACTGGAGAATCCGACACCAACACGTGGTCCGAACGACCATTGACTCTGAGCATTCAAATTACTAAAAGAGAACGCAATTAAACACACGAATAAAATAAGAACCTTTTTCATACATTTAATTTTTGGTTTTACATTTTCTATGAATCAATCACCAAATCATGAATAAGAGAACAATTACACTGTCATTAAAGACAGATTAATGGCTTTTTTAGTACATGTTTCATAGTTATTTTTTTGTGGTTAATCAATAGTATTCCAAATGTAAGATATTTTTTAATAAAAAACAACTAAATTACCAAAAATCCCGCCATTGACTAAATTTATGTCAATGACGGGATTTTTCAACTCACTTTAATTATTATCTGCTTTTATTCTTTTTCAGATAGAGATTTACCTCCCTTTTCCAAGTCCATTTTCCGTTTTAAAGCCTCCAGATAGTAATAATCGGCATAATTCAGTGGAACATCAATTTCACTGTTGTGAGGTATGCTTCCCACTGAATGAATAAGTACGAAGCGTCCGTTCTCTCCCAATTTTGCTGTATAGTTCTCTGAAGAAAGACTCTTCATTATTTTATCGGCATATCCCCTATAGTCGAACTGATTATCGTATGTACTCAATTCATAAAGCGCAGAAGCAATAACAGAAGCTGAAGATGCATCTCTTGGCTCGTTTGGAATATTCGGAGCATCCATATCCCAATAAGGAACAAGGTCTTCAGGCATCCTAGGATGATCTTTCATAAAATTGAATGTCTTTATAGCCTGTTCCAGATACTTCTTGTCGGCTGTATATCTGTAGCACATTGTATATCCATAAATAGCCCAAGCCTGTCCTCGCGACCAAGCGGATTCATGAGAATATCCCTGAGCCGTGTGGCGATGTCTTACGCTGCCATCTGAAATACTGTAATCAATCACATGATAGCAGCTTCCATCAGGACGGAACTGCTCCTTCATTGTCCTGTCGGCATGCGAAACAGCTACCTTATAGAAAGTAGAATCGCCAGACAATTCTGTTGCCTCAAACAGAAGCTCAAGATTCATCATATTATCTATTATAACCGGACATTCCCATCCTCTCTGTGCCTGCCAACTGTTTCCTGTCACATTCCAGCTCTGTATGGTTCCGGGTTTTTCTCTGAAACGTGTACATAATGATTTGGCTGCTTCAATCATCACATCTTTATATCCGGTTTTTCCGGAAAGTCTGAGTCCGTTTCCATAACTGCAGTTAATTATAAAGCCAATGTCATGATGCCATGTAAGATTCTTTGCCTCATCCAATGCCTCGGTATATTTCTGTGCCAGAGGAAGAAGAGTATTGTCGCCTGTCAGTTCATAAAGATACCACACACTTCCCGGAAAAAATCCGCTTCTCCAGTCGGCATATCCACAATAATATACTTCTCCGTTTTTTTTCAATGTCACAGGATTCAATATTTTACCACTTGCCTCAATCGTATCAATCTCAAGTTTGATCTGATTGTAGGCATTCTCTACCGACTGCTCCGACCATGTTTTTTCCACTCTTTCAGGTTTATCCGTACAACCTCCAATGGTACAAGCCACGGCCATCACACAAGAACTCAATAAAAAACTAAATTTTTTCATAACCCACGAATAAATTTAAAGTTTATACTTAATAAATAATTTTAAAGATGTAACTGTCCTTTATCTTTTTATCTTTTGCTATAAATGAAAGTCTGTAAATCTCGTCTCCCCATACGTTGCTTAGTTTTTTATCAGTAAGCTTGACAGATTCTTTTTTCACATCGAACTTTCTATTGTCATATTTAACCTGAGCCTTTACTCCATTCACTGATATTTCCACTTTTCCGTCTTTTATAACCACATCACCCCATGTCAGGAAGTTAATAATGTTTTCCGATTTAACCTCATCAAGTTCGAAGCGGTCGTTTACAGTCAGCTCACCGGATTTCATCTCATACGACCTGATCCATGTTTTCACACCTGCCTCTTCAGGATAAGCGGTTGCAATATTTGCAGAGAATCCTTTTCGGGAAGCCTTCACATCCGTAGCCTTATATTTGCGGCCGTTTTTCTGAGGTATGCCATTAATAATAGGAAGATTATGATAATTACTCTGCATAGTCCATATTGTATATCTCTCGCTGCTGAATGTCTGTCGTGTATATGTTCCTACACCTGCATCAATCATAATCGGCATATCGTTTACCCATAAAGAAAAACTTCCGGCATCATTATGATTGTGACTCTCATCGTTATATCCACCCTTTGCAGCCAGGAAAGCCTTGTTGTTTCTTACATAATAGAATTCAGTTTCAGGATACCATGTATAACGGTCGCCTGTATATTCCTGTTGATACTCAGACAAATCCTTGTTTATAATAAAAGACTCAAATATTCTGAACAAATCACGCCCGGCAAAAGAAATCTTGCGGCCATTATTCAACATGGCAGCAAACTGTTTCATCAGATCACTGTCAACAGCCTTTCCGTATCTGAAAATAAGAAAAGGATCTCCACCTCCTTTGGCAGAGGCATCTGCAAAGTTAACAACCCAACCATTTCCTACATAGCTCCTGGCTATATATTCACCCATAGCCTTGATTTGAGGATTATCAAAAATTGAAACTTTTCCCCCGGTAATCCAATCAAGCAGTACAAGATAATCAAGGCATTTGCCAGGAGCATGTCCCCAATAGGACGGTCCTTCTTCACAAGCTCCGTCGGAATGAACATAATTCAGGAACTTATCAACAGACTGCATGCTGCGATAAACAGCTTTTGAAAGTCTGTCCGGATCATTTTCAAGCAACATAAACGTCATAAGACAATTGCTGTTGCACCATGGATTCCAGTTATTGAGCATTTGTCCATTATAGTTCACGGCCATCCACCAGAAACTGTCATTCTCAAGATAAGGTTTCATGATTCTTTCATCCAACTCATTATATAATCTACGGGATATTTCAGGATCAATCTTATCGAATTCATCATGCATAAAATAATATACCCACGATAGAAGACCTCCCAAATCTCCTGCTGTCAGATCAATCAGCGGATAAGTAGGAGTAGGCAAAGCACGATGAGTGGGTTGAGTAATCAGATGAGCAGACAATGCCCATGATGTCATCTCGCAAGTATGAAACACACCGTTTATCAGCTGATCCACAAATCGGCCTTTTCCTTCTGCTAGTTCGGCAAGCATCAGTTTTACTATAGCCTGATTATTATCATTAAAAGGACGCTCCATAACCACTCTGTTTCCACTTCTCTCAAATTCCAGATAATCTGTAGCCCTCACAACCTTCCAAGTATAATCCAAAAGAGCTTCCCCGTCCTTTATAATCTCATCTTTATATTCTCCCAAAAAACGATTCCACCCCTCACGGTCGTTATAGGAAGGATAAGTAACCCATTTCTGGTTCAGGACAAGACAATTTGCAAGATTTTCCTGCGATACTACATTCTGAAGATAATTTCTTTCTGTATAGGCTGCTACATTAATACATGAAAGAAAAAACAATACGATTAAAGAAAAAATACTTTTTGTTTTCATTATATTAGTTGTTTATAATTAACAATGCAATATTATAGTTTTATAATAAAACCGAATAGCAATATTGTACATTGTAAGTGTATAAATTGTATAAATGTTAATCATTAATATCTTAAGAGAACTTTAAAACACAATAATTCTTTATTTTCTATAGTTTTTGACATGACAAGTAATCGCCTCTAAAACTAACACTCTATATATCAACAAATTATGCTTAAAAGAGTGAAATAAGACAATCAATATAAAAATCTTCCAAAGATATTTTCGGACAATTTTCATACATATATCGGACGATTTTTATAACAAAATTCACAAAAAGCAACAATCTTTGCGGCGTAATTGATTTATAAACTTAAACTTATACTTATGGAAAGTGCTAAGAATTATTCAAGCTCCATGGTTAGATTTTTAGCAGGAGCGTCTTTAGCTTTTTTTGCATCAGGCATAGTTGTAGCAGCAAATGAATCATCTTCACCTCATGCCGATGCTATAGAAAGTATCTTACAACAAAAAACTATTAATGGTAAAGTTCTCGATGCAACAGGCGAACCAATTATCGGTGCAAACGTATTGGTTAAAGGAACTACAAACGGAACAATTACCGACATAGACGGAAACTTTACATTAAATGTTCCAACAGAGTGTGTACTTCAGATTTCCTACATTGGTTTCAATACTCAGGAAATTAAGGTTACTTCTA
>NZ_CALDPF010000038.1 GCF_937912035.1 uncultured Bacteroides sp.
TAGTCGCCGTTTTAGATGAGAGATCCCCGAGGTAGAGATACTTCGGGGATTTTTGCGTTTATAGATAGTTGAGATGTAATAATTTTAAGCTCTTGTGTTAATCTTTTGTTTAATATTGGTAATGTTGTATAAAATCCTTGTTTTTAAATTCGTATTCTTCGCTCATATTTCTTATATTTGGAGCGCAATAAAAAAATAAAATAAGAGATTGTGTTGATGAACTAATTAAACCTTGACAACGAATAAAATAAATTTATTTACTAATATAATTATGGAAAATAAAATTCAAGAACTTACGGATAAGATATATCGCGAAGGTGTAGAAAAAGGTAATGAAGAAGCACAGCGACTTATCAGTGAGGCTCAGGAAAAAGCTGAGAAGATAATTCAAAATGCCCAAAAACAGGCTGACGAGATTATTAGTATGGCTAATAAATCGGCAGAGGAACTTATGGAAAACACAAAGTCAGAACTTAAGTTGTTTGCTGGTCAAGCATTAAATGCATTGAAAACTGAGGTTACAAATCTGCTTACTAATCAGACTGTATCTGATGCTGTTAAGAATTTTACAGCGGATAAAGAGTTTTTAAATAAGTTTATTTTGTCATTAGCACAACAATGGGATGAAAATGATCCAGTTGTAATATCTGTAGCTGACGCTGAAAGTCTGAAAAAGTATTTCTCAAAAAATGCGAAAGATTTGCTTGATAAAGGTGTAAAAATAGAGAGTGTGAATGGATTGAAAGCACTGTTTACAATCTCTCCGGCAGATGGCTCATATAAAGTAAGTTTTGGAGAGGAAGAATTTGAAAACTATTTTAAAGAATTCTTACGCCCACAATTAGTAAAAATGTTGTTCTAAGATAGGATTATGGATACTTATTATTATCTAATAGCCGGATTGCCTGACATATCACTTGAAGATGGCAAACTGAGTTATACGGTTGATAGTTTTAAGTCGGAAATATATCCAGAGTTGTCAGATAAGGATAAAAAAGTAATAGACTTGTTCTATCTAGAATTTGATAATGATAACCTTTTACATCTATTGAAAGACAAGGATTATATAATAAAAAACTTTGGACTTTTTACTGCTGAGGAACTTTTAGCTTTAATAGATACTGTAAAGGATGGAGATATTCCCGATAAAAAATTCCCGTCTTATTTCGGTAAATTTATATCTGAATATTTTAATCTTACAATAGAGGAAGAGTATAAGGCTAATGATATATTGGCTTCCGAATACTATTCGTATGCAATGAATGTTAAGAATAGTTTTGTTTCCTCATGGTTTGAGTTTAATCTTAATATCAATAATATTCTGACTGCTATTTCTGCACGTAAGTATAAACTGGATGTGACTTCGTTTATTGTAGGTAATACTGAGGTGTGTGAAATGTTGCGAACTTCCAATGCCAGAGATTTCGGTTTGGGAGATACGTTGACTTATCTTGAAAATATTCAGAGAATATCGGAAATAGATGATTTAGTGGAAAGGGAAAAGAAAGTAGACTTGTTGAAATGGGATTGGATGGAGACAGAGTCTTTCTTTAATTATTTTACTATTGAGCGTTTATTTGTTTTCTTATCTCAACTTCAGATGATAGAAAGATGGATATCATTGGATAAAGATAAAGGTAACGAACTATTCAGAGCTATGATTAAGGCTTTGAAAGATGGTGTTCAGGTACCGGATGAATTTAGAAATTAGTTTAAATATAATAAAATGGCAACAAAAGGTAGTGTTATTGGTGTTATTGCCAATATGGTGACTCTAACTGTAGATGGTCCGGTGGCACAGAATGAAATCTGTTACATTTCTACAGGGGGCGACCGTCTTATGGCCGAGGTTATTAAAGTGGTGGGAACCAATGTTTATGTACAGGTGTTTGAAAGTACACGCGGATTGAAGGTTGGTGCTGAAGCTGAATTTACCGGCCATATGCTTGAGGTAACTTTAGGACCTGGTATGCTGTCGAAAAACTATGACGGTCTACAGAATGATCTGGACAAGATGGATGGAGTTTTCCTGAAACGCGGACAATATACTTATCCTTTGGATAAAGAAGCAAAATGGCTATTCAAACCAATTGTTAAGGCTGGAGATGAAGTTGGACCTTCGGCTTGGCTTGGAGAAGTAGAGGAAAACCATCAACCATTGAAAATCATGGTTCCTTTCCAATTGACAGGAACTTATAAAGTGAAATCTATAGTATCGGAAGGAGAATATACGATAGAAGATACTGTAGCTGTTCTTACTGATAAGGAAGGAAATGATATTCCGGTGAATATGATTCAGAAGTGGCCTGTAAAGAAGGCTATGACAAATTACAAAGAAAAACCGCGCCCATTCCGTTTGCTTGAAACAGGAGTGCGTGTTATTGATACTGTAAATCCAATAGTTGAAGGTGGTACAGGATTTATCCCTGGACCTTTCGGTACGGGTAAGACTGTGTTGCAACATGCTATTTCAAAGCAGGCTGAAGCTGATATTGTTATTATTGCTGCCTGCGGTGAACGTGCAAACGAGGTCGTAGAAATATTTACAGAATTCCCAGAGTTGGTTGATCCGCATACAGGAAGAAAGTTGATGGAACGTACTATTATTGTGGCTAATACCTCAAACATGCCTGTGGCTGCTCGTGAAGCTTCTGTGTATACTGCTATGACTATGGCTGAATTCTACCGTGCACAAGGATTGAAGGTTCTGCTTATGGCAGACTCTACTTCGCGTTGGGCTCAGGCACTGCGTGAAATGTCTAACCGTATGGAGGAGTTGCCTGGACCTGATGCATTCCCTATGGATATCTCGGCTATTATCTCAAACTTCTACGGACGTGCAGGTTATGTTTACCTGAATAATGGTGCTACTGGTTCTATCACATTTATCGGTACTGTATCACCTGCCGGAGGTAACTTGAAGGAGCCTGTAACAGAAAATACGAAGAAAGTTGCACGTTGTTTCTATGCATTGGAACAGGAACGTGCCGACCGTAAGCGTTATCCTGCTGTTAATCCTATTGATTCTTATTCAAAATATTTGGAATATCCGGAATTCGAGAATTATATTGCAGAACGTATTAACGGAGAATGGATAGGAAAGGTCAATGAATTGAAGACAAGACTGTTGCGTGGTAAGGAAATTGCAGAACAGATCAATATTCTTGGTGATGATGGTGTACCTGTTGAATATCATGTTATCTTCTGGAAGTCTGAACTTATTGACTTTGTAATTCTTCAGCAGGATGCATTCGATGAAGTGGATTCTGTTACTCCGATGGAACGTCAGGAGGAAATTGTAAATATGGTAATAGATGTTTGCCATACAGAATTTAAATTCGATAACTTTGTAGAAGTTATGGAATACTTCAAGAAGATGATTAATATCTGCAAACAAATGAACTATTCCAAATATCAATCAGCTGAATATGTGGAATTTGGAAAACAGTTACAGGAACTTATTGCAGAAAAACGTGCCTAATAATTTACTCAATTAATTAAGAATTAAAAAATGGCAACAAAAGCTTTTCAAAAGATATATACCAAGATAAGTCAGATAACTAAAGCTACCTGTTCATTGAAAGCTAAGGGGGTTGGTTATGACGAACTTGCTATGGTGAACGGCAAACTTGCGCAGGTTGTAAAGATTGCCGGAGATGATGTTACGCTGCAGGTGTTTGAGGGTACTGAAGGTATTCCGACTAATGCTGAAGTGGTTTTCATGGGTAAATCTCCTACACTGAAAGTTAGTGAACAGTTGGCTGGACGTTTTTTCAATGCATTCGGCGATCCTATTGATGGTGGTCCTGAAGTTGAGGGAGTAGAAGTGGAAATCGGTGGTCCTTCTGTTAATCCAGTGCGACGTAAACAGCCTTCTGAACTCATTGCTACAGGTATTGCGGGTATTGACTTGAACAATACATTGGTGTCTGGACAGAAGATTCCGTTCTTTGCCGATCCTGATCAGCCGTTTAATCAGGTAATGGCCAATGTGGCTCTTCGTGCTGAGACTGATAAAATTATCCTTGGCGGTATGGGTATGACTAATGATGATTACCTTTACTTCAAGAATGTGTTCTCTAACGCTGGTGCGTTGGACCGTATCATCAGTTTCGTAAATACTACCGAGAACCCTCCTGTAGAACGATTGCTTATTCCTGATATGGCATTGACAGCTGCAGAATATTTTGCAGTAGAGCATAATCAGAAAGTTTTGGTTCTGCTTACAGATATGACTTCGTATGCCGACGCATTGGCTATCGTGTCAAACCGTATGGATCAGATTCCTTCTAAAGACTCTATGCCAGGTTCTTTGTACTCAGACCTTGCCAAGATTTACGAAAAGGCAGTACAGTTCCCTAGCGGTGGTTCTATAACCATTATTGCAGTGACTACACTTTCTGGTGGAGATATCACTCATGCAGTACCTGATAATACTGGTTATATCACAGAAGGACAGTTGTTCCTGCGTCGTGATAGCGATATAGGTAAGGTTATTGTCGATCCGTTCCGTTCACTTTCACGTTTGAAACAGTTGGTTAGCGGTAAGAAAACACGTAAAGACCATCCGCAGGTTATGAACGCTGCCGTACGTCTGTATGCCGATGCAGCAAATGCCAAGACAAAGATGGAAAACGGTTTCGACCTTACAAATTATGACGAACGTACATTGGCATTCGCTAAGGATTATGCAAATCAGCTTCTTGCTATTGATGTGAACCTTAATACAACAGAAATGCTTGATGTTACATGGGGATTGTTCAGCAAGTATTTCAAGCCTGAAGAGGTTAATATTAAGAAGGAATTTGTTGATCAGTATTGGAAGAAGTAATCAAATTCAATAAAAAACAGAGAAATGGCTATTAAATTTCAATATAACAAAACCTCGCTACAGCAGTTGGAAAAGCAACTGAAGGTTCGAGTTCGTACGCTTCCTATAATAAAGAATAAGGAAAGTGCGTTGCGACTTGAGGTGAAACGTTGCAAAACTGAAGCTGTGGAACTGGAGGAACGTCTTGAAAGTCAGATTCAGGCGTATGAAGCCATGTTCGCACTCTGGAATGAATTTGATGCTTCATTGATAAAAGTGAAGGATGTTCATTTGGGCGTTAGAAAGATTGCCGGTGTGAGGGTTCCGCTACTTGAAGAGGTGGACTTTGATATCCGTAAATTCAGTATGTTCTCTGCTCCTAAATGGTATGCTGACGGACTTCATATATTGAAGACTTTGGCGCAAACTGCCATTGAGAGAGAATTTACACTCGCCAAATTGGGCTTGCTGGAACATGCGCGTAAAAAAACTACTCAAAAGGTAAACCTGTTTGAGAAGGTACAGATCCCTGGATATCAGGACGCATTGAGAAAAATAAAACGTTTTATGGAAGATGAGGAAAATCTGTCGAAGTCATCACAGAAGATTCTGAAGTCTATTCAGGAAAAGAGAAAGGAGGCTGAGGAATGATTGCTAAAATGAAAAAGCTGACTTTCCTTATATATTATAAGGAGTACGAACAGTTTCTGGAAAAACTGCGTGAACTTGGTGTAGTTCATATTTTTACGAAATCACAGGGAGCGGCAGAAAATCAGGAACTTCAGGATCGTATCCGGTTGGCTGCAAAATATGCTGCTGCAATAAAATACCTTCAGGGAATGAATGTTGTGGCAGATAAGCATGAAGGTGATGCTGCTAAAGGAGAAAAAACTCTTGAGGTATTGTCAGAACTGCAGGCTGATCAGCAAAAGTTGGTTCATAGGAAACAGGCGCTTGAAAAGGAAATAGTTTCGTTAGAACCATGGGGAGATTTCGATTCAGGTAATATAAAACGTCTTCGAAATGCCGGTTATGTAGTGAATTTCTATATATGTTCTGAAAAGCAATTCAATGATGAATGGATTCAGGCATATAATGCGACAGTTATAAATAAAATAGGCTCTAAAGTTTATTTTGTAACTATAACATCAGAAATAGATGTTCCTGAACTTGAGGTGGAATATGCAAAATTGCCGGATAAATCTTTGAGTGGCTTGAAAGCCTCTGTTGAGAATCTTGAAAAAGATATAAACAAAGTGGATGAAAGTATCAATGATTTGGCAAGAACATCAATTGCTGACCTTGAAGTAGCTCAAAGGAAGGTCTATTCTGAAATAGAATTCTCAAAGGTTGTATTGACTGGAGATTCCTTGGCTGACAATAAGCTCGTATTATTGGAAGGGTGGGTTCCTGAAGTTAAAAGTGAAGATGTCAAATCTTTCATGGATAATCAAGGAGCTTACTATGAGATTTCCAACCCTGCACCTGAAGATAATGTACCTATATTGTTTAAAAACGATAAGTTCTCACGGTTATTCGAACCGATCATAAGGCTGTATATGTTGCCTAAATATAATGAACTTGACCTAACTCCGTTCTTTGCACCTTTCTTCATGCTGTTTTTCGGCTTGTGTCTTGGAGATACAGGATACGGTGCGTTTATGGTGTTGGCAGTTACTATATATAGGTTGATGGCTAAGAATATAAGTTCGGGCATGAAACCAATACTTACATTGGTACAGATTCTTGGAGCTTCTACAATGGTTTGTGGTCTGCTTACAGGAACATGTTTCGGATTTAATATTTATGATATTCAGGTGCCTTTCCTGCAGAAGATGAAGGAGGCTATTTCACTGGATAATCAGCAGATGTTTAATTTGTCTCTTATTTTGGGTGGTGTTCAGATAATCTTCGGAATGATGCTGAAGGCTGTTAACCAGACTATACAGCTCGGATTTAAGTATGCTGTCGGAACAATAGGATGGATATTTGTCATTCTTAGTTCGGCAATAGCATTTGCCGGTGCAATGGAAATGGGTGGAACAGTACACATGGCATTTGTGATAGCAGGATTACTTATGGCTTATCTTTACAATAGTCCCGGTAAGAATGTTTTTGTAAATATCGGTCTTGGACTGTGGGACAGCTATAATATGGCAACCGGATTGTTAGGTGATATATTATCATACGTTCGTCTGTTTGCATTGGGATTGTCAGGTGGTATTTTGGCAAGCGTATTCAATAGTCTTGCAGCAGGTATGAGTCCTGACAATATAATAGCAGGTCCTATAGTTATGGTGCTTATATTTGTCATCGGACATTCAATCAATATCTTTATGAATGTTCTTGGTGCAATGGTTCATCCTATGCGTTTGACTTTCGTTGAGTTTTTCAAGAACTCAGGTTATGAAGGTGGAGGAAAGGAATACTCTCCATTTAAAAAATAAAATGTATTTCGTGTATATAAACTGAAAAAATAATAATAGAAAATTTTAGAATTATGGAAATGAATTTTTTGATTGCCTATATTGGCATAGCTGTTATGGTTGGTTTGTCTGGTATCGGTAGTGCATACGGAGTAACAATCGCTGGAAATGCGTCAATCGGAGCACTTAAAAAAAATGATAGTGCTTTTGGTAATTTCTTGGTATTGACAGCGCTTCCAGGTACTCAGGGACTTTATGGTTTTGCAGGTTATTTTATGTTCCAGAATATCTTCGGAGTACTTACTCCTGAAATCACTACTCTTCAGGCTTGTGCAGTACTTGGTTCTGGTATTGGTCTGGGATTAGTAGCCCTTTTCTCTGCAATACGCCAGGGACAGGTTTGTGCTAATGGTATAGCTGCTATTGGTCAGGGACACAATGTGTTTGGTAATACATTGATTCTTGCCGTATTCCCAGAATTGTATGCTATCGTTGCCCTTGCTGCTACATTCTTGATGGGTTCTGCTATCACAGCTTAATATATAAATATAATATTTTGATTGAAAGCTGTCTCAATATGATTGGGACAGCTTTTTGTATTATTGTGTATATGAAGTTTTTTTATAACTTTGTCACGTAATGTAAAAATGTAGAATAATATGGGATATGGAAAATGGATAGGTGGTCTTATGGGTTTTGTAACTATGGGACCTTTAGGTGCCTTGGCAGGTTTTGCCATTGGGTCATTATTTGATAATGCAAATGAAAGTGATGCAGAAACTTCAGAAGCCTCAAATGAATATGTCGGACAAAGAAACAGTTTTCTGTTTTCAATGCTTGTTATGGCATCATATATTATACGTGCTGATGGTAGAATAATGCATAGCGAAATGGAATTTGTAAGGAAATTCCTAAGAACTAATTTTGGTGAGGTGGCTGTATCTGAAGGCGAACAGATTTTATTGAATCTGTTTGAGCAGAGAAAACAGATGGATAAATCTAATCCAATGGCTTTTAAAAATACTATACATGAATGCGGAGCACAGATTGCATCAAATATGTCGTACGAAGAACGTCTTCAGTTATTACGTTTCTTGACACAGATAGCTCAGAGTGATGGTAATGTATGCAAGGAAGAAATTGAAGCATTGAAGGAAGTCACGTTGGCTATGGGATTATCATACCAGGAGGTAGAATCAATGCTTAATATGCGAGGCAAATCTTTGGACGAGGCTTATAAGGTTCTTGAAGTTTCACCAAATGCATCTGATGAGGAAATTCGTTCTGCTTATAAAAAAATGGTATTAAAACATCATCCGGATAGGGTAGCCACACTTGGTGAAGATATAAGAAAGGCTGCTGAAGAAAAACTTCAGGACATAAACGATGCGAAAGAACGTATTTATAAGGCTAGAGGTATGAGATAAAAAACACATATACTTTATAAAGGCTGTATTTTGTATAGTACAGATAGCAAAAATAGTATTATATGTAATACAGATAAAATAAAGTACATGCAAGTGGGGTAAATAAGTGTTTTTTTTACGAAAAAAAAATCACGTTAGCCTTGTGTTTTAAAAGAAATCATTACTTTTGCATCGTAAAACTTGAGATTGATAATACAAGACAAGTATATAAATCGTATCGAAAGAGTTTTAGAACTTTATTATAAAACCATTAAAAATTTAAACAAAATGATTAAAGTAGGTATTAACGGTTTCGGTCGTATCGGCCGTTTCGTATTCCGT
>NZ_CALDPF010000039.1 GCF_937912035.1 uncultured Bacteroides sp.
TAGCTCGTTGGGCTCATAACCCAAAGGTCGTCTGTTCGAGTCAGGCCTCCGCAACCAATAATTTTGAGAAGTCTAAAAGACTTCTCTTTTTTGTTTCATGCATTTTGTTCACCATAAATATATAATTTAGAATCAGCTTTATAGAAGTATTGAAAGAACTATGGTGTTCAATTTAAAATGACACCGCATTCGAATTAAAATGACACCACATTTTAAATCAAACGTGACGTTTTTTATTCTGGATTTAAAACGGTATGAAGTGTACTGAATTTATGTGCGATAACTATCAATCCAAAGATAATAAATATAAAATTAAAAAGCATCAATAATCATCAGATTATCAATGCTTTATTCTCGGTCGGGATGACTGGATTCGAACCAGCGACCACGCGCCCCCCAGACGCGTACTCTAACCGGGCTGAGCTACATCCCGAATTGCGGATGCAAAATTAGTGCTTTTTTTATAATAAGCAAATTATTTCATTCTTTTTGCATGTCGCACAATACCCAAGTAAATACTGATTTCAACCCATGGTTTCACTATAGAAGTCAAGACTTTCGAATATGTCTTCTTTTGAAACAGTCTGGTTTATTTTAATTTCACCGATATTGCTTAATAAAGTAAAGTTTATAGAACCGGAGGATTCGTTTTTCTTGTCATGAGTCATGAATTCATACAATGTGTCATAGTCCTTGCAGGAGAAGTTAAGCTTTCCGTAGTGTTCTTTAATAAAAGTAACAGTCTGTCTAAGCTTTTCTTTTGGAAAGTTAAGCTTAACATGAGAAAGATAAAGTTCGCAAACCAATCCCCAGGCAACGGCATAGCCATGCAGTACTGGATGCTCAGTTTTTAGAGCGAAACTTTCAAATGCGTGACCTATCGTATGACCTAAATTCAGAGCTTTTCTTATTCCCTTTTCGTTGGGGTCTTGTTCTACAATATTTTCTTTTATTTCTACTGATTTTCCTATCAGTTCTTGTAGTGATTTATAGTCAATATCTTTGTCGAAGTCAAATTTAATCAGTTCTTTCCAGTTGTCTTCAGTACTTATTAATCCGTGTTTCAACATTTCCGCATATCCGGATATTATGTTTTCGTAATCTGAAGTTTTTAGAAATACACTGTCAATTATTACTTCTGATGCGGGAGCAAATGCGCCAATTTCGTTTTTAAGACCGTTGAAATTTATACCTGTTTTTCCTCCCACAGCGGCATCTACCATAGACAGTAACGTAGTTGGTATATTTATAAATTGAATTCCTCTTTTGAATGTTGCAGCTGCAAAACCTCCAAGGTCGGTAACCATACCTCCTCCAAGATTGATTATCAATGAATGACGTGTAGCGCCACCGTTGCTCAACTTCAACCATACGTATGCCAGAGTCTCTAATGTCTTGTTTACGTCTTCTACTCCTATTGTTATATGTGTTGCATTTTTTACCTGATCAATCTCCTGTATTACAGGTAAGCATTGACAAAAAGTATGATTGTCTGTCAGAATGAACAATTTGTCATACTTATGTGATAAAATAGCCTCTTCAAGGTCATTTTTCAGGTTATTGCAGATTATTATTTTCTGTTTGCTCATAATTGAATTATTTTAAAGGCAAAAGTAGAAAAAAAGTTAGAAAAATACATATTTGCATTTACAAATAATTAATTTTGTAATTCGATTTTTAAACTAAATGATATATAATTATGAAAGGAATATTTCCGGTATTTTTTCGTATCTTGGGATATGTGCTTCTTCTGATGTCTGTATTTGTTCCTATGCTTATGTATATGTTCGGCATGGTACAGACTGATGCCAGCTTTGTATACGTCAAACTTGGAGCAAAGTCGGTTATTTGGATATCTTTGTTTTTCATCTTTTTGGCCAAAACAAAAGATGAGGATAGTGTCACATCTTCACTAAGAAATAAGGCTATGAGTTTTGCATTATTTATTTGGGGAATATATTATTTGGCTATTCTGGCATTCTCTGCAATAGAGTTGGATTATCAGCGTGCAGATAATTCAATAGGAATATATTATATGGTAATGAATGTTATCTGTTTTGAATTTCTGCAACAAAAACGTAAAATTGAGAGTAGATTTAATAGAAAAAGCTAAAAAAACGTTATTGGTTTAAACCTTTTGCCCATCTATTTATCAAATGCGTATTGAAAATAAATTATTTAATATGGAATGATATAGTTTTGGGACTATGAAAATTAGGGTTTTGTGTTTTTTGATAGGAGTTTTAACTCCTTTGCTAATCTTCTCACAGGGAAGAACTTCTAGAGGAACCATATCTGGTGTAGTGGTTGATGCCGATGACAAGATGCCTGTTATGCAGGCTACAGTGCAAGTACTTTCGCCAAAGGACAGTACGATGATAACCGGTAACATTACCGATATGGACGGAAAATTTTCTTTGAATACCAAGTTGGGTAAGTATTTGCTTAAAGTTTCGTTTGTCGGGTATAAGCCTGTGTATAAGAATGTGGAAATATCCAGACAGAAACCACGACTTGCTGTTGGTAACATAGAATTATCATCAGATGCTATTATGTTGGAAGGTACTGTTATTGTAGCGCAAGCTCCTGAGGTTACTGCAGTAGCAGATACTCTTGTGTATAATTCTTCTGCTTACAGAGTGCCGGAAGGGTCTGCATTGGAAGAGCTTGTAAAGAAGCTTCCGGGGGCAGAAATAGACGATGATGGTAAAATAACAATCAATGGTAAAGAAATTAAAAAGATTATGGTTGATGGAAAAGAATTCTTTGCCGATGATCCAAATATCGCTTTAAAAAATCTTCCCGTTAACATAATAGATAAAGTGCGTGCATACGACAAGCAGTCTGATATGGCTAAGGCTACAGGTATACAGGATGGTGAAGAAGAAACAGTACTTGACCTTACTGTAAAACCTGGTATGAATAAAGGTTGGTTCGGTAATGCAGATGTCGCAGGTGGTACTCAAGATAGATATAGTGCTAAAGTCTTGTTGAACCGTTTTTATGGAGGCAATCAGTTTACAGTCATAGGATCATCCAATAATGTCAACGACAATGGTTTCCCCGGTGGAGGCGGAGGAGGCGGTTGGAGACGTCAGAATGGTTTGAATACTATACACATGGGAGGTTTAAACTTCGCTACTGAGACAAAGAAATGGAGGAACAACGGTAGTGTGAATTTTAATCTGAAAAACTCAGATATTCGCAGTAAACAGGCATCTGAAACATTCGTTTCCAGCAATACCAGTTCTTTTACTAATGCCATGAATCTTCAAAACAACAAGAATTTGAATCTTACGGCAGATTTCAGAATAGAATGGAATCCTGATTCTATGACTATGGTACTTTTCCGTCCTAGATTCCAATTGGGAGACACGGATAATGGAACAGATTCCAAAACTTATACTTTTAGTGAGGATCCGGAATATTCTACAGATGAACTTATGGGCGCAAATAATTTGACAGAGCTTGTGCCTGAAGAGAATATTATCAATACGATAATAAGGAACAGTCTGTCACGTTCAAATTCTCTCACTCACGGTGCTTCATTGATGTATAACAGACGATTGGGTAAAGCTGGTAGAAATATAACTTTCAGGGGAAGTTATAACTTTACAAATAGTGAATCCGAACAGTTTTCTACTTCTGAAACTAATTATTATCAGAAACCTATAGAAGAACAGCTGGAGATATTGAATCGATATATAACTACTCCTACAAAGAGTTATGAATATAGTGCACGTATTTCATACAGTGAGCCTATACGTAAAAACATGTTTTTGCAGTTCAGCTATAATTTCCAGTATAAGAGAAACCAATCAGACAATTCAACTTTTGACATGCCGAATGATTGGACTGTTTCTCAGGGATTGGCAGGTGATATTAATGGAATATACAACAGTAATTTGAGTAAAAGTGCCGCCTACGATTATTATAATCACCAGGTTGACTTGTCTTACAGATGGATTACCGAAAAATCTCAATTCAATTTAGGAATGTCGTTGCAGCCACAACATACAGAGCTTGACTATAAGAAAGGCGAGTTGGATACTGTAAGTGTACGTAATGTGTTTAATTTTACCCCGACTTTGGATTTCAGATATAAATTTTCCAAGACAAGTCAGTTGAGAATTGATTATAGAGGACGTAGTTCCCAACCTAGCATGACTGACCTTCTACCTATTGAAGATAATACTGACCCTCTTAATGTTAAACAAGGTAATCCTAATTTGAAACCATCCTTTACAAATACTTTGAGAGTAAATTACAATACATTTAATGTTAATACTCAAAGAGGATGCATGGCTTTCTTTACATATAATAATACGTTGAACAGTATAAGCAACCGCCGCACTTATAATGAGCAAACCGGTGGATATACTACAAGACCTGAGAACATAAACGGTAATTGGAATATTTTCGGAATGGTTGGTGGAAATATTGCTTTGAAGAACAAGAAGTATACCATTAATACGTTCACTACTACAAGATATAGTAATATGGTCAGCTATATAAGCAGTAAGCAAGTTACAACAGATTCCGATAAGAATATTACCAAACAGCTTAATTTGGGAGAAAGACTTAGAGGTACTTACAGATCTGAATGGTGGGAAATTTCATTGAATGGTTCGATTAATTATATGCACTCAAGAAACAGTTATCAGACGTCAAGTAATTTGGATACTTATCAGTTCTCGTACGGTGCCAGTACGAATATCAATTTACCATGGAATATGTCGATATCTACAGATTTGTCGCAGAATTCAAGACGTGGATATGCTGATGAGTCTATGAACCGCGATGAATTGTTGTGGAATGCTCAGATTTCCCAGAATTTCCTTAAGGGAAATGCTGCAACAATAAGTGTACAGTTTTATGACATTTTGAGAAACCAGAGTAATATCAGTCGTGTAATATCAGCTGCAATGCGTTCCGATACAGAATATAATGCGATATATAGCTATTGTATGGTACATTTCATATATCGTCTTAATCTGTTTGGAGGAAAACAGGGAGGACGTCCTATGGGAGGTCCAGGATTTGGTCCTTCCGGACATGGCCCTGGGTTTGGTGGACATAGAAGATAATAAAATCAGAATCTGGTATAATGACTGCATAAATCTCTAATCGGTTTATGCAGTTTTTTGTTATATAAACCCTCTGAATAGTATATTAATTGAAGAAAAAAACTTATTTTTGTTTTGTACCTGATTTTGTAATATTATGAGTGATATATTCTTTACTCTTTTTTATTTTACGTACATGTTGGTTATCCTGTCAACAGTTGTTTTTGTTGTGCTTGACAATAGAAACCCTGTAAAGGCTATGGCATGGATACTTGTTCTTTTTTTTCTTCCATTAATAGGGTTGGTATTATATTTTTTTTTGGGACGCAGCAACAGAAAAGAGCGTCTGATAAGCAGGAAAGGCTATTCAAGACTCATAAAGCGTCCTATGTCTGAGTATCAGATGCAGGAGTCACTAAATATTAATTCTGACAAAACAAGAATAATGTCATTTTTCAAGAAGGTAAATAATGCTTTGCCATTTGAAGGTAATAGTGTTGAAACTTTTACTGATGCCAATTCCATGTATCTTTCGCTACTGAAATCAATTTATACAGCCAAACATCATATTCATATAGAATTCTATATAATTGAGGATGATTCAGTGGGGCGTCTTTTTAGAGATGCCTTGATTGACAAATCCAGGCAGGGAGTAAAGATCAGGGTGCTTTATGATGATGTCGGGTGCTGGAAAGTAAGACATGAGTTTTTTGAGCAAATGCTTTGTGAAGGTATCGAAGTACAGTCGTTCCTTAAAGTCAGATTTCCGGCATTTACTTCTAAGGTAAATTATAGAAATCATCGTAAGATTGTAGTTATTGATGGTAAAGTTGGCTATATAGGTGGAATGAATATAGCTTACAGATATTTGTATGGATTGTCATGGGGAATATGGAGAGATACACATGTCAGAATTGAAGGTAGGGCTGTATACGGACTTCAGACAGCTTTCCTAACGGACTGGTTTGCCGTTGACAGATCGCTTATAACTTCTCCTGAATATTTTCCAAAAATGGATAACATCTGTAGTAATGAGACTGAGGCTTGTTACAGTGATTCCATAGCCCAGATTGTAACATCCGATCCTGTTGGTAAATGGCGGGATATAATGCAGGGCTATGTTATGGCAATCAGCAGTGCAAAGAACTATATATATATCCAGACACCATATTTTCTTCCTACAGAACCTGTATTATTGGCTTTACAGTCTGCAGCTCTAGCTGGAGTTGATGTCAGGATTATGATACCCAAACGTGGTGATTCATTGATTATACATAAAGGTACTATGTCATATATTGATGATATGTTGGAGGCTGGTGTGAAAGTATATCTGTATAAAAAGGGATTTCTTCATTCCAAGTTAATGGTAAGCGACGATTATATTTCAACTGTTGGTTCCACTAATATGGACTTCAGGAGTTTTGAACATAATTTTGAAGCCAATGCCTTCTTTTATGATAATAAGACGGCATTGGCTTTAAAAGAAATTTTTAATAATGACGTAAAATCGTGTATGCTTTTGTCACAGAAAATATGGGATTCACGTTCTGGCAAAAATAAACTTACAGAATCTGTCATTCGCTTGTTTTCACCTCTGTTGTAGATATTTCTGAATTAATTTCTTTATACCCGAAAAATGAGAAGTTTACGCTTCCATAATATCTATGCTCAATAAAATGTGGATGTGATGTGAAACTGAGGTCTTTCCCGTGTTCAAGGACAAAAAGTCCATCCTCTTTGAGCAATCCATATTTGAATATAAGATCCGGAATATCAGGAAGCTTTTCAAGTGCGTATGGAGGATCTGCAAAGATAAAATCGAATTTATCATTACATTTTTCAATATATTTGAATACATCTCCTCGTAGAACGAAACATTTGTCTGTTTTTACCTCTTTCATAATTTTGTTTATGAAAGCAAAGTGCTGAGGATCTTTTTCTACTGATATAACCTTGTCGCATCCTCTTGAAATCAATTCTATACTTATACTTCCTGTTCCAGCAAAAAGATCCAGTGCTGAGACTCCATCTTCGAAGTCTATATAATTGTTCAATACATTGAACAGGTTTTCTTTGGCAAAGTCTGTAGTAGGTCTTGCCTTGAATGTGTGTGGAACATCAAATCTTCTTCTCTTATAAATACCGCTAATTACTCGCATAATATTAATGATTGTACATCAAACGGAATATTTTCTATTTTCGAGATTTCTGAATTGTTGAATTCCGCTTGTGGGTTAATACTATAAACGTGACTAATATACTTCTTCAATTCTGGTATAATAATATTCTTTAATTCCTTAATTCCAGTGATATGTAATTCGTCTCTATTCTGATCGAATCCCGTCTTTTGCCAGATATTAAGAATAAAGTAGTTTATGTCGTTAGGTGAAACTGATTGGTAAGTATTGGCAAGCATTAGTCTTCCATTGTCCATTGCTATAACGTCAATGTTCTCATTGTTAATGTTCAAGTATAGTTTTTTGCAATTTCCCAACCTACTTCTTATTGTCAGAAATTCTATTTGTGGACTTATAGATGAAAAGAATCTTGCATTGGGAAAATGTTCTGAAAGAAATACATGAGTCAGTTTGTCTAGTGAAAAAATTACAACCGAATTGCTGTTACTAAGTACATTGCACAATACTATCTCATTCCTTTTTTCTCTTACATTGTGATAAAATACTTGTTCCATAGATTCATCTTCAAAAAAGTCCAAAGGAACTATTGTATATCTTTTAGAGTGAATGAGAATATTTGTTTGCTTGAATTTATATTTAAGTTCATCTGTTGCAGAAAGAAATGATTTCACATTAGCGGCCATAGAACGTTGTGTATTGACAGGGTATGTACGGCTGTAGAAATCACTTCCTATAATCGGGCTATAGATAGAAAAAGAAAATCCATCCGTACTAAGACGGATGGATAATATATATTGTTCCGATTTATTAAAATCTAAATCTTTTGTCATTTATAATGATATTGGTTATTCCCAGTTTCCTGCATTATTGTTTGGCTGTTCAATATCACCAACTCTCAAACCGCAGTATTTGCCAAGCTTAGACTGCATGTCTTTCAAGTTTGCCAATTCCTGTCTGTTAATACCTTCCAAATATACGTCGTATGCAACCTGTGCCTGGAACAAATTAAGAGGAGCACCTGATTTCATAGTATCTTTACGTACTGCCATTTCGAATTTAGCTCCATTACCGTAAGGAACGTAGCAAAGAGAATCTGGATTGAATCCTTTTGTAAAGATAGTATCAAGTACTGCTACCCACATTGTATCACGACGGAAGTTTTGTAATCCTTCTTTTTCTACTTCTTTATAGTTACCTGTTTTTTTAGCCTTGTTAATGATAGCCATTGCTTTCTTTTCAGTCATACCGGCCTCAAGCTGAGCATCTGTCAAAGATCCTACTTTAAGGATGAATGGAAGTTTTGCAGTTTTTACGAAGTCAATCAAAGTGTCAAAGTCTGCTGTATAAGCACCCTGATGCATACCACGATATTCCTGCTGTGCCTTACGGATGTCGATAAGACGGGCGATGATTGCTTTCTCTCTTAAATCTCTTTCTTTGTCAAAATTGATTGGACCCATAACACTGCCATAGCAGATGTAAACCAGACCTACTACGCAGGCTGCTAAAACAAGATTAATAACTGTTTTCATGATAATATTATTTTTTTAGTTTATATTCGTAGCGCAAAAATAAAATAAATAACTTGAACAACGTAAATATTACTCAATCTTTTTATCTACTTTTATGTTAAATAACTATTTAACGCAACAAATTAAGCGAAATTTTTGTTACAAACCAACAGATGAGCAAGAAAAAGCTATAGAATGTATAGCAGAATTCTTGTTTAACCCCCAAAATGATGCTTTGTTATTACTTAAAGGTTATGCCGGAACCGGTAAGACCACATTGATTGGAGCCGTTGTCAAGACTTTGTCTGAACTTCGTGCTGGTTATGTGCTGATGGCTTCTACCGGAAGAGCAGCCAAAGTATTTTCTCATTACTCAGGAGTTTCTGCTTATACAATACATAAGAAGATTTATCGCCAGAAATCTTTTTCTAATGATTTAGATAATTTTTCGTTGAATGACAATCTTCACAAGAATACGTTGTTTATAGTAGATGAGGCATCTATGATTTCTAACGATGGACTTTCAGGAGCGTCATTCGGAAGTGGAAGACTGCTTGATGATCTGATAGAGTATGTATATGCTGGTCAAGGATGTCGCCTTATTATAATAGGTGATGATGCGCAGTTACCTCCGGTAGGCGAGGATGAAAGTCCAGCTTTGTGTGCTGACGTGTTGCGTGGCTATGGACTTGATGTTACAGAATGTATTTTGACAGAGGTAATCCGATATTCTGGTAGAAACGGAATACTTTTTAATGCAACTATGCTTCGTGAAAGAATGCTTACAGATGATATATACAATCTTCCTGTATTATCACTCAAGGCTTATGATGACATATCTTCTGTTTCTGGAAGCGAATTGATTGAAACCATAAACTCATCATATAGCGAGGTTGGTATGGATGAGACTATGATAATTTGTCGATCCAACAAACGGGCTTACCTTTATAATAAAGGAATCAGAAACACAATTCTTTATCGTGAAGACGAATTGAATACTGGTGATATACTTATGATAGCAAAGAATAACTATCATTGGACGACAGACTGTAAGGAGATGGATTTTATTGCAAACGGAGATATAGCAGTGGTACGTCGTGTGCGAAGGACACAAGAAATGTATGGATTCAGGTTTGCTGATGTTGTGTTGTCTTTTCCTGACCATAATGATATTGAGTTTGAACTAAAGATTTTACTCGATACACTTCATTCAGATTATCCTTCGCTGTCAAGAGAAGACAGCGACCGCTTGTTCAATGCCGTAATGGAAGACTATTCTGATATAACCAACAAGAGGGAACGTATGAAGAAACTAAAGGAAGACAGTTTCTATAATGCTCTCCAGGTGAAATATGCATACGCTGTAACATGCCATAAGGCACAGGGTGGACAGTGGAAAAGAATATTTATAGACCAGGGATATATTACCGAAGATACTTTTACACCCGATTATTACCGTTGGTTATATACCGCCTTGACACGAGCCAGTGAGAAACTTTATCTTGTCAACTGGCCCGAAAGTCAGATTGAATAAGACGATAGGTTAGTATAGTTTGGACACTTCCTCTTACGAACAGATATAAAATGAAAGCCATCCATAGAGAATGATTTCCCAGCGCATTGTCTGATAAATAGTATGTTGAGAAAAATACAACGGAAGCTACCAATATAGAGCGCAGCATTATGCCTGTCGCTGTGGATCCTATGCATATTCCATCGAGAATGAAAGCCATAAATCCGGCAAAAGGTATTGCCAGTACCCAATAGTAATATTCGGATGAATTTTTTATCACATCAGTATCGTCTGTGAGTAACTGTAGAAAGTCTTTTCCGCCAATTGTATATAATAAGGTGAAGAACACTGCAACTCCGCTTCCCCAGTAAATAAGATGTTTGACTGTCTGACGAAGAAGTATGTTGTTTCGGCTGCCTATATGCTTGCCTACCAAAGCTTCTCCTGCATATGCAAATCCGTCCATTATATATGAGAAGATTGTAAACAGCTGCATTAGCAGAGTGTTAACAGCAAGGGTAATATCTCCGTATGCCGCTCCGGACGATGTAAAGAACACTGTAACCGCCACTATGCATAAGGTCCTGAAAAATATATCTCTGTTTACTTTGAAGAAAATAGACATACTTTTCTTGTTGAAAACATTAGCAGAAGATATGTCCCATGTATATTTTCTGGTATATTTAAGTCCAAGAAGAATACCCATCATTAATCCTGCATATTGCGCAATTACAGTACCGTATGCCACACCTTCTATTTTCATTCCTATTCCCTTTACAAAAAAAAGACTTGCAGCAATGTTTATTACGTTCTGTGTTATGACTATGAACATAGGGTACTTGGAGTTTTGCATTCCAAGAAACCAACCTGTGAAACTGTATAGCCCCAGTACAGCTGGAGCTCCCCAAATGCATATATGGAAATATTCCGAAGCGTATGTTTTTACATCTGCACTGGCATCAATAAAAAGAAAGGCTATGCTGACAATGGGTGTTTGCAGCACAATAAGTATGGTTGCCAGCAGAATGCTAATTCCCATTGATCGTAGCAGTATATTACGGCATTCGTTGTTATTTCTACTTCCGTATGCTTGTGATGTCAGACCTCCTGTTCCCATTCTCAGGAAACCAAAAATCCAGTAAATCATATTGAACAGCATACCTCCTACGGCTATGGCACCTATGTATGCAACATCTCCCAAATGTCCGGTTATGGTTACATCTACCAGTCCCAGTAGTGGTACTGTGATATTCGAAATGATTGATGGTATGGCTATCTGCAGAATTTCCTTGTTTGTCTGGTTCATGTTTCTGTGTTTGTTATATTATATAATGTATGACACTTCCTTGAACAGATATTTTCTCACGTTTCCTTCTCTGTCTTTAAGTACGAGGCGTCCGTCTTTCTCTATATCCTCTATTGTAGCGTCAAATGCTCCATTGTCGTCTTTATACTTATGGAAACCATCTTTCCTGTATATGGCATCAAAATATTTTTTTCGGATAAAATCACTTTCTCCATTCTCGTACATATTATAATAGCCGCTTGCTGAGTTCATTATTTTGTGAAGAACAGATTCAATATCATATTCCTGTCCAGTGATCTGTGATAGTGAGACTGGATTAGGCGCGCCACTTCTGAAAACTTTCTGATTCAGATTTACACCGGTTCCAGAGATGGAACGTTCTATGTTCATGCCGTTCAAGTCGTTTTCTATGAGTGTTCCGCAGATTTTCTTGTCCATCCAATAGATGTCGTTGGGCCATTTTATGCTTATCCCGTCAGTGTATTCCGACAGAGTATCGAACAATGCAAGAGCAGTAATCTGCAGCAGTATGAAATGTTCTCTGGCAGGCAGTTCCTTCGGAAAAACCACAAAGCTGAACAGCAGATTCTTTCCGTTTTCTGATTCCCACTTGTTTCCTCGCTGTCCTCTGCCGTCGGTTTGAAAAGATGAATATACAGATGTAAGGTCTTTTGTACAATCTTTTGAACAAATTTCTGCCAGACTTACGTTTGTAGAAATAGTCTGTGGTATATATATAGGTTCGGGATAATTCATTGTAAATCTTTAATTAATGTATTGTTTTACCATACTGGAGAAATAAAGGCATCCTCAATATGTTTTATCTTGAAATTTCCGTTTTGTCCGGTTATGGATATAATGTCAAACCTTACATTAAGGTCAATCATATTTTTCTTTATATACACATCTGCAGCATTGATAATCCTTCTTATCTTTTTGTCGGACACTGTGTATTCAGGTTCACCATAAACATTGGTACTTCTTGTTCTTATTTCTGCAATAATCAGGCAGTTGTCTTTTCTTGCTATTATATCCAATTCCAATTTTCTCCATGTCCAGTTTCTTTCCTTTATCTCGTATCCTTTTTCCTGAAGAAACTGACATGCAATGTCTTCTCCTGTTTTTCCTAAAATGTTATGTTGAGCCATTTTGTCATTTTTTGCAAAAATACTTATTTATTTTTTCTTAATTAACCGGAAGTAGATTAATTTTGCACACTGAATGATAGCAAAAGGTAAAACAAGAAAGAGAGTACCGTCATCTGTTCCACCGCGCAAGCAGCGTATGGTATGTCTGATGAGTGAAGAAGAAATCCGCATTGTGGAATGTTATCTCAAGAAATATAAGATAACAAACAAGGCGAGATGGCTTCGTGAGACCGTATTGTCTCATATCCATCAGCAGTTGGACGATGATTATCCTACTCTTTTTAATGAACATGAAATGCGCAGGTAGTATATGGCAGACGATAAATTCTATATGAAGCAAGCCCTTGTCGAGGCAGAGCGTGCGGCAGAGAGGGGAGAGGTTCCGGTGGGGGCCGTAGTGGTTTGTCGTGACCGTATAATAGCTCGTGCACATAACTTGACCGAAACTTTGAATGATGTTACGGCTCATGCAGAGATGCAGGCTATTACTGCGGCAGCAAATGCTTTGGGAGCAAAGTATTTGAATGACTGTACGCTTTATGTCACTGTAGAGCCATGTGTGATGTGTGCCGGTGCAATAGCTTGGGCACAAACTGGGAAACTGGTATTTGGTGCGTCTGATGAGAAAAGGGGATATCAGCGTTATGCTCCGGATGCGCTTCATCCAAAGACTGTAGTTGTTTCCGGAATTTTAGCTGACGAATGTGCTGATTTGATGAAGGATTTCTTCAAGAAAAGAAGGTGATTTTTTTTATAGTTTCTAATGCTGTTTTTTATAGATAATTTTTTGCTTCTTCCATAAAATAATACACTTCAGAATGTATCTTCCCGGCTTGGGTGTTTCTTCTGTTTAAAATCCACTAAATATTCTTGATATTTGCATTAAAAGATAATTCTACAGGCAGTATTTCTGTGAAATCTATATTTACTAGATAGAAACAGATAAAAATGTAATTGTAGGATTGTAAGCTTAAGCATGATTGTACAATAATGTGATATTTGAGTTCAATATTTTGTGTAATTATTAAATGTAAGATTATGAACAGATTGTTTATATTTTTATTTGTATCCTTTTTCTCGTCAGCAATTTTGAATGCCCAAAGTTTTTCGGAAAGAAGGAAAGCAGACAGAGAAAGGTGGTATAAAGAAAAAGAACAGGTAGAATCGCTCAAAAGACGAAGAAAAGAAGTTAGTGAATTTCAGATTGACCATAATGCATCAGCTACAGCATTAGAAGAACGAAAGTTTGTGTTGGAGGCAGACAGAATTGTTTTCAAATATGGTCAGAGTGTTTATGTCAATTCGAATACAAATTTTATTTCTCTTTTTGATGATGAGGCTGCTGTGCAAATTTCGCCAATGAATGCTCACCCTGGGTTCAATGGCTTGGGAGGAATAACGCTTGACGGACGTACTTCGGATGTGAAAGTTACACGTGACAGGAAAAACAATATTCGATTATCTATGAATATAATGGGAGTTGCAATATCTGCCAGAGTTGATATTATTCTTTACGAAGGAAGTGATCAGGCTTATGTTACTATTAATCCGAATTTTAATTCAAACAGAATAGAACTTATTGGAAAAATTGTTCCTTTTGAACAATCGAAAGTGTTCAAAGGTACTTCAATTTAATTAATTCTTAAAATTTACAGATATGAAAAAATGGTTATTGGCATCGTTTGCTGTTCTGATAATGGCATCGTGCGAGAAGGAACACGGATTGGACAATGATTATCTGGTTTATACAAATTATGATAATTCTTTTAACTTCAAGGATTATTCGACATTCTATATTCCAGACAAGATAATGGCTATAAGTTATGAGATAGAACCTGATTATATAGAAGGAGATATGGCCGATAGGATTGTACGTATGTATGTTGATAATATGGAAGCTATGGGATATACCAGAGTGGAAAATAAGGAAGATGCAGATCTTGGTATTCAGCTTACATACATAAATGATACTCACCACTTTGTGTCATATTTTGATTCGCCATACTGGTGGTGGGGGTATTCCGGATATTGGTCACCGTCGTTTTGGGGTAATTGGGGATACTGGTATTATCCTTATCCTGTAAGCTACTCATACAGTGAAGGCTCACTACTGACAGATATGGTGAATTTGAAGGCCGAGCAAGGTGATGAAGAGAAACTTCCTGTAGTATGGAACTCTTATATTAGCGGTTTGTCAACTGGATCAAAATATATGGATACCTCGCTTTTAGTTAGAGGAGTAAACCAAAGTTTCCTTCAGTCTGGATATTTAAAGAAATAGATTAATGAATTAAAATATTTATGATATGAAAACTATAGTTAAACGTCAGATAGTTGCAATAGTTCTGTTTCTGATATGTGTGATTCCTGTATTGGCACAGGGATATACCAGAGGACATTTTAGTGTAGGTTGGCAGTATGGTTCACCGTTTGCGACCGATTTTGCAGATAACCCAAGTGGTTATGGAATGTCTTTTGACGGTGGATATTACATCAATCCTTTTCTTTCAGTTGGTGGATTTGTAAGTTTCCAGAGGAATTATGAATATGTACCTAGAGCCACATATCCGGTAGGAGAGACAGGATCAGTAACAACTGACCAGCAGCATTGTCTGCATCAGATTCCGTTTGGAGCATATTTAAGATACAGGTTATTTACGGGAACTTTCCAGCCTTTTTTTGGAATAAAGGCCGGTGCAAACTATATGTACGCTTATTCGGATCTGCCTACAGCAAGATATTATGATGACACATGGGGATTCCATTTGTCTCCGGAAATTGGTGTAGCCATATTTCCGTTTAAGGATAGCAGATTAGGCTTCAATATAGCAGGATATTACAGTTATTCTACTAATCAGTCTAAGATTTTTTCTTATGATATGAACGGAGTGAATAATGCAGGTTTCAGGCTAGGTTTGATTTTCTAACTTTCAAAAAATACAATTATGATACGTATTAATGGTATGTTTGTTGATAAAGCAAAGTTGCTTTACAACGTTTTGGTAAGTTTAGGTCAAAGTACATTCAATGAGCTGAAAGAGAAAACGAATCTTACAGATGTTGATTTATGTATGGCTTTGTGTGGCTTGATGAAAGTTAACAAGATATATCAGAAGAAGGTTGATGATGAAATAATTTATGGTATCGCATGAAAGTGTTTTTTTAAGGTACTATCTTCATAAGTTATGTATGTGTAAAATAAGGAAGATAAATAAGGCTAATAAACCTTTTTAAAACAACATGTTGTTTGCATTAAAATTCCTTGTCGTTTTAATTAGAATGACAGGGAATTTTTTTTTTATGTTTACAGAAGCTGATTTAGCATTATTTTTGCTCGAATCTGCGGCCTATGAAACAGTATTGTAGAGTGAATAACAAAATTTACCATATATTTGTATTATATGATATAAAGATGTATTTTTGCACACAGATACAGATGATGTGCAATAGAATGAAGATAATATGACAGTATTAAAAACCAGAGCCAAACTAGTGGATGTTGCCAGACAACTTTTTGCAAAAAAAGGAGTTGAGGATACTACTATGAATGATATTGCTATTGCTTCAAAAAAAGGGCGAAGGACACTATATACATATTTCAAGAGTAAGGAAGAAATATATATGGCTGTGGTTGAAGCTGAAATCGAAATGTTATATCAAACACTGCATAAAGTGGCACAGAAAGACATTTCGCCTGAGAAAAAAATATTGGAACTTATATTTACACATCTGGAGACTACCAAGACTATTGTTTATAGGAATGGAACTTTAAGAGCTGATTTCTTTCGTGATATATGGAAGGTGGAGGCAGAAAGAAAAGATTTTGACATAAAGGAGGTTGCTTTGTTCAAAAAGATACTTCAGGAAGGTAAAGAGGCTGGTGTGTTTGATATTGATGATGTGGAAATTACGGCTTCTATTCTTCATTTCTGTATAAAAGGTATAGAAGTTCCGTTTATAAGGGGACAGATAGCCGAGGAACTTGATGACGAAACATCGTGGAGGTATGTCAAAAAGATAGTTTATGGAGCTTTGGGATGCAAGGCTGATGATTAATAATATAAAGACAGTAATATTTTAAACTAAATAATTATGGGATTATTAACTGGAAAAACTGCTATCGTAACTGGTGCTGCTCGTGGTATCGGTAAGGCTATAGCATTGAAGTTTGCTGCAGAAGGAGCAAACATTGCGTTTACTGATTTGGTAATCGATGAAAACGGATTGAACACAGAAAAGGAAATTGCAGCTTTCGGTGTTAAGGTTAAAGGTTATGCTTCGAATGCTGCAAATTTTGAGGATACTGCAAAGGTCGTTGAACAGATCAAGGAAGAATTCGGTTCAATTGATATCCTTGTAAACAATGCAGGTATTACAAAAGACGGATTAATGATGCGTATGAGCGAAGCTCAGTGGGATGCTGTTATTGCTGTAAACTTGAAGTCTGCATTCAACTTCATACATGCTTGTACTCCAATCATGATGCGTCAGAAGAGTGGTAACATCATCAATATGGCATCTGTAGTAGGTGTACACGGAAATGCAGGTCAGTGCAACTATTCTGCGTCTAAGGCAGGTATGATTGGTTTGGCTAAATCTATTGCTCAGGAACTTGGTTCTCGTGGTATACGCGCAAACGCTATCGCTCCTGGATTTATTATCACAGAAATGACAGCACAGCTTTCTGATGAAGTTAAGGCTGAATGGAACAAACGTATTCCTTTGCGTCGTGGCGGTACTCCTGAAGATGTTGCAAATACTGCATTGTATCTTGCTTCTGACTTGTCTGCATATGTTTCAGGTCAGGTTATTCAGGTTGACGGTGGTATGAATATGTAATTTTCATATACGATATAGTTTGGGCACAGGCTTCGTTGGTATAATGAAATCTGTGCCTGTTTTTTTATAAATATATTCCTATGACTGTAGTTTACGAAGATAATCATATAATAATAGTAAATAAAACTGCCTCTGAAATTGTCCAGGGTGATAAAACTGGAGATACTCCTCTTTCCGAGACCGTAAAACAGTATTTGAAAGAAAAATATAATAAGCCTGGCAATGTGTTTATCGGGGTTACTCACAGGTTGGACAGACCTGTAAGTGGTCTTGTGGTCTTTGCCAAAACAAGTAAGGCATTGAGTCGCCTGAATGATATGTTCAGACAGGGTGAAGTGGAGAAGACTTATTGGGCTATAGTAAAGAATGCACCGGCTGCAGAAGAAGGAACTTTGGTACATTATATGATTAAAAATGAAAAGCAGAATAAATCCTATGCATATGATAAGGAAGTGAAAGGATCCAAAAAAGCTATTTTGGATTACAGACTTATCGGGCATTCGCAAAATTATTTTCTGCTTGAAGTAAATCTGCATACCGGACGACATCATCAGATACGTTGCCAATTGGCAAAGATGGGATGTCCGATTAAGGGTGATTTGAAATACGGATTTCCACGTTCCAATCCTGATGGAAGTATTTGCCTGCATTCTCGTAGAGTAAAATTTGTACATCCGGTGTCAAAAGAAATTATAGATGTAACAGCTGATTTGCCTTCCGGAAATTTATGGAATGGTTTTGGTGTATAAAAATAAAAGAGCATGCTTCACAGCGTGCTCTTTTCCGTTTTTAACACATAGGCATCTTCATTATCATAAGATTGTAGATTTATGTATATTGATATACAATCTCAGAAAATTTATTCTATGGGGTTGGGTTTTGTGTGTTTTGTCTAGCTTTATTTAATTTTTAAATCTTATTCGCTTAATGTTTAGCAAAAGCTGTGCCAGATAATATGTTCTTTATGCATTGTTTTGTTTATCAATTTGTTATATAAAAAAATATTCCACATATATAAAAGTTGTGTATGTGGAATATTTGTAGAGTGTGTGGAATTTTTCTACACATTATTGTGGAATTTCGTAATGCTTTAATTTATTGTATAGAGTTTTTCTGTCTATTCCAAGTAGGCTTGCTGCTTTTGATTTGTTGTTTCCTGTCTGTTTTAGAGCATTGATGATTAATTGTTTTTCGGTTTCTTCCTTATTTAGTGAGGAACCAATAATTATTTGATTTTCTTCTATGGTTTGTCTTTCGCTTATTTCTTCTCCCAATTCGTTTGGACTAATAAAATCCCCTTTAGCGAGCAGAGTAGCCCTTTTAACTACATTCTTTAATTGCCTTAAGTTTCCGGGCCATTCATATTTCTGAAGTGTAGCGCTTGCTGCAGTATCAAATCCTATTAGATCTTTGTCTAATTCTTTGTTTGCTTGGTCTAGAAAAAAATTTGCGAAAAGAAGAATATCTTCCTGTCGTTCTTTGAGTGAAGGCATACGTAAGGTGAATTCATTGATTCTATGATATAAATCTTCTCTGAATGTTCCCTTTGATATAGCTTCTTTCAGGTTTTCGTTTGTTGCACAAATCAATCTTACGTCAACTTGTATTTCTTTAGTCGAACCGATTTTTCTTACTCGTCTTTCCTGAAGGGCTCTTAATAGTTGCACTTGTACTTCATAACTTAAGTTTCCTATTTCATCGAGGAAGAGTGTTCCTCCGTTTGCCTCTTCAAAAGCCCCAGTCTTGTCTGTAAGGGCACCGGTGAATGAACCTTTCACATGTCCGAAGAATTCGGATGCGGCAAGATCTTTGGGTATTGAACCACAGTCTATTGCTATGAATGGCTTTTCGCTTCGTTTGCTCAACTGATGTATTCTGTGGGCTACATATTCTTTTCCTGTTCCGCTCGCTCCGTTTATTAATACAGACATTTGGGTCGGTGCTACAAGATTTACATAGCTGAAAAGTTGGCGTGCGGCTTCGCTTTCTCCTTCAAGAAAATTATTAGTATAAGCTTCAGTCGTATTTTCTTTTTTCTTTCCTTTTTGTGTAGAAGTCTTTTCTGCCTTTGACGAATCCAATGCTTCATTAATTTTCTTCAGAAGTTCATCAGGTTGCACAGGTTTTTGTATATAGTCAGTGGCTCCCAGTTTCATAGCTGTAACAGCATTCTGTATTTCTCCGTAACTGGTCATCATTATGAAAGGAGTATTTATATCAAGTTCTCTCATCCAAGTAAGCAGCTGCATACCATCTTGGTCCGGGAGTCTTAAGTCTGATAGTAGCAGATTGAATTCCTTTGACGTAATAAGTTTACGGGCTTTTGAACACGTGCCCGCAGTTTCTACATCAAAGCCTTTTTTACCAAGCCAGGTCTTTAGCATGGTAGAGAATGTGAGGTCGTCTTCGACAATTAAAATAGACGGAATCATATATTGTTAATATTTTTATTTTTACAAAGTTAATCTATTAATTCCAACCAATAGTTTTTACAATCCTTATTTTTATAAATATTATCTAATGAAATGTGTGGTCACATGATTTTTTGTTTTTGTTATATGTTTGGTTTGTGTGATATTTTACCTTTAGTTACTTTTTCTTTATGTTATGATTTATTCGAAGACTACTTTTGTGAAGAATTAAAATTCTATCTATCTTTGTTTCCGTATTTATGTCGTTTCGATTTATTTTAAAGATTAAAGCAAATGAAAAGATTATTTTTTCTGATAAGTATATTGAGCTTTGTTTCAATCATTGTAGATGCACAGCCTAAAATTTCTTTTGATGCCCAGTCGAAAGATATTGGTTATATTCTTTGGAGAAATCCAGTTACGGTGAAGTATTCATTTACAAATACAGGTAATAAACCTCTGGTTATATCAAATGTAACGGTTTCGTGCGGGTGTATGCAGGCTGATTGGACAAAAGAACCGGTTCAGGCTGGTGATAAAGGTGAAATTACAGCTGTATTTGATGCAGAAGCTATCGGAAAGTTTTATAAGGAAGTTGGAGTGTATTGCAATGCGTCTAATATTCCTTTATATCTGGATTTTACCGGTGAGGTAACTGCCGATCCTAAAGATTATTCATTTACTCATGAATTCGGTTATGGTGCCGTAAGGACAAATAAGGATGAGATAGTGTTTGATGATGTCAATAAGGGTGAGAAACCACAATTGGAGATCCTTGTAGCTAATACATCGAATAAAGCTTATAGTCCTGTTTTGATGCATTTGCCTCCATATCTTTCAGCCAAGGCTGAGCCTGAAGTTCTTGGCTCGCAGAAAAACGGTAAAATAACGGTGACACTTGATACTGATAAACTTCCAAAATTGGGTATAACCCGTACTACTGTGTATTTGTCGAGGTTTATGGGGGACAAAGTGAATAGTGAAAATGAGATTCCGGTTTCTGTTGTTCTTCTTCCGGATTTCTCGGTTCAGAGTGAATATCAGAAAGCTAACCCGGCTATGGTTGAAATAAGTTCTACTTCGTTGGATTATCACGGATTGAAACCTAAACAGAAGAAAACTCAGACTGTTACAATAACCAATAAGGGTAGGTCAAATCTTGAAGTTTTGGACTTGCAAGTGTTTACCATGGCTCTGAATGTCAAGCTTAACAAGCATATTATCAAACCGGGTGAATCAGCAAAAATGAAAGTGACGGTGTTGGCAAATAATCTATCACGTTCAAAAGGTAAACCAAGGGTTTTGATGATAACGAACGATCCTAAGAATCCTAAGATTACCATTAATATAAATGCTGATGTCGTAAAATGATTATGATGTCAGACATTTTCAGATATTAACCTTCAAAAATATTACCATTATGGAACATCCTGAAAACAACGAACAATATAAGGGGCTGACTGTCAATCAGGGCGTTGAACAGCCTTCGACTGTAAATCCTTATATAAATCTCAGAAACAGACCTAAAAGACGTCAGTTTTCTGTAGATGAATATGTGGAAGGTATAGTAAAGGGTGATATAACCATGCTTAGCCGTGCTGTAACTTTGGTGGAAAGTATAAAACCGGAACATCAGGCTATAGCTCAGGAAGTCATAGAAAAATGCTTGCCTTATTCCGGCAATTCTGTAAGAGTTGGAATAAGCGGTGTTCCTGGTGCGGGTAAGAGTACTTCCATAGATGTATTCGGGCTTCATGTACTTGAAGAAAAAGGCGGTAAACTTGCTGTACTAGCGATAGACCCTAGTAGTGAGCGTTCCAAAGGTAGTATTTTAGGTGACAAGACAAGAATGGAGAAACTGTCCGTTCATCCTAAATCATTTATTCGTCCTAGTCCGTCAGCAGGTTCGTTGGGAGGAGTGGCACGCAAGACACGCGAAACGATTATTCTGTGCGAAGCAGCAGGCTTTGATAAGATTTTTGTTGAAACAGTAGGTGTAGGCCAGAGTGAGACAGCTGTTCATTCTATGGTAGATTTCTTCCTTTTAATACAGCTTGCAGGTACAGGTGACGAACTTCAGGGAATAAAGCGAGGTATAATGGAAATGGCCGACGGAATAGTAATAAACAAGGCCGACGGAAATAATATTGAAAAGGCTAAACTTGCTGCCGCACATTTCCGTAACGCACTTCATCTTTTTCCTGCTCCTGAATCAGGATGGACACCTCAGGTTCTGACATATTCCGGATTTTACAATATAGGAATAAAGGAAATATGGGATATGGTGTATGGATATATCGACTTTGTAAAGAAGAACGGATATTTTGATTACAGGAGAAATGAGCAGGCAAAATATTGGATGTATGAAACAATAAACGAGCATCTTCGCGACAGTTTCTATCAGGACCCATTGATTGCCGATATGCTTGAAATAAAGGAAAAAGAAGTTCTTAACGGACAGGCTACATCGTTCACGGCAGCCAAGAAATTGCTTGATGTTTATTTTAACCAATTGAAGAAGTAAAAAGATTTTTATATAAGATATGCAGGACTTTGTACATTTACATGTTCACACCCAATATTCTATTCTTGACGGGCAGGCTTCCATACCAAAACTGGTAGATAAGGCTATAGCCAATGGTATGAGAGGTATAGCTGTCACAGACCATGGTGCCATGTTCGGTATCAAGGAGTTTTTCAATTATGTAAACAAGAAAAACGGAGGGACAAATGGCGAAATCAAGGATTTGAAGAAGAAAATAGCAGCTCTGGAAAAAGGAGAGGCCGAATCTGAAAATCCTGAAGAGGAATTGGCTGAATGCAGAAAACAGTTGCAGGCGGCACAGGACAGACTGTTCAAGCCGATTATTGGATGTGAGATGTATGTGGCACGCCGCGGGCTTAAAGACAAGGATGGTAAGCAAGACCAGAGCGGTTACCACCTTGTAGTATTGGCTAAGAACCTGAAAGGGTATCATAATCTTATCAAGCTCGTTTCTAAGGCATGGACAGAAGGGTTTTATATGCGTCCGCGTACAGACCGTGCTGAATTGGAAAAGTATCACGAAGGACTTATCGTTTGTTCTGCTTGTCTTGGAGGTGAAGTTCCTAAAAAAATAACGGCAGGACAGCTTGAAGAAGCAGAAGAGGCTATACGCTGGTATAAGAATCTTTTCGGAGATGACTATTATCTTGAGCTTCAGCGTCATAAAGCTACTGTGCAAAGAGCAAACCATGAAGCTTATCCGTTGCAGCAGACTGTAAATGCGAAACTGCTGGAATATTCCAAGAAATATAATATAAAGCTTGTTTGTACAAACGATGTGCACTTCGTCGACGAAGAGAATGCTGAAGCTCACGACCGTCTTATCTGTCTTAGTACAGGAAAGGATCTTGACGATCCTAACCGTATGCTATATACCAAGCAGGAATGGATGAAGACTCGTGAAGAGATGAACGAAATCTTTGCCGACGTTCCTGAAGCACTTTCAAATACTGTTGATATATGCAATAGCGTAGAATTCTATTCTATTGACAATCCGCCTATTATGCCTACTTTCGCTATTCCGGAAGAATTCGGAACGGAGGAGGAATACCGTAAGAAATTTACAGAAAAAGACTTGTTTGATGAGTTTACTCAGGATGAGAACGGTAATGTTGTAATGGATGATGCTTCGGCCAATGCCAAAATAAAGAGGCTTGGAGGTTATGAAAAATTATACCGTATCAAGCTTGAAGCCGATTATCTGGCAAAACTGGCATACGACGGAGCGAAACGTCGTTATGGTGAAGTTCTAAATGAAGAAGTAAGCGAGCGAATAAAGTTTGAGTTGCATATTATGAAGACCATGGGTTTCCCTGGTTACTTCCTTATTGTGCAGGACTTTATCTCTGCCGCAAGAAACAAGCTTGACGTGTCTGTCGGTCCGGGACGTGGTTCTGCAGCAGGATCGGCTGTGGCATACTGTCTTGGTATTACACAGATTGACCCTATCAAGTACGACCTTCTGTTTGAGCGTTTCCTTAATCCGGACCGTATCTCTCTTCCTGATATAGATGTTGACTTCGATGATGACGGACGTGGACGTGTCCTGAATTGGGTAACAGAGAAATACGGACAGGAAAAGGTTGCGCATATCATTACATACGGTACAATGGCCACTAAATTGGCTATCAAGGATGTGGCACGCGTACAGAAACTTCCGTTATCGGAATCGGACAGACTGTGTAAACTGGTTCCTGACAAGATTCCTGACAAGAAGCTGAATCTTACTAATGCTATAGCATACGTACCTGAACTTCAAGCTGCCGAAGTTTCTACTGACCCTATTTTGAGAGACACCATCAAGTATGCGAAGATGCTTGAGGGTAACGTACGAAATACCGGTGTGCATGCCTGCGGTACTATAATTTGCCGTGACGACATCACTGATTGGGTTCCTGTAAGTACAGCCGATGATAAGGAAACAGGCGAGAAGATGCTTGTCACCCAGTATGAAGGTTCTGTAATCGAGGATACCGGTCTTATCAAGATGGACTTCCTTGGACTGAAGACACTGTCTATCATAAAGGAAGCACTGGAAAATATAAAGCATAGTAAGGGTATAATATTGAATATAGACGAAATACCGATAGACGACCCTGCCACATATAAGTTGTATGGTGACGGACGTACAATCGGAACATTTCAGTTCGAATCTGCCGGAATGCAGAAGTATCTGCGTGAGCTGGAACCATCAACATTCGAGGACCTTATTGCCATGAATGCCCTCTATCGTCCGGGGCCTATGGATTATATCCCAGATTTTATCGACCGTAAGCATGGACGTAAACCTATAGAATATGATATACCAATCATGGAGAAATACCTTAAAGATACTTACGGTATTACGGTATATCAGGAGCAGGTCATGTTGCTGTCACGTCTGCTTGCCGACTTTACCCGTGGTGAGTCTGATGCCCTCCGTAAGGCGATGGGTAAGAAGCTTCGTGACAAGCTGGATCACATGAAACCTAAGTTCATCGAAGGTGGAAAGAAGAACGGTCATGACCCACAGGTACTTGAAAAGATATGGGCTGACTGGGAAAAATTCGCTTCGTATGCGTTCAACAAGTCTCATGCCACATGTTATTCGTGGGTAGCATATCAGACTGCATACTTGAAAGCTAACTATCCTTCTGAATACATGGCTGCCACAATGAGCCGAAACATTGCCAACATCACTGAAATCACAAAACTGATGGACGAATGTAAGGCTACAGGTATCAATGTGCTGGGACCTGACGTAAACGAAAGTGAGCTTAAATTCTCTGTTAATAGCCGTGGTGACATACGTTTCGGTATGGGAGCTGTTAAGGGAGTAGGAGAGTCGGCAGTGCAGAGTATCCTTGAAGAACGCAGAAAAAATGGAGAGTTCAAGAATATATTCGATTTTGTACAGAGAGTGAATCTTTCCTCATGTAACAGGAAAAATATAGAAAACCTGGCTTTGGCAGGAGGTTTTGATAGCTTCCCGGGTATAAAGCGTGAAGACTTCTTCGTAAAGAATGCAAAAGAAGAAACTTTTGTGGAAGTTCTTGTAAGATATGGAAACAAATATCAGGTAGACAAGGCTGCTGCAACTAATTCACTGTTTGGTGGAGAAATGGCTGTAGAGATTGCCACACCAGAGATCGTACCTGCAGCCGCATGGAGTGACTTGGAGCGACTCAATCGTGAACGTGAACTTGTAGGAATATATCTTTCAGCTCATCCTTTAGATGAATACGCAGTAGTATTGGAGAATGTATGTAATGTGCACATGGCTGATCTAGCCGATTTGACACCATTGCAGAACAGGGATTTAATACTTGGTGGAATAGTGACAGGTGTTCGTGAAGGATATACCAAAAATGGTAAGCCATACGGTGTAGCGAAGGTTGAAGACTATTCCGGAGTGTCGGAATTTGCATTTTTTGGCAATGAATGGGTTGAAAAGAAGAACTTTTTCAGCGAAGGAATGTTTTTATATATGCATGGAAAATGCCAGCCTAAACAATGGAAGCAGGATGAGTGGGAAGTTAAAATCAATACAATCGAGCTTCTGCCCGATGTGAAGGAAAAAGTAATTGAGAGAATAACAGTCAAAGCACCTCTTTCATCAATTGATGATGAGTTTATCACTGAATTCGGTTCCATTGTAAAGCAGAATCCAGGAAATGCTGAACTCTTGTTTTATATTATGGATGATGACGGACAGATGTATGTAAATCTTTCTTCACGTTCCATCAAAGTTTCTGTACAAAAAGATTTGATTAATTATTTAAAATCGCAATCACAGTTGGACTATAAAATAAATTAGTCTATATTTGTTGCGAATAACATATAAACAATTGAATTTATAAACTTAAAAAGATAGAAAAAATGGCACTTAACATTACAGATCAGAATTTTGAAGAGATAATGGCAGAGGGTAAACCTGTAGTATTGGACTTTTGGGCAACATGGTGTGGTCCATGTAAGCAGATTGCTCCATATATCGAAGAACTTGCTGAAGAATATAAAGAAACAGTAAACATCGGTAAATGTGATGTTGACGAAAACTCAGATCTTCCTGCACAGTTCGGAGTACGTAACATCCCTACAGTACTTTTCATCAAGAACGGCGAAGTGGTTGAAAAACAGGTTGGTGCAACTACCAAGCAGGCTTTGGCTGAAAAACTGAAAGCTATCCTCTGATAGTAACGGACTTTTATTAATCATTAAATACTGACAACTATGGCAACAGACAACGAATTCTTGTTGGAAGACGAGGATGATGAAAAGACGATTGAGTTTATCAAGAACTATTTGCCTCAGGACTTGAAAGAGAAGTTCACAGACGATGATTTGTATTATATATTCGACCTTATAGTGGAATATTATACAAATAGTGGATGTCTTGACGCTCAGCCGGATGAAGAAGGATATATCAATATCGATCAGGATGAGATTGTTAATTATATAATTAAGGAATCTGCCGAAGACGGTATGGGACCTTACGAACCGGACGATGTATTTTTCGTTGTTCAGGGTGAAATGGAATATGGAAACCAGTTGGGTGGTGTAGAATAATAAAAATTTCTTATAAAAATGCTTCAAGGTATTTTCATGTATCTTGAAGCATTTTTTATAGTGCAATGATTAAACCTTTTAAAAGAACTTCAATCTAATACAATAAAATAGGCATTCAAAGTTATTTCTTTATATAAGTCATTCCTAATGAAAAACATATACTTGATATTATTCTTCTTTTTATCATTACATGTTAATGTGCTATCACAGAATGCTGTGACAATAAAAGGGGTGGTGTCAGATTCTTCTACAAGTATTGGTATAGAATATGCTACAGTTCAGTTATTGGCTATGCCTGATTCATCTCTTGTAGCTGGTGTAGTTACAAAAAAGGATGGTTCGTTCAGTCTGCCTTTTTCAAAGGCTGGTAGTTACTGCGTAGTAGTTTCGTATATTGGATATAATTCTTTCAGTAAAAATATATATTACAAGTCATTACCCAAAAATGATATTCATTTTGGAAATTTGAAACTTTCATTTGACGCGATAATGTTGGATGAGGCTGTAGTAACTGCTGAGGCTCCACCTGTTAAGATGGAAGAAGATACAGTTGTATATAATGCTTCTGCTTATAAGGTTACCGAAGGGGCGGTTTTGGAGGAACTTATAGAAAAGTTACCAGGAGCAGAAGTGGATGATGACGGTAAAATCAAGATTAATGGCCGTGAGTTGAAGAAAATCATGGTTGATGGAAAAGAGTTTTTTGGTGGTGACCTGAAGACAGGGCTACAGAATTTGCCGGTTGAACTAATAGACCAGCTGAAGACATATAGCAAGGAATCTGATATGGAGAGGATGACCGGTATTGATGATGGCGACGATGAGGTGGTACTGGATATAAAGTTTAAAAAAGGGAAGAACAAGGGTTGGTTCGGTAATCTGGATGTAGCAGGTGGTACAGAGGAAAGATATTCTTCTAAAGCAATGCTGAATCGTTTTATTGAGAATACCCAACATTCTGTTGTAATGTCGGCAAATAATGTTGGTGACAGAAATTTCTCAAACAGTTCGCGTGCAAACTGGAAACAGAATAACGGTCTATTGTCTTCTAATAATGCAGGATATAACATGGCTGTTAAGAATGAAAAACTTGAAATTGGAGGAAGCATACAGTGGAGAGGAAACGATAAGGATGTGCGTGGAATTAACTCTACAGAAAGGTTTTATTCATCAAAAAGTACTTTCTCCAATTCCAAAAATATTAATAAGAGTACTTCGGGTAATATCAAGACCGATTGGAGACTGGAATGGAAACCAAATAAGTTTACTACTATACTTTTCAGACCATCGTTTTCATATTCATCGGATAGTAATGACCAGAATAATATATCAGGAAGCTTCAATAAAAATCTAGAAACATTAGTAGATAACCCTTCTGATCATATTCTTCCTGGTGATGATGAGGAATTGGAACAGACTTTAAGAGAAATACGAATAAATGCGTCAACTGTTGACAATTCTTCAATGAATAAAAGACTTAATGGTAGTGCTTCTCTTATGTTTAACAGGAAAATTGGAAATAACGGACGAAATATAGGTTTGAGGTTTGGTGCTGGAATAAGCGATTCAGACAATAGCAGGTTCCGAGATTCGGAAACTACTTATTATCGTCTTAAAGATATTTATGGAAGAGATTCTGTGGCATATCGTCGTCAGTATATATCAACCGAAACAGAGAGCAGAAACTATAGTGCGCAGATCACTTACAGTGAACCTGTAGTACAGTCAGTATTCCTGCAGTTCAGTTATCAGTTTCTATATAAAAACAGTTTTAGTGGAAAATCAACGTATGATTTTATTGACTATGATGATTGGTCATTAGAACAAGAACTACCACAAGGATATGAGTCATATATGATAGACAGCCTTGGTAAAGATGCTGATTATAAGTATTTTAATCATGATGTTTCGATGACTGTACGTGTTACCAAGAAAAAGTATAAGTTAAGTGTCGGTATAACCATGCAGCCGCAAAAATCTGTCTTGTCATATCGTCTTGGTGAAGCTTATATGGATACTACAAGACAGGTGTTTAATTTTGCTCCAAAAATAGACTTTAAGTATCGTTTCTCGAAAGTGAGTCAGTTACAGTTCAAGTATTACGGCAAGAGCTCCCAGCCAGATATGGAGTCTATGCTTCCTATAGAGGATAATTCCAATCCTCTGAATATACGTGTGGGTAATCCCGGACTATTACCTTCATTTTCACATAACATACGTCTTGGGATGAATACTTATAATAATGATCATCAGCGTTCTGTCATTATAAATGCTAATGCTTCAATTATCCAAAACAGTATCAGTAACAGCACGATGTATAATGAAGAGACTGGAGGTCGTATCACTATGCCAAAGAATATAAATGGTAATTGGAATGGAAATCTGTCAGCTGGATTTAATACCGCACTGAAAAATAAAAAGTTCACTATCCATGCCAATACGTCTTTCAGATACAGGAATAGTGTGGGATACATTTATGAAAGTTCATCCAAATCAACAATGAAGAATACTTTATCTGAAACGGGTATTACAGGGCATTTGAGTGGTGTGTTCAGAAATGATCTTATGGAACTGTCTGCAAATTCATCTATTGGTTATACATTTGAAAAGAATAAGATTTATCCAGAGAAAAATCAAGAACCATATACCTATTCATACGGTTTATCTGCTACATTTAATTTGCCGTGGAGTATCAGTGTTATGTCAGGAATTGTGAATCAATGCCGTAGAGGATATGATGATGACTATTTTAATCGAGATGAACTGTTGTGGAATGCCAGGTTATCAAAATCCTTTTATAAAGGCAGGGCTATATTCAGTATCGAAGCATACGATATGCTTGCCCAAAAAAGTAATATTTCAAGAAGCTTGAATTCCAATGTACGCTCCATAACAGAGTACAATGGAGTGAACAGTTACGTTATGGCGCATTTTATCTACAGATATAATGTCATGGGCGGGAAGAAGAAAAAGTGATTTCCGGATTAATTCCTTTTATGATTTCAAGCATCATATTCCTGTTCTCCGGAGATATATATGTTTTCTTTCCGCTTTTCTCAATTATAACAGTATCATATGGAATGTTCAGAGTGAATCTTTTTTTCTCTTTCAGAGCTATTATTTCCTTTATGTCTAATATATTGATGGATCTGTATTTGAAATCTCTGATACTGAGATATTCATCGGCTATGCTATATTCTATGTGATATATTCGAATGCATGACGACAGAGCCATGAAAATGAAACATGATATGAATGGAATGAGATTGTCAACGTTTTTTTCTGACAATAGTACCAGAACAATACATAATACTATCGCTGTTACAGAATACATCATAGACATCCATACACAACCCTTTGCCTTTTCCGACATTTGTGAACTGAAAGTTTTCATATCGTCTGCTGTTTTAATTATTTTATTGCTACAAAAATAAAAAAACTCCTTTAAAGAGGTAATATCTGGTATGGTTAATATTTATGTTGTGATAAAATTTAATCTGAATTAAGTTTTATGTTGGCTAATCATCAATTAAAGAATCAATTTCGTTGTTAAATTTCCGACGTAAATATATCGATGGACTTATACCAAAATGTTCTTTAAAGCATTTTCCAAAATAATGAGGATCGTTCATTCCAACCATATATGCAACTTGGCTAACATTATATTTCCTTTCATTTAATAACTCCATAGCCTTGTTCATACGATATTTTCGTATATAATCATTAGGTGTAATACCCATAATTCCCTTTACTTTACGATAAAATAATGTACGTCCTATTCCTAAACGTTCAGCAAAACTGTCTACAGAAAAAGTAGGATCAGATATTGATGAAGAAATGATTTCTTCCAATTGTTTAACGAAGGCACTGTCTAGCTCATCTAAAGATTCTAAGTTCTCAATACAAGACGGATTTACATTTAGACTTTTTCTGAGAATTTCTTGCCTTTCTAATATTTGTATAATTTGTGCTAAGAGCAATTTTAAGCTAAAAGGTTTGGTAATGTATGCATCGGCACCACTTTGTATTCCTTTTAGATGATCATTCTCGGAACTCATGGCTGTAAGTAAAATTATAGGAATATGGCAAGTGTATATATCTTTCTTTAAACGAGATGTTAACTCTAGACCATTTAGTCCTGGCATCATAATATCACAAATAATTAAATCTCCTTCAAAGGTGCGTGCAGCTTTTAATCCTGAAGTACCATCTGAAACACTTTGTACATCAAACCATCTGGTAAGTTCATGCACCAAATATTTTCTAACATCTGTATCGTCTTCTATTACTAGAATTCGAGATTTTGTTTTTTTCGTAAGAATTTTATTTTCCAATTCAACAAAAGAACTACTTTCATTGGATGATTGAACGACTAATTGTCCTATGTGTTTTTCCAAATCTTTTTCTTTAATAAAGTCTGTTTCATTGTATTTTTTTATATCAATTGGAATAGTTAATGTAAAGATGGAACCTCCGCCATTACGTTCACTGAAAGAAATGTTTCCTCCATGTCTTTTGGCTAACTCTAAACTGAGATGTAGTCCTATTCCTATGCTATCAGTAGAAACATTACTTTGTGAAAAGCGGGAAAAAAGTTCATGTTGTCTATTAGCAGGAATCCCAATACCTGTATCTGAAACAGTCATAATAATTTCTTTTGTTTCTCTATTTTCTGTAACATTGAAATCCACGCAACCATAATCTGGAGTATATTTCAGTGCATTAGATAATAAATTATGAAGGATTTTATCAATTTTATCTTGGTCTATATATACGTATTGTTCCAAATCACCAAATTGTAAGTGATAACTGATATGTTTATCATTAGCAGCTTCTATATAATATTCGTATATATGACTGATAAAAGAATTTATATCTGTTTTTCTAAGATGTAATAATTGTTTATTTAATTGTACTTTCTGAAATTCCATAAGTTGTTCAATAAGTCTCATCATTCTGAAAATACTTTTTTTCATCACACGGAATGGATATTCATACTCATTGGTAATACCAATATTTTCCATTCTATCCAAAGAACCTTTTATCAAAGTTAATGGAGAACGAAACTCATGAGAAATGTTTGTAAAAAACTTAATTTTATAATCAGTCATTCGTTTTTCTATAATAATCTGATTACGTAAAGTATTGAAACGTTTTATAAGTAGAAACGAAAGAATAAAAATGACAATAGCTATTATAAAATAGCAGATAAAAGCTAATCTAGAAAGCCAGATAGGTGGATTGATGATTATATTCAATATCATTTTTCCATTTATCCATTGTCCTTTATCATTGCAAGCTTTTATCCATAAGCGATATTTTCCTGGAGGTAACTTTTGATAATTAGCAATGTTGGATATTGAAGGTATACTCCAGTACTGGTCATAACCTTCAAGTTTATATGAATATTTTGTAGGAACAGTAGCACCGTAATCAAATGCTGAGAAAGTTATACTTAATGAATTTTGATTGGATTCCAATTTTATCTGATCGGTATAGGAAACAGAATATGATAATAGAGAATTTGTAGAATTTGGATACACAGTGTTTCCATTAACTTTAAGTGTTGTTAGTTCTACATTAGGAATTACACCTGTAGAGTTTATACTGTCTGGATAAAACACCTGTAGTCCATGTTCTGTACCAAAAACCAAACGACCGTCTGATAATAATATGGATGATCCTTCGCCATAGACATTTTCTGACATTACCGAAGAAAAAAAGAAATTGTCAAAATGTTCGTTCTCAACAATAAATCTAGAAAGTCCATATTCTGTTGAAATCCATATATTACCTTTCTTGTCCTCAATAATTGACTGTACTACGTTATTTACTAAGCCATGTTGAGTTGTGTATTGCTTAAATTTTAAGTTTTTTATATCATTAAATGAAGTACATAAGTTTACACCACCTCCAAATGTACCTACCCACATACGTTGTTTACTGTCTTTATATATGTATTTTACTATATCAGCTGTTAATAATCCATTGTTTGAATTATATTGGTAGATGTTTTGTGAGTTTTTAATCAATGAGTCAGGATGAAAAATATAGAGACCATTATCTGTTCCAACCCAAATTCTATCATAAGAATCTGTTGCTATATGTCGTACGTATTTTTGTTGTAAATTATCTTTTAGAAATAACTTTAAAGAATCAGTAGCACCGTTTGAAGGAATTAACGCTAAACCTTCACCAAAGACAGCAACCCAAATACGATTTTTATAATCGCGACAAAAACTGAATACTCGCTTTTCTGAATTGAAAGGTAAAATAGTTTTGTTAATTTTATCTATACTCCTTTTTATTATTCCATAATCACTTGTTCCTAACAAAATCTCCTTTTTATTAATCTCTTGAACTGCATAAATACTCGTTGGAAAACTATTTGTTTCAATGACTTTGTTCATTTGATTATTAAAACGGAATAACTTTTGGCTACGATTTCCTACCCAAATCTCATTTCTATCGGATACCTGATATATCAATCTTATAGAATTATTTTTATTAGTAACTTCGTCATTTGCAGGATAAATAAAGTCAATATCATATTGCATCACACGAAGACATGATAACCCAGCTTGTTCTGTAGCTATCCAAATCGCACCAGAATTATCTTTAGTGATGAATTCTAGTGTGTTAGAACTAATATAGTTTTTATGACCAATACGATAATTTATATGTTTTAGTTTTTTTGATGAACGATTATAAATGTATAGCCCGTCCCCAAATGTTGCTATCCAAACAAGACCATGTGAATCAACTACAACCCTGCACCAAGGATTCTTGCCCCATTTCATATATGGTATGTTAATATCAGCGAAATCTCCATTATTTGTATTTATATAACGAATTACTCCTTTTCTATCGTATAACCAAATATATCCATTTTCTTTTGTAGCGATTCTTCCGTCTGGAAAATTTATGCTTTCAGGTTTAGAAAAGTCTTCACTTTCAAGATTAAAAAGGTATCCTCCTGAAGATGTTATTATTGCCCAATTTTGTTTCCAACTAAAAGTCGTTGTCAGGTTTACGTTTTTTTTTGAATAAGGATTTTTACAAATTATTTTTAAATTGTTTTTTTCTGTTATCTTGTAAATTTCTGCATTAGGTGTTATTAAAAAGATTTTATTTTCATATGATAAAATATCACTAAAAGGGTGTCCATATCCAAGATGTTCAACATTTGTATTACAAACTCTGGTTATTCCATTTTTTGTGCAAATCCAGATATTGTGCAGTTTGTCTTCGCGAATCTGCATAATCTCATCTGAAGATAATTTTTTATTGTTTGTATTATAAAATTCTGAAACATAATCCCCATTTTTTATTGTAATTCTACAACATCCACCATCACGATTCCAAAGCCAAGTATCTCCATTTGAGGTTTCCATGCGAAATCTGAATTTATACATAAAATTTCCATTTCCTATAAAGTCAATAAACTCCTCCTTTTTAACATCATAACAAGCTATATATCCCGGAGAAATAAATAACCATAAGCACTTTTGTTTGTCTTCTTCAATACGCTCAATACGCTTTCCTGCCAAAAAGGGCTTATTTTTTGATGTTACTGAAACAAACGAGTAGCCATCATATCGCGCTAAACCATTTTGGGTCCCAAACCAGATAAAACCCTTATTGTCCTGAAAGATATAGCGCACATGATTACTAGGTAATCCATCTTTTGTTGACAAAAATGTAGAACTTATGTCAAGCGTAGCTTGTATATTAAATATTACTCCTAATATTATAGTGACAAAACATAATAACTTCTTCATACTAGATGTTATTTTTAATTTTACTCCTAGTTTGTAAATGAAAAATTACTCCTAGATCCCCTAATACTATTCTATTAATTTATATATAATCAGTTGGTAGAATTATATTAATTAAAAGATTTATGTATGGAATTATACATTTTATTGATATTTAGTGAATTATATTTAACTAAACTTTTGTTGATAGATTTTATATGATAACATTGATGCAATATTCGCAAAATTTTTGAACATATACAAGTAATTTGTTGGCGATTTAGTCTATGTCATTTAATTAATCAGAGAACATGTAAAAAATAATGTTTCATGATTATATGGTTCTAAAATCGTTTCATTAAATATATTATTATAAGAAATATAATTGGACCAGTTTGTGTACGTATAAAAATATACCAACTATACATAGTAAATTTAAATGTGCACAAATTTAATTTTTTCAGTAGCTTTTTAATATGTTTTTTTGTTCAAATAATGGATAATTGTACACATGTGCATAATTTTCTACTTAAATGTACAAATCCCTACTTATTCAAAACATTGGGAAAGAAAATGAATATGTATTTTTGTGATATACATTTAGAACATAATAAGTCTATTTTTAATACATTATCTAATTTATGAAACGTTTTATCTTTAAGCACAATTATGTAACGGTACTAATAAGTTTAATGACTTTAGCCTCGTGTTCAACAGACAAGCAGACAGAACAATTACCTTTTTGGCATAACCAAGAACGTACTTTACGTTACACTCCAGATGGGGAATATTTTGTGGGAAAGAATGGTGACCGTCGGTTTACTCGTGCAATTTATGGTACAAACACAGGATTTCGATTCGAAACCAGTGACTATCCGGAAATAGGACTTTATATGCCACGGCTTGGGGGTAGTATATACATGGCTCTCCAAACACCAGACACATTGTTATGGCTCAAAGATCTTCAGAATATAGAATCTAGGTTTAGATCAGGTGAGCGTAGTTATATACTTAAAGATAAAAGATACCTTAAAGATGGTGAATTGAAGATTGATATGTTAGCTCTTAGTGATGCTGACGGTATGATTTCTGCTATTAGAGGTAATAACTTACCTCAGGGGTTACAGTTGGTAGCAGTTTATGGAGGTGCCAGTAATAAGCGATTTTCACGTGAAGGTGATTTAGGAGCCGATCGGAAAGATTGTTTCTATATAAAGCCTGAGAATTGTTTAGGAAACAATTTTGTAATAGAGAATAATCGTGTTACTAACTATTATGGTAAAGGCAGTAAAATAGTTTCGCAAGATGAAGCTTATGAAAATAAAGAAGCTTTGAAAGATCTTAAAATAGAGAAACAGATAGCACAGGAATCTGAACAAATAACAGGTATATTCCCCGAAGATGTTGTCTTTCGGATTGCAAATGCGAAATATATCGATCAACTGGATACTTTAGTAAATTCAAAGGCTGGAGATACTCCAGTTCTAATAGCTATTTTCCCTATTGATGAAAATAATCGCTATATGAAATGGATTAATCCAAAGAGTTGTAAAAAGGAAAAGATTTTGGATGAAGATTTTAAATCAGCACAAGATTTTCGAAAAAAAATAGCAGGAAGAATGAAAATCAATACTCCTGATCCATATATTAACACACTAGGTGGAATTTTTGCCGGAGCAGAAGATGCGGTATGGGAGTCTCCTGGTTATCTTCATGGTGCAATTGGTTGGCGTATGCCGTTGACAGGATGGCGAGCCGCTTACTTAGGAGATTTGATAGGTATGCACAAACGTGCCCGTACGCATTTTGATGGCTATGCAGCAGCTCAGGTAACTAATGTTCCAACTACTCTACCACATATGCAGGATAGTGAACTACATGGTGCACGTTCTCTGAAAAAGTGGGGAACTCCGATGTATAGTAATGGTTATATATGCCGTAATCCAAATCGTACAGATGTTATGCATCATTATGATATGAACCTAGTTTATATAGATGAACTTTTATGGCATCTTAATTGGACTGGAGATATGGACTATGCACGTAAGGTTTTCCCAGTAATTAAACGACATTTAGCTTGGGAAAAACAGACATTCGATCCTGATAATGATTATCTCTATGATGCTTATTGTTGTATTTGGGCGTCAGATGCTTTGCAGTATAATGGTGGTGCTGTAACCCATTCATCAGCCTACAATTATCGGGCTAATAAAATGGCTGCAGAGATAGCCCAAAAAATAGGAGAGGATGCTACACCATATAAAAATGAAGCAGAAGGAATTCTAAATGCTATAAACCAAACATTATGGATACCACAAAAAGGTTGGTGGGCAGAATTTAAGGATAATATGGGGAATAGGTTGCTACACGAAAATGCAGCAGTATGGACGGTATATCATTCGATTGATTCTGATATACACGATGCTTTTAAGGCTTACCAGGCTACACGTTATGTAGATAACTATATACCACATATTCCTGTTGTAGCAACCGGTTTCGATGAAACAGATAATTATGTAATAAGTACAACCAACTGGCAACCATATATGTGGTCTATTAATAACGTTGCTTTTGGTGAAATAGTACATACAGCCTATTCATTTTGGCAATCAGGTAGATCTGAAGAAGCATTTAAGATGTTCAAAGGGGCAATCTTGGATGCAATGTATTTTGGCTCTGGACCAGGAAATATCACTCAGATATCATATTATGATGCTGCTCGTGGAGAAATGTATCGTGATTTTGCAGATCCTGTAGCTGTAGGTGTAAGAACTGTGGTTCAAGGAATGTTTGGTATACTTCCCGATTTGATGAATGATCGTATTTTAATACGTCCTGGATTTCCTAAAGATTGGAAATATGCATCTCTTGAGACACTTAATATGAAATATGAATTTAGACGTGAAGGTAATAAAGATAATTATCGTTTTGTTCCTTCTTTGAAGAAACAAGGTAATTTGGTTCTGGAATTAGAAGTATATGGTAAACAGATAGACTATATTTTAGTAAATGGTAAAAAAACAGATTACCGTGTAGTAGATAATAGTATTGAAGTACCTCGTATATTTATAGAAGCAGGGAAATCTGATGATTATAATATTGAGATAGTTTGGAAAGGAGTTCGTGACATACCACGTGAGATTTCTGTTGAGAAGGCTTATGGAGACAGATTTGAAGTTAAGATTGATGATGCTGTTGATGTGTTTGACCCTCAACATATTTTGACAGATTCTTCTTTGACAGGCGGTTTATTGAATGGAGTAGTTGGAGGAGAGGAAGGATATCGTACACTTTTTGTTAAGTGTGAAAAAGAAGGTTTTAACTGGTGGCTCCCTTTGAATATGCATATATTGAAACCTTTGGAAATACTGAATAATCAAGATGATTCTTCTTTGAATTTTACATTGGTTAATAATACAGATAGTAATATTGTTGGAAAATTACAGGTTAATGGAAATAGTATCGTGACTAATGTAGATATACCTGCGGGAAGTAGTCAGAAGTTTACTTATATGGCACCTGTTGCCTCTATGGGTATGAATCGTATTGTAGTGAAAACACAAGATAAAGAATATATTTTGAAAGCAATAAACTGGAATATTCATAATCAAGAAAGACTTCTTTATGAAACTATAAATATGGATACATTATTCAATGATGAGGTAAATAATATCTTTGAGTACGATAAGTATTTGTCTCCACGTTGGCCTTATACCACATTATGCGTACCTACGCAGGGTATGGGACAATGGTGTCATCCGAATGATCTTTCATTAATAGATGATTCAGGACTGCGTGCTCATGTAAAAGAAGGAGTTTACACAACACCTCAAGGTGTACCTTTTAGAACTCCTAAATTGTCAGGAAGTAATAATATAGCGTTTACAACTTTGTGGGATAATTATCCTGATTCTATTTCAGTTCCTTTAAGTGGAAATGCTTCAAAAGTATATTTAATGGTTGCTGCTTCAACTTATCACATGCAGTCACATATTCTGAATGGTACGATTAGTGTTCAGTATAAGGATGGAACAAAAGATGTACTTAATCTAGTCCTTCCTGAGAATCTGTTACCTCTTGACCAGGACATTTTTATAGATGGTGCGGCATTCTACAGTAATGAACCACGTCCTTACAGAGTGCGTCTGAAAACCGGTGAAGTTAGTACGTATCATGCCGGAAATTTGGGAAAACGTATGTCGAATAATCCGATTTATATAGATGGAGGAATGGCAACAATTCTTGATTTGCCGCTTGATAATAAAAAAGAATTGGATAAACTAACTCTAAGAACTATTGCTAATGAAGTTGTCATCGGATTGATGTCAGCTACATTGGTGAGATGTGAATAATTTGCAACTATAAATTTATATTTAGGAATCTTATTAGTGTGATTATTAGTATTTTCTGAGTATATAATAAAAGTAAGAATTAGTATTCTGTAAGTTAATTATTATGAAGAAAATAATCGTCTTTTTATTATTATTGGGTAATTGTTTTTTGAGTTATTCTCAAAGAAAATGTTTCCCGGGAGGAACTTTGGAACAGGTAAAATACGGTTTCTTGCATATACAGGATTCTGCACGGACTAAAATGTGGTGGTTTCATGGAAAGATTCCTTTTTCTCATGAAGGATTAGTAAAAGACCTTGAATCATTTAAGAAGGTAGGTCTTGGTGGAGTCGTTTTCTATGACCAGGTTCATGGTGAATCGCAACCAGGTACTGAAAAAGCGATGAGTCGTGAGTGGTGGCAAAATTTGTATACTATTGCCAGGACCACAAAAAAATTGGGATTAAGCTTGGAATTCCATGTTTCTAATGGTTTTGTTGCTGGAGGACCTTGGATTACTCCTAAGTATGCAATGAAACGTCTGGATTGCTTGGAAACATTTATAAATGGAGGTCGGTATATTGATACAGTATTGATTAATCCTCAAAATAGGTATAATTATTATAAAGATGTAAGAATTCTTGCTATTCCTACTTTTGATGATAGGAATACGGGATTGATAACTTCTAACAGAGAAGAGGTTGAAGTAAAGGATATTTTGTGTGGAACAAAATTAGTTAACTTATCCGCTTCTTCAACCCCGTTATTGATAAATATAGATTATAGAAAGCCTGTGACATTGCGAAGTATAAGTTATTCGATAGGTAGTTCTGGAAAGGCTACTACCAGTGCAACCAATGTACCTGCAGAACCTCAGGAAAATTTTATAGGAACTGGATATCGTATATTACCTCCTATAGGCGAATTACAAGCAAGTGAAGACGGAGAAGTTTTTTATAAGGTTTGTGATTTGAAACCACTTTATAGAGCTCACGAATCTTATAATCGGAAAACAATTTCATTTTTGCCTGTTAGAGCAAGATTCTATCGGATAAAATTATCTGGCTGGGATGGAGCGGTTCAAGGTTTACCTTTAAGAATAGGTAATATGGTTCTTGGCTCAGATTCTAGAATTAATGAATATGAATATAAAGCTGCATATATTTCAGACTATATAGAACATTCAATGGAATCTCCTCAATACACTAATTCTGAATCAATAAGAGTTGATAAAGTTTTGGATATAACAAAATTTGTAGGAAAAAACGGTCGGCTTAGGTGGAAGGTTCCAAAAGGAAATTGGAAAATATTAAGATTCTGTATGGTCCCAACTGGTGGAAATTTAAAGCATGGAAGAGAGAATCTAATGGGATTAGAATGCGATAAAATGTCGGTAGCTGCAGCAGAATTACAATTCGATAACTATTTTAGGCAGATACTTGATTCATTAAGCAATCATCATATTAATAATGTTCAAGGAATGGTAATGGATAGTCACGAAGCAGGGTCACAAAATTGGACAGATGATTTTTTAGAGGCATTTAAGGAAAGGCGTGGGTATGACTTAACGCCATATTTACCTGTCATGGCAGGTTATATAGTTGAGAATGTAAGAAGTTCAGAAAGTATTTTGTATGATGTTCGATTAACTATTGCAGATTTGATAGCGGAGCGGTATTACGGAACTTTTGATACTTTATGTCGAAAGGAAAAGCTTACATTTACTGCACAGGCAACAGGAAATGCACAGTGTATAGTAGCAATACCTATTGTTGCTAAAGGTAAGGTTCAGAAACCTCAAGGAGAGTTTTGGTTGATACATCCAGATGGAAACTATGATATAAAAGAATCTTCTTCTGCTGCACATCTTTACGACAAGCCAATCGCTTCTGCTGAGGCTTTCACTGATGGAAAGATCAATACAATGCCTTGTGATATGAAAAGTATTGCAGATGTAGCCTATTCATTTGGTATTAATGAATTTGTTGGTTGTGCTTCTGCGCATCAACCTGATAGTTGTGCTCCAGGATACGCAGGAGGAAGAGTTTATTCTACCTATACAAGAAATAATACATGGTGGAATAAAAGCCGCGATTTTTGGGACTATCAAGCAAGGATTAGTTATGTTATGAGACAAGGACGTCCGGTTATTGACTTATGTGTTTTTTTAGGAAATAATGCACCTACCAGAATACTGACTCATAGATTACCAAAGATACCTTCTGGGTATGATTTTGATGCTTTTACTGAAGATGCTCTTTTAAACAGAATGTCTGCTGATGTTAATGGTATCAGTCTGCCTTCTGGGCAATCATATTCTATGATGATATTACCTCGTTCAGGGGAAATATCATTGGAAGCTCTTCGTAAAATAGCTTCAATGGTAAAAGAAGGTGCCAAGGTCTATGGAAACCGTCCTAAAAAATCACCTTGTAAAAATGATTTAAGTAAAGATGTAGAGTACAATTTATTGGTAGATACCTTATGGTCAGGTAAGCCTTATGGAAAAGGAATGATTTTTTCAGATATGACATTAAATGAGGCGCTTTGTAAGGCTGGAATATCTCCAGATGTAAAAGGTAAACAGATACATTTTGCACATCGGGAGACTAATGATTGTGATATTTATTTCTTGCATAATCATCATGAAAATGAAATTTCTGATAATTATCGATTTCGAACAAAATATTCTAAAGCTCAATTGTGGGATGCTGTTACAGGAAAAAGATATGAGTTAGATAATGATAAAGGTAATGTGAAACTGAATCTCAGTTCTCAAGAATCTTGTTTTATAATATTTTCAGATGAATATGAAGAACTTCCAAAACTTCCTATTTGTAATTATAAACGCGAAATTGGAGGTACGTGGAATGTGGAGTATAGTTTACCAAATGGTGTAAAAAGAAACTTTAATGTAAGTAAGTTAGAATCTTGGACAAAAAATAAGAATCCGGAGATTTGTTATTATTCAGGTACAGCAATTTATACAAACCGTTTTGAGTGGAATGGAAGTCAAAAAACAAAATATATCGAAATTCTACCTAATAGATGTTTTACAGAAGTTTATATAAATGAGAAAAGAGTTGGATCTATATGGGGGGCTCCATGGCGACTTGATGTTACTGATTATATAAAGTATGGTGAGAATGAAATCAGACTTGAAGTAACTAATTCCTGGAATAATAGTCTTGTAGGGGTTTTAAATGGGGAATATAATCTTGATATCATGAAAAATCCGGAACTTTTTAAATCACAAATATCCGGCTTACAAAATGCCGGACTTGAAGGTTCTGTATTATTATTGTATTAATAAAAATAATCATTTAATTTATTATGAAAAAAATATTTTTAGTTTTTGCATTATTGATCTCTTTTAATGGATATGCTCAAAAGGGCTATCCATTAAGAGAAAATATAAAGGATTTATTTGGTTCTTTTCAAACTCCACCGGAAGGATATGGTGAGGTCCCTTTTTATTGGTGGCAAGCTGATACATTAACTCGTGAACGTTTGACCTGGCAACTCGATGAACTGGCCAAAAAGAAAATAACCAGTTTGCAGATTAATTATTCACATACAGACGATCGTAAAGGATATTTTTGGGGTAGTAGTTTGAAATCTCAGCCAGCACAATTTTCTGATGAGTGGTGGGACCTGTTTGGTTGGTTTATGAAAGAGGCTGCTAAGCGTAATATGACAGTATCAGTCAGTGACTATACTTTGGGCTTGGGGCAGGGTTATGCTTTGGATGAAGTACGTAGCTTGCATCCTGATATTATTGCTTCCCAGTTGTTTTTTGATAGGGTAGAGATTACAGATGGGCATTTGAGAATGGATATTAAGGATAATATTATTTCTGTTGTTGCTTTTGATTTACAGAATTCTGGTAAGATGGTGGATTTAACAGACAAGGTGTCAGGAAATCATCTAATGTGGAATAGTAAGCATAAACATTGGATGGTTGTAGCCACTTACTTTCAAAAGAATGATCGTACTTATAATCCTATGCATCCATTATCCGGAAAAGAATACGTAAGATGTTTTTTTCAGCGTTTTGAGGATAAATTTCCTAAAGAGTCAGAAGGAAATTTAAATTTCTTTTTTTCGGATGAACTGAACTTTAATCTTAAAGGATTTACTTGGGATGAGCGTTTTGCTTCAGAGTTTCAAAAACGTAAGGGGTATGATATCAGACCATATCTAGCTGCTTTGATTATGGATATTGGAATTAAGACAGTTAAGATTCGTTTGGATTATAATGATGTTTTTACAGCATTATCAGAAGAAAACTTTTTTATTCCTGTATATCGTTGGCATGCTGACCGCAATCTAATTTATGGATGCGATCATGGTGGTAGAGGACGTAAAGTTGAAGAATTTGGAGATTATTTTCGAACTCAACGTTGGAATCAGGGTCCAGGTTCAGATCAGCCTCGTTTAGGAAAAGATATTATTAAAGCTAAAGTTGCAGCTTCTATATCACACATGTATGAACGTCCTCGTGTATGGTTAGAAGGTTTTTATTCAAGTGGTTGGGGAACTACTTCTGAAGGACTTATGGATGCAATATTTTCTAATTTTGCAATGGGATATAATCTTCTTAGTCTTCATGGGTTGTATTATGCAACACCTGGGTCTATGTGGGAATGGGCTCCTCCATGTAATCATTTCAGAATGCCTTATTGGAAAACAATGGATAAGTCACTTGAAGCAGTAGAGCGTCTCAGTTATCTTTTTTCACAAGGATACCATAGATGTGATGTTGGGGTACTTTATCCTGTAGAGCCCAAAGTTGCAGGTTATGGGAATACATCTTCAGAAGTCGCATTCAAGATAGGTGAAAAACTTTATGGTAATGGAATAGATTTTGATTATATTGACTATAGTTCTTTACAAAAAGCATACATCAATGATGGTATGCTTGAAATTTCTGGAGAAAGATATAAGGCTATTGTCATACCGTCCATGCAAGCCATAAAAGACTCGTCATTGAGAAAGTTAGGTGAATTCGCAGCTAATGGAGGAATTGTTATTAATATTGGAGAACTGCCGGAAGCTACTGAAATTTATGGTAAGGATAAAAAATATATTGAAGGGTTATTGAAGACAATGACTTCTGGAGAAAAATATTTTTCGTATGCAACTCCAGACTCTTTGCTACATTTACTGGATACACAATTTGTACGAGATTTTAAACTATTATCAAAAGGAGATGTTGTAAAACCTTATATTAACCATCGGCATATAGATGATAAAGAAATTTATGGTATATATAATGTTGGTAAAAATGTCGAATGTTTCTTCCGATCCAAGGGAGAAGTGGAATTTTGGGATGTATTTGAAGGAAAGAAATATAAACTTAATGATGTGAAAGAAACAAAAGATGGAACAATTGTCCGTATGCCTCAAGGAACCACCTCATTCCAGATTATAGTATTTACTCCTTTTAGTGATGCATCAGTTTGGAAAACATCATATCTTAGTAAATCAGTAGCATTAGAAGAAGAATGGGAATGTGATATAGTTCCGGTTTTAGATAACCGTTTTGGCGATTTTCATTATCCTGGTACTCCTGAAAAGTTACGTCCGGAAATTCGTCATTATCTTTATAATCTTTCTGATAGCTTATTACTAAATTGGAAAGAATTTCCAAATCAACTAGCTTCATGGAAAGAAGTTACTTACACTTATGGAGAGGAGTTCCTGTGTAGTGGTGCAACCGATAAATTCTTCTCTGATGAATATCTTTCTAATTTAAAATCTGCTCCTAATAACTGGAAGCCTTATGTACTATCACGTAAATGGGGTGTCCTAAATGATGCAGGTCATCAGGGATATCATGGCTTAAAGATGAAAATGAATCCGGAAGTTATTCGTCTTGGAACATTCAAGAGAGAGTCTACAGGTTCTTCACGTTTGGAAGAACCAGAAGGTAGAAATTATTATTTATACACAACGGTGAATGCTCCTTATGACGGATATTTTGAAATAGTTTCCGGAAAAATTAAACCTTCACGTTGTTTTATAAACGGAAATAAGTTGTCCTCAAGTGAGAATACTATTCATTTGAACAAAGGAATAAATCGTTTGGTACTTTGTTATGATGGACCTGTTATTACTTATTTCTTTATACGTGATACAAGGTGTAATTCATCTGTAGCTGAACGTTTAACACTATCTTGGTACAAAGATTCTTCTATATTGGCTTATGACCCATACGGTGGAAATGAAAGATATGGTTGGTATTATTTTAAATCCGCTCCGGGACTTGAGAGTTTTTCTGTCGATGTCAATGGAAAAATGCAGGCTTGGGTTTCTGGTAAACCGGTGGAAGTACAGCAAAGTGGAAGCAAAGCAAGTGTTGTATTGGACAAATCTTCCGAACATCCGGTAGATGTCCTTTTACGTATTGATTTACCTTTCGGAGTCAAAGCTGGAGCAGCTTTTAATACGGAACTGGTGCAGCAGACAGGTAAGGGACTAATATGTACAGGTGACTGGGGACAGATGTATGGTTTAAGAAACTATTCTGGTGGATTGCGTTATCGACAGACGGTCAAGTTAGCAGATTCTATAAATAAAAATGAACGTATCATTTTACGTATTTCCAATGTTTCTTCTTCTGTAGAACTCTCAGTAAACGGAAGATATGTTGGTTCAAGAGTTTGTCCTGATTGGGAATTTGATATAACTGATTATGTGAAAAGTAGTGATAATCTGATAGAACTTACAGTTTATAATACTGCTGCCAATCATTATGAAACTATTCCTTCTCCATTTTCAGGAAAAGCTCCTTCTGGAATTCTAGGTAAAGTGTTTGTTGAAACTTATACATATAAATAATTTAATATTTATTACAGGTTATGATAAAAAGACTGTTTTTTGTTGTATTACTGATAAGTAATATTACAGTTGTAAGTTTTATTAAATCTCAAGATCTTCGTGAACGTACATATTATTATGAAGTTTTATCTCCTAATCATTATGCGAAACCTGCAGTTGAAGGATTTGCTTCTACAAGAGTAAAAGAAAAACTAAATCGAGGTCTTGTCGCTGCTCCAACGGTGGACGGTAATGGAGTTTATTTAAGTTGGAGATTCTTAGAAACAGATGGAGCACATTCAGCTTATCATGTATATAAAAAAACTAAAGGGAAGTTTATACGTATGACAGAAGAACCATTATTACAGACTTGTGATTTTATAGATCAACATCTGAGTAATGAACCAGCTGTATACGATGTGAGACTTGTTGGAGAAGATAATCAAATTCATCAAGGAAATAAAATAACTGTATATTCTGATAAATTGAGAAACTATCAATCTATTAAACTTAAAAAGAATACGAAAGCCGGAAAAGTAGCTGTAGCCGATTTAAATGGTGATGGATATTATGATTATATTATACGTACTCCAGATAGTAATGTTGATCCTGGAAGTTCTGGAAATAAAGATGGAAAAACTTATCAAATAGAGGCTTATTTACATGATGGTACTTGGCTTTGGAGTAAAGATTTAGGTTTAGGAATTGAACCTGGTATATGGTATTCTCCTTATATTGCTTATGATTTCAATGGTGATGGAAAGGCAGAGATTGCTATAAAAACAGCCCCCAAAAATGCCGTTCGTAATAGTGAGGGACGTGTAGATTCCGGAGATGAATATTTGAGTATTTGGGATGGTATGACTGGTAAAGAGTTAGCTCGTGTAAATTGGCCAGAGCGTAATGAGCGTTATGGTAATTTGGTACGACAAAATAGAAATCAATTAGCAATGGCTTTTCTAGATGGAAAAACTCCGTCAATATTGGCATGTAGAGGAACTTATAAACTTATGGTTGTTGATGCGTGGCAATGGGATGGGAGAAAAATGACAAAACAATGGAGATGGGATGGTGATGAAGAAAATCCTATTATAAGAAGTATGGGGGCTCATAATATTGTATGTGGAGATGTAGATAATGACCAAAAAGATGAGATTTTACTTGGTTCTTGTATGCTTGATGATAATGGTACTTTGTTATGGTCTACAGGTCTGGGACATTCAGATAAAGCATATCTTACTGACATTGATCCAACAAGATCAGGGTTGGAAGTTTTTTTATGTCTTGAACCTTGGCAAAAAAACGGTCGAGGTGTATGTACTGTAGATGCAGCAACAGGTAAACAAATTTGGAATATAAACAGAGATACTTACCATGTAGGTGATGGAATGGTTACTGATATTGATACTAGTTTACCTGGACTTGAGTGTTTTGCCAGTGAAGACAGAAAAGGAGGAAGTACTGATAGGTATTTATTAAGCGCTAATGGAAAATATCTACAGATAAACGGTAATATTCCAGGATGTAGAAATTGGATATGGTGGGATTCAGATAAAGTAAGGGAAACATTTCAAACAACAAGCAATAATGCTTCAAATATCATTAAATGGAAAGATAAAGTATTAACTCAAGGAATCGAAGGTTCTATTATCATGATAGCCGATTTATATGGTGACTGGAGAGAAGAAGTTATTACATCTTTACCAGGAGAAATAAGGATATACACTACTAATATTTCTGCAAATGATAAAAGAATTACTCTTATGCAGGATGCAATATATAGAAGTTACATTTGTCATCGTTCAATGGGATATCCTCAATCACCGGTTCCATCATATTATTTAGGAGAATAATTATATTAAATATTTTTAGAGGATTTTTTTAATAACATGAAAGCCAACAGATTCATACATAAAAATGTAATGTATCAGTTGGCTTTCTTTTATACAATTTGTTTCCTGAAAAAGTACTATGTAAAATAAAAATTGAATGACTTGAACTAAAAAAAGTTGACAAAATCATAATGCTATGCGAAGAATTCCGTGAATTAAGTCCACAAAAACAAATAATTGAAGTCAATTCTATATTTCTGAGTTGTAAAGAAAAAATATGATTTATATATCTTTTGGCATTATAAATACAGCATTTACGTTTATATATTTTCTGTTCCTTTCATTACAGTAAAAATATAGTGTGGAAATTTTGATTTTCAAAATATTTCTTAACTTTGCGGATACTGAGACATATTTCACAGGAAATGTCTTTGTGCAGATTATGAACATTTCAATTTGAAGTTCAATGAAATTTCTACCTGGAAAACAATTTAAATTAGATGCATATGAAAAGCTTTATTTTAATAATTTGCCTGGGTTTGTTTCCCTTATTTTCTTTTTCACAGAAGTTTTCAATTGATTTACTTGGGAATCTAGATAAAAATAGTTCTTTCCCTTTAAGTAATTTTGTAGAGAAATTGCAATATGTTCCTTTAGAAACAACAGATGAATGTTTGCTGAGTAATGAATTACAAGTATTTGTAGGTGAAAAAGATATTATTGTTTGTGACCAAAAGGCACAGAAATTTTATCGTTTTGATTGTAATGGCAAATTCCTTAATACTATAGGTACGCGTGGAGAAGGACCTGAAGAATATATTTATTCTATTTCTTTTTATGCGGATAAGGAGTATGTGTATATTATTGATGCTAATGCAAAGCGATTTAATAAATATAGTTATGATGGAAAGTTTATAGAAAAGATTCCTATGAAAGTAGTAAGTTGGTCCTTGACAAAGGAAGGAAATAATTTTATATGTTATAATTTTATGTATAATAGAATAGGAGGAAATAAAAAAATAGATGAACTGTTCCTGATAGATGAGAAAGGAAAAATAATTAATAAACAACCTACTACAGTGAAATCAGAGAAAGATAATACTATTTTATTTAACTTTCCTTTCTTTTATCAATATGGGGGAAAAAACTTCTATAAAAATGCTGTTACAGAGTATGTTTATCAACTGGATAATCATCTAAATATGACACCTGCTTACCAAATTATCGGTGGTGGAAATAATAATGGTAAAGAGGATTATAAAGATATTCAGAAATATGCAAAATCTTTGTGTGTCAGAGATATATTTGAAAGTGATAAATTGATAATAATTACTTATGCCTATAAGAATGCTTTGAATTATTTTGTATATGACAAGGCGACAAAAAGAGAGTATAATACGTTGGATGATAATCAACCTGGTTTTAAGGATGATATTCTAAATGGTTTAACATTTGAGCCGCTTATTGGAAGTAGGAGTGATTCTAACTGTTTGGTTTCTTTGAAAGAAGCAGCTGAAGTAATAGATGATATTAAAGACTTTAAAGAAAAGGAAAGTCTTAAATCGTTGGATTATGATGATAATCCAGTGCTTGTAATAGCAAAACTGAAATAGCTAATTTTTTATTAGTGAATAGAAAATTCAAATATCTGGAAATATTCGATATCCGTAAACATCTGGAAAATTATAAGTCTTAACCTTAATACAACAATAGCGACTGCCACTATAAGCCTAATAGTTGTAGTCGCTATTATTTTGCTGAACCAGTATGTTACGTTTAGCATAACTAGCGATAGACTTGCCGAGGTGTTTATTCTTTTTTCTTTCCCAATATCACATAGCCGTTATCATCCGGCGAAATTTTAGACTTCCAGGCATTCAGAAACTTACGGTCTGCATCGGGTATATTCGGGTCAGACAGCCGTTCATCTATCAGGTCCAGCAGGTCGCCCGGATCCCAACATAATGTGTATCCGTATTCGTTCATGAACCAGCGCTTGCTTTCCAAAGCTATTCCACCCAGTTCAGTGTTGACCATTTTATAATCCGCGCCTCGCAGGGTCCGCTTATCAACGATAATCCGCTTTACTACCATACCGGTGTACAGATGCATGGTCTTCGGGTCGGTGTTGGGACCGTAGATGTCCGTGAGATAGTAATTACCGCAATCTTTAAAGGTATGACTTAGTATTTCGCTGCCAAAATCACTTGTAAATAGCGGGATAAGTCTGTTGTTGTCCGTGCGGTAAGTATATAATGAATCCACAGTCGGCATATAATGGTGTATTGAAAATGTCAAGGCAGTATTTTCTCCTTTATACAAGTTGATTTCGTTGCTATAGCTTGGTGCTATCATGTGTGGTGATTTAATTTCGGACAGAATGTTTCCCTTTATGTCTTGTTTCCAGACAACAGGATCACCCTTAGAAGCAAGATGCGTCACAGTCACCTGATGTTCGTCATGGTTAACGTGAAACACTCCTTTATGTACCAAATAAGGAAGCGGTATTTTTTCTACAAAGTCTCCTTTCAAGTCATAAACAAGAAGTTGTTTTGTAGTCCATGGCAATAGGTAAATACGATTGTTTGCTTCGTCAATCTGGCTGGAATAAATCAGATTATATTCTCCCGGACCCTGTCCGATGTTTCCTACACGACATATAAACTTTCCCTGGCGGGTAAACAGTTTATAGGGGGAGTAGGCAACATTTATACCCAGATAATTGTTTGTCACGGTTATCATGTTAGACTCACTCACCAATGCATCTTCATTGCTGTTGTCCAGCTTGATGACCTCCAGCGTATCAAAGAACGTGCTGAACGGTATGCGTATGGATTCTTTCACGGCAGACATATCGCACGTTATCACAGTATCGCCATTCACCACCGTCCGGTTGGCAATGACACTGCATTTGTCTATCCATTTGGCATTGTCACCGTCATTGTTTTTACATGAGGTCATTAAGATGGGCAGAAGTGCGAATGTACATAAGGTTATTCGGCATGTGAGTTTACTGTACAAGGCTAACCTTTTCATAATTATGTTTTTCATGTTCATAATAATGTTTTGTATGAAGATTAAAATTTATGTGCAATATACTAAAAAAATGGTTATCATAAATAAAAAGTATATCGCTAAAAGAATTATTATCTAAATTTCATGACATTTTTATCGGATTAAAAATATAAAAAAACAGTAAATAAAGAAGATTAATAAAAGTATTTCTCAATCAATTTTGGTCTGGTAAGAGAAATGTTTTCACTATTTTATCCTACAAAGTACAGAAGTTCTTTGGAAAAGAACTTGAAGTTTTTCTACTTCCTAAAAAAGGGAACAGGTTTAACGAAACGCACAAAATTATTCAGAAAAAGGGATAATTGTCTGCTTTTATTGTAATTTTACAAAATGTTAGGTGGCTCTGTTCTTAATTTGTACATACATAAAATATATTATTTTCAGATGATAGATTATTCAGTATTCAAATTTGTTTACATAGTTTCAACTATATGTATTTTATCAATTCAGCTTATATCCTGTTCTAATAATCCTACTTCATTATTGGACAAGGCAGAAAAACTATGGGGACATAATATGGACAGCGTAAATATATATCTGTCTCAAATTGAAAATCCACAACTTTTCCTCGGTCGTGATAAAATCAGATATTGTTATCTTAAAGAAGTGATGAATTTCTATTCATCAGGTAAAAGCTCGGATTCTTTGTTGGCGGAGGCAAGGAAAGAAGCTGTGTTACTATCCGATTCACAGTATATCAGAAAGTTGATGATACATGATCTTATCCGTTTCTCTTACAAAAACTGGCCTGACTCTACATTGAACACTATTAATAGAATTACTGAAAATTTTCCTGCTTTTGCAGATACTATAAGCTTGCTTCTAACCTTTTATAGAAATGAAATCGCGATAAAGAAAAATGATCCTCATTATGTTATAAATAATATTAATGCGATAAGAGAGAATTGTGTAAAAAACCTTTCCGATTCATTGTTGTATATACGCGTTATGTTACAGGCAATGGATGCATATTCAATGCAGAAAAAACATAATGAAATGGACAGTATATATACGTATATCATTGAAAAATATATAACAGGAAATGAAAATGTTCTTTCAAGAATAAACTATGTAAACAGGCATTATTTATCCAAGTTGGAAGAACATGGAAGGTGGAGTGATGCGTTGAAAGTAAATGAATTATTGGATGATGGTAATAGAGAAACATCTACTAGGAATACGTATTTGAAGGCTCTCATGTATGAACAGGCCGGTATGCAAGATTCTGCTGTTTATTTTTATAGAATTACAGAACAAGGTCATCTGCCTTTGTTGGCTTCTCTTGCTTCAAAAAGGCTTATGAATTATTTTCTGTCTATGGGATATAATGATGAAGCATATAATAGTATGCAGAAAAGCAGATTGTTGCAAAAAGATGTAGAGAGTAATATTTCATCAGGTTTTTCCATTGATATATTCAAACAGACACAACTTGAGAACGAACTTTATCAGATACGTATAAAACGTCAGGAACAGCGGTTGCTATTGCTTGTCCTGCTGTTGGTTATTGCCATTTTTATTATTATATATGTCTATTATTATCTCCGTGTAAAGCGTGAGCGTATAGTTACAGGAATGAAAATACAGCAGGACAAAATGGAGAAGGAGGCTAAGATTTTAAAGTATCATAATGAGCTTCTTAAGAAAGAAGCTGAAATTGTGCTTTTGCGTGAATCGCTTTTCCGACGCTTATCGTTCTACAGAAAATTACCTTCTTTGGCAAATGACAAAGATGTGATTGAAAAAGGTAAAAAGATAATCATTACAGAAGATGAATGGCATGAAATAAAACAGACAGTAGATACTTCTTTCGATAATTTTTCTCTTCGTTTGGAGAAGGCTTATCCTTTATTGACCACGAAAGATATTCTTTTCTGTTGTCTTGTGAAGTTGAATGTTAATATGCAGGATTTGTCGGATATATATTGTGTAAGTAAGTCTGCCATATCTAAAAGAAAATTCAGGATTAAGACTGAAAAGTTTAATATTGAAGATGAAAATATAAGTCTTGATATGTATCTAAAAGACTTCTAATATTGATAATCGGAATCTTTCAAAATCTTGATATGTTTCTTGTGTTTTTATTGTCTGTTTGGCATAAATAATAATACAATGTCCAGCGTGTTATAATCAATGCCTTTAAATAATTTATTGATAATGTGGTTGTTATCTCTGGGTTTACATAATAAATTGTCCAATCGAAATTTTGCACTTTTGGATGTCTAAACTTAATTTTGCCTACAAATAATTCAAAAATTTTCATTATGGAAACACATCATTTTTTGTTGGTAAAATCGATACAGGGGATTTTATTTTATGTATTGGCCTGTATGTTTTCTTCATGTAGTAGTTCAATTAAAGGAGGTGTTGATGAAATGCCTGTCATAGCAGAAAAAGTATCTCTTCCTACGGGAGAGCTTATAGTATGCGACATCTCTAAATCCAAGGATACAATAGACATACCATTGAGCATGCTCACGGAAGACTTGAATGTTGTAAGGCTGGATAACAGTGATGAGGCTTTGGTTGGAGGATGGGTGAGAACTACTGTTTCCGACAACTATATATTGGTGAGTAACAATAAACAGGTACCTTATAAATTATTTAAACGTGACGGTAAGTTTATATGTACAATAGGTTCTTACGGACAAGGACCTGATGAATACAAGAATACCTATGCAGAACAGCTTGACGAGAAGCATAACCGTATCTATATTCTTCCTTGGCAATCCGACAGGATTCTTGTATTTGACCTTAATGGAAACCCGCTGCCAAGCATTCCGCTTGTAGCACGTGTGCCGAAAGGAGAATTCTGGGTCAATACAGCCGATTCTACAGTAACTGTTACAGCTTTGCCTTTTGAGAGCATTGTCAATGACGTGGTTTGGGTACAGGATATGCATGGAAATATATTACAGTCGGTGCCTTCACGCCATCTTTCCGTTCCGAGAGATTACAGTAACGAAGTAGATGCTGCAAGAAGTACTTCAGATTATGATGTAATGATTATTACTATTTTCCCGGAGGCACGTCAAGATTCTCTATATCATTATAATTATGAAAAGAATATTCTTGAACCTAAATTCACTGTAAGATACAGTCAGAGTCAAATACCTTGGCATATATATTATGAATTACCCAATCATTTTATAGGAGATGCTTCTTTTCCAGTACAAGTGGCCGAAAATATGTGGCAAGGTTCTGCCCCGGCATATTATATTGTAGATAAAACTACATTGAAGGGTAGCTTTGTGCGCTTGAAGAACGATTTCCTTAATATACCAGGCAGGATGAATTTCTTTAATGGATATTACGTATCGAATATGGAGCCTCTTGCCTTGAAGGATGAGTTGGAAAAAGCTTTGGAAGACGAGGAAGTATCAGATATAGTAAAATTACGTATTCAGACATTATTGGAAGATATTGATGAAAATGATAATAATATTGTGCTTTTCGCTAAACTTAAAAACTGATACTATATAGTTTAAATTTGAAATACCAATAATATCAATAAAATGAGAACACACTACGTATATGTGCTGCTTGCTTGCCGCCGAAATGTTGGCATGCTGCGGTGAGAAGAAAGATGATACTTCCGGAAAGGAAGGAGTGGAAACGGTTTTGCCCTCATAGGTGAACGAGGTCACGGTAATGACACTGAAGAAGACCGCGTTCACCCATGAGCTGGTTAGTAACGGCAAGGTGACAAGATTATTTTTTTACCTTAATTTTGTAATAGATAGCATAATTTATATATAGTATAATGATCAATCAGACAATACCTCCATAGTTAGATTTGTGATAATTGTGTATCTATAATTTAATTTCCTCAAATGTATTGATTTAACGTTAATTTGATATGACATTCCGTAAACAATGAATTCTCTAAAAAAATATTTTAGGTATTAAACAACATTAACTATAAAAATTAGTTGTATAACTATTTTTTTTAGTTGATTTGTGCAATCAATAAAGTACGACGTATTATCAACAATGAGGATTTAAATCTTTATAAAAAACACAATATGAAAAAGAAACATTATTTATTTACATTGGCATGTTGCTCTACATTATTTGCATGTTCACCCAAACAAGAAAAAGTTCTATCAGATAATGCCAATCTTATTTCAATCAATCTTGAAAGTTCAAAACCATTAAAGGCTTCTGAATTTTTTGATACAATAATGTATGTACCTCTTGAAACAAGTGATACATATATGTTCTCTAGAGTAAGCCATTTAAAGGTTAGTGATGAGAAGGATTTTTATTTTATATCTGACAAGTCCTTTTTCCTCTTCGATGGAGAGACAGGTAAAGGTAAACTGAAAATTTCAAAACTTGGTAATGGCCCTGACGGTTATGCTTCAGTATTTGATGCCAATGTGGATTCTTCTACAGGAGAGATTGAACTGTTGGATAACAACGCTAAAAAGATAGTGGTATATGATATGGAAGGTAATCATAAGCGTTCAGTATCAATACCTTTCATGTCATTTATGTTTACCAAAGCTGGGAAAGACAATTATTGGCTCTATAATAACAATCTCACGTCTGATGCAAGTGATTCAAAAGTCATTCATCTTGATATTAATAAGGGTAAGATAGAAGAGTATGATAAGATTGACAAACATCTTGCAGAATATTTCTTTATAGAAGATGAGAAAAATCTGGTTGCAGATGGCGAAGATATATTATATCATTATTCTCCATCTGATACGATTTATCGAATCAGACCTGGTAAGGGAATGCAGGCGGCTTATGTATTGGATATGGGGAAAGGCCTTGCACCAAAAGACTTTTACGCCAGAAATTTCCGTGACATTATGGAATTTGTAGAGACGGCCAATAAAAACGGATATGTGTTTGAGATTCCGGCATTTTCGGCAAATGCAAATACTGTTGCTGTAGCATGTATTAAAGAAGGTAAGCTCTATATGACTTTCCATACAAAAGAGAACGGAAAGAATACAACATTCACAACCTTCCATGACAATTATAATTTCTCTGTTCCTTTTTCTTTGGATGCTTCCAATTTGAACTTCTGTATGGACAATGATTATTTTTACTTTATTGTGACAGCTGAACAACTTGTTGAGTGTAAGAATGAAGACACGAATCAAAAGAAGATGGAAACTTGGTTGAAAAGTAAAAACGTGACAGAGTTTTCCAATCCTATTTTGGTTAAATGTAAATTCATATCTGAAAAGTAATATTTTAGTTTTATGAAAAATATATTTATTGTTTTTATTGGTGTGCAAGTTGTTTATACCCTGTAGTAATTCGGATGATTCTGGGAAAGTAAATATTCTAGAAGACTATGATTCTATATCTGTAAGTCCATGACTATCCGGTAAATATGTTTTATATAGCATCATTTATATTTTTATGAGGTACATTTTAATTTTCTTTTTAAGCCTTGTCACTTTTAGTTGTCAGTTAAAGAAAGCTTCGGAAAGTAAATTGAATATTGAAAGTGATTCTATACTTTTAATTAAAGGTGTGAAACAGTTGTTAATGGATGAGTTGGATTATCCACTTTCAGGTCATATACGCTATTATGAGAGCAATGGGAAATCATATCTTGTGCAAGGAAATGAAAGTCAAAAAATAATTAGAGTTTATGATTATCATTCTGGGGTGAAAAGTTATGAGGAAGTTTTTGAAGGAGCTAAAGGTGAATTCTTTGCTTATAATTCTGATACAGCTTTTGCAATAGCAAATGGAATAAAAAAGTCAACTATATATATGTGGGATAAAGGAAATACTAGCACTTTGAGTATTCCAGTAAATGTAAGTAAAGGACATATAGAACAATATCCGAGATGTAGATTGGATGGAGGAGCCTTTGTGAATGGTAAATGGTATTTTTCATGTTTTCGTTTAGGAGAGTATCCAAATGAAATGCAAGCAGGAGAGGAACGTTTTCCGATTCTGGAGGTTGATTTTAATAAAGGAATTAGTAGATTTATTGGAGCCTATCCAAAGCTGTATGCACAAAACAATATGGGAACTTTGAATTACTGGGTACCGGATATGTGTAGTGAGAATAACGGCAATGAAATATTGGTAGGATTCAAGGCTTCTCCAGAGATGCTACTTTTGAATCCTTCTAATAGAAAGTCACGTTTTGTCTCGGTAAGGAGTATATATGCAGATACAATACCTTTACCATTAACTGAAAAAGGTCGTGATTATTTTTCGGAAAGTGAATCATATTATTACTTTGCACAATATACTCATTATGGCTCCATCTGCTATGATAAGTGGAGAAATATTTATTATCGTTTTGTAGGTATTGGACTTGATGATTGGACTTTAGATTCTGATCCGCTTCTTCAAAATAGAAAAAATTGGTCTATAATGGTATTTGATGAATCTTTCAATAAATTGGGCGAACAATATATAGGTGATTCTTATGTAATAGACCAGCATTTTGTATCTCCTGATGGGTTATATATTTTGAATAAAGATAAGAATGAGGATATTGCAGTTTATACATTATTTCAATATATAAAAGGATAGAAATATGAAATATTATTTGTTGTTTATTTTACTCATTGTATTTGGATGTGTTTCCCGGAAAGATGAGCCAGCAATAAGGGAATTGGAAAATTACTTGGAAAAGGCTGAGACTGATTACTCATATTGTGTAATTATCCCTGGGGCAGGTTGTGAAGGATGCATATCGAATAGTGAGTATTTTGCCAAAGAGTATAGTGGACATTCTGATGTATTATTTATTTTTACAAGAATAGAAACGTTGAAGCTATTAAAACATAAGTTAGGAAATCAGGCATCTTTGAGTAAAAATATTCTATATGATAAAGAAAACAGATTTGAAGTTATAGAAAAAGGAATTAATAATATATATCCTGTTGTTTGTTATATTAAAGACAAAAGAGTAACCGATTGGTGTTATGTTTCTCCTGAACAAAAAGTAGATGTTATAGAAGAAATAAAAAAGAAGTTGGACTCTAAACCTGCTAACACAATAAAGTTGTGTGATTATCTGACTGATAAAGAAAACAAAGATATAACTTTAAGTTCTGTTGTTAAGCGATTAGAGTATGTCCCTTTAAAGACACCTAAAGATTTACCTGTAGATATATTACTGTCTGTAAAAATTTCGGATGATGATATTTTCGTGCTTGACAGATTACAACGCTTGTTTAGATTTGATAAAGATGGAAACTTCTTGAATTTAATAGGAAAGAAAGGTGAAGGGCCGAAAGAATACCTGAGTGTCGTTAATTTTGATATTGATGATAAAAAAGGTGTTGTATATATGCTGGATATCTATAGACATGAAATAAAGGAATATAGTATGTCTGGTAATTATATAAGTAGTATTAAAATACCTAATGAAATTGTTGATGTGACATTCAAAAGTGACTCTTGCTTTATTGGTTATCAGCCGTGGTATATGTCTGATGATAATGTTGATAGACTGATTCTTTTCGATAAGAATTCAGATTATATAAAAACATTCACATTGAATAAATTTGAAAAAAAAGATGATATAAAGATAGATCTATTCCGCATGGCCGAATTTTATAATTCAATTGGAAAATCTTATATAAAAGTTCCTTTTGATAATACAACCTATATAATATCTGAAAACAATCATATTTACAAGGATTTTTGTATAGAGCAAGGAGACCATTTATTACCTAAGGACATAGCTGTAAATACCGAATTATATAATAAGAATCTGGATTCTCAGTATTTATTTGAACTTAATGCAAGACGTATAGAAAATTGGGTTTATATGTCTTATTTTTATAATAAGGAACATAATCGTGTCATATATAATCTTAATTCAAAGTCTTTTTATACTATTTCGAAAGGGCGTGATTTGAAGGGTATAGCCAATGATATAGACAATGGCGCTTCATTTTGGCCTTCATGGGTTGATTCTGGTGTAGCTATAGGCAGTATTGATATTGAAAGTCTTGAAGGTAATTTCCCTAGTGAAATAAATGAAAAATATAAAATGTTTAAAATGTACGATAATCCTGTTTTACAAATAGCATATTATTGATTTGATTATAATGTTGATTGTGTAATGAATGACTTAATTTTTACGAATGAAAAAATGGATTTATACTATTACAAATAGACAGTTACCGATTCTATTTTAAAAAAAACGATATCATTTATGAAAAGAAAATATTTATACTTCCCTGTGGCGTGCCTGCTGCTTCTTTCTTGTAGTCACTCTGCCGACTCTGGAAAAGTTTATACTCTTGACAACTATGACTCTATATCAGTAGTTATAGATTATCCATTGCTGAATTCATATACAAAACTTTCAGCCTGTAAATTCAATGGTGCATCTTTTGCCGGAGGGTATAATCATCTGACACACAGCTTTGACTTTATCAGCCTCTCAGGCAATGATAATTTCTCCATATCTCTGGACAAGGAAGGTGCCGATGGGGTCCTGCCGGCTTCAAGCTTTTGTTTTAACCCATCATGCGCAGTACTGGAGGATGAAAGCGGTATAATAGCAGTATCATATAAAGGTAAGGTTATCAACAGAATTCCGTATTCTTCAATTGATACAAAAAAATACTCTATGAAACCTACAGGAGTTACAATGGGGGGATTGACAAATCTCTCGGTTACAGAATCAGATGTTACTATACCTTTATACCCTGTAAATGTATCTTCAGAGAATTTGTCGACCTACAATATTGGAATGGAATATAACATATCCGAGAATAAGCTTTCTTCAATACCTGTTAATTATCCTTCACGACTTGTTTCACAGATTGAAGGATTTCAGGGACTTGTATTTCCTGGTATTTCTGGTTACCCTGACATGATATTATATAATTTTCCCTGCTCATCATATATTTATATGTATGACAGGCAGAGCGGTGTCACGGACAGTATAAACATGACATCGATGGAAATTCCAGCTGAGTTGTCTCCACTGGATGCAAAATCGCTTAAAAATCCACGTAAGAAATTTGAATTTGAGGGCTTAAGTCCTCGCTATTGCGAACCTCATTATGACTCAAACAGCGGAAAGTATTTTCGTATTCATTATGGTCCAAAATCGAATATGTTTGACAAGAAACGCTCAATTGGTTTGATTGTTATGGACGGTAATAGACGTTCTTCGAGAGAATATAGATTCCCGGATAATTTCTCGGAGAAATATTTTGTAATGGATGGCATTATCTATATCCAGTATAAGAATCCATCGGACGAAAATCACATACAATTTGCCAAAGTGGAAATTAAGGATTTGTGATGGCAAAGATTGTATAATATAAAAGTTAAACCTAACCAATCCAAGAATTGAAAATCGACGAAGTCAAAGGAGATATTACCGATATAAAGTTAATTATTATTTTGAAGCACTACAAATCGGGGATTTGTTGCTTTGTGTGTGAATAAACAATTTTATATAACAAATAAGATTTAGAATTTTATAAAATGCACTTATTTAAAATTACCGGTGCTATATTAATTCCTATTATAGCATCATGTACTAATGTACAGATTAAAAAAAGTTCATATACAGTAGATGTAGACCTGTGCAATGCAATTTCTTTGAAGGAAGAAACATCTTCTTTAGAAGTAATGTGCCTAAATGATTCTCTGTCGGAACATTTCCCGGGTGATATGACAAAGGTAAAATGGACTGGGAATTCTATTCTGGTTTTAGACTCATGGAAAGATCCGGGACTTTATCACTATAACTCTGAAGGGCTTCTTATCAACTCATTTACAAATAGAGGAAACGGTCCCGGTGAATTTGTCAGTGTTGTAGATTTTGATGTCACATCATCGGGAATAATACTTCTGGATACATATTCTGAATCGCAAAGACTGTTTCTGGATAAGAATCTTTCGTTCCTATACAAAAAAGATGCAGAAAAACAATCAAGTCATTTTTTTCAGGAAGAGAGCAAAGACGGCGTCGTGTGGTATGATAGAGGTAATGTAGCTTATGGTGAAAACAAGAACAAGCTAATATATGAAAAGGATGAAAAGAAAAAGACTGTATTGCCTGTACCCGGTGAAATAGAAAATGTAACATTTGCCAGTTATAATGTCTTTGCCGGAATTGCAAATGACACTGTACTTTATTTGCCGGCTGTTGAACCTAGGATATACAAATGTTATGATGGAAAGGCCGAATTGTTTTGTGATTTGAATTTCGGAGATCTATGGCCTGATTTTTCTGGAGTTGACAAAAGCAACCCATTGGAACTTATGCGCAGAATTGTAGACAAAGGGAAGATTTATTCCACAAATATCGTTTCTGACGGCAATGATTTTTCCATTTCTTTCTTCTGTAAAGAAAAATGTTATATAATGTTATTCAGATATCCAGAAAAAGAACCATACAAATTACTTTACGCCGACAAGAATATGATAGAGTCGATCGGTAATCTTGTCTGTATGAAGGATAGTTGCCTCGTTTTTGGAAAGCCTGGTAAAATATTTAAATTCAGGATTAAATGAAGTAAAATTTAGAGCCTGTTTCTATATAAAGAGGAATCGGAATGAAATCAAGGAACATTATATGGAAATTCTTACGGAATAAGATACTATTGTTGTCCTGGCTCAACAAGAACTTGTGTTTCTGCTAAGTGTGCAAATTGTTGATCATTTTAAATTAATTATATTTATAAGAGAACTATGGTAAAGAAAATATTATTTGCAATATCCGTAATAGCTTTTTACGGATGTCAATTTGGTAAAGAAGACTCACAGAATGTATGTACAACGCTACAAGTTGAAACAGAAACTACAGCAGAGAAAGTGAAACTCTCAGAGTTTGCTTCCGGCTCACTTATAATTCTGCCAACATCCGATTCGTTGCTTCTAAATGAAATAAACCGAATTTACATTAAAGACAATTTTGTCTATCTGGCAGACCCTTCTTCATTATACAGATTTTCTGAATCGGGTGAATGTCTGGGATGTATAAGCCGTCAGGGTAACGGCCCTGAAGAATACAACAACATTAGTGACTTCCAGATAGATGGTGAACAGGTTTGGATTATGAGTAGGAACAACAAGAAGATAGGACGATATTCATGGAATAACAAACAAACCGCATGTATAGACAGGAATCTATGGATGGAAAATATATATCTATCAGAAGATACTATGTATGTATACACAGGAAATGATCTGGGGAATGATAATTCTTTCCAGATTCATTCGTTTGAAATCGGATCTCATGAAAACATGAACGGTTTGCATCAGATAGATAGGGACAAGGCAGAATATCTGTTTGTAAAATCGAAGAATATTTTTCACAGGTCGGAAGATGGGTGCTATTTTACACAACTATTCAATGATACTGTATACAGCCTGACTTCAAAAAAGTGTAAACCGGAATTTGTTATGGACTTTGGAGGCAGGAACATACCGTCATCCTTTTTTGCCAACAATTATGAGAATATTATGGATTTCTTTCAGAAACTACACAAAGAAGACAGGTTTGCCTATGGTATAGATTGTTTCATGAATACTGACAAAGGATATTGGGTTGGATATTTCTATAAAGGTCAATATCGCTTGTCATTTGTCCCTAAATCAGCAGACAACAGGCAGTCATGTATAGGAACCGTAATAGTTGACCAACTTTATGACTATCCTGTAAATCTGTCTGATATCACTTTATTTGTTCAGGACGGAAACAGAATTGTTATACCTTTACAGCCTTCGGATATTATGGAATATGCACGTAAGAATCTCTCTGAAGATGAACAGAAGGGTATGGCAGATAAAATCCATTATACAGACGACCAGAATCCGATACTACTAGTAATGAATTTCCAGTAATAGATATATGGTATATCTTCTAAAGGAATGAAAGCTACAGAAAGTAAAGTTTGTTAAACCAGAGAAGCATTCGCTTTAATGGCCGGCTACTATAAATATAATAAAGAAATATGAGAAAACACTACGTATATGTGCTGCTTGCCGCCGGAATGTTGGCAGGCTGCGGCGAGAAAAAAGATGATACTTCCGGAAAGGAAGGAGTGGAAACAGTTTTGCCCTCACAGGTGAATGAGGTCACGGTAATGACACTGAAGAAGACAGCGTTCAGTCATGAACTGGTCAGTAACGGCAAGGTGACGGCCTCGCAGTATGCCGACCTTTCGTTCCGAGTTACATCGGAGTCGGTGGCACACATATATGTGAAGAACGGCGATCATGTAAGGAAAGGCCAGAAGATAGCCGAACTTGACCTTTTCACCCTGAAGAACAGTCTGGAGAAGGCGGAGATAGCGATGCGCCAGTCGGAACTGGAGATGAAGGATGTGCTGATAGGTCAGGGGTATTCACCGGACCGTATGCAGGAAATCCCCAAGGATATAGTCAGCCTTGCAGAAGTGAAGAGCGGTTACGGACAGAGCCGTGCCGCATACGAAATGGCAAGGTACGAGTTTGAACAGGCTGTGATAACCGCACCGTTTGACGGGGTTGTGGCCAATCTTGAATCGCGCAGCTTCAACCGTCCTGACGGTTCGAAGCCTTTCTGTCGTGTGATAGGAAGCGGTGGTATGGAAATAGCCTTCAAGGTGCTGGAAAGCGAGCTGCCGCTTGTGAACAGGGGCGACAGGGTGGATGTGACTCCCTTTGCCGGAACTGCCGGAGCATGCAGCGGTACAGTGTCGGAAATAAATCCGCTGGTGGACGATAACGGACTTGTGAGTGTAAGGGCGAAGGTGAACGGCGGTGCAAGACTGTTCGATGGTATGAACGTGCGTGTAAGCGTGAAACGCTCTGTTCCCGACCAGCTTGTAGTGCCCAAGACTGCCGTGGTGCTGCGTACAGGAAAGCAGGTGGTATTTACCCTGAAGGACGGCAAGGCGATGTGGAACTATATCAGTACCGGACTGGAGAACATGACCGAATATACCGTGACAGGTGACGGCATGGAGGAAGGGGCGCAGATTATTGTTACCGGAAACGTGAACCTTGCACATGAGGCTCCTGTTAAAGTTATACCTTAAAAACATGTCCGTACTATGGTAAGATTTCTGATTAAGAGACCTATAGCGGTACTCATGGCTTTCACGGCCTGCTTCATAGTGGGACTGGTGACTTATTTCTCGCTGCCCGTATCGCTTCTTCCCGATATAGACATTCCGCAGATAACCGTGCAGGTTACCGGCGAGAACTCTTCCGCCCGTGAGCTGGAGAACACGATGGTGGCCCCCGTGAGAAGACAGCTCATGCAGGTGTCCGGACTCAGCGAGATGAGGAGCGAGACACGCGACGGGTCGGGTATCATACGCCTGTCGTTCGACTTCGGCACGAACACCGACCTTGCCTTCATAGAGGTGAACGAGAAGATTGATGCCGCAATGAACAGCCTGCCAAGGGATGCTGTGCGTCCGAAGGCCATCAAGGCGAGCGCTACGGACATTCCCGTGTTCTACCTTAACATGACACTGAAGGATGCGGTTCCGTATCAGGAGACCGACGGGGATGCATTCCTCGAAATGTGTACCCTGGCCGAGAATGTGGTGAAACGCCGTATCGAGCAGCTGCCACAGGTGGCAATGGCCGATATGACAGGTGTGCCGCAGAAGATGCTGCGCATTGTGCCGGACATGGGGAAGATGGAGAGCCTCGGCATGGGACTGGCCGACCTTGAATCCATACTGTCATCGAACAATGTGGAGCCGGGAAGCATGCTTGTGCGCGACGGCTACTATGAATACAACATACGTATAGCCTCAATTCTCCGTACTCCGGAGGATGTGGAGGACATCTATTTTAACCGTAACGGGCTGGTGATACGTCTGGGCGACATATGCGATGTGCAGACCGTTACCCGAAACGAGACGGGACGCTCGCTTGCGGGGGGGAAGCGTGCCGTGACTCTCGCCATCATCAAGCAGGGCGAGGAGAACATGGACAATCTGCGTAAGGAACTGAAGGAAACTACAGACTATTTCACAAGGATATATCCCGACATAGAGTTCGGCATCTCGCGCAACCAGACCGAGCTGCTTGACTATACCATATCCAACCTGCAGCAGAACTTCACGCTTGGATTCCTGTTCATATTCATCGTGGCTGTGTTCTTCATCGGTGACGTGCGTTCGCCGCTTGTCATAGGCATTACCATGATTACATCCGTTGTCATCACCTTCTTCTTTTTCTATATATGCAGGATCTCGCTCAATGTGATCTCGCTTTCGGGACTGATTCTTGCCGTGGGTATGATGATAGACAATGCCATAATAGTGACGGAGAATGTGTCGCAGTACCGTGAGAAGGGCTATTCGCTGAAACGTGCGGCAGTGGCGGGAACCTCGGAGATGATCACTCCGATGCTGAGCTCGTCGCTTACCACCATTGCGGTGTTTGTGCCCCTGGTATTCATGAGCGGTATTGCAGGAGCGATTTTCATGGACGAGGCGTTCTCAATCACTTCAGGACTGATGGTGTCCTATTTCACGGGTATCATGCTGCTGCCTGTGCTGTATGTGCTGTTCTACCGTATGGGCATAAGGAAGCACAACTGGTTTACCGCCAACTTCAAGAATCTGCTCAAGAACGAATGGCTGACACGTTTCTATGATGCCGGCATCGGGTGGGTGTTTGCACACAAGAAGATAACTATGGCGTTTGCGATAGTCTCGCTGCCGCTGTGTGTGCTGATGTTCATGGTGATTGAAAAGGAACGTATGCCGGAGATTGACCAGAACGAGACTGTGGTGGGCATAGAATGGAACGAGAACATACATGTGGACGAGAACAACCGCAGGGTGAACGCAATACTTACCATGACGGATTCGCTTGTGGAGGAGCATACGGCATACGTGGGTATGCAGGACTATCTGCTCGGTACGGAGAACGAACTCTCCTCCGGCGAGGCCGAGCTTTATTTCCGTACAGCGGAGCCTTCGGGTATACCTGCCCTTACGGAAATGCTTGGCAGCAGGATACGCAGGGAATATCCGGCAGCAACGGTGACTTTCTCGCCGCCTGTTACCATATTCGAGAAACTTTTCGTGACAGGGGAGCCTGACCTTGTGGCACAGCTCCGGGCTTCCGACCGCACTTCGACTCCCGAAGCTTCGGATGTCAGGGAGATTGAGGCGGATATCGCAAAAGAGACAGGCTATATGCCTGACGGTACTCCGTTCCGCAGCCAGCTTAACCTGGAGGTTGACCGTAACCGTCTTCTCATATATAATGTGAACTATGACGAGGTGGTAAGGGTGCTGCGTACCGCACTGAAGGACAACCAGGTTTCAACCTTGCGCTCATACCAGCAGTATCTTCCCATAGGTATAGCCGGAAGGGAGATGAGTGTGAACCGTATCCTTGCGGAAACGCTTGTAGAGACCAATGCTGATGCAGTTACAAGGGAAAGGAACCATATCCCTTTGCGCGAGCTGGTACGTATCGTTCCCGACGAGGACCTGAAGGAGATTACCGCCGGACGCAACGGTGAGTATATCCCCGTGAACTTCTATAATGTGGGGAATGTGCCTCAGGTGATGGACGGCGTGCGCAGGGCAGTGGACAGTGACAGCCGCTGGGATGTGTCATTCGGCGGAAGTTTCTTCTCCAACAGGAAGATGATGGGTGAGCTGACGGTAATCCTGCTCATATCGGTGCTGCTCATGTACTTCATACTGTGCGCACAGTTCGAGAGTTTCCTCCAGCCGCTTATCGTGCTTGCCGAGATACCTATGGATATAGCCTTCGGACTGGTGCTGCTGTGGGCTACGGGACATACCATGAACCTTATGTCGGCCATCGGTATCATCGTTTCATGCGGTATCGTGGTGAACGACTCCATCCTGAAACTCGACTCCATAAACGAGTTGCGCAAGGAAGGAATGCCCCTGCTTGATGCCATACATACGGCAGGCCACAGAAGGCTCAGGGCCATCATCATGACCACGCTGACTACGGTGTTCGCTATGGTTCCGCTGCTTTTCACCTCCGACCTCGGTTCGGAAATGCAGCGTCCGCTTTCGGTTGCCATGATAGGCACCATGATGGTGGGACTCGTGATCAGCCTTTTTGTAATTCCTCTTATTTACTGGTTTATATATAGAAAACATGAGAACTGTAAGAAATAGCATACTTTTCCTTCTCGCACTTTGCGGTGCGGGAGTACAGGCCCAAAGTGTCTTAAGACTGGACCTGAAGGAGACCATAACCATGGCCAACGACAGCTCGCTGTCGGCTTTCCGTTATCAGAACATGTATCTTTCGGGATACTGGGAGTATCGCAGCTATAAGGCGGCGCGACTGCCGAGTCTGACCCTGAACATGACTCCGGCGCAGTATTACAGGTACATCACGCAGCGTTATGACTCGCAGCAGGATATCGACGTGTACCGCGAGCAGCAGATGCTCAGCGCTTCTGCCGGACTGAGCCTTGCGCAGAACTTCGACCTTTTAGGCGGTACGTTCTATGTTGACACGCAGCTTGACTATATGCGCAATTTCGGTGATACAAATTCCACTCAGTTCTCTACAGTGCCTTTCCGTATAGGATACCAGCAGAGCCTGCTCGGCTTCAACGCCTTCAGGTGGGACAGGAGGATAGAGCCGCTGAAGTTCGAGAAGGTGAAGAAGCAGTATCTGTATAATGCCGAGAGTGTATCGGAAGAGGCGGTGAACTATTTCTTCGCCCTTGCCATGGCACAGGCTGACTATAAGCTTGCACTGGACAATGTGGCCACCACTGATACACTGTATGCCATAGGCGAGCAGAGGCAGAAAATCGCTTCCATATCACAGGCCGACCTTCTTACCCTGAAACTGGACAGGGTGAACGCGCGAAATACGCTGAAGAATGCTGAGATAGCCCGCAAGCGTGCCATGTCGGCGCTTGCCACATTCCTTAATATGGACCGCAACTCTTATATAGAGGTGGATTTGCCTGCCCGTCCTCGTTATATCGACATACCTGCCGACCGTGCCATGGCTCTTGCCCGTGAAAACAATCCTGCATATCTGGAACAGAGGCAGAACGTACTGGAGGCCGAGCGTGAGGTTGACCGCACTAAGAAGGAGTCGCGCTTCAACGCCAGCTTCAACGCTAGTGTGGGTTTCAACCAGGTGGCCGACAATATCGGCGCGGCTTACCGCAATATGCTGCAACAGGACCTTGTGTCGTTTACCGTATCTGTTCCGCTTGTGGACTGGGGCGTACGCAAGGGCAAGTACAATATGGCTAAGAACAACCTGAATGTGGTGAAGATTGCCGCCCGTCAGGAGGAGATAAGTCTGGAGGAGGATGTGATGATGACGGTGAGCGACTTCAGCGTGCAACAGGATATGATAGCCAGCGCAGAGGAGGCACTCGACCTTGCCGAACTGGCATACGACCAGACACGCAGGAGGTTCATCATAGGCAAGGCCGACATCAACAGTCTGACTCTTGCACTGAACCGCCAGCAGGAGGCACAGAAGAACTATATACAGGCCATGCAGAACTACTGGCTGAACTACTATAAGATACGCAAGCTCACGCTGCATGACTTCGAGTCGGGCATGTCGCTTTCTGACCGTTTTGATTTTGACAACCTGTTGAGATGACATTGGGATGAGTATGAAGGAAAAGAATAAGGAACGTCCGCTTGTGTGGTCGTCGTTTACACTGATAGTTACGTTTGTATGCCTGTCACTGGTGGGTATTGCGCTTGTGCCGCTGCTTCCGGTCAAGCTGTCGCCCTCACGTGACATGCCCGGGCTTTCGGTCTCTTTCTCCATGCCGGGCAACTCTGCAAGGGTGGTGGAGACGGAGGTGACCAGCCGCCTGGAAGGGATGCTGTCGAGGGTGAACGGTATAAGGAACATCACCTCCACTTCCGATAACGGGAGCGGATATATAAGGATAGAGCTTGACAGACATGCGGATATAGATGCCACACGGTTTGAGGTGTCCACACTTATCAGACAGTTGTGGTCGCAGCTTCCCGACGGTGTGAGCTACCCGCTCATCTCCACCCAGAGAAGCGATGACAACGCGTCGCGTCCGTTCATGACCTATACGCTGAATGCTCCGGCCACTCCGATAGTGATACAGAAGTACGGGGAAGAGCGCATAAAGCCCCTGCTTTCGGCATTGAACGGGGTGTATAAGGTGGAACTAAGCGGTGCCACACCCATGGAATGGAGAATAGTGTATGACAATGTGCAACTTGAAAGCACCGGTATATCGGTACAGGATATTCTGGATGCCATCACCGAGCGTTACGGCAGGGAGTTTCTCGGTATATGCGAACTGGAGAAAGGCGGCACTTCCGAATGGATAAGGCTTGTACGTACCACGGAGGGCAGCGCGGACGGTTTCGTGCCGTCGGAGATTGCCGTCAGGTCGAAGGACGGAAACATGGTCCCGCTCGACCGTCTGGTGAGGGTGACACGTACCGAGCAGGAGCCCACATCGTATTACCGTATCAACGGGCTCAACTCTATCTACCTCTCCATTACCGCATCCGAGACCGCCAACCAGCTTGCACTGGCAGAGGAGGTGAAGAAAGTCATAGCCGAAGCTGAAGCCGTGATGCCTCCCGGATATGAGATACATACCGGCTATGATGCCACCGAATACATATCGAAGGAACTTGATACCATTTATTTCCGTACGGGAATAACCGTGCTGATACTGCTGCTTTTCGTGGCGCTTATCACACGGAACATGCGTTATCTGTTCCTGATTGTTACCGGGCTAACCGTCAATATTGCGGTTGCCGCCATACTTTATTATGCCTTCGGACTGGAGATACAGCTTTACTCACTGGCCGGTATCACCATCTCCCTGAACTTAGTGATAGACAATATTATCGTGATGACCGACCATATCCTTAGGAGGCGCAACCTGAAGGCCTTCATGTCGGTGCTGGCCGCTACACTGACTACCATCGGTGCACTGGTCATCATATTCTTCCTCGACGAGAAGATACGCCTGAACCTTCAGGACTTCGCAGCCGTGGTTATCATCAATCTGGGTATTTCCCTGTTGGTTGCGCTTTTCTTCGTGCCGCCTATGATAGAGAAGATAGGTCTTGCCGAGGGAAAACCCCGCCATGTCCGTATGTGGGTAAAGCGTGGCGCGGTATATTTCACACGTTTCTACCGTGGCATGATAATACTTCTGAGCCGGTACAGGGCCGTTGCCTTCATACTGCTTGTATTGGGTTTCGGACTTCCCGTGTTCATGCTTCCCGAGAAGATAGAGGATGCGGAGACGAAAGGCAGATGGGCGGAATGGTACAACAAGGTGTTCGACAACCAGATCTACAGGGAAGACATAAAGCCCATAGTGGACAAGGTTATTGGCGGTTCTTTGCGTCTGTTCGCGGAGAAGGTGTACGACGGCAGCTACTTCAACCGTGACGAGAGTGAGGTGGTGCTGTATATCAATGCCACACTTCCCAACGGCAGTACGCTGGAACAGATGAACGCGCTTATAAAGAGGATGGAGACCTATCTGAGCGAGTTCAAGGAGATACGCCAGTTCCAGACTTCAGTATATAATGCGCGCCGGGCAAGTATCCAGGTATATTTCAAGAAGGAGCACAGCCATACGGGATTCCCATACGTGCTGAAGTCGAATGTAATCAGCAAGACGCTTACCCTGGGAGGCGGAAGCTGGACAATTTACGGACTTCAGGACCAGGGATTCAGCAACGACGTGCGCGAATCGGCAGGAAGTTTCCGCGTGAAGATGTACGGCTACAACTATGATGAGCTTAGCTACTGGGCAGAGGAGATGAAGAAACAGCTGCTTACCCACCGCCGTATAAAGGAAGTGACCATAAACTCCGAGTTCTCATGGTGGAAGGACGACTATACGGAGTTCTATCTTGAGTTCGACAAGCGCAGGATGGCGGAGGAGAACCTTACCTCATACGACTTGTTTGCCGTGTTGCGCCCAGTATTCATGCGCGACCAGTTGGCTGGAAGTATCATCTATGACAACAGTCTGGAGTATCTGCGTCTTTCATCCAGACAGAGCAGTGACTATGACGTATGGGCGTTCATGGCCGTTCCGTTTGTGGTGAATGGGAAACAGTACAAGCTGTCCGACCTTGCCGTGCTTGCCAAAAGCCAGGCACCCAAACAGGTGGCGAAGGAGAACCAGCAGTACCGTCTGTGTCTGCAATATGAGTATATCGGCTCGTCGGAACAGGGAAGGAAGCTGTTGGAGAAGGATGTTGAACTCTTGAAGAAACGTCTGCCTATGGGCTATACCGTGGAAAGTGACAGCGCCTACTGGAGCTGGGGCAAGGATGACAACAGCCAATACTGGCTTCTGTTGATAGTCATCTCCATCATCTTTTTCATATCGGCTATTCTGTTCGATTCGCTGAGCCAGCCGCTTGCCATCATCTTCGTGATACCGGTATCGTATATTGGGGTATTCCTCACGTTCTATCTGTTCGGCCTGAACTTCGACCAGGGAGGCTTCGCATCCTTCGTGCTGCTATGCGGTATTACGGTGAACGCAAGTATCTATATCCTGAACGAGTATAATTCCATAAGAAGGAACTTTCCGAAACTCTCTCCGCTCAGGGCCTATACCAAGGCATGGAATGTGAAGGTCATCCCAATCTTCCTGACAGTGATGTCAACCATACTCGGATTCGTGCCGTTTATGATAGGTGACAAGACTCCGTTCTGGTTCCCTCTGGCTGCCGGAACAATAGGCGGACTGGTGATGTCGGTAATAGGTATCTTTATCTACCTGCCGGTACTGAGCGTGTCTGGGACAATAAGGAAGGCGATAAAGAGATAGGGCATTAAAATTATTCAACTATCTTACTCTTATGAAGAAACGTTGTCTTTCATTTTATTTAAATTGCCGATTTAAACACCACTAAAGTACCTATTGAAATACCACAAAAGTACCGATTTTTATTGTATGAAAGATTAAAAGACTTATATTTGCAGATACTGAGACATATTTCACAGGAAATGTCCTTGCGCAAATTATGAACAATTCAATTTGAAGTGCCATGAAATATCCTATCGGAATACAGAGTTTTGAACGCATTATTGAAGACGGATATGTCTATGTTGACAAGACCCACTTGATTTATGACCTTACCCATTCAGGGAGTATCTATTTTCTGAGTCGTCCGCGCCGGTTTGGAAAGAGCCTGTTGGTATCTACTCTGGAGAATTACTATCTTGGAAGAAAGGAACTGTTCAAAGGGTTGGCTATGGAGAAGATGGAGAAGGAATGGAATGTACATCCGGTATTCCACGTGGATTTCAACGGAGGAAACTTCATGAATCCAGGCGAACTGGAAGGCGTTTTAAAAGAATATATGGAAAGATGGGAGAAACAATATGGGTTGGCCGCTAATGAAGAGTTAGGAATCGGGTTCCGTTTTCGGGATATACTGGAGGCTGCACATGAGCAGACTGGACATAGAGCTGTTGTACTTATTGACGAGTATGATAAGCCGATACTTGATGTGCTGGACACAGATAACACATTGGAAGACCGTCACCGGAATGTCCTAAAGGCTTTCTATTCCGTATTTAAGGTAGCTGATACTCATCTACAGTTCGTATTGCTGACAGGAGTTACCAAGTTCTCGCAGGTAAGCGTATTCAGCGGGTTCAATCAACCCAAGGACATAAGCATGGATACCCGCTACGAAACACTCTGCGGAATTACGCAAGAAGAACTTGACAGTTATTTTGCCGAACCGATAGCTGCCATGGCTACCAAATGCCGTTGCTCTACAGAAGAGATGAAATCCCTCCTGCAACAGAAGTACGATGGATATCATTTCAGCGAATCCATGACCGATATATATAATCCGTTCAGCCTGTTAAATGCTTTGGATAGTCTTCAGCTTCGCAATTACTGGTTCAGTTCAGGTACACCGACTTATCTGATACGCCTGCTTGCCCACTTCAAGGAGAACATGAATGAACTTACAGGAAAATATTATCCACCGGAAGAATTCATCGATTATAAGGCAGATGTGGAACGTCCATTGCCGATGATTTACCAGAGCGGTTACTTGACTATTAAAGACTACGACATGCGAAGGAACAGGTTTCTGCTGGATTTTCCGAACAACGAGGTCAAGAATGGTTTTCTGACCGCATTGGTCGCATCGTATCTGCAACCTAAGAAACAACTGTCCAACTGGATAGACGATGTAGTGGATGCGTTGGAGGCTGGGGAATCGGACACATTATGTACACTCTTTACCTCTTTTTTGGCCAGTATACCTTATACCATGCGACGAAAAGAGGATGAAACAGAAAAGGAGCGTTATTTTCAGTACACCTTTTACCTCATCTTGAGGCTAATAAGTGTATATACAGTATATGTGGAAAAGGTACAGAGCCAGGGACGTGTGGACTGTATTGTAGAAACACCTCAACATATCTACATCTTTGAGTTCAAACTGGACGGTACAGCAGATGAAGCTTTGCAACAGATTGAGAGCAAAGGTTATGCCCGAGAATATGCTGCTGATTCACGGAAACTATTCAGAATAGGTGCTGTATTCTCGTCAGAAACGGGGACTATCGGAGAATGGAAAACGGTTATAATGTAAGTCAATTCTATTTTCTGAGTTGTAAAGAAAAAACATGATTTATACATCTTTTAGCATTAAAAATGCAGCATTTAGGTTTATAAATTGTTTCTTTATATAGACATATAGGTGAAACCAAATCAAATTATATGAAGAAGATTTGTTTTTTTGTGGGACTGATGATGATAGGCATCGTCCTCCCGGTATCGGTTAAAGCTCAGAATTATGACAAAATGTGGAGGGAAGTGGAAGCGCTTCAGAAAAAGGATCTCCCTCGTTCCGTAATAGAAAAATCTGAAAACATTTTCTCATTGGCATTAGCTAAGAAGAACATACCTCAGATGATAAAGGCTTTTATGGTATGTTCAGAATATAAGGTAAGGTTGAGTTCCGACAGTATCCATAAACAGAAAGACATGCTGAAGAAGTGGGCTGCATCGGAACAGGATGCAGTGGGAAAAGCTGTGCTTAACAGCGTTATGGCTATGAATTATGCAGCGGTATCACCTTCTGAGGTTGATTCTGTCATTTCATGTTTGCAACTGTCTTTGAGGGAAAAGGATTTGTTGGCATCACGTTCTGCGGCTTTATATTATCCTGTGGTTGTTTCTAAAGAATTGAGCAAGGAATATTTTGATGACAATATGTATGATTTCCTGGCCCGTCAGGCTGTACGTACACTGTTGTCACTTCCGGCTAGAGGAAATGAACAGAAAATCCACAATGAGATATTAGGTGTTTATGATTCGCTGATAGATTTGTATTCTTTTGCCGAAAGCCCTTATCGTGACAGAGCGGCTGAAGCGCTGACACGTGAGGCACGTCTTGTCTATCTTTCTGACAATTGTGTTTATTCGAAGGATAAAGTTTCTCCGGATGAGGCTGTGAGAATGTTAGATAGTCTGGCATCTGAATATAAGGATGTGGAAGTCTATTGTGATATTATGCTGAAGCTTGCCAATAAGTATAGTTCTCAAGGGAAAAAGGTTGAGGCTATGTCTGAATTGAAAAAAGCTCTTGCTTTATATCCAAATACGGAATGGACTGACGAACTGAATAATACGATTAAGGAGATAGAGTCTCCAAGCCTGGAGATACGTATTCCGTTTGTATATCCCGGATATCGGTCGGATATAGAAGTTTCATACAGAAACCTGACCAGTGTGACGATAGAAGCTTACAGGCTAGGTTTGTCGCCGGTATCGGAAAGACTGCGTGATAGAAAGAACTATGAGCAGTTGATCAGAAAACATGGTGACCGTGTGGCTGTTAATAATTATACCCTTCCGGCAACCGCTGATTATAAATCAAGAACTACCAGATTGAAGTATAAATTGCCTGAGGACGGTATATATATGATGAAGCTCTTCTCAAAGCAGAAGCCAGAGGCAGTCTGCTATGAGGTAGTATATGTATCTCCTTATCAGTGTATTGTAATTCCATTGCCGGGCGACAGAAAAGAACTAGTTGCCGTCGATCGTATGACTGGTCATCCGGTTCCCGAAGCGGAGATACTTTCATACGCATTGAACGATGGTAAATACGAACTGAAGAATGTTTATCCCACTGATGAAAAAGGCTGCGTAGTGGTAAGTACCGCCAAGGATAAACTTGAATATTTCAGTGTCCGTACTTCCGGTAATGATTTTATGAATATCTCAAGCTTCTATTCCGGAGAGCATTTCCTGAGCACAAACGAAGAAACAAGAAAGCAGACAACTATATTCACGGACCGCTCGATTTATCGTCCGGGACAGATGGTATATGTGTCAGGAGTTAAATATGTACAAAAAGGTGATTCCGTTTCTGTACTTAAGGTGGAAGAAGTGACTGTAAGTCTGACCGATACCAATGGTAAGGAGGTGGAGAAGAAAAAGGTTGTAACTGACGACTTTGGAGTTTACAGTGCAGAGTTTGTGCTTAAACAGAATGTTTTGCCGGGATACTTTGGAGTAAAGGCCGACAATGCATATAGCGGTATAAGAGTGGAAGAGTATAAGCGTCCTACTTTCGATGTGGTTTTCGAGAAAAATAGCAGTGAATATTCGCTTGGCGATTCGGTACATACTGAGGCCAGGGCTGCATCATTTGCCGGTGCTCCTCTGCGCATGGCAAAGGTGGAATATAGGGTAGTCCGTATGGAGAATACTTGGTGGAGATATAACGGTACTGAAACGGAAATTTCCATAGGCGAAACAATGACTGATGCCGACGGCAAGTTCCATATAGATTTCTGTCTTGATAAGCCTGACGGCGATTTGCAGACTGCAGATTATGCGTATTACAGATTTAATGTAAAGGCTACGGTAACAAGCCTTTCCGGTGAAACTCAGGTAGGAGAGTATTCCGTATCTGTCGGTGATAAATCGCTCGATTTGAGTATTTCTGATTTGCCTTCCAAAGTGGCAAAAGAAAGAATCGGTAAGATCCGTTTTGATGCTTTCAATTGCGAAAGGATGCCGGTAGAAACAACTGTCAGATATTCTGTTTTCAAGCTTGATGAAGAAGGCAAGATATCAGGCAAGGCTGTGTTCAGTGGTGAGGAAAAGGCTCAGAATTCATTTGTGCCTTACTCATTCAATTCTCTTTCTTCAGGGAAATACCGTATCAGGATTTCCGCTTCAGATTCCAAGGGACGTGAGGTTACAAAAACTCAGGATTTCGTTTTGTTCTCCCTTGCAGACAGTATTCCTCCTTACCGGACTGTAGAGTGGTTCTATCAGGACGGTGATTCGTTTGATGAAGGTAGGTCTGTCAATTTCTATATAGGCAGCTCCGAGAGTGATGTCTATATGATGCTTGATGTGTTTACGGCTGGAAAAAGACTTGAAAGCCGTAGGATAACATTCTCTAATTCAATACAGAAGTTCAGCTACAGATATAAGGAAGAATATGGTGACGGTATAACTGTATGTTTCTCTTTTATGCGTCAGGGAGTATTGTATAAGAAGGTGGTAAGTCTTGTAAAGCCTGAACCTGAGAAGAAGCTCAACGTCTCATGGGAAACATTCAGAGACAAGCTTGTTCCCGGACAGAAGGAGGAATGGAAACTCACGGTAAGGAATAAAGACGGGGAGCCTGTCAATGCTTCTATGTTGGCGTCTGCTTACGATGCTTCTCTTGACGAACTTTATTCCCACGGTTGGCATTTCGGATTGTATTTTGGAAGAAAGATACCGCGTGTATGGATGCAGAGTCTGAATGTGTATGACAATCCTTATATGCGTGTGGCTTACGCTTATGTAAACGGCAGCAATGGAATCGATCTTATCTATGGTGACGGATTTACACAGTTTATACCTTTCTCATGGGGATATTATGCTTCGCGCGGAATGATTATAGCCAAGGCACCGTCAAATAATATATTCCAGGCAAAAGAAGCTTCATTTGATATGGCTGGACAGAGTTATAACAGGAAAGCATCAGTGGAGGAAGCGGATATGAATCTGCCTGTTGAAGATGCCGTAGAGGCAACTGACGGAAATGTGTCTCATGCCCTTCGTGAGAATTTCTCTGAGACCGCTTTCTACTACCCGCGTCTGCGTACAGATTCTGCCGGAACAGTGACTATGTCGTTCGTAATGCCTGATGCATTGACCGAATGGACTTTCAATGGTTTTGTACATACGCAGAACATGGATTACGGATTTGTAAAGGCGTCGTTTACCACTTCCAAGCCATTTATGGTGCAGCCTAATATGCCTCGCTTTGTCAGGGTAGGTGATGAATCGTCCATTTCATCATCTCTCATCAATATGTCCGATGAGGATATCAACGGAAAAGTCACTATGACTCTTTCCAATCCGGTCAACGGACAGGTTGTCTATACCAAGACAGATACTTTCAGTGTACGTGAAGGGGAGACAGGAGTTGTGACATTTAACTATAAGGTTTCCGAAGGTGTGGATGTTCTGGTTTGTACTGTCATGGCTGAGGCTGGCGAATTCAGCGACGGGGAGCGTCATTACCTTCCGGTATTGTCTGACAAACAGATAATTGTAGAGAATATTCCTGTTCAGTTGAGAGGCGATGAAAACAAAACAGTTTCTACGGGTGGCTTGTTCAACGGTGGTAGCAATACTGCTACAAACAGGAAACTGACCATAGAAATGACGGCAAATCCACAGTGGTATGTCATTCAGGCCTTGCCTGTGCTTGGAACACCTTCGTCTGATGATGCAATATCGTGGGCTACGGCTCTTTATGCCAATTCATTGTCTTTGCATATTGTGAAATCCAATCCTAAAATCAGGCAAGTGTTCGATTCATGGATGGCACAGGGAAAAAATGAAAAGGATTTATGGTCGGAACTGTCAAAGAATGAACAACTTAAAAATATCATCATCGAAGAAACCCCATGGTTGGCTGATGCTGAGGATGACGCTTCGAAAAAACAGCGTATTGCAATGCTTTTCGATGTAAACGCAATGAACGACAGACTCTCTACGGCTGTTGCCAGTCTTGCCAAGTTACAGTTGGCTGACGGTTCGTGGCCATGGTTCAAGGGTATGACTTCAAGTTCTTACATCACTCTTCGGATAATGGAGTCGTTGGCCAGACTCAAGGCTTTGGGAGTATCATTCAATTATCAGATGAACGATATGTATAAGAAAGCTCTTGGATATCTGGTTTCCAAAGCTGCCGGGTGTCATGACAGTATGCTTGAAAACAAGAACGCTTACGTGCCTCAGAATATGATTATGAGCTATCTGTATATATGTGCTATAGACGATGAGGCTGTAACTTCTGCAGATGCCAGGATAAACAATTATTTCATTGACTATTTTGTTGGAAAGTCTGCATCGCTCGACATAAATGAAAAATCGGTATTGGCCACCATTATGGACGCGGCAGGAAAGAAAGACGAAGCGAAAGTCCTTCTACAGTCTGTTATGGAATATATGGTAAGCAATGATGAGATGGGTTCATATTTTGATACATACAAGGCCGGATATTCTTCGTTCGATTACAGAATACCGGTTCATGTGTCTGCAATGGAAGCCATCATGCGTTTGGGAGATAATAAAGAAATTTTGCTTGACGATATGCGTCTGTGGTTGCTGAAGCAGAAACAGGTACAGGTTTGGGATACTCCGGTTGCATCTGTAAATGCCATTTATGCGTTTCTGGCAAGTGGAAGTGATGTGCTTGATTCAGGCTCTGCTATTACAGCAGAGGTTACGGGTAAAACTTATACCACACCGGATGATGCGATAGGACATGTTTCTGTATCATTGCAGGATTCTGATATCAGGAAAACAGAGAATATTGAATTCTCAAGAAAAGGTACAGGTGCCGGATGGGCTTCTGTCTGTTCACAATGTCTTGAAAACATCGAAAAAGTGAAATCATACAATGGTGAAGGTTTGAGAATAGAACGCAAGTATTTATGCGATGGAAAAGAAGTTTCATCGTCTTCCTTTTTGTCTATAGGCGATAAAGTTACGGTATGCATAACAGTAAGTGCAGACCGTGATATGGATTTTGTACGGATAAAGGACGAGAAACCTTCATGTCTTGAGGTTGCATCCCAGCTCTCTTCTTATTCTTGGGCAGAAGGTCTTTCATTCTATCGTGTAAATAAAGATGCGTCTGTAGAATTTTTTATCGACCGTATGCGTAAAGGTTCCTATACTATACGTTATGATGCATACGTGGCACGTTCAGGGAAATATGTTTCAGGTCCGGTATCTGTCATATCAGTTTATGCGCCGCAATTCGGTTCACATGGGGAATCTTCAGTTATTACGATAAAATAAGTTTACCTCGACACGGTCGTGCGGAGATCTCCACACGTTCGTGTCGAGTACTCCACACGGCCGTGTGGAGATTAATTCTTTTGCTCATAATAGAGCCTTCGACAGATTTATTATACCAGATTCTCGTATGTTTGTTTATTAAAGGAATTTACGTGGAAATAAATAACGGAAGATAAATACAGGCTTTCGGATATTTTCTTTATTTTTGTAAAAGTATATGAGAATCTTGGTTAGGAACCAATAACCAACAACCGATACCTATCAACCAGTTACCTTAGCTCTTAATTTTTTATTATTAATTTTTAATTGAATAATATGAAATACCCAATCGGAATGCAGAGTTTCGACCAGATAATCGAAGACGGTTATGTCTATATAGACAAGACGGATATGGTTTATAGTCTGGCGCATGAAGGAAAGATATACATTCTGAGCCGTCCTCGCCGTTTCGGAAAGAGCTTGCTTTTATCAACACTTAAGAACTATTTTCTAGGAAGGAAAGAACTTTTCAAGGGGTTGAAAATAGACGGTCTGGAAAAGGAGTGGAAGGTTTATCCTGTGTTCCATTTGGATTTCAACGGAGGAAACTTTACCCAAAAAGGCATATTGGAAAAATGGATAGGCGGATATATCAGTTCGTGGGAACGTGAGACGGGTTTTAAAACAGACAGTGAACAGCCGTTGGGCATGCGTTTCATTGAGATTCTGAAATATGTCCACGAGCAGAGTGGAAACCGCGCAGTGGTGCTTGTAGATGAATACGACAAACCGATATTGGACGTTCTGGACGTTGACAGGAATCTTGAGGAGGAGCACCGCAATATTCTGAAAGGTTTCTATTCAGTGTTTAAGAGGGCTGACGAACATCTGCAGTTTGTGTTCCTGACGGGAGTGACAAAATTCTCGCAGGTAAGCGTGTTCAGCGGTTTCAATCAGCCTAAGGATATCAGTATGCATGGCAAGTATGAGGCCCTTTGCGGTATAACGCAAGAGGAGCTGGACGCTACCTTCAGGGAACCTATAGAGAATATGGCCAAGGTTTACAGATGCTCATACGAAGAGATGCGTGAACGGCTGAAAGCACAGTATGACGGATATCACTTCAGTGACCTCATGACAGACATATACAATCCGTTCAGCCTGCTTAACGCTTTTGATGCGGAAAGAATTTCGGACTACTGGTTCAAGAGCGGCACACCTTCATATCTTATCCGTCTGCTGTCCCACTCTAATGAGAACATGAACGACATCACGGGAAAGTATTATGCCCCGAAGGAATTCATCGACTACAAGGCTGACGTGGAACAGCCTCTCCCGATGATTTATCAGAGTGGATATCTCACAATAAAGGAGTTTGATATAGATTTTGGCTTGTTCCTTCTGGATTATCCTAACAAAGAGGTAAAAGAAGGGTTTCTTTCATTGATAGCCTCAAAGTATTTTAATAATGGTGATATGATATATCCTTGGATAAGGGAAGCAGCAGTTTTTTTGCGGAAAGGTGACACGGAAGGATTCCGTACCGGCTTGACATCTTTTCTAGCAAGTATTCCTTATACCATGCGCCGTAAGGAGAACGAACGTGAGAGGGAACGTTATTTCCACTATACCTTCTATCTGATAATGCGCCTTATAAGTGTTTATACAGTTTATACGGAAAAGGTGCAGAACCAAGGTCGTGTGGACTGTATAGTAGAAACTCCGGATTATGTATATATCTTTGAGTTCAAGCTTGACGGTACGGCAGATGAGGCTATGCGCCAGATAGAAGAAAAAGGCTACGCACGCGAATATGAATCGGACAGCCGCAAACTATATAAGATAGGTGCCGTGTTTTCTTCCGAGACGGGAACAATAGAGGACTGGAAAATATTATAACTCCAATATCTTCCTTCTGTATTCTGTCGGAGTAACTCCTGTAACCCCTTTAAAACATCTGTTGAAATGGACAGCCGACTCGAAACCGCACTCCATACTGATTTCTGAAATGTTAAGACGATCATCGGATAGAAGTTTGCAGGCATATCCTATCCTCATGTCGGTGATGTATTGTTTCAGTGTCTTTCCCGTGTTGTCCTTGAAGTATCTGCAAAAAGCAGATGGATTCATGGCTGTGTATGAAGCTATTTCATCTAGAGTTATGTTATCGGTATATTTCTTGTTTATGTATGCCACAACCTTTTCTATTTTCTTGTTCTTGAATTCGGCAGGTACAGGATTATAGTTTGGCGATGCGGCAAATTCCCTCTTTTTTATCATCGACAGCGATTGCAGCAGTTGGAGAAAAAGAATTATCTGTTCCATACCTTCTGCTTCGGGAATCTGTTTAAGTAATGATGAAATCTCAGGCTTGTTCTTTACGGAAATCTTCACACCTCTGTTCGATTCGTTAAGAAGATTGTTGATATTGATAAACTGTATGTAGTGTGTAAAGGAGTATTGCATGAAATCTTTCTCAAACTGTATAATCGTGCCGTTCACCCTTAAATTATCGTCTTGTGCATATTCAGGCGGGTTATGCATACAGTGTGGAAGTGTAGAGCCGAACAAAAGTACGGTTTCGTCCGAATAGTCTATAAAATTGTCACCTATAATACACTGTCCGTAGCCTTTTTCTACGTAAAGAATTTCGTATTCTCCATGGAAATGCCATGGATAAGTGAACGACTTGTAATCGTATGCCCTAGCCTTTATGGGATTCGAATCCGAAATGTGTAATTGCTCGTTTACTATCTTTTTCATCGCATGTATTGAGATTTGCTTTAGGTGCAAATATAAGTAAATATCTTGCAAAAATATGTATATATACTTAATTCTTTCTGTAGTAATTTTGCATTAAGAAGAATTTAAAACTTATACGTATATGAATAACATGTTTGACATTACCGGTAAGGTAGCCGTTGTAACCGGCGGTTCCGGTGTTTTGGGTAGTAATATAGCTGAAGGTCTATTGAAAGCCGGAGCTAAAGTTATAATTATCGGTGCTCATCAGGACAGGGTAGATGCTGCATTGGAACGTCTGAAAGCAGTTAGTGATGATGTGGCAGGTACTGTATGTAATGTGCTTGACATCGAGAGTCTTCGTTCTGTAAAAGATACCGTTCTTTCAAAATGGGGACGTGTGGATTTCCTTATCAATGCTGCCGGTGGTAATATTCCTGGAGGTACGTTGACTGTTGACCAGAATATATTCGACATGAAGGTGGAAGACCTTAATAAAGTGGTGGACCTTAACCTTTATGGAACAGTTTATCCATGTCTGGTATTCGGCGAAATCATGGCTAAACAGCAGAGCGGTGCTATTGTAAACGTGTCTTCAATGGCTGCATACGAATCGTTGACACGTGTACCGGGATATTCAATGGCCAAGAGTGCAGTTGAAAACTTCACACGTTGGCTGGCACAGGAAATGGCAATCAAGTTCAGTGATAAGATTCGTGTGAATGCTATTGCTCCGGGATTCTTTATCGGCAACCAGAACCGTGCTGTTCTTATTAATCCTGACGGCTCGCTTACAGAACGCAGCCAGAAGGTTATAGCAAAGACTCCGATGAGACGTTTCGGTGATATTTCTGAACTTAACGGCTCTGTTCAGTTCCTTTGCAGTGATGCCGCCAGCTTTATTACTGGTGCTACGTTGGCTATCGACGGTGGCTTCAGTGCATTCAGTGGAGTATAAATCTTTAAAATTCATACGATTATGATGGAAAAAACTTGGAGATGGTTTGGAAAGAAGGATAAGATTACTCTTTCCATGCTGCGTCAGATAGGAGTAGAAGGAATAGTAACAGCTTTGCATGATGTTCCAAACGGCGAGATTTGGACTGTTGAAGCTATCAACGATTTGAAATCGTATATCGAATCATACGGATTGAGATGGTCGGTAGTGGAAAGTCTTCCTGTATGCGAAGCTATAAAATATGCAGGTCCTGAACGCGACCAGCTTATTGAAAACTATAAAGTCAGCCTTGCCAATCTTGGAAAATGTGGTGTAAAGACAGTATGCTACAATTTCATGCCGGTAATCGACTGGGTGAGAACTGACTTGCAGCATCCTTGGGCGGACGGTACAAGCTCATTGTACTACGACAGGGTGCGTTTCGCATATTTCGACGTAAAGATTCTTCAGCGTGAAGGAGCTGAGAAAGATTATTCTGAAGAAGAGCTCCGCAAGGTAGAAGAACTTGACAAGGTTATCACAGAAGCTGAAAAAGATGAGCTTATCGACGCTATCATCGTTAAGACTCAGGGATTCGTAAACGGAAATATCCGCGAAGGAGATAAGAACCCTGTAGCTATATTCAAGCGTCTGCTTTCACTTTATGAAGGTATAGACCGTGATGCATTGCGTGAAAACATGCGTTACTTCCTTGCTGCAATTATGCCTGTTTGCGAGGAATATGGTGTTAACATGTGTGTACATCCGGACGATCCTCCTTTCCAGATTCTCGGATTGCCTCGTATCGTTACAAACGAAGAGGATATAGCCTGGTTCCTTAATGCAGTTGACAATCCTCACAACGGACTGACTTTCTGTGCAGGTTCGTTGAGTGCAGGCGAGCATAACGATACACGCGAACTTGCAAAGAAATTTGCCAAACGTACACACTTCGTACATTTGCGCAGTACAGCGGCTATGCCTGGCGGTAACTTCATCGAAAGTACTCATCTGACCGGACGCGGACATCTGGTTGACCTTATCAGAATATTTGAAAAGGAAAATCCGGGATTGCCTATGCGTGTTGACCATGGACGTATGATGCTTGGCGACGAAGACAAGGGTTACAATGCTGGATATTCATTCCACGGACGTATGCTTGCCCTTGGACAGGTTGAAGGTATGATGGCTGTGGTAGATGATGAACTGAAAAACGGATTAGTTTAAAATAGATAATGACTAATTAAAAATTAAGAATTAATAATGTCGTATCCACCCCATTATTAATTCTTAATTTTTAATTCTTAATTTAATAATACCATGAATTCACAAGATAATAGAATGAAAATGACAAATTATCGCTGGACGATATGCCTGATGCTGTTTATCGCCACAACGATAAACTATATGGACCGACAGGTTCTTTCTCTGACATGGAAGGATTTCATTGCTCCGGAATTTAACTGGACTGACGCAAATTACGGAACAATAGCAGGTTTCTTCTCTATACTGTATTCTATCAGTATGCTTTTCGTTGGAAAATTTGTTGATAAGATTGGAACAAAGAAAGGTTATTTGTGGGCTATAGGTATATGGTCTGTAGGTGCCTGTCTTCACACTTTCTGCGGAATTCTTACTGCCGGAATATCTACAGGCACTTGGGCTTTCACTTTCGAAGGTGCGCGTGAGGCTATAGAGGCTGCTGAAAAGGCAGGTACGGTGATATGGAGTGTATCGACTGTAAGTATATGGCTATTCCTTGCAGCACGTTCGATTTTGGCAGTAGGAGAGTCAGGTAACTTTCCGTGCGCCATAAAGGTGACTGCAGAATATTTCCCTAAGAAAGACCGTGCTTTCGCAACCAGTGTGTTCAATGCCGGAGCTCAGCTTGGAGCCTTGCTTGCACCTTTCACTATTCCTGTCATAGCACGTTATATGGGTTGGGAAATGTCATTCCTTATCATCGGTGCTTTAGGTTTCTTCTGGATGGGATTTTGGGTGAAAATGTATGATGCTCCGTCTAAACATAAGAAAGTGAACAAGGCTGAGTTGGAATATATCGAGCAGGATCGTCTGGCTGAAGCATCCGAGGCTTCCAGTCCTGCATCAGAAGAGAAAAAGGAGAAAGGTATCAGTCTTTGGAAATGTTTCACTTTCCGTCAGACTTGGGCTGTTATATTCGGACGCTGTCTTCCTGATGGTGTGTGGTGGTTCTTCCTTTTCTGGGCACCTGCATACGTGAAGGACGTTTACGGCTACAGTTCAGACTCTACTATGGGTATGCTGCTTATCTTTACTCTCTATCTGATTTCAATGCTTTCTATCATTGGCGGTTATCTGCCTACGGTATTTATCACGCGCCTTGGCATGAATCCGTTTGCAGGACGTATGCGCGCTATGTTTATCTTCTCGCTGTTCCCATTGCTGGGACTTTTTGCTCAACCGCTCGGAAATATATCATGTTGGTTCCCAATCATCATAATAGGTATAATAGGTGCTGCGCATCAGAGCTGGAGTGCCAACACATATACGGTGGTGAGCGATATGTTCCCAAAATCGGCTGTAGCAACAGTTACAGGTATCGGTGGTATGGCAGGTGGTATCGGTAGCTTGCTGTTCAATCAGGGTTCCGGTATCCTGTTTACTTACTCAAAGGAAACAAATATGGCTTTCATGGGATTTGAAGGTATTCATGCCGGTTATATGATAGTATTCCTTATAGCTTCCGTAGCTTATCTGTTCAGCTGGATAATGATAAAGATACTTGTTCCGAAGTATAAGATAATTGAAGTATAGTAATAAAAAACGTATAATTGAATGTTCTCTTTTATTAAAAGAATTGATCTTGCAAAATTCTGCCTGTTGTGTTTTGGATTGAATGTATTGATTCTCAATGCAAGTAATAATAAACAGGAGAATCTGGATATATATGTCTGTATAGGACAATCGAATATGGCTGGTCGTGCTGTACTGCCGCCTGAACTTACAGACACTTTGGATAATGTTTTTCTACTGAATTCTGATGGAGTTTTTGAGAAAGCAGTTAATCCGTTAAACCGATATTCAAATATTCGTAAAGACATCTCAATGCAAAGATTAAGTCCTGCCTATGAATTCGGTATAACGATTTCAAGACTGACTAAAAGTGATGTAGGCCTGGTGGTCAATGCACGCGGAGGTTCGTCTATCAATTCCTGGATTAAAGGCAGTAAAGACGGATATTACGAAAAGACTCTCTCAAGAATCCGTGAAGCGATGAAGTATGGTGTAGTAAAAGCTATTTTATGGCATCAGGGCGAGACGGACTGTGCTTCTTCAGATAAGTATATGGCTAAGCTACAGAAACTTATCACAGATTTAAGAACAGATTTGGGAATGGAAAATTTGCCAGTAGTGGTAGGTCAGATATCCAGATGGGATGGTTGGACCAAACGTCCGGAAGGGACAAAGGCTTTTAATGAAATGATAACTACTGTCCCGGATTTTATTCCGAATTCAGGCTTTGTCACTTCTGAAGGAATAAAGCCTTATAAGGATGAGTTTGATCCTCATTTTGATACCGGAGGACAGTTGCTTTTAGGAAAGAGATATGCATATAAAGTTATAGATTTATTGAAGTAAATATGAAAGATTTTATAAATGAGGATTTTCTTCTGCAGAGTGATGTGGCGAAGATGCTTTATCATGAACATGCGGAAAAGATGCCTATCATAGACTATCACTGTCATCTCAATCCGAAGATGATTGCAGATGATTATAAGTTCAGTTCCATTACAGAGATATGGCTTGGTGGCGACCATTATAAATGGCGTGCAATGCGTGCGAATGGTGTAGACGAAAAGTACATAACCGGTAAGGAAACTTCCGACTGGGAGAAATTCGAGAAATGGGCTGAAACAGTTCCATATACATTGCGCAATCCGCTTTACCACTGGACTCATCTGGAACTGAAGACAGCTTTCGGAATAGGCGAGACTCTCAATCCTGCTTCGGCAAGAAGAATTTACGAGAGATGTAACGAACTACTTGCCACACCTGAATATTCGGCTCGCGGATTGATGAGGAGATATAATGTAGAGTCGGTATGTACAACCGACGATCCGATTGACACACTGGAGTATCATAAGTCTATTGCTGATTCAGGTTTTGAAGTTAAGGTTTTGCCTGCCTGGAGACCGGATAAGGCTATGAATGTTACTACGGCTTCTGAATACAGAGCATATTTGGAAAAACTTTCACAGGCTAGCGGTGTGACAATTTCCAGATTTGATGATTTGATTGAGGCGTTGAAAATACGTCATCAGTATTTTGCTGACCACGGATGTAAACTTGCTGACCACGGTCTTGCGGATATACCTGCGGCTGATTATACTATGGCAGAAATATCGGCAATATTCGACAAAGTATATGGAGGTAACGAGCTGACTAAGGAGGAAAAAACAAAATATCAGACAGCTCTTTTGATTATCCTCTCGGAGATGAATGCTGAGGCAGGATGGACGCAGCAGTATCATTACGGACCGTTGCGTAACACCAATTCAAGAATGATGGCCAAGCTTGGTCCTGATACAGGGTTTGATACTATCGGTGATTTCAGATGTGCTGAGGCTATGGTTAAGATTTTCGACCGTCTGAACTCAGAAGGTAAGTTGGCAAAGACAATTATATATAATATTAATCCTGCTGAGAATGATATGGTGGCGGCGATGATAGCTAACTATCAGGATGGTAGTGTACCTGGAAAAATGCAGTTTGGTTCAGGCTGGTGGTTCAACGACCAAATGGGAGGAATGCTCCGCCAGATGAATGCCTTGTCCGAGCAGGGACTGTTGAGCCGTTTTGTAGGTATGCTTACAGACTCTCGTTCGTTCCTTTCATATCCTCGTCATGAATATTTCCGCAGGATCTTGTGTAATATGATTGGTAATGACGTTGTGAACGGAATACTTCCTGAATCCGAAATGGGAAGAATAAAAGGTATGATAGAAGATATCTGCTATTGCAATGCCAAAAGTTATCTGAATCTTTAAGAGATAATATAAAAACTACAGCCGCCGTATTACCGGAAATTCCGGATAATGCGGCGGCTGTTTTATGAACTATTGTTATTAATACTCTCTTTTTATTAAAGATTTCTATTTTGTTTATATCCCATTATTTTCAAGCATTCTTAGCCTTGAAAGCCAGTGCGTACATACGCATCTGTTTCACCATAGCAAGAAGTCCGTTGCTCCTTGTTGGAGAAAGATGTTCTTTCAATCCAATTTTCTCAATGAAGTACAAATCAGATTCAAGAATCTCGTCAGGGGTGTGACCTGATACGACCTTTATGAGGAGAGCTATGATTCCTTTTACAATCAAGGCGTCACTTTCTGCCTGGAATATTATCTTTCCGTTTTCCATATCAGCCTGAAGCCATACACGGCTTTGGCAACCGTCGATAAGGTTCTGGTCTGTCTTGTATTCCGGATTGAGCGGTTCCTGTTCGTTTCCCAAATCTATTAATAGCTGGTACTTGTCCATCCAATCATCGAAATCGCTAAACTCTTCTATTACTTCGTCCTGAAGTTCGTTTATTGTTTTCATCGTTATCTTGTTTTTATGTTATTTCTCATTGTAAATTACCTGGAGAACTGTCTGGCCTACAGCCTGTAGGGTGGAGCGGTCTATATTCTCCATTGTATCACCTATGGTATGCCATGTAGGATTGAATCCTGTATTGGTACTTGTGTCATAATGAATAATGTCCACACAAGGTATCTGCCTGTATCGGTTTACATAGATATGGTCGTCTGTTATTTCTCCACCTTTTTCTTTTATAAATGTATTTCCGTAGCCAAGTTCGTGTGCGGCATTCCAGATTTTCTTCATTACACTGTTGGCTGTACGCTGTGAATATCCTTCATAATAGAAAGTAGCATTTTTTCCTCCTACCATATCCAGAAGTATTCCATAGCGGGCTTTGTAGTTTGGAACGTGAGGAATCCTGCCCCAATACTGGGAACCAAGACACCATGTATCTGCCTTATAGTTACCTTGATAGAATTCAGGTATACCATAGTCTTCTGCGTCAAAGAAAGCTATGTCAATACCTATTGCGGGAGACTGTTTTTGAATTTGTCTGGCGATTTCAAGTAATACTCCTACACCGCTGGCACCGTCGTTTGCCCCGTCTATGGCTGTATGATGATATTTTTCTTCGTCACTGTCTGCGTATGGACGGCAGTCCCAATGAGCAAAAAGTATGACTCTTTTCTTTGCTTCAGGATTATATTCGCCTATTATATTGCGTGCTTTGAGCAATGTACCGTCGTATGCTACCAGATCAGCATATTGGTTGTATACCTTTGCGCCGAAACGTTTGAGTTCTGATGCCAGATATTCTCCACATTCTAAGTGAGCTTTAGTATTTGGAACACGTGGTCCGAAGTCTACTTGGGCCTTAACATAGCTGTATGCACTGTCGGCATTAAAAGCAGGTACTTGAACATTGGATGCTGTTTCTTCCTTGCTTATGGTTGAATCGCTTTTCTTGCTGCTGCCGCATGCCGTAACGGATGCAGCATAAATTAGAATAAGCGAACCTGATAATACTTTTCCGAATATGTTCATTGGAAATTGATTTTATATGTTATAAAAAAATCATTAATCAACCGTTACAGCTAATTAATGATTGTTGATTAATTATCATGTTATAATAATGATATTATGTAGAGATATAAAACAGCTGCAGGTACAGCCATTAGTGTACTGTCAAAACGGTCTAGCAAACCGCCATGTCCAGGAAGTATGTTTCCCGAGTCCTTAATGCCGATTCTTCGCTTAATCAATGATTCTACAAGGTCGCCCCATGTTCCGAAAACCACAACTGTCAATGCCAGTCCTATCCACTTTGCCAATGACAGTATGGGGAAATATTGAGCAATTATGATAGCGGCAATAATACTGAAAATTCCTCCACCAAATGATCCTTCCCATGATTTTTTTGGAGATATGCGTTCAAACAGTCTATGTTTTCCGAAAAGTACACCTGTGCAGTATGCTCCGCTGTCATTAACCCATGTAAAAATGAATATAGATAGAGGAAGTATCGGATTATAGACAGACATGCTAGTCTCTTCTGATGTCTGGAAAGCCAATACATTCAATAAAGCGAACGGCAAGGCAATATACATTTGCGTCATTAGCGAGTATGCAATATTGTTTACCGGATTTTCTTTCTTATAGTATAGTTCGCTTATTAAAATATACATTATCAGAAACAGGTATGGAATGAGGATTTCGTTGCTTCCAGGTGATGTTCCCAGATAAGCAAATCCAAAAAACATAAATACTGATGCAAGCATGGAAATAGGTTTGTTTATTTCCGCAAATCCGTTTTTTTGTATAATATTCCCAAACTCATTTACGGTTAAGGCGCATATTAAAGCAAATAGGATGGAAAAAGTGATTGGACCTCCTAATATACATCCTACTAATACAGCTACGAAGACAGCACCTGTTAATGCTCTTGTTATAAAATTACCTTTCATGGCTTTGGGAATATTATTATTGCCTTAAAATATTAATCAACTGAATATATTATACTATTTATATAAAGGTTATTCATCCTTTTGAGTATCACTCTCATTATTTGATGGCAGCCCTTTTGTTTCGTCATTACTTTTATCTTCGATACTTTTTGTATCATTCTTTTCATTTTCTGCCATTATCTCTTCTGAACGTGACGCCCATGGACGTTTTCCGAATATTGCTTCAACATCTTCGGCGAAAATAACTTCTTTTTCTATAAGAAGCTCAGCTAGACGGTTATGACCTTCTTTATGCTGTGTAAGAATATCTTTTGCGCGTTGATACTGCTCTGCAATCATCAGCTTTACTTCATTATCAATAAGCTCTGCTGTATGTTCGCTATAAGGCTTGTTGAAACTGTATTCATCATTGTTGTAATAACATAGATTTGGAAGTTTATCACTCATACCGGCGTAAGCAATCATTCCGTATGCCTGTTTGGTTACTCTTTCCAAATCGTTCATTGCACCAGTAGAAATCTGTTTTATAAACAATTCTTCTGCAGCACGTCCGCCTAGTGTCGCACACATTTCATCAAGCATCTGTTCTTTTGTGGTAATCTGTCTTTCTTCCGGCAGATACCATGCTGCACCCAATGCTCTTCCACGAGGTACTATAGTTACTTTTATAAGTGGGTTTGCATATTCAAGGAACCATGATATTGTGGCATGACCTGCTTCGTGCAGTGCTATTGACCTCTTTTCAGCAGCAGTCATGACCTTTGTCTTTTTCTCAAGACCTCCGACAATTCTGTCTATTGCAGCCATGAAATCATCTTTGCTCACAGAAGGTTTGTTGTGTCTTGCGGCAATAAGAGCAGCCTCGTTACATACATTGGCAATATCGGCTCCACTAAATCCAGGGGTCTGTCGTGCCAATAAATCTATATCTACTGTCTCATCAAGTTTAAGAGGACGTATATGCACTCCAAATACTTCTTTTCTTTCGTTCAGGTCAGGCAGATCCACATGTATCTGTCTGTCGAAACGACCGGCTCTAAGCAATGCCTTATCCAATATGTCGGCACGGTTTGTAGCTGCAAGAATGATAACACCACTGTTTGTGCCGAAACCATCCATTTCTGTAAGAAGCTGGTTAAGAGTGTTTTCTCTTTCATCATTACCTCCCATACTTGGATTCTTTCCTCTGGCACGTCCTACAGCGTCTATTTCATCTATAAATATAATACATGGCGCTTTTTCCTTAGCCTGTCTGAACAGGTCGCGTACTCTTGATGCTCCTACACCGACAAACATTTCGACGAAATCGGAACCTGACATTGAGAAGAACGGTACATCAGCCTCACCTGCAACAGCCTTTGCCAAAAGTGTTTTACCTGTTCCCGGAGGGCCTACAAGCAGTGCTCCTTTAGGTATCTTACCTCCCAATTCTGTGTATTTTTGTGGCTGTTTCAGGAATTCTACAATTTCCTGAACCTCTTGTTTTGCAGCAGTCTGACCTGCAACATCCTTGAATGTTACTCTGTTTGCTCCTTTTTCGAATAACTGTGCCTTGCTTTTGCCAACATTGAATACGTTACCGGCTCCACCGCCGTTACCGGCTCCTCCCATTCTTCGCATTATGAAAATCCATAATCCTATGAAAAAAATTATTGGCAACAGATTCCAGAATATAACTCCGAAATATTCGTTCTCTTTTTCATATCTTATAGAACCTGTAAAGTTTCCATTTTTTTGTTCTTCATCCAAGAACTTGTCTAATGACTCCATAGAACCTACTTGTATCTTTACAGATGGACTTTTTCCAACTTTAGGTGCATCTTTCTTGAAAACATCAACTATGTTTTCAGGCTTTATGTACATTTCTACGGAGTTATTGTCGTATGCAATGATTTTGTCTGCATATCCTTTTTTAACCATATCTTTGAATTCGGTATAAGTAATTTCCTTACTCATACTTCCTTCATCACTGGTGATATATAAAAAGGCCATAGTCATAGCAATTATTATATATAGCCAGCTTAAGTTTGGTCTTGGCATATTGATTTTTGGTTTATTTTGATTGTTGTTCATGTAAATTTACCTATTCTTTAGTTAGTTGTAATTGTTTAATCTAAATCTGGAATTCTTGTCAGTTTGGCATCAGCCCATAAATGTTCTAAATTGTAGAAGTCTCTTTGTTCCGGTAAAAATATGTGAGCGATAATATCATTATAATCCATTGCTATCCATTGTGCATTTTTTGTTCCGTCAATTGCTGATGGTTTTACTCCGGTTGTTTCTCTTACATAATCTTTTATGGATTCTGTGATTGCCATTACCTGGCTTGGTGAGTTACCATTACATATTATAAAATAATTGCATATTGTATCTTCGATATCTGTAAGATCGGCTATAACGATGTTTTTGCCTTTTTTCTCTTGTATTCCTTCTTTTATTCTATCAAGTAATTCTTTTGTTTCGTTCATTATTCTAATATATAAATATTTTGTTTAATACATAATATATGGCAAATATACTTGCTTTTCCGTATTCCACGAAATATAGATGAAGTTTTCTTCTTGTTTTTGGATTTTTTAGAGTGAATTACGCTTTTAATCATTCTTTAAAGAGGAGAAAAATGAAAAAAGATGATTTTTTTTGAAAAAAAAGGATGAAAACGTTTGTAGATAATAAAAAAGTTGTACCTTTGCAGCGTCAAACAAAAAAGGTTGACAAATATAAATGATTTTGGGCTATGGTGTAATGGTAACACAACAGATTCTGGTCCTGTTTTTCTAGGTTCGAATCCTAGTAACCCAACTTAAAGGAGCAGCTTCGGTTGCTCTTTTTTTGTATTATGACCATAACAAAAATAGCGAGTATTCCTACTCGCTATTTTTATATATCAATTATTCATTGTTTCATCAATTGCTTCGATTTTCTTCAATGTCAGATTTAAATCGTTTTTAAGCTTTTCTATCTTTCTGGCAATATCATTCACCAGGGAGTTTCCTTTCTTTGATGATGAATTCAGGAAACCAAGATTGTTTTCGTAAGTCTTTATCTCATTCTTGATTCTTTCGTAAATTCTTACCAGTTTTTCTCTTTCTTTATAAAGGTTGTTTTCTTTGCTTAATCCCGATTTATAGCTGTTCAGTTTCTTTTCTGTTGCGGATATGTTGGCCTTGTCGAAAATGCTGTTTACAAGATTGCGAAACTCCTTGTATAATCTGTCTTTTTCTTTGAAAGGAACAAAGCCGATACTGTTCCATTCTGCTATTATGGATTTTAGTTTTTCTCCAATAGTTTCATCATAAACTTCAGATTTTTCAAGTTCTGCTACTTGTTTAATGATAGCCTCTTTCTTGTTGAGGTTTTCAAGCTCTTCTGAACGCTGTGACGATGTTGCTTTTGATTTTTGTTCAAAGAAATAATCACAAGCACCGATAAATCTCTTCCATACGGCATCAGAGTATTTCTTAGGTACAGGACCGATTGTCTTCCATTCTTTCTGTAATTTGGCAAGTACCTCTGCAGTCTCTTTCCATGCTGTGCTGTCTTTAAGAGCTTCAGCCTTTTCACAAAGTTCTTTTTTCTTCTCCAGATTCAAAGCCATGTTTTCCTTGGCTGACTTGAAGAATTCAGCTTTGCGTTTGAAAAAATCGTCGCATGCCGCGCGGAATCTTTCAAATATTTTCAGGTTCATCTTTTGAGGAGCATAGCCAATGGTTTTCCATTTAGCCTGCAGTGCAAGTATTTCTTGTGTCTTGTCTTCCCAGTCTGTAAATGTCGTAAACTTGTCGTACTCCATAGATTCTGCTATTTCGCAAATGACAGTCTTCTGGTCAAGGTTGTTCTGTTCTTGTTCCTTCAGATCTTCGAAATGCTTCTGGTGGCGTCTGTTTACAGCTGTAGAGGCTGCTTTGAATCTGTTCCAGATGCTTTCACGCATTTCTTTTGCTACAGGACCAATTTCGCGGAATTCCTGATGCAGTTTCTGTAACTGATGAAATGCAGAAATTACGTCAGGCTCGTCAGCCAGTTTTTCAGCGGCTTCGCAAATGCGGGTCTTGAGCTCAAGGTTCTTTTTGAAATCGTATTCTCTAAACTCATTGTTTAGTTTGAGCATGTCATAGAATTTCTCGTTGTAGAGCTGATATGTTTTCCAGATTTCATTGACTTTATTTGCTGGAATAAGTTTTATTTCGTTCCATTCCTGCTGAAGGTTTTTGAATTCGCTATAGTTCTTGCCGGCATCCTCTGATGATTCTGTGATACTTTTCATTTTTTCAAGGATATCAAGCTTTTTCTGAAGATTCTCTTCTTTCTCTTTTTCTATAGCTGCAATCATGGAATTCCTTTTTTCCTTTATTTCCGACAATATGGATTTGAGTTCAGGTTCTAACGGATCTGATTGAGGAATAAATGAATTGGCATCTCCGCCGGCTTCGATGAAAGTCTTGCGGTTGGCTTCTTGCTCTGACTTATGCAATTTGTAGAATGTTTGTTTCAGCAAGTCTATTTCCTGTTTGTCTGCTTCGCAAGCATTTTCATTTATTTCTTTTAAACGTTGTATTACCTCTTCTTTTGTTTCTTTAGGTTCATACTTAACGTTTTCTGTTGGTTGTTCAACAGTAGGAACCAAAGTCTCAGCTGTATTAGTCTGTTCTTCGGTTAGCGGACGGTTTGTTTCATTTACTTCCATGCGTATATAGATATTTAAGAAAATTTCTTTTTAAAATGTTATAAATACAAATTAAAGAAATAATATTTAAAAAACATAATTTTATTTGTGTTATTTTACTTTGGATAGTCAAAATAACCTTTTAACTGTAGGAACGGATATTAGTAAATCATTCTACGACAGTAGAACTGTAATTCCCATATATAGCATCATACCTATAATATCGTTAGTAATGGAAATAAACGGTCCTGTAGCTATTGCCGGGTCTATTTTAAGCTTTTCCAATGTCATGGGAACCAGTGTCCCGAATATGGAAGCAAACATAACTACTGCAAACAGACTTATTGATACGGAATAGCTTACTGTTGCGCTTGCGCCGAATCTGACAAAATTATATATATATACTAATAATGATATAATCGAAGCGTTAATCAGCGCTACAACAGCTTCTTTACCAACTTGTTTGAATGTGTTTGCCGAATCCAGTGAACTGTTGGCCAATCCCTGTACTACAAGGGCTGAAGACTGTGTACCTACGTTTCCTCCGGTACCACCAATCAACGGGATATACAAAGCCATTTCCGGATGAGCTGCAAATGTGGTGTCGAAATTACCCAAAATCATAGAGTTGCCGATACCTCCCAGCATACCTATGAGCAGCCACGGCAGTCGTGCTGTGGTTTGTCTGAATACATTATCATCTGATTCAACGTCTTGCGAGAGACCTGATGCCAACTGATAATCACGTTCAGCCTGCTCACGTACTTCGTCCATTACGTCGTCTACGGTTATTCGTCCTACAAGGCGTCCTATGCTGTCTACTACTGGCACGGCTACAAGGTCGTATTTTTCAATGATTTGTACAACTTCCTCCACCGGTGTATCTACGTGTACTGATACGGGATCTTTTTTCATTACATGCTTCACCTTCGATACTGATGGGCTGGTTATCATCTTCTTTAGTGGGAAGACACCTCTGAGACGTTCGTCGTCATCCACTACATATACATAGTAGATTTCGTCCATTTCTTCTGCCTGAATACGCATTTCACGAAGACACTCGGGCATACTCCAGTTCTCTTTCACTATCACCATTTCCGTACCCATGAGACCACCGGCTGTATCTTCATCATACTTCAGAAGGTCTACGATGTCTCCGGCCTGTTCAATGTCTTCGATGTGTGAAAGGACTTCTTCCTGCTTGTCTTCGTCCATTTCTCGGATAATGTCTACGGCATCGTCCGAGTCCATGTAATCTACAAAACGTTTAGCGATTGTTTCCGATGGCAGTATGTCAAGAAATTCCTTACGTGCATCCTCGTCCATTTCAACGAGAACGTCTGCTGCGGTTTCATTGTCAAGCAGAAGATAGACAAATCTTGCATTCTCTGCGTTCAACTCATTGCAGAGTTCTGCTATATCGGCAGGATGTAAATCATTAAGAAGCTCTTTTACCTTGTCTGGCTCCTTGTTCTCTATTAGTTCCGTGATTTTTTTGATTTCTTCGCTGTTCATCCTGTTTTAACTTTTAATGGTTTGGTGAATAAAAGTTTTCTTACTCGGTTGTGCTTATAAGCGCATTTTCAGCCAAGGCTTTTTCTACTCTGTTAGTCAAGTCTATGAATTCTTCAACAGAAAGCTGTTCAGGCCTTTTGTTGAAAATTGGATCAGCGCTCAAAGGATTTCCCTTGTCAAGTATAGGTGATATGGAATTCCTCAGAGTCTTTCTTCTTTGATTGAACGTGGTTTTAACTATTTGCTTGAAAAGTTTTTCGTCGCATCCCAACTCCTTTGTGTCGTTTCGGGTCATTCTTATTACCGCGCTTTTCACTTTAGGAGGAGGGTTGAACACATGTTCGTGTACAGTGAAAAGATATTCTACATCATACCATGCCTGAATCATTACGCTGAGTATTCCGTATGTCTTGTTTCCCGGTTTAGCAGCTATACGCTCGGCCACTTCTTTCTGTATCATACCAGTACAGCAAGGAATTATTTCCTTATTGTCAAGCATTTTGAAGAATATCTGGCTTGAAATGTTATACGGATAGTTGCCGGTCAGTACGAAAGGCTTTCCGTCGAACAATGTTGAAAGATCCATTTTCAGGAAATCTTTTTCTATTATGTTTTCGCCCAACTCTCCAAAGTTTTCTTTTAGGAAAGCTACTGATTCGAAGTCCAGTTCCACTACTTTCAAGGGCCTGTTTTTAGGAATCAGGAACTGTGTGAGCACGCCCATTCCCGGACCTACTTCCAATACAGGAATATCAGGACACGTGTCAATTGTGTCCGCTATATCTTTAGCAACTTGTAAATCTTTCAGAAAGTGCTGTCCTAGAAATTTCTTTGGTTTAACTAATTTCATTCCGTATTAAAATATTTCTTTATGATTATATGGTGTATATTCAGTTAAGCATTGTATATTTGCATTGTGCAAAGTTACATAATAATATCTAAATAAATTCAGATTTTGGAACGAAGTGAGTCAAAAAAACTATTAAATAAAATATGGAAGATTGTTTTGCCTCTCATTCTTGGGGCAGCAATCCTTGTATGGACATATAAAGGATTTGATTTCGAGCGGGTATATTCTGTCCTTTCCGGTGGTGTAAATTACTGGTGGATGCTTTTTTCACTGGTTTTCGGAGTCCTTGGACATTTGTTCCGTGGATGGCGGTGGAACTTGTCTTTGGCACCGCTTGGCGAACATCCCAAATTGTCGAATAGTGTATATGCCATTTTTGTCTCGTATGCGGCAAATCTCGTCATTCCTCGTGTAGGTGAGGTGTCACGCTGTGGAATACTTGCAAAATATGATGGGGTTTCGTTTTCAAAATCTCTTGGTACAGTAGTTACGGAACGTATCATTGATTCTTTGTGTGTGGTGGCTATAACAGGTTTCACTTTACTTTTGCAGTCCGGGGTGTTTGCCAGATTTATAAAGGAAACAGGCACTGACTCGTCTTTTGTTTTTCATCTTTTCACGTCGACTAATTTTTATATCACTATTATATGTATCATAGCGCTTGTTGTCCTTGCGTTTTTCATGTTCAGCAAGTTGTCCATTTTTGTAAGGGTCAAAGGTATTCTGAATGATATATGGATGGGCTGTATGTCCCTCAGACATGTCGAAAATATGTCATTGTTTATTTTTTATACTTTGGGGATATGGTTATGCTATTTTCTTCAGTTTTATGTCACATTTTTCAGCTTTGATTTTTCGTCCGATTTAGGGCTTATGGCAGGTCTTGTAATGTTTGTTGTAGGTAGCATTGCGGTTATTGTTCCTACTCCGAACGGAGCCGGTCCATGGCATTTTGCTATAATAACAATGATGATGATGTATGGCATAAGTAAGGACGATGCAGGAATATTTGCATTATTAGTGCATGGAATCCAAACTTTTTTACTAATTTTGTTAGGAATATATGGATTAGTGGCTTTGCCGCTTACCAACAAACAATATAAAACAAAAAACTCATAATCAAAAAACTAACTCTATGAGCGAAATTCTTTCTTTAGCTCCACAGAATGTGTGGAAACATTTTCATTCTATAACTCAGATTCCACACCCATCAGGACATCTGGAAAAAATTCAGGCTTTCTTGCTTGATTTTGGCAAGAATGCAGGTGTTGAAACATTTCAGGATGAGGCTGGAAATATTATCTATCGTAAGCCTGCCACTCCTGGAATGGAAAATCTTAAGACAGTAATTCTTCAGGCACACATGGATATGGTGCCACAAAAGAATAAAGAGACAAACCACGATTTTGAAAAAGACCCTATTCAGACATATATTGACGGCGAATGGGTTAAGGCCAAAGGTACAACGTTGGGCTCTGATAACGGTATGGGTGTAGCAGCCATAATGGCTATTATGGAGGATAAGACTCTGAAACATGGTCCATTGGTAGCTCTTATCACATCAGACGAGGAAACAGGTATGTATGGAGCTTTCGGACTTAAACCGGGCACTATAGAAGGAGATATTCTGCTCAATCTTGATTCTGAAGACGAAGGAGAACTTTACATAGGCTGTGCAGGTGGCGAAGACCTTACTGCTACATTGGAATATAAAGAAGAGGAAACTGATCCTGAAGATGTAGCACTTAAGGTTACACTGAAAGGTTTGCGCGGCGGACACTCAGGTATCCAGATCGGATGGGGACATGCAAATGCCAACAAACTGATGGCGCGTTTCCTCAATCAGGTTATCACATACGATGAGGCATGCCTGGTGTCATGGGAAGGCGGAAACATGCGTAACGCAATTCCTCGCGAATGTGAAGTAGTTATAACTGTTCCGGAAACAGAGGTTGAAGACGTATTGGCATTCGTTGGCGAATGTGAGCAGGTATGGCGTGATGAGTATGCTACTATCGAGGATGGCATCACTTTCACAGCTGAACGTGTGGAACTTCCTAAGTTCATGGTTCCTGATGAAATCAGAGATAATCTTGTTGATGCTATATTTGCTTGCCCTAATGGTGTGGAACGTTTTATCCCTACTATACCTGATACAGTTGAAACTTCATCAAATCTTGCTATTGTAGAAATTGGTGGAGGTAAAGCTGCTGTAAAAGTTCTGACACGTAGTTCACGTGAATCGATGAAGGACTATCGTAATACGGCTATTGAAAGCTGTTTCTCAATGGCAGGTATGCATGTAGTCCGTTCAGGAGGTTATTCAGGTTGGGAACCTAATGTCAATTCTCCAATCCTTCATGCGATGAAGGCTTCATATAAGGCACAATTTGGAGAGGAACCGGAAGTGAAGGTTATACATGCCGGACTGGAATGCGGTATCATCGGTGCTGTAATGCCAGGTTTGGATATGATTTCATTTGGGCCTACACTGCAGTGTCCTCACACTCCGGAAGAACGTTGCCATATCCCTTCAGTAAAGAAATTCTATGATTTCCTTATAGCTACTTTAGAGAATACTCCGGTAAAATAAGCTGAAATTTCAAATAAAATTAGCCAGCCAATTCATAGTCAGTGCATTATGAATTGGCTGGCTTGTTTTATGATATATTACGCTTTGTCTTAATTGGCGTTACACGTTCGTGCAACGCGCGTAACACGAACGTGTTACGCTAACTATGTCTTGATAAAAAAATCACCCGACCTTTACTTTTAGTAAAAATCGGGTGATTACTTCGTGGACCTGGAGGGAGTCGAACCCTCGTCCAAACAAGGAAGCCATATGCTTTCTACATGCTTATCTCTGCCTTCGGTTTTCGTGCATAAGCAAGACCAGAGCCACCCACTTATACCTTAGTCCTTAAATTTCACCGGAGCCGCAGGACAAGACTCAAGCTATTCCCGATTTTGCTGCACCGCTATATCAAACGCTTCGGAACAAGAGCTTTTGAGCGATGTCTCGTTTCTGTCACTGTGACAGAAATAAAGCTAATCTACTGTACTTCGATTAAGCAGCGAGAGCATAGTTTTCGTTGCCAGATAATTGTTCAGTAACTGAGATTATAGTGCAAATCACTGACGCACTGCATGCTTACATACCACATCTCTCGCTGTCAAAACCAAACAAGCCCAGACGTTAGTATTAATTTGTCTGCAAAAATAATAAAAAACTCTCTAAGTACCAATTCCTATAGATAAAATATATATTTTTGCCCACTCAACATATTTCTTAACCCTTAATATCATGAATAAAAGGAACCAAATTTTTTTCTTATCCGCTTCGTTGCTGTTTATGGGATGTACACCGGTAAATAACAAAGGAAGGGGGGCGGACTCCGCAAATCAGGATTCGCTGGTGTTCGTTACCGGCAGCTATTCCCCGCAGAATGAGGAAGGCGTCAGGATATTCACATTCTCGCAGGATGATGCCGGCTATGCCTGCAAGGGAGGTATCAGCGGAATATCTAATCCTTCGTTTCTTTCCGGACTGACCGCCGGCAATATCATATACTCAGTGGCTGAAGGTGGAGGTGACGATTCTTATATCTATGCGCTGAAGTATAGTCCCGGCAGCATGACGCTGGCCGTGGCAGGGCATGACAAGACTCTTGGCTCTTCGCCGTGTTTCGTTATGGCTGACGGGAAGAGGGGCGTGGCTTTCACTGCGAATTATTCCGGCGGAAGCCTGACGGTGTTTGGTGCCGACGGCAGTGGAAATGTGGCGCGGCGGAAAGTCCTGAATTTCCGGGGTAGGGGCGTACATCCTTCCAGACAGGAGAAGCCACACATTCATTCGGTGTATTATTCGCCTGACAGTACACGCCTCTGGGCATGCGATTTGGGCACTGACAGAATAAGGGTGATTCGTGCGGACGATTATACATATGCGGGTGAGGAAGATATAGTGTTGCCTGGCGGTAGCGGACCGCGGCATATGTGTTTTCATCCGGACGGGAAGCGTGCATACGTGATAACCGAGCTGAGCGGCGATGTTGTGGTGCTTGATACGGAAGACGGCGGTATGGCAGAGATAATCCAGACAGTAAAGGCCGATACGGCGGGAGGAGAGGGAAGTGCTGATATACATTTGTCGCCCGACGGAAGATTCCTTTATGCATCCTGCCGTATAAAGGGGGACGGACTGGCAGTGTTCAGAGTTTCTGCCGAGACAGGCAAAATAGAACGTACAGGTTATTGCCCGACGGGAAAGCATCCGCGCAATTTCGCCATTACTCCAAACGGGAGGTATATTCTTGTGGCATGTCGCGATGAGAATGCTATAGAAATATACGAAGTGGATAAGGATACGGGAATGCCTGTCGATACAGGAAAAAGGATACCGGCCAAAGCTCCGGTTTGTGTCAGGTGGATAGAATAAGAAACAATCCCCTCGTGGGGGGATTGTTTCCTGTTATGATATGTTATACGTAAGTCTCAAGGAACTTGACTTCGCCTTCGGGCATCACTTCAAGATTCTTGGTTGTGGCCGGGAAAAGAACTGATTCGCCTGCCTGCATGCGGATGCTGTTTCCTTCATCGTCTTTTATGGAACATGATCCTTCCATGCAGATATAGATGACAAATGAATCGAGTTCTGAATAATCCACGGTCATCTGCTGCGAAAGATGATATACTGATGTAGTGAAATATGGGCATGAAACCAGGTCTACAGGACGGTCCTTGCATGGAGTGTAAGCGGTACGGTAGTCTTGTTCCACACTGTAATCGATTGCCTCTTTTGAGAGTTCGGTGTGCAGCTCGCGTGTGCGGCCGTTCTTGTCCTTACGGTTGAAGTCGTATATCCGGTAAGTGATGTTGGAAGTCTGCTGTATTTCAGCTATGAAACATCCGGCTCCGATGCTGTGGATTCGTCCTGCAGGGAGGAAGAACACATCGCCGGGACGGACGGCATAGTCTGCCAGCGCGTCGCAAATGGTATTGTCGGCTATCATCTGTTCGTACTGTTCCGGTGTGATGCTGCGGCTCAGGCCTGAGCGCAGGTGTGCGCGGCCTCCGGCATTGTCTATCACGTACCACATCTCGGTCTTGCCCATGGAGTTGTGTCGCTGCATGGCGAGCTCGTCGTCAGGGTGAACCTGAATGGAAAGATCGTCCTGAGCATCGATGAATTTTATCAGAAGCGGAAACTTGCCACCAAAGCGTGTGTAGTTTGATTCACCAACCAGGGCTCCTTTATATTCCTGAACCATTTGGGTCAGGTTCTTTCCGGCATCAGTCCCGTTTGCTACTACCGATTCGTCGCCGGGGACATCGGATATTTCCCAACTTTCGCCTACGTTCTGCTGTGTGCAGTCAAGGTGCTTGAATGGAATGATTTTGTCGCCACCCCATATTGTTGATTTCAGGATGGGATTGAATTTGAGTGGATACATAATTATATGGTTTTATCAGGTTATGATTACGGACGTAAAGATACGTCAAAATTCTTTACCGTGACCTAGGTTTGGAGAATTTTCTGACAAAAGAACCGGGACCGTCGCACAGTGTGGTGGCGGTCCCGGTGTGTGTTTTCCCGTGGGGATATGTGTATTTCCGTGTTTCTGGAGGATCAGAGAGTCCATCCTGCGGTCCAGTTGTCGCCGGACGGAACGGCTCCCTTGTAATTGGTTTTTGTGAAGAATGAGTCGGCCGACATGTCTTTTCCTCCGTCTGTTGTGCCGATGAACTTGTTTTCAAGAGTGAAAGTGGCGTTTGTCTTGTTGCCTTCGGCTTTCACGAAAAGTTCGTTGGTATAGATGTTCTGTTTTGATGACAATACTCCTGATATCTCTACGTAGTTCAATCGGGATATTCCGTTTTTCAGCGCGTTTTCAGTGTTTACGGTTTCCACAGTGAGAGGCTGCTCCTTGCCTGTGATTATGGCATTGTAGAGTTCTACTTCGGTGCCGGCACGCAGGCGTACTCCACGGCTGTCGCTGCCGTTGCCCACAAGTGTCAGGTTCGACAATTTTGGATGTGAGACAGGTGTAAGCGAGTTGTCCTTGTCGTTGCTGTCGCATTCCATCAGGCAGTCGCAGTCATAGCCCAATGACTTTTCGTTTTCCTGGTATGCCACCATGAACTGGCCTTTGCCGCACCATCCTTCTGTCCAGTCGAACGAGTCGTCGCTGCAGCTTGTGGCTATCATGTATTTCACGCAGACTGTTCCTCCGAAGAATTCGAAACCGTCGTCAGAACCGCGGTATGCCTGCAGATGATCTACTGTGGTTCCGCTGCCCACTCCGTAGAATGTCACTCCGTTGGCTTCCTTGTCTTCGCTGAAGGCATAGCCGGTGTATTCCAGACGGATGTAGCTCAATTTTCCTGAGTTGTCGGCCGCGTCGTCGCCACCGTATGCCGCGTCACCTATCTCGGATGTTCCCTTGCCGCCCTGTACGTTGATTGGCGCTTTTCCGCAGATGTGAAGTCCGCCCCATGCTCCGGCTTCCTTCTTTTCCGAAGTCATTACGATAGGTTTTTCGGCAGTACCTGTAGCATTGATTTTGGCTCCCTGTTCCACGAGGATGTAGTCTACAATGTTGTCATGTTTGGCAATGATTGTCACTCCTTCTTCTATGGTGAGTGTGGCAGGGCTTTTCACTGTGTAGTCGCCTGTCAGATAATATGTCTTTCCTGCAGCCAATGTGACATCTGATGTCACTACCCCTTTAAGTTCTTCTATCTCCTGTGGTTTGGAACCGCTGGCCGCAGTCCAGCCTGCTGTCCAGTCGTTGTCCGACGGAACGGCTCCGCGATATTCTGCGGCATCGAAGAATGAATCTGCTGTGCTCATATTCCGGCCTCCTTCGGCGGTACCGACGTAGAATGATTTAAGCGTTGGGCCAAGATCTTTCACTTCGTTGTTATTTCCTTCAGAGAGGAAGTCACTCTGTGTGTAGATGTTTTCCTTGCTTGTGAAACCTGAACCTATAGTGACGTAGTTGAGCTTTGACTCGCCGTTCTTCAGGGCGTTTTCTGTAGGTGCGGTTTCTACTGTGAGGCATTGTCCCTTGCCTGTGATGATGGTGTTATAGAGATTGACCTTTGTTCCGGCACGAAGGCGTACGCCCTGTTTCTCTCCGCCGTTTCCCACAAGGGTTACGTTGGCCAGTGTAGGGAATGACGTCGGGGTGGCTTCGAAGTTGGTGCTGTGGTTGTCGCATTCCATCAGGCAGTCGCAGTCGTAGCCTATCTCGTCCTTGCTGCCCTGGTATGCCACGAGGTACTGGCCTTTGCCGTTCCAGCCTTCTGTCCAGTCGAAGGAGTCGTCGCTGCAGTCGGTCACTACCGCATGGCGGATATTTACCGAACCGCCGAAGAACTCGAAACCGTCGTCGGAACCCATGAAGGCCTGGACGTAGTCTACTGTGGTGCCGCTGCCCACACCGTAGAATGTGATACCGTTCGATTCCTTGTCTTCGCTGAAGGCATAGCCGGTGTATTCCATGCGGACATATTTCAGAACGCCGGAGTTGTCGTCGGCACGGTCGCCTCCGTATGTGGCGTCACCGATTTCTGATGTGCCTGTTCCTACGTTTGTGGGTGCGTATCCGCAGATGTGAAGTCCGCCCCATGCTCCGGCTTCTTTCTTCTCGGATGTCATTACAATGGGCTGTGAGGCTGTACCCTGCGCATCGATTTTGGCTCCCTGCTCTACGAGGATATAGTCTACTTTATTGTCGTGTTTTGCCTCGATCTTTACTCCCGGCTCAATCTTCAGGGTGGCTCCGTTCTTTACGTGGATACCTCCGTCGAGGGTGTAGGTTTCGCCTGCTTTCAGAGTCACGTCTTCTGTGATGTCGGCGTTCAGGATATTGTTGGCGATGTCGCCGTTGCCGTCGTCGCCGATAGTGTCGTCGGTACATGCTGTTGTGAGCATCATTCCTGTGGTTGCCAGTGCAAGAGTGGCAAGTTTCCAATTCTTTTTCATAAACAGTTTTAATTTTGAAATGTTTTTGATGTTATCTTATTCAATTTACCTTAGTCAGGTTTGTTTCTTATCGCCTTAGTCAGGTTTTTCTCTTATAGTGTGTACGAAACTCCTATTTCGAAGCTGCTTCCACGTTTGAATTTTTCCACTTCCAGTGTCTCGCCTGTCTTCGGTACCTCCTGACGGAAGATTACCGGTTGGTTGAGCAGGTCGTTGACCTGGAGTTTTACCGATACGCGGCTGTTCAGCTTCATGCTTCCGGCAAAGTTCAGTGTGTGGACGGCTTGCTGCTTTACGTCGCCAAGGCCTGAGATACCTACTGTGTGTATGCGGGGGCCCTGAAGGTTGTAGAGTAGGGCGGCTGATATCTGTCTGTCATCGTCTATGCGCGGGCTGTAGGTCAGGTCGGCATTGACCAGATATGGCGATGCTCCCTGCAAGGCGCGCTGGGCGTTGGTGTAGACTCCGCCTTCGGGCAGTTTCACGTTGGTGTACATATATGATGCGTTTGCTCCCAGGCGCAGGTCTTTGACTATCTCCTTGCGGAATTCCACTTCCACTCCTGCTGCCATACCGTTGTCGGCATTTCGGAACGACTGTACTGTGGCTCCTCCTGAGAGTTCCTGGATTCTTTCTATCGGGCTCTCAAGGTGCTTGTAGTAGGCGGTTACGGAAAGCATGTCGCCGTTCTGGCGGAAGAGCTCGTAGCGGAGGTCAAAGTTGTAGTTGTAGCCGTTCTGCAGGTCAGCGTTACCACGTATCTGCGACGCGCCGTATGATTCCTGATAGAGGAACGGGGCCATCTCGATGAACGACGGGCGGGTCACTGTGCGCGAGAATGAGAAGCGCAGGCTGTTGTCGCTGTTCATCTGATAGCGGAAGTTGGCTGCCGGGAAGAGGTCACCTGTGTTCAGCTCGCTTCTCTCGGGGCGTCCGCCGTCGGTGTGGTAGTCAACCCACTGGCGTGAGTATTCATATCTCACTCCGAGGTTTAGAAGAAGAGACTCTATCGGATAGTAGTCGGCAAGGAGGTATCCGGCAATGATGCTGTTGCCTGCACGGTACTGGTCTTTCGGCTGGTTCACCAGATTGATGGTGAGCAGTTCGTTCTCGATGTTCTCCTGATTGATATAGTCGCTCGGATTATAAATGTCTGTGATTGTAGGGTTCAGTTTGTTCAGGTTGTAGTAGAAGCGTGTGGCCTTGTAGTCGCGCTGTTTGTCCTTATAGGTCACTCCGGCCTGTATCTTGTTGCTGTCGCCGAATTTATAGTCGCTCATGAGGTTTGCCACCCATTCGTTTTCGTCCAGCGATCCGAAGTATCTCATCGTCTCCTGGCGGTTCAGCTTGAAGAGCTCCAGCGAGTTGTCGTCCTGCACTTCGAACATCACCTGGCGTCTGTCCGGTTCGGCGCTCGATGTCTTGCTGTACGAGCCGCTCCAGTTGATGCTCCATGCGTCCTTTATGTAGTGCTTTCCGCTAAGCTGGTGGTTCTGCAGGCTGTAGATGTGCGACACGCTGTTGCTGCCTATCAGATTGTGGTCTTCGTAGTCCACACCCTCGCGGCGCATGTATGTGTCCGAGGCGTTGCGGGCGTAGAAGAATGTGTAGCTCAGCAGGTCCTGCTTTCTGAACGAGTAGCCTATGCTGGCAAGTGAGGCCAGCTTCAGTTCGTTGGTATAGCTGTCGTACGAGAAGTTGTTCAGTGTGTTTCCTGTGGCTTCAAGTGTGCGTACGTATGCGTCCTTCATCAGCTGCTGTCCGTTGCTCACGCCTATGGATGCCAGCACGCTCAGGTTGTTTCCTGCCAGGTCGAAGTTCTTTCCGAAGCCTATGTTTCCTCCGAACTCAGGCAGGGCTTTTCTTTTCGATACGTCGAATGTGGTGTTGAAAAGCTTGTTGTGGCGGGCATAATCTTCGAAATCTGTCAGATCCATTTCTGTATATGTGCTGTTCAGCTTTGGAGTTCTGAAGAGAGTGCCTTCGTGATCCATGCGGTACATATCCTGGCCCAGAGTATTGAATTTGCCGCCTGTATTGAATGAAATGTTGAAGAAATTTTCGCCTGTCTGTTCTTTTGTACCTATATCGATGTGCGCTCCGGAATAGTCGGCGAAAGTGTTTGCCTCATATACCTTGCTCACTGTGATGTTCTTTACTGTGGATGTAGGGAATATGTCGAGCTGGATAAGTTTGTTGTCCGGATTAGGCGATGCTATCGGAAGTCCGTTCAGTGTGGTGGTGCTGTATCTGTCGCCCAGACCGCGCACTATTATCTGTCCTGCCGATGCGATTGATATTCCTGATATCTTTTTCACGCCTTCGGCCACGTTCGAAATACCTTTTGTGCTCATCTCCTTTGCACCGAGGTTCTCTATCGCCACGCTCGATTTCTGTCTCTCCATCATCAGTGCGCGTTCTCCCTCAAGGTTTTTCTTTGCCACCACTGTCACCTCGTCCAGTTGCTGGTTGTCGGTGTTCAATGCTATTACTGTTTCCCCCTTTACATTTTTGTCGACTGTTATTCTTCGGGTCTCGTAGGCTACGTATTGGATTATCAGTACATCTTTGTCTGCGACGTTTTTAATCTCGAACTTACCGTCGATGTCTGTCACCACGCCGGTTGTGGTTCCTTCTATCTGTACTGTCGCCCCGATTAGCGGCTCGCCCGTAGCTTTGTCAATTATCACTCCCTTGAAATCAATGGCCTGTGCTGTCACTGCTGTCATCAACACCGGAGATATAAGCATCAGTTTCTTAATGTCATTCATTCTTTTTACCCTTTTGTTTTCGAGGGCAAAATTATGGCAGCGGTGTTACTTGGATGTTTCCATTTGTTTATAATGTGTTTACGTATCGGTTACATATCGGTTACATTGGTTTTTGTCTAAGCATAAAACGCCGGAGGATATCAGAGTTCCTTCGGCGTTTTATCATTCATCCGGTTTGTGGCCGTATGATATGGTTTGATTATTGTTTCCCCGGAGTACGGGATGCGGCGGATCAGATTCCGGCTATCTTTTCGATTCCTCCGTATACGCTGCTCAGCAGTCCGAGCAGGACTATTCCGGCCAGGCATACTACCAGTGATATGCGTGTAGCCAGCGGGCTGCGGAAGTATGGCAGCGGATTGTCGTTAGGAGTGATGTACATGGCTTTTACTACAAGAAGATAGTAGTAGAGTGAAATCACGGTGTTGACAAGCGCCAGGAACACTACCAGCCAGTGGCCGGCATTGAAAGCGGACGCGAATACGAAGAACTTGCTGAAGAATCCGGCGAACGGCGGTATTCCGGCAAGGGAAAACATGGCAAGAGTCATTATCAGGGTAAGTCCGGGATTTGTGCGGTAGAGTCCTGCGTATGCACCGCGGCTTACGGCATATTCCGATTTCACTGTCTCTTCCGAACGTGAAAGCGCATTCTCGGGATGTTCGCCTTCTACATTGTTCGCATTGTCATAGTTCTCGCCCAGGGTGTGTCTCTCTATTGCTCCTATCACACCGAACACGGCCAGATTGGCTACAATATATACTGTGATGTAGTATATCATCGAAGTTGTTCCCTGGGTGTTGCCTGCCATTACTGCCAGCATGATGTAGCCGGCCTGCGAGATACTACTGTAGGCCATGAAACGCTTCATGTTGTCCTGAAGTATGGCAAAGATATTTGCCAGTGTTATCGTGATGACAATCACTATGCTGAGCATCAGCTCCCAGCGGTCGGACATTGGTGCGAATACTTTCGTCAGTATGCTCATGAGGGCGAAGGCGGCGGCGCCTTTAGATATTACCGACAGATATCCGGCAACTGCAGTAGGCGCTCCCTGGTATGTGTCCGGAGTCCAGTTGTGGAACGGGACGAGGCTCAGCTTGAATCCCAGCCCCGCGAAGAAGAATACCATGGCCAGTATCTGCAGTGGTGTGCCGGTGATGCTGGCAGTCATGTCGGCAAAATAGGTTGTTCCGCATGTGCCGTAAATCAGCGAGAGTCCGTACAGCATGAGTCCTGACGAGAACATAGAGTTCAGTATGAACTTTGCTCCTGCCTCGGCACTGTGGTGTTTCCACTTGTCGAACGATATAAGGCATGCCATTGGGATGCTGGCAAGCTCAAGGCCTACATAGAACATTATGAAGCTTCCCGCGCTTACCATGAAGTACATTCCCAGCAGAGTGCTCATTGTTATGACGTAGAACTCGCCTGCCTTGTGGCGCGAATCCGGCGAGGATATCCATTCGCCTGCCTGCATGAACACGAGCAGTGTTCCTGCTGTGAGTATTGTCTTTACTATAGATGCTATCGGGGTGCAGTGGTACATTCCGCCGAAATATTCTCCGGCCGACGGCTGTATGTTCAGAATGATTTGTATCACCAGCAGTGTACAAGCCATTGTCTGCAATGTCTTGTGATGCGGCTCTTTCATGATCAGGTCAGCCAGAAGGATTATTGCCATAAAGACTGCCAGACCGATTTCTGCCTGCATTGGTATAAATTGAAACATGTTTATCAGTTATGAATTAAAAGTTAAAAACTAATAATTAAGAATGTTGCTCAATTAATAATTAAGAGTTTATAATTAAAATTGATAGCATCCACCCATTTTTAATTATTAATTATTCATTGTTAATTATCTCACTATTGCCGAAATAATAGGTTCAACACTGTGGCTTATTACGTCGCTTACCCAGAACGGCGCAAGTCCCAGTCCGGCTACAGCGGCTATAAGGCATATCACGGTGAAGCGTTCGTCCCATGTGGCGTCTGTAAGTTTAAGATGTTCCGGATTCTCGCAAGTTCCGTAAAGAATCTTTCCTACCACACGGAGGATATACACTGCTGTAATCACAATACTCATTGTGGCGATTACAGTGCATACACGGTGGAAGTTGTCCGGATTCTGGAAAGAACCTACAAATACTGTCATTTCGGCAATGAAACCGCTCAATCCGGGAAGACCGAGGTTGGCAAGGCCGGCAATGACGTATCCCACTGCAAGGAAAGGCATAATCTTCATCAGACCTCTCAGCTGGCGGATGTCACGTGTGTGTGTTCTGCCGTAAATCATACCGATAAGGGCGAAGAACAGTGCTGTCATAAGTCCGTGGCTGAGCATCTGAAGGATTGCTCCTGTAGCGCTTACTTTGGTCATCATCAGAAGCGCGAAAAGAACCAGACCGCAGTGGCTCACTGATGAATAGGCATTGATATATTTCAGGTCTGTCTGAACCACGGCGCTGAATGCTCCGTACACTACTGAGATAGTAGTAAGCACGAGGAAGAAATCTCCCCAAATGGCGGCACCTGTAGGCATGAGATACATAGCAATGCGGAAACATCCGTAACCGCCAAGTTTCATCAATACACCGGCATGAAGCATAGATACGGCGGTAGGGGCCGACGCGTGACCGTCAGGGCTCCATGTGTGGAACGGGAAAAGAGCTCCCAGCACACCGAAACCGATAAATATCAGCGGGAAGAAGATACGCTGGAATTCTGTTGGTATCTTGTGATTTACTATCTCAAGAATATTCATTGTTTCGGCTCCGGCACCATAGTATATGCCCAGAATACCTATAAGCAGGAATGCCGAGCCACCCATGAGCATCAGGGTAAGCTTCATGGCTGCATATTCCTTCTTTCCGCTTCCCCACACTCCGATGAGCAGGTACATTGGGATGAGCGCCACCTCGTAGAACATGAACATGGTGAAGAGGTCTGTAGAAATGAAGAAACCGAAAACTCCGGTACTGAGGAGAGTGAACCATAGGAAATATTCTTTTGTCATCGGCTGCAGACGCCACGAAGCAAACGTGCCGGTGAATACTATTATGGAGCTTAGCAGTAGCATTACTACAGAGATACCGTCTACTCCTACCGAATAGCATATATTCAGTGGCTCATACCATGGTGTGCTTGCTGTAAACAGCATTTCTTCTGTAGCTCCTCCGTTTCTCAGGCCTATATATGCTACAGTGAGCCATACTGACAATCCCAGCAACATGGTGGAACCCGCCACCATAACCGCTCTTACCTGATTTATGCCTTTCGCCAGCCACAGGCCCAGCAGCATTACCAGAGGGATGATTACAAATAAACTTAATATATTCATTTTTTTTAGTTTTTTAGTTTTTAGTTGACGAGTTGACAAGATCTTTTTAGTTGATGAGGTCGCAGTCCGGCTGGAGAAGCTTGTCCCCTTGTAACTTAAACCTTGTAACAGAAGTCTTGTAACAGAAAAGAAGTCTTGTCTCCTATAACATTATCAGTGCTGCTGTAAGGATGATGATACCTCCCAGGAACCACATTGTGTAAGTCTGAATTTTTCCGCTTTGTATAGGTTGTGCGGTTTCTCCGGCCGCGTTTGTTCCCCAAGCCATGAAGTTCATGAACTGGTCGATTACGTGTCGGTCGAACCACGCAAGCGGAGTAGAGATGCAGCGGAATATAATTTTCTTTGTGACAAACAGCCAAAGCTCGTCCATGAAGAAACGGCGGTATGCTGCGTAATGCAGACGGCTGAACCTCTTCTGGAGCATGTCTGCCACAGGCTGAGTCTGTCCGGCGTACATCCATGTAGCAATCAGTATGGCAATAACAGCTATGATAATGCTTGTAGCCGCTACAGTTGTATCAATGTGGATGTCGTATGCGTGTCCGTTGCTTGAAACAAAATGTCCGAAAGGCATTATCCAGCCCGCAACAATGGTGATAGCCGCAAGAATCATCAGAGGCAAGGTCATTACCACAGGACTTTCGTGCGGAGTATGGTGAGCATAGTTGTCATTTGTTTTTCCCCAGAAAATGCAATAATACAGACGGAACATATAGAAAGCCGTCATTCCGGCGATTATTGTCATTATCCATCCGGCTACTGGACTGAAACGGAAACATGCCGCAAGAATCTCATCCTTCGAGAAGAATCCTGAGAATGGAGGAATGCCGGCAATGGCAAGACAAGCTATCAGAAATGTAATATGAGTGACAGGCATATATTTCCTCAATCCTCCCATATAGCTCATCTCATTGCTGTGAACAGCATGAATCACACAGCCTGCACCAAGGAAGAGTAGTGCCTTGAACATGGCGTGAGTGAACAAATGGAACATTGATGCCATATATCCCAATCCGCCTTCGTGCGGGTCAAGACCGGTACATACACCCAGAGCCACCATCATGAAACCTATTTGTGATATTGTCGAGAACGCAAGCACACGCTTGATATCGCTCTGCACACATGCCACTGTAGCCGCATAGAAAGCGGTAAACATTCCGATGTAAGCTATCCAATGTAGAGTTTGTGGAGCAAATCCTATAAACAGAGGGAACATTCTGGCCACAAGATACACACCTGCCACAACCATTGTAGCCGCATGAATCAGTGCAGATACAGGAGTAGGGCCTTCCATTGCATCCGGCAGCCAGATGTGTAGCGGGAACATGGCACTCTTTCCTGCGCCACCCACGAACATCAGTCCCAGTGCACAAGGCAACACCATGCCTGCCTTCATGAGTTGCTCTTCGGAAGGAGTGAAAGTGAAAGTCTGCATGTAATAGCCGTAAATAAGGATACCGATGAGGAATCCCAGATCGGCAAAACGTGTAACGATGAAAGCTTTCTTGGAGGCAGCTATAGCCTCAGGCTTGGTATAATAGAAACCTATCAACAGATAGGATGAAACTCCCACCAATTCCCAGAATACGTACATCTGGAAGATATTTGTCGCAACCACCAGTCCGAGCATAGAGAATGTGAACAGCGACAGGAATGCGTAGTAACGCTGGAATCCGCGTTCTCCTTTCATGTACCCGAAAGAGTAGATGTGCACCATGAGAGATACTGTAGTTATGACAACCAGCATCATTACCGAGATAGGGTCCAGCATGATACCCATATCGATGTGCAGCGATTCAGTGAACGGCAGCCACCGGAAGTTCCAGGGAGTGGAGACAGGCAGCAATCCTTCGTCAGTACGTGGCGCGCCGAAATAGCCGATAGCTGTGATATAGCTCAGAACTGTTATAGCTGCCAGCGAGAGTGTTCCTATTGCTCCTGCCACTTTGTGAGGCATTTTCATACCTGCCAGGGCCAGGACCAGAAAGCTCAGTACCGGCAGAGCCAGTATAAGTATTGTATATTCCATATTTCTCTTGTTTTTATCCCTTCATTTCAGAAATATCATCAGTCAGAATCTTATTGATATTTCTATATACATTGATTATTATAGCTATTGCCACAGCTGTTTCCGCGGCGGCGATTGCAATGCCGAACAGACTGAAGAAATGTCCTTCCAGCTGTCCCGGAAAGAGATATCTGTTGAATACGGCAAAGTTGATGTTTGTGGCATTAAGCATAAGTTCGGCCGAGATAAGCAGAGCCAGCAGGTTTTTTCTTGTGAAGAAACCGTATATTCCGCAGAACAGCATCACGGTGCTTATCACCAGATAATGTATAACGTGTACTTCTATTTCCATAATCCTTTGTTTTTAGTTTCTTTTTCTGGCTATCATAATCGCGCCTATCATACATGCCAGCAGCAGTACGCTCATTACCTCGAAAGGCAGTACGAACTGATATTTTTCTGTTCCGATGAGCGCTTCGCCGATTTTCTCCACCGGCAGCTCCACTCCCTGGGGAATGATGTTCAGGGCGAATCCGTTTGTGGCGATAAGGAACATCACCAGTGCCATGCCCACAAGAGTAGTAAGCAGTACGCTTATCATCTTGCCACGGCCTATTTTATACTTCATTGTTCCCGACGAACGTGTCAGCAGTATTGAGAACACATACAATACGATGATACCCCCGGCATATACCATTAGCTGTACGGCACTCAGGAAGGTGTAGCCCAAAATGGCGTATATGCCTCCGGTGGCAAGCAGCACGAACAGCAGATAAGTGGCCGAACGCAGGATACTGTTGGTAGTGACGGCAAGTACGGAGAAAACAATTATGCACAGTGCCACTACATAGAATGCTATTTCAAAAAGTGAAAACATGTTTGTAAATTAAAAATTAAAAGTTAATAATTAATAATTGGTTGATGTCATTGTTCCTCACTATTAGTCAGAATATCATCCACCCATTATTAATTATTCATTATTAATTATTAGCTTCGCTGACCGTTGGTTAGCTTCGCTGACCGATGGCTCATTAAGAGTCATCACCAGCTTTTCTCTTTCGAACACGGCGTTTTCGAAATGGTTGCTGAAACGGATCGCGTCGTGCGGACACGCGTTCACGCACAATTGGCAGAACATGCACGCCCCCAGATCGTATTCATATTTCAGCAGGACCTTCTTTTTCTTTCCGTCTTCAGTTTCGCGGGTCTCGCTTGTTATGTTTATAGTGCCGTTAGGGCATGCCATCTGACACAATCCGCACGCCACACATCTGTTATTCCCGTTTTCGTCCTTGGGCATCACCAGCATGGCGCGGTGACGTTCCGGGATGTACAGAGTGGTATGTCTGTTCTCGGGATAGCGTTCTGTCACATTTTTCTGTATGAACACCTTCATCGACGTACGCATACCCACGAGCAGGCTTTTCACACCGGATACATATCCGCTTATATAATCTTTAAAAGTACTCATTTTTTCAGTTTTTAGATTATTAAAATACCAGTCCGAACACCTTCATCACAGTCATCACCAGCAGCACCAGCAGCGACAGAGGCATCAGATACTTCCACTCCAGGATAAGCACCTGGTCAATTCTCAAGCGTGGGAAAGTCCATCTGATCCACATCAGGAGGAACACCACGAAGAAAGTCTTTCCCACGAACCATATCACTCCGGGTATGTAGTCCATCACGGTGTTGAATCCGTCCAGCCCGGCGATGTGCAGCGGCATCCAGCCTCCGAAGAAAAGTGTCACCGCGATGCCCGCCGTAATGAAGAGGTTAAGATATTCGGCCAGATAGAAGAATCCGAAGTGCATACCCGAGTATTCGGTGTGGTAGCCCGCCGTCAGTTCCTGTTCCGCCTCGGCCAGGTCGAACGGCGCGCGGTTTGCTTCGGCATTGCCGGCTATCAGATAGATGATGAAAGCCATCACGGCCGGAATGTGTCCTTTGAAAATGTTCCATCCGTTCTCCTGATAGGCCACGATCTCCTGGATGTCCATTGTTCCGCACAGGATGACCATGGTCAGTACGCTCAGACCTATGGAAAGCTCGTAGCTGATAATCATCGCTCCGCTTCGCACGGCCCCTATCAGTGTATACTTGCTGTTGCTGCTCCAGCCTGCCAGCAGAATTCCCAGCACGCCTATAGACGATGCGGCAAGCACAAAGAAAATACCAATGTTCATGTGCAGGATTTCTCCCCCCTTGTTCCATGGCAGGCACGAGAATGTCAGAATAGACGCCATGATCACCAGGAACGGGGCAAGCCCGTACAGAAACTTGTCCGAGTTTTTCAGCGAGATAATCTCTTTGGTCAGAATCTTTATAACGTCGGCCGGCACCTGCAGGAGTCCTCCACGACCACCCACACGGTCCGGTCCGATGCGGCACTGGAAAGCCGCACATACCTTACGCTCCATGTAAATAAGGATAATAGCCAGTACGGCATACATCACCATGATGAACACCCCCACGGCGATACCCTCTATAGTGAATGCCAGCCATTCAGGCATCATGCTGCACATGGCAGAGTGAATCCACATCAGGAGCGGCTCAAGATTATAATAGTCAAACATGTTGTTCAATTAATAATTAATAATTAAAAATGAGTTGTTCAATTATCTACCTGTCGATATCCGGAATCACAAAGTCCAGCGTACCGCCTATCGCTATCAGGTCGGCAATCTTCTGTCCGCGGCACACGGTGTCCATGGCGTCCACCAGAGGCAATCCCGTAGAGCGGTAATGCAGGCGGTACGGATACTTGTCGCCATGACTCTCCAGCATCACCCCGAACTCGCCACGGCTGCTTTCCACCGAAGTGGAGAAATTCCCTTCAGGCAGCTTTATCACCGCCTTTGTCTTCGTGCGGAAATCCCCTTCCGGGATATTGTCGATGAGCTGTTCTATGATGTGGCACGATTCCATAATCTCGTCCATACGCACCATGTAGCGCGCAAACGAGTCGCCCTCCGTGCGTGTTATCTCGCGGAAATCCACCTTGCCGTACATGGCATACGGATGATGCTTGCGCACGTCGTTACTCCAGCCCGAGGCACGTCCTGTTCCGCCCGTGGCGCCAAGCGATATCGCATCCTCGCGCGAGAGTACTCCCACTCCCACAAGACGTTGCCTTGCTATCACGTTCCCCGTGAAGATGTCGTGATAATCCTTTATCACGCCGCGCAGATGCCCGATAAACTCCTTCACCTTCCGGCAGAAGTCGGGATGCAGATCGGCCTGCACACCGCCTATCACGTTGTAGTTCTGAATCAGGCGTCCGCCCGTAGTCTCCTCCATGATGTCGAGAATCATCTCCCTCTCCCTGAATCCGTAGAAGAAAGGAGTCAGCCCCCCCATATCCATAACCAGACACGAGTAGAACAGCAGATGCGAGTCGATGCGCTGCAGCTCGTCCATTATGGTGCGGATGTACTGCGCACGCTCCGGAATCTCTATTCCCGCCGCCTGCTCTATGCACATGCACAGCGCATGACGGTTCTGATGAGCGCTCAGATAGTCAAGCCTGTCCGTCAGAGCCAGAGTCTGCGGATAGGTAAGGCTCTCGTTCATCTTCTCAATGCCGCGGTGGATATATCCCAGCACAGGATCCACACGGCGTATGTTCTCGCCGTCGACAGACGTGCGCAATCGCAGCACGCCATGAGTGGAAGGATGCTGCGGACCGATGTTCACCACGAAATCGTCGCTGCCGAACACCACATTCTCCCTTCCTTCCACAGTTCCGTCCGGACGCAGGGTGTATTCCTCCGTCACGTCGGCGTTCACCTCGTTCTCCATGTTCAGCCCGTTTGAATCCATATCATAGTCCTTGCGCAGGGGATATCCCTTCCAGTCCTCGCGCAGGAAGAGGCGCCGCATGTCCGGATTGCCCGTGAAGCGTATGCCGAAGAAATCGAACACCTCGCGCTCCTTTATGCGTGCCGTCTGCCACAGGCTGCACACCGACGGCAGAAACGCAAGTCTCTCTCCGCCGCAGTCAAAGGCCTTCTCCCTCTCTGCAGCCACAACCTTCAGCACACAGCGCCGGCCCGTGGAAGTGCTTTCCAGATAATACAGCGCGCCCAGTCCTTCTTCTCCCCAGTCCATGCCTACGATGTCGCGCAGATAGTCCATAGGCTCCGTGGTGTCATGTCTCAGTCCGGAAGCCACGCTGTAGAAGTCTTCCGCCCCGACCGGTGTAACGATGTCTGTACTCATAGTTTTTCCTCCCTGTCTGTTTTTGCCGCCTTTTCAGATTGCGGCGTGTCCTGCTTGCGGTTCGCTCCGCCCAGGAAGCGTTCCACCTTGATTTTTCTCTGAAGCTGCATCATTCCGTAATAGAAAGCCTCCGGACGCGGAGGACATCCCGGAATGAACACGTCCACCGGTATTATCCGGTCTATACCGTTCACCACATGATACGACCGCCTGAAGGGCCCTCCGCTTATGGTGCATCCGCCCACGGCCACCACGTATTTTGGTTCGGCCATTTGGTCATACAGACGTTTCAGCACCGGCGCCATGCGGTAGGTTATAGTTCCCAGCACCATTATCATGTCCGCCTGTCGCGGCGAGTTGCGTGTCACCTCGAATCCGAACCTCGCCATGTCATAGCGTGCGGCTCCCAGGGCCATGAACTCTATGGCGCAACAGCTGGTTCCGAATGTGAGCGACCACAGCGAATTGCTCCTTCCCCAGTTTATCAGCTCGTCGGCCTTGCCCACTATCACTCCCGCTCCGTCGCGGTTCAGCTGGTCCACCATGCGTTCCAGATAGTCATTATTCCGGAACTCGTCATACTGCATTGATCGTATTTCCGCGCGTTTTTTCACTTCCATTCCAGCGCTCCTTTCCGCCAGGCGTATGCCAGGCCCAAAATAAGAACCGCCACGAAGAATGCGGCTCCACATAGTGCGTATACTCCCGTGCGGGCCACTACCACTGCCCATGGAAACAGAAACACCGTCTCAATGTCGAACATCAGGAAGAGAATGGCAAAGAGGTAGTAGCCGGCTTTGAATTTAACCCACGATTCACCCCTCGTAGGGATACCACACTCGTATGGCTCACCTTTCTGGGGATTGAATGAACGGGGGGCGATTAGTTTGGCAATAGTCATGGCTGCAACAACCAAGGCAATTGCCGTGAGAATCACTACAATTAAAAAAATAAAATACATGATTTATTTGTTTTAGTTATTTATTTGCGATAACATAACATGTTATTTAGACTGTGTGCGTACACGGTTTGTCTCCATATCTAAAATATGGAGACAAACAATCATTGGGTAAAATCTAAATTATGATTTTTCCTAATGTATATATGTAATAATCTTTTGGAGAATGAATCTGATTATGACAATCCGTACAATGTTTTGTGTCTATACTATAATATTTATACGTGATATTATTTCTTTGTAACCCACCGGTTATTGTCAGTATAGATTTATTGTCATTATTATCCTTTACACCAGTAGGAATGAAGCATACTGGTATTAATAAATCTGCATATCTTGATTTGAGAATATGGTTTATAGTACGTATAAGGTAAATGTCAGATGATGATTCTTCAAATGACATACAATTTTCATTGCTAGCTGATAGTATATTTTCATGGCATATTCCTTCTTCGCAAACGGAAGAAATGTCTTCCTTCATCCCTTGCAATAATAAGCAAGATATTATGCCTATAAATATAACCTTCAACCAATAATTCATATAAAAACTATTACCTTATTCAATCACGTTTGCAAAGTTAGAATATATTTTGAGTAAAGATGATTATTTTTATGTTAAAAAACATATTATCCAAAATATTTCTCTAATTTTTTTATCATAGCTCCCAAACAGAATACTACAACATGGTCGTCTTTCTGTATTGTTGTGTTACCGGTTACAAGTATTCCTTCACCATTTCTTATAAGTCCTCCAATTGTAGCGCCTTTTGGTAGACCTATATCTTTTACAGGTGCTTTAGTGATTCTGGAATCTTCTTTTACAATGAATTCTGCCACATCTGCATTAGCAAAAGTAAGGCATTTAACGTTTGATACGTCTGCTTTTAACATCATCTGATATATATGGCTTGCTGCTATGTATTTTTTGTTAATTACTGTACCTATATCAAGACTTTCAGCCATACTTATATAGTCTACATTCTCTACTTCAGCCACAGTTTTGCTTACTCCCATACGTTTGGCTGCCAAACATGCCAATATATTAGTTTCAGAATTGCCTGTCAATGCAACAAAAGCTTCGGTATTTTTAATTCCTTCTTCAATGAGAAGTTCCATGTCACGTCCATCTCCGTTTATGACCATTACATCATCGTCCACTACTTCCGTAAGTCTGTTACATCTGCTTTCATCAATCTCAATTATCTTGATTTTCATATATTCTGGCAGGTATTGTGCAGTACGTACTGCTATTCTTCCTCCTCCCATTATCATGACACTTCTTACGTCAGCTTCGTTTTCTCGTCCTGATATTTTTCTGATATATGGTATATATTTTTTTGTAGTAGTGAAATAAACAATATCGTTCAGTTTTACAAAATCATCACCTCTAGGTATAATTGTTTCATTTCCTCTTTTTATAGCTACAATATGGAAAGGTATACCTTGTCCTCCTAGTTCATGAAACGGAACATTCAGTATTTCAGCTTGTTCTCTCATTTTTACACCTATCATGATAAGTGAGCCACCAGCGAATTCCCACCACTGTTTTATCCAGCTCATTCTTACGGCGTCTACAATTTCTTTGGCAGCCAACATCTCAGGGTAGATTAGTGAATGAACTCCGAGACCGCTGAAAAATTCCTTATGTTTAGGCAATAGGTATTCATAATTGTCAATCCTGGCAACAGTTTTCTGTGCACCAAGATTGTTGGCAAGCATGCAGGCTGTCATATTTCTGCTTTCATCTGGAGTTACAGCTATAAACAAATCTGCACCTGCAACTCCCGCCTCTTTTAGCCCGTTTATAGAAGTAGGTGAATAATTTACAGTCATCATGTCCAAATTACTGCTCATTTTCCCCAATCTTTCCTGATTTTCGTCTATCAGAATTATGTCTTGATCTTCTCCTGCTAGGAGTTTTGCCAGATGTGTACCAACGGCTCCCGCACCTGCTATTATTATTTTCATTATATATTATCTTTATTCAAGTTTTATTATATTGTTAGTTATCGTTTATCATCAGCCAATTGAACAATCGAACTATAAATACCTTCTTCATCAAGTCCGCATATTTTATATAATTCATCTACGGAACCATGCTGTACGAAACAATCGTTTATACCTATTCTTTTAATTGTGATTCCTTTATTAAAACAACTGTCAGACATAAATTCCATTATCGCACATCCCGCTCCACCAGCAAGGATACCGTCTTCAACCGTTATAATTTTACTGAATTTTTTTCCTATTGAGGTAAGCATTTCTTCATCCAGAGGTTTAACGAACCTCAAATCATAATGTGCAATACTTAATGATCTGTCTTTTTCTACTCTTTCTATTGCTTTTTGTGCTTTATATCCAATTGGTCCAACAGAGATCACTGCTATATCCTTTCCTTCTTTAAGAAGTCTTCCTTTTCCTATAGGAATATTTTCAAATTGGCACTTCCAGTCTATAATTTGTCCTCTTCCACGTGGATATCTTATAACAAACGGCCCCATATCTGGCAATTGTGCTGTATACATGAGTTTTCTCAATTCATGTTCATCCATGGGAACTGCCACTGTAAGGTTAGGTATAATCCTCATGTATGCAATATCAAATATTCCATGGTGTGTTGCTCCATCTTCGCCTACAAGTCCTGCTCTGTCAAGACACATTATTACGTTTAGTTTCTGTATGGCGACGTCATGTATTACATTATCGTATGCTCTTTGCATAAATGTGGAATATATATTACAAAATGGAGTTAGTCCATCTTTTGCCATTCCGGCTGAGAAAGTAACAGCATGACCTTCTGCTATTCCTACATCGAAAACTCTTTGTGGCATTTCCTTCATCATTATGTTCATTGAACATCCTGAAGGCATTGCGGGTGTTACTCCTACAATTTTCGGATTATCTTGTGCCAACTCTAGAAGAGTATTACCAAACACTTCCTGATATAAAGGAGGAATACCATCTGATGATGTCTTAATTCTTTCTCCTGTAGTTTTGTCGAATTTACCAGGAGCATGCCATTCTGTGGCACATTCTTCCGCAGGTTTATATCCTTTGCCTTTTATGGTATGTATATGTAATAGTTTCGGTCCACTCATGTCCTTAATCTCATTTAGGACTTTTATTAATGAAAAAGTGTCATGTCCGTCTATAGGACCGAAATATCTGATGTTCAAGCCTTCGAATATGTTTTGCTGTTGCATGAGTAACGATTTCAGGCTGTTGTTGAACCGTATGATTGCTTTTTTTCTTTCATCAGTTAGTAGTCCCCACTTTGCCATTTGTCTGGACATGACATTGCGGAAACGATTATAGCCTTCGGACGTATGCAGATTGAGCAGGTATTGTTTCATTCCTCCAACACTTCTGTCAATAGCCATATTGTTATCGTTCAGTATAATGAGGAGGTTGTTTGGGGTAGCTGAAGCATTGTTTAATCCTTCGAACGCCAATCCTCCACTCATTGAACCGTCGCCAATAACGGCAACAATGTGTCTGTCTGATTCCTTTTTCAGATTTGAACACACAGCCATTCCCAATGCTGCAGATATGGAGTTTGAAGCGTGTCCGCACGTGAATGTATCGTATTCACTTTCTGCTGGCGATGGAAAAGGTGCAAGTCCGTTAAGTTTTCTGTTTGTACAGAATCTATCACGTCTTCCTGTCAGTATCTTATGAGCGTATGCCTGATGACCGACATCCCATACAATACGGTCGTATGGTGTGCTGAATGTGTAATGTAATGCGACGGTCAGTTCTATTACTCCCAAGCTTGAACCGAAATGTCCCGGATTGCGTGAAAGTTCGTCTATAATCATTTCACGAAGCTCATGGCAAACTTCAGGTAATTTTTCTATAGGAAGTTTACGAAGGTCTTCAGGACTATCAATTTTGTCAAGGAATTTATATGATGCGTTTAGTTCCATCTATACATTAAATTAAACATTTATTCCACAAAAGTAGTACAAATATATATATTGTGGTTACATTTGTAAGAAAAAATAATAGATATTGATTTATATGGAACTGATAACCAGGACTGAACTGCCTGTAGGACAGTGTGAGATAAAGCATTCTGACACATTAATGCTGCTAGGATCATGTTTTACCGAAAATATTGGAAACAAGTTATCCGCTAATAAATTCGTATGTGATATTAATCCTTTCGGGGTACTTTATAATCCGATGTCGATTAAAGAAGCATTGACTCAGATTCTTAATAAGAAAGTATATACGGCCAACGATTTGATGGAATCCCATGGAATGTGGTTTAGCCTGATGCATCATAGCTCTTTTTCTTCTTATGATATTAATGAGTGTCTTTATAATATAAACAGGCATATAGATGAAAGTTATGATTTTATAAAGAATGCCGACTGGCTTGTTCTGACATTTGGAACAGCTCGTGTGTACAGATGGAATGAAAACGGGTGTATAGTAGGTAATTGTCATAAGTTGAATGAAAAGTTATTTTCACGTGTTCTTCTTGACGTTGATGAGATTGTAAGTTCTTATTCTAATCTGATAGCAGATTTGAGAATTCTAAATCCAGAATTGAGAATTCTTTTTACTGTCAGTCCGATACGTCATGCCAAGGATGGAATGCATGGCAATCAGATAAGTAAGTCAGTATTATTGCTTGCAATAGATAAAATCTGTTTTACTAACGAGAATTGTTATTATTTTCCTTCTTATGAAATTATGATGGACGAACTTAGAGATTATCGTTTCTATGCTGACGATATGCTTCATCCCTCTGGAAAGGCTGTTGATTATATTTGGGAAAAATTTTCAGAAACGTATTTTAGCAGGAAAACCATGGAAGCAATAAAAGCGTGTAATGAAATAACACGGGCTTTGGAACACAGGCCTTTTAATCCGGATAGTGAAGCTTATCGTGATTTTTTAAGTCAAATTCTGTTAAAAATAGAGAGACTAAAGGAAAAATTCACGTACTTAGACGTCGAAAAGGAAATAGAATTATGTCGCACACAATTGAAGAAATAACATCCATTTTGAATGCAGAACGTATAGGTGATGCTTCTGCTAAAATAGACTGGATACTTACCGATAGCCGATCATTGTGCTTTCCGGAAGAAACTCTTTTTTTTGCTTTAAAGACAAAAAGGAATGATGGTCACAAATATATAGCTGAATTGTATAACCGCGGTGTGAGAAACTTTGTGGTTACTGATTTGCCTGAAGATATGTCAGAATTTCAGAACTGCAACTTTCTGAAGGTCTCAAATACCTTGAAATCGCTTCAGCGCCTTGCTGCAAGTCACAGAGAACTGTTCGATGTTCCTGTGATTGGAATTACCGGAAGTAATGGCAAGACAGTGGTAAAGGAGTGGCTTTATCATATCATCAGTCCAAGCAGGGTAGTGACCCGTTCCCCAAGAAGCTATAACTCACAAATAGGAGTACCTCTGTCAGTATGGCTGATGAACGAAAATACTGAGATAGGTATATTCGAGGCCGGTATATCTGAGATGGGCGAGATGGAAGAATTGAAGCCAATAATCCGTCCAACCATAGGTGTCCTTACGAATATAGGTGGCGCTCATCAGGAGAATTTCACATCCATTCAGGACAAATGTATGGAGAAACTTCAGTTGTTCAAGGATTGTGATGTTGTAATCTATAATGGCGATAATGAACTTATAAGTAGTTGTGTGACAAAATCGCTGTTCGGAGCGAAGGAAATAGCGTGGTCCACAAAAGACATGGAGCGTCCGCTGTATATCGAAAGTATAGACAAGTGCAGCAGCTATACTGATATCAAATACCGCTATTTGGGATTTATGAAGGAATATCGTATTCCGTTTATTGATGATGCTTCAATTGAAAATTCCATAAACTGTTTGGCCGTAGCTCTGTATCTGATGATTTCTCCGGAAGAGATAGCCGAAAGAATGCTTACACTGGAACCTGTGGCAATGCGAATGGAGGTGAAGGAAGGAAAGAATGGTTGTATCCTGATAAACGACAGTTATAACTCTGATTTTGCATCATTGGATATTGCTCTTGACTTCATGTCGCGAAGAACAGAAGATAAAGGCAAGAAACGTACATTGATTTTGTCGGATATTCTTGAGAGTGGACAGACCAGCAAACTCTTGTACAGACAGGTGGCAGAACTTGTACACAGCCGTGGGGTAGATAAGATTATCGGTGTAGGGCCTGAAATATCGGCATCGGCATCACGTTTCCAGATTGAAAAATATTTCTTCAACAAGACTTCTGAACTCATGGAGTCTGGAATACTGGATTCGCTGAGAAATGAAGTGGTATTGATCAAGGGAGCACGCGCGTTCCATTTTGACGATATTACTGATTACATGGAGCTAAAGGTGCACGAAACGATACTTGAAATCAACCTTAGGGCTTTAACTGACAATCTAAATCATTTCCGCAATAAACTTAAACCGGAGACCAAGATGGTCTGCATGGTTAAAGCTTCGGCGTACGGGGCTGGACCTTTTGAGATTGCAAAAACACTGGAAGAGCATAGAGTGGATTATTTGGCTGTTGCAGTGGCCGATGAAGGTGCGGATTTGCGCAAGGCAGGAATTAACTGTCCTATTATAATAATGAATCCTGAACTTACGGCGTTCAAGACAATGTTCGATTATCACCTTGAACCGGAGGTGTATAGTTTTAATGTTTTGGAAGAACTTATAAAGGCTGCCGAGAGGGAAGGTGTCAGCAATTTCCCTATTCATGTGAAAATCAATACCGGAATGAACCGTCTAGGTTTTGAGCCTGAACAGTTGCCACAGTTGGTTGACCGGTTGAAACGTCAGTCGGCGGTAATACCACGTTCGGTGTTTTCTCATCTGGTAGGAAGTGATTCCAATCGTTTTGATGCATTTACCCGCAGACAGATTGAAACATTTGAAGCGGCGGCAGCAAAACTTCAGGAAGGATTTTCATATAAGATATTGCGTCATATCTGTAACACAGCCGGTATAGAAAGATATCCTGGAGCACAGTTCGATATGGTAAGGCTTGGTATAGGATTATATGGAATAGATCCTTATACCGGGAAAATGATAAACAACGTAAGTACGCTTAAGACTACCATATTGCAGATACATGATGTGAAAGCAGAGGACACTGTAGGGTATAGCCGCAAGGGAATACTGGAAAGAGATTCACGTATCGCAGCGATACCTATTGGCTATGCAGACGGACTGAACCGTAAGCTGGGAAACGGAAAAGGTTATTGCCTTGTAAATGGAAAGAAAGCTCCGTACGTTGGAAATATTTGTATGGATGTTTGTATGATAGATGTCACTGATATAGACTGTAAGGAAGGTGACAAGGTGGAAGTGTTTGGCGAAAACCTGCCCGTCACAACATTGGCAGAGTGGCTTGATACTATACCTTATGAGATATTGACCAGCGTTTCCATGCGTGTGAAAAGAGTGTATTATCAGGACTGATAATCATATAAAAAAATGAACTGTCATTTTAATAAAAATGCTTTGTCGTTTTGAGTCGAATGACAAAGCATTTTTTTGTGATATTTTGTTATGGGTAATATCATTTAATTTTTTAATTTTGTGTTATTGGATAAATTGAAAATATTATGAAGAAACTTTTTATTGTAATTGTAGGAATTCTGTCTATATTCCCGGTTGTAGCCCAAAATAAAGTGAAATGGGGTATTGAAGTGGGAGCAGGTATGTCAGCGTGGATGGGAAAAAGCGCTGATGGAAGTAAACCTTTGTTTAATCATAAAGTGGGAGTGACTCTTGATATTCCTCTTAACTGGCTTGTATCTTTTCAGACTGGATTAAACTGGACGTCTAAGGGAGCAAATTACAAAATGTTTAATGATTTTATTACTGATTCCGAAACTTTTTCTAAAGTGAATGTTAATCAGAATTACTTTCAGATGCCACTTCTTGCAGCTTTCCACGTAGGAGCAACTTCTAATTTTGATATGGTTTTTACAGTAGGTCCTTATTTGGCTTATGGCGTATCTGGCAGATCTGAAACCCAGGTAGATGCAATGACTATGTCATGGCCAACTTTCGATGATTTGTATTTGAAAGATAGATACATCTCAAGCGGTTATAATCGTTTTGATGCAGGAGTGCAGACTGGGGTTGGACTTGATTTTAAAGACTGGACTGTCGGACTTGATGCTGATTTTGGGTTTTGTAAGATTGTTTCGGGAAATTCACCTTATAATTTTGCAATTTATTTTACTTTGGGGTATAAATTCTGATTATATAATAAACAGTAAACTCCCGGTATAATCTGATAAAACTTATATCGGGAGTTTTATTATTTTCTACATACCTTATATATTACAAAGTTCTTTGTACAATTTTTGTACCGGCAGTCCCATAACATTGAAGTACGAGCCGTTTATACCGGATACTCCTATAAAACCTATCCATTCTTGTATGCCGTATGCTCCAGCTTTATCGTATGGTTTGTAGTTATCTATATAGAAGTTTATTTCTTCATCGCTCAGAACATCAAAAGTAACATCCGAAACAGATGAGAAAGTTTTTTGAAAATCGTATGTTGTTAGGCTTACTCCTGTCATTACCTGATGGGTATGTCCTGACAGAATTTTCAGCATCTTTACAGCTTCATCCCTATCTTTGGGTTTGCCAAGTACTTCATTATTGGCGTATACTATTGTGTCAGCTGTTATTACAAGGTCGTTTTCACCCATGAGAGGACGGTATGCTGCCGCTTTTATCCTTGAAATAAATTCTGGAATTTCACTTCCCCTAAGATGTGGCAAATAGCTTTCGTCTACACCATTGATGACTTTTACTTCATAGTTTATACCGAGTCCTGAGAGCAATTCTCTTCGACGTGGTGAATTTGAAGCCAGTATTATATTGTATTTTTTCAGGTTGTCTAACATTGTATTTTTATTTTTTTTTGTTTGATTTACCATCCGAATGCTTCGTCATGCGACATCCATTTGTCTTGAGCACGCAGTACTTGTTCTATCACATCTCGTCCACAGCCTTGTCCGCCACAACGGTGTGAAATGTATTTGCATATAGCCTTTATATCTGGTGCAGCGTCTGCCGGACAACAAGGTAATCCTACGAGCCGGAGAACTTCATAGTCAGGTATGTCGTCACCCATATAAAGGACTTCTTCGTGTTTAAGGTTGTATTTTTGAATAAGTTCATAATACTCCTTTGTCTTTAATGATGCACCCATACATACATCTTTTACTCCAAGTCCTTCAAATCTTAGTTTTACAGCTTCTGTACGTCCTCCTGTTATTATAGCTACGTGCAATCCACACTTTACTGCAAATTGGATTGCATATCCGTCCTTTATATTTATCATTCTCATAGGTTCTCCGTTGGGATGTAATGGAACCGTGTCTGAGCTTAAAACACCATCAACATCAAAGAAAAGTGCTTTAATTTTTGTCAGGTCATAATTTATCATATAGATGTTTGTTTATTGGTTTCCTGAAACTTGTGAATGCTTTTGCTTATACGTTCATAAAGTTCTGCTATTTCAGTTTCTTCTTTAAGCATTTGCATGTGGTTTTCCATTATGTTTGTGTCATTGCGTTGTGCAGGTCCTGTCTGGGCCTGTACCGGTGAAAGATAATGTACTTTCTCTGCTGTTTCTTCAATCAAAGGTAACATAGAACCAAAAGGAAGACCATGTGAGGTTAGGAGGTGTTCGCAAATGGAATACATGTGATTTGTAAAATTACAAGCAAAAACAGCTGATATATGCAGATACTTTCTTTGTTCGGATGATGCTCTGAACACATATTTGCTTAGAAGTGATGCAGTACGGATAAGTAATTCGGTATCCTCATTTGTATTAGCTTCAACAAAGAAATACACATTGTCAAAGTTAACCTTTCTTTGTTTACTGAATGTTTGCATTGGATATAGTACTCCGTATCTGTTTGTCAGTCCTTTCCAGATGTCTATGGAAACGCTTCCAGCTGTGTGTACGAATAATGCTTTGCTGTTGCATTTTACCAATTTTGGAAGGATATGTTCTAGTACTGAATCTTTCAAAGAAACTATGTATATGTCTGCATCACTGTCTGTTGATGTTATATCTGTAGTGTAGGGGCAACCTATACTTTCTGCCAGTTCTTTGGCTGATTCCTGAGTCCTGCTGTAAATCATTTTTATATGGCAACCGGCTTCGTGGAATGCTTTTCCAAGATGTGTAGCTACGTTGCCGGCTCCAATCATTACTATTGAAGGATGTTTTTCTGAATATTCCACTGTCATTTTCCTCCGTATTTGTTGATATGTATTTTTTCCCATTGCAGATGCGACTCGTCGAAAGGCTTCCTTTCCATTCCTTTATGTCCTATGGCGATGATGGATAGAGCCTGTAGCTGTAGTGGCAGATCCAATACTTCGTGTACGTATTCGTTTGATGGAATGCCGCTTGCCGTAAATCTTTCGCGTAATTGTACCCAACAGCTTCCAAGTCCGAGGTCTTCTGCCTGCAGTTGTATCATGATGGATGCTATTGATGCGTCTTCAATCCATACATCGCTCGCCATGGGATCGGCTGTTACGACTATTGCCAATGCCGCATCTTTTATGAACGATGAGCTTGCTTCCTTGCAGTATGAAAGTTTTTCAAGTATTTCCTTGTCGTCAACTACGATGAACTGCCAGCAGTTGGTTCGTTTGGATGTTGGCGACATGAGTGCTGCTTTGAGCAGTGTGACTACTTCTTCCTGAGTGAGTTCCTGTGGAGTGAATTTGCGCATACTGCGCCTTGATTTTATGAGGTCGCTGAAATTTTTCATATGTGAAAATTTAAAATGATAGTCACAAATATATGATTTTCGTTTTAAAGGCTGAAACTTTTTATGTAAATTTGCGATATATGGCAATACGTTTGGTTACATATGAACACTCTGAAACGTTGCCTCAGCTTCCTGGGAAGAACGTCTTTCATTCGGTAGGCCTGTTTAGGATTCTTGAACGGACATCCGGATATACTCCTTTTATGCTTGTGGCCTTTGATGGGGACAGACCTATAGGTAAATTATTGTGTGTAATCAGAAAGTCTTGGTTTATAAGAAAGTGTGTTATATATGATACTGGTGAGTATTTCGATACGGATATTAAGCATGACCTGATTTTCGATGAACTTCTTTCGTACTTTACAGCCCGGAACAAGGATAATTTCTTTCTGATAGAGTTCAGAAACTTGACAGAACCGCTTTTCGGATATCGTTATTTCAGGAAGAACGGATATTTTCCTATAAAACGTTTGAGGGTGATTAATTCCATTCATCACACGACTTTGGATAAGTGGATGGGGGCTTCAAGAAAACGACAGATACAGCAGGCTTTGAAAAACGGTGCTGTAATGGGAGTAGCAGAAAACAAACAGCAGGTTCAAGGACTTTTTAGAATGCTGAAGAACTATTATTCTTCGAAAGTGTTCAAATATTTTCCCGGAGTGGATTTCTTTACGTCTTTACTGGAACTTGGTGAGGAATGCGGAGAGATGGGAAAAATATTTACAGTCTCATATAATGGTAAGATTATTGGAGGCTCGTGTTGTCTGTTCTCTGACGATACGGCATTTCTGCTGTTTTCCGGTGGAATGCGCAAGAGTTATCCTTCGCTATACCCAGGTGTGTTGGCTGTATGGAATGCTATGCTGTATTCAAGGGAGAAAGGTTATAGTCATTTTGAGTTTATTGATGCCGGACTTCCTTTTAAAAAATACGGATACCGTGATTTTATATTGAGGTTTGGAGGCAAGCAATTGAGTACCCGCCGGTGGTACAAACTGAAATGGAAATGGCTGAATAGGATAATGGAAAAGATATATGTTTGATATAACAGTCGATTGCAAAGTTAAGTTTCCAAAATCAAAGTTCAGACGTTATAAAAAAGTAATAAGGATAAATATTTACTGAAAAAGTTTCGTATTTTAATCCAAATTTCTTTTCTTTGTCTTATAGAATTTATGAACTTTAATTTAATATCAAAAAAACAACATCATTATGAAAATATCTCATATTGAACATTTGGGCATTGCTGTAAACAGTATCGAAGAAGCCCTGCCATACTATGAAAATGTATTGGGATTGAAATGTTATAACATCGAAACAGTAGAAGATCAGAAAGTTAGAACTGCATTCCTGAAATGTGGTGAAACAAAAATAGAACTTCTTGAACCGACAGGTCCTGAAAGTACAATAGCTAAATTTATTGAGAATAGAGGAATGGGTGTGCATCATGTGGCTTTTGCCGTTGAAGATGGTGTAGCAAATGCTTTGGCAGATGCCGAAGGTAAAGGAATCCGCCTTATAGATAAGGCTCCACGTAAGGGAGCGGAAAACCTTAATATCGCTTTTCTTCATCCGAAATCAACAATGGGGGTTTTGACAGAACTTTGTGAAAAATAAAATACTGGTTGAGGCGATGGTTGGAATAACTGTTTTATAGATATATTTGAAGAGTCAGTTTGCATATTATTATGTAAGCCGACTCTTCACTTATTTTATGCAGCCTCGTCTGGTAAATGTTATTATAAACTTTAAAAATACTTATAACTATGAGTAATCAATTGGAAAAAGTGAAAGAGCTTATTGAACTGCGTGCTCAGGCCCGTCTGGGAGGTGGTGAAAAGGCTATTGAAAAACAGCATGCTAAAGGTAAATATACAGCACGTGAACGTATCTCTATGTTGCTTGATGAAGGTAGCTTCGAAGAACTGGATATGTTCGTAAAACACCGTTGTACAAACTTCGGAATGGACAAGAAACATTATCTTGGCGACGGTGTTGTTACCGGTTACGGTACAATAGAAGGACGATTGGTATATGTATTTGCACAGGATTTCACTGTGTCTGCAGGTTCATTGTCTGAAACAATGTCACAGAAAATATGTAAGGTGATGGATATGGCCATGAAGATGGGGGCTCCATGTATCGGACTTAATGACTCTGGTGGTGCACGTATCCAGGAAGGTATAAACGCTTTGGCCGGTTATGCCGAAATTTTCCAGCGTAATATCCTTGCTTCTGGTGTCATCCCTCAGATTTCCGGTATTTTTGGTCCTTGTGCCGGCGGTGCTGTTTATTCTCCTGCTTTGACTGACTTTACTCTTATGATGGAAGGTACATCCTATATGTTCCTTACAGGTCCTAAGGTTGTCAAGACAGTGACAGGTGAGGATGTGTCACAGGAAGATCTTGGTGGTGCTAGCGTACACTCAACACGTTCGGGTGTAACTCATTTCACTGCTTCTACAGAAGAAGAAGGTCTGGCATTGATCCGTAAACTTTTGAGCTATATTCCTCAGAACAACCTTGAAGAGGCTCCATATGTAGATTGTACAGACCCAATTGACCGTCTGGAAGATTCTCTTAACGAGATTATTCCTGATAGCGCGAACAAGGCTTACGATATGTACGAAGTTATCGGTGCTATTGTCGATAACGGTGAGTTCCTTGAAGTTCAGAGAGATTTTGCAAAGAATATCATTATCGGTTTTGCACGTTTCAACGGACAGTCTGTAGGTATTGTTGCCAATCAGCCTAAATTCCTTGCAGGTGTGCTTGACTGCAATGCGTCACGTAAGGGAGCACGTTTCGTTCGTTTCTGCGACGCTTTCAATATTCCTATCGTTTCGCTTGTTGACGTTCCTGGATTCTTGCCTGGTACTGGTCAGGAATACAATGCTGTTATTCTTCATGGAGCTAAATTGCTTTATGCATACGGTGAGGCTACAGTGCCTAAGGTTACTATCACTTTGCGTAAGTCGTATGGTGGTTCACACATCGTGATGAGTTGTAAGCAGTTGCGCGGTGACATGAACTATGCATGGCCTACAGCCGAAATTGCCGTGATGGGTGGTGCAGGTGCAGTAGAAGTGCTTTATGCTAAAGAAGCTAAGGAAGCAGAAGATCCTAAGGCATTTATGGCTGAAAAAGAAGCTGAATACACTAAACTGTTTGCTAATCCTTATAATGCTGCAAAATATGGTTATATCGATGACGTGATTGAGCCTCGTAATACCCGTTTCCGCATTATACGTGCATTGCAGCAGTTGCAGACCAAGAAACTTACTAATCCGTCGAAGAAACACGGTAATATTCCTTTGTAATAAATTAAAATCTGAAAATATGATGAGAAAACTTAATATCGGAATGTTCCTTTCTTTGATGCTGTTGGTGGCTTTTTCGTCCTGCAAGGAACAAAAGCCTAACAATAAGGTAGTCATCAATGAAGTGCTTGTCGATAATCAGAGTAACTTCCAGGATGATTACGGATTGCACAGCGGATGGATAGAAATATTCAACAAATCGTATAGCAGTGCCGATTTGGCAGGATGCTTGCTTCGTGTAAGCTCACAGCCGGGTGATACTGCCACTTATTTTATTCCAAAAGGTGATGTGTTGACTCTTTTGAAACCTCGCCAACACACATTGTTTTGGGCGGACGGTGCACCGCGTCGTGGTACTTTCCACACAAATTTTGTTTTGAGCAAAACAAACGAGAACTGGATTGGACTTTATGATTCTGGCAAGAAGCTTCTTGATCAGGTTGTTGTTCCGGCAGGTGTACTTAAAGAAAACTATTCTTATGCCCGCGTAAGCGACGGATTGAACGAATGGGAAGTGAAGGACGATAGTGCTGAGAAGTATGTTACTCCAAGCACTAACAACAAGACCATAGAAAGCAATCCGAAGATGGATAAATTCGAACAGCACGACCCGGTAGGTGTCGGTATGGCTATTTCGGCTATGGCTGTAGTATTTACAGGTCTGATTCTGCTTTATATTTGCTTTAAGTTTGTCGGTAAGGCTGCAATTGCTTTGCGTAAGCGTAACGCTATGAAAGCACAGAATGTGACAGACCATAAGGAAGCTAAGGAAATGAAACTTGGTGAAGCTCCAGGAGAAGTTATTGCCGCGATATCTATGGCATTGCACGAAGCTCAGGGTGCTGATCACGATGTGGAAGAAACTATCCTTACAATAAGCCGCGTAAAACGCAGTTACTCGCCATGGAGTTCTAAGATTTATACTTTGCGTGAAACTCCGAACAAGAAATAACTTTGATAAAATTTAATCGTATGAAAGAATATAAATATAAGATAAACGGTAACTTATATAAGGTTACTGTTGGAGATATACAAGACAACAATGTAAAGGTAGAAGTTAATGGTACTTCATATACCGTAGAACTGGAAAAATCAGCAACACCTAAAATCAAACCGGTAGTTCGTACAGCAGCTACTACTCCTGCCGCTCCGCCACCTGCAGTGTCTCGTCCTGTTGTGGCTGGAAGCAAATCAGGAATCAAATCTCCTCTGCCAGGAGTAATTCTTGATATAAAGGTTAAGGAAGGCGATACAGTCAAACGTGGTCAGACTTTACTCGTTCTAGAAGCAATGAAGATGGAAAACGATATCAAGTCCGACCGTGACGGTAAAGTTACTTCTATCAAAGTAAGCAAAGGTGAATCTATTCTTGAAGGTACTGACCTTATAATTGTTGAATAATATGGGAGAATTTGTTAGTTTTTTGCAGAATAACCTGGCAGATTTCTGGACATATACCGGTTTCTTCAATGCTACCCCGCAGCATCTGATAATGATTCTTGTCGGTATATTCTTCATCTATCTGGCAGTGGCAAAGGAATTTGAGCCTATGTTGCTGATTCCTATTGGTTTCGGTATTCTGATCGGTAATATTCCTTTCAATATGGAAGCCGGCCTCAAGGTAGGTCTTTATGAGGAAGGCTCAGTGCTTAACATTTTATATCAGGGTGTAACGTCGGGCTGGTATCCGCCTCTTATTTTCCTTGGTATCGGCGCTATGACAGACTTCTCAGCATTGATATCAAATCCTAAACTGATGCTTATCGGTGCTGCGGCACAGTTTGGTATATTCGGAGCTTATATGCTTGCGCTTGAATTCGGTTTCGACCCTATGCAAGCAGCTGCTATCGGTATTATCGGTGGTGCGGACGGTCCGACAGCCATATTCCTTTCATCCAAACTGGCTCCTAACCTAATGGGTGCGATTGCGGTTTCGGCATATTCTTATATGGCTCTCGTCCCTGTGATTCAGCCGCCTATCATGCGTCTGCTCACAACAAAGAAAGAGCGTCTTATCCGTATGAAAGCTCCTCGTGCCGTTTCGCATACAGAAAAAGTAATGTTCCCTATAGTAGGGCTGTTGCTTACATGTTTCCTTGTACCTTCAGGTCTTCCATTGTTGGGAATGTTGTTCTTCGGTAACCTGTTGAAGGAAAGTGGAGTTACACGTCGTCTTGCAGAGACAGCACGTGGTCCGTTGATTGATACTATCACTATCCTGTTAGGACTTACAGTTGGTGCATCTACTCAGGCTTCTGAGTTCTTGACTCGTGATTCAATCTTTATTTTTGCACTTGGTGCTTTGTCATTTATCATAGCAACAGCTTCAGGTGTATTGTTTGTCAAGTTCTTCAATTTGTTCCTGAAGAAAGACAATAAGATTAATCCTCTTATCGGCAACGCCGGAGTATCTGCCGTACCTGATTCAGCGCGTATATCTCAAGTTGTAGGTCTGGAATATGATCCAAGTAACTATTTGCTGATGCATGCAATGGGTCCGAATGTTGCTGGTGTAATCGGTTCTGCTGTTGCAGCAGGTATTTTGTTGGGATTCTTGATTTAAGTTATTTATTGTATATAAGAAAGTCAGACAAGTGGTATTTAATATTGCTTGTCTGACTTTTTTTATAATTATATTTTATCAATCTGTATATAAAATGCTTTTTTCTTGATTTATATCAAAAAGTTGTCAGGTTAAGTATTTTTTATTATAAATATTCAAATTGATAATTTAATATTAGGATATATTTGCGAGGAAATTAAACTAAAAGACTAAATTATGACTACAAAAAGAACAGTCAAGTATCATGTACCTCAGCAAGGTTTGTATGTGTATTCAAGAAATGTAGAGGGTAAAACAGAACTTATTGTTTTAAACAGCACTGACATTGAACAAGTTCTTTTAAGCAATCATTACAAGGCTTTGATTAATGAGAGTGTTGAGGGGAAAGAAATTTCAAGTGGAAAGAAAATCGATTTAAGAGAGGATATTGTTGTTCCTGCCCGTAAATCGGTTATTATTGAGTGTTAATGTCATTTTTTGAAGCAATTAAAAAAACGATGTAATTTTTGTAATTACATCGTTTTTTAATCTTTTCAAACTTTTATTTTGATATATTGTTTCTATATCCATTAAAGAATTTGCAGAAATAATGCCATTGGTATTCTATGCTGTTATTCCAATATTTTCCATTGTGAGATCCCGGACGTACAATATAATCATGATTAATTTTCCTTTTTAGTAGTTCTTTATGTAGATTATTATTTACTTCTAAGAAGAAGTCTTCTGTTCCACAATCAAATATTATAGACAAGTCCCCGTTGTTTATTTTATCAAGTTGGTTTATAACTGTGTGCTTATTCCATATTGCTTGATTACTGCTAAATTCGCCTAATTGTTCCTTCATTTTCCAATTATTTGGGAAAGGACGTATATCTACTCCTCCACTAGTTGAACCTCCAGCTCCGAATATGTCTTTATGTCTTATAGATAGCCATAATCCACCGTGACCACCCATACTTAATCCTGTGATTGCCCTTGCATTACGGTTTTTAATAGTATTGTAATTATTGTCAACATATTCTACCAATTCTTTTGAAACAAATGTTTCAAATTGACTGTTAGCGTTTATAGGGCTATCCCAATACCAACTGTTCTCCCCATCTGGACATACTATTATAATTCCATCATTGTCAGCCATATTGCGTAATTCCGGTTTTATACCGAGCCAGGTATGAGCATTTCCTTTATATCCATGTAGTAGATAAAGTGTAGGGCAGGGATGATTGTTTATAGCCTTTTCAGGAACAATTACTACAACTTCTATACTCCTATTCATCTTTTCACTTTTAATCATTATTGTGTCAATCCTTGACGCATAAGTTGTTAATGTGGTGCTTAATGCTACTAATACAAATAGCGTTTTAATAATCTTGTTTTTCATGTTTATATGTTTTTTATCTGTAAAGTTAAGGATTTAATTCTTTATATGCATGTTTCTTGTGTGTTTTTTATTAATTATATGTATCTAGTGCAGCTTTTTTTTTAAGTTTGCAGTATGAAACATAAACTGATAGAAAATGAAGGAATACCCGGATTTCTGCTAATGACATTAGCTGTAATATCTGGATTGGCTGTAGCAAATTTGTATTATAATCAGCCTTTATTAAACGACATTTGTCGTGATTTTAATGTAAGTGAATTTACTGCTAACCTAATACCAATGGTAACTCAGATAGGCTACGCAATAGGTTTGCTGTTTATAATCCCTTTAGGTGATTTGTATAGTCGGAGAAAGATTATTGTGATAAATTTTTCATTGTTATCTGTTTCAATGCTATCAATTGCTTTATCTCAAAAGATTGGTTTTGTAATAGTCTCTTCATTAGTGACTGGAATTTGTTCAGTTATGCCACAGATATTTATACCAATCGCTTCTCAATTTTCCAGACCGGAAGAAAAATCCAAGAATGTTGGAGTTCTTGTTAGTGGTTTATTAACAGGTATTTTAGGTTCAAGAGTTATTAGTGGATTTATTGGTGAGTACTTGGGATGGAGAACTATGTATCTTTTTGCAGCAATAATAATGTTGGTTTGTATATTTATAGTTCTGAAGTTGATTCCTGATATGACTGTAAATTATAAGGGAAGTTATAAAGAACTAATGCAATCCTTGTTTATTATATATAAACAAAGAAAAGATATACGTCTGTCTTCATTAAGAGCAGGATTGTGTTTTGGAAGTTTCCTCTCTTTATGGGCGTGTTTGGCTTTTAAATTGAGTGGTGAACCATTTTATGCAGGAAACAACATTATAGGCATGTTAGGACTATGTGGGGTTGCAGGAGCTTTGACAGCATCGCTTGTAGGACGGTATGTACGTATCTTTGGAGTAAAAAGACTTAACTATACAGGATGTCTGATTATAATAGTCTCATGGTTTATAATGTTATTTTTCCAAGATTATTATGCAGGATTTATAGTAGGTATAATGTTAATAGATATTGGTATGCAATGTATTCAACTAAGTAATCAGACTTATGTTCTTACATCTTTGCCTAATGCTTCGAATAGAGTTAATACAATATTTATGACTACTTATTTTATTGGTGGAGCAGTTGGAACATTTTTAGCAGGAATCTTTTGGCATGCTTTGCTGTGGAATGGTGTTGTATTTGTTGGAGTAGCATTAACATTGATATCATTTCTGATAACTCGTTTTTCAAAAACATTGCAATAAAAAAAGAGCTGTTTTAAAAAACAGCTCTTTTTTTATTGCAATGAATTATTATTAGCAGATTTTACGAGAACCATCACCAATTACAACATCATAAACTTTAGGACTACGTCCAAACTTCTCTTTGAAGCGTTCTTTAGCTGTTGTGATGAATGTTTCGTACAATTCATTTTTAACCAGATTAATTGTACATCCACCAAATCCACCACCCATGACGCGTGAACCAGTAACTCCGCAGTCAAATGCAATATCATTTAAGAAATCTAATTCTTCGCAGCTTACTTCATATAGTTTACTCATACCGTGGTGAGTCTCATACATTTTTTGTCCTACTGTTTCGTAATCACCTTTTTCCAGAGCGTCACAAACATCAAGTACTCTTTGAATCTCTTCAATAACATATTCCGCACGCATGTAGTCTTCTTCTGAGACTTCACCTTTCACTGCGTTTAACATATCCATTGTACAATCGCGGAGGTATTCTACGTTTGGATGAGTTTTCTTGATTGCTGCAACAACATTTTCACAACTTTGGCGGCGTTTGTTATATGCAGATGATGCAAGTTCATGTTTAACAACAGAATCTACAAGAACAAGTCTGTAACCTTCTGGTTTAAATGGGAAATATTGGTACTCTAAAGAACGGCAATCCAAACGGATAAGACTACCTTCTTTTCCAAATACAGAAGCAAACTGGTCCATTATACCACATTTAACACCGCAATAGTTATGTTCTGTAGCTTGACCAACTTTAGCTAGTTCAAATTTGTCAATTTTGTTTTCACCAAACAGGTCATTCAATGCAAATGCGTATGTTGATTCCAATGCAGCTGAAGATGACATACCAGCACCAAGAGGCACGTCTCCAGCAAATGCAGTATTAAATCCTTTAACGTTAACACCGCGTTTAATCATTTCACGGCATACACCAAAAATATATCTTGCCCAGCTTGCAGAAGGTGCATCTTCTTCATTAAGACCGAATTCTACGTAATCTTTAAGGTCGATTGAATATGCACAAACTTTGTCTGTTCCATTTGGTTTTATTTCAGCCAACATTCCTTTGTCCACTGCGCCTGGGAATACAAATCCACCGTTATAATCTGTATGTTCACCTATGAGGTTGATACGTCCTGGAGAGGCGTATATATAGCCGGTAGTACCGTCGAAATGCTTGATGAAGCGACTTCTTACAAATTCTATGTCCATGATTATAAATTATTAAAAGGTTAATATAATAAAATCATGATAGTACTATTAATAAAATACTACCATGATTATTAGTTAATTATTCAACAGGAATATCTTTATTTACGTTCTTGCATCCGACGAGACCGTAGAAGAGAAGGTAAGCAAGGGCAAGTACAATTACCCAATAGCTGCTCATAAAACCTGCAACATCGGCAACCCAACCTTGAATCAGTGGAAGAATACCTCCACCACAAACGAGTACCATAAATAAACCAGATGCTGCTGCTATATATTTTCCTAAGCCTTCTACTGCAAGGTTAAAGATACTACCCCACATTATAGAAGTACATATACCTACTAGAACGAGATACATAGCATTTACAGGAACTTTTGCCAATCCAAATGACAGACTGCCTGTAGCACTTTGTTGAAGCACAGGAAGGTCAACCATAGTTTGTGTTGAAGAGAAAATTGCCAGCAATACTAAAACTAAACCAAGTCCTGATGTAAATATCATCATTGCACGACTTGAAACTTTTGCTCCTAATGATGCACCAGCCAAACGACCTACAAGCATCAGTAACCAATATGTACCTACAACAAAACCTGCTATTGTTGTGTTTATTCCAGCTCCACCTTTACCTGCTTCTTCTGTAAGGAATAAATTTAAAGTTCCTGGAACTCCCACTTCTATACCAACATATACGAATATTGCAATTGCTCCCAAAACGAAATGGCGGAAACGAAGTACACCTTTCATCAGGTTTCCTATCGGTTCACTTGTCTTTGTAGCTGCAGGTTCTGGTATATTAACAAAAAGCAAAACAATAAATGCCAGTGCAAATACAGCCATAGCCGTATACATTACAGGGAAAATCTGTGAAATTGTGGCTTTTTCCACAGAGCCTGCTATAAGTATACCCACAAACATCGGTGTGATTGTAGCCATAACAGAGTTGAATGATCCACCAATCTGGATAAGCTGGTTTCCTTTATTTCCTTCACCACCAAGCTTATTAAGCATAGGGTTTACAACAGTATTGAGCAGACACATAGAGAAACCTGAAATGAAAGCTCCTACCAAATAAACAGCAAATGCCGATGAAGGTGATGCATGACCAGAAAGATATTGAACTCCTACACCTATGAAACCTATAGCTACTGCTATAAGTGCTGTCTTTTTATATCCTACTTTAGTTAATAATATTCCACTAGGAATACCCATAACAGCGTATGCGATAAAGTTACCAAGATTGCCTAGCATTCCGAGGGCATTTGATACCGAGAACTGGTTCTTCAATACGATTCCCATTGGGGCGGCAAGATTGGTTACGAAAGCAATCATACCGAAAAGGAAAATCATTGTAATGATTGCAATAAATTTGCCATTTTGTTTTTGTTGGTTCATAATTTGTTTAAAAGATAAAATGATTAATTATTAGGTTTATTATTTTTCTATTCCAAATTTATAAATTGTTACTTGATGATATGTTTCTCCAGGGAGTAGCACTGCTGAAGGGAAATGTCCTTTGTTTGGAGTGTCAGGGAAGCGTTGCGCTTCAAAGCATATTGCACTTCTAGCTGGGAATGTAGCCCCGTGATAGCCTTTGAATCCATTATGCCAATTTGCAGTATATAGCTGTACTCCTGGTTCTGTAGTGTAAACCTCAATACTTCTTCCACTGTTTGGTTCAATACATTTTGCAGCAAAAGTCAATGAACCTTGTTCTTCCTTGTTCAGTACATAACAATGGTCATAACCTGCACCATAAATTAATTGCTGGAATTTGTCATTTATTCTGCTACCTACAATTTGTGGCATTCTAAAATCCATAGGAGTATTTTCTACTTTACTTATTTCTCCTGTAGGGATAGATACTTCATCTATTGGAGTATAGAAATCTGCGTTAATTGTTAAGATGTTATTTTCTACAGAAGCAGTAGGAGATTTAACTCCTGATAAACTGAAGAAAGCATGGTGTGTAAGATTAACCAAGGTTTTCTTGTCGGTATTAGCTGTGTATGTTATTATTAGTTCATTATTGTCTGACAATGTATAAACTACTGTAATGTCAAGATTACCAGGGAAACCTTCTTCTCCGTCTTTAGACAGATAATGTAGTGTAAGGCTTTGTTTGCTAGTCTGCTCAGCATCCCATACCCTGGCATGAAATCCAGTTGGTCCACCATGGAGTGAATTAGGACCATTATTTATCGTGAGTTGGTATTCCTTACCATCCAATTTGAATTTACCTTTTGCAATTCTGTTTCCATATCTACCTATTAATGTACTAAGGAATGGTTCTGGACTATTTATAACATTTTCGATAGTATCATGTCCTTGAATTACATTTTCGATGTTTCCATTTTTATCAGGAACCATTATTGTAAGTATAGCTCCTCCATAATTGGTTACTGCTATTTCAGCATTGTTTTCATTAGACAGAATAAATAAATCTGTTTCTTTTCCATTTATGCTTTTCTGAAAATCTGATCTTTTTAGACCGCTTAAATTGTTTTCATGGTAAAATGTGTTGTCCATATATTAAAAAATCTTTTTATTTACACATTAATTAATTTCTTATGCAAATAAAAAGATTTTCTTTAAATTACCCAAACATTTTTATCGAAAAAGAAATGGTATTTGTGTATTAATATAGAATGCTTTACTCAATATCGTGTTTTTTATACAATGCAATAAGATCTGATACAATAAAAGTACTTCCTCCTATGAATATAAGGTCTTTTTCTTGGGCTTCTTTTTTTGCGGCTGTTAATGCATCTTTAACGCAACAATAAGCGTCACCGATTAGTCCATGATCTTTTGCAATATCCTTTATTCTATCAGCAGGCAATGCTCTTTTTACCGAGGCTTGAGTAAAATAGTATACCGCATTTTGTGGTAATAATGATAAAACCCCGTTAATATCCTTGTCATTTACCATTCCAATGACAAAATGTAATCTTTCATATTTCATATTCGAAAGTTGCTCAACTATATATTTCATACCACCAATATTATGTCCGGTATCACATATTATTGTAGGACTTTCTTCTAGTTTCTGCCATCTACCCATTAAACCTGTAGTTTGACAGACATTTCTAAATCCAGATCTGATATTATTTTCATTTATATTGTATCCAAGTTCAATAAGTTTATATACAGCATTAAGTATGGTGTTTGTATTTTTTATTTGGTATATACCTCCTAATTCTCCATATAAATCATTTATTTTATTCGATTTATAAACTATTAACCCATTATCTGTATGCCTATAGCCTTCTACCATTTTATTGTCTTCAGCAAATATGATATCCGAGTTTGAAGATTTTGCTTTTTTTTCGAAAACATCTTTTGTTTCAGGAGTGTATTCTCCGATAATGACTGGGATATTATGTTTTATTATTCCTGCTTTTTCTTTGGCTATATCCTGCAGGGTATTACCTAGGAATTGAGTATGGTCAAAACTGATGTTTGTGATAACACTTAAATCTGGAGAAATGATATTAGTACAATCCAGGCGGCCTCCTAAACCTACTTCAATTACAGCTACGTCAACTTCCTTTTCTGCAAAATATAAGAATGCCATAGCCGTTGTAAGCTCAAAAAAAGAAGGATGTAAAGGTTCGAAGAATTTTTTGTTTTCTTCTACGAATTTAATCACAAAATCCTTTTCTATCGGTTTGCCGTTTATTCTTATCCTTTCACTGAAGTCAATTAAATGTGGTGAAGTGTAAAGTCCGGTTTTATAGCCGGCAGATTGAAGAATTGCTGCAATAGTGTGTGAACATGACCCTTTTCCATTAGTTCCGGCTATATGTATAGTTTTGAATTTTTTGTGTGGGTGATGAAAATGTTCATCAAGTAATAACGTATTTTCAAGTCCTTCCTTATATGCTTCTTTTCCAACATTTTGAAATAAAGGAGTAATATTGAATAAATAGTCGAGTGTTTCCTTATAGTTCATTTCTGTTTGAATTTTAAAATATCTTGCAAATATCATCATTTTTTTTGTTACGATATTATTTATTGTTTTATTTTTTGTTTGGTAGGATATGTTTTCATATTTGTATAAATAATCAATCAGATTGTTTTTTTATTTACGTAAATTATTAATTACATTTTTTGTCATATTGATAGTTTTTTATTCCTTTGTAAATAAAATTTTGTATTATGTGTAAAAGTCTAAATATTTTAATTTATATAATTCTTGCCCAGTTGTTTTTTATAGCTTGTGCATCAAGAAACAGAGACGTTAAATTCAATAATAATAACGAAAGTATTATTATGAATTTTGACACATTGATTGCCTCCAAGCCTGAATACGTTTGTAAATCGATAGACAGCATTATTGCCTTAGGGTCGGATAGAGAGTTTTTCTATTCTTTACTTATGATTAAGTCAAAGGCTAAATTATTCATGTCAGAATATGATTCCGTGCTGATATTGTTAGATAGTATTGATAGATATTGTAACAGTTATAAAGAAAATCCTTCTTATAGATTGCTCTCCAATATTAATAATATGCGTGGTAATCTGTATGCTAGAAGAACTGTAATGGATTCGGCTGTAATTTATTTTTCAAAAGCTTACAATTATTCATCCAGACTTGGCTTGTCACATGACTTGATTAATATAGCCATAAATCTGGCAGATGCTAATGTCCGTACCGGTAAATTTGATATGGGTGCATATTGGTATAGGAAATCTTTATTGATTTCAGATACGCTGCTTGTTCCAGAAAGCCGTAGATTCCCTTCATATTATGGATTGGCGCAAGTATATATGGATTTGCGTGATTATAATCAATGTGATTATTATTATGATTTGGCAGGTAAGTATTATGACAAAATGTTGCCATTTGAGAAACATATTTATTTGAATAATCGTGGTAATTCGTATTATTACCGTGGAGATTATTCTAGGGCAATGGATTATTTTAGAAAATCATTACTTTTGGCCAATACTTATCCTGATATGGAGTTCGAAAGGAATTTTACAAAGGTAAATATGGGTGAGGTTTTTATGTTGATGAACGAAACGGATTCTGCAACTGTATATCTTGAAGAATGTTATTCTTTTTTTAAATCCATCAAACATACTTCAGCGCTGTATTATATTGAAACCCAGCTTATAGAACTAGCCTTGAAAAAGGGGAATGTAATGTTGGCATCAAAGATTATCAATGATGCTGTGACACCGGATTTTATAGAACCTAATATGTTGCATATAAGAAATAAATATCTCCAACATTATTATGCTGAGAGAGGTGATTACAAACAGGCATATCACTATCAGCAGAATAATGCACATATTGACGATTCAATCAGGAACGAGCGTATTAAAATGCGGTCTGCTGAAATCAGTTTAAGATATAAGCAGGATAGTACTTTGATGAAGAAGGAGATTTTTATAAAGCAAAAGGAAAATCAGGTGCTGGTTCTACATCAGTGGATTTCAATTCTGGTACTTGGAATACTATTGATTGTTTCATTTTCTGGTATGTTTATTATATATAGGAAACGTCGTTTTGATAAGAAGATATGGAACATGCAGACAGATATAAGCACTTTAAGATTGGAAAACATTCGAAACAGGATTTCCCCTCATTTCATTTTTAATGTATTAAATAGGGAAATGGTGAAATATGATAATGATGATGATAAAAATAATCTTTTAAATCTTTCTAAGCTGATTCGCAAAAACCTTGAACTGACTGGAGCTCTTAGTATAACTTTAGAGGAGGAGCTTGATTTTGTTAGAACTTATATAAGTTTACAGGCTCAGACTATGGGGAATGAATTTTATTATGAAATATCTGTATCTGATGATGTAGTCAGTAATGAGATACACATACCTTCAATGTTAATCCAGATTCCAGTTGAAAATGCGATAAAACATGCTTTGAAGGTAAAGGAAGGAAAAAAGTATTTATGGATAAAAGTCTTAAAAAATACTGATAGAATAGTAATTGAGATTATAGATAATGGTGGTGGATTCAAACCTAATAGTAGTAATAGGGGTACTGGAACCGGGTTAAAGGTTATAACGCAAAGTATTCAGTTGCTTAATATGTATAATAAAGAACCTATTGTTATGAAAATATCAAATGTGAAGATAAACGAACAGGAAACAGGATGTGATATAAAGTATTCAGTTCCTATATGTTATAAATATAATATTAGTAAGTAAAATGGGGGAATTTTATAAAGTAGGAATAATTGATGACGAGCAAGCGTCAGCAAGAGCTCTTATAGAAGAGTTGAGGAAATATCCGCGATTTAATGTTGAAGGGGTAGCTCATGATGCGGAGACAGGTAGGAATATGATTATGAGGATTATGCCTGACCTGCTTTTTCTTGACGTCGAACTACCTGAAATGTATGGTATGGAGTTGTTGGCCGAAGTGAAGGATGATGTCAAATGGAGTATGCGTGTAGTATTTTACACAGCCCATGATAAATATCTGATTAATGCTTTGAGAAATAGTGCATTTGATTTTTTGCTGAAACCAATAGATAAAAAAGAATTTGAGGTTGTCATTTCCAGATTTTTGCTAGACTATGAAACAAAACCTTCCTTATTTGATAAACATGATATTGTTAATATAGAGAAAGGTTCTTCTTTTATGGTCGTTTTACCTACGGGTGAGATGAAAATGATAAAATCATCTGATGTAGGTTTTTTCAGATATGCATCTGAGCGTAAGCTTTGGGAAGCAGTTCTTGTTACGGAGGAGTCCGTACCATTGAGGCGAAATGTTTCAGCAGAGTTTTTATGTGCTTATAATAAGAATTTTGTGCAGGTCAATCAGTCTTATATTGTAAATATAGATTTTTTGGTTATGATTCATGATAGTTCATGCATATTATGTCCTCCATTTGATAATAATACTGAAATAACAATTTCAAGAAAATATAAGAAAAATCTTATGGACCATTTATGTATTTTCTAGAATTGACAAATATTATGTCTATATATAATAAGGTGTAATTTTATCATTTATTATTGTGTGGTTTGATATTGGCTTTCTGTTTTAATATCAATCTAAAAGATGTAGAATTTTAGTGTTTCAACTTCGATTTAAAACGAGCTGTCATTCGATTTGAAATGACAGTTCATTTCAAATCGAATGACAGCTCGTTTTATTTTGATATTCTATTCTGTAAATTGAAGGTTTATAACCATTTGTCTCCTATGATTATCTGTATAAGTAATCCTATTGTTTTTGCATTATCGCCCAAATGATAATTATGCAGGTTACCTTTAAGATCTTCTTTCAGTAGTTTCAATGATTGCTGTATTCTGTAGTCCACTGTTTTGCTTGATACCCCAAGTTTTTCAGCTATTTCTTTATAAGTCATACCTTCGAATCGGTGCAACATAAAAGCTTGTTTGTAGCTTTCAGGAAGTTTTGAGATAGCCTCCCGTATCTTATCTATCAATTCGTCTGTCTGATAGTAGTCCTTGTTCTGTAGCATTTCCTGCATATACTCAAAATAAAGTCTGTTTATTTTGTTCCTGCAATCTGTACTTGCAATTTTGTTTAAAGCCCTGTTGTATACACTTTTAAATAAGTATGAAGACAGATTTTTTTCCACAGAAAGCGTTCTTCTGTTTTCCCATAGCCACAATAGGGTGTCTTGAACAATTTCTTCACTGTCTTCCAGTGAAACGAATTTGTGGCAATAGGCACAAAGTATAGGATAGAATTGACGGTACAATTTATTGAAAGCTTTCTTATCGGAATCCTTTAACGCGGATATGATGTTGCTTTCGTTGTATTCTTTTATATTTTGTATCAACTTTCCCATATTTTGAGTTTTAAGGACTAAAAAATAACGCAGAGACTATCGTTTACCACTGCATTGAGGCTCTGGACTGCCCACCTTATTGTAATAAATCAATAGCTCTGCGTATTTTTGTGTGTATGTCGTTTTGTCTAAAAGCGGATACAGCAACAAAAACGCAGAAATCTTTACTGTTATTTTATCCATATAAGGTTTGAAATTGTCCAGATTCCAACGCCGGATAAACCAGTAAGGTCTTGCGTATTCTTAAAAGTGGAACAAAAATATATATTTTTTTTGAAAAAAAATAAGAACGGTTTAGGAACTTTCGTTTTTCGAACTGTCATTGTATTAAAAAGACGACGATAAAATAGTTTTTTAAAGGGAAAAAGATATTTGTTCATTGCATTGAGGCTCTGGCAAACTGAATGGACACGATTGTTTTTAAATAGGTAACAAACAATTCTAATCCAGGTTCTCTGAAATAAAGAACCTGGATTATTAAATTCAAAATTCATTGTATTTATGAATAGAAAACTGGAAAATATAGAAGAGATGCTTTTGCGGTATTGCGAAGGTTCTCTGAACAATGAAGAAACCAGGTTGGTTGAAGACTGGATTGCTTCCGACAAGGAACATGAAAAAATTGCACGTAATATTCATGAACTTTATTGGGCTACAGATACTCTACGCATAATGAATGGAGTTGATGCGGAAAAAGCTCTGAAGAAGACTGACGGTGTATTGATGAAGAAAAAATTCAAGACTGTCTTTCTTTGGACTGAAAGAATTGCAGCTATGCTGTTCGTTCCATTACTTTCGGTATATCTTCTTCAAATTAGTGATAAGTCAGAGCCTACTATGATGGAGATACGTACAAGTCCTGGTATGACAACAGCCTTTGTGCTTCCTGACGGGACAAATGTCTCTTTAAACTCCAGTTCTGTCATACGTTATCCGAATTTTTTTGCCGGTGATAAGCGTGAGGTGGAACTCATAGGTGAGGCGTTTTTCGATGTAACTAAAAATCCGGACAAACGCTTTATTGTAAAGACTTCCGGAAATGAAAGAGTGGAAGTATTAGGTACTTCATTTAATATGGAAGCTTTTCCCGGCGACTCCATTCTCAGTACCACCCTTCTCGAAGGAAAGGTGAGATTCTATTGCAGTGCAGGTAGTATGGAAATGAGTCCAGGTGAGAAGATAGTCTATAACACAAATACTTCCAGAGGAAAACTGGTGAGGACAGACGGAAAGGTTGAAACAGCATGGAGAGACGGAATGGTTATATTTGACAATACTCCATTCGACGAAGTCCTTAGAATCATTTCCAAAAGATTCAATGTGGATTTTGTAGTCAAGAATGAGAAATACCGTAAGGACTCTTTTACAGGAACATTCTCTACTCAGCGTCTGGAACAGGTATTAGGTGTGTTCAGCATATCTTCAAAGATAAAATGGCGTTATATGCCTACATCCAAAACGGAGGATAAAAGAAGTATTATTGAAGTTTATTAAAAAAATCTTTTTTTTGTTTAGGAACTTGCTTTTCAGAAATGTCATGATAATAAAGAAGCATTAAAATCAACAGCTTATGGAAAAACACGGAGATTAGAGAAAAACAAACAGAGAAATATTGGCGTATTTCCCTGTTTGAAATGAGTTAACTTTAAAAGATTTGTTTGGCGACAAATCATATTAAATCATTTTTTACCTAAAAAACACAACAAAAGTATGAAAAAAAAATGTATTCCTCCACTATTGTGGAGTGTAAAAACGCGAAAAACAGCGTTTCCTAAAGTACCTGTCATTATGAAATCATTGTTTTATGCTTATTTACTAAGTTCGGCCGGTCTGGCTTATGCTTCTAATACTTATTCCCAGACCACTATGGTCAGCATTAACATGAAGAACCAGACTGTAAAAGAGGTTTTGAATGAAATAGAAAATACCACTGAATATTCATTCTTCTACAATAACAGTCATGTTGATCTTAATAGAAAAGTATCTGTAGATGTCAGTAATGCAGACATTCTTGAAGTGCTTGATGATATGTTTGCCGGAACAAATGTTTCTTATACGGTGAAAGACAAAAGTATTGTCTTCTCTGTAAAAGAACAATCTCCTGTAGTGTCTCAGAATGAAAAGAAAATTACCGGTACAATAGTTGACCCAACCGGTTTGCCTATTATCGGTGCCAATGTTATGGTAAAGGGAACAACCAATGGTACCATTACAGATATGGACGGTAAGTTTGCTTTAAATGTACCTGCCGGGGCTGTTTTGCAGATTTCTTATATAGGTTATGCAAATCAGGAAGTTAAAGTTGGAAATAGCAGTAATTTATCTATTACTTTGAATGAAGATACTCAGGCACTAGAAGAAGTTGTAGTTGTAGGTTATGGTTCAATGCGAAAAAAGGACCTTACAGGTGCCGTAGCTCAAGTAAAACCGGCTGATTTAATGAAGGAAGGAATAACCAATGTACAGGATATGCTTAGAACAGGGGTACCAGGACTGAATGTAGGTGTTAGTTCTTCTGCAAAAGGTGGAGGATCACTCCAAATTAGAGGACAGCGTTCCCTTACAGCAGGAAACTCTCCTCTCTTGGTAGTGGATAATGTTATTTTTAATGGTGAACTATCAGAAATAAATCCTCAGGACATTGCTCAGATTGATGTTTTGAAAGATGCATCTTCTGCGGCTGTATTTGGTGCCCAGTCTGCTAATGGTGTAGTTATCATTACAACAAAGAAAGGTAAAGAAGGCAAGCCAAGAGTGAATTTTAATGCTAATTTCGGAATTATTGCTAATGATTATAAACGTAAAGTTTATGATGCGGAAGGGTATTTGAATTTCCGCTCAGATTGGTATAACAGCCAGACCGGATTTGCAAATCCTGTAAAGTATATGAAGCCTACTGAGGAAAACCTTAAAAAATATGGCGTAACTCTTGATGAATGGAGAGCAATGTCTGAAGATAAAGGTTCAGACGATGAAATTTGGTTGAGTCGTTTAGGATTGTTTGATCAGGAAAAAGCAAATTATCTTGCTGGAAGAACATATGACTGGTATGATGAAGTTTATCGCACTGGCTTTAAACAGGATTATACAGCCAGCATATCAGGGGCATCAGATAAGGTGAACTATTATTTTTCAATGGGTTATTTGAACTCAAAGAGTCAGACTATAGGAGATGATTATAGTGCTATACGTGCAAATATGAAACTTGAAGCTACTGCCGCCGACTTTCTTACAATAGGTGCGAATGTGAATTTTCAGAATCGTGATGAAAGTGGAATAGCTTCTTCTTCTAATCTTATAACTAAAAACTCTCCTTTTGCTTTGCCATACGATGAGAATGGAGAACTTGTTCGTTACCCAATGGGTGAGAATCCTTTGAATACTGGTAGTAACTTTCGCTTTGATAGGCAGTATCAGTCTAGAGAAAAAGGTTATACTGTCTTAAATTCTATATTGACTGCAAAACTTAAATTACCATTTAACATTACATATTCATTGAATTTCTCTCCACGTTTTCAATGGTATCATAACCGTTATCATGAATCATCAAAACATCCAGCTTGGGCATCATCTCATAATGGTGCAGTTGATCGTGAACAGACTCAGTGGTTCTCATGGTCTGTAAATAATTTGATTAACTGGGATTATACTTTTTTGAATAAGCACAAAATCAATGTAACTTTGGGACAAGAAGCAGAAGAATACCGTTCGTGGGGGGATGTAATTAACGCACGTGATTTTACACCTAGTGATGACCTTGGTTTTCATTTTACAGAAGGAGCCAATAAACTAAAAAGTGACTTCTCATCCAATGATACTCATAGTACTGCCGCGGCATATTTTGCACGTGGATTTTATTCATACGATGATAAATATATGTTTACTTATACATTCCGACGTGATGGATATTCTGCGTTTGGAACATCAAATCCCTGGGCTAATTTTATGTCTGGAGCATTTGCATGGACATTTACTAATGAAAAGTTTTTCAATTGGGAACCAATGAACTATGGTAAATTTAGAGCATCATGGGGATCTAATGGTAATAGAAGTGTTGGAGAGTATACTGCACTTTCTGATTTAACAACAGGTACTGGAGCATATGGATATATAATGCCAGACGGATCTATTATACAGATTTCTCAATTATATGTTAATAGAATGGCAAATCCAAATTTGAAATGGGAAAGAACAACTTCATGGAATTTCGGTGTTGATTTTGGATTCTTTGATAATCGTATAAGCGGTAGTTTGGAATATTATCACATGCCTACTACAGATTTGGTTATGAGCCAAAGTTTAAGCAGTATAACCGGTTTCACTAATATAACTACCAATCTTGGAGAAGTATTGAATAAAGGTTTTGAGATAACATTAAATACAGTAAATATCCAAAAAGATAATTTTGAGTGGCGTTCAAGTTTAGGTATTTCTCATAATAAAAACAGAATAGTTCATTTATATTATACTTATGAGGATATAGTTGATGAAGATGGAAATTTAATTGGACGTAAAGAAATTGACGATTTAAAAAATGGTTGGTTTATTGGTAAAGATATAAATGAAATATGGAATTATCAATACGATGGTATATGGCAGAATGGTGAAGAGGAAGAAGCTGCAAAATATGGTCAGGTACCAGGAGACCCAAAGTTCAAAGATATATATGACGTGGAGAATCATCGATATTCAAATGAAGATAAGGTCTTCTTAGGTTCTACTTCACCTAAAGTTTGTTGGACTTTCAGAAATGACTTCACACTATGGAGGAATCTTACAGCATCTGTAAATATTTATTCCAAGTGGGGACAAAAACAGTCTGAAGAATTTATGGCTACAGGATATGCGTACGAGCGCGAAAACACCTACGAATGGAAATATTGGACTCCAGAAAACCCTACTAATAATTATGCTCGTCTTGGTGCGACAAATATCTCGGGTGGTCCACGTATAATTGACGGATCATTTATACGTCTTGAAAGCATAGCTTTGGAGTATTCAGTACCAAAGAAATTCCTATCTAAATTTAATATTGGTGGATTAAGAATTTCTGGTAGTGTTCGTAATGTTGCATGTTGGACGAAGGAATACCAGTGTAATGATCCTGAATATGGTAATGTAGTTCCTTTAACATTTAATTTTGGTATAGGTTTAACTTTGTAAATTGAGATAATTATGAGAAATTTTATATATTCAAAAAAACTTTTTATTACCTTATTATGTTCATCTATTTTATTTGGATGTACAGATGATTTTTTAAAACCTGATCCTCTTTCGTTTTATGAACCTTCTAATACATTTAAGACTCGTAAAGGATTAGAGTCGGCATTAGCTACATGTGATAAACATTTAAGAAATATGTATTTTTCATCAAGTATAGCAGATGGGGGACCAATAATATCAGAATATTTTTTCTCTGACTTGGCTGTGAGTGGAACAACAGGACAATCTTCTGCTATTGGTACTGCTATAAATTTAAATGTATATATGACTCCTATATATACAGTTTCTACAAATAGTGCATATTGTAAGGATTTTTGGGATGTCTCTTTTAAAGGGATAAGATTTGCTAATTCAATTATTACAAATATCCAAGAAATTGATGATATAGATGAAGAACTACGTAATGAAATGTTGGGGAGAGCATATTTCCATCGTGCATCAAAATATTATAGTTTAGTTTTTCAGTTTAAGGATGTTCCTTTATTTACTCAAGAAGTTAGAGGACCTAAATTTGATTATCAATCAACAAAACGTTCTGTAATTTTAGATATGATAACAAAAGATTTGGAATTTGCAGTACAATGGGTTCCTGATAAAGTAGAGTATGGAGGAATGATTTCCAAAGGCGCATGTCGCCATTTATTAATAAAATGCTATTTGGCTACGGGGCAGTTTGACAAGGCTATAGAACAAGCAAATATATTAATAGATAAGTCTGGATATGAATTGATGAAAGAGCCTTTTGGTGATTTTATAAATCCAATGCCTGATGTTCATAAGGTAACACGTAACGTAATATGGGATTTACATCGTCCGGAAAATAAAATGAACAATCAAAATAAGGAGGTTATTTTATGTTTGATAAATAGATATGGATACGAAGGGTTGAGTATTAGAACACAAATGATGAGAAACTGTGTTCCCTTTTGGCCTGCAGCAGGTTCTATAGGAATAATCACGCCAAGTGGTAAACAAGGAATGGATATAAGTAAGACTTATATTGATTATAGGAAAACTTATGGGAGAGGAGTTGCTAGAGTAAGACCTACAAATTATGCTCAATATGGATTATGGTTGAATGATCCTACAGATTTAAGACATAATTCTGATTGTGGAAATTGGGTTAATATGGAACAATTAAAATATAATCACCCTAATTTATTTAAGAATAATGATCCATATGCAGGTAAGAATATTCAATTATATGATGATAATGGAACTCTATTATGTACTGATACTATACGTAATTGGTTTGGTTGGCCACAATATAAAGTTTGGATAGAAGATCCATCACAAGAAAATGGTACAAATTATGATGGTGGTGAGGGAGATTGGTATATGTTTCGTCTAGCTGAAACATATTTATTGAGAGCGGAGGCATATATGTGGAAAGGAGATAAAGTTAACGCTGCAAAAGATATAAACGAAATCCGTAAACGTGCCAAATGTTCAAAATTATTTACTCCTGAAGAAATTAATATGGGAGTAATAATGGATGAACGTGCACGTGAATTATATATGGAAGAATTCAGACATGTTGAGTTGAGCCGAGTATCTTATATATTTGCCCTTACAGGACAAACTGATGAATTTGGTCAAACTTATTCGGAGGAAACAATATCTGATAACAGTTATTGGTGGCAACGTGTTAAGAAATATAATAATTTCTATAATTCAGGAATAAAGACACGTTCAAATGTTGAATATACCATATCACCATATCATATTTTCTTCCCAGTACCACAAAGTAGCATTGATGGTAATCGAGATGGTATTATAAATCAAAATAAAGGTTACGCAGGTTACGAGAATAATATAAAACCTTTTGATAATATAGAAGATGCTATAAAATCTGAAATGGATTATAGTAATTGATTATTCCAATGCTGGAATAACAAAATTTCTAATTAATCTTATAAATAACGATTAAGGTTTTAGGGGATAAGTATATAACACTCCTAAAACCTTTATTTATAGTTGAAAAAATATAATAATGAAAAATTTCTATTTTCTTTCGTTGATTGGTCTAGTAAGTTCTACCAATTGTTTTAGTAATAAATATGTAATAAGAGAAAAACGTCCTAATATACTTTTTATCTGTGTAGATGATTTACGTCGTGAGTTGGGGTGTTACGGTTCAGTTGTAAAGACTCCCAATATTGACAGATTAGCATCTGAAGGTAGTCTTTTCTTTAATCATTATGTTCAGGTACCAACCAGTGGTGCTTCTCGTGCAAGTATGCTAACTGGTCATTTACCAAGATGTGTGTCAGATCTTTCCAATGATGCATGTATAACAAGAATAGCCAATCAGCCTGAAAAAGAAACTCCAGAAACTATGTTCCATCATTTACGAAGAAATGGTTATTATACTGTTGGTATAGGTAAAATAAGTCATTCTGCGGATGGATTTGTGTATGGATACGAAGAACCAAAATCAAATAAATTAGAACTTCCTTATAGCTGGGATGAAATGTTATTTGATGCTGGAAAATGGGGTAATGGTTGGAATGCTTTTTTTGGATATTCTGACGGTAGTAACAGGCAAAGTATGAAGAAACAAGTAAAACCTTACGAATGTGCAGAAACCGATGATGATGGTCTGCCAGATGGACTTACTGCAAATTTAGCTGTAAAGAAATTAAAAGAACTAGCTTTAGGTAATAAGCCTTTCTGTCTAGCCGTTGGTTTTTTTAAACCTCACCTTCCTTTTACGTCTCCGAAAAAGTATTGGGATCTTTATAATGAGGATTCAATCTCTCTTTCTCCTATGAAAGATATTCCCGAAGGATGTAATTTGGCAACCCTTCATGGTAGCGGTGAATTTAATGGTTATCTTAAAGGTGATGAGAAAGCTTCATTAAAGAAAAATGTATCTGATAATTATGCTCGTAAACTTAGGCATGCTTATTATGCCTGTATTAGTTATACAGATGCCCAAATAGGTAAGGTCTTAAAAGCTCTTGAAGATTCTGGCGAAGCGGATAATACAATTGTTGTGCTTTGGGGAGACCATGGTTGGCATCTTGGTGATCTGCGTGTGTGGGGTAAACATACATTACATGAAACAGCATTGAGCAGTAGTTTGATAGTGAAAGCTCCAGGATACAAGTCTGGTCTAAAAAATACAAGAATAGTTAGTTCCATAGATATTTATCCTACCCTTATGGAATTATGTGGAATAAATCAGCCGAGAGGTCTTGATGGAAAGAGTTTTGTGTCATTACTTAATAATATTGACGATAAAAATTGGAGTGATGTTGCTTACAGTTATTTCAATAATGGAGTAAGTGTTAGAACTCCTGAATATCGTTTTTCACGTTATAAAAAAAGTCAAGTCATTATAACAGAATTGTATCGTTATGATGATGATAGAATAGAGAAGAAGAATATAGCTGATGAAAATCCTGATGTTGTAGAAAATTTATTGCCTATTTGGAAGAAAGGTAAAACTTTTTAATAATGATTTTAGTATAACCTTAATATATTTTAGTTTGAAAAGTTACTAGTATAAGATATATTTATCAATTATATCTATTAAGAATATTTATATGATATTTCTTTTGTTAAAGTATTTTTTTACTAACTAATTATATTATTAAAATCTTTGTATTATGAATCTAAAACATTTGTCATTTTTATGTTTAGTATTTATTTTAATGCTTGCATCATGTACTCAACCAGAGAAGAATGAAACCGTAAAAACAGGGAAAGAAGATAGAGAGTTGTGGGTCAAAACTCTAACTAAAATAGCAGATCCAGTTCTTATTAATCTAGCCAATAATACTTTAAAGATGAATATGCCTCAGGAGTCTTTAGATAAGAATAGAGTAAAGAAATATTCTCATCTTGAGGCAGTTGGAAGAACTGTTTGTGGTATTTCTCCGTGGCTTGAACTTGGAGAAGATAATACAGAGGAAGGTAAATTGCGTGCAAAATACATAGAGTTAGCTTTAAAGGGACTTTCAAATGCCGTAAATCCTTCTTCTCCTGATTATCTCGATTTTGGTACTCCTTCACAACCGCTTGTTGACGCAGCATTTCTGGCTCAGGGATTATTGCGTGCCCCAAAACAGTTGTGGGGTAGAATGGATGATGTAACAAAGGAACGGATGATTACTGAACTGAAACGTTCTCGTGGAATTAAGCCAGGACAGAACAATTGGCTTCTTTTCGCATCTATGGTTGAGGCTGCATTGCTTGAGTTTACAGGTGAATGTGATATGGAACGTCTGACATACGGTGTTGATACTTTCCGCGATAAATGGTATAAGGGAGATGGTGTATATGGTGACGGTCCTGCTTATCATGCTGACTACTATAACAGTTTTGTCATTCATCCTATGCTGACTGATGTACTTAATGTTATGGTTAAACACGATTTAGAAGGTTATGATGAGTTTTTACCTGTTCAGTTGAAACGTTTGACCAGATATGCAGAACAGCAAGAAAGAATGATTTCCCCAGAAGGTGCTTATCCTGTAGTTGGTCGTTCAATTGTTTATCGTGTTGGGGCATTTCATGCTCTTGCTCATGCTTCATTGATTCATAAGCTCCCAAAGTCTGTTGTCCCGTCTCAGGTGAGGTGTGCTTTGACTGCCGTTATTTCACGTCAGTTTTCTGCACCAAATACATTTTGTGATAATGGTTGGTTACGTATAGGTTTTGCCGGAAGTCAGATTAATATGTCTGAAGGATATATTAATACTGGTAGTACTTATTTATGTACATCAGGATTTCTGGCTTTAGGATTGCCGGAAACAGACCCTTTTTGGAGTGAACCATTTACGTCATGGACAGGCTTAAAAGCTTGGAATGGCGAAGATGTTAAAGCGGATCATGCTATTAGAAACTAATAAATTTAAGAAAGATGTTTAAATATAGAACTTTTAATAATATTATTTTTATTACCTTATTTGTATCAATGATGGGTATACCACAAATTGTGGTTTCTCAGGAAAAAGAAGTGCCTTCTTATTCAGAAGATTATGAAGTATTAACAAAAGACGGAGCATGGTGCTGGTTTTCTGATCCTAGAGCTATTTATATTGGTGATAAAATGTTTGGTGGATTTGTTGATAAAGAAGGTAGTATATGGGCTTTTTCTTATAATCCTCAGACTCATGAAAAGGAGCAATATAAATTGTATGATAAACTTGATTATGATGATCATGCTAATCCGTCTATAATGAAATTGCATGATAACCGTCTGGTCATGTTCTTTTCAGCTCATGGGGGAACAAAAAACTCTCCTATGTATTATCGCATAAGTAAATATCCCTCAAATATTTCGGAATGGGAGGACATACAAATTATAAATCCTAAGATGGAAGGTGATTTGGGAATTTGTTATAGTAACCCTGCGATGCTTTCTTCTGAGGATAATCGTGTTTATCTTTTTTTCCGTGGGAGGGATTTTAAACCTACATGTGTTTATTCTGATGACTTGAAAAAATGGAGTGAACCAATTAATATAGTACGTAATGATCCTGAATATGGTGATTACGGGAGACCTTATACAAAGATAACTACAAATCATAAGGATAAAATATTTTTTGCATTTACAGATGCCCATCCTCGAAACAGGGCAACTAATTCAATTTATTTTATGATGTATGATAAAGGAAAGTTATGTAAGGCTGATGGTTCTGTAGTTTCTGATACGCTGGGATCTGTAACACCATCGCAGGTAGATAAGGTTTACGATGCAACGAAAACTTTTGATAAAGCATGGATTTGGGATATTGCTTTTGATAAAAAAGAGAATCCAGTCCTTGTCTACGCAAGATTTTCTCATGCTAACAGTATTCATTCGTATTGGTATGCAAGGTGGAATGGTAAAGGTTGGGAGAATCATAAAATAACTGATGCTTCCCTGTGTTTTATGAGAAATGATTATAATAACAAGAATTATTTTGAATCTGAAGAAAATTATTCTGGTGGAGTTTATTTGGATCATGAAAATCCTAATATAGTATATACATCACGTCCAATAGAAAATGTATTTGAAATAGAAAAATGGACTTTCATTGGTGGTAATAAGAAATGGATTAAAGAGTCTGTAACAAGCGAATCTGAACGTGACAATGTAAGACCGTATGTAGTTCGTAACTATAAAAACGGTCAACCAGCAGTTTTATGGATGTATAATTATAGTTATCCTCATTTTAAGAAATATGACACGGCTATAAGAATAAACCAAGAATTTAAAGGTTTTAGCTCAGAATGGAATAAAGAAGACGTTTATAATGTTGCCAATTCTGTATTTGATTGGACAATGAACACTTATAAAAAAAATCGTAGTTATTGCGATAAAGGATGGGTTAGTGGTGTTCTTTACAATGGCTTGTTTGATTGGGCAGAAGCAACAGATAATAAGACTTATTTTGATTTTATGAACCGAATCTTTTCACGTTTCTATTGGCAGCTTGGTGACAGAATGTATCATGGTGATGATATTTGTGTTGGACAGGTATATCTTGATATGTACGCAAAATTTAAGAAGAATTCTATGATGATTCCTACAAAAGCTCGTATTGATTGGATTATAAATAATCCCCCTGCAGAGAATATAGATATAACAAAAGGGAGAAGTGACAGATGGTGGTGGTGTGATGCTTTGTATATGGCTCCGGCCGTGTTTACACGTTTGTATACTTTGACTGGTAATAAGCAATATTTGAAGTTTATGCATAAAGAGTTCATTGCATGTTATGAACATCTTTATGATAAAGATGAACATTTATTTTATAGAGATGCCAATTATTTTGGAAAACATAATTCAATGGGAAAGAAGATTTTCTGGAGTCGTGGTAATGGTTGGGTTTTGGGAGGACTTGCTGAAATCTTAAAGACTATTCCTATTAATGACAAGAAATATCGTCCATATTATGAAAGCTTGTTCCGTGAAATGTGTGAGAAAATTGCTTCTTTACAAGGTAAGGATGGTTATTGGCGTTCTGATCTTTTAAGTCCTGATATTTATCCTATGCCTGAGACTAGTGGAACTGGACTTTATACATACGCAATGTTGTATGGAATCAATTCAGGACTTTTGGATGAAAAAACTTATTTGCCAATTGTAAAAAAAGGTTGGGAAGCAATGGTTAAAGCTGTAAATACAGAAGGAGAAGTTGGTTGGACTCAGATGGTTGCGGCAAAACCTGGATTAGTAGAGAAGAAAAATAATAGAGGATATTCTACTGGAAGTTTTCTTATGATAGCTTCCGAAATATTAAAATATATCAACAAATAGATTCGCCTAATAATATTTACATATGTCCCACTAAAATTCTATTTTTGGTGGGATTGTTTTTTTGTATTTGTAAATTGGTAATCTATTAGTATTTGAATATTAAAGACATAATGTCACGATAAAGTAATGATAAAAGATTTTACACAATCCTTTGTTTTCTCTTTTGTCCCGAACTAGGATTTATTTAAAATCAAAAGACGGCCCACTACATAAAGTATTTGAGCCGTCTTTTGTATTATATTAATCTGTGTTAGAGATTATTCTTCGTTGCTCCAGTCCATTGCAGCCATGCGCTTGTAAGAAGCATAACGTTTCTTAGCCATGTCTTCGCAAGCAGCGAACAAGTCAGCAGCTTCAGTAGGATACTGTTTAGCTACAGAAGCGAAACGAACTTCGCCCTTCAGATAATCCTGGAATCCTTCCCAGTTTGGTTCTTTAGAGTCGAGTGAGAATGGGTTCTTACCTTCCTCTTCCAATGCTGGGTTGAAGCGCCACAAGTGCCAGTAACCACATTCTACAGCCTTAGCCTCTTCAGCCTGAGATTTACCCATACCAGCTTTCAAACCGTGATTGATACATGGAGCGTAAGCGATAACCAATGATGGACCTGGATAAGCTTCAGCTTCGCGGATAGCCTTCAATGTCTGAGCCTGGTCAGCACCCATTGCAATCTGTGCAACGTAAACATATCCGTAAGTTGTAGCGATCATACCAAGGTCTTTCTTACGTACTCTCTTACCAGATGCAGCGAATTTAGCGATAGCACCAAGAGGAGTAGCCTTAGATGACTGACCACCAGTGTTAGAGTAAACTTCTGTATCAAGTACAAGGATGTTTACATCTTCGCCAGAAGCGATAACGTGGTCAAGACCACCGTAACCTATATCGTAAGAAGCACCGTCACCACCGATAATCCACTGTGAGCGTTTTACCAAGTAGTCTTTGAATTCAGCGATAGTAGCGCAGTAAGAGCACTTATCTTTAGCAGCTTCTACCATAGGGATGATCTTTTCAGCAGCAGCTTTGCTCTTGTCAGCATCGTTGCGGCCGTCAATCCATTCCTGGAATGCTTCTTTATATTCAGCTGGAGTACCTTCAGCAGCGATAGCAGCCTTCATAGCTTCTTCCAGACGGTTGCGGAGTTTCTTGTTAGCCAATTCCATACCAAGACCGAATTCGCAGAAGTCTTCGAACAATGAGTTAGCCCATGCTGGACCCTGACCCTTTTCGTTAGTAGTATATGGAGTTGAAGGAACTGAACCAGAATAGATAGAAGAACATCCTGTTGCATTAGCTACCATTTCACGGTCACCGAACAACTGAGAAATCAATTTAACGTATGGAGTTTCACCACAACCAGAGCAAGCTCCAGAGAACTCGAACAATGGAGTAGCGAACTGAGAGTTCTTAACGTTAGCCTTGATGTCAACCAAGTGCTGTTTGCTCTTAACGTTTTCAGCGCAGTAAGTCCAGTTAGCAGCTTCAGCAAGCTGAGTTTCAAGAGGTTTCATAGTAAGAGCCTTACCACCCTTCTTAGGATTACCCGGACATACGTCAGCACAGTTACCGCAACCCAAGCAGTCCATTACGTCAACCTGCATACGGAATGTCATACCGTCGAACTGCTTACCTACAGCCTTCAATGTAGTGAAGTTAGCACCAGCCTGTTCGTTAGCGTCAAGAACGAATGGACGGATAGCAGCGTGAGGACAAACGTAAGCACACTTGTTACACTGGATACAGTTTTCAGCATTCCATTCTGGAACGAAAGCAGCTACACCACGTTTTTCGTATTTAGCTGTTCCCTGATGCCAAGTACCGTCTTCGATACCCTTGAATGCAGAAACTGGAAGCAAGTCACCATCCTGAGCGTTGATAGGACGAACAACTTCGTTAATGAATGCTGGATCGTTGTTAGCAGCAGCACCTTCAACTTCGAGGCTAGCCCATGCTGGATCTACAGTAAGCTGTTTGTATTCACCACCGCGGTCAACAGCAGCATAGTTCTTGTTTACAACGTCTTCACCCTTCTTACCGTAAGACTTAACGATAAATTTCTTCATCTGTTCTACAGCAAGTTCTACAGGGATAACGCCTGTGATACGGAAGAATGCAGACTGAAGGATTGTGTTAGTACGGTTACCAAGACCGATTTCCTGAGCAATCTTAGTTGCGTTGATGTAGTAAACAGTGATATTGTTTTCTGCGAAATATTTCTTAACCTTGTTAGGCAAGTTCTTAGCAAGTTCTTCACCTTCCCAGATTGTGTTAAGAAGGAAAGTACCGTTCTTACGCAAACCGCGAGTTACATCGTACATGTGCAAATAAGCCTGTACGTGGCAAGCTACGAAGTTAGGAGTAGTTACCAAGTATGTAGAGCGGATTGGGTGATCACCGAAACGCAAGTGAGAGCAAGTGAAACCACCAGACTTCTTAGAGTCGTAAGAGAAGTATGCCTGGCAATATTTGTTAGTGTTGTCACCGATAATCTTAACTGAGTTCTTGTTAGCACCTACAGTACCGTCAGCACCAAGTCCGTAGAATTTAGCTTCGAACATACCTTCGCCGCCAAGAGCGATTTCTTCTTTCTTAGGAAGAGAAGTGAATGTAACGTCGTCAACTATACCGATTGTGAAGTGGTCTTTTGGAGTAGGCAAAGCCAAGTTTTCGTAAACAGAAAGGATCTGAGCAGGAGTTGTATCCTTAGAACCAAGACCGTAGCGTCCGCCAACGATAACAGGAGCATTTTCCTGTCCGTAGAAGCAGTCTTTAACGTCAAGGTAAAGAGGTTCACCGTTAGCTCCAGGTTCTTTTGTACGGTCAAGAACTGCGATACGTTTAGCAGTCTTAGGTACAGCAGCCAAGAAGTGTTTAGCTGAGAACGGACGATACAAGTGTACAGAAACCAAACCAACTTTTTCGCCGTTAGCCATCAAGTGGTCGATAGCTTCGCGAGCAGCTTCTGTTACAGAACCCATAGCGATGATTACGCGTTCAGCGTCTTCAGCACCATAGTAGTTGAACAAGCCGTAGTTACGTCCTGTAATCTTGCTGATTTCGTTCATATATTCTTCTACGATAGCAGGAACTGCATCATAGAATGGGTTGCATGATTCTCTGTGCTGGAAGAAGTGGTCTGGGTTTTCAGCCATACCGCGTGCAACTGGCTTGTTAGGGCTTAGTGCACGTTCACGGAATTCAGCCAAAGCTTTCTGGTCGATAAGTGGAGCGAGGTCTTCGTTTTCCAACATTTCGATTTTCTGTATTTCGTGTGAAGTACGGAAACCATCGAAGAAGTTCAAGAATGGAACGCGTGATTTGATAGTTGACAAGTGAGCAACACCGGCCAAGTCCATAACTTCCTGTACAGAACCTTCGCAAAGCATAGCGAAACCTGTCTGACGGCAAGACATAACGTCCTGATGGTCACCGAAGATACACAATGCGTGAGAAGCAAGTGTACGAGCTGATACGTGGAATACACATGGAAGGAATTCACCTGCAATCTTATACATGTTAGGGATCATAAGAAGAAGACCCTGAGATGCAGTGTAAGTAGTAGTCAGTGCACCAGCCTGAAGAGATCCGTGTACAGCACCTGCTGCACCGCCTTCTGACTGCATTTCCTGAACAAGAACTGTTTCGCCGAAGATGTTTTTACGTCCTGCGGCAGCCCATTCATCTACATATTCAGCCATTGTAGAAGATGGAGTGATAGGATAGATAGCTGCTACTTCTGAGAACATATACGAGATATGTGCTGCAGCCTGGTTACCATCACAAGTGATGAATTTTTTTTGTTTAGTCATACAATTACTAAATTATAATAATTAGTTAATAAGAACTTGTATTCTCGTTTAATATAAAAATCCAAACATCCACAACGGAATCTGGTTACCATGTCCCAATTCCAGTTTGTGCATTGCGTAATAAACGTTCGGATTGGTTTTGAATTTACCTCCTTCAGCACAAATTCTAAAGTGGATATTATTGTCAACAAGGAAAGATGTTCCTTTGTCTCCCTTATTGATTTTATGGTCTTTCCACAATGAATTTACAAAAAAAGTTTCCAAAACATCCTGTTCTTCAACTTTAACCGGATATATACTATACATCAGGCTTGTGTTGTGCATCATTATTTTTGAAGGCTTTTTAGGGAAATCTTCACCTTTAGGATAAACCATATTTATAAGTCTTGCGTCTGCCAGATATTTTATATAGTTCATTACAGTAGCCCTTGAAGTTTGTATTTCCTCTGCCAGTTGACTCACGTTTGGAGCTCCTGGCCCATCAACCGCCAGTAAATATAGTAATTTTTTTATTTTCGATAGATATTTTAGTTCAATTTGTTTTATTAACAGAATATCTACTTCTACCATCATATTCATGGTTTTAAGTAGATTTTCTGAGAAATTTCTTTTTTCAAGAAAAAAAGGATAGAATCCATGATGTATATAATCCTGAAGATATTGAGTTGGATTTACATGTGGCAATATAGTTTTTGCAATGTGTTCGTGATTGTTAAGTATTTCTTCAAGAGTGTATTTTGAGAAATTGTTTCCAGTTTGCAGATTAAGAAATTCCCTGAATGAGAAACCTCTTAAGTTATATGATTTTACTATTCCGTTCAGCTCAGGATTTTCTTCTTTTAATCTCATTACTGATGAACCTGTAAAAACAATTTTCAGGTTAGGAAATCTATCATAACATGTTCGTAATGATTTACTCCAATCCGGAAGTTTGAAAACCTGGTCAATTAGGAGAACCTTACCTCCACGTTTAATGAAATCTGAAGCAAAATCAACCAGATTTACTTGTGAAAAATAAAAATTATTCATGTTTACATAAAGGCAAGAACGGTCAAAACCAAACTTCTCTTTTGCATATTGCAACAGGAAAGTAGTTTTACCAACTCCTCTCGTTCCTTTAATACCAATCAGACGTGCACTCCAGTCTATTTCGTCCATAAGATCTCTGCGTACGGGAGCATTGGTATGTTCTACTAAATAAGAATGTGTTCTGTAAAAAGCCTCCATGAATATATTCTTTACTTCGGTGCAAATATACGAATAGTTCATAATATTGCAAACTAGACATAGCAAAAATTATTTTTTTAGTATATCTTTGTAGATAAAAATCTGTGAAGAAACGATGGAAAAGTTGTTATATATATTCAATCCTTGGCACGACATGGCCTTGGCTAATTTCACTCCATATTTTAAAGTATCATCGGAAATACTTCGCATGAGTGTCGATTTGTGTTTCCTCCCAGTCTGGTATGCTACTGATGATGCATATATTAGAATCTACGATATCGATACGGTTGAAACTTTTATTTCCCAGGTATCTGAATTCAGAAAATTTGAGAAGTCAAGATTTGTTGAAAACAGTTTTGTATGCGATATTGTGCCTTGGGGTTGGAGCCCTTCCTTAGTGCATACGCTTGTTAAAGACGGGGTCGACAGCAGTTTTTTGCCAAATCATGAGACACTGGATAAAATACGTTTCTTGTCCGGCAGGCAGAGGTGTGTAGATGTATTGTCAGAACTTTCCGTTGTTGATTCTACATGTGGAAAGGCCTTTTGCTGTTATAGCATGGAAGATGTGAAAAACTGTCTTCAAATATACGGTAAACTTATACTTAAATCTCCATGGTCAGGTAGTGGCAGAGGTCTTTGTCATGTATCTTCTGATGCATGGAGTAAAAATATTGAAGGGTGGATTTCACGTATTATTCGCACTCAAGGATGTGTAATGGCTGAACCAATATATAATAAGGTGTGCGATTTTGCAATGGAGTTCTATTCTTCTCCCGGAGGTAGTGTGTCTTTTGCCGGCTATTCATTGTTTGAGACTGATGCTTTTGGCAATTATAAGCAGAATTTATTATTGTCTGATGATGAGATAGAAACACGTTTGCTTTCTTACAATATTCCGTTGGACACATTGCGTGAAGTACGCAGGCGATTGATAGGTATATTAAGCAAAATGATAGCAGGAGCTTATACTGGTTATTTCGGAGTGGATATGATGTTGTGTCTTCAAAACGAAAAGATATTGTTACACCCATGTGTAGAAATAAATATGAGGATGAATATGGGTGTCGTGTCACGCATCATTTATGACAGATACCTATCTTCATCCTCACATGGCTATTTTGTTACAGAACATTATAATTCAGATGGCGAAGCTCTGCTGTCTCATCGGAAAATGTTGTCCGATCAACCTTTGGTTCTTGATTCCGATGGTCGTATTAAAAACGGATATCTCACTCTTACTCCTGTTCTGTCTTCTACTCGATACCAGGCATACGTGATTGTAAAGGAATGATGATTCTTCTTCCGAAGTTTGCCTTTTGGGGAGTCTCTATTGCTTTCAGATTAGGAGTATATGTTTCTTGCGATCTTGATGCAGGATATACTTTTCCGGCTTTCTCAAGTGCTACTTTTAGCATAGCTTCGTTTTCGTCACCAAGCTGATATGTTTCCAGAGGGTTATCTTCTGCTTCTACATCAGGTGTAAGACCGTTTGGCATACAAGGTGTTTCGTCATTTGCATTTTTATATATGCTCACCATAACATAAATACCCCAATTCTTTATGGCTTGTGGAACTTTATCGTATGCATCCTTTGCTGCAAGCATCCATCCAGTGCAATATTTACCGTGCGACTGCTCACCTATAAGTTCTATATCCATATATGGCATTAATCCTGATAGAAGAGCTTCAGAAGCCGATGCACTGTTGCCTGTTATGATACCATAGATTTTTTCCAGACCGATGTTTGCGTCTTTTGTACTTATATTCAGGTCTATTTCATCATAATTATATTCTGTTTCGAATCTTGTGATAGTAGAAATACCTTCTTGTTCATAGTATTCAGTAAAGAAGTCATTATAATCTTCTTTTTCGAAAACATATTTATTTGTAACATTAATCTGTGGGGCAAACATTGATGCCAAAACATTCTCGGTAATTACATATCCTCCTCCATTATATCTGAGGTCTAGAATAAGTTCCTTAATTCCCTCATTCTTAAATTTCTTGCATATGTTTATAAGTTCAGGGATAGATTTCAGGTCGAAGCTGCTGTATGCAAGGTATCCAACTTTCTTGCCATTGAAATTATATACAGAGTCGCACAAAATAGGGCTTTCGTACATTTCAACAGCAGCCAATGACAATTCAGTAGTTGGTGTTATATTATTACCAACCAGTTTTGCAAGTGAAAGTTTTATTTGAGAAGAATAAAATAGATCAAGGTAATTTTCTGTAGTAAGTGTTTTACCATCTATTTTATATATCAAATCTCCTCTTTTAATTCCAGCTTTTTCGGCAGGACTGTTTTCTGAGACAAATGCTACAGCTGCTATAACTTCGTTGGAGTTTTCACTAAGTAAATAAACTTTAGGAGTATATCCGTATGTAGTAGTTACCCCCTCTACACTGCTTGTAAACTCGTCCATGTTGTCAGTCAGCATAGTCCATTTGTCTATCTCGTTAGTTCCGTTGTGATATCTTATTTTTTCAACAGTTGATATAGGGTCACTATTCTTTTCCGGATCAAGTTGGTTAAGATCTTTTGAAATCTCCTCGTTCCAGTAATAATATATTTCCAATGCTTCTCTTGCGAATCTGTTCGCATACTTTGTTTCTTCTGTTATTTTTGATGTATCTTCAGGATTATCACTATTTTCTTCTTTAGTACATCCGGTGAATACAAATCCTGAGATAATAATGCAGGATAAAGTCAATTTCAGTTTGTTCAAGTCCATAGCTGGTCGTTTTTAAGATGATTTGTTTTAGCTTGATTACAAATCTAAAGAAAAAAACTGTTTTTTTGAAGTAATTTATATGATAAAAAAAGTTTTTTTTAGCGTCTCCAAAATTCCCGTTTTCAGGACTTGGGTAAATTCGAAAAAAATGCGGTCAAATTTCAGATAAAACGTGACCACGTTTTATCTGAAATTTGACCGCATTTTTTGGGGGAGTATAAGGAATCAAAATTTTACTCAAAATCACTCTGTTGTTTCTCAACCTCTTTAAGTTTTAATCGGCTAAGTTCCTGTTGAAGTCTTTTAATCTCCTCTTCATAATCATTTTCTTTCTCAGATATTGATTTATTTGTTATTCTATTACCTTTCAGAAGAAGGGAAATCTCATTCTTGTCAGCAATAAGCTTATGTTTTGACTCAACAGTTTTAATTGTAAGTTCGGCAGATAAAGGAGTATGGATTCCTTCAAATACAACTGAAGCCTTAACTTTTATATCACCGGCATCGGTATTGGAACGAACCAGTACAGGAGCAGTTCCCCATTGTACTTCGCGAGGGTTAGTGAAAGTATTATTATCTGCTACAAGTTCACCGTTACCCTCAATTTCGAACTTGATATGGTAATTGTTCAGTCGCTTGATGTTCCCTTTATCATCTGCAACAGCAGCAACAACAGTAACTAAATCAGAACCGTTTGCTTCCAGATCCATATTTTCATTATCTGCCCATAATATAAGTTTAGAAGGGCGACGTGTTGGCATAACTTTATGAGTGGCTACAACCTTGCCGTCTATCAAACCTTCTGCCAGCAAGTAAGAGTCATTATGTTTTCTTTCACGGGCAAGCTTTTTATCATACATCACATCCCATACATTTTCAAATGTAATTATGGGCGAAGGCATTCCGTCTGTAGTTTTTTCTTTCTTATATACCAACTGTTTTCCGTCCTTACAATAAGTTAAACGAACCTCATCACAGTTACTATATACGGTTACATTTTTAGGCGAGAACGGTGTCATTGCATTGGCAATATATACCATAGGACCTGTTTCAGAAATAAGTTTGTCATTCTTCTCGGTCGGACGTTGCGAACAAAACATGTAATACGATAATTTAGGTTGACGGAAAGCATCCATTATACCTCCATAGAATGGATCAGGATGATATCCGCGCTGATGGTCAAACGAATGCCACAGACATCCTCCCATGTGCTGACGGCTGTTTCTGTAAAGAGCGTCATAGCATGTATATTTATAGTCTGTCTTTGCATATCCCTGTGCTTGAATCAACATAGGAACTTCACCCCAAGCCCTGTTCACACGGCTAGGAGAATTATGTGAGTTCCAGTCATCAACATTGTCTCCCCATTCACGTGTAAAATACGAAATCTTAGGATTCATAGTTTGAGTATTAAAAGCACCGCCTGCTCCGTTAAGAGGATGTGTGAAATGAATAGGGAAATATTCGCTTCCTCTTGCAGTCACGTCACAACCTGCATAACAATAAGGATATGGATATTCTTCATGCAGAATATCAACTACGTTCTTGGCAAAATCTTCCGGATACCATGTTTCGTTTAGAATTGGTTCCCACATCCATACTGAAGGGTGATTACGGTCGCGTCTTACCATATTTCTTATATCACTGTATACTCTTTGGGCAAATACAGGTGCATCGTTCCAGAACTGCCATCCTGGTGTATTTACTATCACAAAAAGTCCCAGTTCGTCGCATGCGTCCATAAAAGCAGGGTCTTGAGGATAGTGAGCATTTCTTATCACTCTCAGACCTGCGTCGCGCAATTTCTTTGCATCTCTCCAGTGCAGGCTGTTTGACAAGGCATTACCAATTACAGCAAAATCCTGATGTCTGTTAGCTCCGATAAGAGGGTAGGGGTAAGGTTTTCCGTTAAGCCAGAAACCATCTTTACCTTTAAACTCAATACTTCGTATGCCGATTCTTCTTCGATATCCGTCAATTATATTACCTTCCTTATCTTTTACCAACACATGAAGCTGATACAAATAAGGAGAATCCGGTTCCCAAAGATGTGGTGTCTCAACATTAACGTTTACAGTTGTTTTACGTGCTTTACCTTTTGATACGGAGAAATTCTTTCCTGTAGAAAGTATTCTTTTTCCATCCATGTTATAAAGTTCGTATTCCACTCTGCCGGAAAATGATTTTACCGACATGTTTCTGATGTGAGCATCAAGGCGTATGTCGGCCGATTTTTCTGATACATTATTATAAGAAACAAACAAACCTCCACCAGCAGTTTCATTTTCATAATTCGGATCGGTTATAAAAACATTATTATGGGCTATCATCCAGCAGTCACGATATATTCCACCAAAATAAGCGAAATCAAGCATATCCTGCTGCTTTCCGGGAGGATAAGAAGGGTCATCGCTATTGTCTGCCCATACGGTTATAATATTATCTTTTCCGTACACAAGGTAATCTGTTACATCGGATATTACTGGAAGGAATCCGCCAAAATGTTCTTTAACAAGTTTGCCGTTAATCCATACCTTTGATTTACCCATAATGGCTTCAAAATGCAGAAACAGCCTTTTACCTTTCCATTCCTCTTCAGGAGTAAAATGTTTTCGGTACCAAACTTCACCCTGGTAATTTATACAACCGCTAGCCTCGGTAGGAAGTGTTTCCATTCCGTCAGGAAGAGATACCAGTGTCCAATTGCTGTCATCAAAGTTTATTTCCTCCGCACCCTGTACCTTGCCTTTAAAGAAACGCCATGCAGGGTTCATACTATAGACTGTTCTACCGGTGTTATTCAGCTGATAGAACCCAGCCGTGGAATATTCCGGCTGATGAAATACGGTTGATGCTTTTAAAGTTAAAGCATACGAAAAATTAAATAATATACAAACAAAAAATAATAATACCTTTTTCATAGATATACGATATTTAAAATATTACAAATACTTTATGTAAACGATGAGACTTCTAATAAACTTAATATATTTCATCCGGGAAAGGCAATGATTTACCGTTGGCTTTAAGCTTAGGCCTTTGAGCTTCTCTTTCTCTCAAATAATCAGACAACTCAATACATAACTGTTTTACGATTTCAGGTTTCTCTGAAGCCAAATCATTCTGTTCTGATATATCATCCATTATATTATATAATCTGATTTTACCGTTTTGCCAATGGTAAATAAGATGATACTCTCCTTTAAGAATTGAGGAGTACGCACCATATCCTTCTTCAATATCCTGAGTTTCTCCCCATAAGTTCGGGAAATGCCATACTATGGATTTATTTGTAGATATATCATCAACATTTTTCAAGCATCTTACAAAACTTTTACCGTCAATTTTCTGAATGGTCTTATATTTCTTTATTCCGGCCATTTCAATTATAGTAGGGAAAAAATCTTCAATGATGATTTTTTCGGAACAGCTGCTGTTAGGTTTTGTTATATTGGGCCAATAAACAATCATAGGCTCTCTGACACCACCCATGAAAGCAGAGCCTTTGCCTGCTCTTGCCGGATAGTTAGGGTCTCTATTAGGTGTACCTTCTCTACAATATCCCAAGGCTTGTCCACCATTATCTGACATAAAAAGAATGATTGTATTTTGTGCAAGTTTAGGATCAGACTGGATATAATCCATAATATCTCCCAAACTTTTATCCATACCTTCTACAAGTGCAGCGTATTTTGCCTCTTTCTCTCCTAATTCAGTTTTCAACAGTCTGTCGTACTTCCCTCTATAGTTATCACTAAACCTTTTATCATCTTCTATAGGAGTGTGTACAGCATAATGTGACATATAAAGGTAAAAAGGTAAATCTTCTTCTACTGCTTTTTTCATCTCTTTTATAGCCTCTATAGTTAATGCTTCTGTTAGAAATATATTCTTTCCATGATATTTTTCTAATCCCTTAACTGCAAATCTGGATCCTTCACCGAAATTTTTTGTTCCCAGATAACTTCCGGGAGCACCATTGGGACCTCCTGCTATATTTACGTCAAAACCCATATTGGATGGATCGGCACCAGGAGTTGTCCTTGCGCCAAAGTGAGCTTTACCGCAATGTATTGTTTTATAACCGTTATCTTTTAAAATCTGCGGTAGAGATGTTATTGCCGTAGAATTATTAATAATGCCTTTTTTATTTGCAGGTTGAATTCCATTATAATTCCATTCCGGAAGTTCTATGATATCACTGCTTTGGTCTGTTTTCTGATTAAGTTCAAGAGTCCAGTTTGTTACCCTATGTCTTGATGCATTCATTCCTGACATAAGGCTACATCTTGTTGGTGATGATATGGCACAAGAATAAGCTTGTGTAAATTTTACGCCTAGTTTGGCCAGACGTTCCATGTTTGGTGTATTGTAACGCAAATTCAATTCTGTAACTTCATTATCATAAAATGGAACTGAAGTGTCTTGCCAGCCCATATCATCCACCAGGAACATAATAATATTAGGCTTGGAAGTCTTAGCCGTAGAATAAGAAATACAGTATAAACTTAATGATATAAGAGAAAATATTTTATGATTCATAGTTCTTGTTTTTTATTAAAAATACTTGATATAAAGAGTGATACATGCAAGTTCTTTTTATTCTCTATATTATCCAATACCTATTATGTTTTTCCTGCAAGCATGTAATCACTCTATATATTATTAATTTTTATTTGCCAGTCTGATTACTGTTCTTTGCCTTATAAAAATTAATTCTTTCTGTCCATGGCTTATTTTCAAGAGGGAATACCTTATGTGTATTTGCCCATTCTATCCATTTGGATTCAAGCTCTTCCACCTTATCAGGGTATTGGGATGATAGATCGGTAGTTTCGAAAGGGTCTGTTTTAAGATCTATCAGTTCCCATTGTTCATCACGGTTTGCCTTTACAAGCTTCCATGAACCATCTATTATAGCGCACGAACTCTGATGTTCGAAATACAGTGTCCGGCTTTCTGTTGCTTTGCCTTCTGATGCAGGTAGAAGATTTTTACCTTCAAGATCGTTATGGGAAAAATTATCAGGATAACTTACATTACCTAAAGCCATACATGTTGGGATAACATCTATGATATGGGCAGGCTGGTTACATATTTTTCCCTTCATCTTATTCTTCTTTCTGTCGCCGTATGTGAGTATAAATGGAGTACTTGTACCACCCTGGAATACCCATCTCTTGTAACTGCGATATGGAGTGTTCGAAAGGTCGGACATGAGTTGACCAATATATCCGCCCTCGTCTGTAGCACCGTTATCACTCAGGAAAATAAATACGGTGTTTTCATACATGCCTTTCTTCTTTATGGCATCTACAAGCTTTCCAATACCCTCATCCATAATTTCTATCATTGCGGAATAAGTAGCCATATCTCTAATCCACTTTTCCTGTTGCTCTTTTGACAAATCCTCCCATGCCGGGCGCTTTCCTCCGAACTCTTTATTGAATATTGGTAATTCCATATCGGTAGGAACAATGCCCAATTCTTTCTGTTTTTCGAATCTTTGTCTGCGAAGCACGTCATATCCCACTTTATATCTTTCTATGCACTTCATTACATATTCTTCAGGAGCCTGTAAAGGAAGGTGAGGAGCATAATGTGCCACATAAAGAAACATAGGATTTTCAGTGTTATGTCGGTTAACGAAGCATACTGCAGAGTCTGTAATGGCATTTGTGTAATAATAATCATCAGGCAGATTGTTGACTTTTTCAAGGTCATTATATACAGGAGAAGGCTTGTAATAGCTTCCACCACCATGGAGACAACCATAATATCTGTCAAATCCTCTCTGCACAGGATAACTTCCATTTGGAGAATCATAGCCTCCGGTAGTAGTTACATGCCATTTTCCACTCATATATGTACTGTATCCACCAGATTTCATTATTTCGGCAATCGTGGGATATTCTTTGTCAATCTGCCCCCTGTATCCTGGACGGTGTTCATCAACCTCTGCCATCCATCCCATTCCAGCCTGATGCTGGTATCTTCCTGTAAGCAGTGCGGCACGGCTTGGACAACTGCGTCCTGTATTCTTGAACTGGCTGAATCGGACTCCTTCCTTGGCGAGTCTGTCTATGTTGGGAGTTCTTATTTCACTGCCATAGCAACCAAGATCGGAGAATCCCATGTCGTCACACATTATAAGAACAATATTGGGTGAACTGTTTTTATTAGCCAATGCAGTTTGAGAAACAGCTGCAAGAATAACCGAGAGATAAAAATTGTTCATATTAATATTGATTTTAGTTTATTGTCTTACTATATCTATCAAATGATGTTTTATATATTCATCTGTATTTTCAGAGTCATGAGAGTCATATGAAAATTCCCACCAGAAAACTCCAAGATATTCTTTTTGCTTAATCCATTCAAGTTTAGTCTTTATTGTCTCAGGAGTTTCCATTGTTATAAATTCATTTTTGTCCGGTGAATAAAAATAATTCACTTTTGCTTCGTTGTCGTATTCAGAACTCCATCCTTCTTTAAGAAGAGGAAGAAATGAATTATAGCTGAAGTAACGACCATATTTATCAAGTTTTCCGTCTATTTTTTGTCCCGGTTTTATACCCTTATATCTAAAACCATAATTAGCAAGACCGATATTTAGTTTTGACTTGTTGAAAACTTCCCAGTTCTTCAATTCTCTTTCAATGCCATTAAGTGGTGTGTTATGGCCAGCCTGGTTTCCCCATATCCCACCTCCCATGTCATATGTCATAATATTTATCCAATCTACGTATTTCACAAGTTCGTCGGCAAGTTCTTTGTTATAGACTCTCCAGCTGTGAAGGGCTGTGGTGAGGTATAGTTTTCTTCCTTTTTCAGATTCCATACTGTCCAGCTTAGTTCTGATTTCTTTCATCAGCTTACAATGCAAGTTAACGTCAAGGTCGCTCTCCCAATCTATTTCTATACCATCATAATTATATTTACCGGCAAATTCTGTCATAAAAGTCGTGAACCGTTTTCTTTTAACTTCATCTTTAACGATATCAATGAAACCTTCTCCTGCAAACGATATCATAACTCTGGTGTCATTTTCTTGTGCTTTTTTTATGAAATATGGTATGATTTCCATATTTCTGTCTTTAGCATACTTATGATTTTCTACTAATATTTTATTTATTTCATTCTGTGACTTTCCAAAATCAAATGATTTCCAGTCTGGTGCAGCCATCAGATAAATGTAGTCAAACTGTCTGAAGTTGATTTTATCAATAAATGGAATATTTTTAAGTCCACTACCGATAACGTATGTAGAATGTTTCAAGTTTCCAACTTTCATATTGGTATGTTCGCATCTCAAATTTCTTATAGAACCCTTGAAGCCTTGTTCAGTATTTCCAAGCTGTTCCAAAGGGAATATAAGAGTTTCGCGATACCATATTTTGTCCAGTCTTTCAGCCTTTTTGTTGTAAACCTGTCCAATCTTTCCTTCAAGTCTCTCTTTAAGTTCTCCATTAATATATAGTGAAGTTCCGTCTTTATTACCTTCAACCTTAACTTTTGTCCATTCGCCCGGTTTGAGACTAAAATTGTGAAATACCATTTCGTAACCTTCTCTTGTAAATGCGAATTTACCGGTATTATGCCAGTTGGCTACAAAAACCGAATGCGGTCCTTTAAAAAGTACAGCATCTATCATTGGGTCTTGGTGGTCAGCACAAATATCGAATTCTACAGAATATGGGTATCCTATTTCCTTAACAGCTGTTGTTATTTTATTTTTTCCGTCAAGTCTTATTTCTTTATTATATTCCGTAAGATTCATTGGTGCATTTACTTTTGCTGCAATATTTACTCCGGGAGCTTCCGGTGTAGTCTTACACAGTTTTTCGAATGAACTGTATGACATCTTATTGTGGTTTTCGCCTTTCCAAAGTTTGTCTGACAATAACTGCATGGCTGGAAATACACGTATATGTACATCCTGTTCTGATATTCCATTACCGATACGGTCGTTCCATTCGGCAAACATCGCTCCAAGGATATTAGGATTCTTTTCTATTTTATGCCCTTCTTTCATCATTTCCGGTGTCCAGTTTTCATAAATCCATTTACAGTCCAGAAAATCATGGTAATAGTTTACAGCCGGTACAATGTATAGAAAACGGTCGCACATGTTGACAACTTTGGCGCCGGCTTTTATTGCACTTTCCATATCCATCCACCCGTAGTTCCATGCACTGACAACTGTACCGTTCAAATCAACTTTAGTATTGCCTTTCATTTGGTTGAGGCTTCCCCACAAGCGAGGTGTTTTTCCATAGTTCTTCACCATGCTGAGGCAATGATTGGTGAATACTCTGAACTGTTCTCCCTCTTTCAAGTTATATTCATCTGTACCTATGTGGACTTCATCACCAATGAAAACAGGATTTTCACCGGACAGATACTCGTCAAACAGATTATCTACAAATGTATATACTTCTTCTTTGTATAAATCAAGATGATCCATACCATACTCTTTGCATGAAGCAGCCAGATTGGGATTATAATGAGCAAAAGCCAATGAATGAGCTGGTACATCTATTTCAGGAATAATCTTAATACCATATTCAGCAGCCATAATCTGCAAGTTTCTGAATTCTTCTTTGGTGTAATGACCGTCTTTAGCCGCTAATCCCGGATATCTTTCGCTTTCCAGTCTGTATGCCGAATATGTATCATTCCAGTCATTGTTGAAGAATTCAACGAATCCGTTATCATTGAGATGTATCTGAAGTTCGTTCATCTTATAGAAAGACATAATTTTGATATATTTCTTCAGAAAATCCAAAGAAAAAAACTTCCTGCCTACATCAATCATGAAGCCTCTGCTAGGGTATTCAGGATAATCTATAGCTTTGCCTTTTTGCAATCCATCAGGTTGGTTATATAGCATTTGCAATAGCGTTCTGGTACCCCAAAATACACCTTTCTTATTGGAAGCTTGAATTGTTATATTATTGGAAATTTTCATCTCATAACTCTCATCACCAAACTTCGATGATGATTTGCCAAGAGATAATATAATAGCATTTTTCGAAGGTTTACCAACTTCTATACTGTACTCCCAACCGAACATTTCCTTAATGTCCTCTGAAAGCTGTTTTGCACACCACTCTAACTGATGTTTGTCTTTTTCTGAAATATATATAGTTCCTTTTTCTTTCAGAGATAAAACACCTTTTGAGCTTTCCCATTTTTGCAATGCTGGTATAACTTTAGGAAAATTATTGCTACTCCAAATAGACACGCAAGCCAATAATAGAGATATAATCAAATATAATCTTTTCATGGTTATGTATGGTATTTATTGTTTAGCACTTATGTTAACGAATATAGGATCTGCATTCTTGAACTTATCTATTGCCAGTGTTTTCAGTTTTCCCTTTTTAAGTTTTAGCATGCAAGTCTCTATTAATATGCCGGATTGATATATTCTTACTTCAAATATACCATCTTTTTCGGATAATAGATTAATTTTAAAATTTTCTGTGCTCTTTATGAGTTTTTTTGTTTCCGATAGAGTTGGTATGTAAATCATAGCAAGAGTTCCTTCATTCTCGGCATTCAGGTGGCTTACCCGCATGTGTGTTTCGGATATAGTACATGTCACACTTCCAGGTCCCGGTAGTCCGGAAAAAATTATTTTTTCATTTTCTCTAATATTGGAAAACATCTTTTTTAGAACTTCTCTAGCTGAAATAGAGTCAGGCAGTTCTTTTCTGACTTCTCCGTAGCAGTATACGCCGAATCCTTGGGAAGCTCTTTCCAATGTGTGCATAACAAAGCTATTGAAATCTTCCGGTTTGTTGAATTTTCCAATACCTATTTCTGAAGGTATAAGGATTGGTAATTTGAAATTATAGCTATTTTCATTGTATCTTTCATCCAAACCTAATATAGCCTTATATCCCCATTGTTTGTAAAACATGGTTCCGATAGCATCAAGATTACCATCTGCATAAGTTGCAGCACTGGTTCCTGTCATATTTATCCTGTTTCTGTCTCCTGCTTCAGCTTGTCCGGCATCTAAATTGAATGATAGTATTTTATATGGGTCTATTTCATGATACGCAGTTGTAAATTGTTTCCACCACCAGTTTATAGCCTCTTTTTTAAATTGGTTATAATCGGTTTTGTTTGTTTGGGTTTTCCATATTTCATAAAGTTTGTTTGTTATAGGATTGAAATCGCTTTCATCAAGAAAACTAAATCCTTCTTCGTTTCCTAGTTGTACTCCTATTACAGTATCACTGTAACGATAATGTTGAGCTATTTTTCTCATTAACCTTTTGATTCTTACAAATATTTCAGGATGGCCATATACATGTAATGGTCTAATACCTCCATTTTCGACGAGTGATTTTACATTCTTGTATATTTTTGTACCTTGTTTTGGCCATTGCATTGTGTAGTTACATGAATCTCGGTTGTCCAGGTTAAAAGTCCAGGCATTTTCTGCTCCGTGAGGTGGAACTCCATTATGTTGGGTGTGCAGAAACAATACCCAGTTTATTTTAAGTCCCTGACGCTTAGCTGCTGAGGCGACCATGTCTGCGAAAGAAAAGTCAAAACAGTTATCAGATGTTTCAATATCTTCCCAATGAATCATGACAAATGCAGTATTTGCGCCTATGGATTTCATGTCGCTAAAAACAGAATCGTAGTTGGTGTCTGGTTCATATCTTGTATCCCAATAGCCTGTTTCAATAGCTTTTATGAAGAAAGGTTTCATTTCACCGTTCTGCCTGGTCATAAAAACTACTTTGCCGTTTGATAGTCTTATCAGACCACATTCTGATTTTATTGTATCTTTATATTTATAGTCCGTAATATTGGCTGATTTTATAGATATTTTATCCATAAAATTGTAATCCTGCATTTGTGAATACAAGGCTTCAAAAGAAAATATAAGAAATAATGGAAGGAAGTATTTAAAGGTCAACATGTTATGTGATTTTTTTTACTTTGTAGAATCTGTCCAACGTTCTAAATATTATTTGTGTAAAATATATATAATTGTCGTAGAATACAAATGCAATAGATATATTTTAGAGTTATGCATATAAACATTTTGAACATTGGACAGAACGTGTTATTATATTATTTTACATTTATTTTTATCTTACCAGTTTTCACTCCCTTAGCCGAAGCCTGAAGCTCTATTTCGCCTGATTTCTCGCCTGACTGGACTATTACAGTCAGCATACCGCTGAATGCGTGCATACGAGGAAGATGAAAGAGATCAAGACAAGTAGGGTCTCCATTGGTTGAGGCACGATATTTTCCGGCACCTTTTACTTTGAAGTTGACAAGGCGACCATCGGTTGGACAAAGATTACCGTCTTTATCGACTATTTTCAGTGTAATATATGCCAAATCTTTTCCATCTGCTTTCAATATAGGATAATCTGTTGAAAGTTCAATATGATGAGGTTTGCCTGCTGTACAGACTGTTTTCTCTGCTACAGCTTTATTATTACTGTCGTATGCAACAACCTTAACCTCACCTGGCTCATATATAGCGTCATGCCACATAAGTCGGTAACGGTTTTCTACAGTTCCGTTCTTGTGTTTTGACTGCTTGCCATAACTCTTGCCGTTTATAAACAATTCAGCACTAGGGTAGTTGGTATATACAAATACAGGAACTTTCTTTCCTTCATGTCCTTCCCAGTTCCAGTGAGGTAGGATATGTAGTGTTTCTGCATCCTTGTTCCATACGCTGCGGTAAAGATAATATCTGTCCTTAGGGATAGAAGCCAGGTCTATTATCCCAAACATGGAACTGTGGTTAGGCCATGCATTTGTATCGTACGGACTTGGTTCTCCAAGATAGTCGAAACCAGTCCAGACGAATTGTCCAATAGTCCATTCGTGGTCATCTGCACGGGCAAAGTCTATGTCCGGTATATTAGACCATGAGCAGTATTCAAGATCGTAAGAAGAAGATTGATGATCTTCATACATTGCTCCAGCCTTTCGTTCTGCAGGTAGCTTATATACACCTCGTGAACTGACTGTAGATGATGTTTCCGAACCAAGTACAATATTCTGTGGAAGACGCTCGTAGGCTTCATCGTACATGTGTGCACGGTAGTTGAAACCTGGTATATCCAGCATGGCTGCAAAACCGTTGCCCAGTACACTCTGAACCTGATCCATTCCGCATGTGACAGGGCGGGTAGGGTCTTCGCGATGACAAATGTCCTGAAGGAATTTTGCAACTTTATAACCGTCTGCACTCCACTGTGTAGGCACTTCATTACCTATACTCCACATTACTACACACGGATTGTTACGGTATTGATGAAGCATGTTTATCATATCTTTTTCTGCCCATTCGTTGAAGAATCGGTGATAGCCATTGTCGCATTTTGCAATATCCCATTCGTCGAACGGTTCAAGCATCATCATGAAGCCCATTTCATCACAGAGTGATACAAGTTCGGGCGCAGGCATGTTATGTGCTGTACGTATTGCATCGCACCCCATGTCCTTAAGCAATTTAAGTTGATGACGAAGAGCGGAAACATTAATTGCGGAACCAAGAGGGCCAAGGTCGTGATGATTGCATACTCCCTGAAACTTGCGGTGCTTGCCGTTGAGATAGAATCCCTTGTCTGCAACATACTCTATGGTACGGATACCGAAGCGTGTAGTATATGTATCAAGAAGAGTATCGGATGAATATATCTTGGTTACAGCATTATATAATACAGGAGATTCAGGAGACCATAGCTTAGGATTGTTTACAGTAAAGTTCTGTGTAAAAGGCTGGCCATGGTTGATAATTCCCTTGTTGGTTTTAGAGGCAACAACATCTCCTTCGGAGTCAATAATATCGGTTGTTACTGTAAGAAGAGTCTTGTCTGAGTTTAGAATTGTAGTACGAAGGCATACCGAGGCATAGTCTTTCTTAACATGAGGAGTTGTTATCTGGGTACCCCATACAGGTACATGAATTTTTTCTGTACTTACCACACGTACATGACGGTAAATGCCAGCACCCGGATACCAACGAGATGATTGAGGACGGTTCTCCAGACGTACTGCTAGCACATTGTTTTTGCCGTTAGCATTAACAAAACCTGTTACGTCGCAATGGAATGAATTGTAACCACATGGCCAGAAGCAGGTTTCTTTACCGTTTACATAAACACGTGCCTCACTCATGGCACCATCGAATATAAGTGTGGTATTTTTGTTAGGTTCAGATTCAAAGGTAGTGCGGTACCATCCAATCCCAACGTATGGCAAACCTCCGGTACGGCCTGTCTTAAGGCTTGCCTGAGTCTCAAAATTCTGTTTAACCGCAACGTTTTGAAGGTCGTTGTTTACATCAAAAGGACCATATATAGCCCAGTCGTGAGGTACTGTAACATTTTCCCAGCCGGAATCGTTAAAGTCCGGTCTTTCGGCTCCCGCGACTTCACCTTTAGTAAATTTCCAGCCCTTTTCTAATGACTGTTCGCTACGCTGTGCAAAAAGACTTAGCGTTGCTATAAGTCCTAGTGTTGTAAAGAATAGTTTTTTCATAATCAAATTTTTTTATACGTGTCAATAATATAATATAGTATAGTACTAATTTAGTTAAAGAATCAACACGTAACGAACTTATGGTAACATAAGGAGTGTCATTTTATCCAGTATATGTTGAAAAGTCTAATGAAAAAAGCTAATTATATAAATACTGAATAGAAAACTTTTAAAATATATTACTATTCTATTTTTCACTATTACCATAATTCATTATAATAATAAAACCTATTAACAGAAGGTTGTATCGCAAAAAATATTTTCCGCGATACAACCTCTATATTCTATATTAACAAATCATATTAAAATTCAGGAGATTGATCAGCTTCTAATGGCCATCCTGGATTCTGATATATTGTAGATGTAGTCAAGTTATCTCCGCTTGATGTAATTCGGAAATGCCTAATGGAAATTGGATTTAAATAATGTGCTTCACACCATGAATATCCTGATGCATACATTAAGTTATTTTCTTTCACTATTCTGTATGGAGAAAGATATTTACCAGTTGTTGTAGGATTGGATACATTTGCATTAGAACTTTCATCAGAAACGAGTAATGACTTATCTGTTTTTTTATCTTTGTACATATCCTTCAATTCAGATTCCCAAAGATTCACACCTTCCGGCCAGAAGTTTTTAACTTGATCAAGTGCTCTCCACCTACGTAAGTCATTCATGCGGAATCCTTCTTCCACAAGTTCGCAACGGCGTTCTCTTCTGATACTATACATTAGAGGTGTCACTTTTTGGCCATGAGAATATACAGCGAAGTCACTTTCCTTATCAAGATTAGTATTATTAACAGTAACCTTGTAATCGCGTGGCAAACCAGCACGTTCTCTTAAATCACCCCAATATTTTTCAGCATCAGCGTCGATGGATTGTCCATCAGTTTCAATAGCTGATGCTTCTATATAGTTCAGATATGCCTCTGTAGAGCGGTAAACCGGACATGCTTCAATTGCTGTGTTACCATCTCTATACCAATGATTTGACAATCCTTTTCGCATCTGATATCCTGTTACACATTTCTTTTCTGTAATATCAAGGATGTTAGGAGCTACAGCTAAAGTGTCGTTATATGGTTTTCCATCACCATCTTTTAATGGCTCTGGAGTTAATAATTCCTTTGGAGTCATCATAAACAACTGCAAACGTAAATCTCTGTTTTTTCTAACGTCTAATAGTGAACCGTCTCCTTTATATTGATTAGTGCTATAGATAGGCATTCCGTCTCTACATAAGAATGTTTCTACAAATTGACGTGTAAAACCGCTATTTCCACCAACTCTTAAGTAAAATGGTGCAGAATGTACCACATTATATTCATCCAAATTATAACTTCTCCACATGAGTATTTCAGAATAACCTTCTAAGTTGTCGGCAGAGAATTGTGCAAAATAAGGATTGCTCATCTTATATTGCTCTTCGTCTGTAGGTACTATTTCATCAGTACAACTTACAGCTGTATTTTGTGATAATGGTGCATTCTCTATAACTTGTTTTGCCGCTTTTTTGGCTTCAGTTAAGAAATAACTTATTTCAGCATTCAAATCGAGGCCTGCAACATCCTCTGCCTTTCCTGGCCATCCTGGTCCACCAGGTACTAGGGCAGTATTGCTATGATATTTCAACCAAGATGCTTCAAAAAGTGCTACTCTTGACTTTAGTAATAATGCCACATTTTTGGTAATACGATTTTTACCTCCGGGAGGGGTATTGCTTAAATAGTTATCAATAGCATTATCCAAATCCTTAATAATAAATCTTGCCACTTTATTACGGGGCTGGCGTTTACTTGCTTGTTTCAAGGTTTCCATCTCATCTGGCAGTGTGGTTTCCACAATAGGGAAATCTCCTAAAGTCTGTAACTTGTCAAAATAAGTTTTTGCACGTAAAAATAACAATTCACCGATATAATGTCCGGCATTTACTCCAGATATTTCTTTGTTTTCATAACGAGGAATAACAATCTCTAATGCATAGTTTAATTCTCTGATTTGATTAAAATACCAAGGATCATCAGATTCATTGGAATATGATTCTACAGTTCTCCATTGACCAGGTATCCATTTTTTGTCGTAACTTACGGCTATCTGATTATCTGTTCCATTATCACTAGCCCAAACACCAAGTCCCCATCCACTATGAGTATTGAAATTATAGTGTTTTACAGCATAAGCTGCTATATCATTTTCTGTGTAAAAGAATGTGTTAGGTGTAACACTGTCCAATGGTTGCTTGTTCAAAAAATCATCACATGAAGGCAAAACCATAGTTCCACCTAAAATTAATAACATATATTTTGCTAAGCTTTTCATAAATCTGAATTTTAGAAGTTAACACTTATACCAGTAGAGAATGTACGTGAAAGAGGATATGATTTACCAGATTGTACTCCCCATGTAGCACCATAACCAGTATTTATTGTTTCTGGATCAAATCCATCAGGTAATCCTGAGATTGTGAATAGGTTTTCACCTGAGAAGAATATTCTTACGTTTGACATACCTATTTTCTGTGTAAGGTGATTTGGTAATGTATAGCCAATCTGTAAATTCTTCAAACGCATATATGAGGCATTCTGTAAATATCCTGTTTGTGTCTTTTGGTTTTTATCATAATTGGTTGATAGTGGTCTTGGAAAATATGCATCAAGGTTAGCTCCTTCTGGATCTCCTTCAGGCCTGAAATAATCTAAATGTGATGTAAAGCATGAAGATCCCCACATTCCACCATTGGCTCCCCAGAACATATTGTCTGATAACCAGGCATCTCTTTTCATAACTCCTTGCAAGAATATGCGCATGTCAAATCCTTTCCAGCTTGCATTCATGTCAAGTCCAAAGCGATAACGAGGTGAACTGTTACCGATAATAGTTAAGTCACCCAGGTCTGACAATGTTTTACCTTGGGTAATTCTTCCATCTCCATTTACGTCTTTATACATAATATCTCCTGCAGCCCATTTAGAACCAATTGCGTCCTGTCCGCCATTTGGTAATGAAGCTAAATGTTCATTCATTTCAGCATCTGTTTTTGCTATGCCGATAGTAGTAAGTCCCCATATTTCTCCCATATAATGATTTGCATTCCAGGTATTTAAGTTTCCTGTTGGGTTAGGGTATTTAAGAATCTTTTGTCTGTCATCAGATAGCAAGAAATGTATATTATAACTGAAATCTTTTATACGATCTTGCCAGCCTAAATCAAGTTCCCAACCTACAGATTGCATATCTGCATTATTAACCTTAGGTACTGTAGCACCCAATATTACAGGTAATTCAGGAGCAGGTCCAACCATATCAATTGTCTTACGATTAAAGAAATCAAAGCTCATTGTAAATCGGTTATTTAACATACCTAAATCAAATCCCACATTCCATGAGCGCATGGTTTCCCAACCTAATAATGCAGATACTAAATCTGGAGCATTGGCTGTATTGGGCCTTTCATTATTAATTAACCAATGTGAATCTTTATCAGCTGCAACAAATTTCATTAATTGAATATATGGATATAAGCTTTCTGTATTTTGGTTACCTAATTCACCCCAAGAACCTCTAAACTTAAGATTGTTTACTATATCTAAATATGGTTCCATAAATGCTTCTTTAGCAATATTCCATCCTGCTGAGAAAGATGGGAATACATTCCATCTTTTGTCTGCTGCGAAACGGGATGTTCCGTCATAACGGACATTAACTTCCAATAAATAACGTTCTTTGTAATCATAATTAATACGTCCAAAGAAGCCGGCTGTAGCCCAATGTGTTAATTTTGATTTATCAATAGTTTGTTTACCTGTTGCGGCATTAATATTATCTACTTCATTTGATATAAGGTCTAATGCTGTAGCTTGTAGTTGACGCCATTTATTATTTTCAGCCTGGAAACCTGCCATTACTTTAAAGTTATGGGCATCATTAAATGTATGGCTGTAATCTGAATAGAAATTTATATTAAAATAGTTTGTTCTTTCAGAGCGTTCTGTTACGCTTGTTGTTTTCCAGTCATTAAGTGGATATGGAGTATTATCTACATACCATTTATTTACCTGTAATTTTGCTTTATGAGAGAATTCATCTATTGTTTTATAGTTAAGTTCTCCATAAATTTTCCAATTTTTAATTGGCTCAGCTACAATTTGGAATTGTTGGTATAACCAGTCTGTTTGTGTCGTAATATCGCCACCTTCGTTAGGCGTACTCATAAGTTCTGTAAGATAATGGCCATTTGGATCGTATACAGGCTGCATAGGCCATCTTTTCGCAATATTATGATACATAACGGCATCTTCAAAAGCAGTTGGCTGTGACATATCTCTTCTCATATACTTGGTATTGTATGTCATGTTAAGCCAAGGAAACAATTGAGCGGTAACTTTACCTGTTACAGTATATCTCTTTAAATCATCTCTTTTTACGGCAATCAAACCTTCTTGATTCATGTAGTTGGCAGAAAAATAAAACTGAATCTTTTCTGTGCCACCGTTTGCACTGATTGAATGTTCCTGAGAGAATGCACTTCCACCAAACATAATGTCATACCAATCGTTGTCTGTATTACCAACCCAATCCCAAATATTAGCATTATCCTTACTAGGGAATGTAGTTTGAGTAATTTTACCTTCTTGATAATCCTTTATATTTTGCATACGAGTCTCATCAAAATATGCTACATCACCATCATTGGTAAGCATACGATTAAAATAAGATGCATACGTATATGAATCGGCAACCTTAGGCATATTTATAGCTTGTGACCAACGGAAGTTATTATTATAGTTTATATTAATTTTTCCGGCTTTACCTTTTTTGGTTGTAATTAACACAACACCGAAAGGAGCGCGAGATCCGTAAATAGAAGATGCTGCAGCATCTTTTAATACAGAAATGCTTTCAATGTCTTGAGGGTTTAACATATTCATATTTCCTTCCATTCCATCGATAAGAATAAGAGGGGACCCACTTGATCCACTACCAATAGTGCCGGCTCCACGAATGTTAACAGACATTTCTTGTCCTAATTGCCCTCCATTGCCATTTGACGAATAATCGAAATTCATACCAGGAACAAGTCCTTGTAATGCTTGGCTGACATTACTGACAGGACGAGATGCAAGCTCTTCTGCTCCCACTGTAGAAACAGAACCTGTAAGGTTTACTTTTTTCTGAGTACCAAAACCTACAACAACAACTTCATCTAGTGTCTGAGTATCAGATTTTAGAACAAGGTTAAGCGGAGAACCATCCCAGGTAACTGTTAATGTCTTATATCCAATATAGGATACTTCGATTACATCTCCTTTTTTAAGATTTGATAATGAGAAATTACCATCAAAATCTGTAATTGTACCATTAGTAGTTCCTTTAACTACTACAGATGCACCGATAACTGATTCACCGGTATCATCTTTCACAATACCTTTACAAATGTTGTTCTGTTGAACCACTTCTGATTCTGCCACTCCATTAAGAGATGAGGCTGTAGCTGTTCCAATGGTTACTAAACCCATTGAACACAGCATGCTAACTGTTTTAAAGTCTTTAATCATAGTATTTATAATTGGTGTTTAAAAAACTCAATTCTAAAAATCTTATGTCGTTTATTTTTACTTCTTACTCTATTATTATTTCATCAATACTAAATTTTGAAAATTGTCCTGGTCTCATAAAATGTGTAGAAGGAATATTTCCTGCACTTTCAATAAAAAACTTTATATATCTTGCTTTTGTATTTTTGAATTCAAAACTTATATCTTCTACGAAGTTTCCTTCCTTAAAGATTTCTTCATCAGAGAATATTTTTTCCTTTACAACTATATATTCTTTTCCGTCATCTGAAAATTCAATTTTTATTCTTCTTGGCTTATGAACTCCCATTCCATAATTGGTTAGACAGCCTAAATATATTTTGTTAATACTCTCGTTATTCTGTAGGTCAAGTATAAAATTATTGTTTGAATTATAGTTTGTACACCATTCAAAATCAGATTCTCTAAGACTTCCTCTAACTCCATTTGTTAGAAGATGTTCGTCTTTATTGTTTCCTGAAATTATTTTTCCTGTAGCTTTATTGAAATTCAGATCAAGCTTGAGTGTTTGTCCCATCTGCTTTTTGTTTTTGAATGTCGCAGCTTTCAGAACTGTACTTCCTGATATTAACAGTGTATCTGAATATATTAATGAACTTATATCCGGTTCTGAGCCGTCTGTGGTATATCGTATTTCAACATCTGTTCTTTCTGATTCCAGGCTTAATTTAATACCGTTTCCTGTAGGAATGGATTTATGTTGGATGTTGAACATTGATTTGGCATATTTTACATTTTTAGCATCCAAATGTTCAAGGTAGTTATCCAGCGCTTTTTGGAATGTATTCCAGTCTTTTTTGCCATTATCATTCCAAGCTACTTCTGCTAAAGCTGCGAGTCGTGGAAAAATCTGGTACATAATGTCATCAGTATTATTACAGAATTCTGTCCACATTGAGGCTTGTACTCCTATTAGTAAATCGGTATAATATTTATTCCAGTTTTTCTCTACAGGTTCATACATATATATATCTTTCATCAGATTATTTCCAAAATATGTCAATGGCTCAAACCACTGTGGTCCCTGATATCTGATGAGGTATAGCAGGCGTGCCGGTGTCATGATAAACTGATGACCTTTTTCAGCTGCCTTTAGTGCTGCGTTCCCATAACCTTGCCAACCCATTATAACAGTTCCTTCAGGTACAGTACTATTTGTAAGTTCATCCCATCCTATCATAGTTTTACCTTTCGATTTGATGTAATTGCTTACTCTTTTCATAAAATATCCTTGCAAGTCCTCTACATGAGTAATGCCTTCTTGCTTCATCCTGTTTTTACATAGCGGACATGTATTCCAATAATGTTTGTTTGCTTCATCACCGCCCATATGTATATATTGGGAAGGAAACAATTCAGATATTTCATCTATTATGTTGTAGAGAAATTTGAAAGTCTCTTCTTTTCCGGCACAATATATTATTTCTGTATCTCGTCCCCCTAAACCTGGAAGTACTGTTATTTTCTTTTTTACATTTGGGCAAGTCAATTCAGGATAAGAAGCCAAGGCCGCGCATGAATGTGCCGGTACATCTATTTCAGGTATAATATCTACCTGTCTGTCAGAAGCGTATTCCACCAGTTCTCTGATCTCTTCTTGTGTGTAGAAACCTCCATAAGTGGCTTTTTCACCAGGTTGTTGGTTCCTTCTTTCGTAAAATGGTAGTTCGCTTCTGTCTACTCGCCATGCTCCAACTTCGGTAAGTTTAGGATATTTCTTTATCTCTATTCTCCAACCTGTATCATCTGATAGGTGAAGATGTAACTTATTAAGTTTGAGCATTGACATACAGTCAATAAGTTGTTTAAGTCCATCCAACGGCATAAAGCAACGGGCTACATCAAGCATAAGACCGCGATACTCGAAACGTGGTTGGTCAGTAATATTCATAGCAGGTACTACTAGCTTCGCGCCTATTGTCTTGCCGGATTCGATACCCGAAGGTAAACTTAAGCGTAATGTCTGGAACGCATAGAAGAATCCGGCAAGAGATGAAGATTTAATTACAATATTATCTTTTGTTACCTTAAGAATGTACGAACCTTCTTTTGTTAATGTCTTGTCTGTTATTAGTTTTATGTCTGCATTATTGTTGTTTTCAGATACAGTGATTCTAGAACCTGTTGAATTATTTATAAGTGTTGTAAATATTTTGACTATTTTTGCCTGTTCTTTATTTTCTACTGATATGCTAGTATTGGTATTAATTGTGAATACTCCATTGTCAATTTTAAGTTCATAAGGTCTTGGAGTAATGTATATGTCTTCTAATCTTTCTTTATTGCATGAGCAGACTATAAACACTACTATAGATATTAAGGTCTTTATAACTGTGTTGATCATTATAAAATTGATTTAATAATTTTTTCTGGTACAAATGTATTTGCATTTACTAATGTAGATTTTCAATATAGGACAATTAAAGTTCGTTATTGGATAAAAGTGCTTTTTAGTACGATTTTGGAACTGAAATGTATAAAATTGGAAATAATATACTAACTTTGAACTGTCATATTGGATACATTATAAAAAACTAAATATGTTTATGAATAAAAATAGTGACCTTAAAATCTTTTTTTCAATAATATTCTTTTTGTGCTTTTTTTCAATTAATGCAACAAATGTTGATAATTATATATATACATCGTTACCTTCAAGTAAAATGTTTATGCCTAATGCAAATTGTATTTATAAGGAAAAAAGACAATATGTGTGGATTGGTACAAGTGACGGTATATACAGATTTGATGGTTCTGAATATAAACGATATGAAATTTCAGTAAATGGAATATATCAAAGTTGTGTTGTAAAGGCAATTTTTGTTGATAAGAACAATAATCTGTGGTTTGTTTCAAATTTGGGGGTAGGAAAATATGATAGAAATATTGATAAGTTTTTTGTTATGCCTATTTTATGGGAGAAAAGTTCCAGTATAGATTTTAATTGTTACAGTATTGAGGATGATGGTATATATTGGGGTGTTTCTAACGGTATTCTTAGGTATGATTTTGAAACTAACCAAATTGATTTATTTTATGAATTTTCTTTAACATCACCTTTTTATGTAAAATACATAAAGAAAATAGGAAAGAATAAGATTTTAGTCAGTGATCAGTATGAAATTTTGTTACTTGATTATGAAAAAAGAGAGTATATAAGGAATTTTATTCCTTTGCCGTCCAAAGCGTCATGTTTTCATTGTGATAATGAAGGTAATATATGGGTGGCTACATTCAATAATGGTCTTAAATGTTTTGATTCAAATGGAAAACTATTAAAAAGTTTCGAGAAAAAAAATGATGAGCTTAATTCAGAAGTTATATTATGTATTGAAGAAAAAGATTCACTTCTTTGGATGGGTACTGATGGTGGAGGAATTAATGTATTAAATAAAAAAGATGATTCTATAAGATTATTGGAACACATACCTGGAAATGCAAATACCCTTCCCTCAAATTCGATAAAGAGTTTGCATATTGATGATTATGGTATGGTTTGGGCAGGTAGTGTCCGTGATGGTATTATAAGTATACAACAAGGAAAAATAAATACTTATCTGGAAGTTAATCTTGGGAGCTGTTATGGCTTGAGTAATCCTAGTGTTATTTCTCTTTTTCAGGAACCTGACTGTAATTATATATGGATTGGAACAGATGGGGAAGGTATAAATAAATTTGATTTAGTAAATAAAACTTTTACACATTATCCGTCTACTTTCAATACAAAAGTGGCATCTATAGCAAATTATTCGGATGATGAGTTAATACTTTCGTTATATCTGAAGGGTTTTTTCCTGTTCAATAAGAAAACCGGTTCTATGAAAAAGTTTGATATAAAAAACAAATTGATTAATAATAAGGCTCTTTTCTCGGAAACTACAGTAAATATAGAAAATGAGGGTACAGATAATCTTCTTTTTATGTCAGACAAGTTATTCAGGTTTAATAAAAGAACAGGGAAAGTAAAGGAAATAAAGATAGGAAATAAGGAACAGCATTTAGGATATTTTCTTTTAGCTGGAAGATATGATACAAATACATTTTTATATGACGATCATGCTGTATACAGACTTGAAAGTTCTTCAGACTCTCTTATAAGGGTGTTTTATGTTGATTCAGAAATGATTACAACAACAAGTCTTGACAATGAAAAGTGTTTGTGGTTGGCTACAAATAAAGGCTTTTCTAAATTTAATATTAATGATGGTTCAAGAAAAATTATTACTGATGATATTTTGTTTGACATTTCATCGATTGTACCTGATAATAATGGAACAATATGGATAGGTATAGAGAACAGACTGTATGCATATCTTCAGAAAGAAAATAGTTTTGCTATTTTGGGAAGTTCTGAAGGAGCGATAGATAATGAATATTTAAAGAAATCAAATCTACTTGCAAATAATGGAAGCGTATGTATGGGTGGTGCAAGAGGTTTGTTGGTTGTAGATAGGGATTTCAAGATTGAATCTAAAGAAGTTCCTGAAGTAAAAATAGCAGAAATAAAAATAGATGGAGTACAACATGTTGTAAAAGATGACAGTAGTACTGAGAATATAGAAATTGCATGGGATAGTAAGTCGCTCGAACTTTCGGTTATGTCGCTTGAGAGAGATATATTGAGACCAAAGAATTTCAGGTTCGAAATAATAGGGGCTAATCCTATGGTTGTAAATTCATCAAAACCTGTTCTTAGGCTTAATTCCCTTCTTCCTGGTAAAAACTCTATATATGTATCCTGCAGTACTAGAAAAGGTTTGTGGACCAGACCTGTCGAATTATTGACCGTAGAAGTATTACCTCCATGGTACAGGACATGGTGGTTTATGTTAGGCTGTGTATTTTTGGCATGTAGTTTGGTTATGATAATATTCTTTTCTATCCTCAGAAGAAAGAATAATGCAATGAAAATGGCACTGAAGGAGCATGAAAAGAATGTATATGAGGAAAAGGTGAGATTCCTTATTAATATGAGTCATGAGTTGAGAACTCCTCTGACACTTATACATGCTCCACTGAAAAGGATTCTTCAGAATATGAAAAACGACGATGTGAATTTTGTCGCTTTAAGTAAAATTTACAGGCAGTCCGGACGTATGAAAAAACTGTTGAATATGGTACTTGATTTGAGGAAGATGGAGATGGGGGAGAATACCGTTCATCTGGGAGAATATAATCTTAACGATTGGTTGAAGAATGTTGTAGATGATTTTGTCTCAGAGGGAGAGGCTATGGGTATAAATATACATACGGAATTAGATGAAAAAGTAGGTGAAATGGTATTTGATAAGGAAAAAATTGAAGTTGTTCTTACCAATCTTCTTGTCAATGCAATGAAGCATAGCGAAAGAGATTCAGAAGTAATAATAAAAACAGAACTTGTTAATGAAGGCAGAGATGTGAAGATTTCTGTGGTAGATAAAGGGGCTGGGCTGGATAATATAGAATTGAACAAGTTGTTTACCCGTTTTTACCAAGGTAATAATGAAAAATATGGTACAGGTATAGGGTTGTCTTATTCTAAGGTTCTTGTTGAACTGCATAATGGTTCTATTGGTGCTGTGAATAATGAAGATGGTCGTGGCGCTACATTTTTCTTTTGTATGCCTGTTGATTTAAAGAAATCAGATATAAACACAGAGGAAAAACCTTACCTTAACGAATTCCTTGTTTCAGAAGATGATTCTGTAATATCTGATGAAAAGAGTGGAGTGGATTTATCTACGGAAAATGAAGTATTACTGTTTGTGGATGATAGTAATGAATTGCAGGATTTTGTTCTGGAATCGTTGAATGGTAAGTTTAAAACCATACTTACGGCTTCTAATGGTGTTGAGGCTTTGAATGTTATATCACGAAATATGCCTAGTATAATAGTCAGCGATGTCATGATGCCTGAAATGGATGGATATGAATTATGTAGTAAGATAAAGAAAAATAAAGATATGTGCCATATACCGGTAATTTTACTTACTGCAAGAGATGATGAACATAGTAAGAAAAGAGGATATGAGGTTGGTGCTGATACATATATTTCCAAACCTTTCGATATCGAGACTCTGTTGGAAGTAATTAAAGGGTTACTTAGAAACAGGAAACAGACAAAACAGTTTTATATGAATTTTTCAGCAGTTCCTGAAATGGAAAACAAAAACTTGGGTAATGCCGATGAAATATTTATAAAGAAACTTAATGAGGTAATAAAAGATAATATTAGTAATCCTGATCTTGATATAAACCTAATAAGCGCATCTATAGGAATGAGCAGAACCTCTTTCTATAATAAATTGAAATCAGTAACAGATGTAAGTGGTAGTGAGTATATAAATAGAATTAGGCTGGAATATGCAATGAATCTTATAAAATCAACAGATCTTAGTTTTACCGAAATATCTGAGATGTCTGGATTTACTTCATCAAAATATTTCAGTACAATTTTCAAGCAGTATATTGGTATGACACCAACCCAGTTTAGGAGTAAGGAAAGAAATTTATAATTCACTTAAAAAACTCTTTATTACGATTGTATTTTATAAAAAACTTTCTGAATCATTGATATTCAGAAAGTTTTTTTTAATTTTACACCGTTTATGTGACGTACCTTTATTCTGGAATGTATTTTCTAATCAACTTAAATATAATCAAAATGAAATCAATCATCAGAACCGGTTTATTGGGATTGACTTTTGCAAGTGTGATTATGGCATCTTGCACGTCAGGAGAAACAGCTAAAGCTGACTATCAGATTGTACCTATGCCTTTGGAAATTTCTGCGGCTCAACAGCCTTCTTTTTTACTTAAGAATGGTGTCAGTATTTACTATACCGCCGGAAATGAGAAAATGAAGCGAAATGCGGAATTTTTGGCATCCTATATCAATGAGCAGACAGGTATAGAACTCAAAATTCAGGAAGGTGAAGGAAAGAGTGGAGGAATATCTCTTCAACTAGGTTTGGATAATGCAAATCCTGAAGCTTATCAGTTGAAAGTTACAGGAGATAATGTCCTGATAAGTGCGCCGACAGAGGCCGGTGTCTTTTACGGAATACAGACTTTGCGTAAATCAGTTTCTGTAAATAAAGCATCTGCAATAGAACTTCCTGTCGTTGACATTGTAGATAAACCAAGGTTCAGCTATCGTGGAATGATGCTGGATGTTGGGCGTCATTTCTTTACAATGGATGAAATAAAGACTTATATTGATATTCTGGCGCTTCATAACATTAACCGTTTCCACTGGCATTTGTCCGAAGATCAGGGATGGCGTATAGAAATAAAGAAATATCCTAAACTTACTGAGATTGGCGCTTACCGTAAAGAAACTGTTATTGGACGTAATTCAGGTAAATATGATGGAAAACCATACGGAGGTTTCTATACCCAGGAACAGGCAAAGGAGATTGTGGATTATGCAGCGAAGAGATATATCACAGTAATTCCTGAAATCGATCTTCCCGGCCACATGCTTGGAGCATTGGCTGCATATCCTGAACTGGGATGTACTGGAGGACCGTACGAAGTGTGGACACAATGGGGGGTTTCAGACAATGTTCTTTGTGCCGGAAATGACAAAACTATAGAGTTTATAAAGGATGTATTGGCTGAAATCATTGAGATATTCCCTTCTGAGTATATACATGTGGGTGGTGATGAATGTCCTAAGATACAGTGGACAAAATGTCCTAAATGCCAGGCAAGAATTAAGGCTTTAGGACTGAAAACAGATAAAAAGCATACAAAAGAAGAGCGCTTGCAGAGTTATGTCATACATGAAGCTGAAGAATTCTTGAATTCAAAAGGACGTCAGATGATTGGTTGGGACGAAACTCTTGAAGGTGGTCTTGCACCTAACGCTACAGTAATGTCATGGCGCGGCGAAGGTGGTGGTATTGAAGCTGCCAAACAGAAACATAATGTTATCATGACTCCTAATACATATTTGTATTTCGACTATTATCAGTCTAAAGATACAGACAGCGAGCCTTTGGCTATAGGTGGCTACCTTCCTATGGAGCGTGTTTACAGCTATGAACCTATGCCTTCTTCACTTACTCCTGAGGAACAGAAATACATAATTGGAGTACAAGCTAATCTTTGGACAGAATATATTCCTGTTTTCAGTCAGGCAGAATATATGGTTCTTCCTCGTATGGCTGCACTTTGTGAGTCTCAATGGTGTGCTCCTGAAAAGAAAAATTATGATGAGTTCCTTAAGAGATTGGTAAGACTTGTTGATATATACGAACTTCATGGATGGAATTATGCAAAACACATATTTGATGTGATGCTGGACCTTACTCCTGATACGGAGAGTGGTACTCTAGACGCATCAGTTCGCACAGTTGATAATGCTCCTGTCTATTATACTTTGGATGGTACTGAACCTACAGAGCAGTCTCAGCTTTATACGGGAGTAGTTAAAATAAACAAACCTTGTGTATTGAGAACTGCCGCAATACGTCCTAACGGAAAATCTCATATCACTACTGATACTATTACTTTCAGTAAATCATCAATGAAGCCTATAACAATGCTTCAGCCTATAAATAATCAGTATAAGTTTACGGGAGAATCGGTTTTGGTTGATGGTATGACTGGAAACATGAATTATAAGACAGGCCGTTGGCTAGGATTTTATAAGAACGATTTGGAAGCTGTAATTGATTTGAAGAATGTTACGGAAATTTCTTCATTGATAATGCGTACACTAGTTGAAAAAGGAGATTGGATTTTCGATACAAGAGGTATTACTATTTCTGTTTCTGATGATAACAAAACTTTCAAGGAAGTATTCTCAGAATCTTATCCGGCAATGAAGCAAACAGACGCAAATAAGATTTATGTTCATCATCTTAAGTTTTCTCCTGTCAAAACACGTTATGTAAAGATTAAAGCGTTGTCAGAACGCAGTATTCCTTCATGGCATGGCGGAAAGGGAAATCCTGGTTTCTTGTTTGTGGATGAGCTTACTGTAGAATAATCACCACCTCCTAAACTGATTTTATATGAATGTAAAGAAAAAAAACTCATTTATTTGCTTTTTCGCTATGGCTGGAGTCATGATGATGAATCTGATGTCATGTGCTGAGAAAGTTGTTGAAGGAAAGTTGTCGGTAACTCCGGTTCCTTCTGAGGTAAAATGGCAGAATGGAGTGTTCAAGCTTGATACTTCTACTACATTTACGGTTGAAGCTCCGGATGCTGACAAGAAGAATCTTTCGTCTTATTTGCTTGCTTCACCATTGAAAGTGAAATCGTCTGAAACAGAAGGTGGTAACAATCGTATTTTGCTGAAAGTTGTTCCGTCGTTGGAAGGTATTAAATCAGCCGAAGGTTATAGACTTTCGGTTGATGGGAAAGGAGTGATGATTGAAGCCTTATCCGGTGCCGGATTGTTTTACGGTGTACAAACTTTGTTGCAAATGGCGGCCGAGTCTTCGGAAATACCTTATATAGAAATAAAGGATGAACCACGTTTCCAATATAGAGGTATGATGCTTGATGTCTCACGTCATTTCTATGGTAAAGAGTTTGTGAAGAAGCAGATTGATCTTCTTGCATACTACAAGATAAACCGTCTTCATCTGCATCTGACGGATGCTGCAGGCTGGAGACTTGAAATAAAGAAATACCCACGACTTACAGAGTTTGCGGCATGGCGTCCGCAGGCTGTATGGAAAGAATGGTGGAACGGTGACAGAAAATATTGCGAACAGTCAGATCCTAGAGCACAAGGAGGATATTATACTCAAGATGAGATGCGTGAGCTTGTAGAATATGCAGCTAAGAAATATATTACTATTATCCCTGAAATAGAGATGCCTGCACATTCGGAAGAGGTTCTTACCGCATATCCGGAACTGTCGTGTACACATGTTCCATACAAGCAGGCTGATTTCTGTGTAGGTAATGAGAAAGTTTTTGAGTTCCTTGAAAATGTGCTTCTTGAGGTAATGGAAATATTCCCTTCAGAGTATATCCATATTGGTGGTGATGAGGCTGGAAAAGCTTCTTGGAAAACATGCAAGTTATGTCAGGCCCGTATGAAAAAGGAAGGACTTAAGGATGTGAATGAACTTCAGAGTTATATGATACACCGTATGGAGAGATTCTTGAACAGTCATGGCCGTAATCTTTTGGGCTGGGATGAAATTCTTGAAGGAGGACTTGCTCCAAATGCTACTGTTATGTCCTGGAGAGGAACAGAGGGCGGATTAAAGGCTGTAAAAGCCGGTCAGAAAACAATCATGTCGCCAGGGCAGTATTGCTATCTGGATGGTTATCAGGATGCGCCTTATTCACAACCAGAAGCTATTGGAGGATATCTTCCATTGAGCAAGGTCTATGGCTATAATCCTGTCCCTGATTCGCTTTCAGCTTCGGAAAAAGAACTTATATATGGTGTTCAAGCTAATCTGTGGACTGAGTATGTTCCTACAGAAGAACATGTGGAATATATGCTTTATCCTCGAATGATAGCTTTGGCAGAGGTGGCATGGTCCAATCAGGAAAATCGTTCTTGGGATGATTTCCATGCACGTGCCTTGAAGATAGTTGATGAACTCAAACAGAAAGGTTATAATCCTTTCGACCTTAAAAATGAAATAGGTAATCGTAAAGAGGCTCAGGCTCCTATAGAACATCTTGCTTTGGGTAAGAAAGTGAAATATAATGCTCCTTATTGGGAAAACTATCCTGCGAATGGAGAGGCAACTCTTACTGACGGTCTCCGTGGAGGCTGGAATTATAATGACCATCTATGGCAGGGTTTTGTAACAAAAAATAGGGTAGATGTTGTGATTGATTTGGAAAAAGAAACAGAGATACACTCGGTAGCTGCAGACTTTATGCAGATTTGCGGTCCGGAAGTATTCATGCCTGCCAAGGTTATAATTTCTGTGTCTTCAGACGGTGAAAACTTTACCGTATTGTCTGAAATTTCACATGAGGTAGTGAGAGATGATGAGGTTTCTTTCAAGAACTTCGGCTGGACTGGAACTGCTAACGGCAGATATGTACGTTATCAGGCATTGGCTAGCGATAAGTTTGGCGGTGTACTGTTTACTGATGAAATAGTAGTCAAATAAAAATTTTCTGTTATGTGACTTTCTGTCTGCAAGTAAGTAGTTCAGCTTTTTATGTTCTACTTACTTACAAACAGAAAGTCATTTTTTTATATTGATGAAAGATGCTTTATACCTTCATTATATTCATTTATCATAGTCTGTATAACTTCTTCAGCTGAGGGAATGTCGTTTATCAGACACGCCACCTGGCCAATTTCAAGCTCACCTTCTGATAAATCCCCCTCGAATATACCTTTCATGGCTCTTCCTTTACCCAGTATTTCTGACAGTTCTTCGGCTGAGGCTCCACGATTCTCTGCAGCTTCTACATCACGGTAGAAATCGTTTTTTATCAATCGTGTAGGTACAAGTTTTTTCAAGGCCAACATAGTGTCTCCTTCGTTAAGTCCAATACATAATTTTTTGAAGTTCTCATTGGCCGAACTTTCCTTTGTAATGGCAAAACGGCTTCCTACTTGTACACCCTCTGCACCCAAAGCGAATGAAGCGAGCATGGCTTCTCCTGTTGCAATTCCTCCTGCAGCTATCAAAGGAATTTCCAAGTGTTTTCTGATTTGAGGTATCAGAACCATTGTAGTGGTTTCTTCCTTGCCGTTATGTCCTCCTGCCTCGAAACCTTCTGCCACTACAGCATCTACTTCTGCTTCCTGACATTTAAGCGCGAACCTTGTACTTGCCACTACGTGTGCAACTCTTATTTTGTTTTCGTGCAGTATGGCAGTCCATGTTTTCGGGTTTCCGGCAGAAGTAAAGACTATTGGAACTTTTTCTTCTATTACAACCTTTACCAGCTCTTCTGAATATTTTGAAATCAATGGAATGTTTACTCCGAAAGGCTTATCAGTTGCAGCCTTGCATTTCTGTATGTGCTCTCTCAAAACTTCAGGATACATTGATCCTGCACCTATTAGTCCAAGTCCTCCTGCATTACTTACCGCTGATGCGAGTTTCCAACCACTGCACCATACCATACCTCCTGATATTATCGGATATTTTATTCCGAAAAGTTCTGTTATTCTGTTTTTCATTTGTTATTAATTTAACTTTATCCTAATTTAAGAATGTAACAAAAAAGGCTTATTTTTATATCTCAAAATCTCGTATTAAAATGAACTGTCTTTCTATTTAAAATGAACTGTCATTTAAGATCGAATGACAGGTCATTTTTTTAACGATGTTCAGTTGCTGTTTTATTTAAGATAAATTGTCTTCGATTTAAAAACATCAAAAACAAAAAAACTCTTTTTTTAGCTAATACATTTATTTAATTTTGCAGAGAATCTATATACTAGTAATAGCATAATCTAATATGCAAAAATAACAAAAATATGAATAATCAAACAATGTCCACTCACAAGCCAAGAATTGTATGGCTTGATGTATTGCGGCTGATAGCTATTCTGTTGGTGATAGCATGCCATTGTACTGATCCGTTAAATGCTTCTCCTGAAGCACGTTCTAACCCTGATATCAGTTTTTGGGGATCTGTATACGGGTCTTTTCTCCGCCCTTGTGTTCCTCTTTTTGTCATGATGACAGGATTCTTATTGTTGCCTGTACGTCAGAATGCATCTGCATTTTACAAGAAAAGGATTCCAAGAGTATTTTTCCCCTTTCTCTTATGGTCAATTTTGTTCAATCTCGCTCCTTGGTTCATTCAGTTTATTGGCGGAACGAAAGAACTTGTAATTGATTTCTTTCCATGGGATCCGAATCCTTCTGCTGATTTCGCTGATGCCTTGAAGAATATAGCGATGATACCTGTACACTTTACTGTATATGCTACTCCTATGTGGTATGTATATACACTTATAGGTTTATATCTTTATATGCCTGTTTTCTCGTCGTGGGTAGAGAAGGCTAGCAATAGGGAGAAACAATGGTTTCTTGTTGCATGGATGGCTACATTGTTTTTGCCATATCTTATGGTTTTTTATTCTGAATATCTGTTAGGAACATGTTCGTGGAATTCATTCGGGCTGTTATATTATTTTGCAGGTTTCAATGGGTATCTGTTGCTGGGCCATTATCTAGGGAATATTGACAAACCTTCTGTAGGAAAACTTTCTATTTGGGGAATCCCTATGTTTGCCATTGGTTTTATTGTTACTTTAGTAGGATTCAGGTACATGATTTCCGATCCGGATGTCACGGAAGAAGGTATGGAGCTATTTTTCACTTATTGCTCGCCTAATGTAGTGATGATGACTATACCTATATTCATGATTGCAAGATATGTGAATGTGAATTCGGAAAAAATACGTCGTGCTTTAGCTAATCTTACTGATTGCGGATTTGGAATATACTGTGTACACTATTTTTTTGTAGGACCAAGTTTCCTTCTAGTGGAATTCATTGGTGTTCCTCTTTCCATGATAGTTCCTACTGCTACTGTGATAGCATTTGCATGCTCGTGGGGCACAGTGTATATGCTTAGCAAATTGCCTAATTCAAAATATATTGTCGGATAAGTATTTCAACAGTGTTTAATTTGTCATATCTTTGTAACGTATAACATATTAACTTGTATGAAAATAAGAAATTTACTACTTTTTTGCTTATCTTTTTTGGGGTGTTTGTACTCTTATTCGGAAACATATAAATATCGTGTCACTTTGAGAGACAAATCACTCACTACTTATAGCTTAGATCGACCACAGGAATTTTTGTCAGAACGCGCATTAGAGCGTAGGAACAGACAAGGAATATCTGTTGATTCTACAGATTTGCCTGTCTGCAAAAATTATATAGACCGTTTGATAGAGCAGGGAGGAAAGTATCTTATGCAGAGCAAATGGAATAATACAGTGCTTATGCTTACTCAGGATGAGGAAACTGCCTCAAGGTTCAAACAGAATCCTTTTGTGGTCGACATAAGAAAAGTGTGGGTGTCGCCCGATACTGTTTTCCCGAGAAACAAGGATAGAAAAAAGGAAATAACTAATGAGTGGAAAAAAACGGATGAATATTACGGTGTTGCTGCAAACCAGATAAAGATTCATCATGGCGACAGCCTTCACGATGCCGGATTCCGTGGTGAGGGGATGCATATAGCTGTTATTGATGCCGGATATTATAATGTGGATAAAATGAAGTTCTTCCGTAAACTGCATATCCTTGGTACTAAGGATTTTGTAAATCCAGAGTCTGACATATATGCTGAACATAATCATGGACTGAAAGTTCTTTCATGTATGGCTGTAAATATGCCAAAAGTAATGGTTGGTTCAGCACCTGAGGCTTCGTACTGGCTTCTAAGAAGTGAAGACAATGATACCGAGCAGCCTGCTGAGGAAGATTATTGGGCTGCAGCTGTGGAATTTGCTGATAGCGTTGGGGTAGATGTTGTAAATACTTCACTCGGTTATTATTCATTTGACAATGTAGCTGATAATTATACCTATCGTGATCTTGACGGACGTACTTCAATGATGTCACGTTCGGCAAATATTGCTTCTTCAAAAGGAATGCTTATAGTATGCAGTGCCGGAAATTCTGGCGCTTCAAGTTGGAAGAAAATTACTCCTCCAGGTGATGCTGAAGGTGTCCTTACTGTAGGTGCTGTTAATGTAGATGGTGTAAATGCAGATTTTTCTTCAGTGGGTAATACTGCTGATGGACGTATCAAACCTGACGTGATGGCTGTAGGGTTTCATTCAAGTATAGCTGGACCAAATGGAGGTACATCTTATGGAAATGGAACTTCTTTTGCATCACCTATATTTTGCGGACTTGTAACATGTCTTTGGCAGGCTTGTCCATGGCTTACCGTAAAAGAACTTATTGATGTGGTTCACCGTTCTTCTGATAGGTATGATTATCCTGACAATATATTCGGTTACGGAATATCTGATATGTGGAAGGCTTATCGTATAGGGAAGGAGATGAAAAAATAGCATTGGCAATGGAAAGCAATACAATGTCTTTATACGAGTTGAATACTCTTGTTCGCAGGGGAATTCATACTATTTTCCCGGACGAGTATTGGATTCAGGCGGAATTGAGTGATGTTCGTTCCAACTATTCAGGTCATTGTTATTTGGAATTCGTACAGAAAGATCCGAAAAGTAATGCTTTGATAGCTAAGGCTCGTGGAGTGATATGGGGCAATGTTTTCATGAGATTACGTCCGTATTTCGAAAGTGAAACAGGCCAGGCTTTTGTGTCAGGAATAAAGGTTATGGTTAAGGTTACAGTTGACTTTCATGAACTATATGGTTATTCTCTTACTGTTGTAGATATTGACCCTGCATATACTATAGGCGATATGGCACGCAGGAGAAAGGAAATTCTGATGCGCCTTGACGAAGAAGGTATCCTGACTATGAACAAGGAACTGCAAATGCCTGAGCCTCTACAGAGAATAGCTGTTATATCATCGGCTACTGCTGCAGGATATGGTGATTTCTGTAATCAGCTTCATTCCAACAAGTTTGGTTTTATATTCTACACAAAACTTTTTCCTGCCATAATGCAGGGAGACAGGGTGGAGGAAACCATAATATCATCCCTGGAAAGAATATATTCAGAAATCGACAACTGGGATGTTGTGGTGATTATCCGTGGTGGAGGTGCTACATCCGATTTGTCTGGTTTTGATACATACAATCTGGCGGCTCATTGTGCTCAATTCCCTTTGCCGATTATTACCGGAATAGGTCATGAACGTGATGATACGGTGATAGATATGGTTTCGCATACCAGAGTGAAGACACCGACTGCAGCGGCTGAATATATTATAGGTAGAATGTTGGAAACAGCTTCAAGACTGGAAGATTTGTCCGGTAGAATAAGCAATGAAATATCTAAACGTTTGAATTATGAGTCTGAACGTCTGAACAGACTTATATCGAGAATACCGTTGGTAGTACAGTCCGGAATTCAGAGAGAGAATATGCGTTGTGAACGTGTGTATTCGCGTCTGGTTATGGCCTGGCAAAAACGTTTTCTGGTGGAACAGCATAGAATGGATGTCTACCCCCGTTTATTGATGTACGTACGTTCTGTCGTAGATAAGGAAACACATAAGATAGAGTTAATGGATAGGGTCTTGAAAGCAGCTTCTCCGGAACAGCTTCTGAAGCGAGGATATAGTATAACTTTCCTTAATGGAAAATCTGTCAGGGACATTTCTGCTCTAAAACCTGGTGATGAGGTAGAAACTGTATTGGCTACTGGTAAATTTAAAAGTATAGTAAAATAAGAATATAATTATGGCAGCAAAGAAAGAAACATACACAGATGCAATGAAAAAGCTTGAGACTATTGTAGCAAAAATAGAGAGTGGTGAACTGGATATAGATCAGCTTGGAGAAAGTCTTAAGGAAGCTCAAAGACTCATAAAGTTCTGTAAGGATAAATTATATAAGGCGGACGAGGAAATAAAGAAAATGCTGGAAGACGGACGTATGGAAGGTGAGTAGTTTTTTGAAGACTTAAGAACATATTGAGACTATGAAAGCTAAAGGATTTGTATTATATTTTTCTTTGGGAGTAATACTGTTTGCTATTATTTTCTGGTATAATGTAAGATATTTTGCCTATAATTATCCATATATAGAGCAGTTGGATATGTTCCTGTTTGATTCGGATTATGCTGTAAACAGAATATTCAATATAGGTGGATTAATGTCGTATATATCTGCATTTATCACTCAATTTTATATCAATCCGTATTATGGCGCAGCTATATCATCATTTGTTTTTCTGGCTATGGCCATTGGGGTATATGGTATTTGGAAGAAAATTTCTCTACAACAGTTGTTTATGCCCATTTTTGTATTCCTTCCGGGAATAACGTTATTATGGGCCCAGACAGATTTTAATTATCATTGGTGGGGGACATTTTCGGTTCTGCTCTCATTGTTGGTCGTTAATGTATATATTAGGATAAATAGCTTCTGGCTGCGTTTATTGTTTATGATGTTTTGCTCTTGGTCGGGATATTACATTTCAGGATCTGCAATATTTACAGCTGTATTTGCTGCTGTTATATATGATATATATACAGAGAAAAAGTCCGGTAAATGGATTAGTCTGATTAATATACCTTTTAGTATCTTACTACCTTATATATTATATAAGAGCGGTATGTTTATTAATCTTAGCCAGGCTTTTAGCTTTGATATGTATTATAATTCGCAACTTGGTTCTAAACCTTTACATTATTATGTAGTTATAGCCATTTTGTTGAATGTTCTTTTGGCTGTAGTATTAAATAGATTCAATTATAAGAGAACTGTGACATTTTCGGTTTTATCTATTGTTTTGCAAGTTGTTATTGCCGGATATATATTGCATAAGGGAACAATAAAATATAATCCTCTACAAAATTATTACGCAAAACAGTTGGATTACTATACCCGTACAGGTCAGTGGCAGGAAATACTTGACTTTAAAGAATTGCGTCCAGGACAGAATTATATGCATGCATGTTATCAAAATCTGGCATTGGCTGAGCTTGGAATATTGGGAAATAAACTGTTAAAGTTTCGTCAGTCCGGACCTAGAGGGCTAGTCATTTCCTGGAATAAATCTTTGAATTCGTCTATGCTTTTGAGTGATGTATTCTATAAAATGGGTAATGTAGCTCTTTCTCAGGAGATGGCTTTTGAAGGATTAGTAGGTACTGAAAGCTCGATGAACCCGCGAATGCTGATGAGGCTTGTTCAGACAAATATTATAATGGGTCATTATAAGGTTGCAGATAAGTATATTTCGATGCTGATGCGTACACTTTTCTATAAAGATAAGGCTAAATATTATAGTAAAATCGTAGAAAATCCTGAGTTAATAGATAATGATCATGAACTTAGTGAACTCAGAAAATGTATAAAAAATACATCAGGATTGATTAATTCGGAAACGTTTGCAGACGGATTATACAAAATTATAACTAATTATCCTGAATATAATCCAGCTTTGGAGTATTTGGGATCTTTATGTCTATTGTCGAAAAATATTCAGGCATTCAATATATTGGCCGATGAATATTTGAAAATAGCAAAACCTATGCCTTTGTATTTTCAGGAAGCATATATAATGATGCATGAAAAGGAAACCGAAGAGCAATGGAAAAAGTACGGGATAAGTGAAAGTGTGATTTCTCGTTTTAAAAATTACTGCAGTGACGTCCTGACATTGCGAAAAAACGGGGGTAGTATTGCTTTTGCTTTGAAAAATAAATATGCAGATACTTATTGGTTCTATTTTATGTTTGCCCAATAGTATGTAGTTTTTTATTGACTAAGAATTCAAATAATAGAAATTTTGTAGTTTGTAATAATGAGTATGATAAAATATTTTTCACATCTTATAGTGGCAATGGTGTCTTTATTATTCGCCTTTTCTTGCGTAAGGAATGAAGAACCGTATGCTGAAAAGTTTTTGGAAAAATATCCTGAGATATATCCAGATTATATTAATGTTAAAATACCTGTTAATATAGCTCCATTACGTTTTGGTATTAAAGATAAGTCCGAAGAATGTGTGGTTGCTATTGAAGGTAAAGGTGGAAAACTGGTTGTAAAATCCAGGAATAATAAATTTTTTATTGAAGAGGAAGCCTGGAGGCAAATGATCGAACAGACAGCCGGTGATTCGGTAAGTGTCAGAGTATATACAAAGAAAGAAGACAAGTGGTGTGCCTATAAACCTTTTTCATGGTATATTTCGAAAGATAAAATAGATTCATGGCTTGTATATAGACTGATAGCGCCGGGGTATGAGTTGTGGAATAAAATGGGAATATATCAGAGAAATCTGTCTACTTATCAGGAAAGTGCTATTATAAGCAATAACAATACGAAAAACAACTGTATTAACTGTCATTCATTCAGTAACAATACTCCTGAAAATATGTCTTTTCATATGAGGGCTGTATTTGGAGGGACATATATCAAGAAAGGAGAAAGTATAAAAAAAATAATTCCCTCTGAAATATCAAATGTAAAATCATTTGTTTATCCTTCATGGCATCCGTCAGGAAGGTATATAGCATATTCAACCAATGATACCAAGCAGGCTTTTCATTCCTGTGATTCTAATAGGATAGAAGTCTACGACTTGACGTCAGATGTTATAGTGTTTGATACTGAGAAACAGAAAGTACTTACAGATTCTCTTATATTCTCACCTATCTCATTTGAAACATTTCCTACTTTTACTCCTGATGGAAAATCATTGTTGTTTTGTACCGCCGAGAAACGTAATTTGCCACAGGTATTCGATAAAGTGAAATATAGTATTTGCTCTATTGGATTTGATGCTGAATCAGGAAAATTTTCATCTAGTGTGGATACTATATATAATTGTAATGAATATAATGGTAGCGCATCTTTTCCACGGGTTTCTCCGGATGGAAAATTTATGGTTTTCACTGAATCCGATTATGGTAATTTTTCTATTTGGCATAGAGAATCAGATCTGTATATTTATGATTTTGAAAATAAGACAATATCTGAGATGAATGGGGCTAATAGTGATAATGTTGATAGCTATCATTCATGGAGCAGTAACAGCAGATGGCTTGTCTTTAGCAGTAGACGTATGGATGGACTGTATACGAGTCCTTATATTGTTCATGTTGACGAAAATGGGAAATGCAGTAAAGCGTTTGTTGTGCCTCAAGAAGATCCTGATTTTTACAATAAGTTTATGTATTCATTCAATATTCCTGAACTGGTAAAAGATAAAGTCCATTTAGATGTGAAAGATGTACTAAAAATATGTAAGTAAAGAAACAATTAATATGTACTTCTTTCATTGTAAATCAATTTGGAGACATAGAATAGCATAAGGTTATCAAAACGCTTTTTTTTATTCAAAAGTGTTGGAATATGTAAATTAAAGTCTTACATTTGCCGTCAACGTAATATCATTGGATTTTGAAAATATTAAATAATAAGGTTATGAAAGAAATAGATTGGTCTAATTTGTCGTTCGGTTATATGAAGACAGATTACAATGTACGTTGCTACTATCGCGACGGAAAGTGGGGTGAATTAGAACTCTGTTCGGAAGAGACACTGAATATACACATGGCTGCAACATGCCTGCACTATGGTCAGGAAGCATTCGAAGGTTTGAAGGCTTATCGAGGTAAGGATGGAAAAATCCGTGTGTTCCGTCCACAAGCAAATGCCGAGCGTCTGCAAAGTACTTGTAACGGTATTCTGATGCCTGAATTTCCAACAGAACTCTTTTGTGAGGCTGTTAAGAAAGTGGTAAAAGCTAATGAACGTTTCATCCCTCCATACGAGAGCGGTGCATCGCTGTATATCCGTCCTTTACTTATCGGTACAGGAGCTCAGGTGGGTGTTCATCCGGCTAGTGAGTATCTTTTCGTAGTCTTTGTCACTCCTGTAGGACCTTACTTTAAAGGAGGCTTCGCTACCAATCCATACGTTATTATTCGTCAGTTCGACCGTGCTGCTCCTCTAGGAACCGGTACTTTCAAGGTCGGAGGTAATTATGCAGCCAGTCTTCGTGCAAACAAAATGGCTCACGATGCAGGTTATGCCAGCGAGTTTTATCTTGACGCTAAGGAAAAGAAATATATCGACGAATGCGGAGCTGCCAATTTCTTTGGTATTAAGGACAATACATACGTAACTCCGTTATCTACATCAATACTTCCTTCTATTACAAACAGAAGTCTTATGCAATTGGCAGAGGATATGGGATTGAAAGTAGAACGACGTCCTATTGCAGAAGAAGAACTTGAAACGTTTGAAGAAGCCGGTGCATGCGGAACTGCTGCAGTTATCAGTCCTATAGAGCGTATTGATGACCTTGAGAACAATAAATCATATGTTATTGCAAAAGACGGTAAACCGGGACCTGTCAGCGAGAAGCTTTATAACAAACTTCGTGCTATACAGTATGGTGATGAGGCAGATCCATACGGTTGGGTGATGATTGTGGAATAAAAAGACATAGAAATATTGTGAGGCTGCTTAACCATTTATAATTAAGCAGCTTTTTTTGTAAAAAGTAATTCGAATAGTTTTTTTTATTATAAAAATTTGTTTTTGTTAAAAAATAATGTATATTTGCCATAGTTGATTTTCCTTAAATAATTAACAAGATGTATCTACATATCCAAACTAGTATTTATGATTAAATGAAATAAAGGAGAAACCCGAAAAGCCTAAAAAGAGTAGGGACAATAAAAAAATTTTATACTATGGCAAACTTAAAATCAGGGCTCGTTTTAAACGAAGGAGAAAATTTGGTTATGGAGTTGGAAGCTGAATTATGGGCTTCAAGTTCTAATTTTATTGCAAAAATTATAGGTACAATTATTAGATTTATAAATTTAATATTGGGAAACAAGCGTCAAGGATTTGTTGTAATTACAGATAAACGTGTTGTTGAAATTGTACAGTTTAAGGCTTTATGGGTATTTAATGTAGGTAGAAATGTTAAGTTCCTTTTACCTAGCAGTGTTAAGGAAGTTGGTTATTTAAAAGAAGGTACATTGTGTGGATGTTTCTGTCAGTCATATAATTTATATTATGATGCGTTTACTCAGAGAACGCAAGTTCTTTTGTCGGATATAGATTCTGATGAAGAAGCACAAAAAGTTGTTGAAGCATTTTATAAAGCTATTTCTGCTGCTCAGTAAATTTTTAATTTTTGGGGTTGTAAAAGATGTGTGAATATTCTATTTCAACTTTCAGAAGATTTATTTATATCAATATATATGCCTTCCTCATTTTATTAGTGGGGATAGGCATTATATTTTTACCGTTATCCAGTTTGGCGTCGTACTGTATTTATGTTCAAATTTTATTTTCGTTGGTTTGTCTTAAATCTTCTATTAGTATATTTAAAACATGGAAAGCTAAAAAACGCAGATATAAAAAACTAATCGAAACTAATAAGGATAATTTTAATCCAAATTCTTTTGAGGAATATATGAAAGCTCCATGTGGAAGGTTGTTGGTGAAATTAGTATTAGAAGATTTGAATGAAAAGGAACAATATAAGAAACTGAAAATTTATAAGATTTCTTGGTTAAAGACTTTAAAGAGTATTTTTAAATCTAAAAAACCTGCTAAAACTGTGGTTTACAAAAAAAACGTTTGATTATGGATACTTTCTTATTTATAATTTACATTACTGTAATTTTAGCTTTACCTTATTTTATAATAAAATATGTTCTTGGTACATTGGATAAGTCAAAATATAGGACTTTAGCTATAGTCGTTACGGTTGGTTCATGTATAATATTTTTGCCACTGCTTATTTCTACAAGATTTATTCCTGGAGCTGTAACGGAATTTGTTGGTGCAGGTATAAATATAACTGAAAAAAAACTAAACGAAATATCTCCTGGATATACTGAACAAATATTGGATAAGGAAAAGATTAGAAATATGCTTCAAGATACAAAACAAATGAAGCATAATTTGAATGAATACACACAAGATGTGTCTTTTTTAACACGTCTTATGGGAGTTGATGCTTATCTGTCTTTCTTTGAGTCTTTTGCTGAAAAATTGGATGAAAATATTATTTTATTTGAACAAAAGAATATGCCTTTTAATATACATAATATTTTACAATACATACAGGAAGAGACTGATACAAAAATTAATGGTATAGTTGCAGTTATTTCTTTTGTACTGTTTTTTATATCTATAATTGTCTATGCATTAGTACTATTTTACGTTTATGCAATAAAGAAGAAATGGATAGATATTGAACATAAATCAGTGATTTATGGTGATAATATATAAGTTTCATATATATGATTCATTGTGCGTTAATTGTTAAAACATAAACTTTAGACTTAATTGACAAAAAAGTAGTATCTTTGGCTTCTGAATTACTACTTATTTTGACATGGGAAAAGGTAAACTGGCTAAATTTGCAGATATGGCGGAATATCCGCATGTTTTTGAATATCCGTATTCGGTGGTTGATGATGTAAACTTCGAAATGAAGGGAAACTGGAATCGTGACTTCTTTAAGAATGACAATCCTATTGTTTTGGAATTGGGATGCGGAAGGGGTGAATATACCGTAGGACTTGCAAGAAGATATTCAGACAAAAATTTTATAGGAGTTGATATCAAAGGAGCACGTATGTGGACAGGAGCAACGGAGGCTCTTAATGAAGGATTGAAAAATGCGGCTTTCCTTCGTACCAATATAGAAATTATAGACCGTTTCTTCGCACCTGGTGAGGTTAGCGAAATATGGCTTACATTTTCCGATCCGCAGATGAAGAAGGCTACAAAGCGTCTTACATCTACTTATTTCATGGAAAGATACAGGAAATTCCTTGTTCCGGGTGGAATCGTACATCTTAAAACAGACAGTAACTTCATGTTTACATATACCAAATATATGATAGAGGCCAATAACTTGCCTGTAGAGTTTATCACTGATGACCTTTATCATTCGGGTATGGATGATGATATTCTAAGTATTCGTACATATTACGAACAGCAGTGGCTTGACAGAGGTTTGAATATCAAGTATATCAAGTTCAGATTGCCTAAGGAAGGTGAACTGAAGGAACCGGACGTGGAAATAGAACTTGATGATTACAGAAGTTATAACCGCAGCAAAAGAAGTGGTTTGAAGACAAGCAAATAAGATTTTCTATAAATAAACTATATAGGCGTTTGAATGGTGTTTAAATACTGTTTAAACGATGTTTAAATAAAAAATATATGACACTATATCCAAAATTAATTCTTGACGCGCTTTCAACAGTGCGTTATCCGGGAAACGGAAAAAATATTGTCGAGGCAGAAATGGTTGCCGACAATCTTCGAATTGACGGAATGAAGGTTAGCTTTTCTATTATTTTCGAAAAGCCTACAGATCCGTTTATGAAATCAGTAGTCAAATCGGCTGAAACAGCTATCCATACATACGTTTCGAAAGAAGTAGAAGTTACAATCACCACTGAAAGCAAGCAGGCGGCACGTCCTGAACCTGGTAAACTCCTTCCACAGGTGAAAAATGTTATTGCAGTGTCATCCGGTAAGGGTGGTGTAGGCAAGTCAACTGTAGCGGCAAACCTAGCTGTAGCTCTCTCGAAATTGGGATACAAGGTTGGATTGCTTGATGCCGATATATTCGGTCCTTCCGTACCTAAAATGTTTCAGGTGGAAGACGCTCGTCCATATGCAGAAGAAGTTGGCGGACGTGATTTGATTGTACCGGTGGAAAAATACGGTATCGAACTTTTGTCTATAGGATTTTTCGTCAGTCCTGAGCAGGCCACACTTTGGCGTGGAGCTATGGCAAGCAATGCCTTGAAACAGCTTGTAGGCGATGCCAAATGGGGAGAACTTGACTATTTTGTTCTTGATACTCCTCCGGGAACCAGCGATATTCATCTTACTCTATTGCAGAACCTTGCAATAACAGGCGCGGTGATAGTAAGTACACCTCAGGAAGTTGCATTGGCTGATGCGCGTAAGGGTATAAATATGTATCAGAATGACAAGGTGAATGTTCCAATTCTTGGTCTGGTGGAAAATATGGCCTGGTTTACTCCTGCCGAACTTCCTGAAAACAAGTATTATCTGTTTGGAAAGGAAGGAACAAAGAGACTTGCAGAAGAACTTAATGTTCCTTTGTTGGGACAGATTCCTATCGTACAGAGCATTTGCGAAGGTGGAGACAACGGTACTCCTGTAGCTCTCAATGAGGATTCTATAACAGGCCAGGCATTTATAGAACTTGCCAAGAATGTGGTGGAACAGACAGAAAAGCGTAATGCTGAAATGGCTCCGACACAGATAGTTCAGACACACAAATAATTATATTGGGCTTATGATGAACGATGAAATTAAAAAGGCATGCGACGTCATGTACAAAGGTGGAGTTATTCTATATCCTACAGATACAGTGTGGGGTATAGGTTGCGACGCCACAAATGAAGAAGCGGTAAAGAAAGTTTTCGAGATTAAACGCAGGGCAGACAGCAAGGCTATGCTGGTGCTTGTAGATAGTCCTGTAAAAGTGGAATCTTATGTAAGCGATGTTCCTAGTGTAGCATGGGATCTTATAGATATGACTACAAAACCGCTTACTATAATTTACGACGGAGCCAGAAATCTGGCACCTAATCTTATTGCAGAAGACGGAAGTGTGGGTATAAGGGTTACATCAGAGGAATTTTCAAAACAGCTGTGCTTCAGATTCAAGAAAGCTATTGTTTCTACATCTGCGAATATAAGCGGTCAGCCAGCACCGGCTGTGTTCAGTGAAATAAGCGAGGAAATAAAGAATGCGGTTGACTACATCGTAGATTACAGAAGGGATGAGACCGGTCCTGCAAAACCTTCAAGTATAATAAAGCTCGGAAAGGGTGGTACTGTAAAAGTTATCAGAGAATAGTTGATATAAATTTGCTGGAGAATGAAGACTAAGGAAAAATTTTCTTTTTTGCAGAGTTTTATAAAGTGGAGAGAAAAGCATATCACCGATAAGCAGTTCATACTCATACTTAGTTTCCTGGTAGGTATCTTTACTGCTCTGGCTGCTTTTGTCCTGAAATTCCTTGTAGAGTATATAAAGGAATTCCTTACTGAAAACTTTGATACAACAGGAGCCAACTGGCTGTATCTGGTCTATCCGGTAGCCGGAATTTTCATAACCGGACTGTTCATCAGATATATTGTTCGCGATGATATCAGTCATGGTGTGACTAAGATTTTGTATGCCATTTCGCGTCGTCAGAGTAGGATAAAAGGGCATAATGTATGGTCGTCCGTATGTGCGTCAGCAATAACCATCGGTTGTGGTGGATCTGTCGGTGCTGAGGCGCCTATAGTCCTTACTGGGTCTGCCATAGGTTCTAACCTTGGAAGTATGTTCCGAATGGATCATAAGACTCTTATGTTGCTTTTAGGTTGTGGTGCTGCAGGTGCAGTGTCAGGAATATTCAAGGCACCTATAGCCGGCTTGGTGTTTACGCTTGAAGTTCTTATGTTCGACCTGACAATGGCTTCTTTGTTGCCATTGCTGATTTCAAGTGTCACAGCGGCATGTATGTCTTATCTGCTCACAGGAACAGAGGCTATGTTCCAGTTTACACTTGATTATCCTTTTGCCCTTGAGCGTATTCCTTATGCTATAGCTTTGGGAGTGTTCTGTGGCTTGATAGCATGGTATTTCACACGTTCCATGAACTGGATAGAGAATATTTTCAGACGATTTTCAAGTCCTTACTCCAAATTTGTGCTTGGCGGTATAATGCTTAGTGTGCTGATATTCCTTTTCCCGCCTCTGTACGGTGAAGGTTATGACACCATTTCACTCCTTCTTAACGGAACGTCGAGCGCCGAATGGGATACAGTGATGAATAATTCATTTTTCTATGGACACAGTAGTCTTTTAGTTGTATATCTGTTGCTTATCATCCTGTTCAAGGTATTTGCTTCAAGTGCGACCAATGGTGGTGGAGGATGCGGTGGTATATTTGCACCAAGTCTGTTCCTGGGATGTATAGCCGGATTTGTATTTTCGCATTTATGCAATGAATTCAATATAGGAAGTACGTATATACCTGAGAAAAACTTTGCTCTTATGGGTATGGCAGGACTTATGTCCGGGGTTATGCATGCGCCGCTTACCGGTGTATTCCTTATTGCCGAACTTACCGGAGGGTACGGATTGTTTCTTCCGCTTATGATAGTTTCAGTTTTTGCATACCTCACCATTAAGGTGTTCGAGCCACACAGTATATATTCCATGCGTCTGGCAAAGAAAGGTGAACTTATCACACATCACAAGGACAAGGCTGTGCTTACAATGATGAATATAGAGAGCATAATGGAAACAGATTTCCTTACCGTAAAGCCTGAAATGGATTTGGGACAGATGGTGAAGGTTATCTCAAAATCCAGCAGAAACATGTTCCCTGTGATAGATGCCAATGACGAGCTCATAGGAATAGTCAATCTTGACGACATAAGGAATATAATGTTCCGTCAGGAGTTGTATCACAGATATACTGTGGAAAGTTTTATGACTGTTCCGAAGGCTAAACTTGTCACTACGGATTCCATGGAAGAGGTGATGGAGAAATTCGATTCTACAAAGGCCTGGAATCTTCCGGTAGTGGATGAGGATAATAAATATAAAGGATTTGTTTCTAAGTCGAAGATGCTAAACACTTACCGTCAGGTGCTTGTTGACTTCTCGGCAGAATAAACTTATGATTATGGAAAAGAAAGATTTGCGTATAGTATATATGGGTACTCCAGAGTTTGCGGTTGAAAGCTTGCGCAGACTTGTGGAAGGTGGATATAATGTGGTGGCTGTTATTACTATGCCTGACAAACCAATGGGGCGTCATGGCAGTGTCCTGCAGCCTAGCCCTGTGAAACAGTATGCGGTATCGCAGGGATTGAAGGTATTGCAGCCTGAAAAACTTAAGGATGAGACTTTCGTAGAGGAACTTCGTTCGTTGAAGGCTGATTTGCAGATTGTCGTTGCTTTCAGAATGTTGCCTGAAGTGGTATGGAACATGCCTCCTATGGGGACATTCAATCTGCATGCATCATTGCTTCCTCAATACAGAGGAGCTGCTCCTATAAACTGGGCTGTGATAAACGGTGATACAGAAACCGGTATAACAACATTCTTCCTGAAGCATGAGATAGATACCGGCGAGATTATAGACCAGGTAAGAGTGCCTATTGCCGATACAGACAATGTAGAAATAGTCTATGACAAGCTGATGATGCTTGGAGGTGACTTGGTTTTGAAAACTGTTGATGCAATACTTGAAGGAAACGTGAAGACCACTCCTCAGGAAGAACTGGTAAAAGTTGAGGAATTGCGTCCGGCTCCTAAGATTTTCAAGGAAACATGCCGTATAGACTGGAGTGCCGGAGTAAAGAAAGTGTATGACTTCGTTAGAGGATTGTCGCCATATCCGGCAGCATGGACGGAACTTCATCAGGGCGATTTAGCTCCGGTCATGCTGAAGATATTTGAGACAGAAAAGATTTTCTGCAATCATGAATATAAACCAGGAAGCATAGTAACAGACAATAAAACTTATCTGCATGTAGCTTCTACAGATGGATATGTCAATGTGTTGTCATTGCAGTTGGCCGGCAAAAAGAGGATGCCTGTAGCCGATTTCCTGCGTGGATTTCATGCTTCTGACAGCACTGTCCTGATTTGATTCCTGTTTCTTTACTGTAATTTCCGATTTAGTGTTGTCTGAACTCATGTAAGAGATTCTGAATCCTTTAAAATCAGTGTCATTGTATTCAGGAATACTTGATAATGTGTATGAAACAACTCCCCAGTAGAGTTTGTTTCCATAGTCGGAGTTTTTGTTATGTCTTAACTCCACATATACCAATCCTTCATCGTCTATCTTTGTCTCTTCTGTAAGAAGCAGACTGATACGGTGAGGGATTGTTTCATTATTGCCATTGATATTAAACTCAATATTCAAGTGCTCTTTGCTTATATAGGCACTTGTTATGTTTATTATATCTTCTCCGAAGTTCTCTATAGGCTCGCTGTCCTGATTTCTTGTGTCGTTTGCTTTTTTGGTGAGAACTTTGTAAAAGTCGTATATTGTAACTTCTTTTCCTGAATCCTCTTTGGCATTTTCTTCTGTATTTGGAAAACTTAAGCTTAGAAGTACTCTTTGTCCTATACTGTCTGCATCATACATCCTTATTATATCCGGGTTGTCGGGTATAAGTTTACCGTATGAGTCAGATTCTATTGTAGGACTTTCTATGTTGGTGATAGTTCCCATTGTGGAATGCAGTTCCGGGTATTTCTCGTTGTCAAGGCATGATGACATATAAATACCAAAAGCGCAAAGTCCGATAATACTGATTATTTTATGTTTAAGTTTCATATTATGTGTATTTTACGATTCTTTGTCTTGAAAATGTGTCATAGTGTTGATTACTGCATATATTCATGTTAAAAAAAAAGAATAAAAAAAATTGTGTTATATAAAGCAGTAATTTTGCTATCACTTCATTATATAATTAGAACAAAAAAATAAATATGACCGAAGAAGAATTAGCTTTAAAATGTGTGGATGCGGACCCGTATGCCAGAAAACGGCTTTATGAGGTTTATGGTGGTCAGCTATTGGCTATATGTCTTCGGTATATTGGCGACCGTGATACAGCTCAAGATGTTTTTCATGATGGGATGATTAAGATATATCAGTCGATAGGTCAGTTTAAATTTTTGGGTGACGGTTCGTTGAAGGCTTGGCTTTCCAGGGTGATGGTGAATGAGGCGCTTGGCTATCTAAGAAAAAAAAACGTACAGATGCAGCAGGAAACTTTGGTTGAGCAATTGCCCGATACGCAGTTAGACGATGATGGAGATGTGAACAATATTCCGAACAAGGAATTGATGAGGATGATAAAGGAATTGCCAGACGGCTATAGAACAGTTTTCAATCTATTCGTATTCGAAGAGAAAAGCCATAAGGAGATAGCTGCCATGCTTGGCATATCAGAACATACTTCATCGTCGCAGTTTTATAGAGCAAAGACATTGTTAATGAAAAAAATTAATGAATACAGGAAGAGCTTATGAATGAAATGAAAGACAAATGGATAAATGATATTCGTAGTCGGATGGACAACTATTCGGAGCCTCTCCCTGCCGGTTTATGGGAGAAGATAGAATCTGAAATATCAACTCCTGCTCCAAAGGTTATATCGATGTGGAGAAAATGGATGTCTGTTGCCGCAGCTGCCGCTTTGGTATTGGCCATATCAAGTGTCTCGGTATGGTATTGGACTTCTAACTCTGAACTTAATGAGGTAAATTCTGTGTTGTCAGAAAATAGTGAAATAATCCAGGCACCTGAAAGAAATTTGGTTTTATCTGATGCCGCTGGCACTCAGGAAAATGTGAAATCATTAATGTCAGAATCTGTGGCTGAAACTGAAAGTTCTGTTGTCAGTATAAAGCAGAGAAATAATCATACGCGTAATTTACCACAAAAATCCATGGCTGCATTCGATACCAATGGCTTGTCAGGTAATGAACAGGTAAATTCAGATATTGAGGCTATAACAGATTCCAAAGTAACAGAAGATGTAACAGAAGATGAGGTTTCGCTAAGAGAAAAAAGAAAGAAAAGAGTTTTGGAAGATCGTGAGGCCGTGAGACGGAATGTATCTTATCTGGCTATGGCTGAAAATAAACGTGGAAAGAGTGGTGACTTTCAGATAGGAATCATGACCGGAAATGTACCATATTCATCAAGTAACAGTTTTAGTGGTATGTCTCGCTTATCGCTTCCGACAAAATCTGTTAGCCAAGTTAATGATGTTGTGGTAGGAGAGGTTTCTGATGCAACCGCATCATACAGTCAGATGTTGTTCAATAACATGGGAAGACAGACATATACAGATGTGAAACACCATGTACCGTTTACTGTAGGAGCTTCTGTCAAGTGGAATATTAACGAATATTGGGCTTTAGAGTCAGGACTTAACTATACTTATCTTTATTCTGAACTTCGTTCCGGAGCTAAGTCTTATATAGAGGATAAACAGAAGTTGCATTACGTTGGAATTCCTTTGAAGGTTCAGCGTTCTGTATGGAATAACAATATTTTTTCTTTCTATGCCTCTGCAGGAGGTATGATGGAAAAGTGTGTATCCGGTTCCGTAGAAACAGTATGCGTATATGATAACGACAGAAAAAGTTCAGGTCGTGAGGAATTGGATGTGAAGCCGTTACAATTTTCAGTCTTGGCATCTGTAGGTGTTCAGGCTAATTTAAATAAGTTGTTGAGCTTTTACCTTGAACCTGGAGTTATATATTATTTCGATGATAATACAGAAATCCTTACTATCCGCAAGGATAAGCCTTTGAATTTCAATCTTCAGTTGGGATTTAGGTTTAGTCTGAACAAATGAATATATTAAAAAAGACTTTTCAAACATTGTTTAAATGGTGATTGAACAGTGTTTAAATAATATTAGGTACGCATTGTTCTTTTATTCGGAAAAGAATTCATATCTTTGTTCATATACTAATATATAATAGTTCTGAAATGAATAAAGTTTTGATTTCTCCCTCTTTACTTTCGGCCGATTTCGGCTGTCTGAAAGATGATCTGGACAAGATTAACCGCAGTGAGGCGGATTGGTTGCATATCGATATAATGGACGGAGTGTTCGTTCCTAATATATCATTCGGATTTCCTGTGCTGGAATATGTTGCAAAACTCTGTAACAAACCTCTTGATGTTCATCTTATGATTGTGCAGCCTGAAAAGTTTATCAGGGAAGTAAAGGCTTTGGGCTCGATGATGATGAATGTACATTTTGAAACTTGCCCACACCTTCACCGTGTTGTACAGATGATAAAGGATAATGGAATGAAAGCCGGTGTTACTCTTAATCCTGCTACTCCGGTATCTGTACTTACAGATATTATTTCTGATATTGACATGGTTTTGCTTATGAGCGTAAATCCAGGATTCGGCGGACAGAAATTTATTCCTAATACATTGAATAAGGTTCGTCAGTTGAGGAAACTGATTGAGGAGACAGGTTCGAATACGCTGATAGAAGTAGACGGCGGAGTTAATCTGGAAACGGGTAGACAATTGGTTGATGCGGGAGCCGATGTACTGGTGGCTGGAAATGCCATATTCAAAGCTCCGGATATGATAGACATGATTCATCAAATGAAAAACTTATAACTACTCAGATTGGAGAAAAAATCCTATTTGGTAAATTATCCATTATTCCGGTTGACAGTTTTTATGGCAGCCGGAATTTTTTTCTTCGACAGATTTCTGCCGAATGTGTCAGTATGGTCCTTAATACTGATTTTATGTGTTCTCTTTTTGCCTTTGTTGTTGTCTGTATTTGTGAAATTCAGAAATGTAAATCTGAATTGTTTTGTGGGGATTATTGTATCCGTTTGTTTCTTTGTGATAGGTGGAATACTTATTATAAACAAGAAAAACAGTGTATACAATGAATGGTCGAATAAGCAATTGTGCTACTATGGAGTAGTGGAGACAACTCCGGAAGTGAAGGGTAAAACATTGTGTTCTGAAGTTAATGTTAAGTTCTGTATTCCTTCGTCAAATGATAGCATTGCCGGATATCCGGTCAATCGCAATATTCTGTTATATCTTATTCCGGATTCATTGTCGTATATTCCACGGTGTGGTGATAAAATAGTATTCCATTCTTCTGTTTCCAGACCTTTATCTGATATTGAATTTATGGGTTTCGATTATGCCGGATATCTTTTCAATAAAGGAGTTTCCGGCACAGCTTTGGCTTTTGCCGGTAATTGGAGAGGAATTAAGGTGGAAAAACCGTATTCAATAAAACATGTTGCATTGAGATGCAGGGATGCTGTGGTCAGTAAATTCAGAAGTTGGAATATGGAAGATGATGAGCTGGCAGTGGTTTCTGCATTGACAATAGGCGACAAGAGTGAGCTTACACCTGAATTGAAAGCTGTATATAGTGGAGCAGGCACGAGTCACGTACTGGCATTGTCAGGATTGCACGTAGGAATATTGTCATGTATTTTTTATTTTCTTTTCCAGCCAATGAGGAAAATAAGGGGTGGACGTATGTTTCAGTCATTAGCCGTTGCCGTCATCTTGTGGATATTTGCATTTATATCAGGATTGAGTCCTTCGGTGGTTAGAGCCGTGACTATGTGTACGCTTTATCTTGTGGCTTCTGTAGTGGTGGAAAACGGGTTTTGCGGATTCTTCTCTCTATCGCTTGCAGCATTCATAATGCTGTTTTACAATCCTATGTATCTTTTCGATATTAGTTTCCAACTGTCGTTTGTGGCAGTACTTTCCATCATTCTTTTTTATCCGATCATGTCCGAATGGGTAAAAAGCGATAACAGAGTTGTGCGTTATGTTTGGAGTGCAATGTCAGTTTCATTGGCTGCCCAGTTGGGTACATTACCTTTAATCCTATATTATTTTGGTACTTTCCCAACATATTTTCTTATGGCTAATCTTTTTGTCGGTTTTCTGGCTTCGATCATACTTTCTCTTACTCTGGCTTCACTCGTTTTTTCGTTTATTCCAGTGGTGGAAAATATCTGTGTGTGTATGCTGGAAACCATGACTAAGGCTCTTAACGGATCCATGCAGTTTGTCCACAGTCTGCAAGGTTCACAGATAACTTCTATATATTTCAATGAAATTCAGGTGCTTTTAGGATTTATGCTTGTATGTATACTGTATATATTCTTTCGAAAAAGAACTGCATCTGGACTTATAATGCTTTTGTTTTCATCTTGCATGATTATGGCAACTGAACTTTATAAAATCCACATTGAAGATTCTCCATCGTTGTTTTTAACTCGTTCGGATTTATATATAAGAAAGGATAAGGAACTTGAAACTCTTTCATCGGAAAACGGACTGCATGAGATAAACGGAATAAGAGTAGGAGTAATGAAGTCAGCTTTTTGGAAAGATGTCCGGCTCACCGGGAAAACAAAACTGGCCGTTTTAGACTATGTGTATATATGTAAGGGTTTCAGTGGGGATATTACCGGATTAACTGTGTTGTTTGATATTAAAAATGTAATAATAGACGAAACCGTAAGTGAAAGATATAGGGAGTTTCTGAAAGCTGAATGTGAGAGACTAAACATAAAATGCATTGAAAAATCCTCTCAAGCTTCCTTCAGAATACTTCTGTAAATAGAAAAAAAAGAGTACATTTGCCAACAATTTAACACAAACAATAAATATGCTTTCAAAGATTATCTTACAAGCGAACATAGACAAGGTAGAAACCTATTTCGAAAAGGCTGACAAAATAGTTATAGTAACACATGTTTCGCCTGATGGTGATGCTCTTGGCTCATCGTTAGGACTTTATCATTTTCTGCAAGGAATGGAAAAAAATGTGCATGTGATAGTTCCAAATGCTTTTCCTGAGTTCCTACAGTGGATGCCTGGAGCAAAGGATATAATCAGATATGACAAGTATGCCGAGTTTGCCGACAAGCTAATATCTGAAGCTGATGTTATCTGCTGTCTTGACTTCAATGCTTTGTCTAGAATAGATGCAGTTGCAAAACCAGTGGCTGAATCACAAGCACGCAAGGTTATGATTGATCATCATCTTAATCCGGAACCTTTCTGTAAAGTTACAATTTCTCATCCCAATATTTCTTCAACATCAGAATTGATATTTCGTCTGATATGCCGTTTGGGATGTTTCGACGATATATCATACGAAGGGGCACAGTGTATTTATACAGGAATGATGACAGATACTGGAGGATTTACATATAACTCTAATGACCGTGAAATTTATTTTATTATCAGTGAGCTTCTTTCCAAAGGTATTGATAAGGATGATATTTATCGCAAGGTGTTCAATACATATTCAGAAGGTCGTCTTCGCCTGATGGGGTATGTGCTTTACGATAAGATGGAGGTATTTCCACAGTTCCGGTCGGCGTTGATATGGCTTACTAAAGACGAGCAGAAGAAATTCCAGTATGTGAAAGGAGATACTGAAGGATTTGTAAATATACCTCTTCAGATGAAAGGTATATGCTTCTCTGTATTCCTTCGTGAAGATACAGAAAAGAATATGATAAAAGTGTCATTACGTTCGGTCGGAAATTTCCCTTGCAACAAGGTCGCTACAGAATTCTTCAATGGTGGTGGTCATTTGAATGCTTCCGGAGGCGAGTTTTATGGCACTATGGATGAGGCCATAGAATTGTTTAAGCAGGCACTTGTAAAATATGAGGATCTGTTGCTTAAGAACTGATTCTGAGTATATCTTTTCTACAAAATTAACTATTACATCGACTAATTTAGTATAGGGGTATAAATAATTTTATTAATTTTGCCCTGTAAATTTTTAAAATAATGAAGAAATTATTCTATTTATCGGTATTGGTATATGCATTGTCTTTCGGACTTCAGAGTTGTAATAATGGAAAGACGTATGCCGAAATGAAGGAAGAAGAGGCTGATGCCATCAACAAGTTTATTTTAGAGAACGATATAAAGGTTATCTCTGAAAAAGAATTCATAGAGAATGATACGGTGACTAAGGAGAATGAGTTCGTTTTGTTCGACAAGAGTGGTGTGTATATGAACATTCAGTATCGTGGAGACGGTGAAATCCTTAAAGAAGGAAGGTATAATATTTCTTCTCGTTTTCTCGAGATTTGTATAAAGGATGTTGAGGAGTTAGGATTTTCTGCAGGTGATACATTGGCGCATAACATATATTCACCGTATTCAGAGAACTTCTTGCTCACTATTGGTTCGTCCGGTTCTTATTCCGCTTCATTTACGGATCAGGCTCAAAGTTCTATGTATAGTTTTTACCAAACAGCTGACTTTCCATCTGGATGGCTTGTTCCGTTTGCTTATCTGAAAATGAAATCATATATTTCAGCTCCTCCGTCAGATAAGATTGCACGTGTGAGATTAATTGTACCTCATAGCGAAGGTACGGCTTCATTTGCTACACGTTATGTATATCCTTGTTATTATGAAATAACTTATGACCTAAATTAATATAATCTATGACATTAATCAAATCTATTTCCGGTATTCGTGGTACTATAGGTGGCCAGGCCGGTGAAGGACTTAATCCGTTGGATATTGTGAAGTTTACTTCAGCATATGCTACGCTGATTCGTAAGACAACAACTGTGAAAAGCAATAAAATCGTTGTTGGACGCGACGCACGTATTTCCGGCGAAATGGTTAAGAATGTAGTTTGCGGTACTCTTATGGGTATGGGATTCGATGTTGTAAACATCGGTCTTGCTTCTACTCCTACTACAGAACTTGCCGTTACTATGGAAGGTGCTTGCGGTGGTATCATCCTTACTGCAAGTCATAATCCAAGACAGTGGAACGCTCTGAAACTTCTGAACGAACACGGAGAATTCCTTAATGCTGCCGAAGGTAATGAAGTGTTGCGTATTGCAGCTGCCGAAGAATTTACATTTGCCGACATAGACAACCTTGGTAAATATACAGAAAACAATACATATAACCAGCGCCATATTGACAGCGTATTGGCTTTGAAACTTGTTGACGTTGAGGCTATCCGTAAGGCTAACTTCCGTGTGGCTATTGACTGTGTTAACTCTGTAGGTGGTATCATCCTTCCTCAGTTGCTTGAGCAGTTGGGCGTTCAGCATGTAGAAAAACTGTATTGCGAGCCAACAGGTGACTTCCAGCACAACCCAGAACCTCTTGAAAAGAACTTGAGCGACATCATGGGACTTATGAAGAAGGGTGGAAATGATGTAGCTTTCGTTGTTGACCCTGACGTTGACCGTTTGGCTATCATCAGCGAAGACGGTTCAATGTATGGTGAAGAATATACATTGGTGACTGTTGCCGACTATGTATTGAAACATACTCCTGGAAATACAGTTTCAAACCTCAGTTCAACTCGTGCTTTGCGCGATGTTACCCGCAGATATGGTATGGAATACAATGCGTCTGCAGTAGGTGAAGTGAACGTAGTAACAAAGATGAAGGCTACAAACGCTGTAATCGGTGGTGAGGGTAACGGTGGAGTTATCTATCCTGAATCACACTACGGACGCGATGCTCTTGTTGGTATAGCATTGTTCCTGAGCCACCTTGCACACGAAGGCAAGAAAGTGACAGAACTCCGTGCCACATATCCTGAATACTTCATTGCAAAGAACCGTATCGACCTCACTCCTGAAACAGATGTTGATGCTATCCTGCTGAAAGTTAAGGAAATGTACAAGAATGAGGAAATCAACGACATCGACGGTGTCAAGATTGACTTTGCAGATAAATGGGTACACTTGCGCAAGAGTAATACAGAACCTATCATCCGTGTTTATTCTGAAGCTTCTACTATGGAGGCTGCCGATGAACTTGGCAAGCAGATCATGGATATAGTATATAGCCTGGCTAAGTAATAATTGTTACTATTCATATCTATGAAAATGCTCCCTTGATGGATAAATCGGGGGAGCATTTTTTATTCCACCCAAAGCATGTCACTCATTATTCCGTCTGATATGAAAATCCCGATTTGAGTCAGTTTCAGGGTATTGTCCTTTATTTCAAGAGTTCCCTGACTGATGTGTGGGCGAGCCATCTTCAGGCAATAGTCGTAAAGAACGTTTCCGTATTCGGCTTTAAGCTTATCCAGTGGCATTCCCCATGCGGTACGGATTGATGTGATTACGAAATCGTTGTAGCGGGTGTATAGGTCCAGTTCTTCTATTTCGGATATATCCGAACCATTGTTTATGCCTTCTATGTATTTATCAAGTGATGAAATGTTCCATTGCCGTGAGCATCCGTTGTATGAATGGGCCGAAGGGCCGCATCCAAGGTATTTTATCCCTGTCCAGTAACTTGAATTATGTCGTGAGTGCATTCCGGGGCGGCAGAAATTTGAAATCTCATAATGCACATATCCGTTTTCTTTCAGACGTGAGATGAGTGTTTCAAACAGTGAATTGCTCAAATCCTCGTCGGCTTCTCTCACTTTGTTTTCTTCTCTAAGTTTGTAAAGCACAGTTCCTTCTTCGTATATCAGATGATATGCCGAAATATGTTCCGGTTTCAGTGAAATGGCAGTGTCAAGATCTTTGTTCCACGTATCCATACTTTCGCCGGGTAGTCCGTACATAAGGTCGATGCTTATATTGCGGAATCCTGCATTCCTGCATCTGCCAAAAGCCTCTATGGCCTGCTGTGCGTTGTGGCGTCTTTTCAGAAGAGACAGAATATCGTCGTTGAAGGTCTGTATTCCCATGCTCAGACGGTTGAAAGGAAGGGTAGAGAGCATTTCCACATATTCGTCTGTCAGGTCGTCAGGATTTGCTTCTATTGTGATTTCAGCATTCGGATTTACGCTGTAATTGTCATATATGGTTCTGAATATATTTGTGAAATCATCCTTTTCCAGTTGCGATGGCGTTCCGCCGCCAAAATAAATAGTGTCTATGGTTTCATCGCTAAGATAGTCTTTTCTTCCGGCTATTTCCTTGCAAAGAGCCTTGATATAATCGTTTTTCTTTTCGGAAGCCGTAGTTGAGAAGAAGTCGCAGTATATGCATCTTCTTTTACAGAACGGTATGTGTATGTAAATTCCTGCCATTTATATCCTGTTATTGTTGAGACTTTATGCAAAGGTACGAAATTTCTGAATTATAGTATTGCCTGTATGGAAAGAGGTTTTGTGCTTGAATATTTTTATAAACGATATGATATAATCTTAAAATTAAACTTGTGTTTTTATAAACAACAGTTTTGTTTTTAAAAACACAAGTTTGAATTTTATAAATATAAGTTGTATTTATAGAAAATGTTAAGACAGAAATCTTTTTTATTCTATATAAATCCACTTTTATATAATAGATTCTGTTTTATTCTTACCTTTAAATACGTTACCTAACAATATGATTTAAAGCGTTATATTAAACTATGTGTCGGAAAACATAGTTTAGTAACACTGATGTAATAGTTGGATTTCTGAACATAAATTTCTATTTTGCGCCAACTTAAAAATGAGATATGAAAAGCATATCCTTTATTCTATTAATTTTTTAATCTAGAATACCATGAAAGTATATCAGACTAACGAAATCAAAAACATTGCACTTCTTGGCAATGATGGCTCAGGTAAAACCACCCTCACTGAAGCGTTGCTCTTTGAGAGTGGTATTATAAAACGTCGCGGCAGAATTACTGCCAAGAACACTGTCAGCGACTATTTCCCGGTAGAGCAGGAGTATGGTTACTCTGTATTCTCTACCGTTTATCATGTGGAGTGGAATGGTAAAAAACTTAATATCATAGACTGTCCGGGTAGTGATGACTTCGTGGGTGCTGCTATAACTGCACTTAACGTAACAGATACTGCTGTATTACTTCTTAACGGTCAGTATGGACCGGAAGTTGGTACGCAGAATCATTTCCGTTACACTGAGAAGTTGGGTAAACCGGTTATCTTCCTCGTTAACCAACTTGACTCGCCTAACTGTGATTTCGACAAAGTACTCGAACAGTTGACTGAAAATTATGGTTCTAAAGTTGTTCCGGTTCAGTATCCTCTCAGTACAGGTCCGGACTTCAATTCGTTGATTGATGTACTTTTAATGAAAAAATATTCATGGGGACCTGAAGGAGGTGCTCCTACTATCGAACCTGTTCCAGAAGAAGAAATGGAAAAGGCAATGGAATGGCATAAGAGACTTGTTGAGGCTGCTGCCGAACACGACGAAACTCTTATGGAGAAATTCTTCGAATCAGAATCACTTACAGAAGACGAAATGCGTGAAGGTATCCGCAAGGGATTGGCTGCACGCGGCATGTTCCCTGTGTTCTGTGTATGTGCGGGAAAAGATATGGGTGTACGCCGATTGATGGAATTCCTTGGTAACGTAGTGCCTTTCGTTGACGAAATGCCTGTAGTTCACAATACACGTGGTGTTCCTGTGCCTCCTGTGGCTGATGCTCCAACTTCACTTTATTTCTTCAAGACTGCCGTTGAACCTCATATCGGTGATGTGCAGTATTTCAAGGTTATGAGTGGTGTGGTTCACGAAGGCGATGATTTGAATAATGCCGACCGTGGATCGAAGGAACGTATGGCTCAGCTTTATGTGTGTGCCGGTGCGAACCGTGAAAAGGTGGAAGAACTGAGAGCCGGTGATATCGGTTGTACAGTTAAACTTAAAGATGTAAAGACAGGCAATACACTTAACAGCAAGGATTGTGAAAACAGATTTAATTTCATCAAGTATCCAAATCCTAAATATACTAGAGCTATCAAGCCGGAAAATGAGGCAGATACAGAAAAGATGATGGCTATCCTGAACCGTATGCGTGAAGAAGATCCTACATGGGTTGTTGAACAGTCAAAGGAATTGAAACAGATTCTTGTTCATGGTCAGGGTGAGTTCCATTTGCGTACATTGAAATGGCGTCTTGAGAATAATGAGAAACTGGCTGTTCAGTTCCTTGAACCAAAGATACCTTATAGAGAAACTATTACTAAAGCTGCACGTGCTGACTACAGACATAAGAAACAGTCGGGTGGTGCCGGACAGTTTGGTGAAGTTCATCTTATTGTTGAGCCATATTACGAGGGTATGCCTACTCCTGAAGTCTATAAATTCAATGGTCAGGAATTCAAGATCAATGTGAAGGGAACTGAAACTGTTGATTTGGAATGGGGTGGTAAGCTGGTATTCATCAACAGTGTTGTAGGTGGAGCTATCGATACAAGATTTATGCCTGCAATCCTTAAAGGTATCATGAGCCGTATGGAGCAGGGACCTCTGACTGGTTCGTATGCACGCGACGTACGTGTTATCGTGTATGACGGAAAGATGCACCCGGTTGACTCAAATGAAATTTCGTTCATGCTTGCCGGACGTAATGCTTTCAGCGAAGCATTCAAGAACGCAGGTCCTAAGATTCTTGAACCTATATATGATGTGGAAGTTTTCGTTCCGAGTGATAAACTTGGTGATGTGATGAGTGATATGCAGGGACGCCGCGGTATGATTATGGGTATGAGCAGTGAAAAGGGATACGAAAAACTTGCAGCAAAGGTGCCTTTGAAAGAAATGTCTAACTATTCTACTGCTTTAAGTTCATTGACAGGTGGACGTGCTTCATTCATTATGAAGTTTGCAAGTTACGAACTTGTTCCAACTGATGTTCAGAATAAACTTATGAAGGAATTTGAAGAACAGGAAAAGAATGAAGATTGATAATTAGTTGATATTTTAATACATAAAAAAGCCGTATTTCTTAAAAATACGGCTTTTTTTTATTCACTTTTCATGAACTTTTTGTCACTTTTAGTTGTTATACATTTAAAGTTATATTATTTTTGTAAAGTAAATGTTGTGGAGGTGACTTTTAGTTGTGATTTTAATAATTAAAATGAGTGTGTATTGTTAAATCTGAAAAAATGCCGTGTAAAACATGTTAATTGATAATGATTATATTAATTAGCTTGTTAAATTTGTCACCATGAAAAAGTCAACAATATGGATATTAGGAGTCATTATGGCTCTGTCTTTTCTTAGTCTGCTATATTTGCAGGTAAGTTACATAGAAGAGATGGTTAAGATGCGTCGTGGACAATTCGAAGAGAATGTAAACCGCAGTCTTGTTCAGTCCGTGCGTAATCTTGAACTGGTGGAAACCAAGAAGTATCTTGAGGCAGATGTTGCTGCTACTGAAAGAGCGGCTCGTCTGGCGGAGCAGTTTAATCTGAATAAAGGAAAAGGAAGTGAAGACATTCTCCAGCAGCATCACCAATATACTATAACATCGCCTGATGGAAGCATGTATTCTACTTTTGAATTTAAGACTATTACTAACAGACCTGCCAATGTTCCAAAAGTGATAATATCCAACGGAAAAAATATTCCGCAGACATCAAGAACATTGCAGGAAATAATTAAAGAAAGATATGTCTATCAGAGGGCTTTGCTTGACGAGGTGGTGTATAATATATTATATACAGCCAGTGACAAACCGTTAAAGGAGAGGATAAACTTTAAGCAATTGGATCATTTCATAAAATCTGAGTTGCTTAATAACGGATTGGATTTACCATACCATTTTATGGTTACTGATAGGGAAGGAAAGGAAATTTACCGTTGTTCTGATTATGTGTATGACGGTGAGAAAATATATTCCAGACTCTTGTTTGAGAATGATCCTCCTGCAAAAATGGGATATGTGAAAATATTCTTCCCGACAATGGATGACTATATTTTCAGCTCCGTAAAGTTTATGATTCCTTCAATAATATTTACGGTTGTACTTCTGATAACATTTATATTTACAATATATATAATATTCCGTCAGAAGAAACTTACGGAGATAAAGAACGACTTCATCAATAATATGACGCATGAGTTCAAGACGCCTATCTCTACAATATCACTTGCGGCTCAAATGTTAAATGATCCAGCTGTAGGAAAATCGCCCGTGATGTTCAAACATATATCCGGAGTGATAAATGATGAAACTAAGCGTCTTCGTTTTCAGGTAGAAAAAGTCTTGCAGATGTCAATGTTCGAACGTCAAAAAGCTACTTTGAAGAAAAAGAAAATTGATGCGAATGAGTTGATTAATGGTGTTATAAATACTTTCAGATTGAAAGTGGAAAGTTGTCATGGAACATTAGACGCAGAATTGGAAGCCACGGATCCGTTTGTCTTTGTTGATGAAATGCATTTTACAAATGTAATTTTTAATTTGCTCGATAATGCTGTCAAGTATAAACGTGCGGATGTGGATATTAGTTTGAAAGTCAGAACATGGAATGAGGCTAATAAACTCCACATTTCTGTTGAGGACAACGGTATAGGTATAAAGAAAGAAAATTTGAAAAAGATATTTGATAAGTTCTACCGTGTTCATACCGGAAACCTTCATGACGTGAAAGGATTCGGTTTGGGACTGGCCTATGTAAAGAAGATTATTTCAGATCACAATGGAAGTATCAGAGCTGAGAGTGAACTGAATGTCGGAACTAAATTTATTATTGTATTACCATTATTTAAAGAAGATTGATATGGACGAAAGAATGCGTATTTTATTGTGCGAAGATGATGAGAATCTTGGCATGCTTTTGAGAGAATATTTACAGGCAAAAGGTTATGAAGCTGATTTGTTTCTGAATGGTGACGAAGGTGTTAAAGGTTACCAGAGAGGAAAATATGATATGATTGTCACTGACGTGATGATGCCAGTGAAGGATGGTTTTTCTATGGTACAGGAAATAAAACAGATCAATTCTGAAGTTCCGGTGATTTTCCTTACTGCAAAAACAATGAAGGAAGATATTCTGGAAGGATTCAAAATAGGTGCGGATGACTATATCAGCAAGCCGTTCAGTATGGAAGAATTGACACTACGTATAGAAGCGATTTTACGCCGTGTAAAAGGTAAAAAAGTAAAGGAAAGTTCTATGTATACTATTGGTAACTTTACTTTTGATACACAAAAGCAATTGCTGACAATTGGTGATAAGCAGACTAAACTTACCACAAAAGAATCAGAACTTTTATCTTTGTTGTGCTCTCATGCAAACGAGATTCTTCAAAGGGATTATGCACTTAAGAATATATGGATAGATGATAATTATTTTAATGCCAGAAGTATGGATGTTTATATAACAAAATTACGTAAACACCTTAAGGCTGATCCTTCTATAGAAATTATAAATATTCATGGTAAGGGATATAAACTCATTACTCCTGATGAAGATCAACAGGAAGCTTAAAAATAAAAAGAGGTTGCTCGAAAGAGCAACCTCTTTTTATTTTTTCTTTAAAGTCTTGATTGAATTAATCAGTAATACGTTTGTTAATCAAAATATAGCTGATTAATCCTACGATTATAAGAACAAATGATGTTCCTAAAATAGCATTGTTGTTTACATTTTCAGTTGCAAAGCATGCAATAAGGATAACAGCTCCGATAATAATCAATATTACTCCCAGATTCTTTAATAAGCTTTTCATGTGTGTCTTCTATTTTTATGGTTTATTCGTTATTGGTTACAAATTAAAGCATAATTCTTTATACAAGAAAATTATTTTGCGAAAAAAAACGAAAATCGTAGAATATCGTGCTTAATGAATTCTTCAATCCTTCGTGTTTGTGAAAATTTTGCGTAATACTTCCTGACTTACACGTAACTCGTCTAAAGTCAAGCCCTTTAGCGCTTCCTTTAACGTTAAGTTGGCTACGAGTCTTGCTTTGTCTTCAAGTTGCTTTCCGTCTTTCGTCAGATGTATAAGATTTGTTCTTCTGTCTTTTTTGTCCGAAATGCGTACTACCAGATGTTGTTTTTCCATATTATCTATAAGTCTGGTCATACTTGGCTTGTCTTTGAACGTAGCGTTACAAAGTTCCTGCTGTGTAACCCCATCTTTTTCCCACAAAAATATTAGTACTGTCCATTGCTCTGGGGTAATGTCCAGTCCGTTCATCCTGAAGTTTCTTATCAATTTACGGTTGATTGCAGCCGAAACTTTACCATTAAGTATTGCAAAAATTAACTGGATGTCAAAATTAAATTGTTCTATCATATAATTATTGTTTATACAACTATGCAAATATACAACTTATTGTCAAAAGTATATATTGTATTATCCATAATAAGCACTTATTCGTATATATTAGTAAATTAATAGTGAAGAAAAAGGCATAAATGTTTGTATATTAGATAAAAAGTTGTACCTTTGCGCCGCAATTGAAATTTTTTATTAATAATTTAATTAACGAATAAGTATGAATCAATACGAAACCGTTTTCATTTTAACTCCCGTTTTGTCTGACGCTCAGATGAAGGAAGCGGTAGAGAAGTTCAAAGCAATCCTTACTCAGGAAGGTGCTGAGATCATCAATGAAGAAAACTGGGGATTGAAGAAATTGGCTTATCCAATTCAGAAGAAATCTACAGGTTTCTATCAGTTGATTGAGTTTAAAGCTGAACCAACTGTAATCGAAAAGCTTGAAGTTAACTATCGTCGTGACGAAAGAGTTATCCGTTTCTTGACTTTCAAGATGGACAAGTATGCTGCAGAATATGCTGCTAAGAGAAGAAATGTTAAATCAACTAAAAAGGAGGAAAATTAATCATGGCACAGCAACAATCAGAAATCAGATATTTAACTCCGCCATCAGTAGATGTTAAGAAGAAAAAATACTGCCGTTTCAAAAAGAGTGGTATTAAGTATATCGATTACAAAGATCCTGAATTCTTGAAGAAATTCTTGAACGAACAGGGTAAGATCCTTCCTCGTCGCATTACAGGAACTTCATTGAAGTATCAGCGTCGTATTGCACAGGCTGTTAAGAGAGCTCGTCACTTGGCTTTATTGCCTTTTGTAACTGATATGATGAAATAATTAAAGGAGGAATAAGCATGGAAATTATATTGAAAGAAGACGTATTAAACTTGGGTTACAAAAATGATATTGTAACTGTTAAGTCTGGTTATGGTCGTAACTATCTTATTCCGACTGGCAAAGCAGTTATCGCATCACCAGCAGCAAAGAAAATGTTGGCTGAAGAGTTGAAACAGCGTGCTCACAAATTGGAAAAGATTAAGAAAGATGCTGAAGCTGTAGCTGCTTCATTGAACGGTGTTTCTTTGAAAATCGCTACTAAAGTTAGTGCAACTGGCGCTATCTACGGTTCTGTAGGTAACATTCAGATTGCTGAAGAACTTGCTAAATTGGGTCACAATATCGATCGTAAGATTATCGTAGTTAAGGATTCAGTTAAGGAAGTTGGTAACTACAAGGCTATCGTTAAACTTCACAAGGAAGTTTCTGTAGAGATCCCGTTCGAAGTAGTTGCTGAATAAAATCTGTAAATACTTTAAAGTATAATGATGCTGAAAAAGCCCGGTTCGTGAGAGCCGGGCTTTTTCTTTTTAATATGTTTGATTTATTAATTCAATCGTTTCTTTTATAACTTTTTGAGGAGTGGTAAAAGGATTTTCATTAAAAGTATTTGGCATAGTGAGGATCAGTTGTTTGATATCATATTCTTGTAGTCTGGCTGCCCATACTTCATAAATACTGTTATAATTTTTATGAATATTATTGCTGGTTTGGTGAGATAAATAGCGAGTTATATGGTCCTGTTTGTATTTATAATAGTCTTTGTTGTCTTCATTTATTTTTCTGCATCCTTTATAGGCTTGTAAAAGTTTTAAAATGAACTCTTTGTCAGGTATCTGCTGCATCAGCGCTGAGCTTTTCAGTACTTCTAGCGCATCTTCCGAATACTCACAATTTTCATACGCAAAAGGAGCATTGGCATTGTTTTCTAAAATAGAAGCTTTAATGGTTTGAAGTGAATCCTGTTTTTGTATTAACAATCGGAAGAAATTAATTTCATTTAAATATGCGGCTTCGGCCTGATTGATACTTTTTAAATTCTCTTCTAATTCCATTTTTATCATTTGCATACTTTTATTTATGTTTTTAATCATGTTTTGTCAAGCAAAAACAAGTACTGAATCTTTTACATTAAAATTTACTACTATAACCCTAA
>NZ_CALDPF010000040.1 GCF_937912035.1 uncultured Bacteroides sp.
CCTTTCAAGAATGAAAATCTTGCGTCCTAACCGATAGACGAACGGGCCATCCTATGTTCCGGAATATCCGGTTTTTTTATTGCCTCGGTGATGATTTCCGATTGCGGGTGCAAAGGTACGAATATTTTTTAAATATGCAAACTTTTCGACGTAAAAACAGTTCAAAAAAGATAAAGTCTGATATTACTTCATTTATAGAAATTGAAGATAACATCAGACTTTATTAATTAACATTCTTATTTTAAGGATGTTGTATTAATTATTATATGCTTTGTGTGTATTCCTTATTTCTGTCCAAGATTTTTTACTTCTTCCAGATTTTTTTCTATTTCCTCTTCACTAAGCTCGTAGTTTGTAAGGTTGCCGGACAAGTATTGGTCGTATGCACTCATGTCAATAAGTCCATGTCCTGACAGATTGAACAGAATTACTTTCTCCTCGCCTGTTTCAATACATTTCTTGGCTTCATTGATTGTAGCTGCTATTGCATGGCATGATTCCGGAGCAGGAATGATACCTTCGGCTTTTGCAAACATTATACCGGCATCGAATGTGTCAAGTTGTTTCACATCTACAGCTTCCATTAATCCGTCTTTCAGAAGTTGTGACACGATAACCCCTGCACCATGGTATCTCAAACCTCCTGCATGAATATTGGCAGGTGCGAAGTTATGTCCCAAAGTGTACATTGGCAGGAGAGGAGTGTATCCGGCTTCGTCTCCGAAATCGTATTCAAACTTACCTCTTGTCAGTTTAGGGCAGGATGCTGGTTCTGCTGCTATATATCTTGTCTTTTTGCCTTCCAGGATAGTGTGGCGCATAAATGGGAAACAGATACCGCCGAAATTTGAACCACCGCCAAAGCATCCGATAATTATATCAGGATATTCTCCTGCCATTTCCATCTGTTTTTCGGCTTCCAGTCCGATGACGGTCTGATGCAGTGTAACGTGGCTTAATACCGACCCAAGAGTGTATTTACAGTTAGGAGTTGTTCTTGCCAGCTCTATAGCCTCTGAGATGGCTGTTCCCAGTGATCCCTGATGATTTGGATATTTTGTAAGGATATCTTTTCCTGCACGTGTTGACATAGAAGGCGAAGGAGTGACCTGTGCGCCGAAAGTCTGCATTATGCTTCGTCTGTAAGGTTTCTGTTCGTAGCTGATTTTTACCTGATAAACCGCAGCTTCAAGTCCGAACACGCGGGCAGCATATGACAGGGCAGCTCCCCATTGTCCTGCTCCGGTTTCGGTAGTGATGTTTGTCACACCTTCCTTCTTGCAGTAATATGCCTGTGCCAGTGCCGAATTAAGTTTATGAGAACCAATCGGGCTTACGCTTTCATTTTTGAAATATATGTGTGCCGGTGTTCCCAAAGCTTTTTCCAGACCGTATGCTCTTACAAGTGGGGTGCTTCTGTAGTATTTATACATTTCTCTAACTTCTTCCGGAATTTCTATCCATGCGTCAGTCTGGTTCAGCTCCTGATGGCACAGTTCTTTTGCAAAGATAGGGTAAAGATCTTCTGCTTTCAACGGTTCTTTTGTAGCAGGATTGAGTGGCGGCATTGGCTTGTTCTTCATGTCCGCCTGAATATTATACCAGTGTGTAGGTATCTCGTTTTCCTTTAGGAAAAATCTTTTCTGTTTCTCGCTCATGGCTATTTATTTTAAAGTTCTGCTCAAAAATAGACAAAAAAGTTTATTTAACAAAGAAATACTCGATTATTTGATACTAAAAATTAAATATAGATAGAATAATGTAAGGAAAAATCTGTTTAATAATTGCGTTTTGTGCTAATTGAGTGGTAAACTCAACTTTTTGTATGCTATTGGCTGTTTCACCATTTTTTTTCCGTAAGTTTGCATATATCTTTTTAAAGTTAAAAAGAATATGGATAATTGGGAACGTTTAATATTATATAGAAAGAAGCTTGTATTGCCCCGCATTTATCAGGTGGTTGACTGGTTTTCATGGCTAGCATGTTTTGCTGCTGTTTTATTCATAGCTTCTATAGTATATCGTTACGGTTTTACGGTTACTGAAAATGTACATTCCGTACTTCACACTGTTTCAAACTCCGTTTGGATTGTTTTTCTGGTCAATACAGCATTAAGTCATCTGTTTTCAAACGATGAAGGCAATAAGTTCACAGTGTGGACCTGGTTACTTGATATAGGTCTTTATCTTACACTGTTGCCTGTTGTTTTTCATCTGCCGGAACCTGGTAATGCGGCATATTGGATATGGATATTCTTCAATAGCAGTTATTACAAGGGTGCTGTTCTTCTGCTTATGTCCTTTACGTTGCTGTCCGGTTTTTTTGTCCGGCTTTTGGGACGAAAAACAAATCCTTCACTTATTCTGGCATCAAGTTTTTTTATAATAATAATTGTCGGAGCCGGACTTCTGATGCTTCCAAGAGCTACGTATAATGGCATATCGTGGATAGATGCGTTGTTTATCTCCACCAGTGCAACGTGTGTAACCGGACTTGTATCTGTCGATATACCTTCCACATTTACCATGGAAGGTCAGATTATAATAATGCTGCTTATTCAAATAGGTGGTTTGGGAGTGATGACTATAACCAGCTTCTTCGCCATGTTCTTTATGGGGAATACGTCGCTTTACAACCAGTTGGCTGTAGGCGATATGATAAGTACCAATTCATTGAACTCATTATTATCTACATTATTATATATATTGGGATTTACTCTTGCCATTGAGGGAATAGGTATGTTTCTGATATGGATTGACATACACGGAACCATTGGAATGACATTTTATGAGGAGCTTTATTTTGCAGCTTTTCATTCCATATCAGCATTCTGTAACGCCGGTTTTTCTACACTTCCTGGTGGAATGGGTAATGACATGGTGATGCATAATCACAATTTCCTTTATATCGTATTGTCATTGCTTATTGTATTTGGCGGTATAGGTTTCCCTATATTGGTGAATATGAAAGACACGATATTCTATTATTTCCGATATTGTTTTTCCAGACTGTTTTTCCGTCGTCGCAGGTTCATCAAGAAAATTCATTTGTACAATCTGAATACTAAGATTGTTTTGTTTATGACAGGAGCACTTTTGTTGCTGGGAACAGTTGTCATTCTTCTTTTTGAATGGAATCATGCTTTTGCCGGTATGGATGCGGCGGACAAAGTGGTTCACGCCTTTTTCAATTCCGTATGTCCACGAACTGCGGGTTTTGCCAGTGTCGGACTTACCACACTTTCCACACAGACTCTTCTGCTTATGATTATTCTGATGATGATAGGTGGCGGAACACAGTCAACAGCCGGAGGTGTGAAGATAAATGTCTTTGCAGTGATACTGATAAACCTTTTTGCCGTGCTTAGAGGGGTGGAGAGAACATATATTCTACATCGCGAGATTTCATCCGATTCTGTAAAACGTTCAAATGCGGCTTTGATTCTTTATCTTCTTATTGTTTTCTTTGCAATATTCCTGATGACTGTCATAGAACCGAATGCGTCCGTCATGGCATTAGTCTTTGAATGTGTATCTGCTTTGAGTACGGTAGGCTCCAGCCTTGATCTTACACCGACTTTGAGCAATGCCGGCAAACTCCTTATAATAGTCCTTATGTTTGTTGGTCGTGTAGGAGCTTTTACATTGGTAAGCGGACTTATAAGACAGGAGAAAAAGAAAAACTACAAATATCCAAGTGACAATATTATAATAAACTGATAAAACAATAAAATACATTCGATATGAAATATCTTATTATAGGATTAGGCAATTATGGTGGAGTGTTGGCAGAAGAGCTTACGGCTCTAGGTCACGAAGTTGTCGGCGTTGACTCAGAGGAACTTCAGGCGGAACGTTATAAAGACAAAGTTGCCACAACTTATGTCCTCGATGTTACAGATGAGATGGCACTGTCTGTTCTGCCTCTTAACAGTGTGGATATAGTCATTGTGGCCATAGGTGAGAACTTCGGAGCTTCCGTAAGGATTGTATCATTATTGAAGAAACATAATGTAAAGCATATATATGCACGTGCCGTAGATGAAGTGCATAAGGCTGTTCTTGACGCATTTTCATTGGATAGAATATTGACTCCGGAAAAAGATGCTGCAAGGCTTCTGGTACAGCTTATGGAGCTTAATGCCGAGGTAGAACATTTCTCCGTTGATGAAAACAATTACGTATTTAAATTCTCAATACCTTCCAAACTCATAGGGTATAAAATCAATGAGTTAAGCATAGAGGAAGAATTCAAGATACGCATTATATCCGTGATTATGGGAAAACATACTTCAAATATTCTTGGAATATCAAAGGTTGAGAAAGTTTCAGAAATATCTTATCCTGAGGATTACGAGTTGAAACAGGATGACGGCCTGGTTTGTTATGGCCAGTATGCCGATTTTATCAAGTTCTGGAAATCTGTAAAATAAAGACAGTATAGCTTTATAAAAACATGAGGGATTAGTATTGATGAAATGTCAAGACTAATCCCTCTGTCTATATCAGATGTTTATTTTATGTTTCTTCTGTTCAATGCCTGCTGATACTTTCTTGCGTTTATGTTATGCTCGCTTAGAGTAGAGGCAAAATTGTGAGTTCCGGAGAAATCCTCTTTTGCACACATGTAAATGTAATTATGTTTTGAGTAATTCAAAACACTGTTTATTCCCGCTACTGATGCAATTCTGATTGGTCCGGGAGGTAGTCCGGCATATTTGTAGGTATTATATGGGCTGTCCGTTTCCAGATGTTTGAACAGTATCCTTCTAAGTCCGAAGTCCTGTAGGCTGAATTTTACCGTAGGGTCGGCCTGGAGAAGCATTCCCCGTTTCAGCCTGTTTATATATAATCCTGCCACAAGAGGTTTTTCTGCGTTGTTGGCTGTCTCTTCGTCCACTATTGATGCTAAGGTGCATACTTCTACTGGAGTCATATCCAAAGCTTTAGCCTTGGCTGTACGTTCTGTGTTCCAAAAAATCCTGTTTTCTCTTATCATTCTTTTTATGAAGCCTTCTGCTGTCATGTTCCAATATACCTCGTAGGTGTTAGGTATGAACAATGCAGGAATCGTGGCTTTGTCATACCCCAGACTCGCTAAATAATTACTGTCATTCAGCAGAGCGGTAATACTTGCCGAGTCTGCCATAATCTGTTCTGCCACCCTCGAAGATAGCTTGTCTATTGTCCTTACACTTGGAACTATAAGTTTTACTGGAGTCTGTCTTCCTGATTTTAGCATTCTGAATGTCCCCAGTACGGTCATTTCAGGTGTTATCTTGTAGGCACCCGTATATATGTTTTCCCCGTAATCTTTCAGTTTGGCAAGCATTTTCATTCCGGTCATGCTTTCGGGATAAAGATTGATCTCTATTTTATTAAATACAGAGTCTGAAGAATCGTCTTCATCTATGTATATGTATGTAGGATTTTTAATGTTGAAAGGTTTGCTAAACAGCAATAAGTATGTGCCAACTGCTATAGACAATAATATTACTGTAATGACAGAAATGGAGATAGTCAAGATTTTCTTATTCATATAAAAACTGGATTTTTGTACAAAGATATGAAAATAAGTGTACTTTTGGCAATTATTCTTTTCCTAAAATTATAATTATAGTATATTTGCTCCATACTCAAACTATATAATCTTATAATTATTTTATTTACAAACATGAAAAATACACTATTGGCATTGGTTTTTGTGGCAGGAATCCCTGCATTTGCACAGCAGAAAGCAAGTATCGAAATCTATCCTGAAAAAGGAAATCAGATTATCCCGAAAGAAATTTACGGACAGTTTGCAGAACATCTTGGAACATGTATTTATGGTGGTCTGTGGGTAGGCGAGAATTCCTCAATACCTAACGTTGACGGCTACAGATCAGATGTTCTTGAAGCGTTGAAGAAACTGAAAGTTCCTGTATTGAGATGGCCGGGAGGTTGTTTTGCCGACGAATATCACTGGATGGACGGAATCGGACCTAAGGAAAACCGTCCGCGTATGGTGAACAACAACTGGGGAGGTACAGTGGAAGACAACAGCTTCGGTACACATGAATTCCTTAATCTATGTGAGATGTTGGGTTGCGAACCTTATATCAGTGGTAATGTAGGAAGCGGAACCGTAGAGGAAATGGCTAAATGGGTGGAATACATGACAGCCGAACAGGGTAGCCCTATGGCAAAACTACGTAAGGAAAACGGACGTGAAAAGCCATGGAAGGTTAAATATTTCGGAGTAGGAAACGAAAGTTGGGGATGCGGTGGAAGTATGCGTCCGGAATACTACTCAGACCTGTATCGCCGTTATTCCACATACTGTAGAAACTATAATGGTAACAGACTTTTTAAGATTGCCAGCGGTGCCAGCGACTACGACTATAATTGGACTGAAGTGTTGATGAAAAACATAGGTCACAGAATGGACGGAGTATCTTTGCATTACTACACAGTGACAGGATGGACTGGAAGCAAGGGTTCAGCAACAGAGTTTACAAACGATGATTACTACTGGACAATGGGCAAATGTCTTGAAATAGAAGACGTATTGAAACGCCACATTGCCATAATGGATAAATACGATCCAAAGAAACAGATAGCTCTGATGGTAGACGAATGGGGTACATGGTGGGATGAAGAGCCGGGAACCATTCGTGGACACCTTTACCAGCAGAACACACTGCGTGATGCTTTCGTTGCTTCGCTCACACTCGATGTGTTCCATAAATATACAGACCGTGTGAAGATGACTAACATTGCTCAGATAGCAAACGTTCTTCAGTCAATGATTCTCACTAAAGAAGACAAGATGGTGCTTACTCCTACATATCATGTGTTCGAAATGTATAATGTTCATCAAGATGCTACATATCTTCCTTTAAATCTTGAATGTAATTACAAGGTAGTGAGAGATAACCGTGAAGTTCCGATGGTAAGTGCTACAGCTTCACGCAAGGATGGTGTGACACATATATCACTGTCTAATGTAAGCCTTGACGAAGAACAGGAAATAACCATTAAACTTGACGGCGAAACACCCAAATCAGTATCAGGAAGAATATTGACATCTGAAAATATTGATGACTACAATACCTTTGAAAAGCCAAACGTAGTTTGCCCGAAAGAATTCAAGGGAGCAAAGATCTCAAAGAATGTTTTGAATGTCAAACTCCCTGCAAAATCTATCGTAACTCTGGAGTTGAAATAATATTTGAATAATACATAAAAAATAGAGCGGCGCTTCAAAAAAGTACCGCTCTATTTTATATCAATCAGTCGAAAAGACTTCTGAATTTCTTGAAGATTTTTTCCTTCAGACTGGTGTTAGGCTTGAAACTTTCGGATTCCTGCCATTTTTCGAGTGCCTGGCGTTCTTCTTTTGTAAGAGTTTCAGGGATATATACACTTACGTTAACCAGCAAGTCACCTGTTCCGGTGCTGTAACCGTAGCTGTTGATATTAGGCAGACCTTTGCCTCTCAGACGCAGAACCTTTCCAGGTTGTGTTCCCGGTTCAATCTTGATTTTAGCCTTGCCGTCTATTGTAGGGATTTCTACTGTACCACCAAGCGCTGCCTGAGGAACGCTAAGAAGCAGATTATAAATAAGGTCGCTTTCGTCTCTTATCAGTTCAGGATGCTTTTCTTCTTCTATCAGAACAAGCAGGTCGCCTGCCACACCGTTATGCTTTCCGGCATTACCCTTACCGTTGATGGTAACCTGCATACCTTCTGCCACTCCGGCAGGTATTTTTACTGTAACTACTTCTTCGCCGTAAACTACGCCTTCGCCGTTACATTCCTTACACTTGTTCTTGATGATTTTTCCTTCACCGTTACACTGAGGACATACAGACTGAGTCTGCATCATTCCGAAGATACTCTGCTGAGTACGTGTCACGCTACCTGTTCCGTGACATGTAGGACAAGTTTCTGTTCCGCTGTTTCCTTCGGCACCTGTTCCGTGACAGTGTGAACAAGGAACATATTTCTTTACCTTGAATTTCTTTTCAGTTCCTTCAGCAATTTCCTTCAGCGTAAGTTTTGCCTTTACTCTAAGGTCTGCACCACGGAATTTGCGCTGTCTTGGCTGGCCTCCGCCACCTCCGAAACCGCCGAATCCTCCGAAACCGCTGTGTCCGCCAAAGATGTCGCCGAACATAGAGAATATATCATCCATAGACATTCCCTGTCCGCCGAAACCTCCGTATCCGCCACCTGCAGCACCGCCTACGCCTGCATGACCGAACTGGTCGTAGCGTGAACGCTTGTCAGGATTGCTCAATACTTCGTATGCTTCTGCAGCTTCCTTGAATTTCTCTTCAGCTTCCTTATCGCCCGGATTCTTGTCAGGGTGATACTGGATTGCTTTCTTACGGTATGCTTTCTTTATTTCGTCTGCTGTGGCTGTTTTCTCCACGCCAAGCACTTCGTAGTAATCTCTTTTAGTAGCCATATTTGCTATGTGGTTTTATTGTATTATTGTGCAACTACCACTTTGGCGTGGCGTATAACTTTGTCATTCAGTTTGTAACCAGTCTGTACACAGTCCAGAACCTTGCCTTTCTGTGCTTCCTCCTGAGCAGGAACAAGAGCTATTGCCTCGTGGAAATCAGTATCGAAAGCTTCTCCCACAGGATTCATCTTCTCAAGTCCTTCGTGTCCAAGGTTTTTCAGGAACTTCTGATGTATCAGATCAATACCTTCGTACATAGCCTTAACATCGTCTGCTTTCTGCATGTTCTGCAAAGCACGTTCCAGGTCGTCCAGGATAGGCAGGATAGCCGAGATAGCCTTCTCGCCACCGTTCTTGATGAGTTCGGCTTTTTCCTTCATTGTACGTTTGCGGTAATTGTCAAATTCAGCCGAAAGACGCAGATATTTGTCTTTATAGTCCTCAAGAGCCTGTTTGGTTTCTTCAAGTTCTTTTGCTGCTTTTTCCTCTTCTGAAAGTTCGGCTTCCTTCTCTTCGCCTGCATTTTCGGCAGAGTTTGTTTCTTCAGCCTGAGTTTCAGTTTCCTGCTGTTGGTTTTCAGCTTCCTCGTTCTTCAATATTTCTTCTTCCGGATTTTGATTCTGATTTTTATTCATGTCTTTATGTTGTTATTTTATTATTAATCTGTGATTTAAGTGCCGGACTTGCATACGGCTGTTGGCTGTACTACAAAAACCGTGCCTGTAATGCTCTGTATGCATAAACAGCCGCAAAATTACTAAAAAACTGACATACTGACACAAAAAAACTTATAAAAAGCCCTGTTCTGGGAGTGATATGCCTTTCACTGCATTGTAAATTAGCGGGATATTTAGTACCTTTGCACGCAAATTTCAGAATAACAGTATAATTTAGGTATATACATACAAACAAACTTATAAAATGATTACAGTTTCTAATGTAGCCGTTCAATTCGGTAAGAGAGTATTGTACAACGATGTGAACATGAAGTTCACCAATGGTAATATTTACGGTGTGATAGGTGCCAACGGTGCAGGTAAGTCAACATTTCTTAAGGTAATTTCCGGTGAACTTGACCCTACTAAAGGAAGCGTTACGCTTGGACCGGGCGAACGCCTTTCAGTTCTTAGCCAGGACCACTTCAAGTTCGACGAACACACTGTACTTGATACAGTCCTTATGGGACACACTGTGCTTTGGGACATAATGAAGCAGCGTGAAGCACTGTACGCCAAAGAAGATTTTACCGATGAAGACGGAATAAAGGCTGCAGAACTTGAAGAAAAATTTGCAGAGCTTGAAGGATGGAACGCAGAAAGCGATGCTGCGATTCTTCTTAGCGGACTTGGTATTAAGGAAGACAAGCACTATACGCTGATGGGTGACCTCAGCGGTAAGGAAAAAGTGCGTGTCATGCTTGCACAGGCATTGTTCGGTAATCCTGACAACCTGCTTCTGGACGAGCCTACCAACGACCTCGACATGGAAACTGTGACATGGCTGGAAGAATATCTTTCTAACTTCGAACATACAGTTCTTGTAGTTAGCCACGACCGTCACTTCCTCGATTCAGTATGTACCCACACTGTGGATATCGACTTCGGTAAGGTTAACCTCTTTGCCGGTAACTACAGTTTCTGGTACGAATCAAGCCAGCTTGCACTCCGTCAGCAGCAGAACCAGAAGGCTAAGGCTGAAGAAAAACGTAAGGAGCTCGAAGAGTTTATCCGCCGTTTCTCTGCCAACGTGGCAAAATCAAAACAGACTACAAGCCGTAAGAAGATGCTTGAGAAACTTAATGTGGATGAAATCAAGCCTTCATCACGTAAATATCCGGGTATCATCTTCACTATGGACCGCGAGCCGGGTAACCAGATTCTTGAAGTATCAGGACTTCGTGCCGAAACAGAAGACGGAGTTGTTCTCTTCAATGATGTAAACTTCAATGTAGAAAAGGGTGACAAGATAGTATTCCTGAGCCGTGACCCACGTGCGATGACTGCTTTCTTCGAAATCATCAACGAACGCCGCAAGCCACAGGCAGGACACTTCAACTGGGGTGTGACTATCACTACCGCATATCTGCCACTTGACAATACTGACTTCTTCAATTGCGATCTTAATCTTGTTGACTGGTTGAGCCAGTACGGACAGGGCAATGAAGTGGAAATGAAGGGATTCCTCGGACGTATGCTGTTCTCTGGAGAAGAAGTGCTGAAGAAAGTAAACGTACTTTCGGGAGGTGAAAAGATGCGATGCATGATTGCACGTATGCAGTTGAGAAATGCCAACTGTCTTATCCTTGACACTCCTACAAACCACCTCGACCTGGAGTCTATTCAGGCATTCAACAACAATCTGAAGCAGTACAAGGGTAACGTGCTGTTTGCATCGCACGACCACGAATTCATTCAGACTGTTGCCAACCGTATCATCGAACTTACACCTAACGGTATCATCGACAAGATGATGGAATACGATGAATATATCACATCAGACCATATCAAGGAAATGCGCGCACGTATGTACGGCGACAAATAATCATTCCATTGATTCAATACCAAACGACAGGGGGAGCAAATCTTTTGTTCCCCTTGTTTCGTATATACAGGCAGTGCCGTACATCAGCATACGGATAGGGCGGTGATAGCGCTGTTCAGCTTCCAGCATTACCTGTCGGCATGCTCCGCACGGAGTGACAGGCTGTTCTGTGAAACCTTCGCTGTTTGATGCCGCAATGGCTAGTGTTCTCACAGTCTTGTCAGGATATTCAGAGCCGGCATGAAACAGGGTAGTGCGTTCGGCGCAAAGTCCGGAAGGGTAGGCGGCATTCTCCTGGTTTGAGCCGGTCACTATCGTGCCGTCGTCAAGCAATGCTGCTGCTCCTACATTGAAATGCGAGTATGGGGCATAGCTTCTCTTTGTAGCTTCTTTTGCAGCTTCTATCAGTCGTTTGTCGGAGTCTGTAAGTTCTTCGAACTGGTATTTTCTTATTATGACTTGTTGTTTCAGTTCTTTCATAGTGTGAAGTTTTTAGGTATTGTTTAAATAGCGTTTATGTACGTTAAATCTGAAGCCTGTTGACTTCTTTATTAATTTCTTATAGTTGTTGTCATATATATTCTAATTTTACTTAGAAAATGACAAACCGGTAGGACTATCACCGGTGACTTTTTCTAGCAATTTAAGCATTCAAAGATAAGCATTTATTTGGAATGATATTTTCAGGTTTTAGATTTTTATATTCTCAAGAAACATAATACTTATACCTTGCTGTCAGTTTACTAAATCATTCATAAAAGCTTGTATCATTAGCTTCATTATGATAAAGATTCTTTGGTTTGTTTAAATACCATTTAAACACTGATTAAGCAGTATTTAAATGGTGTTTGAAAATGTTTTGCAAAAGACTTGCAAAGCCTTATAATTATAGCACTTTTCCCAATCTTGTTATTCAATCACTGAACAGTTTGCATTTCCTTTTTATATTTTAAATTCTTAATCATTCGGTTCTCTATTGAACAAAATGCGAGAAAAAATATATATATCAAATATAATATGTTGATATTCAGTGAATATATGTTCTACTATCCCGATATTTACCAGCGTTTTATAGACCGAATGCGGACAAATACTGTTACAGCAGATTATAATATATCCATAAGTTTGGATGTTTCGAATAAATTAGGCATCTTTACCTCCACACGAACGTGTCGAGTACTCCACACGAGCGTGCGCAGTTCTCCACACGGGCGTGTGGAGATCTCGACACGAACGTGTGAAGATAATCTTGTCGTGTCGTTTTTATGAAAAAGTGAAACTAAAAAAATGATTTTATTATGGCGATAGAATTTGATTTATATGAAAATCCTGGAAAAGATGAAGCGGATAGCCCGAAACTACATGCGAAGGTTATAACAAAGGACTTGATAACTACAAAGAATCTGCGTGAATCCATCAATAGGAAATGTACCGCTTCGCCTGCCGATGTGGCAGCTGTGCTTACTGCTTTAAGTGATGAACTGTTTGAGGCATTGAATAATGGGTATTCCGTACATTTTGACGGATTGGGGTATTTCAGTCTGAGTTTGCGCTGTGCGCCGGACGTAAATCCCAAGCATGTTACGGCATCGGATGTGAGTGTAAAGGGAATAAAGTTTGTACCAGATAAGGGACTTATGGAGAAATTCAAGGTGGCTGATTTACAAAGAACAACTGACAAATCGCGACACTCGGAGAAAATGACAGATGAGGAAGTGATGAAGAGACTGCAAGGCTATTTTGCCGAAAACAAATACATGCAGCGTAAGGATTTCGAGAAACTGACGGGATTCAATCTGTCAAAATCTTCAAGGTATATAAAACATTTGGTGGACAACGGTGTATTGAAGAATATAGCTTCAAAATTTCATCCGGTTTATGTGCTGGCTGAAAGAGTTTAGTTCATGTTTGTTCATCTTTGTAAGAAGTTTGTTCATTTTTTATATATAAAAATCCGGCTGCTATTGATAATGAATATAGCAGCCGGACGCAATGAGTTTTTTAATATTTAACCATGTCGGAAAGTATTTGTTCCTTATACCATGGGTCGTTTATTTCTTTCAGTTGTTTGCCCATAAGTGCCAGTAGTTCTTCTACTGCCTGTTTGTTTTCGTCCAACGGAAGATTATTCAACTGATAGGGGTCTTTCTCATCGTCGAAAAGTAATGTTTTTGTAAGATTATTTTTCTTGTCGATATAAAGTGCCAAAGTGTATTTATGAGTCTTTATACCTCTTGAGCGAGGAAAATAGCTTATTACTTTACCGTCTTTGTCTTTTTCTCCATCTACATTCTGGATGTATAGGGCTCCTTCAGGGCGTACCACAGTCTCTGTATTCTCTTCTTTAAAGAATGGAGCGTAGTTGTGTCCGTGTATTCCTTCGGGTATGAATTTTTCGAGGTTACTCATTGCCAGCATTGTAGGCATGATGTCCGGAGTGGAAATCATCAGATTGTCAACTCTTGGACGAAGATGTCCGGGGTATCTGATGATGAACGGAACGTTCATTGATTCTGCATAAGGTGAGTTTTTCGGATCGTCAGTGAACTGGCTGCACATGGTTTCGCCGTGGTCGGAAGTAAATACTACTATTGTATTCTTGTCGAGTCCCATTTCCTTAAGGCAGTCCAGTATCATACCGAAAGCACGGTCGACACCGGTAACCGATGCAAAGTAATATCTTACAGATTCGGATTTCTTACGTTTCTTGTCAGCGTTAGGACGGATAAGCAGACTGTCTATTGGCTGGTCTTTATAAAGATTGAAATCTTCTTCCATACAGTCTTCGAGTGAGTTGTAAGGGCTGTGAGGAGGGTTCATACCTACCATGATGAAGAACGGCTTGCTTGTGTCGCGCTGGTTTCTTTCGTTTTTCAGATAGGAAACGACTTCTTTGGCTTCGTGTATAGGCGACCATTCCTTTGGCTCGTGTTTCTTTCCGTCGTTGTCCCAATAATGTGGATTCTTGTGCACATCGTAAGTCCCGTATGAATACCAGTAATTGAACCCGTGACGTCTTTCTTTAGGTGTGTAGGCATCCCAGGCCGGTCTTCTGCTTTCTACGTATTGACCAGGATTCTCAGGGTCGTTTGGAGTGGGGAAGTCTGCATGCAGCTTTCCGAAGTATGCGCAGTCATATCCGTTTTTGCTATAAACGTCGCTTATGCATTCAAGGTCTGTACGCAGCGAGCTTATAGGACGGTTGGAATTACAGTTCAAAGATACTCCGCTTTCATTGGGATACATTCCTGTGAGTAGGCTTCCACGATGAGGACTACTCAAAGGACAGTTGCTCAAGGCATTTGAAAGTACAAGCGATTCTTTGGCGAATCTGTTCAGGTTGGGTGTGTGGACAGGGTCAGCCTTGAAGTTAACATTTTTGCTGAATTCCGGTTCGTTCCAGAATCCCATTGCCATGTTTCTGTACTGGTCAGGAAAAACATATACCACATTAGGCATTTCCGGTATTTTCTGCTCTTGCTTTTGTGAGCATCCGGCAGAAATGAGTGATAAGCCGGTTAGAGGCAGGATTAGATTTCTCATGATTTTTATAGTTTTGATTAATGGTTTCCAGAAAAAAAATATCTGTATCGCATGTGTGATGTCAAGATTTTTTCATCCCAAAGCAATACAGATATTTCTACGGGATTATCCCGATTTGATTTTATTGACTTTTGTTTATTATTTTCCTACAAAAGGTAATGGCTGGTTGTTTTCCAGATTACGTTTGCGAACAATTGCCTCCTGATAGTAATAGTCAGCATAATTCAGAGGAACATCGATTTCCTGTCCGTGAGGTATACTACCTACAGAGTGCATAAGGATGAAATTGCCGTTTTCTCCAACTTTTGCCTTATAGTTAGGCGAAGAAAGGTTTGTCAGAATCTTGTCGGCAAGTTCCTTGTAGTTCTTACCTTGGCAGTAACCGTCCATTTCGTACAATGCAGATGCTATACATGCTGCGGCTGAAGCATCTCTTGGTTCGTTAGGAATGTTAGGTGCATCGAAATCCCAGTATGGGATAAGGTCTTCAGGAAGGTTCTTGTCGTTAAGGAAGAAGTTAAGAGTTTTTTCTGCCTGGTCAAGATACTTCTTGTCGTGAGTATAGCGGTAGCAAGTAGTGTATCCGTAGATAGCCCATGCCTGTCCGCGAGCCCATGCTGATTCGTGTGCGTAACCCTGCGCTGTCTGGCGGCTGCGAACTGCTCCGTCTTTCAGTGCGTAATCAACTACGTGGTAGCAACTGTTATCAGGACGGAAGTGGTTTTTCATTGTCTGGTCAGCGTGAGAAACCGCAATCTTGTGGAATGTAGAGTCGCCTGAAAATTTAGTTGCTTCGAAAAGTAATTCAAGGTTCATCATATTGTCGATGATAACCGGGCATTCCCAGCCACGTTTACCCTGCCAGCCACGGTCAGCATCCCATGACTGAATTACTCCGGCTCCCGGACGGAAACGTGTAGAAAGCGATTTTGCAGCTTCAACGATTACGTCAATATATTCAGACTTGTCAGCAACTCTATATCCTGTGAGGTAACTGCATCCTATCATGAAACCCACATCGTGATGCCATTTGAGGTATTTTACAGAATCAAGGTCTTCAGTATATTTCTCAGCAAGTTTTTTCCATTTCTCGTCTTTAGTCAATTCATAGTCAAGCCACATACTTCCAGGGAAAAATCCGCTTGTCCAGTCCTCGATAGGTACATATTGTATACTGCCGTCTTTCTCAAGAGTACGAGGGTTGAGGATTTTACCGCTTTTTTCGATAATATCGGTTTGGATGGTATGCTGTGCTACCATGTTGCTGATTTCGGCATCAATGAAATTGTCAGTCTTTTCAGGCTTTGTACTGCATGATGCCAATACTGCTGCAGACAAAAGTGCCAGTCCTAGATTTTTTTTAATTTCCATGATATTAATAATTTGAATTATTGTGCAAATATATAGTAAAAAAATGGATAATCATCAGTCTTTTTATGTAAATTATCGTTTTATTGGTGCTTTAGAGCTAAAAAATCATGCAAATATAACTACTTATATAAATAATGTAATTTATATATCCATATTCAGACATTTTTTTATAATAGTTTTTATATCTTTGTTTCATCTAACAAAAAAATAAATCGAAATCATGAAAAATTATCTGTTACTATTTTCCCTTTTCTGTGGGTGTGCAGCTTATGCACAGCAAGCTGAAATAGATTTTGCGTATGCAAACTACAAAAAATATTATAAGGCTGAAGCGGCCGATTCTGACTCGGAGAAACTGGAGGCCATAAAAAAATTAAGAAGTTATTTCCATGAAAATCCTTATAGGCTTAAAGTGTCGGACAATGGGGAAAAGGCTAAGGAGTTTCTGTCGAAATTGACAGACGAGGGGACGTTCTCTGATATGGATGCTACAGAACGTGAATTTGATAAGAACGATACATACAATAAAGGATATGCAAATACTACGGACGATGCTGCCGGTATCTTTATCGGTAATGCCATAAACAGAATTTTCCAGATATGTAACGCATGTAATTTAGGATATTTGTCGGAAGAAGAAGCTTTGTCGGACAAGGTAATGAAGGCTATTAAGCATTATGGAATGCTTGAAATATCGCGTCGCAATGACCGCCCGCGTTTCCATGCTTCTTGTTTCGCCATACCTACGGCGGCAGTGAATGTTTATTTTGCAATGTTGGACCTGATGGATAAGGCCGAGAGCGGTGAAGCCCGTCAGACGGTGGTTGATGCCTGTGATATGCTTAAGGTATTGGGACTTCAGGCATGGACACAACCTTTGAGAAATGATGCTACGGATAATAATGTGGTATCGATAGAGAGATTCAGGAATCATGTCTGGTGGGTTGGAGGAAACGCGTTGGCATATCGCTCATTGTTGCCGGTTGCCGCAATGTACAGTTCTGTACCTATGATAGATTTGCTGGCTGAAGTTTGCAGACGAGGTATTAGTATGACCTCGCAGGTTACATATAATGATTCATTCTGGACTGAAGGGTTTACGGCAGATGGTGCCGGATGGGGACATGGTATGCAGTGTCTGGTATGGGGATATCCTATTGACGGAGCATCTAATGCCTTGAATATGCTTACAATGTTGCGTGGTACTCCATGGGCACAGCAGCTTGACAAGTCGAATACAGAAGCTCTGATGAACTTTTTCAGGGGAGGAAGCTGGTATTATTATAAGGGCTTCAGACTTCCGGGACTTGACAGAGGATCGTATATGTATAATCCTAATGAAAAGAGTATTCCATACGCGAAAATGCTTGATGGTGTTGTAAAGAACTGGCTGACATCTTTTACTCCCGAAGAACAGAAGGAACTTCTGGCTTTGCAGAAGGAAGTGAAGACCAACAGAATCTTCATGGAAGACTATCCTGACGGAATGTATCAGGGTATGAGATGGTTCTTCAATAACGATGACCTCATGAAGAAAACCGAGGATTATCATATCAATATAAATATGGCTTCGTTCAGGACGGATGGACTGGAAAGTGCCGCCTTTGCGGATAACTATAATTTCTATCCTACGGATGGGGCTACATTGTTCCAGCGTAGCGGGGATGAATATTTCAAAGTAATGGGAGGATGGGATGTGACAGCCATGCCTGGTGTAACTGCCAGAGAAGGTATGGACAAACTTACGCCTGTTACCAACTGGAGAGGATATTGCAGTAAACATAATTTTGCGGCTGGAGCTACAGATGGCGATGAAAATGGTGTGGCAGGAATAATCTTCGAGAAAATAAACGGTGCTAATAAGAAAGGAGTGAACGACAGGGGAGATGCTACCGAAAAGAAGAACAGGATATTGTATGGCTTTAAGGTGTATAAAGGATATTTTATTCTGGAAGATTATTTTGTGGCGTTGGGAGCCGGACTTACAAACATGAAACCTGAAATAGAGGGTGACTTGCGCACTACAATAGATCAGACAGCATGGGTAGATGATGTGTATACTGTGAAAAAAGGAAAGAAAACTCCTGTTGCCAATGGTGAAGTAGTGACATTTAAATCGGATAAGAAAAATCCGGTGTGGATTTCGCAGAAAGGTAAGTTCAGCTATACTATTCTGCCGGAATTTACTAAGGAAGCATACGTTACGTGCGAGACTAAACCTGCTGACTGGAAGAAATATAATCCGGGAAACAAAATATCATCAACTACCCCTTCGGAGGTGAATATTCTGAGAGTATGGACCGAACATGGGCACGAGCCTGTAGGTGATAAATACGGTTACGTGGTTTATGCAGGAAGCGATACACCAAAGGGAAAATTACCGTTTGAAGTAATGAGTAATGATACTCTGGTACAGGCCGTAAGATTACTTGACAAGACTGTTGTGCAGGCTGTCTTTTATCCGGGTAATAAAGGTTTGAAGTATAAGGATTTCTCAATGTCAGTATCTGCACCTGCTGCTGTAATGGTGAAAAAAGATGGTGGAAAGTATGAGATTTCCGTTACAGAAGCAACTATGAACTCTGAAATAAAACATATCTTTGTTACTATAAACGGTAAAGAATATAAGGTGGAACTTCCTGTAGGATTACGTTGCGGAAGTTGCGTCACCGCTACTTTTGAGATGTAAATTCAAATTCCATTTATTGGTATGATAGCCCTTGTGGATTGTAATAATTTTTATGTATCATGCGAGCGAGTGTTCCGTCCGGATTTGCGGAACACTCCTTGTGTGGTATTATCCAACAACGACGGTTGTGTGATTGCTCGCAGTAATGAAGCAAAGGCATTGGGCATTAAGATGGGGGCACCGTTCTTTCAGATAAAAGGATTGCTGGAAGAGAACGGTGTAGCTGTGTTCAGCAGTAATTATATTCTTTATGGGGATATGAGCCGTAGGGTAATGACATTGCTGTCTGCATACACTCCAAAGCTGGATATATATTCCATAGATGAGGCTTTTATGGATTTTTCCGGTATGGGTACGTCGGAACAGCTCCTTTCATACGCACGGGATATGGTAAGGTTTATTACTAAGGGAACAGGAATACCGATATCTCTTGGGATAGCACCGACTAGGACCTTGGCAAAGATGGCAAGCAAGTTTGCGAAGAAATATAAGGGTTATCATTCTGTCTGCATGATTGATACTGATGAAAAGAGGGAAAAGGCTTTGAAGCTTTTCGATATAGCCGATGTATGGGGAATAGGTAGGAGAATATCTGTCAGACTGAAAAGCATAGGAGTGGAAACTGCCTGGGATTTCGTGCAGAAATCGGAATCGTGGGTGAGAAAGGAACTTACAGTAACAGGCCTGCGCACGTGGAAAGAGTTGCATGGCGAGAGTTGTATCAGTGTAGAGGAGTTGCCCAACAAGAAGTCGATATGTACCAGCCGCAGTTTTGCTGATGAAGGATTGAACAGTCTTGATGTGCTGGAAGAGGCTGTAGCCAATTTTGCAGCTCATTGCTCACGCAAGCTGAAGGAAGACAGGTCTGTGTGCGGAGCCATGACTGTGTTTGCCTATACCAGCCGGTTCAGAAATGATTTGCCTAGCGATTATCTTCAGGCTAATGTGTATTTTCCTGTACCGACAAACGATGTGATGGAGCTTGTATCGGGAGCGGTGAGAATCCTGAGGGAGAAATGGCATTCGGGTAATGATGGGTATTTTTATAAAAAAGCGGGAGTTATAGTGTGGGATATATGTAGCGACTCAGCTGTGCAGGGAGATCTGTTCGACTCTGTAGACCGGGTGAAAAGATCGGCTCTTACAAAAGCTATAGACGAAATAAACCGTAAAAACGGTTTTAATGCCGTAAGGATGGCTGTTCAGGGTTCTGATATGAAGTGGAAAATGAAGAGCGAACATGTATCAAAGCGATTCACTACTAATATCAATGAAATAATAGATGTGCATTTGGATTGAAATCATTCATTCTCTTTTTCTTTTTGACCTTATAAGCTGCCGTTTGATATTATATGTCAGTACGCCCCAGATTATGAAATCGTTCTCCTCCGTAATCTTTATCGGCGGATAATCATCATTGCCGGGAACAAGCCAAAGGCAACAGCCGTCGGCATCCTTTTCGATTCTTTTCAGGGTGAATTCTCCGTCAATGAATGCCACTACTATATCTCCGTCCAATGGCTCGATGCTTTTGTCAATCACCAGCAGGTCGCCGTCCGATATGCCGAATCCTGTCATGGAATTTCCTACGGCACGGGCATAGAATGTTGTGGCAGGATGTGATATAAGCTCTTTGTTCAGATCGATTGAATCGGTCATATAATCCTGCGCCGGACTGGGAAAACCGGCACGTATACCTTCGCCTGCTATGGGTAAGTCGAGTTCCGTACTTAAGTCTGCTGAATAGAATATTAGTTTCATGGCTGCAAAGTTAAATAAATATCCGTATCTTTGCGGCAGATTAATAATGATAATTTATGGCATTTGAAGCAACAAAAAGAGAATGGGGCGAACTTTACGCTTTCTTTCGTATTCTGGCAGACGGATATGTGTATGCCGGAACTCCTGACGTGAAGCGCAATGAGGCGCATAAAATACCGGTGGCTATGGTACAGCGTGAAGAACACGATGGAACTCGCCAATATGTTATAGAGAACGACTATATCAACGTGAAAGGTGAGAATATCGACAAGAAGATTCCACGTGAAGATTTCGATACTGTGGCAGAGTTGATAAGGGAAGCTATAAAGAACACTTCTGGCAATGACGTTATGTCGCCGGATGGGGTAGAGGAGTTCCTTGACGAAGTGGCTATTTTCAATCTAGAGGCTCAGACTGAGGACCGTACGGACTTCTCTGTTGCATTCTATAGTGCAGATGCTCCGCTAACAGGCTTCTGTGTACGTTCAAGAATGGGAGGTAAGATGCTGCCTCTGCTGGACGGAGGACGTTCTGCCAACTTCAAGTTCGAACAGTCGGGGGTGAAGTTTGCTGTTCCGACAATAAACAAAATCAATGCGGAAGGCGAGGAAGATGACGTTACGAGCCGCATGCTGATGATAGAGCGTCTGGGTGGCGTACTTAAATATAATGACGTGGCCGACAAGATATTTAGAAGTAATCTCTCTATGATAGACCTTCATGCAGGACGTATGTTTGCTGAGATGACACGTATCATGTGGCTGGACGGCATAACAAAGGTGTCCGAACTTACTGAGGAAATAAAGAAGATGAATCCGCTCAAGATTAAGGATGAGCTTATAAACAAGCATGGCTATTATGAATATAAGGTGAAGGAGCTGCTATTGGCTCTTGCTATGGGTATGCGTCCTGCGAAGATGTATAACGGCACTGATTCCGCAATATCCGGTTTCCTGTTCGTTACTGCAGATGGTGATGTGCTATGTTATCAGAAGGCTTTCAGACAGGTGTTTGCGGATTTTCTCTATCAGAACACACGTTTGGAAAAGGGTTCAACAGAGAAAGACAAGTATGGGTATCTGGAGAGAGAAAACGGAGTATATTATTTCAAACTGAACTTGAAGATAGGACTTTTGAAACGATAATATAATAACGATAATATCATAATAAAAACGGCAGCTTCATCAGCTGCCGTTTTTATTATGATACCATATTGATGATAAATTCACGTTGTAAAGAGTAAGTTCCGCTGTTCTTTTGTAGATATTTCAATAGAAATATTCCATCCTGTTTAAGTCTTGATTTTAGTAACAGCTCGCTTTCAGGTGTCTCTTCAGAGAATAATAACAGACTTACCGCTATCAGTTCCAGTTTCTCCATACCGTTTTCGGAACCGGAATATTGGCTGATAAGTTCGTCTGTACTCATGTCTGTCAGCTCTTTGGGACTTACTCCAAGCATTTCATGAGTGGTATATTCATAAGTGTCAAACTCTTTCTTATCCAATTTCCTTTTCTTGATTATCGCATTGGCAATCAGAGATATTATTTCTTGAATCATCCTTATGATATAATCCTGCTTTATCATGTTCAGTTAATGATTGCGAAATTTATTTCAGTTTTATCTTCAATATCTTACCGCTATGTGCCGGTAGGTCTGTTCCGACAGGTTTTGTAGAGGTAAAGTTTATCTTTTCTTCTTTACCTGTCAGCAAATCCTTAACTTTGATGTTTTCCATTTGTGGCATTGACAGATATTGGAAAGCATGTTCCGGAATATTTATTGCCACTCGCATATTCATATCGCCAAAGTTGACAGCTATAAGTAATACTTCGTCTTCATATTTTCTTAAGAAGGCGTACTGTTTATGCTCGTCCATTTGCCATCCGTTCATATTGACGTACATGAGGTCAAAGAATGCACCGTGCGAGATACACTTTTCTTCGTTGCAGATATTCAGAAGTGTTTTATAGAAGTTTCTGATGCTTTTCTCCTTAGTATTCAGCAAATGGGTATTGAATCTTCCGTGGTTGGTCCAGCGGCGTATGCTGTCGATACTCCAATAATCGAATATTGTTGTACGTCCGTCTCTTCCGCTAAAACCTTCTGTGTCCATTCCGCTTTCTCCAAGTTCCTGACCGAAGTAAATCATGACAGGGTTAGTGCTCATACATGCCGATACAATCATCGCAGGGAATGCTTTGTGGGCATTACCGGCGAAGTATTCGGAAGCAATTCGCTGCTCGTCATGATTCTCAAGGAAATTGAGCATGTGTCTCTGAATGTCGTTTATGCTTTGCCAGCATCCTGTTATGGCTGTGGCAGAGGCATTGTTGGAAATTATAGCTCTCAGAGTGTCGTACAATCCAACCTTATCGTACAGATAGTCGAAATGCCCGTTGAAGATATAGTTCCTGTATTCTTGCGGATTGTAAACTTCGGCAATGAATATTATGTCAGGATGGTTCTCTTTAACCTTAGGAATTGCCCATCCCCAGAATTCGCATGGAACCATTTCTGCCATGTCACATCTGAAACCGTCTATGCCTTTAGATGCCCAGAAGAGCAGAATGTCGAGCATCTTGGTCCATGTATTCGGTATAGGAGAGAAGTGGCAACCTGTATTGTTGTAGTAATCTATTCCGTAATTCAGTTTTATGGTTTCATACCAGTCTGTTCTGTTTGGCCATGCATCAAACTTGTTGTTGCCTGTAGCCTTGGCAGGTTTTTCTGTATACCTTCCTGCTTTTGGATCGTACAGGTCGATGTCGCCTTTCAGTTCCTCGCTAGGGATATAATAGAAGTTATTGTTTGGACTGAATGATACTGTTGTATCGTCGTCCTCGCCCAGGTCTTTCACACCTTCAGGTTTTGCAAGCGATTTGTATTGCCTTGCCACATGATTGGGAACGAAGTCGATAATCATCTTCATACCTGCTTCGTGTGTTCTTGCTACCAAAGCCTCAAATTCCTCCATTCGCTTGTCAACATTAACAGCCAGGTCAGGATCGATGTCGTAATAATCTTTAATGGCGTATGGTGAGCCTGCTTTACCTTTTACTACTGCCGGATGATCTTTGCTTAATCCGTAGCGTGTGTAGTCTGTCTGTGTAGCATGCGCTATAACTCCTGTATACCAGATGTGTGTAGTCCCAAGCTTCTTTATTTCTGCCAAGGCCTGCTCTGTGAAATTATCCATTTTCCCGCATCCGTTTTCGTCTATGCTTCCGTTGGTCTTGCATGTGAGGACCTGATTGCCGAACAGACGTGTAAAGACTTGATATATAATGATTTTTTCCTCAGGATTCATAGGATTGAAGTTTATGGTTTAAAAAAAAGACACGTATTGTACCTTATGGTTAATACGTGTCTGATTCTGTTGATATTATTCAATGCCGTGGGCATTAGCTTCTTTGTTTATTTTCTTGATAAGTCCCTGAAGAACTGCTCCAGGACCACATTCTGTAAATTCGTCAGCTCCGTCTGCTATCATATTCTGAACAGTCTGTGTCCATCTTACAGAAGCTGTCAGCTGAGCAACAAGGTTTGCTTTGATTTGAGCAGGGTCTGTATATGGTTTTGCGTCTACATTCTGATATACAGGACATTTTGGAGTATGGAACTCTGTAGCATTGATTGCCGCTTCAAGTTCAACTTTTGCAGGATCCATAAGCGGAGAGTGGAATGCACCACCGACTTTTAGAGGAAGAGCACGTTTTGCTCCTGCTTCTTTCATAAGCTCACAAGCCTTATTGATACCTTCTATAGAACCTGAGATAACAATCTGTCCAGGGCAGTTATAGTTTGCTGCAACACAAACTTCACCTTCTGCAGAAACTTTAGCACAGATTTCCTCTACTTTCTCGTCTGGAAGAGCGATGATGGCAGCCATTGTTGAAGGTTGTGCCTCGCATGCTTTCTGCATAGCCATTGCACGTGCATAAACCAGTTTCAGACCATCCTCGAAAGAAAGAGCTCCGGCTGCTACCAGTGCTGAGAATTCTCCAAGTGAATGTCCTGCTGTCATTTCAGGTTTGAAATTTTCGCCCATGCAGAGTGCTGAGATTACAGAGTGAAGGAATACGGCAGGCTGAGTAACCTTTGTCTGACGCAAGTCTTCGTCTGTACCGTTGAACATTATATCTGTGATACGATAGCCTAAAATATCGTTAGCTTTTTCAAAAAGTTCTTTGGCTAATGCTGAATTTTCGTACAGGTCTTTACCCATTCCAACAAACTGGGCACCCTGTCCCGGGAATACAAATGCTTTCATGATTTTTCTATTTAATAATTATTGAAATTGCTGCAAAGGTAATGATTTTTTCAAATAATTACTCATTTTCAGTAAAAATGTGCATCGGAACAGGGGAATAGAAGTGGTTCAAAGGTCCGTGTCCCTTACCTATTGATACATCTTTACCGTTGAGAATACCGTTGTGAACATATTCTTTAGCCTTTTCTACAGCAGTATTAAGTGTTTCTCCCAATGCCAGGTAAGTGGCTATGGCAGATGATAATGTACATCCGGTGCCATGGGTGTTTTTACTTGAAATTTTTGATGCTCTATAAATATAAGGTGTTTTTTCTCCTTTAATGCACAATACATCGCACATGTCATCTCCATTCAGATGTCCGCCTTTTATCAGTACGGCATTGCATCCAAGCTCTAATATTTTCTCTCCTGCAGATGTCATTGACTTTACGTCATCAGGGCAGTTCCCTGTAAGTACCATTGCTTCGCTTAGATTGGGTGTTATTAATGTAGCAAGTGGTATGAGTTCGCTCTTAATTGCATCTATAGCTTCATCTTCAATAAGTTTGCTTCCGCTTGTTGATACCATGACAGGATCGAAAACAACATATCGTGGTCTGTATTCTTTTATGCTTGAGGCTATTGCGTTTACTATTTCTACATCGTTTATCATCCCTATTTTGACAGCAAGAGGTTTGATGTCTGTCATTACGGCGTCAATCTGTGCTTTTACGTACGATGCAGGTATCGGGTGAATACCTGTTACTCCACAAGTGTTCTGTACCGTTACCGCTGTTATGGCACTTGCCGCATATCCGCCTAGTGCAGATATTGCTTTTATGTCTGCTTGTATTCCGGCACCTCCGCTACAGTCAGAACCAGCTATTGTCAATACACAATTATATTTCTTCATTATCAGTGTTATATTAAATTTTAATACAAAAATAGTCATTATTTTTGTATAGGTCTCTTTTAGAGGTTAAATGTTATTATCTTATATTTATGAAATAATAATCAAAATGTTGCTTTTTATGAAAAAACAACTAATTTTGCAGTTGTTATAATTGAAGAATGTTTATGGAAATGAATATAAATAATCACATTGTGATAATGGCCGGGGGTATAGGTGGCAGATTCTGGCCTATGAGTAGTAAGGAACTGCCTAAGCAGTTCATTGATGTACTTGGATGCGGACGTACTCTGATTCAACTAACCGTAGACAGATTTAAGGGAATATGTCCGGCTGAAAATATATGGGTAGTAACATCTGCGAATTACGAGCAAATAATTAAGGAACAGTTGCCGGAAATACCTTCAGAACAAATATTATTGGAACCATGCCGACGTAATACCGCTCCATGCATTGCATACGTTAGCTGGAAGATAAAGTCAAGAAATCCAAAAGCAAATATAGTAGTTACACCTAGCGACCACATAGTAATGGATGTTAATGAGTTTAGAAGAGTGATAAACTCAGCGATGAAGTTTACGTCATCATCCGATGCTATTGTAACTTTGGGAATGAAGGCTACTCGCCCTGAAACAGGATATGGATATATTGAAGCCGATCTGACAATGGCTTGTCCTTCTAATAAAGAAATATATAGAGTAGACGCTTTCAAGGAAAAACCGGATCTGGAAACAGCTAAAAGATATATACAAAAGAAAAATTTCTTTTGGAATGCAGGAATATTTGTATGGAACGTAAATACAATAGTAAATGCTATGCGAGTTTATCAGCCGGCATTGAGTAAGATTTTTGAAAAAATGTTGCCATACTTCTTTACAGATAAAGAACAGGAAATGATAAATGAGTTGTTCCCTATGTGTGAAAACATTTCTGTGGATTATGCTGTAATGGAGAAGGCTGACGAAATTTATGTTTTCCCGGCTTCGTTCGGATGGAGTGATTTGGGTACATGGGGATCTTTGCATGAGAATTCGCAGAAGGATGCACAGGGTAATGTTTGTATAGGCGAAAATATAAAGATGTACGAATCAAGAAATTGTGTAGTACACACTACTCAGGAGAAAAAAGTGGTTATACAGGGACTGGACGGATATATTATTGCAGAGAAGAATGATACGTTGCTTGTATGTCGTCTGAGTGAAGAGCAAAGAATTAAAGAATTCTCGGAAGATTGAAATTATTTAATCGTTTTAAAAATAAGACCGGATAAGGAGGTTAACTCCTCAAATCCGGTCTTTTTGTTTGTGGTTATGAGTGATTGGTTATTGTGTTGTTGCTTTATCTGATAGCAGCCAATGCCGCATCGTAATTAGGTTCTTGTGTTATCTCAGGAACCAGTTCAGTATAAATAATCTCACCTGCAGGGTTAATTACCACTACCGAACGTGCAAGAAGTCCGCTCAATGGACCGTCGGTAATGAGTACTCCATATTTAGTGTCGAAATCAGAAGGATTTCTGAAATCTGATAATGGAATTACGTTTTCTATTCCTTCTGTAGTACAGAAACGTCCCTGGGCAAAAGGTAGATCCTTTGATATTGCCAAAACCACTGTATTTTCCATTTTAGCTGCCAATTGGTTGAACTTTCTTACAGAAGTGGCACATACACCTGTGTCCAGACTTGGGAAAATATTCAGAACCACAAATTTGCCTTTTGTGTCCGACAGTTTGAACTGACTTAAATCACCTTTTACCATTGTGAATTCCGGAGCAGTAACTCCAGTCTTTATGAATTCGCCAGCCAGATTTACGACTGAACCTTTAAATGCTGTTTTTGACATATTTGTTTGATTTTATTTGTTTATAATCATATAACGTATTATATTGTAATATTGTTCATAACAGAAGAAAAAAAATTATATTTAAAAACAGATTCTTAAAAATGTTGGGTGCAGTAATAGGAGATATTGCAGGTTCTGTATATGAATTCAGCAATACGAGGAATTATAATTTTGAAATGTTTCCGGCAGGAAGTAATTTCACAGACGATACAGTAATGACAATGGCAGTGGCCGAATGGGCTTTAAATAATGATATTTGTGCGGATGTTGAAGTTCAGACAAAACAGCTTGAAAATATTATGGTGGATGTGGCAAAAGAGATTCCATGTCCAATGGGAGGATATGGAGGAGGATTTCGTACCTGGCTTTTCCAACCCGAAAAACTTATCGATTATCGCACGGGTAAACCTGCATCCGGACGTTGTCCTTACAATTCATGGGGAAACGGTTCTGCCATGCGAACGTCTTCCATAGGGTGGTTATATGATGATATTGATACTACATTGAAAGTAGCTGAAACAGCAGCAGCCATAACTCATAATCATCCTGAAGGGATTAAAGGGGCACAAGCGGTTTCTGCTGCCATTTTTATGGCAAGGAACGGAGCGGCAAAAGAGGATATTAAAAAGTATATCAGTACGAAATTTCATTACAATCTAGATTTGTCCTGGGAATATCTTCATGAAACTTATGAGTGGAATTCAAGTTGTCAGGGTACTGTACCACAGGCCGTAATAGCTTTTCTTGTGAGTGATGATTTCGAGGGTGCCATACGTAGGGCTATATCTATTGGTGGTGACAGTGATACATTGGCTTGTATCACAGGCAGTATAGCAGAGGCTTATTATAAAGATATTCCGAAGTTTATGGTTTGCAAGGCTATGACTTTGCTTCCTGAGAGATTTAGAAAGGTGTTGGAAATGATGGGTAAGAGAGGAGATTACCCCATTTGGTAGTCATAAATTCCCGTTTGGTGGATTAAGTTTTACTATTGTTTGTCTGTTATATATTTTTGTGATTATAATAAAATTCAAAAGTATTCACTATGACAAGAAAGAAAACATTGGTAATAGTATTCGCTATCATGCTGTCTGCATCATGGGATGTTTCTGTTGCAGATACTGTTTATGATGAACCACAGAAAAAGGAGTTTGAGAAAAAAGAGGTTCCTAATCCGGAAAAGGCTGCAAAGAAAAGAACTGACGATATGGACAAGGTTCTTTGCCTGACAGAAAAACAGTATAAAAAGATTTATAAACTTTATCTTAAAGACGAAAAGGAAAAAGTAGAAAAAATGTTCAGCCGAACCGGAGGACAACCTTTGATGAATGGTTCAAGACCTCCAATGGGTATGGGACAACCTCCCATGGGTGGCGGATTTCCTCCTATGGCTGGTAATCATCCAGACTTCGGAGAAGGAGGACCGAAGATGCCACCTGAGCATATCAAAGAAAAAATGGCTGAAGAGATAAAAAAACATGAGGAAAAGATGCTTAAAAAAATACGTAAGATTCTTGATGACGAACAATATGAAAAGTGGATTGAAATAAAGCCGAAAGCTTTGGAAAAACCGCTTCAAAGTACTGGCAGACCTAAACCTCAGGATTTATAATCCTGCAGGTTTAGTTCAGCCAATTGTCTGTTTATTTCATTGTCTTTCCGTATATTTTCGTCGTGCATTCCGAGTATGGAATATTTACATTCGCCACAGATATCTATACCTATAATTTTTCCATGTTTCAGCAGTATTGACAGTAGGCGTTTCAGCTCTGTCATAGTAGCTTTCCCTTGATCCCAGTTGGTTACATCTTCCCTAGGATTAAGAACATCTTTGTCTATTGAAATATATATTGGTAGATTGAAATGCATGTTGTAGAAACGTTGCCATGCATCATGGTCTTCAAGTTGAGATTCCTTGAACTCTATCAGTTTGTCTGTATACCTGCTGTCTATCTTTCTCAGAAGTTCGTCTGACGTACCTATCAGAATAACTTTTTTCAGACGTTTATTTGTATCGATAGATGATTTAACCCAAGAACCGCATGTTAATAGTTCATCGAATAGGGAAGGTTGCATATCCGGATGATGGTCGAACACTACTAGAATGAAGTCTTCTTGAATCTTGTCTGTGAAGAACTTTGATATATAATGATAATTTCCTGAATCTATGAAATGAATTCCTTGCGGAGGCAGATCCATTATACGTTTTCGTATTTCTTCTGATGCCTCATTGTCACAAAAGCAGTTTGCTCCTGATATGTCGGTACAGTTTATCCATTTTATTTTCTCATTCTTGTAAAATGATTCTTCTGTATAGACATCAGAAAAATTTAAAATTACAATATCATGTTCCATATTCAATAGTATTTAATCTTTAGTTGCTCTGCAAGTAGATTAATTCTTGCTTCTCGCTCAAAGATACTGAAAAATCACCTATAGTGCTATTATTTAAGAATAATTGTATAAAAAACAATTATAAAATATTCTTATGTTGTAAAACATAAAATGTAAATTTGCACAAAAATTTTCAACACAAAAATATTAATAGATTAACAAATAGATATAGAATTATGAAAAAGAGTCTTATAGCACTGGCCTTCGGTACTTTGGCATTAGGTATGGCTGAGTTTGCCATGATGGGTATTTTGCCGTATGTAGCTTCTGATTTTGGAATAAGCATATCCGAGGCAGGTCATCTTATATCTGCATACGCACTTGGTGTATGTTTTGGTGCGCCTGTATTGGTTCTTGCGCGAAAGAAATCGCTTAAACATCTGCTTATGGTACTTGTTTCGCTCATAGTTGTGGGAAATCTTTGTGCATCTATGGCACCGAATTACTGGGTAATGATGATCGGTCGTTTCATCTCAGGTTTGCCTCATGGAGCTTATTTCGGTGTGGCTTCTATTGTGGCATCAAAGCTCGCAGATAAAGGAAAAAGTTCAGAGGCAGTTTCTATTATGATAGCAGGAATGACTGTTGCGAATTTGTTTGGTGTACCGTTGGGTACGTCATTGAGCCATCTTATTTCGTGGCGTTCCACATTCCTTTTTGTCGGTCTTTGGGGAATAATTGTTTTCTATTATATATGGCGTTGGGTTCCAGTGGTAGAAGGCTTGCAGGATATAGGTTTTAAGGGGCAGTTCCGGTTTCTTCGCACTCCGGCTCCGTGGCTTATTCTAGGTGCCACAGCTTTGGGAAATGGCGGTGTGTTCTGCTGGTACAGCTATATCAGTCCGCTTCTGACTAATGTTTCTGGTTTTTCGGAAAGTAGTATGACGGCACTTATGGTACTTGCCGGATTTGGTATGGTAGTGGGAAATCTCATTAGCGGACGAATGTCTGACCGTTATACTCCGGGACGGGTGTTGATGATTGCCCAGGGTGGTATATGTCTAATATTGCTGGCTATCTTCTTTTTATCATCAAATCCTTGGCTTTCTGTTTCTCTTATGTTTCTATGTACAGCCGGACTTTTTGCTGTATCTAGTCCAGAACAGTTGTTGATAATACGAGTGGCACCGGGAGGAGAGATGCTTGGAGGTGCATGCATCCAGATAGCATTCAATTTCGGTAATGCCGTGGGAGCATACGCAGGAGGCCTTGCGGTTACTAACGGCTTCCAGTATGCGGCTCTTGTAGGAATGCCGTTTGCTATGGTAGGTTTCATACTGGCTGTGATATTTTACAGGCGGTATCAGGTGAGGTATGAGGTAAAGTGATAATAAAAAATTACCAATGTACTAATCTGTTATAATAAAATTTCTTTGGATATTTTTTATCTTTGCGACGATATAACTGCCGAGGTGACATTAAGCAGGAGCAAATTTGTATTAATCTAATTAACGTATCAACTATGTACACAGTAATTAAAAGGATGGAAATTTCAGCCTCACACTCGCTACAGCTGTCTTACCAGAGCAAATGCGAGAAGCTTCATGGTCACAACTGGATTATAACCGTTTATTGCCGTTCGAAAGAGCTTGACGAAAACGGTATGGTGGTAGATTTTACTCACATAAAGCATGCCGTGGAAAAACAGCTTGACCATAATAACTTGAATGATGTACTGCCTTTTAATCCTACGGCAGAAAATATTGCATACTGGGTTTGCTGTCAGGTTCCTCATTGTTTCAGGGTAGAAGTAAAAGAATCGGAAGGTAATACGGCTATCTATGAGAAAGATTAACGAGATTTTCTACAGCTTGCAGGGTGAAGGGTTTCATACGGGAACTCCTGCTGTTTTTGTCCGTTTCTCGGGATGTAACTTGAAATGCGATTTTTGCGATACACAGCATGAAGAAGGTCGGATGATGTCGGATGATGAAATTATAGCGGAAGTATGCAAATATCCATGCCGGATGGTGATTCTTACTGGTGGAGAACCAGGACTTTGGATTGACAACAAGCTTACAGCTGCTTTACATGCGGCAGGGAAATATATTTCTATAGAAACTAATGGCACTTGTATTTTGCCGGAGGATATTGACTGGGTTACCTGTTCTCCCAAGGAGGGTGCCATACTTAAAGTATCACGTATTGATGAAGTGAAAGTGGTATATGTAGGTCAGGATGTGTATGAATATCTGAAACTGCCAGCAAGGCATTTCTTCCTGCAACCATGCTCAGGACAAAACACCAATGATGTAATATCTTACATCAAGGAACATCCACAGTGGCGACTTAGCCTTCAGACACATAAACTTATTGATATCCCATAATATAACCTGAGTTCAAAATATAAATGTATAGTTTCCTAATTATAAACGTCTATGGTGATTTACCGTAACACGTACGTGTTACACTCGTTACACGAACGTGTTGCGCGCGTTACACGTTGGTGTTCCGCCCGTAACACGAGCGTGTTACTCCAAATCAGGGCTGTTATTTCTTCCAATATATCAAATCTTTGGACAATAATTTTATTGTCAAGAGTCCGAATGAACGAAAAAACATCTTATTGGCTACAGTTTAAGTCATATTTTTTCAGTATGTTTGTAACTGCTTTTCAATATTAAAGACAATGAAAAAATATCTTGCATTAATTTTTATATTCATTACCGGACTTTCTGTTACGGTGTCAGCACAAAAGAGGAATCAGGCTTATGAGGACTATATAAGGAAGTATAGGGGAATAGCGGTTGATGAAATGAAAAAGTATCGTATTCCTGCCAGCATTACTTTGGCTCAGGGATTGCTTGAATCGGGGGCGGGAAGGAGTACTTTGGCCAGGAAATCGAATAATCATTTTGGTATAAAATGTGGTCGATCATGGGATGGACGTACTGTACGCCATGATGATGACCGACGCAACGAGTGTTTCCGTGCATATAGGCATGCCAAAGATTCGTATGAAGATCATTCAAAATTTCTGCGTACTGGAGCCAGGTATGCTTTCCTTTTCCGATTGAAAATAACAGATTACAAGGGTTGGGCACGAGGATTGAAGAAGGCCGGATATGCTACAGATCCTAAATATGCTGACAGACTGATTGATATTATTGAACTGTATGATCTTGACCAATACGATCGTAAAGGTGGTTTGGAATGGGTGGAAAAGGTACCTAATCCACATCAGCCTTATTTGGCAAACGAGATGCTGTATATTGTCGCACGTAAGGGAGATTCTTTCAAGTCACTGGGCTATGAGTTTGATATCAGTAGCCGCAAACTCCGAAAGTATAATGAACTGCCTAAGGACTACGTATTCCGTGGTGGAGAGGTTATTTATCTGGAAGAGAAACGTAAGAAGGCAACCAAGGACCATATAGTATATGTTGTAAAAGCGGGAGATTCTATGTATTCCATATCGCAGATGTTCGGAATAAAGTTGAAATACCTTTATAAGATGAATAAAATGGATGAAGATGCTCCAGCTCCAGAAGTTGGTGATATTCTTCGCTTGAGATAAAAATACTGATGATTCAACAGAGGGTATGAGTTAGATCTTCAATCAGTTTAAACGGTGTTTAAATAGTATTTAAGAGCTATTTAAACACCGTTTAAAATTAATGTAACATATAATTGATGTGAATTACTCGTGATGATAAGGGCCATTGTTAAGAATCGTCATAGCCCTGTATAGCTGCTCTACGAAGATTAGGCGTATCATTTGATGTGAGAATGTCATCTTCGACAGAGATATCTTTTCTTGTGCAGCCGCATATACTGACGGGGCAAATCCGTAAGGACCACCTATGATGAATACCAGACGCTTATTTACGGTGTGCATTTTTTTCTCAACCCAGTCGGCAAATTCTATGGAGCGGAATTCCTTCCCGTGTTCATCCAGCAGTACCACCACGTCGCCCGGCTGTATGGCTTTCAGAATCAGTTCTCCTTCCTTCTCCTTCTGCTGCTCCATGCTCAGGCTCTTGGTGTTCTTCAGTTCGGGGATTACCTCCATATCGAACGAAGTATAGTGTTTGGTTCTCTCCACATAGTCGTTTATTGCAGTGATGTAGTGTTTTTCCACTGTCTTGCCTACTACAAGTAATATAAATTTCATATTCGTTTTCTGTTTTTATAAATTACGGCTTTGCAAAGATACGAATAATCTATACCTTTTCATAAGATAGGATGCGTCTCAGCAAAAAAAACAAGTAAACTTGTTTTTCTGCATTCAACTTTCGCTATCTTTGCATTATAATTCAATAAATCTGTAACATTATGGACGAAAAAGTAGTAAAAGATTTGATAGACCGCCTGATAGACCTGTCTTTCGCTGAAGATATAGGCGACGGTGACCATACAACACTCTCATGTATCCCTGCTGATGCAATGGGTAAGTCAAAACTTCTTATCAAGGAAGAAGGTATTCTGGCAGGTATCGAAATAGCAAAGGAAGTGTTCAACCGTTTCGATCCAACTATGAAGGTTGAGGTTTTCATCAACGATGGAGCACACGTTAAGCCGGGTGATGTTGCTATGGTAGTGGAAGGAAAGATTCAGTCTTTGCTTCAGACAGAGCGTCTGATGCTGAACATCATGCAGCGTATGAGCGGTATTGCTACTATGACAAACAAGTATGTGAAACGTCTGGAAGGTACTAAGACTCGCGTGCTTGACACAAGAAAGACTACTCCGGGTATGCGTATTCTGGAAAAGATGGCTGTGAAGATTGGTGGTGGCGTGAACCATCGTATCGGCTTGTTCGATATGATTCTCTTGAAGGACAATCATGTGGATTTTGCCGGAGGTATCGACAAGGCTATCAACCGTGCTAAGGAATATTGCAAGGCTAAGGGCAAGGACTTGAAGATTGAAATAGAGGTTCGTAACTTCGATGAACTTCAGCAGGTACTCGACCTTGGTGGTGTAGACCGTATCATGCTCGACAACTTTACTCCTGAAAACACACGTAAGGCTGTAGAGATGGTTGCCGGCAGATATGAGACAGAATCTTCAGGAGGTATTACTTTCGACACTCTTCGCGATTATGCTGAATGTGGAGTTGATTTTATTTCTGTAGGTGCCCTGACACATTCTGTTAAGGGACTTGATATGAGTTTTAAAGCTTGCTGATTATGACTGGTAGATTTCTTCTGACAGGTTTGATACTTACTGTAAGTACAGCAGTATCTGCACAGGACTGGAAGTCTGTGCTCGGTGGGGTAGTGAACAAGGTGGAAGAAACTGTTTCCAAAGTGAATGAAAGTGTTTCTATTGTAGGAACTTGGAAATACACTGCTCCTGATTGTAAGTTTCAGAGTGATGACCTTCTGTCGAAAGCTGGTGGCGAAGTTGCAGCAAAAAAAGTTGAGGAACAGATGAGCAATTATTTGTCCAAACTTGGATTTAATGAAAATACTGTATATGTGTTCAATGCTGACAGTACTTATACATCTACTGTGGCAGGACGTACTGTTAACGGCACTTACAGTTACAATAAGGATACTAAAGAAGTGACATTGAAGACCAAGATTGGTCTGAAGATGACTGCTCAGGTATCAACTTCACTTCTGAACGGTGGCACGATGAGTCTGCTTTTCAAGGCGGACAAGCTTATGTCATTGGCGCAGACTGTGACTGGTGCAGTCGCAGGAAAATCATCGAATGCTACTATCAGTACTCTGAATACTGTATTGTCCCAGTATGACGGTCTTTTGCTTGGGTTCGAGATGAAGAAGCAGTAGCTTTCATTATATAGGAAAATATTAAAGGGGCGAAATCGATTTGTTTCGGTTTCACCCCTTTCGTATGTAAGATGATATATACTTTTTATTCTACAGCCGGTTTCTTCAATCCTCTAATTATGAAATATAGGCCAAGGATAATGAACGGAATGCTCAAAACCTGTCCCATATCTATCATCATGTGGTTCTCAAAATCTACCTGTCTTTCTTTTATGAATTCCACAAAGAAGCGGAATGTGAATATTGAGAATATGCATATTCCAAAGTAAAGTCCATCCCTGTAGGATTTCACCTTATTCTGTACGTACCACATTATTCCAAAGATGATGAAGTATGTTATTGCCTCATATAACTGTGCCGGATGCCTTGGTTGACTGTCTACATGCTCGAATATGAAAGCGAACGGAAGTGAAGTAGGCATACCTATAATTTCCGAGTTCATCAGATTGGCTATTCTGATGAAACCTGCTGCCAAAGGTGCTGCCATAGCTATTATATCAAGTATCTGCATGTAGGTAATCTTTGTTTTTTTGCAGAAAAGATATAGAGTCAGCATGAGTCCCATAGTTCCTCCGTGGCTTGCCAAGCCTGCATATCCGGTGAATTTCCAGCTGCCGTCCGGAAAGAATTTTACTGGTAGAACTATTTCCAGAAGATGGTCGGAATAATATGCAAAGTCGTAGAACAGGCAGTGTCCCAGACGGGCTCCGATGAATATGCCGAGGAATGAATAGACAAACAGCTTGTTGTAGTCATCCTCAGACATATTTCTCTTTTTGAAAATATTGTGCACCACGATGCTGGCTGACGCAATTGCTATAACCCAAAATACACTGTACCATCTGAGACTGAATCCACCCAATGTGAAGATTATCGGATCAGGATTCCAGTTTATATACATTAGATTCATGACTTACTGTCTGTTATTTCCCGTATTTCTTAATCAGGTCTTCTGCAACTGTATCTCCAAGTTCTTTGGCTTTGTTTAGGTTTTCCAGTCCCTTCTTTTTGTCTTTACCTTTTATCTGGCAATAACCAAGCATGCGGTATGCATCGGCATTCTTTGGATCAAGTGAAATCGCTTTTTCCAAAGCTGCAATGGCTTCGTCATTTTGGTTTAGGCGGATGTGTATGCTTCCTTTTTCAATCCAATATCCCGTATTATTAGGTTCAAGTTCTACCGCCTTGTTAATGTCGTTTATTGCTTGCTGGTACATGCGGCACTGCATTTCTGCCTGCTGGCGTATTACGTAAAACTCTGCTGAAACCTGACCCAACATCGCATCATAGAAAGCATTGTAGTCTATTACAGCTTCGCGATACATTTTTGCTTCGGACTTTATGCGCGCACGTTCGAAGAGATACGGAGCTGCATCTTTTCCATACGGTGTGTTGTAGTATGTAATGGCGCTGTCCATTAGGGCAATAATTTCTTTCTTGTCTGTACCTTCCACCATTTCTTTGGCTTTGGCAGCAGCATAGAATGCAGAAGCCGATGCTAATTGAGTCTTGCATACATTTTCGTAAGCCGTAGCAGCATTACTGTAATCTTGCATTGCGAAATAAATATCTCCCTGTACTTGATAGTACAGTCCTTCGCCTGAAACAGTAATAGCCTTATTGATTTCATCTAATGCTCTATTCAAAGTCCACTCAGCTTTCTCTGGCTTTTTAGCATCGCTGATACAGTAGTTGTATATCAGTTTTGCTATTCCGTAATGTGCTTCGGCCTTGTTTTCTGCTACGTCTGTAGTTCTCTTAAGATCATCTTCTACATTGTTTACGAATTCATCCGAGCTCTTGTCCATATAATATGTTGCGCGTCTGAGGTAGCCTTCCATATTATTCGGATACATATTGATGAAATCGTTGAGTATGGAAAGATATTCATCAGCATCTAGTTGTGACGACATCATGTAGAGAAACACCAGCGCCTGAGATTCATCTTCTGGAAGTCCTTTTTTTATCTTGATAGATTTCAGTGTAGTATCGCTGCCTGAGAGAGCGTTTATTGACAGACTTTTTGCAAAATTTATTCCAAGAGCATAACTTTTCTGGTCTTCGCTGTCAGAATTTCTTTGAATCATGCCTATCACTTTTCCGTTCTCATTCATGACAGGACAGCTGACGTCTTTTGCACCTGTACTCATGGAGAGGGTGTAGTAGAAAGAATTGTTACCTATGGAGTCGATATTCTGTATAGTTCCTGCAATTCCGTTTACAGAGTTCTGTGTGGAATATGGCATTACAAATACATTGTCATTGGCTTTTCCCGGATTTGCAGCGGCCAGGAGAGATTCCTGCTTTTTTGTGGTTTCAGTTTTGAAGCGCACCACGTCGTACATATCATTTGCTCCCAAAATAAGTGTTACCGGCAGTTCCTTACCGTCGGCTGTAACAACTACCGCTCTGTGAGCGCCTTTGAATAAACTGTAGTCGGAAACTCCTGTTCCTTCCGAATCAATGTAAAAACCGTTTCCTGTGTTTAGTATCTTGTTGTCTGCATTGTATGTGATGACAGAGAAAACAGCTTTTCTGGCCTTCTTTGCCCATTTGGGTAATTCTTGCGCCCATAAGCCGTTTATACTTAATGCGCAGAGTGTTATAAATATTGTTTTTCTCATGATATAGTCAGATATTATTATTCTTCAGTGGAGAAACCACGCTGTTTGATCGCTTCGTATATAAGGATTCCTGCTGCTACAGATACATTGAGTGATTCTATTGTACCGAAAAGAGGAATTTTAATCCATTCGTCGCAGAGAGCAAGATGTTCGTATGGTACTCCTGTATCTTCTGCTCCCATTATTATACAAGTGGGTTTTGTATAGTCGCCTTTAGTATAGTCATAATCACCTTTTTCTGTGGCTGCCACAATGCTGAAACCACTGTCTTTAAGGAATTTGATAGTGCTTGTGATATTGCTTTCACGACAAACAGGTATTGTATGGAGTGCTCCAGCAGAAGTCTTGATGGCATCTGCATTTACGCTTACACTGTTTTTCGAAGGTATGATGATGGCATCTACGCCGGCACATTCGCATGTACGCGCTATCGCACCGAAGTTACGAACATCAGTCAGTCCGTCAAGAAGTATTATCAGTGGGTTTTTACCCTGTTCAAACAGGAACGGTACGATATCTTCTGTTCTTTGATATGTGATTGGAGAGATGAAAGCCACTACCCCCTGATGATTCTTGCGTGTAATTTTGTTGATTCTTTCAACAGGAACACGCTGTACTGGTATCTGGGTGTCTTTCAATGCAGCAAAAAGTTCTTTCGACAAGTCGCTTTGGATATCTTTCTTCACCAGAACTTTGTCAATTTCTTTTCCTGCCTGTATTGCTTCAATTACGGCTCTTACACCGAATATCATTTCATTTTTTTCTATCATATCTATTTTCTAAATTTTTTATTTGTAATGAATTAAAGTCCAAGTAAAGACCTTGCATTGTTTCTTGCTGCCTCAGTCATAGTAGAACCGCTTAGCATATTAGCTATTTCGTCTATACGTTCTTCATCTGTAAGGCGTATTATGTGGCTGTTCGTTCCGGTTTCGTTGTCTTCTTTATAGACTTTGTAGTGTGCATTGCCTCTAGCTGCTATCTGTGGCAGGTGTGTGATGCTAAGAACCTGTCTGTTCTGTCGTCCCATATCCTGCATTATCAGAGCCATCTTTTCAGCAATTGATCCAGATACACCAGTATCTATTTCATCAAATATTATTGTAGGCAGTTTTACTGCCCCGGCTATCATGGCTTTCAGCGAAAGCATTACTCTGGCAATTTCACCGCCAGATGCTATGGAAGCCACATTCTGCAAAGTCCCGTTTTTGTTGGCAGAGAACAAGAAGTTTACGGCATCCAGTCCGTTTATATCAGGTTCCTTTTTTTTGCAGATCTCTACGGCAAACTTCACGTTGGGCATTCCAAGCGGTATAAGCAGAGATTTCATCTGTGACTGGATTTTGCCTGCACTTTCAGTACGTAAGGCCGTCAGTATATCTGCTTTACGGAGCACGCTGTCATACAGTTTCTGTTTTTTGCTTTCTAACTCAGAAATTCGTTCGTCTGATGATGTTATCATGTCGAGTTGCTGTCTGTAGTTTTCTGCTATCTCAATAAGTTCTGCATCTGTCTTGACATGGTGTTTTTGCATCATCGAGTATATCATGTTTAGACGCGAATTGACGAAATCAAGCCTTGAAGGATTGAACTCAATAGCTTCTTGGGCATCGTCCATATCGTGTGAGATATCCTTAATCTCTATGTAGCAGCTTTCAAGTCTTTCTTTCCACTCATTGGCTTTTGCAAATACTTTGCAAACTGTTTGCAAAGTATTTATGCTGTCTTTTATCAGTGTCAGACATCCTCCTTCGTCACCTCCTATATTTTGTGCCGATCGGTAAAGTCCTGCCTTAATGTCTTCAGCATGAGAAAGTGTTTCTGCTTCCTGCTCTAATTCTGCTACTTCACCTTCTTTCAGTTCTGCCTCATCAAGCTGTTGGAGTTGGAACCGGATGTAATCTTCTTCCTTTCTTGTTTCTTCAGCTTGTCTGATACATTCATCCAATTCACGGCTTACCTTTCTGTATTCATTGTATTCGTTCTGATAATCAGTCAGTTCTTTGGTGTCCTGTGCAAGAATATCTAGAATGTTCAGCTGAAAACCTTCCTTGTTTATTAATAGGTTCTGGTGCTGGCTGTGTACGTCAATCAGCTTCTCTCCAAGCACTTTCATCTGCGACAGCGATGCAGGAGTATCATTTATGAAAGCCCTGCTCTTACCGTTGATGTTTACTTCGCGGCGGATGATGCATTCCTCACTGTCGTATTCTATGTCGTTAGCCTTGAAGAATTCCTCCATGCCGTATGATGATATGCTGAACTTGGCTTCTACGATACATTTAGTAGCTCCGTTACGTATAGCCTTTACATCTGCTCTTTGTCCTAGCAGAAGTCCGATAGCACCGAGGATGATTGATTTTCCGGCTCCTGTCTCACCAGTGATTACGGAAAAACCTGGTTCGAATGCAATGTCCAGTTTATCTATAAGTGCGTAGTTCTGGATGAATATAGATTGTAGCATATTTATAATATTTCTGCCAAATGGTTAATTATGTCAGTTGCCACTTCTTTTTTGTTCTTGAGCGGAAACTCTATGACATTCTCTTTATCGATAATAGTTATCTTGTTGGTATCGTATCTGAAACCCGCTCCATTATCGTTCAGTGAGTTGAGAACGATGAAATCAAGATTCTTCCTTTCCAGCTTGTCTTTGGCATGTTCCACCTCGTCATTAGTTTCAAGAGCGAATCCCACCATCACTTGATGGCCTTTCTTGAGTTTTCCCAGTGCAGCGGCTATGTCCTTTGTAGGTTTCAGTTTAATAATCAGATCGTCTTTTTCGCGCTTGATTTTTTGTTCAGCTTTTACTTCAGGAGTGAAGTCAGCTACTGCCGCACACAAGATAGCTGCATCGCTTGAATCGAACTCGCTTGTAGCTGCCTGATACATTTCTTCAGCACTTTCCACACTGACTGTTTTGATATTAGGATGCTTTGCAATAATACTCACAGGTCCGCTAATAAGGGTAACTTCGGCGCCTCTCTCTGCACAGCATTCAGCCAGAGCGTAACCCATTTTCCCGGAAGAATAATTACCAATAAATCTTACAGGGTCAATCTTTTCATAAGTAGGACCAGCGGTAATCATTACCTTCTTTCCAGCGAGATCTGACTTTTTTGCGAAGAAATCCTCCAGTACAGCAACGATGTTTTCCGGCTCTTCCATTCTTCCTTTACCTACAAGGTGACTTGCCAGTTCGCCTTCGCCCGGCTCGATGATAATATTTCCGTATGACCTCAGCGTGTCAAGATTTTTTTGTGTTGAAGGGTGTGCAAACATGTCAAGGTCCATTGCCGGTGCCACGAATACCGGTGCTTTCATTGACAGATATGTAGTGATAAGCATATTGTCGGCAATGCCGTTTGCCATTTTCCCTATAGTAGATGCAGTGGCTGGAGCTATTAACATTGCATCAGCCCACAGTCCTAAATCTACGTGACTGTGCCACGTTCCATCTCTGCGAGCGAAGAACTCGCTGATAACCGGTTTGCTGGTTATTGTGGATAGTGTGAGTGGTGTGATGAACTCTTTCCCTGCTGGAGTTATAACGATTTGTACTTCGGCACCCTTCTTTATTAAGGCTCTGGCAAGTACTGCCGCCTTGTATGCGGCAATACTTCCTGTGATACCAAGTACTATTTTTTTACCTTTCATCATAAATGTCTCATTTTAACATTCCGGTTTCTCTCAATCTGATTTTTGTAAGTACGTTCTTTGTGTTCAACGCGAAATCACCGTTCATAATCCAACCGTAATATCCAATGTCTTTCTTCATTACTTCGGCTACCGGCATTCCTTTATACTTACCGAAATTGAATACTTCCACTCCGTTGTCATCATAAACTATTCTTCCTGCAAAGTCCACGTTCTTTGAATAACTTGAATATTCCGACAGAAAGTTAATGTCATTCTGAAGAGTGTCCTGATACATATCCAACTGTGCCTTAAGAACTTCGTATGTTGCTCTGGTGTCAGCTTCTGCTGTATGAGCATCTTCCAGATTTTTCCCACAATAGAATTTGTATGCAGCTGACAGAGTTCGCTGTTCCAACTTGTGGTAAATAACCTGTACATCTACGAACTTTCTTTTAGTCAGGTCGAGATCTATGCCAGCTCTTAGGAATTCTTCTACAAGAACAGGGACATCAAATCTGTTTGAATTAAATCCGGCAATATCAGCACCCTCAAAGTCTTTTGCTATGTTAGTAGCAACTTCCTTGAAAGTAGGGCAATCTGCCACATCTTCATCGGTTATACCGTGGATGGCTGTTGATGCTTCCGGAATATGCATCTCCGGATTTATTCTCATTGTTTTGCTTTCTTCGTTTCCGTTAGGATAAACTTTCAGATAGCAGATTTCCACTATCCTGTCGCTTGTTATATTTGTACCTGTAGTTTCCAGATCGAAGAAAACTATAGGGTTTTTAAGATTTAGTTTCATTATAAAAATATTAATCGTTAAGCATCATTGGCATGAGTAGCATTAGCAGGTCTTCGTTTTCTTCCTGTTCTTCAGGAACGATAAGTCCGGCTCTTGAAGGGTCTGCCAATTCTATAATTACATTCTGAGATGAAATATTATTCAGAATGTCGATTAGAAAAGACGACTTGAAACCTATGCTCATGTCTTTTCCGTCATACTGACAAGTGAGAGTCTCTTCAGCAGAAGTGGAAAAGTCTATATCCTGAGCTGAAATAGTCATGCTGTTTTCTTTCAGACTGAGTTTAATCAAACTGCTTGCCTGAGAAGAAAATACAGACACTCTCTTCAGAGCGCTGATGAAGATAGCACGGTCAACTACAGCCTTATGAGGATTGTTTTGTGGAATAACAGAGTTATAGTTAGGATAACGTCCTTCAATTAGGCGGCAAGTCATCTGGTAGTTTTCCATTGTGAACATTGCGTTCTTATCGTCGAAACAAATCTGTACGTCACCTTGTTCCTTAGGAAGCAAGTTCTTAAGTATGTTCGAAGGCTTTTTGGGAAGGATGAAAGCTGCCTTTTCATTTCCAGTTGAAGCGAATGACTTGTTGCGTACCAGTTTATGGCCGTCTGAAGAGACAAGTGTAACATCTTGCTGGCTGATATCAAAATAAATACCATTCATGACAGGGCGTAGTTCATCATCTGCCGTAGCGAAGATACATCTGTTGATTCCTGTAAGCATAACGTCGGCAGCCATTGTCAGGTTAACTACCTCACTTCCCATTTGTTTTGGTAGAGGATATTCGTCACCATTCTGTGCCATCATGCTGTATTTACCATTTGGATATTTCACTGTAATTTCCATTGTCTCTGTATTGATATTGAAATTCAATGGCTGTTCAGGATTTTCTTTCAGGGCCTCGAGGATAGTTTTAGATGAAATGGCAAAACGTCCTTCACCTTCGTATTCGCTTACTTCGATGCTAGTAGACAGAGTAGTTTCGCTGTCTGAAGCTGTCATAGTAATTGTCCCATCGTTAAGCTCTATCAGGATACAGTCCAGAATAGGAAGAGAATTTTTTGAATTGATAACACGGCTGATAGCCTGTAAATGGCTGAATAATGTTGTGCTTGAAACTAAAAATCTCATGATTGATGTTATATTAAATTGTTTTTAATTATTATTTCAGTTCAAATGTGTTTACTCTTAAAGAGTTAAATAATCGAATGCCAAAGTTACAAAAAAAGATTGTTCGACTAAAGTAATTGATTGATAAAATACCCTTATGTAGATAAAAAATGTTGTGAAAAATTAGTTCACTTCTTAGGAAAAGATTAATTTCGTGACCTAAAATCAAATAGAAAATAATTATGGAAATAACAGGAAGAATTATAGCAGTTCTTGAGCCGCGCGGTGGTGTGTCGAAATCAGGAAATAACTGGAAGGTTCAGGAATATGTTTTGGAAACTAATGAGCAGTATCCTCGTAAGATGTGTTTTGATGTGTTTGGTGAAGATAAAATCCAGCAGTTCAACATACAGGCAGGTGAAGAACTTACAGTTTCGTTCGATATAGATGCCCGCGAATGGCAGGGTAGATGGTTTAACAGTATTAGAGCATGGAAGGTGGAAAGACCTTCGCAGAATGCAGGTATGCAGCCTCAACCGGCTGATTATTCTTTCCCTCCTGTGTCATCGGCTCCTGTACCTCCTGCTGACTTCTCGGCTACTGACGATAAGGACGATTTGCCTTTCTGATTAATAAGGAATTAAAAAAACAGCCATATCGCTTTGGTTTTTGAAACACTGCGATATGGCTGTTTTTTATGTTTTATTTTTTTTCGATTATGAATTCATGCTTAGCAGGAATTCTTCGTTGTCTTTAGTCTTTTCAAGTCTGTCTTTTACAAAATCCATTGCTTCAACAGGATTCATATCTGATAAATATTTGCGCAGAATCCACATTCTGTCAAGAGTAGTCTTGTCAAGCAGCAGGTCGTCGCGTCGTGTACTTGATGCCACAATGTTAACTGCAGGGAATATACGCTTGTTGCTCAAGTTTCTGTCAAGCTGCAATTCCATGTTACCTGTACCCTTGAATTCTTCGAATATTACTTCATCCATCTTGGAACCTGTATCGATAAGAGCTGTCGCAATAATAGTAAGCGAACCGCCGCCTTCGATATTACGTGCAGCTCCGAAGAATCGTTTTGGCTTGTGGAGCGCGTTTGCGTCGACACCACCCGATAACACTTTACCAGATGCAGGCGAAACAGTGTTGTATGCACGTGCAAGGCGTGTGATAGAGTCGAGGAATATTACTACATCGTGACCACTTTCCACCATACGTTTAGCCTTTTCCAGTACTATACCCGCAATTTTCACGTGGCGTTCTGCCGGTTCGTCGAAAGTAGAAGCAATCACTTCGGCTTTAACACTGCGTGCCATGTCTGTAACTTCTTCTGGACGTTCGTCGATGAGAAGCATTATCATGTATACTTCAGGATGATTTTCGGCAATAGCGTTTGCAATATCCTTCATGAGGATAGTCTTACCGGTCTTAGGCTGTGCCACGATAAGTGCACGCTGACCTTTACCGATAGGAGAGAACATGTCGACTACGCGTGCTGACAGATTGTCATTATAGCCTTTGCATAGCTTGAATTTCTCATCCGGAAACAATGGTGTCAGATGATCGAATGGTATACGGTCGCGTACCAATGCAGGGTCGGCACCGTTTATCTTGTTTACTTTTACAAGTGGGAAATATTTTTCACCTTCTTTTGCAGGACGGATTGTGCCTTCTACCACGTCGCCGGTCTTAAGGCTGTATGTCTTTATTTGCGACTGAGATACGTATATGTCGTCTGGTGAAGAAAGGTAATTATAGTCTGATGAGCGTAGGAATCCATAACCGTCAGGCATGATTTCAAGTACTCCTGAACCTGAGATTATGTCTTCGAAATCGTATATTTTTTCAACCGGTTTGGCTGGTTGCTGAGGTTCCGGTTCCTGTATCTGTTGAGCTGTTTCTTCTATATTCTGCTGAGATTCAGGAGCAGGTAATTTAATCTGTTGTACGGCAGGCAGCGAGTTCTGTTGTACGGCAGGCTCTGTTTGTTGCTTGTTTTGTTGCTGTTTGTTCTGCTGCTGTTTGTTGTTTTGAGCCTTGTTTTGCTGCTGTTTCTTATTGTTCTTTTTCTGCTTTTGCTGGAACTTATTGTCGTTCTGAGGCATAACAGGTGGTTCCACTTTTGTGGCTTCGAATTTTCCGAGCAATTCAGAAGGAATTTCAAATTTCTCAGAAGGAAGATCTTCTATAGGAATAAAGTCATCCCCACTATTCAGATCCAAAGGAGGGAGCTCCATGTCGTCATCCATAAATACAGGTACAGGAATCTCTCTCTTTTCTTCAGTGTCAATATTTGAGTTTACGCTATTTTCTGTTTCTGTATTGTTATCTGTCTTTGTATTGTTTGTATTATCGCTTTTATCCTGTTTTGCTTTATTCTTTGTGCCAGGTTTTCTTCCTCTTTTAGCTTTAGGTTTTTCTTCGTTAACAGTAGCAGGCGATGTTTCTGCTTCGATAGAGATTTCTTTTTTTTCTTCAGTCTTTTCTTTAGATATGTCTCTTGTCTGTACTGAAGGCGTGTTGGCTTCAAGTTTCAATGCTTTGTCTTTTGTTGCTGTATAAACTTTGTCGCCGTCTTTTTTGACGCTGATTCTTGTCCTTTTCTTTGTTTTTGCGTCACTCGTTTTGTCTGTACTTGCTTTTAGAGATGCACTTTTTATAGCTTGTTCATCAAGAATTTTATAGACGAGCTCTTCTTTCTTGAGTGCATTAGTTTTCTTCAGACCCAACTCTTTGGCTATTTCTTGCAATTCAGACAGGTCTTTTTCATTTAATTGTATGATATTATACATATAAGTGTGTGTATAAAATGTTATATTATAGTAATATTATATCCAAAATAAAGCTTATAGTGCTTTTGCTCAATATACACTTCAAGTGTGTATACATCAAAAAAACTATAATGCCTATGTAACTTACTAAAAGATTGTTTGATTTTTTATTAGGGAATTGTAGCGTGTTAAAGCATTTCATTGATGCTGTGCTATCTGAGTACAAAAGTACATATTTTTATTTTGTTTGCAAAGTTTTTGTCTGTTTTTTGCGTTTATACAATGATAAAATCAGGATTTTGTGTTAATTTAGCGTGCGAAAAATATTATTAATATCAGAAACATTTATGAAGAAAGTTATTTTTACAGAAAAGGCGCCTGCTGCTATAGGTCCGTACAGCCAGGCTATAGAAGCTAACGGTATGGTTTTCATGTCAGGTCAGATTCCTGTCAATCCCGCTACAGGTGCATTCGTAGAGGGTGGTATTGTTGAACAGACTACACAGGTGTTCGAAAATATCAAGAATGTGTTGGCTGAGGCTGGTTTGACTACTGCTAATGTGGTTAAGACAACTGTTTTCCTTGCAGATATGTCAATGTTTGCAGAAATGAACGAAGTTTATGCAAAATATTTTGAAGGAGCATATCCTGCTCGTTCTGCAGTGGCAGTCAAGGCTTTGCCTAAAGGCGCTTTGGTAGAAATCGAATGTATTGCCGTAAGATGATTTTATCGTTTGAGGCATAAATGAAAACTCTCTGTCATTTCGTATGTTTTGAATGACAGAGAGTTTTTTGTTTGTAGGCAGTGTTTATTCGCCGGTTTTTATTACTATTTCTTTTTCTTCCTGATCAGTATCTACGGATATACGGCATCCTTCGCTTAATTCCGTTTCTACCAGATATTCGGCCAGTTTATCTTCTATATTGTTCTGAATGGCTCTCTTGATAGGGCGGGCACCATACTGAGTGTCTTCACCCTTTCTGGCTATCAGGTTTTTGGCTCTTTCTGTTATCGAAATATTGTAACCAAGATTGCTGATTCTGCCTAACAGTCCGTTGAGTTCTATTTCCGTTATTTTGACCAAATCATCATGGTTAAGCTGTTTGAATGGAATTATGTCGTCCAGACGGTTGATAAACTCAGGGGCAAAAGTCTTTTCGAGCGCTTTTCTGATTATGTCGTTAGAATGTTCTTCGTCATCTTTACGTGAGATAGCATTGAAGCCTATTCCTTTGCCGAATTCTTTCAGCTGTCGGCTTCCCACGTTCGATGTCATTATTATTACAGTATTCTTGAAATCTACTGTTCGGCCTGTGCTGTCGGTCAGTCTTCCTTCGTCCATTATCTGTAGAAGGAAGTTGAACACGTCGTGATGGGCTTTTTCTATTTCATCCAGTAGTACGATTGAATAAGGCTTGCGTCTTACTTTTTCTGTAAGTTGTCCACCCTCATCATATCCGATATATCCCGGAGGTGCTCCAACCATTCTCGATACTGCATATTTTTCCATATATTCGCTCATGTCAATACGGATGAGCGAGTCTTTAGAACCGAAAAGCTCTTCGCCTAAAATTTTTGCAAGATGGGTTTTACCTACTCCAGTAGGACCTGTAAACAAGAATGTGCCAATAGGCTTATTCGGGTCTTTCAGTCCCACACGACTGCGTTTAATAGCCTTCACGAGTTTCTCTACAGCATCGTTCTGTCCGATAACTTTTGAAGTAAGGGCCTCTTGCATTTGTTTTAGCTTGTTAGCCTCTGTACTACCCACTTTTTTTAATGGAACACCAGACATCAACGATACTATTTCTTCGATGTTCTCTTTGCTTACAGTTTCACGGTTCTGTCTGGATCTCTCGTATACTTCCTTTTTTATTATTTCCAATTGGTTCTGAAGCATCTTTTCTTTGTCCCTTAGGCCTGCTGCCAATTCATAGTTCTGAAGTTTGATGGCTTCATTCTTATGTTCGTTGGTCTCTTTTATCAGTCTTTCCTGCTCTTCAATTTCTTTAGGAACAGAAACGTTCATCAGATGAATTCTAGAACCAGCTTCGTCTATGGCATCAATAGCCTTATCTGGGAAAAATCTGTCTGTAATGTATCTGTCTGTCAATTCTACACATGTCTTAATCGCCTCGTCTGTGTATCTCACGTTGTGGTAATCCTCATACTGTTCTTTTATATTCATGAGAATTTGCAGAGTTTCTTCCTTAGTAGTAGGCTCTACGTTGACTTTCTGGAATCTTCTTTCCAGAGCACCGTCTTTTTCGATTGATTTTCTGTATTCGTCCAGTGTTGTGGCTCCGATACATTGCAGTTCACCCCTTGCCAACGATGGTTTTAATATATTTGCTGCGTCCATTGAACCGGCTGCCGAGCCGGCGCCGATTATTGTGTGTATCTCATCAATGAAAAGAATAACATTTTTATTACTTTTTGCTTCATTGATGATCTTTGTTATTCTTTCTTCGAATTCGCCACGGTATTTTGTTCCTGCCACAACAGATGTCAGGTCAAGCATTATTATAATCTTGTCAAACAGTATTCTTGGTACTTTCTTTTCTGCTATTCTTGTGGCAAGCCCCTCTACAATAGCTGATTTTCCTACACCTGGCTCACCTATCAGAACAGGGTTGTTCTTCTTTCTACGGCACAGAATTTGAGTTACACGTTCTATTTCTTTTTCGCGTCCTACAACCTTATCTAACTTGCCGTTTAATGCAGCCTGAGTCAGGTCTATGCCGAATTTGTTCAGGAAGGGAAGCTTGTTGTCGCCATTGTCGGTCTTTTCTTTTTGTGTCTGAGAAATATTTTCGCTGTTCCCTCTTGAAAAATTACCAAAGTTGCCTGAGCCTTTGTTCCAGTCACGACGTTCTATTCCGTCATCTTCCTCTTCGCTTTCGTCGAAACTAAGCCCTGAAGAAGGGACAGAATCTGAATCTCCGGAAATTCTGCCTATTATTTTTTCGTAAGTAATATTGTTTTGCATCAATATTTGTGCTGCGTTATTTTTTTCTTCTTTCATGATTCCCAATAAAATGTGTTCTGAACCTATCTCGTCTTTATTATGTAGTTTTGATTCCAGCAGGCATAATCTTAAAATTCTTGTTGATTTATCATCGAAATATAAATCCTTTAGTTCCACTTTCGTAAGTTCTATTTCATTCAGATCATTCCTGATAGCTTCTTCAAGCTCTGCTCTGATTTTTTTTAAATCTGCATAAAGACTTTTTATTATTGTATTTGCATGGCAGTCATCGTGCCTGATGATTCCTAATAGGATGTGTTCAGGCATAATGCATGGGGCGTCTGTTCTGGCAGCCTCTTCCTTGCTGTAAATAATGACGTTTGTAGCTTCTTTCGTATATGAAATTTTATTCATCTCTTTATGTTTGCTCTCTTCTGTGTGATAAATAAAAAATGTATAGTTTTAGTGTTCTGCCGCATAATATTTGGCAAATATATCATTTTATAATTCAACCAACAAATTCTATGCCATTATTTAAGTACTGAAATATTGTCTTGTTTTATCCTCATTTGAGTAAAAAAGTTTAATCTTGTACACATTTTCACGTAAAAAGTTTCGTATATCGTCTAAAAGTAGTACTTTAGCATGGTTTTTCGTAAACCGAAAGAGATGTATAATTAATATTTGTTTAAATGCAAGAACAAGACAGAATTATAAAAATTAACATCGAAGAGGAAATGAAGTCGTCGTACATCGATTACTCTATGTCGGTAATCGTGGCGCGCGCCCTCCCTGATGTAAGAGATGGTTTCAAACCTGTACATCGCCGTATTCTCTACGGAATGATGAAAGCGGGTAATATCTCTTCCAGACCTTATAGAAAATCGGCAAAAACAGTAGGTGATGTTTTGGGTAATTACCACCCTCATGGTGACTCTTCAGTGTACGGAGCATTGGTTCGTATGGCACAGGATTGGGCCATGAGATATCCACTGGTTGATGGACAAGGAAACTTTGGTTCTATAGACGGTGACAGTCCTGCGGCAATGCGTTATACAGAGGCCAGATTGAAGAAAATTGGCGAAGATATGATGCAGGACATTGAAAAGGAAACGGTAGATTATCAGAATACATACGATGATTCGGATGTAGAACCTACAGTGCTGCCAACACGTGTCCCTAACTTGCTGGTGAATGGAGCATCTGGTATTGCTGTTGGTATGGCTACCAATATGGCTCCACATAATTTGGCTGAAGTTATTGATGGTTGTATCGCATATATTGATAATAATGATATTGATGTAGATGGTCTGATGCAATATGTCAAGGCTCCTGATTTCCCTACAGGCGGTTATATATATGGTGTAAGTGGAGTAAGAGACGCTTATCAGACAGGTCGTGGACGTGTAGTGATGCGTGCGAAGACTGAAATCGAAACTCACACCAATCATGACAAGATTATCGTAAACGAAATCCCTTATAACGTAAACAAGAAAGAACTTATCGAGCATATCGCATCACTTGTAAACGAGAAGAAGATTGAGGGTATATCATACGTGAACGATGAGTCTGACCGTGATGGTATGCGTATAGTTATAGACGTGAAACGTGATGCCAATGCAAGTGTAGTTTTGAACAAACTGTTTAAGATGACTGCTCTTCAGTCTTCTTTCGGTGTGAACAATATTGCTCTTGTCAAGGGACGTCCTCGTCTTCTTAATCTTAAAGACCTGATAAGACTGTTCGTTGAACACAGACACGAGGTGGTTATCCGCCGTACACAATACGATTTGCGTAAGGCGCAGGAACGTGCACATATTCTTGAAGGACTTATCATCGCTTCGGACAATATTGATGAGGTTATCAGAATAATACGTGCGGCAAAAACTCCTAACGAGGCTGTAACTAACTTGATGACTCGTTTTGAACTCAGCGAAATTCAGGCTCGCGCTATCGTAGAAATGCGTCTTCGTCAGTTGACCGGACTTTTGCAGGAACAGCTTCATGCCGAATATGAAGAGATAATGAAGCAGATTGCTTATTATCAGGAAATCCTTTCAAACGATGAACTTTGTATGAAAGTCATCAAGGACGAATTGATAGAAGTTAAGGAAAAGTACGGTGACAAGCGTCGTTCAGAAATAGTTTATGCTTCGGAAGAATTCAATCCGGAAGATTTCTATGCTGACGAACAGATGGTAATCACTATATCTCATCTGGGATATATCAAACGTACTCCATTGGCTGACTTCCATGCTCAGAACAGAGGCGGTGTAGGCTCTAAGGGTAGTGAAACACGTGACGAGGACTTCATCGAACATATCTATCCGGCTACAATGCACAATACTATGCTGTTCTTTACACAGAAAGGTAAGTGCTACTGGCTTAAGGTTTATGAAATTCCTGAAGGAAACAAGACATCAAAGGGACGTGCCATCCAGAATCTTTTGAATATAGATGCTGATGATGCAGTAACAGCTTATTTGCGTGTCAAGAACCTTAATGACAAGGAATTCATCAACAGCCATTACGTATTGTTCTGCACTAAGCAGGGTGTAATCAAGAAAACACTTCTTGAACAGTACTCACGTCCACGTCAGAACGGTGTAAATGCTATTACTATCCGTGAAGACGACAGAGTGATAGAAGTACGTATGACTAACGGCAATAATGAAATTGTTATAGCCAACCGCAACGGACGTGCTATACGTTTCCACGAGAGTGCTGTACGCGAAATGGGACGTACTGCTACCGGTGTACGTGGTATTACTCTTGATGAGGACGGAAAGGATGAAGTTATAGGAATGATTTGCATTAAGGACCCTGAAAAGGAAACTATCATGGTGGTTTCTGAAAACGGTTATGGTAAACGTTCTGACATTGAGGATTACCGCAAGACAAACCGTGGTGGTAAGGGTGTCAAGACATTGAACATTACCGAGAAAACCGGCTCACTTGTTGCAATCAAATCTGTGACTGATGAAAATGACCTGATGATTATAAACAAATCGGGTATAACAATCCGTGTGAAGGTTTCAGATTTCCGTATTATGGGACGTGCTACTCAGGGCGTAAAACTTATAGACCTTGAAAAACGTAATGACAGTATCGGTTCTGTATGTAAGGTTACATCTCAGGCTGAGGAAGAGGCTGTCGAGGGTAGTGCTTCACAGGAAGGTGAAATGGATAATAATACAAATGAACCCCAAGAAGATAATAATCAAAACAATTGACTTACTAAAATTTAAAACATTATGAAAAAAGTATTACTAACTGCTGCTGTGTTGTTTACTACATGCGCAGTATCAGCACAGACTAGTGTTGTTAAAGAAGCAAAGTCGGCTAAGAGTGATCCTGTAAAGGCTGCTCAGATCATTGAACCAGCATTGAGTGATCCAACAACTGCTAACGATCCTGAAACATGGAAGCTTGCCGGAGATTTTCAGAAATCAATTTATGATGATGAAAATATGAAACTTTACCTTCCAGGAGGAAAAGCTGATACTACAAAGTTGTATAACAGCTTGGCTAAAATGTTCGAATATTACATGAAATGTGATGAGGTAGAGCAGGCTAAGGTTGCAAGCGGTGAACTGAAGAAACCAAAACTGAGAAAGAAATTGGCTAAGACATTGGTTGCTGTACGTCCTAACTTGACAAATGCAGGTTCTGATGCATATAATACAGGTAAGTATGATGCAGCTTTGAAGTTCTTCGGACTTTATTGCGATGCTGTAACTGCACCTATATTCTCAGAAACTGAAGAAGTTAAGAACGATACACTTGTTCCTCTTATTGCAAACTATGCTACATTGGCAGCAAATTCATTGAAAAACAATGAAGCTGTTATCAAGTATGCAGAAATGGGTAAGAACCACAAGGAAGAAGGTTATAGAGCTTTGATGTGTCTTGCAGAAGTTTACAAGTCAGATGAGGCTAAAGATTCTGTAAAATGGCTTGCTACTATTAAGGAAGGTGTAGAAAAATTCCCTACTCAGGAATATTTCGTTGGTAACCTTATGGATAACTATATTCAGAAAGGTCAGGTAAAAGAAGCTTTGGCTGAAATTGACGGTATCATCGCTAATAACCCTTCTGCATATTTCATGTATGTAAAAGGTGTTCTTCAGTATGAAAACAAAGATTACGAAGGAGCATTGGTTACATTGCAGAAGATTGTTGACAAGAACGACGGTTTCGTAGCTGAAGCATATTCTAAAATGGGTGACTGCTACTTCTTCCCAGGTCAGGATGTAGAAGAAGCTAACTCTAAGTTGGCTATGGACGATCCTAAATATGCTGAAGGCGAAGCTAAGATTAAAGATCTTTATGCAAAGGCATTGCCTTACTATGAAAAGGCAAAAGAATTGGCTCCTGATAACAAGGCTTTGTGGGGTCAGTATATGTTGAGAATCTACTGGAAGCTTAACAGAGCTGAGTATGAATCTCTTGAAAAAGAACTTGGATATTAATCTTATAGTTTGATAAAAATAAAAAATCCTGATCTGTATTTCAGATCAGGATTTTTTATTTTAGAACTTGAAACTGATACTTCCGTATGGCAGACAGTTTTTTGACAGATGAACCGAATAGAAGTCTACTATATCTTCTTCGGGAGGATTTCCAAGCAGATTGTAAAGACCGCATCTTACAAGCAGTAACTTGTCACCGAAATCTTTCTTGAATGTATATCCTACGTCAATTCTGTAGTTGAATTCTCCACGTTTTTGTCTGAATCCAATCTCTTTGTCGCTTTCAAACCAGTTGTCGGATGTCTTGATTCTTCCCGATTTTGTTATACAACCTACCGACAGGCTTGACGACTTGCTTATCTTGTATGACAAGGCTCCGGCTCCATAATGTGGCATATCATACAAAGAAGGAAGTTTGCCCAGACTCTTGTATTCATCGAACCATTCCCGGCTTCGTGAATAAGTATATGACAGTTGCATAGTCCATTTTCTGTACATATAGTAGAGGAACATTTTAATTCCGTAACTGTCTCCCTTACCCACCATTATATAGTTGTTCCAGTTATCGTTTTCTACTATTGCATCCGGTTTCAGGGCTACGATATTCCGTCTTGTTTTATAATATGCCGATGTCTCTAATTTTCCTCTGTCGCTGTCGAAATTCTTTTTCCAGCCAATCTCATAATGTTCCGATGAACGCGGCTTGAATCCTTCAATGCTCGGCATTCTGAAATCTGTCGGTAGAGAAATACCATTGAAACTGATGTAATGATAGAACTGCTCCATTTTAGAGAAATTCAGGTATATCAGGTCATTCTTGCCAGGTGTGAAGTTCAATGCAAAGCGAGGCTGTATGCTGTAATAATCTCGGAAGTTTACAGGATTGTATGCAATGAAATGTACTCCTACACGTGTTGTAAGATTATTCGTCACTCTGATATAATTGTCGTAGTACAGAGAATACTGGTTAATTGCCTCATTCTGCTTCTTGATGTTCTTGCCGAAAGCTGTCATCTCATACATCTCGTGCGAATACTTGAATCCCCAACGGGTAGAGTAAATGTTTTCCGGACTGTAAGTAAATTCAGTATTGAAATTTATTGTCTTTATTCCGTTACTTATTTCATTGTTTCCTGTATTATTTTCAGTTTCATGAGGTGAAGTCTCATTATTCCAATCGTCATTCCAATTGTCCTCCCAACCGCTGTCAGGGTCCATATCATCTTCAAAGTCGTCACCCAAACCAAAACCCAGTACATCGGCGTTTGCACGGCTCATGTGTGAGGAATAGTAAGCGGAGGTAGTATTACCAAGTTTTCCCCACATTCCGTTATAAGTGGCCTTGTATATCTGGTTGTTCCATTTCACTACAGGTATGGCTTCTTCTGTGTATAGTGGAAATCTGAACTCATCGAATGTATTATATGCAAAGAACTTTAAGGAACTGTTTCCCGACATATAGTATGACAGTTTTGCCGTATAGTCGAACGAGTAGTGGTTCAGTCTGTTTTCCTCCGATAAAAGTTCGTCGAAGAAATCCATCCAGCTTCTTCTTACACTCACCAGATACGACAGCTTGTTTTTTATTATTGGCCCTTCCAGTGTAAGTGATGCGGCAGGCATGTCGATAGAGAAAGTACGTGTATGCCTGTTCTTGTTTCCGTCTTTAAGATTGAATTCCGTAACCGATGAAAGTCCGCCTTCCAGACGGGTAGGGAAGAAGCCCTTGTGGAAGACAATATTCTTTATCACGTCGCCATTGAACTGTGGAAGCAGAGCGTTAATATGCCCCGGATGAAACACGGGAACCCCGTCAAGAAGTATTATGTTCTCGTCATAACTGCCGCCATCTACCATAAAGTTGTTTCCCGTAGGAGTGCCTGTTACCCCGGGCAGAATCCATATTTGAGAAAACAGGTCGTTGCCGCTGAATGACAGCATCCCTGATGGAGTTATCTCTGCCAGCTCAGCATCATTTCTGATAGACCTGACAGTAACTTCGTCAACCTCGAACAGAGCCGGTTTGAGATTCATGTCCAGTCTTTTTCTGCTATACAGATGCAGAGGTGTAGAGAATTTCTCATATCCCATATAGCTTATTTCAATGGTATATTCCCCTTCTGTAAGGTTCAGACGGTAGTTGCCGTTCTCGTCGCTTGTCGAGTAAAGCTTCTTGCCCTCCGGATCTGACGCCATAATGATTGCTCCGTACAGTTTTTCGGATGTTGATTCGTCGGCTATCGTTCCGCTTACAGAAAATTCCCTTTTGGCATCAATGCGTATCGCGATTTTCCTCCCGGGCATTTCCGTTATGCTGTATCTGTAGTCTTTAAGAATAATCTCCAACAGTTGGGCTACAGACATTGTGGCAGACTGTCTCACTGTGCAGTTCTTTTCCATGTCTATAGCCTGGTTGAACGAAATCGATATTCCCTTTTGTTTCTCGATATAGCTGAACCATTGAAGCACAGAAGCCGATGAGGCTCTAACGAAGAGAACCTCATCGGTCAGTTTATTTTTGTTTGATGAAAAAAAGTTTTCCTTGATATCTCCTGCCGCTGTGTCAGCCGCTGTTCCCGTCACAGACGTTTCCCTGTTTGGAAAAGCATCTCCGGCATGAGCCATTGCCGACAGCAGTAGCAGGACTTTCATTGATTGATGTATCATCCGGCTATAAATGCTAGGTTAATATAATCGGTAATGCTTTCCGGCCTCCAGAATTTCGTATTTGCAGCTGCACAGGAAAGCCAGTTCTACTATTATTGACTCCGTATCGGCAGTGTCAATTCTGCTGGTTATCTTGTTATTCCGGAGTTCCTTGCTTACCTCAATTTTCACTCCCGTGGTCTGTTCTATCTTTTCCACCACTTCCATTATTCCAGCATTCTCGAACGACAGGACTTTAGGCTTCTCTTCGAACACCTCATACGGATTCTCTATCTTACCTGTCTTTAGAGTCTTGTTGTCAAGTTCGGCCTTCTGGTTGGCTTTGATTATAACCTTGCTGTTTTCCGATTCTACGCTTACCACACCGGTCTTTACATATACGCTTGAGCTTTCAGCTTTAGTAGCATCAACCAGAAACGATGTTCCCAGCACTTCCACCATAAGGTTTTCTGACTGTACTCTGAAAGCCCTTCCGTGCATCTTCCTTACATTGAAGAAAGCCTTTCCATTTAGAGCTACCTCTCTTGCCGAGTTCATACCTCCCGTTCTGTAGCTCACGTTTGCATTAGGATATAGAGTCACCGACGAACTGTCCGGCAGATAAATCATCATCTTTTCTGCAGTGTTGTTGGCAAACAGCTGTTCTTTGTTGTTATCCCTGTTGCTCATAAAGAATGAGATTGATATTACCACTATTACAAGGACCGAAGCTGCTGCATAGAAAACCGACATGCCCAATGACTTCTTCTTGTTCTTGTTTATTGAGATACTCATTGCCGGTTTCTTTGCCGATGTCTTGTCTATATGCTCTTCTATTCTGGTCCATGCTTTTGTAGTTCCGAATTCGGGAGCCTTCTTTGGCGATATAAGTTTTACCAGCCTGTTGTATTCGTCGGCATGCGTAGCTATCCATTCCTGAATATCATTCTTTTCCGAGTCCGACATTACCTCGCCTGTGATATATTTAGCCAGTAATTCGTTGATATATTCTTCTGTATGTTTCATCTCTAAATGTTGTTTGAAATGATTGATATGATTAATGTGATAATAACCGCGATAGTGAACGAACATGTGGCTGCAAATTCTCTGAGCAGTTTGATGGCTTTACCCATCTGATTTTCCACAGTCTTTTCCGATAATGACAGCAACTCTGCAATTTCCTTGTATTTCATTCCTTTAAGCTTTGAAAGCAGGAAAATTTCCTTACATTTTGGCGGAAGTACAGCCAGAGCCTCCGATAAAAGTTCCTCAGGTGATTTCCTGTCAGTGTCCAGTGTATCCTCATCAGGAAGGTGTGCCCCGGCAGATGGAGCGTCTTCTATCGAAACCGTGTAAGAGCATTTTTTTCTGAGGAATGAGATACAGGCGTTTTTTACAGCTGTAGTGATGTATGCCGCAAATTCCTTATCCGGCAGGGCATCCTTGCCCTTGTCCCATATATTTATGAACAGTTCCTGAACTATGTCTTCCGAATCGTCAGCATCGGAAACATATTCGTATGCTATGCTGCATAGCCTTGGGTAGTGTTCGTTAAATCTGGACTTGAAGATTTCTTTTCTGTCGGTATTCATTATTCGTTTGATTAGTTTTTGTGGTTATTACTCAGGTACATATATTTGATAGCATTTTTACAAATATACTGTTTTCGTACCTAAATAACAATTATTGGCATATATTTTATGTGATTCGCTATGTCGTTCTCTACGTTACATTGTAATGATATGATGTGTCTAAACAGTGTCTCAGTCATTAATACGTTCATATTGACTTAAACGCGCTCATGATAACTTCTCCACACGGCCGTGTGGAGTGCTTGACACGTTCGTGTGGAGATCTCGACACGCCCGTGTGGAGTACTCGACACGTTCGTGTGGAGATAAATGTTTCAGCTCGATATTTTCTAATTTGTATCATCATTTTATAAATAAATCAGGTAATTAATACTTTTTTCCTTTGTTGCTTTCACTTCAATAACGCAGATTTATGTAAAAACCCCTATGTGGGAAGATAAAATAATAATGAGAAAAGGGTAGCATTGAATCATCAAAGCTACCCTTCAGTATAAATGTCAAAAATTATGTATAACGCTAATTTACTGCCCAGTCGCTAATTGTGCCGGATTCAGAAGAGAATGATGCACCGATCTTATATACTTTGCGGCTGTCTGTTGCATATTCACGCGCATATCCTTTTTCTTCTATCTGCTGAAGTGCTTCTTCTGCAGTACCGTCCAGTTTGAACTCAAAGATATATACGTAGTCCGATGTTTCCACTATGCAGTCCACACGTCCCTGGCTCTGAACCTTCTCGGCATAAACAGTATAAACACTCACCAGACGCATAATGAGATAGAAAGTATATTGGAAATACCGTTCACGCTCCACCTCGTTTTCCTTGCGGCGCATTGTGTAAGGTATTCCGGAGAGGAAAGAAGTGAACAGCTCGCGTACCTGCTCCACTTCTCCTTTGCGAAGTGCTACAACAAGACTTCTTATCCACCCTCCGGTTTCTTCAGTAGGTTCCAGGTATGATGAAGCCACCATTGTAAGGAATCCCCCCTTAACCTCATTGTTCGGGAAATCAAGAAGGAAGGTATTGAAATCTCTGTCGTAAGCCTTTATTGTAAGATATCCGCTTTGATATATCATAGGCAAAGGGCGTT
>NZ_CALDPF010000041.1 GCF_937912035.1 uncultured Bacteroides sp.
GCTTCTCACGCGCCTGTGGCGTAATTGGTAGCCGCGCCAGACTTAGGATCTGGTGTCGTGAGACGTGTAGGTTCGAGTCCTATCAGGCGCACGAAAAGGAAGATGTAAATGATGAGTAAATCAGAATTTACATCTTCCTTTTTTATTACCATAATGTATTACCTTATTAATCTAAACTACACGTCTTTGTAATATTGATTCCGTTATTTTGCATCAGACAAAAATGAAAAAGAGATGGAATTAAGACCACATTACAGAACAATCGTTTTATCGGATATTCACCTTGGTACAACTCATTCTAAAGTTGATGAGGTGAGTGATTTTCTTAGTACGGTAGATTGCGACCGGCTTATTCTTAACGGTGATATTATTGACGGGTGGCATTTGCAGAAATCGGGTGTAAGAAAGTGGAAACCACAGCACACCCGTTTTTTCAAGATTATAATGAAAATGATGGAAAAGTGTGGTACTGAGGTTATTTATGTACGTGGAAATCATGATGACTTCCTTGATAATCTTGTACCATTGCAGTTTTCTAATATAAGTATAGTAAAGGATTATATTCTGGAAAGTAATGGTCGTCATTACTTTGTCACTCATGGAGATGTTTTCGACAAAGTTACAACCGAGATGAAATGGTTGGCTAAGCTGGGCGATGTGGGTTATACATTATTGCTTTGGATGAACGGTATGTATAACAGATATCGTGCCAAACAGGGCAAACCTTATTTTTCATTGTCTCAGGCCATAAAGCATAAAGTCAAATCGGCGGTATCTTATATTTCCGATTTTGAGAAAGTTCTTGTGGATTTTGCACGTAAACGTGATTGCGATGGAGTGATTTGCGGACATATACATCATCCTGAAAACAGAATTGTGGATGGCATCCATTATTTGAATTCTGGCGACTGGGTCGAGACACTTTCTGCTCTTACTGAAGATGAAAACGGAGTGTGGGAAGTTGTAAACTACTCTGATGTGATCAATCAATTGAATAAGACAGCAAAACTTACAATTTTATCTGTAGCATCATGAAATTCCTTTTTATTGTTCAGGGAGAGGGGCGCGGACACCTTACCCAAGCCATAACTTTGGAGAATGTCTTGTTGAGAAGTGGTCATGAAGTTGTGGAAATACTTGTAGGAAAAAGTGAGTCCAGACGATTGCCCGGATTCTTTACTCGCAGTGTACACGCTCCGGTAAAACAGTTTGTAAGTCCTAATTTCCTTCCTACACCAACAAACAAACGAGTAAATATCACACGCAGTATACTATATAATGTAATTAAGGTTCCTGAATATTGGGAGAGCATGCGTTATATCAACGAACGTATATCAAAGACAGGTGCCGATATGGTCATTAATTTTTATGAGCTGCTTACAGGACTTACATATTTCTTATATCGTCCTGCTGTGCCTCAGGTGTGTATAGGTCATCAATATCTTTTTCTTCATAAGGATTTCGAGTTGCCTCAGAGGAATAGGTTTGGCATGAAGCTTCTCAATATGTTCACCAGGCTCACTGCATTGGGAGCAAAAGAGCATCTTGCACTTTCTTTCCGCAGTATGAAAGATGATGACAGAAATAGGATTAAGGTTGTACCACCTCTGTTGAGACGTGAAGTGTTCCGTCAGGAATCATCCGATGGAGGTTATATCCACGGATATATGGTCAATTCCGGTTTTTCGGAATGTATTATGCGTTGGCATAAGGAACATCCTGAAACCCATTTGCGCTTTTTCTGGGACAGATGGGATGAGGAGCCGGTCAGGAAAGTTGATGATACGTTGAGCTTTTATCAGTTGGACGATGTCGAGTTTCTGCGTCAGATGGCAGGTTGCAAGGCGTATGCCAGCACTGCTGGTTTTGAGTCTGTATGCGAGGCTATGTATTTGGGCAAACCTTTGATGATGGTACCTGCACACATAGAACAGGAATGTAATGCTTTCGATGCCATGAAAAGTTCTGCCGGTATTGTTGACAATGATTTTGATTTGAGCAAGCTGCTGGAATTCTCCGGGACGTATAAACCAGATGTAAGATTCAAGGACTGGGTGAACTCGGCAGAATATATGATAGTTAACGAACTGGAAAGCCTTGCCTCTACTGAATTTATGCCTAATATGTATATGGTGGAAGAATATATATAACAGAAGGCTTATTTTCTGTTCATTTACCTAACAATGTATTGATAATTTTTGTATATTGCAATAACAATGTAATATGTATTACTTTCCTTTGCACAAAAATTAGATATTATGGCAAATAAGAAGAAAGAAAATCCATATCTGGAAAGAGATATAAGCTGGATGTACTTTAACAGACGTATCCTTCAGGAGGCAACACGTCAGCATGTCCCTTTGCTGGAAAGAATGGCTTTCCTGGGAATATACTCAAATAATCTTGATGAGTTCTTCCGTGTACGTATGGCCTCGCAGAACCGTATTGCTGAATGTGAGGATAAATCAGCAGCCAAGGATAGTGAAAAGGCCAAGAAGATAATCAAGAAAATTACAAAACTGAATTCGGAATACGCCAAAGAATATGAAAAGGCGGTGGAAAGTGTCATCTCAGACCTTGAAAAAGAAAATATTTTCATTGTTGATGATGAAAATATATCACCCGAACAGTTGGAGTATATACGTTCATACTACAAGGATAAACTTAACGGATTTATCGTCCCTGTATGGTTCTCGGCTATAAAGACGCTAGAGTCTGAGACTGACGAAAACATCTTCCTGGCAGTCAAGCTTCAGAAAGATAATGGCACTAAGAATGTAGTCGATTATGCTTTTCTTGAACTGCCGGTAGGATTGTGCGGACGTTTTGTCCGTCTTCCGGATTGCGACGGAAAGAGTTACATGATGTATCTTGATGATGTGGTGAGATGCTGTCTTCCTATCGTTTTCGAAGGACTTGAATATACCAAGTTCGAAGCATACGCCTTCAAGTTTACCCGCGATGCAGAAATGGAGATAGACAATGACTTGCGCACAGGTACTTTGCAGAAGATTTCCAAGGGGGTGAAGAGTCGTAAGCGTGGTGAACCTCTACGTGTGATTTATGATGGCGATATGCCTAAGGACCTGATGAAGCGTGTCCTCAATAAACTGGATGTGGATTCATGGGATACTATCCTTTCCGGCGGTCGTTATCAGAATCATAAGGACTTGATGAAGTTCCCTGATTGTGGCAGAAAGAACCTGAAATATCCGGCATGGACTCCTATTATGAAAAAGGAGCTTGACGGTCCGGAAAGTCTTTTGTCAAAGATTCAGGAAAGAGACAGGTTTATCCATGTTCCTTATCATAACTTTGACTCATTCATCAGAGTGCTTCAGGAGGCTGCCGTCAGCAAGAGGGTTAACAGTATCAAGATTACTCTGTACCGTCTTGCCAAGGAATCTAAGGTGGTAAAGGCCCTTATCGGTGCTGCACGTAACGGAAAGAAGGTTACCGTGGTAATAGAGTTGCTTGCCCGTTTCGATGAGGCTTCCAATATAAGTTGGTCAAAGAAAATGCAGGATGCAGGCATCAAGGTAATATTCGGGGTAGAAGGCTTGAAGGTACACTCTAAGATTACCCACATCGGTATGAAAACTGGTCCGGATATAGCTTGTGTAAGTACAGGTAACTTCCACGAAGGTAATGCCCGTATGTATACGGACTGTGTATTAATGACAGCCTCAAGAAGACTTGTAAATGATGTCGATGCAGTATTCGATTTTATTGAACGCCCTTACACTCCGATAAAGTTCAAGGAGTTGCTAGTCTCTCCAAATGAGATGAAGAACAAGTTCATAACTCTTATCAATAATGAAATAAAGAACCGCAAGGCTGGAAAACCTGCATATATCAAGATAAAGATAAATCATATCACAGACCCTATAATGGTAGAAAAGCTTTATGAGGCATCTCAGGCCGGTGTGGATATCGATTTGGTGGTACGAGGAAACTGTTCGTTAGTACCTGGAATACCGGGAGTGAGCAGCAATATCAGAATTACAGGTATTATAGACCGTTATCTGGAACACTCTCGTATCTTTATTTTTGCCGCCGGAGGAGAGGAAAAGATTTTCATGGGTTCTGCCGACTGGATGCCGCGAAATCTTGACAACCGTGTAGAGGTGATTACTCCGGTTTACGATCCTGCCATAAAAGGAGAACTGAAGCGAATAGTAGACTATGGTTTGAAGGACACTCTTCAGGGACGTATAGTAGACGGATTTGGTGATAACAATTTCGTTGCTTTGTCAGAAAATGAAACACCGTTCCGTTCTCAAGAGGCTCTCTACGATAGCTATCTTGCTGAAAACGAATAGATATTATAGCTTGATTTTTCACAATGTTGCTTGTCGCTTGCCCGCAAGGGTATAGTGGCAAGCAATTATTCGCATTTATAAACTTACTGTTAAATTATAAAAAACGAATACTATGAGCAAGGAGATTGAAACAACACTAAATGGTGTGAATTATGCGGCTATCGATATTGGTTCCAATGCCGTACGTTTGCTTATCAAGCATCTTGAAGAAACAAAAGAAGGAGTGAAATTCTCAAAGGTACTGTTGTTGCGTGTGCCTCTTCGTCTAGGTTTCGATGTATTTTCAAAGAATAAAATCTCGGATAAACGTGCCAAGAATATGCTTCGTCTGATGAAGGCCTACAGTCATCTGATGAAGATATACGATGTGAAGGATTATCGTGCGTGTGCCACTTCGGCAATGCGCGATTCAAAGAACGGTCCTGAGATTATAAAGCGTATAGCTAAGGAAACGGGAATACAGATAGAAATTATCGACGGTCAGGAAGAGGCGAAAATAGTATACAATAACCACGTAGAATCTATGGACGACCGCAAAGGCAACTATATGTATGTCGATGTAGGCGGTGGCAGTACGGAGATAAATTTGTTGTCACAAGGTCAGTTGGTTTGCAGCCGTTCTTACAATATAGGTACTGTACGTATTCTGAATGAGGCTGTAAAGGAAGGCGAGTGGGACAGACTTAAGAATGATATGGCGGATCTGGCGAAATCATATCCCGATACTAACATTATCGGTTCGGGAGGTAATATCAACAAGCTGTATCGTATGATAGAGAAAAAAGACAAGAAACGTGCCCGTATGACTGTTGCCTCATTGCAGGAACTGCATAATGAATTGAAGCAGTACACTGTGGCGGAAAGGATGCAGAAGTTCAATCTAAAGCCGGACCGTGCCGATGTTATTGTTCCTGCAGGTGATATTTTCCTTACTATTGCAGGTATTATAAAAGCGACTTACATCTATGTGCCTGTTATCGGACTTGCCGACGGAGTGATAGACGGTATTTACTTGCGTAATAAATGGAAGGTACTCAATAATGAAATTTAATTGTTTCTGTGAATGTATTTAGGAACTTAGTATAATAAAAATATGAGTGTTTTATATTGTAATTTACTTTCACATCTTTCACAGTCATATACACAAAAACGGCGGAACAAATCGTTCCGCCGTTTTTGTGTATATGACTTATTATGTTAGAATCTGCATCTCAGGTCAACACCAATCTGCATCGGGCGTCCCATTTGTGCGAATCCTCTGTTCATCGATTCAAAGTAGAATGCCTGGTAGTCAGTGTTCAGTGCATTGTTTATCCAGATACCAATCTGTCCGTTACCTTTGTTCAGGCTTATACGTCCGTTCAGTGTGCCGTAAAGGTCCTGGTAAGCATTGTTCCGTTCTGTCCAGTAGATACGTCCTGCACCTTTGTAGTTTGCGTTTACAATTATGTTGTCCAGCCATGCACCGCTCTTCATACGGAAAATATACTGACCTCCAACAGTGAATGTATGTTTAGGAACGAAAGGAACGTAATTGCCATTATAGTTCACTTCATCGCTGACTACATAATCTGTAAATGTGGCATGAGTATATCCGTAATTACCGTTCAGACTGAATGCGTCAGTAATCTGAGCTTTCAAAGCCAGTTCTCCACCTATACTTCTGCTTTTTCCGGCATTGACGGTGATACGTCCAAGTCCGCTTGCCGCAAAACGTGAAATCTGCTGGTCATGAGTGTCCATATAAAAAGCGGCTATATCAGCTTGCAGACGTCCGTCTAACATGGTCATGTGAGAACCTATTTCGTAGTTCCATGAGTATTCAGGCTTATACATGGTTGTTTCCTGTATGTCAAATTCATAATGAGGAATTTTGTCACCTCCCATTTGTGAAACCATGCCATGGCTCTTTTCATCTAATGTGGCTATCATGCCGTTAATCATTTCACCCTGTACTATTTCTGAAAACATCTGTATGTTATATCCTCCCGAACGATAACCTTTTGTAACTGATGCGTAAATGTTATTGTTCTTATTAAAATCGTATTGTAAGGCGAATTTAGGTAATAACTGAATATAGTCGTGGCTTATATTACCGTTTACGTTAGGCGAAGATTTCAAGTCTTTGAAAGGCATTGGCATGACGGATATCTTGAAATCGAAGTTGATATTGGCGTTAGAGTTATAGTCCAGCCAATATCTCTCGTATTCCATTCTCAGACCTGCAGTAAAAGACAGTCCTTCAAAGATAATATCATTTATTGTTGATTGATGATATATACCTGTACTGAGCATTGGAGATTTGAAATTTCCTCCGATTAATATGTTATTGTCGGTTATGTCAAGGCTCATATCAGGCATCATCGGTTTTTCTTCCTTTATTTTCTTGAATATACCGTTCACGTTATCCTCCATTAATGAAGATATCCCGTCTTCATGGAAAGTCACAGGTCCTTCAGTATCAAGCCACTGATAGAAACCGCTCACCCCTGTAGTCCACTGCCATCGACGTCCCGGTTTTGATTTAAGCACAATTTCCTCACTTATGGTCTTTGAGTTTTGTCTCTGCGACATAGTGTATACGTTCTTTCTCGTGAAATCCTGATCAAGGTTCATTTCATCTTTCAGATACTGGAAACCGGTTACACTACTCAATATAAAGTTCTCAGCCTGATGTTCGATGTTCAGACCTCCGTTGAGGAGATGACGCATATATCCGCACTCGTTATTGTAAGCCACTTTTCCCAGGTCGCCTTTCAGGTCCTGATAATAGATGTCATTTTCAGAAATGTTTGTCAGCTGATAAGGATAACCTCCCTGATTGGAATATTCGTAATTTACAGTGAAATCCAGTTTAAGATTGTCTTTTGGCAACCAGATAGCTCTCATTCTTCCGCCTACTTCGTCACCTTTATCTATCTTCTCGTTATTACGTGCTACATTTTCGAAGAAACCTCCTTCGTGTTCATAGAAAGCACCTGCCGAGAAAGCGAATTTTTCTGAAATACGGTGGTAGTGGTTCACGGAAGCCTTGTAGTTATTATATGTAGCAGCTCCAAGGCTGAGGTCAGTACCCTGATATGTGAACGGCGACTTAGTGAATACACGGATAAGACCACCCATAGTGTTACGTCCGTACAGAGTACCCTGCGGACCTCGCAATACATCTATACGTTCTATATCTGAATAATTGAAATCAAAAGCAGATTTATCGATGAAAGGAATATTATCTACATATAGTCCTACGGCAGGAGTGTTGATTCTTGAACCGATACCTCTAACGTAAACTGAAGTGGTAAGTTTTGAACCGTAGTCAGGAATAAACAGGTTAGGAACAAGTCCTGACAGTGATTTTACCGATGTGACAGAATTGTTTCTCATGTCTCCCTGCGAGAATGATGTGGCGGAGAGAGGCTGTTGTCTCAATCTGTTATTTTCCTTAGGTGTAGCTATAACCACTACTTCTTCTATGTCTATCACTCTTGTTGTGTCTGCCGGTGCGCTGATGTTTTCGTTTGTGGGCAGACTGTAGGCAGGAGTCACTCCGGTTACAATTGTAACACCTGCCGCCATTAATTTAAATGTCTTTAGAGCTGTGCGTCTTCTCATTTTTCAGTCTGTATATGGTTTTTGTAATTCGTTTGCAAAGGAAATGCAAATAGCGAAAACGTACAATCCTAATTTATTATGATTTTAAATGCTGTCGGCATCTATGTATCCGTTCATAACAGCATAAATAGCCAGTCCGGAAACGGATTTTATTCCTAGTTTTTCAGTAATGTTTTTTCTGTGTGATATTACAGTTGTCATACTTATATTCAGCTTTTCGGCTATTTCCTTGTTTATATATCCTTTTGTTACTAGCACGAGCACTTCTATTTCTCTGGCAGACAGTGTGGAGGCACTGTCTTTAGGCTGAGGTTTGACAGGATGATGGGTCATTTCGTGTCCTCTGCTTCTCATTTCCATAAAGGCTTTGATCAGTTTTTCCTGAGGGAGGAATGTGTTGAGCACAGGGACACCGACAGGTATTTGAGGTTCCCCAGCAGAGAGCACAATACTCTTAGGCTTTCTTTCAAGGAAGAAAGTGGTATGCTCAAAATATATCGATATTGAAACGAAATAGTGGGCATACATGTCCGGAGTGTCGTCAATTAGAGCTTCGAATGAGTGGAACACACGTATGACGGCTTGCGGTATCAGTTCTTCCAAAATAGTCTGTAGTCCCAAAGCTGTGAGAGTATTTCTTTCTATGATGGCGATTTCAGGAGTCATATATTTATTGTATTATTTGTATCGGTAAGTTTTCATCGGCAAATATATGGTTTTTATATTAAAATTCTATCTTGTTTTTGAAATGAAGGTTATGATAGTGAAATATATAAATACTATATGATATTGATATCGATGACGCAAAAATGTTTGTTTTTAATAAGCTGAGTGTATTATATTACATGAATGTGAACGATTTACTATCTATTTTTAACCGATTTCTACCTATTCGTTTAATAGGTGTGTATTATCTTTGCACAAACCTTAACAAATAAAATATGAAACATAGGATTATATCTTTATTTTTTGCATTAATTATTTTGTGTCCTGCCTTTGCTGAAAAGGTAGAAGAAAAAGATTATGTGGCTTACCTTTTTACTTATTTCACAGGTGACCATATTAGTAAAGAGGCCGTATGTTATGGGGTAAGTTTGGACGGATACACATATTGGGCCTTGAATGATAATAAACCGGTTTTAGATTCCAAGGTTATCAGTTCTACAGGAGGAGTGCGTGATCCTCACATCTTAAGATGCCAGGATGGTAAGACTTTTTATATGGTTGTAACCGATATGGTGTCAGCTAATGGTTGGGATTCAAACCGTGCTATGGTATTACTAAAATCTACAGACCTGATAAATTGGTCACATTCTGTTATTAATATGCAGAAACGTTATTCAGGTCAGGAGAAACTGAAAAGAGTTTGGGCTCCTCAAACTATTTTCAATCCTGAAGCAGGAAAATATATGATATATTGGTCCATGAAATATGGTAACGGACCGGACGTTATTTATTATGCTTATGCCAATGCTGATTTTACAGATTTGGAAGGGGAACCTAAGCCTTTGTTTATTCCTGCCGATAAGAAATCCTGTATTGATGGTGATATAGTTTATAAAGATGGAGTATATCATTTGTTTTATAAGACAGAAGGGCATGGAAATGGTATTAAAGTGGCAACGACTTCTTCATTGACATCAGGCCAGTGGAAAGAGTGTGATGAGTATAAACAGCAGACTAAGGATGCTGTCGAGGGAGCAGGTACATTTAAACTGATAGGTCAGGATAAATATATACTGATGTATGATGTATATATGAAAGGTGCTTATCAGTTTACAGAAACAACAGATTTGGAGAACTTCAGGGTAATAGACCATGAAGTGAAGATGAATTTTCATCCTCGTCATGGTACTGTCATACCAATTACCCGTGCCGAACTTAAACGTATAACGGATAAATGGGGAAAGCCTGTCGAGCTGGGGGAAATTCCGAACAATCCTGTTTTACCAGGATTTCATGCCGATCCGGAAATCCTCTATTCTAACAAGACCGGTAAATATTACATCTATTCTACTACCGACGGACAGCCGGGTTGGGGAGGATGGTATTTCACTGTCTACTCTTCTGAAAATATGAAAGACTGGACATACGAAGGAGTAATGCTTGATTTGAAATCAGAACAGGTACCTTGGGCTGACGGTAATGCCTGGGCTCCATGTATAGAGGAAAAGAAAACAAAGAATGGCTATAAGTATTATTTCTATTACAGTGGAAATCCTAAAAACGGAGGAGGCAAAGAAATCGGTGTAGCCATAGCTGACGATCCGGTCGGACCTTTTACTGATTTGGGACATTCGTTTATAACAGAATCTCCTACAGGAAGAGGTCAGGAAATAGACGTAGATGTCTTTACGGATCCTGTCTCAGGCAAGACATATTTATATTGGGGAAACGGATACATGGCAGGAGCCGAACTTAATAAAGATATGGTTTCTATAAAGAAAAAGACAATAACTGTAATGACTCCTGAAGGAGGGACACTGCAGGATTATGCCTACCGTGAGGCTCCATACGTATTCTATAGAAATGGCCTGTATTATTTCATGTGGTCTGTAGATGATACCGGCTCTCCTAATTATCATGTGGCATACGGAACGTCTGATTCACCTCTCGGACCTATTAAGGTTGCCGAAGATCCTATTGTCACTATTCAGAATCCTGAAAAGGAAATTTATGGTCCGGCTCATAATTCAGTAATTTGCAAGCCTGGAACAGATGAATGGTATATAGTCTACCATAGAATTAATAAATTTTACATTGACAGGGAGAAATCTCCTGGAACTCACCGTGAGGTGTGCATAGACCGTTTGGAATTTAATGAAGACGGAACTATTAAAAGGGTGAATTTAACATTGTAATATAGGTATTGGTATTAAATATATTCAGTTGATTTAATTTTATTATAAGTAATACAGTGAAATTATATGAATAAGTTATTGAATCTAGGATTGTCTGTCCTGTTGGCTTTAGGTGTTGTTACAGGACTACAGTCATGCTCTGAAAAACAGACAGGTACTTTTGAAGTTGGCAAAGGTACATTCCTTTTAAATGGTGAGCCTATGGTAGTAAAGGCTGCCGAAGTGCATTATCCGCGTATTCCTCAACCTTATTGGGAACAGAGAATCTTGTCGTGTAAGGCTCTTGGTATGAATACATTGTGTCTTTACGTGTTCTGGAACCTTCATGAACAGGAAGAAGGCAAGTTCGATTTCTCAGGAAATAATGACATTGCGGCATTCTGTCGTCTGGCACAAAAACATGGTATGTATGTTATTGTAAGACCTGGACCATACGTATGTGCCGAGTGGGAAATGGGTGGACTGCCATGGTGGTTGCTTAAAAAACAGGATGTGCAGTTAAGATCACGCGATCCTTATTATCTTGAGAGAGTGAAGATATTTATGAATGAAGTCGGAAAACAGTTGGCCGATCTTCAGATTACCAGAGGTGGAAACATCATTATGGTACAGGTGGAAAACGAATTCGGCTCATACGGAACAGATAAACCATACGTATCCGAAATCCGTGATATAGTCAAGGGTGCCGGATTTACAGATGTTCCTTTGTTCCAGTGCGACTGGAGTTCCAATTTTACTAACAATGCGCTTGACGATTTGTTGTGGACTGTAAATTTTGGTACCGGAGCCAATATAGACCAGCAGTTTAAGAAACTTAAAGAGCTGCGCCCTGAAACTCCGCTTATGTGTAGTGAGTTCTGGAGCGGATGGTTTGACCATTGGGGAAGAAAGCACGAGACACGCGATGCCGCAACAATGGTAAGGGGTATAAAAGATATGCTCGACAGAAACATTTCATTCAGCCTGTATATGACTCATGGAGGTACTACATTCGGATGGTGGGGCGGAGCCAATAACCCTGCATATTCTGCTATGTGCAGTTCATACGATTATGATGCGCCTATAAGTGAGGCAGGGTGGACTACTCCAAAATACTTCCAGTTGCGCGATCTGTTGCAGCAATATGCTCCTGAAGGTACAACTCTTCCTGAGCCACCGGCTCCATTCCCGGTTATAGAAGTTCCAGCCATTACAGAATGGGAAGTGGCTCCGTTATTTGATAATCTGCCTGAGGCTAAGCAGACAGAAAATATCAAGCCTATGGAACAGTTCGACCAGGGATGGGGTTCAATCCTGTATCGTACTGTCTTGAAGAATGATATATCAGGAGTATTGCATATAGACGAAGTTCATGATTGGGCTCAGGTCTTTGCCGACGGTAAGTTGCTTGGCAGACTGGACAGACGCCGTGGCGAGTTTACTCTTGATTTGAAATCAACTTTGAAGAAAGGAACTCAGCTTGATATACTTGTTGAGGCTATGGGACGCGTAAACTTCGACAAGTCAATTCATGACCGTAAAGGTATCACAAACAAGGTAGAAGTCGTTTCAGGTAATAATGCTCTTGAGTTGAAGGACTGGATGGTATACAATCTTCCTCCATTCTATGAATTTGTAAGCGATAAGAATTATCAGAAAGGAAAAGCATTGGATGTTCCTGCTTATTATCGTGCTACATTCAATCTTGACAAGACAGGTGATACATTCCTTGATATGCAGACATGGGGCAAAGGTATGGTATGGGTAAACGGACATGCTATGGGGCGTTTCTGGGAAATCGGTCCTCAGCAGACATTGTTCATGCCGGGCTGCTGGCTGAAAGAGGGAGAGAATGAAATCATTGTACTTGATCTTAAGGGTCCTGCTGAAGCTAAAGTTGTCGGTCTGACTAAGCCTATTCTTGACATGCTTCGTGAAAAAGCTCCTGAGACTCACCGTAAAGAAGGTCAGAATCTGAACCTGAAAGGCGAAACACCTGTACACGAAGGACGGTTTGCTCAAGGTAATGGCTGGCAGGAAGTCAAGTTCGCTTCACCTGTGAACGGTCGCTTCTTCTGTCTGAACGCTACATCAAACTATGATGGGAACAATATTGCAGCTATAGCCGAATTTGATGTTCTTGGAGAAAACGGCAAGCCTGTTTCCCGTGAAAACTGGAAGATCGCATACGCTGATAGTGAAGAAACACGTAGCGGTAACCGTACTGCCGATAAGATTTTCGACCTTCAGGAAAGTACATTCTGGCAGACTGTCGACAATACGGCTTATCCACATCAGGTTGTTATAGACTTGGGTAAGGAATATAAAGTTACAGGTTTCCGTATGCTTCCTCGAGCTGAGAAAAATGCTCCAGGCTTGATTAAGGACTATTCTGTATATGTAAAGAAAGGAAATTTCAAATATTGATTTATTTGAGGGATTGAAATAACTTATAAAAAATGCTGTCTGATGAAAAACTTTATCGGACAGCATTTTTTATATAATAGGAATTCTGTTTTTCTTTATTTGCCCAAATAGTTGCTTACAGCCTCCGCACATCTCTCTCCGTCAACTCCGGCCGATACTATTCCTCCGGCATAACCGGCACCTTCACCGCAAGGGAAAAGTCCTTCTACCGTGACATGCTGCAGCGTTTCGTTGTCGCGTACAATTCTGACAGGCGCCGATGTACGTGTTTCCACTGCAATCATCACCGCATCGTTGGTGAGGAATCCGCGCGAACTTCTGCCGAACATTTCGAATCCTTTGCTCAGACGTCTGCTGATGAATTCAGGCATCCAGAAGTGTAGTGGAGACGATATGATGCCGGGGCTGTAGGAAGTGACAGGAAGGTCGTAGCTTAGTTTCTTTCTTGTGAAATCTACCATTCTTTGTGCGGGAGCAGTCTGTCGCATATTTGCCTGTTGCCAGCATATCTGTTCCAGTTTTTCCTGGAACTGCATCATTGCCAGAACCGACTGTTCTCCATCCTTGGCAGTCTTGCGTATCAGTTCTTCTGTTTGCTGTTCTGCAGAGCCTTCAATCACTTCGCATGCCTGCAGTTGCAGGGTAGGATCGTTCAAGTCTTCAGGGCGAATTTCTACTACCATACCCGAGTTGCTCCATTTCGTACCACGGTTACTCGGGCTCATTCCGTTAACGACAAGCTGGTGAGGACCGCTTGCTGCCGGAACCACAAAACCGCCAGGACACATACAGAAGCTATATACACCGCGTCCGTCAACCTGCTGTACGAAACTGTATTCAGCTGCCGGAAGGTATTTGCCTCTTCCGTTCTTGTTGTGATATTGAATCTGGTCGATAAGCATTGACGGATGTTCCAGACGTACACCTACGGCAAGACCTTTAGTCTCCATCTTCACGCCGTTTGCATATAGCCAGCGGTAAACATCGCGTGCAGAATGACCGGTGGCAAGTATCACCGGACCTCTGAAAGTCCTTCCGTCGTTGGTTTCAATGCCAACAACCTTGTTCTTCTCTATTATAATGGCATCCATTCTGGTTTTGAAGTGAACTTCTCCGCCGCATTCCAGAATGGTATTTCTCATGTTTTCAATCACCCTCGGCAGTTTGTCTGTTCCGATGTGTGGATGCGCGTCTATAAGGATTGAAGTGCTGGCTCCGTGCTGGCAGAACACATTCAGAATCTTATCCACATTGCCTCGCTTCTTGCTTCTTGTGTAAAGCTTACCGTCGGAATATGCACCTGCGCCACCTTCTCCAAAACTGTAGTTTGATTCGGGATCAACCTTATGTTCGCGGCTGATTTTAGCCAGGTCTTCTTTTCTTTCGCGCACGTTCTTTCCGCGTTCAATTACTATCGGACGCAGACCAAGCTCTATAAGTCGCAGTGCGGCAAACAGTCCTCCCGGACCCGCGCCCACTACAATCACCTGAGGCTTTCCGCTAACGTTTTTGTATTCAGTTGGAGTATATTCCTGTGTGTCCGGAATCTCGTTGATGAATACCTGCACTTTAACATTCACATATATTGTACGCTGACGTGCGTCGATACTCTTCTTCAGTACCCTCACAGCATTTATTGTTCTGATGTCAAGCCCCTTTTCGCGGCTGATGTATGTCTTCAGCGACTGTTCGCTTGCAGCCTGTTCAGGCAATATTCTGAGTTGATATTCGTTTACCATTTTGGGGTGGAGTTGTTGGTTTTTAGTTTTTAGTTGATGAGTTTGGACTGGTTTTTATGTTATACATATTTCCAATCACTTACTGTTCCTGTCTCTGATGAGAATCCTACACCTATTTTATAGAGTTGGCGGTTGTCTGTTTCGTATTCACGTGCATATCCTTTTTCTTCAATCTGTTGAAGAGCTTCTGCAGCAGTACCATCCAGCTTGAATTCGAAAATGTAAATGTATTGTGGAGTTTCTACAATACAGTCCACACGTCCCTGGCTTTGCACTTTTTCCACATAAACAGTATACACGCTCACCATTCTCATAATCAGGTAAAAGGTGTATTGGAAATAACGTTCCCGTTCATTTTCGTCTTCCTTTCGGCGCATTGTATATGGAATACTGGCCAGAAAAGCCGTAAACATAGCTTGCAGTTTTTCCACTTCACCGGCTTCAAGTTTTTCAACCAATTCATCTATCCAACCTTCTACACGTTGTTTTGGCTTCAGATAGGAAGTTGCCAACATTGTAAGGAATCCGTTTTTTACCTCATTATTTGGGAAATCAAGCAAAAACTTGTTCATTCTCATATTGTAGTCCTTTATCGTGAGATAGCCACTTTGATATATCATAGGAAGAGGTTTTTCTATGTCGGCTTTATAGTCTACGAACTCTTCAGGACGATAATATTTGCCTGTCAGTTCATTCAAATTTTCGTTGAAATGAGTTAGTAGGCGTATAAGATATGTAGGTGTACCTGAGCGGAACCAGTAATCATACACCCGTTTGCTGTCAAGAGCGTTCAGCAGGCTGAATGGATTATAAATGTCTGTCATACGGTCGCTGAAGTGATAACCGTCGTATTGCTGTTTCAGACGTAATTTCATTTCCTCAGGATTGCATTTATATTCTATAGCCATGTCAGCAATAGGTTTGAGAAAATAATGTTCAATCTCCTCCAGAGTGATACCGCATAAAGCTTCGTAGCGTGTATCCATACTGATATCCTTAGGTTGGTTGAAACCACTGAATACACTTACTTGCGAGAATTTGGTCACACCGGTAAGCAAAACAAACTGCAGATGTTCGTCTGCTCCTTTAAATACAGAATAGAAACCTTTCAGTACGTTACGATGACGATCTTCCAGAGTCGAATTAATATCTAGTACATCCAGAATAGGCTTATCATACTCATCAATCAGTACTACGGCACGATGTCCTGTTTTTTTGTGTGCGGCTTCAAGTACCTTTATGAAACGTCCTCCCAAATCAAGTGAGTCACAGTCTGATGCTAAGCCATACATTTCTTCCCAATCGGATACATATCCATTCAGGCGTTTTTCCAGAACACCTTCATCTGTAAAGTTGGAGCCATTGAAATCTACATGGAAAACAGGATACACATTCCATTCTTTCTCCAGATTCTCTATGGCTAATCCACGGAATAACTCCTTATGCCCCAGGTAGTAGTTTTTCAGTGTAGAAACCAGCAAGCTTTTTCCAAAACGGCGCGGACGGCTGAGGAAATAAATGCTACTCTCATGGGTGAGATTATAGATTAACCCAGTCTTGTCAACATAGACAAATCCGTCTTCAATGATACGGTCAAAACTTTGTATTCCGATTGGATATTTCATAAGTGTAGTTTTTTTCAATATCTGCAAATATAGCGAAATGTGTGGGTTAGCACAAATGGAAAACCTGTTTTTCTGAGTTGATATTTGTTTTCTATAATATTCATCCGAAAAGTTCTCTGAATGCCTCTTCTACTTTTCTTACAGGAACAAGTTCAATCTTTATTTTCTTTTTGTCCAGTCCTTGCAGATTATGTTTCGGCACCAGCATACGTGTGAAACCAAGTTTCTCGGCCTCGCTAATCCTCTGTTCGATTCTGTTCACGGGGCGTATTTCTCCGCTCAGTCCAACTTCGCCTGCCATACATACTCCCGATTCTATTTCTGTGTCCATATTACTGGAAAGAATGGCGCTTATCACAGCCAGATCGATAGCCGGGTCGTTAACTTTCAGTCCGCCGGCGATGTTCAGGAACACATCCTTCTGGGCCAGTTTGAAACCCACACGTTTCTCCAGCACGGCAAGCAGCATGTTCATTCTTCTGATATCGAATCCAGTTGCCGAGCGTTGAGGCGTTCCGTAAGCAGCAGTACTTACAAGTGCCTGTACTTCGATAAGGAAAGGACGTATCCCTTCTGTGGCGCAAGCTATGGAAATTCCGCTCATTCCCTCATGGTCCTGGGTGAGCAGCAGTTCCGACGGATTGCTTACCTGACGCAGACCGTCCTGGCGCATCTCGTAGATACCCAGTTCTGCCGTACTTCCGAAACGGTTCTTTATGCTTCTCAGTATTCGGTACATATAGTGCTGGTCGCCTTCGAACTGAAGTACTGTATCGACGATATGTTCCAATACCTTAGGCCCGGCAATGCTTCCTTCCTTGTTGATATGACCAATCAGTATGACCGGAGTTCCCGTTTCCTTTGCGAATCGCAGTATTGCTGCCGAACATTCTCTCACCTGTACTATGCTTCCGGGCGATGAGTCAAGATTTTCTGTAGAAATAGTCTGTATGGAGTCTATAATAACCAGATCCGGAGCAGTACTCTTTATATTGGCGAAAATCTGTTCCAGTGAAGTCTCGCATGCTATGAGCAGTTCGCTTTCTCCGTTATGCTTTATTCTGTCCGCACGTAGCTTGAGTTGTCGCGCACTTTCCTCGCCGGAGATATACAGTATTCTTTTGTTGGTCAGATGCAGGACTGTTTGCAGAACGAGAGTTGACTTTCCTATACCCGGTTCACCGCCAAGCAATGTGAGCGAACCTTGCACCAGTCCTCCACCGAGCACTCTGTTCAGCTCGTCGTCCATAAGGTCAATTCTCTGTTCGTCCGATGAAACAATCTCCCTGAGATATTGTGGTTTTGAACGAATGGATTCAATACCGTGGGCAGCATGCTTTGCCACAGGTGTTTCCTTTCTCACCACTTCTTCCGAAAAAGTGTTCCACTGTCCGCATGAAGGACATTTGCCAATCCATTTTGGTGACTCCTGCCCGCAGTTTGTGCATACGAATACTGTCTTGTCTTTTGCCATTGTTTGTACTGGATTATGGTTGTTATGCAAAAGTAATGAAATGTAAGTGTTGAGGCAAATGAAAGACTTAGTTTTTCAATTTCCCTATTTAGGGACTAGATTCTGTTGGAAAAATCAATTGTTAATATCAATCTGACAAATTGATAATTTTGAGTGTATGAGAATATTAATTTTTGAGTTGATGTACAGGCGATTGGAAAATTTTAAATTATGAGTAAACGGTGTTTTGCTGAATGGTTTGTCTTTGCTTTAATTTGGTTTTGTTTTGTTGTTGTATATTCTATAATTTTGGAAATTTGCTTTTATTAATTCTTTTGTGGTGTTATTCCGATATTTTAATTTCACCAGTTTCCCTTTATCAAATAGAGATGAAATCGTCAGTTTTTCAATAAATTTTGAGTGTTTGATAAGTCTTATAAAAATGACAGCCCATTCAAATTAAAATGTTTTGTCGTTTAATTTGAAATGAACTGACATTTTTTCGATGTTTTTCTAATAGATAATTGTTAAATTTTTGAAGTGCTTTAAGAACTATGCCTAATTAAGTGTTGTTTTTATTGATTTTTATTTGATTGAGGTTAACATTTTTCTTCTGGATGATGAAAAATTTTAAATATAAATGTAGCTCATTTTTCGATTTCAGTTGCAAAATGAAAGTTAATTGGTATGCTAATGTCTATATGGATTATGTTACTTATCATTGTTTGGAAATTGGATTATTAGGAATTTGTTAATATTCTCTTATTATATATTTTGAATGTCTGAAAACTGAAAAAACTAATAAAACAAGATACGTAAAAACAATTTTTTTTCTTAATATCGGCGTATTTTTTTGATTTTTGGATATGTTGTATGGAATTATTTTATATATTTGCTCCCAGAATGATTATTAAAAAATGCAAAGTGGAAAAAAGTATCTGAAGTATGCAGAGAATATTTAAGTAGCTTTGCTTTGTTATTATTATGTACCCTAAATTTATTTGTGGTATTTTGAATGTATTAGACATAAAAACTTACTTAGGCTTTTTTAAAGGAAACTATTAATTAAGGAAAATCTTTGCTTTAAAAGATTTTATATATTTATTAACTTTAAAATATAATGGCTATGTTGAAAAAAAACAAATCGGTCAGTATGTTGTTGACTCTGGCAGGTATTTGCTCTACAGGAGCAGTGTATGCAGTTGCTGTGCCTGATGTGGATGACATCCAAAGTGTGCAGCAGGAAGCAACATGTACTGGTGTAGTGAAAGATGCAACAGGTGAAACTGTTATCGGAGCTTCGGTTTTGGTTAAAGGTACAACTAATGGTACTATTACAGGTCTTGACGGAGATTTCTCTTTGTCTAATGTAGAGAATGGCAGTGTTATTCAGATTTCTTTTGTTGGTTATAAGACAGTAGAAGTGGTATGGAATGGACAGCCAATCAATGTAACCTTACAGGATGATTCTCAAGCTTTGGAAGAAGTTGTTGTTGTGGGTTACGGAACACAGAAAAAGGTGAATTTGACTGGTGCTGTAGCTATGACAGAGGGTGATATGTTGCAGGATCGTCCTATTGCAAATTTGGCTCAAGGTTTGCAAGGTGCTATTCCAAACTTGAACATTACTATGCCAAGTGGTAATCCAAACGCTACCGCTACATTTAATGTGCGTGGTATAACATCATTGAATGGTGGCTCGGCGTTGATATTGGTTGATGGAGTAGAAACCAATGATATTTCGTTGTTGAATCCTCAAGATATCGAGAGTGTTTCTGTATTGAAAGATGCATCTTCTGCTGCAGTATATGGTGCACGTGCTGCTTTTGGTGTAGTTCTCATTACGACTAAGAAGGGTAAGAAAGATCAGAAAGTTACGGTGAATTATAATAACAACTTTTCATGGTCGGCACCGTCACGTTTGCCAGACGGAATTTCTTCAGATAAATGGATTGATGCAGTACAGTTGGCTAATACAAATACTAGTGGTAGTGGCTACTTTAGTCAGGAGTTGGTAGATGCAGTTCATGCTTACTGTAAAGATCCAAGCCGCCCGTCTGCTTTTTTGGATGAAACAGGTGCCTTTACAGCGAAAGGTCAATGGGCTTATGCAGGAAATACTAATTGGTTTGATGAGTTCTACAAGAGTGCAGCTTTCATGCAACAGCATAATGCAAGTATTCAGGGTGGTACAGATAAGAATACTTACTATGCATCAATCGGTTATAAAGGACAGGATGGTTTGTTAGCTTATGGTACTGATACATATAAGCGAATCAATATGTCGTTTAATTTTACTACTCAGGTGACTAAATGGTTAGAAATAGGATTCCGTGCGAAATATAATCGTAGTGAATCTGATGAACCTAATGCTTATGCTTATATGAGTAGTTCTCCTTATTATGAGGTATATCGTTCATTCCCGTTTATTCCTGTTTATTTACCAGATGGAGAACATTTTGCAGCAATGGAAGGTAGTAACTTCAACTACAACTATGCTGGTATTTTGGAAGAAGCCGGACGTGTAAAGAATGTATATGATGATATTTGGTATACAGGTTCATTCAATATTACTCCATTTAAAGGACTTTCTATAAAGGGAGATTATACAGGAAACCGTTTTTTCCGCACTCAGCGTGAACATCTGAAAACTATTTATCAGCTAAATCCTGATGGTTCGCAAACGGCAAAGATGCCTACAAATAAGGCAGGATTAAGAAAGTATGATGATACATACGAAGCTTTGAATGTTTGGGCTGAATATAAAAAACAAATAAAAGACCATTCATTCTCTATTATGGCCGGTTATAATCAGGAACGTAAGAATACCAGTAATATGTATGGAGTAGCTGCCAATCTGTATTTGAATGATTTTCCGATTATTGATATGGCTAAGGATAAGGAAACATTGAGTGAGGAAGCTACTGTTTGGGCTGTTCAAGGTGCATTTTTCCGTTTGAATTATGATTATAAAGGAAAATATCTTGTAGAATTGAATGGACGTTATGATGGTTCTTCAAAATATGCTTCTGGTAGTCAATGGGGTTTCTTCCCATCAGCATCATTAGGTTGGAGACTCTCTGAAGAGAAATTCTTTGAACCAGCTCGTAATGTTTTTGAAAATGTTAAATTACGTGCTTCTCTCGGTTCTTTGGGTAATCAGGTAACAAATGGTAATTTTGATTACATTGGAACAGTTGGTAGTGAAAGTTTGAATTATGTGCTTTCTGGCAAGATACCAACCGGTATAACTCCTGCTACATTGGCATATAATAATGTAACTTGGGAAAAGGTTACTACAGCTAACTTTGGTATTGATTTAGGATTCTTAAATAACCGTTTGACTGCGTCCTTCGATTATTTCTTGCGTTATACAGATGATATGGTGGTATCTAAGGCATATCCGAATAGTATGGGTACAAGTGGTGGTAAAGAAAATCTTGCAAGTATGAGGACAAATGGATGGGAGCTTTCTTTGAATTGGAATGACCGTATTGATGATGTGGCAGGAAGTCCGATGGATTATAATGTGGGAATAGGTATTTCTGATAGCTACTCAACCATTACAAAATATGATAATCCTACAGGTACATTGAATGATCTTTATGAGGGTATGCGTCTGGGAGAAATTTGGGGTTATACTACTGAAGGATTTATAAAAGATGCATCTGAAGCTGCAGAACAGTCTGTACGCCAGTCATATATATCTAATACATGGATACCTGGAGATATCCGTTATGCAGATATCAATGGTGATGGAGTTGTGAACGAAGGTGATAGTAAATTAGGACCTATCAATACATTGAGTAATCATGGTGATAAGACTATTATAGGTAATCAGACACCACGTTATCGCTTTAATATTAATTTGGGTTTAAGCTGGAAGAACTTCGATATACGTGCTTTGTTTGAAGGTGTAATGAAACGTGATTTGTGGCTAGGAAACGAAGTCTTTTGGGGATTTAGCGGTGTATGGAATAGTGCGATAAATGATTATCATGTGGATAATTCTTGGTCTGAAGATAATCCTAATGCTTATTATCCTGTACCTCTATGGAGTGACAGAAGCCGTAAAACTCAAACTAAATATCTTCAGAATGCAGCTTATATCCGTTTACGTGATTTGACTATTGGATATACACTTCCTAAGAAATGGTTGGAACCTGTAGGAATTTCTCAGTTGAAGATTTTCTTCAGTGGTCAGAATTTATGGGAGGCAACAAGCTTGTATAAGTATGTAGATCCAGATATGACTGGAAATACTTATCAGAAGTCATCTGATGGAATGGTTGGTACATTGAATTCGGATATGAAGCAATATCCGTTCTGCCGTTCTTATTCATTTGGTATTAATCTAACATTCTAAAAAGATTTACGATTATGAAAAAAATAACTATATTAAGCGGCTGTTTATTTACAATGGCATTTGCTAGTTGTAACTTTCTGGATAGAGAACCGCTGGATGCTATTGGTAAAGAACAATTCTTTGCAACTGCCAATGCAATAGCATTAGAGCAGTATTGCAATGATTTTTACCCTAAATTGATTGTTGGTTATGGAGCGCCGAAGAGTTATGATTGGGGTATGTTGGGAGAAGATTTTACAAGTGATGATGTTTTGCCTTGGGAACGTAATGCGACAAGTTTTGGTTTGGCTACAGTTCCTTCAAGTGCAAACAATACCCAGTGGAAATGGGAGAATATCCGTGCTTGTAATGATTTCCTTGAGAATTACCAGCAATCTCCAGAAAGCCAAGAGGTAAAACAGAAATATGCAGGAATGATACTATTCTTTAAGACTTTGGACTATTTTAATAAGGTAAAGGCTTATGGAGATGTACCATGGTTTGATAAAGTGATGAATCCTGGTGATGAGGAAATGTATAAAGCACGGGATTCACGTATCTTGGTAATGGACAATATGCTGAATGATATCGATCAAGCTATTAAGTGGTTACCTAAAAAAACGGATGTAACTGTAATTAGTAAGGATGCGGCATTGGCTTTAAAAGCTCGTATGTGTTTGTTTGAAGGTACATGGCGTAAATATCACGGATTGGAAAATCCGGAAAAATTCTTGAAAGAGGCTTATAATGCAGCTTGTGAATTGATGAAGGAAGAGTATGGATATTCTCTATATAAAGGTTCAAGTCCTGCTACAGCTTATCATGAATTGTTCTGTTTGCCAGACCAGTCTAATAATCCTGAGGTAATTTTGTCAAAAGCTTATGATCCAGGAATTGATAAAGGAAATAACCTGACTCGTCAGATTTTTGTAGGTGAAACTCCTTTGGGTATGAGTAAGAATTGTGCTGATTCTTATTTGTGTGCTACAACAGGTATGCCTATCTCTTTGTGTAATTGTCCTGGTCATACACAGCATACAACATTGATTGCAGAATTAGCTAACCGTGACCCTCGTTTGTTACAAACAACTGCTACTCCAGATGTGACAGATGTCGATCATTGTTATTATATGAATGGAAAAGCTCCTAATATTGCTTCAGTTACTAATACTGGTAATCCTAGTAGATGTGCAACAGGTTATCCGATTGTTAAGTTTTATAATGCAGAAGAGTATAGTGCTTCTCATTATCAGGGTACTGAAGATGCACCAGTTTTCCGATTGGGAGAAATCATGTTAATCCGTGCTGAAGCTGCTGCGGAATTAGGTACAATTACTCAGACTGACCTTGATGAGACAATTAATGAATTACGTAAACGTGTTGGCTTTAACAAAAAATTGGAATTGACAGTACCGTTTACAGATCCTGTAATTGAGGCTGCATATCCGAATGTATCAGGTAATAATGCAAAACTGATTCGTGAAATTCGTCGTGAACGCCGTATAGAGATGTTTGCAGAAGGAGTACGTTACGATGATATTCGTCGTTGGAAATGTGGAAATTTGTTGACAGCTCCACGTTTAGGTATAATTATTGAAGGAGCAGGGTATTCAGATGAAGAATTGGCTGAATTGAAGGAAACTGTAGGCGTGAATTCAGATGGTGCTTTGACAATTTATGAAAAGCGTTATGCCGGTCAGAGTCCTACTCCGGTATTCGAGGATCCAAAACATTATCTTTCACCTATTCCTACCGATGAAATCGGTAAAGCTCCTAATATTAAACAAAACCCAGGTTGGTAAAATTAAATGTTCGGTTGATATGATTTTAGAAGATTAATCTAACTTTGAATTTAAGAAATTACTCAGGCTTACTTTTTTTAAAATAGTATGCTTGAGTAATTTCTTTTTTAATAGCATTTATAATATCATCATCTTTAGAAATGAAAAAGATAGTATTCTTTATCTTACTTTTTTTATGTAGTATTCGTGCTTTTTCTGGAGAAAGAGAATGTACTACTAACTGTTATCAAGGAACAGCATTAAATAGTAGTGGCTTATACACTCATTTTGATAAATTTCCCAAATATCCTATTTCTCACGGAGTGTCAGCACCTTTTGCCGGTATAATTAATGACTGGATGATTGTAGCTGGTGGATGTAATTTCCCTGATGTTCCAGCTGCAAAAGGAGGTAGAAAGGTATATTACAGCGAGATCTATGCTATAAATATGAAGGAATATAGCAAATGTTGGAAGCTGCTTGGGCGATTGCCACAGAATATGGCATACGGAGCTACAGTAGTAATAGAAGATGAGATTTATTTTATCGGAGGCGAAAACGAGAATGGAAAGTTGAACTCAGTTTATAAGGTTTCTTTGGACTGTAAAACCTGCAAGGTGGATATTGAGACTCTTCCTTCCATTCCTGAATGCATAACCAATTTGTCCGGAACAGCCATCGGCAATGATATTTACATTACTGGTGGTATAACAGAGACAGACAAGAACAGTATGTATCGCATATCAACACTTTTACCTGGTAAATGGGAAAAGCTTGCCTCTTATCCCGGGAACAAGAGAATACAAAGTATACTCCTTTCTGACGGTAAAAACGAATTGTATCTTATAGGTGGATTTGAGTTGCCTTCAAAAAAGAAAAATGCTGTACTTTCGAATGATATATTGTGTTATAATGTTGAGAGTCGTTCTTGGGATAAATTTGTTGAACTTCCTTTAGACGATGAACTAGAGAAACGCTGTATGGTTGGTGGAAGTGGTGTCGTACATAAAAATATGCTTGTATTAACAGGTGGTGTGGACTATACCATCTTCAGTAATGCTATAAACGGTAATGTTCCTGAAGGCTACTTGGAGAAACCTGTGGGATGGTATAAATTCAATAGTGATGTATTGTTGTTTGATTTAAAAGAGAAAACATGGAAGGTTGTTAAGAATGTAGAGGGAATGGCTAAGGCCGGCGGTGCGCTTCTGGAGTATGAGAATGTGCTGTATATGATTTGTGGTGAGACAAAACCTGGCATCAGAACAGATAAGATTGTTACTGTTCCTTTATTTTAAATTTCTTGATAAATTTGTGCTGAAAACATTATTTTTCTTTAAGAATATGAAGTGTAAAATAACAACATTGGTGGAAAATTGTGTCTATGGTCGTAAACTACAGGCTGAACATGGTTTGTCTTTGTATGTTGAAGCAGGTAATCATGTAGTACTTTTCGATACCGGAGCTTCCGATTTATTCGTACGTAATTCACGTCTGTTGCATTGCAATTTGCAGCGAGTTGATTATCTGGTTCTGTCACATGGTCATAGTGATCATTCTGGTGGTCTTGAAACATTCCTTGAGTTAAACAGGAAAGCGAAAATAATTTGTAAACGTGAAGCCTTGGATTCCAAGTTCAAAGGAGAAAGAGAGAATGGTATCAGGCATGCTGCATTGTTGGATATGTCGCGCTTTATATTTGTGGAAAAAACTACTGAGATACTTCCTGGTATATGGATATTTCCAGAAATACCTATAATAAATGAAAAAGATACTCATTTTGAGCAGTTTCTTGTTAAGCGTGGTGGAGAATTGATACATGACTGTTTTGAGGATGAGTTGGCATTGGCTCTTAAGGGTGAAGAAGGATTGGCTTTATTGAGTGCCTGTTCACATCGTGGAATTACGAACATTTTACGTACTGTATCTTCGTTTTTTAATAATTGTCATTTAAAAATGATCATTGGTGGCTTCCATATACATAATGTTCCATTGGATAAAGATGATGCTATAGTTGCTGGATTGAAAAATTCATTGCCAGAAGAATTGGGTGTATGTCATTGTTCCGGGGTTGATAATTATGCTTTTTTCTATTCTCTTTGGGGTGATATGGTGTTCTATAATCATACAGGTTGTGTAAAAGATTTGGAACTATAATTATGTAAACAAAACTTATATTTTAGTAAATTGTGTAGGCTTTTCCAGTAATATACTGTATGTATGGTGTTAATTGATAGTATAAGTTAAAATTGAATGTAAATCATTGTGTTTGTATTATATTTGCCTTCAATTAATCTAAATCTAATTTATTATAGAAAAAATGAGGTATAAATTTTTATTACTATGTTTTTTAGGAACTGTGTTTACTATAAATGCACAGCAAGAATTATTAAGTGGTTTTGAATATGGAGAAAAGAAAACTCCTGATGGTACTGAATGGCAGTCTCCCGAACAATTGTCTTTAAACAAGGAACAACCTCGGACTTGGTTTTTTACATTCTCTGATTCTGAAAATGCTCGTAAACTGCTTCCTGAGTTCAGTAAGTATTATATGACTCTTAACGGGAAATGGAAGTTTAATTGGGTCGGTAATCCGGAAGAACGTCCGGTAGATTTTTTCAGACCTTCGTATGATGTTTCAAATTGGGATGATGTAACTGTTCCTATGCAGTGGAATGTCGCCGGAATACAGAAAAATGGGGATTTAAAGTATGGGGTTCCTATCTATGCTAATCAGCCTGTAATATTCCAGCATAAAGTGGCTGTTGGAGATTGGAAGGGTGGTGTCATGAGGACTCCTCCTACAGACTGGGTGACATATAAGCATCGTAATGAGGTTGGTTCTTATCGTCGTAGCTTTATTGTTCCCGAAGGTTGGAAAGACCGTGAAGTTTATATAAATTTCGATGGGGTTTCATCATTTTTTTATCTTTGGGTAAACGGGCAATATATAGGATTCTCCAAGAATTCGCGCAACACTTCTTCTTTTAATATAACTCCATATCTTAATAAAGAAGGTGAAAACATTCTGGCAGTAGAGGTGTATCGTAACTCGGATGGCTCTTTCCTCGAAGCTCAGGATATGTTCCGTCTGCCGGGTATATTCAGAGGAGTATATCTTACTTCGACATCACAATTGCAGATAAGGGATTTTCGCGTACGTACGGATTTGGATTCGGAATATAAAGATGGAGTGGTGCGTGTGGAAGCGGATATAAGAAATCTCGCAAAGAAGAAAGCAAAAGGTTATTCACTATCTTATAAGCTTTATGCCAACAAACTTTATTCTGATGAAAACACTATTGTAGAAGGTATTTCTTCTGTTTCGGATGTCTCTGATTTAGCCCACGGAGAATGTGTTACTTCAGAAACTGAAATTAAAATAAGTAATCCTAAAAAATGGTCGGCAGAATATCCTTACAGATATACTATTGTAGGAGAACTGAAGGACAGGAAGGGTAGGGTGACAGAGACTTTCTCTACTTCGTTCGGTTTCTGTAAGGTGGAGATAAAGGAGACAACGGCACAGGACGATGAATTCGGTTTGGCAGGACGCTACTACTATATTAACGGAAAAACTGTTAAGTTGAAGGGAGTGAACCGCCAGGAAATAAACCCTGAAGTTGGAAATGCTATTTCGCATGAACAGATGAAAGATGAAATCATGCTTATGAAACGTGGAAACATAAATCATGTACGTAATTCACACTATTCATGTGAACCATACTGGTATTACCTTTGCGACAAATATGGTATCTATCTTGAGGACGAGGCGAATATAGAGAGTCATCAGTATTATTATGGAGATGCTTCGCTTTCGCATGTTCCTGAATTTGAGGCTGCACATGTGGCACGAGTAATGGAGCTTGCTCATGCGCATGTAAATCATCCTTCGATAGTTATATGGTCGCTTGGAAACGAGGCTGGACCAGGGGTGAATTTTGTAAAGGCATACGAGGCTATTCATAAGTTTGATTCTTCACGTCCTGTTCAGTATGAACGTAACAACAAGATTGTTGATATGGGATCAAACCAATATCCTTCGATAGCATGGATGAGAGGAGCTGTTACCGGGAAATACAATATCAAGTATCCATTCCATGTTTCAGAATATGCCCATTCGATGGGTAATGCAGTGGGTAATCTTCAGGATTACTGGGATGCTATCGAGTCGACGAATTTCTTCTGTGGTGCTGCAATCTGGGATTGGGTAGATCAGGCTCTTTATTATTATGACCGTAATACGGGTGAGCGTTTCTGGGCATACGGAGGCGACTTTGGTGACAAACCGAACAGTGGAATGTTCTGTATGAATGGTATCCTTTTCCCTGACCATTCTCCGAAACCTGCTTTCTGGGAAGTAAAGAAAGTATATCAGAATGTCGGAGTAAAGGCTATAGATATGGAAAATGGTAAAATAGAGATATTCAATAAAAATTACTTTACTCCTCTTAACGGTTATAAACTTGTCTGGTCACTTTATAAGGATGGAAACAAAATAAAGGAAAGTGATGCTTTTATTGCGCCACGCAAGATTGTGGGTCCACGTGATAAGGCTGTATATACTATTCCTTATAGATTTGATGAGCTCGAGAAAGGAAGTGAGTATTTTGTGAAAGTACAGTTCTTGCTGAATGAGGATATGCCTTGGGCTGATGCCGGGTATGTACAGATGGAGGAACAACTCTTGGTGAAGAAGGCTGAAAAATTTCCTTCTATGGCTAGTGTGACATCTTCAATGAGTAAGCCTGAAATTATAGAAGAAGACGGTTTTATTACAATTTCCGGAAATGGTTTCTCTGTTATGTTTGATAATTCCAAAGGAACTATTCATAATTTGTCATATAATGGAAATACGGTAATCGGTGAAGGAAATGGTCCTGTACTGGACGCATTCCGCGCAAGAATTGATAATGATAATTGGGCATATAAGCAGTGGTTTGAAAAGGGACTTCATAACTTGAAACATAAAGTGTCCGGCTACAAGTGGATTAATCGTAAAAATAATAAGGATAATACTGTAAAGCTGATGTATACGGTAATTTCGCAGGCTCCTAACAGTGCTGTCCTTGAGGGAGGTACTTCCGGACGGAATATCATTAAGGAAAAAACAGATAAACCGTTTGGAGAAAATGATTTCAGGTTTATAACTAACCAGATTTGGACTATATATCCGGATGGCTCGGTCGAACTTCAGTCGTCTATAACTTCGAACCAACCTGAGGTTGTGCTTCCACGTCTTGGATATGTAATGCAACTGCCGGAAAAATTCGGAAATTATACATATTATGGCAGAGGACCTTGGAACAATTATAATGACCGCTGTACTGGGGCGTTTGTAGGAAAGTATAGCAGCACGGTAAAAGAGCAGTATGTAAATTTCCCGAAACCACAAAGTATGGGTAATCGTGAAGGAGTACGTTGGTGCGCTTTGACCGATGATAATGGTAATGGAGTTGAGTTTGTATCGTCTTCAACAATGTCAGCATCAGCTCTTCCATGGTCTGCCTTGGAAATGACTCTTGCACCTCATCCATATCAGTTGCCAAAATCCAGTGGAACACATCTTCATCTTGATATGGGAGTTACAGGACTTGGAGGTAACAGCTGTGGTCAGGGTGGTCCGCTTGAAGAGGACAGAATAAAAGCGGGAAATCATAATATGAGTTTTATAATACGTCCGGTGAAGAATGCTGAATTTGATAAAACAGCAAAAGTTTCAACTTCCGGCGAAGTTCCGATGTCTGTATCAAGAGCGGCAAATGGGCTGGTATCAATAGAAACATCAAAGCCTGGTGCAAGAATACTGTATACAGTAAACAATTCAAAAAAGAAACAGTCTTATTTCAGACCTTTTGATTTGCGTAACGGGGGAACGGTTACTGCTTATTATGCAGATAATCAGGAAGTGTCGGTAAGTATTAAATTTGAGAAGCTGGAAAGTATACCTCTGACTGTAGTGAATGCTTCAAGCGAGGAATCGGGAGAAGGAAATGCCAAAAACCTTGTCGACGGAGACAGTAACACAACATGGCATACTATGTATTCTGTAACTGTAGCACAATATCCACATTGGGTAGACTTTGATGCCGGTGAAGAAAAACTTGTGAAAGGATTTACATATTTGCCACGTCAGGACGGAGGTACAAACGGTAATATAAAGGATTATACATTGCATCTGAGTCTTGACGGCAAAAACTGGGGGGAACCTGTTGCCAAAGGACGATTCAAGAGGGGTAAAGATATACAGAGAGTAATGCTTGATACTCCTGTCAAGGCTCGTTATATACGTTTTACGGGACTTAATTCGCAGAATGGGGCGGACTTTGCCGGAGGAGCAGAATTTACTGTAATGGCTGAATAATCAAGAATTTAAGAATATTACTAATGAAAAATTTTAATTATATATTATGTTTGGTTTTGCTTTGTGCCTCATACAGAATATCTGCTTATGCATGTACTGAAGCATGTATTGGTATTGTAGATACCATAGATAAGAATACTGAAGACAGATATACTGAAATAGCGGAAAGACTGTTTTCTGATCCATTGTGTACGAAACTAAAGAAGAGGACTTCAAAGCGAATGATTCAAAAATGTGGTTGTGAGGAGTTTACGAATCTGGGAATGTCTATTTATAATAAACAATATGACATAAAGTTCCGTGTAAATTCATTCAAACCTTTATATAGTCCTTCGGCTTTGGGAAAAATGCTTCATATAGGAAACGGTTACAGTACATTTCAACATCTCACTGGTATTGTTTTGAAACCTGGCAAGCATATAATAATAGTTGATGGGTTAAAAGAAGGTAGTAAATTGGGAGTTAAGGTGGCAGAACTTTATGCCCCTAATCAGGGAAACAAAGATTGGAGCCTTCATTCAGAGAGATTTGAACTTGGAAATGGTGTCAATGTCTTTGAAAAAACATCAGGTTGGACAGGACTTGCATATATGGATTATTATTTTGATAATCCTGAAAATGAGAATGAGATAAAAGTACATTTTGTTACAGGTGAAGTGAATGGATATTTTGATGCATCTGTAAATACAAATGCAGAATGGGATGAAATGCTTTCAAAAGCTGTATATCCGGTGTTCGATGCTACGGGCTGTAATATTCATCTGGCATATCCCGTAGAGGATTTGAAAAGGTATGCTGCCGGAAAAGGTAAGGAACTTATAAATGTTTATGAAGATCTTGTTTCTAAACAACATGAGATAATAGGGTGGAAAAAATATGGACTTGTTCCTGATAATAAAATTTTTGCACGTGTAAATTATGGATATTACATGTTCCGCGATGGAAATGGAGTTGCATTTAAGTATGATACTATGCGAAGGGTTGCTAATCCTGACCACATGCGTAATAAGGATGAGGATGCATGTTGGGGGTTCAGTCATGAAGTAGGTCATGTTCATCAGTTAAAGACGTATCTTTCATGGGGAGGTCTTGGAGAAACTAGCAATAATATATGTACAAGATACTGTACGCAGGCATTTGGATATAAAAACCGTCTTGGAAAGTATTTTGATAAAGTGGAAAAAGATTTTCTTGAAGGTGTAAGGTTCGGATCGGCTAGTAAAGCAAGAATAAAAGGAGGAATGAACGATTCCATCATTGCTTCTGTAAACGAAAATCCGGATTATGCTTTGAGTTATCTGGAGACAGATAATTTTGAGCGTCTTGTTCCATTCTGGAAACTTCAATGTTATTTTGTCAAGAATGGTTATGCGGACTTTTATCCAGATTTATATGAGAAAATGAGAAACTCTGAGAAAGAATACCCCGAACTGAAAAATCTGGACAGGCATAAGAATGTGGTTCCATTTCAATTGAATTTTATTCGTGGAGCTTCCATTGTCTCTGGTAAGAATCTGTATCCTTATTTTGAAGCATTCGGCTTTTTCAGATTGTTGAATCTTACTTATGGTGATTATGGTACTTATTCATATATTATGACGGATGAAATGAGGACTAAGTTTAAGAATGAAATGAAGGAACTTGAAAGTAAAGGTGTAATAAAACCTTTGACTTCTGATGAGTTGAAATCAATGTTATATGCCAGGGAGTAATGTTTATGGAAAAGAATAAAATATTAGTTTATTGTATGTCTTCATTACCGCTGTTCACAGCGTGTAATAGTGTGTCGTCTGATAATCGTCCGAATGTTTTGATTATATTGATAGATGATGCCGGTTATAATGACTTTGGTTTTATGGGATCAGAAGAAATAAAGACACCTAATATAGACCAATTAGCTTTGCAAGGTACAGTATTAACTGATGCACACGTTGCAGCAACGGTGAGTAGTCCGTCGCGTGCTTGTCTTATAACAGGAAGATATGGCCATAGATTTGGTTATGAGTGTAATTTAGAAGATAGAACCAATGGATTGTCTCTTGATGAACAGACTATTGCGGATGTATTTAAGGCTAATGGTTATCGTACTGCAGCTATTGGCAAATGGCATTTGGGAAGCTTGGAAAAATTTCATCCCAATAATCGTGGCTTTGATTATTTTTATGGAATGAAGGCCGGATCGCGTGATTATTTTTATAATGAGAAGAAAAGCGATAGACCTGGAGATGAACGAAATTTGTTATTCAATAACAAACAAGTTAAGTTTGATGGATATTTGACAGATAATTTCAGTGATAAAGCAGTTGAATATATAAAAGAGAGCGATCAGCCGTTTATGATGTATCTTGCCTATAATGCAGTTCATACTCCAATGCAGGCTACAAAAGAAGATATGGATAGATTTAAAGGACATCCGAGACAGAAACTGGCAGCAATGACTTGGGCTCTGGACCGTGGAGTTGGCAAGGTAATTCAAGGCTTAAAGGATTCAGGTAAGTTTAATAATACTCTTATTTTCTTTCTCAGTGATAATGGAGGGGCTACAACAAATGATGCATCAAATTATCCTCTTAAAGGTTTTAAGGGAAATAAGTTTGAGGGAGGACACCGTATCCCTTATTTTGTCGTTTGGAATGGAAAAGTAAAACCTGGAGTAAAGTTTAATGGACTTTCTTCTTCTCTTGATATTTTTGCAACGGCTATTGATGCTGCAGGAATTTCTTCAACAAAAAATAATCTTGATGGGGTTTCACTATTACCTTATTTGTCGGGTGAGAAATCCGGTAATCCTCATGACAAGCTTTTCTGGCGCAAGATGGATACAAGGGCAGTCAGAAAAGGAAATTATAAGTTGATAATTACTCATGGTGTCGATTCTGTTTTGTATGACATGTCTTCCGACTTGGATGAAATGCATAATATAATAAAGGAAAAGCCTGATGTATATAATGATTTGGCATCGGATTTGAAAAATTGGGAGAAGAATATTTGTACAGAACCATTATGGATAGAAAAGGGATGGAGAAAAATAACAAATGGATCTCATGAAAAATTGATGCATAATGAAATAAAGACTGCTGTGGATTTGAAAAAGAAAAGAAAGAACTGAATTTTATATTTTTGATTCTGAATTGTAGAATAAAAAGAAACGTTTTAAATTAAGATCCTTGAATCTATGAAAACAAAATTAAGTATTATGACAGGTATAGCCGGGATAACATTTCCGGTTTACATGTTTGGACAAATATTATCTGAAAATCATCCTAATATAATTATAATTGAGGCCGATGACCTTGGCTATGGAGATTTGAGTTGTTATGGTGCTACACGTATCAAGACCCCGGGAATGGATAGAATTGCTAAAGAAGGTATTCGATTTACGGATGCACATTGTACGGCGGCTACCTCTACTCCAAGCCGTTATTCACTCATAACAGGAATGTATCCGTGGACTAATGCTGATGCTAAAATTCTTCCGGGCAATGCGGCTCTAATTATAGATACAAAGAGAATCACTCTTCCTAAGGTGATGAAGAAAGCCGGATATGTGACCGGTGCTGTCGGAAAATGGCATCTTGGTTTAGGGGATGGTGCTGTGGACTGGAATAAAAAGGTTTATCCGGGAGCTAAGGAAGTAGGATATGATTATTCATTTATTCAAGCTGCAACTAATGACCGTGTCCCTTGCATTTTCATGGAAAATGGTATTGGTGTCGGGCTTGAACCTGATGATCCGTTATATGTGAGTTATAAGGAGAATTTTCCAGGAGAACCTACAGGAAAGGATAACCCGGAACTTCTACGTATGCATCCCAGTGTAGGACATGCCGGATCTATAGTTAATGGTGTGCCGCGTATCGGATTCCAGACAGGAGGAAAGAATGCACAGTGGAGAGATGAGGATATGGCTGAATTGTTTTTGAACAAGGCAAAACAGTTCCTGAATGACAATAAGGATAAGTCTTTCTTTTTATATTACGGTCTTCATCAACCTCACGTTCCACGTGTTCCTAATGAACGTTTTGTGGGAAAATCCGGTATGGGACCTCGTGGTGATGTCATTCTTGAAGCAGACTGGTGCGTGGAAGAGTTTTTGAAGGAGATAGATCGTCTTGGACTTACTGAAAATACTATTGTTATTTTGACTAGCGACAACGGACCTGTACTGGATGATGGATATAAGGATGATGCTAAGGAACTGATAGGAGATCATAAACCTGCCGGTCCATATCGAGGTTGGAAAACTACTATGTACAATGGTGGAACATGTATTCCTTTTATGTTGAGGTGGCCTGCTAAAGTAAAACCTTCGGTTTCTGATACGTTTGTTTGCCAGATGGATTTGCTTGCTTCTCTTGCAGCTCTTACAGGACAGACTTATAATGAACGTCTTGACAGTCAGAATACTCTTGGCGCATTTCTTGGTATTAATGACAAAGGCCGTTCTGAGATGGTCATAGAAGGAATGTTTAATTATGCTTTACGCCAAGGTGATTATGTGATGATACCTCCTTATAGTGCAAAAGCCAGATATGAGCTTTATAATATTAAGGATGATCCGGGACAAATAAACAATCTGGCTGAAAAACAACCTCGTTTGTTACGCCAGATGATGATGAGATTAGAACAATTAAAGCGTGAAACAGGTAAGGTGACAAATTATTAAATTAAATCAGAAGTTTATTTATTGGAATCAATATATAATGAATTAGGAATTATAATACATAGGAAGAACATGAAATTTACTACACGTTTGCTTGCCTCTGTTTTAGCTATGGCGGGTATGATTGGATTGTCAGCAAGAGAAGTACAGATATTTAATGATGGCTGGTTGTTTAAAAAAGGTCCTTTCCCGGAAGATGCAATGAAGTCTGCTGCTGTATGGGACGGAAAATGGACTGAGGTAACTATTCCTCATACATGGAACAATATTGACATGCAACAGAAAGTCAATTCGTTTTACGAAGGTGTCTCTTATTATAAGAAAGATTATCTGTTCCCTGAGGAATGGAAGGACAAGAGATTGTTCTTGCGATTTGAAGGAGTAGGTAGTTGTGCTGAGGTTTATGTTAATGGTAAACTGGTAATTTCTCATAAGGGTGGATATTCGGCTTTTGCCTGCGAAATTCAAAATGAAGTACGATTTGGAGAAATAAATGAGATTATTGTTAAGGCGGATAATAAGTCTCGGCCTGACGTGATACCCGTAAATCATCAGTTGTTTGGTGTGTATGGTGGTATATATCGTCCTGTGAGCTTAATTGTAACCGATAAATGTAATATTGCTGTAACTGATCATGCTTCAAGCGGTATATATATCACACAGAAAAATGTATCGGAAAAATCGGCAGATATTTCTGTAAAGGTTAAGTTAGACAATGCTTCTCTCAAGTCTCAGAGACTGATACTGGAGAATATCATATATGATATGAAAGGGCGTAAGGTGTTCTCAGATAAAAAAGAAATAAACTTAAGCTATCAAGGTATTAAGACTTATATTTCTGATTTCAAATTGAAAAATCCTCATTTGTGGAATGGCAGAAAAGATCCTTATCTTTATAGGGTTACAACAAGACTTTATAAAGATGGTAATGTTATTGATGAAATGTCACAACCTTTAGGTGTGAGAAAATATGAGATTGTGGTAGGTAAGGGATTTTATCTTAATGGAAAGAAATACCCTATGTATGGTGTGACAAGACATCAGGACTGGTGGAAGCTGGGCAGTGCTCTGACGAATGAAAATCATGATTTCGATTTGGAAACTATAATGGATATTGGTGCTACAACAGTAAGGTTTGCGCATTATCAACAGTCAGACTATATTTATTCCAAGTGCGACAGTCTTGGGCTTATAATATGGGCTGAAATACCTTTTGTAAACCGTGTGACTGGTGAGGAATGGGAGAATGCCCATTCACAGCTTAGGGAACTGATACGCCAAAGTTTTAATCATCCTTCCATATATGTATGGGGACTTCATAATGAAGTTTATCATCCTCATTCGTATACATCACAGCTAACACAGTCTCTTCATGATTTGGCAAAGACTGAAGATCCTGACAGATATACTGTCTCTGTAAATGGATATGGACATGCCGAACATCCTGTGAACATGAATGCCGACATACAAGGTATGAACAGATATTTCGGATGGTACGAAAAGAAAATACAGGACATAGAGCCATGGGTGAGAGGGCTTGAAGAAAAATATCCGGACCAGAAACTGATGCTTACTGAGTATGGAGCGGATGCGAATATTGAGCATCAGACAGAATTCCTGGGTGAATCATTGAATTGGACAAAGGAATATTATCCTGAGACTTTCCAGACAAAGACTCATGAGTATCAGTGGAGTGTTATAGCAAATCATCCTTATATCATTGCTTCATATTTGTGGAATACTTTTGATTTTGCCTGTCCTATGTGGAAACGTGGCGGAGTGGCAGCACGCAATATGAAAGGGCTTGTTACTTTCGACAGAAAGATAAAGAAGGATTCATATTTCTGGTATAAGGCTAACTGGAGTGAAGAGCCGGTGCTGTATCTCACTCAAAGAAGAAATGATGACAGGGAAACAAGGAATACCAGTATAACTGTTTATTCCAATATTGGTACTCCTAAAGTTTATATAAACGGCAAAGAACTCTCCGGAATAAGGAAAGGATATACGGATGTACATTATATATTTGATAGTGTAAGTTTGTATGACGGTGAGAACAGGATTAAGGCCGTATGTACTGATAAGTCCGGAAAAGAATATACCGATGAGATAATATGGAATTATACCGGTGAAAAATCCAGGGCTATTGAGAAGTTTGAAAATAAGAAAGAACATTTTGGCTTTTGATATATACATTCTAATTCTGACAATGAGTAAATATTATGAAATATGAAAATCACAAATCTTAAATCTCGAGTTTTATTATTAGTTGTTTGTTTGTTGAACACACTATGTGTTTTCTCGCAGAATCAGAAACCTTTTGTTATTCCTGAATTGAAAGAATGGAAGGGAAAGACTGGGGAGTTTGTTCCCTGTCATGAAACTAAAATTGTATGTGATAAAGATGACCCTGAACTTGTACGTATAGCCAATATTTTTTCGGCTGATTATAAGGAAATGTTCGGAGTGGCAATACCGGTAGCATACGGAAAAGCTGGAAAGGGTGACTTTGTATTGAAACTGAAAAGTAAGCCTGACCTTGGAAAAGAAGGTTATACCATTGATATTGCCGACAAGGTAACCATTTCTGCTACACATTATGCCGGAGTATACTGGAGTACAAGAACACTTTTACAGATGTCCGAGCAGTCTGATTTACGCTCACTGCCTAAAGGTTACATAAAGGATTTCCCGGACTATGATATAAGAGGATTCATGATGGATTGTGGCAGAAAGTTCATACCTATGGATTATCTCAGAGACTTTATGAAAGCGATGTCATATTATAAAATGAATACTTTCCAGATACATCTTAACGACAATGGCTTTAAGCAATTCTTCGGACACGACTGGGATAAGACATATGCGGCTTTCCGTTTGGAATGTGATACTTATCCGGGTCTGACTTCACGTGATGGATATTATACCAAACAGGAATTTATCGACTTTCAGAAAGAATCGGCTTCATTGTTTGTTGAAATAATTCCTGAGATAGATGCTCCTGCTCATACACTGGCATTTAGTCATTATAATCAGGCTCTTGGAAGCAAGGTGTATGGAATGGATCATCTTGACCTGTTCAATCCTGAGACATACAAGTTCATGGACGGATTGTTTAAAGAATATCTTGAAGGAGAAAATCCGGTATTCGTTGGACCTAAAGTTCATATCGGAACAGACGAATATTCCAATAAAGACAAGAAAGTGGTAGAAAAGTTCCGTGAATTTACAGACAGATATATTAAATATGTGGAAAGTTTCGGAAAGCAGGTTTGTGTATGGGGGGCCCTTACTCATGCCAAAGGTGAGACTCCTGTAAAATCGGATAATGTGATAATGAGTGCCTGGTATAACGGATATGCTGACCCTAAAGATATGGTTAAGCAGGGATATAAACTGATTAGTATACCGGATGGACTTCTCTATATAGTTCCGGCAGCCGGATACTACTACGATTATTTGAATACGAAACATCTTTATGAAAACTGGACTCCCGCGCATGTTGGCAAGGCAGTATTCAAAGAAAAGGATCCTGCCATACTTGGAGGTATGTATGCTGTTTGGAACGACCATGTAGGAAATGGAATCTCAGTGAAAGACATTCATCACCGTTCGTTCCCGGCCTTGCAGACATTGAGTGTGAAAATGTGGACGGGAAAGAATGTTTCTGTTCCTTTTAATGAGTTTGATGCCAAACGTATGTTGCTTAGTGAGGCTCCTGGTGTAAATCAACTTGGTAGAATAGGCAGGAATACAGGTCTTGTGTATCAGCTGGATGAGGTTAAGGCTGGAATGGAGCTGCCATATGAAGAAGTAGGATATAATTACACTGTAGAATTTGATATTGAAACTTCTGCAGAAGATAAGGGTACGGAATTGTTCCGTTCGTCAAATGCCGTTTTATATCTTTCGGATCCAATAAGCGGACAGATAGGTTTCGCACGTGACGGATATCTAAATTCATTCGGATTTCAGCTTTATCCAAATGAAAAAGCTCATATCTGTATTGAAGGTGACAATAAATCTACAGTACTTAAAGTAGATGGAAAAGAAGTTAAGAAACTTGACATTGAAAAGCGTTATTTTAATGGTGGAAAAGATTCTATGAATTATGTTCGTACTTTAGTGTTTCCGCTCAAGGAGGCTGGTGAGTTTAAGAGTAGGATAAGGAATCTGAAAGTAATAGTTAATAAATAATTGTTTGGAATATAATAACTTATAAATATACGAAATTCTTAAATATATACTTTGAATGAAATCTAATAGAGTTTTATTACTTGCTTTGTCTTTGCCTTTGGTAGGTACTGTCTCTTTGAATGGCAGTAATCCTAATGGTGGCTTTTCAGGTATATTAAATGTAAACGTTGCAACAGATACAGTAGAAAAAGCTATTTTAAGCGCAAGGATGATTAATCCGACTACGGCTGAGATATTGTTTTCGGATAATACACGTCTGAGTATCGATTTTTATGGTGAGAACATTTTCAGATTTTTTAAAGATAATTCCGGAGGTATAATCAGAAAACCTGAGGCTAAACCTGAGGCTGATATTCTCGTGACCTCTCCAAGAAAGGAAGTTGGCGGAGTGGTATTGACTGAAAATGATGGAGAAATAGCTATTTCTACTTCAAAAGTGAGAATTTCTTTCGATAAACAGACTTCTTTGTTTAAGTTGATAAGGTTGAGCGACAATTGTGTTGTGGCTGAGGCAGCTTCACCTCTTGAGTTTACTTCAAGGAATGTGTCTATATTGCTTAAGGAACGGAAAGATGAATACTTCTACGGTGGAGGAGTACAGAACGGACGTTTTTCTCATAAAGGTAAAATTATAGCTATTGAGAATACAAATAACTGGACGGATGGAGGAGTGGCTTCGCCTACACCTTTCTATTGGTCTACAGCTGGTTATGGTATAATGTGGCATACTTTTGCAATGGGTAAATATGATTTTGGGGCTACTGAACCTGAAATTGTACGTCTGAGTCATAATACTGATTATATTGATGTATTCTTTACGGTGAATGATAGTCCTGTAGGATTGTTGAATGATTTTTATCAGTTGACAGGTAATCCTGTTCTTATTCCAAAATTCGGCTTTTATGAAGGACATCTTAATGCCTATAACCGAGACTACTGGAAAGAAGATGAGAAGGGTATATTGTTTGAAGATGGAAAGAAATATAAGGAAAGTCAGAAAGACAATGGAGGTATAAAAGAGTCTCTTAATGGAGAAAATAATAATTACCAGTTCTCTGCACGTGCTGTTATAGACCGATATGAAGCATATGATATGCCTTTGGGCTGGTTGTTGCCAAACGATGGTTATGGAGCCGGATATGGACAGACTGAAACTCTTGACGGAAATATACAGAATCTGAAGTCGCTTACAGACTATGCCAATAAGAAGGGAGTTGAGATAGGGCTTTGGACTCAGTCGGACTTGCATCCAAAGGAAGGTGTAAGTGCATTGCTCCAGCGTGATATAATAAAAGAAGTGAGGGATGCAGGAGTACGTGTACTAAAAACTGATGTGGCATGGGTAGGTGCTGGTTACTCTTTCGGACTGAATGGTGTTGCTGATGTAGGACATATTATGCCTTATTACGGTAATAATGCCCGTCCTTTCATTATTTCTTTGGATGGTTGGGCCGGCACTCAAAGATATGCAGGAATATGGAGTGGTGACCAGACTGGAGGTAACTGGGAATATATACGTTTTCATATACCTACATATATAGGCAGTGGACTTTCCGGACAGCCAAATATCAGTTCAGATATGGATGGTATTTTCGGAGGTAAGAATATACCTGTAAATGTACGTGATTTTCAGTGGAAGACATTTACACCTATGCAACTGAATATGGACGGTTGGGGAGCAAATCCAAAATATCCTCATATTCTGGGTGAACCTGCTGTTTCTATCAACCGTTGGTATCTTAAGATGAAATCCGAACTGATGCCGTATGCATATAGTATAGCAAAAGAAGCTGTTGACGGAAAACCTATGGTTCGTGCCATGTTTCTGGATTATCCTAACGAATATACATTAGGCACAGCTACAAGATACCAGTTCCTTTACGGACCGTTTATTCTCGTGGCTCCTATATATCAGGCAACAAATTCTGATGACAAGGGAAATGATATAAGAGACGGAATATATCTGCCGGAAGGTGAATGGATTGACTATTTTACAGGAGATGTATATACAGGAAACAGAATAATCAACAACTATGATGCTCCGTTGTGGAAATTACCTTTCTTTATAAAAAGAGGTGCTATTATTCCATTGTGTAACCCCAATAATAATGTTAGTCAGATAGATCGTACACAACGTGTATATGAGGTATATCCATACGGGAATACCAAGTTTATAGAGTATGACGATGATGGTGTTACAGAAGAATATAAATCAGGTAGAGGAACTACAACCCTTATATCACAAAAACTTGATGGAGATAAGGCTGTTATTGCCATTGCAGCCACTGAAGGCGGATTCGAGGGTATGGTTAAGGAAAAAACAACAGTTGTGAGAGTGAATCTTACCAGCAAACCTAAAAAGATTACGGCCACTTTGGGAGGAAAACGTGTAAAGCTTGCTGAGGCTTCGTCACTTGAAGAATTGCAGGGAGGAGAAAACAAGTTTTACTATGAAGAAAAACCTGAACTTAACAGGTTTGCCACTGAAGGAACAGAAATGGCTGAACTTAGTGTGGTAAAGAATCCTCTTCTTCATGTGCGTATAGCCAGAACAGATATAACAGAAACTGACATCAAACTTGAAATCAAAGGATATGAATATCTTGTGGAAGACAAGTTGCTTTCTTCGTCCGGTGAACTTATAGCTCCTGAAGCTGGAATAGCAGAAGAGAATATAACAGCATATACATTGACTCCGTCGTGGAAAAAGGTGGATAATGCGGATTATTATGAAGTGGAACACAACGGAATGATTTATTCTACAATAAAGGGTTCCGAATTGTTGTTTGCCGATTTGAAGCCTGAAACTTCGTATACAATGAAAGTACGTGCTGTAAATAAGGTTGGTGTATCCGAATGGACAGAGATTACTGCACAAACCAAGTCCGATCCTTTGGAATTTGCTATACGTGGAATCAAAGGCGAGACTACATGTGAGAGTCAGGGCAGACAAAAACCGGACAAACTCTTTAACTTCGATGAATCCGATATGTGGCATACCAAGTGGGGACAGTCTGCTGTTCCGTTTGATCTTACTATGGATTTGCGCAGTATAGGTCAGATAGAGAAGCTCGTGTATTTGCCTCGTACTGGTGGTGGAAACGGTACACTACAGAAAGGTACTGTATATTATAGTATGAACAAGAAAACATGGACTGAGGCCGGAAAATTCGAATGGGAAGGCGATGATACAAAAACATTCGAGTTCAAGGATAAACCAACGGTACGATATATTAAAATTTCAGTTTCACAGGCGAGAGGTAATTTCGGCTCAGGACGTGAAATATATGTGTTCCGTGTATCAGGTTCGGAAAGTTATATTCCGGGCGATATAAATCATGATAATATCGTGGATGAAAATGATTTGACATCTTATATGAATTATACCGGTTTGAGAAAAGGTGACAGTGATTACGAGGGGTACATCAGCAAGGGTGACTTGAATATGAACGGATTGATTGATGCATACGATATCTCGAATGTAGCTATAGTGTTGGAAGATGGAATAAACGATAAGATTACTCCTTCCGTTGAAGGAACTGTGAGTGTTAAGTCTGATAAAACTGTTTATAATGCGGGTGAAACCATAGAAATTAAGGTGACAGGAAAGGGATTACGTTCTGTTAATGCTTTGAGTTTCGCCTTGCCTTATACTGAGAATGATATGGAGTATCTCGGTACTGATGCTTATGGAATGAAGAACATGAGAAACTTGACATACGACCGTCTGCATACAAATGGTGATAAATCTCTATATCCTACGTTTGTCAATCTAGGTGAGAAGGAATGTCTGGAAGGGGATGTTGAACTTATGACTATAAAATTCAGGGCTAAACGTAAGTTTACTCTAAACTTGAGAATTTCGGACGGAATACTTGTCGATAAACATCTTAATACTTCAGATTTCTGATTTTATAATTGAGAAAAAAGCGGCAAATGGACTGTAAATGAGGTTCCGTTTGTCGCTTTTAGTCTAAGAATCCATAAACTGATTTTATTTTTTGATTATGAGAAATTTTCTTTTATTTATTATTTGTATTTTAGCTTCATTTTTTAGTTCATCTGCAAGAAACGAATTTACGGTATTACAGTGGAATATCTGGCAAGAAGGAACAATGGTTAAGGGTGGATATAATGCTATAATAAATGAAATAGTGAGATTGAAACCTGATTTTGTAACATTAAGCGAAGTGAGAAACTATAATGATACAAGGTTTTGCGACAGAATTGTATCTTCATTGAGAGAAAAGGGTGAAGTGTATTATTCCTTTTATTCTGATGATACCGGACTTTTAAGTAAGTATCCGATTTCAGATTCAACTATAGTTTATCCATTGAATGATGATCATGGAACAGTTCATAGAATGTTGACTGAAATTCACGGACATAAGATAGCTGTTTATACAGCACATCTGGATTATCTTAAAGATGCGTATTATAACGTCAGGGGATATGATGGTTCTACATGGAAGGAAATTCCAGTTCCTGAGTCTGTGGCTGAGGTTCTGGTATATAATGATGCTTCTTTTAGGGATGATGCAATAAGAAATTTTATTGAAGCTGCTCAGAAAGATATTGAAAATGGTATTATGGTGGTCTTGGGAGGTGATTTCAATGAACCATCCCATCTCGATTGGATTAGAGAAACTAAGGATCTTTATGACCATAATGGAATGATTATTCCATGGACTGTAACTCTTCTGCTTGACAATAATGGTTTTGTTGATGCTTACAGAAGCAAATATCCTGATGTGTTGAATTATCCAGGATTCACTTTCCCGTCTGATAATCTGCTTATGGATGTGAAACGTTTGACATGGGCTCCTAAATCGGATGAACGTGACAGAATAGATTATATATTCTATTATCCTGATGAGAGACTTAAACTAAAGGATGCTGTAATATTTGGACCTAAAGGAAGTATTGTCCGGTCCGAAAGAATTGAAGAGAACACTTCTGATAAATTCATAGAGCCTATTGGTGTTTGGCCTACAGATCATAAGGGACTGTTGGTTACTTTTGAATTGAAAGATTGATTGATGAAACTTATAATTATGTATTAAATATGAAGTCCTGTTTATGAATAATCACAACTTCTTAAAACGTTTAGCTTTATTTTGTACTATAGTTACAATTCCATTGGCAGTATCGTCAAGAATGTGTAATTTTGATCCGCCTATTATGGGTTGGAGTTCATGGAATACATACAGGGTGAATATAAGCGAGTCTCTGATAAAGAAACAGGCTGATGCCATGGTATCGCTCGGTCTGAAGGATGCAGGCTATTTATATATAAATATTGATGACGGTTTTTTCGGTTATCGTGATGACGAGGGAATGCTGCATACGCATCCTGAACGTTTCCCGAATGGTATGAAGGTTGTGGCAGACTATATTCATTCTTTAGGACTAAAGGCCGGAATATATTCAGAAGCCGGATCAAATACGTGTGGGTCTA
>NZ_CALDPF010000042.1 GCF_937912035.1 uncultured Bacteroides sp.
GTCCATAATATCGTAGTGCAGTAGACATTGAAATATACGAAGGTGTATAGAGATGATTGGCAATTAACTCACTCGATAGAGTCTTTCCTGAATATTCTGGGTTGATCACATAAAGTCCTCGCTTCAGTCTGATGATAACCCCTTGTTTTTCGAGCCAAGTAACTTTCTTATTAGCAGACTTCAGTTCCGGATATAACGATTCAATGATTGAAGTCGTTACTGGAATGGTTCCTATTTCACTTAATTGTCTATCCATACTGCAAATATAGCAATATTTTGAACAATAAAAGAAATAACAATTCTTTTTCTGTTCAAAATATTACTACTAAGACCATCTTAAAAAATAGCGACTGCTGTCACATAATGATTACCGACAAGGTAGATTATTCTCTAAAATTTCTCATCACTCACCGATTGTAAAGACCTCATAGCACTTAAAAATAGATTCTATTTTCATAGATAAGACACTAAAAACTCACAAATCTGTTCATCGATACAAACATCAAGTCCTACTTCATCTTTAAGTCTAAAAGAATAAAAAGCATCCTTTTCTTCTTTTTCGAACTGTGAAGTAAACGAGGCACTCATTGTTCCCAATACAGTTTATGAAACTTTTCACATTTAGTAGAAAGCCCATGGGCTAAACCATTTTTAAGTCTGTGAGTATTTCATTGCCCATTTAGCTTTCTCAAGAATCGCTATTTTTTCTAGCTTTTTCATAAAATTACATGATTAGAGATTAGGAACTGCACCGAATTTACCGAATTTATATGCCTTTTGGAGAGAACTGATCCTATTCAATCCCTTAAAATTTGTTAGAGGATACAGCACACTTGATCCATCCAGATTCTTTTCAGTAAACCAGACATTATCTTTTCTAAGCAAATCTTCCTCTCCTAACAGTCCATCATAATGTGTAGTGAGCAACAACTGGGCTTGCTCTGATTCTTTCAGAAAACGTTCAATAATATGTTCTATCAATTTCGGATGAAGAGAAAATTCGATATCGTCAACAGCAAGAAAAGCATCATTTTCAAGAATCTTTTGTACTTGAGCAGCCAAGCCAAACGTACGGATAGTACCGTCCGATTCAAACAGTTCCGGGAATTCATAATAATCATTGTTACCATCATCAGATGAAACTTTATGCTGATACATAGTATAATTAATCGAACCCTTATGTGTTTCCTGTTCTTTGGAAACAATATTTGAAATATTGAAATCAGCTTCCTGTAGATATCTCAAAATATAATCTTTTGCAGACTCATTCTTGATTGATTCTTCGGCATAACGACTTAAAGATGATGCAGGCACAATTGCCGGCATAACCTGATTGGTTAGATACTGAAGAACTGCCTCTAATTCTACAATATGTGTATTTACCTGCATATAAGCAGCAAAAACTGACATGTTATGCAAACACTTCAATGTTATTTCCTCTTTGACAGATTGCGACATTTTGATCTTCTGTCCAAATTTAATAACTGATACATTATTCTCAGTATTTCTTTCAAATATGGTAGCAGGCTGTTGACTTGGATAATAGATTAGACTTTCCTTTGCTACGTGCCATCTGTCTAAAGCTACAGAATAGACATAACGAACTGCTTTTTCCTCATTCTTCAAGTAGAACGAAATCGAATATTCAGATAACTGCCTCGAACCTGTTTTATTCAGGAGAAACGGGACTATTTGAATTTGTTCTGCCTTATTAAGTGGGGTATAAGTAATGAATGACTTAATAAAATCACAAACTTTAATAATATTACTCTTACCCGAAGCATTTGCTCCATAAATGACAGCCACTTTCAATAGTCTCACATCACTCCCAAATTCGACAACATGATATGACTCCATATCCTTACTTCTATCAGCTTCAAAACTTAATATAGCCTCGTCTCTGAATGAGAACATATTCTTAAATCTTATTTTTGCTATCATACAATCTGTTTTCCCACAAATCTATTACTAAATATCCATATTCACAAATTAGATTTGAATATTTGCATTATTTATGCAAGAACTAAAAACTAACACTCTTTTTATCGAATTTATTGTACCCGTATTAATATAATCATTGAATCAAAACATCAGTCCATCCATTAATAGAAAAATCGATACAAATTAACATCAGTCTTCATATTATCTTACTTCACAAAGATTTAAATACAACCACAAAATACTTATTCTATTTGCATGATATTGCACGCCATTGATAAAAATGCCATATCACTAAAAAAAGGGTAAAAAATACCTCGTTCTTGTAACTTATTTGCCGGAAAACTTTGAAATTCAACAAAATACAATTATCTTTGTCTTACAAAAAGAATGTGACAATATGCAACTTGTTGATATTCAATGAGTTACAATGACTAAAAATGACAAAAAATTAGACTTCTGTACCTTTTAGAGCTACAAATATTTGATAATCAAAAACTTGCAATTACTGCATCGGAAAGTGAAGTCTTATTTTGTTACTGAAAACAAATAAGAAAAAGTAATTAATCACACTAATATAAAGGCATTAAAAAAAAGACAGTGAATATTTATTTTTATTTGCTATCTTTTCTTTTGTTTGTATATTTTATTACTGATCTGTTACTAGCAGTAGAACGAGTAACAAAATATCAAATAAAATGTTCGAATTTTACATTGACAACCTAAATCTATACATACAGAATTACGGACAAGATAACTTTTACTGATGAAATATTTTGTATATAATGAATTAGGTTCACACCTACAGAAACATCGTAAGCAGCGGAATACTCAGCACTGAGAGTAAGGTCGTAAGAAATGTACCTTCGGCCATAATTACTTCCCCTTTCTGATACTGGATACAAAACAAGGTGCCATACGAGGCAACAGGCATAGCTGCCAGCACAACATTTATATTGGCTATGGTTTCGTCTATACTACATAGACGCGATAAATACAGAATTAGAAGCGGAACAAGCATCAGACGCAGAACAGACATAATGTAAATAGCCATATTGCCAAACATACGACGGATAGGCACACGCGCAATTGATGAGCCTATAATGAGTAATGCTGCAGGTACAGTCACATTTCCAAGCAGTATGAATGGAGTGCTGATTACACGTGGTGGTACCCAGCCGGTCACTACAATCAGAATAGAAAGATATGATGCAATCATGGCAGGGCAATAAAGAGTACGCCAGTCGAAACGCATCTTCCCTTGACCGCCGGAAATGAACAATGTCCCGAACACAAATATCAGCAGAGTACTTGGGAAATTAAGGATACTTGCATAGAATACCGCACTGGCTCCGAAAATTGAAGCCACAATAGGATATCCTATAAAACCTACATTACCAAATGCCAGCATAAAACTATAAATGCCTCGGTCGGATGATTTGACAGGCAAATAGCGTGGAAGCAGAAAAGACAGTCCAATGAGAATAACATATGTAGCAAAACCTACCACGAGTAAAGGAAGAATCTTTTCCTTATCAGGGAGTGTGTCACCCATCACCGACGAAAGTATCAGACTTGGACAAGTCACATTGATAACCAGTCCAGAAAGTTTACGGTCAAAATCCGCATCCATCATTTTTTTCTTACTCAGATAATAACCGATGATTACCAGAATAAACAGAATAATCATCTGTGTAACGATTGCATCCATTGTTTTCTTCTTACCTTTAAAAGTCGTGCAAAGATACGGATTATCGTATTTGAGTATTCACAGGCAAAGTTTTTTTTCATATCTTTTTATTTACTGTTTTTATATTCACCATTTATAGGCTTTTAGTACTTTTGCACACGAATTTTTCAAGTAATAAAAATAAATTCAAAATGACGAGAAAAGATAAAATTATATCCTTTGTTTGGCAACATGTACTTCTTTTTATTGCCTTGTACATAATGACTCTAGGAATTTCCCTTTGCGTAAAAAGTATGTTAGGAGCCAGTGTTATCAGCGTTCTGCCATATGCATTTCATGATGCCGGAACAGACGGGCTTACTCCGGCACTTACAATCGGACAATATACATTCATAATGAACGCCCTGCTGGTGGTTGGACAAGTGGGAGTACTCCGACAACAGTTCGATCCGGTCCAACTGTTTCAGTTATTGGTAGGATTCGTATTCGGCATGCTGATAGACTTGAACATGCATATTATTTCATGCTTGCAACCAACAGCATTTTTTGAAAAAACCATAGCACAATTCGCAGGATGCACGATTCTGGCTATAGGTGTCGCACTTGAGGTCAGATGCGGCAGTGTAACCATGCCTGGCGAAGGTTTTCCTGTAGCCATCAGCAAAGTAACCGGTATCGAGTTTCCAAAGATTAAGATAGCGGTAGATATCTCACTAGTTCTTCTCGGCATTATCTTCTGCTATATATTTTTCGGGAAATGGCAATGGCACATCATTGGAGTAGGTACATTATTCGCAATGTACTATGTAGGATGGGCCGTACGTATTACAAGCCATCATCTGAAATGGTTCGATCGTCTGCTCAGATACCGTCCCGGATTCAGAAGGTACATCTACGGTTTGGCAAGATACATTTACAGAAAATAATTTGTTCACAGATATATGATTGATTAATTTTGCACCCCGATAACAATTACATATAACCAACACATGAAAAAACTAAGCAAAAATGCCATTATAGGCTATCCGGCAGGAATTATTACCGGTATAACCTACGGATTAAATCCATTGTTCGCGGTTCCACTGATGAAGAACGGTGCCGCCACTGAATCCATACTTTTCTTCCGCTACTTTTTTGCGGTTCTGCTTTTGGGATTGTTCCTGATGCTACGTAAACAAAGCTTCAAGGTTTCGGGTAAGCAGATTGGTGTGTTATTTGTCCTCGGCCTACTCTATACTTCGAGCAGCGTATTCCTTTTCGAGGCTTACGAATATATTGCATCCGGACTGGCCACCACACTTGTATTCCTCTACCCTGTTCTTGTGGCAATCATAATGGTATTCTTGAAGGTAGTTCCGTCATGGCCTGTATGGCTGGCAATTGCAGCCACATTCGGTGGAGTACTCATTATGACGCAAAGTGACGGTACACAAACCATCAATCCTATCGGTGTAGTGCTTTCAATAGCCTCTGCATTGGTGTACGCACTATTCATAGTAATCATCAACCGCAGTAAGGCAATTGCAGGAATATCCAATACATTACTTACATTCTATGCCCTGACAGTGGGAGCAATTGTATTCGTTGGAAAAATCATCAGTTCCGACACTGCCATAACAGCAGGAATCACAACAGGAGCCGACTGGCTAAATCTGGTAGGTCTTGCTCTGTTGCCGACTATAGTTTCAACTGCTACACTTGCCATAGCATCACGAAATATCGGAGCTACAAAGGCTTCTGTTTTAGGTGTATTCGAACCTATAACTGCTATTGTCGTCGGTACTCTTATGTTTGGCGAGCCACTGACAACAAACATTATCGTAGGAATCTCCATTGCCATGGTAGCTGTAACGTTTATGATTACTGCTACAAAACGATAAGATTGACATATAAGATATTGAGAAGCCATGAAAATTGAAGAAGCAATAGTGTATGTATTGACTAAGCGGAATGGCGGTATGACCACAGACCAGATAGCAGAAGCTATAAATCGTTCGGGACTGCATATACGAAAAGATAACCAACCAGTAACAAGCAAACAAGTTTATGCCATTATTTGCCGTTTCCCGGAGATATTCACGAAGGAAGGCGGCAGAATAATGTTAATGATGTAAGATATATGAAGAAAGTTATTGTTATTTCTACAAGTCTGCGTGCCGGTTCCAACAGCGACATGATGGCAGACAAGTTTATTGAAGGAGCACTGAAATCAGGGAACGAAGTAGAAAAGATTTCACTCATCAACAAGGATATCCGATTCTGCCGAGGATGTCTGGCATGTCAGAAATTAGGCAAATGCGTAATTAACGACGACGTAAATGCAATCATGCAAAAAGTCCTGAATGCTGATGTAGTAGTATGGGCCACACCTATTTACTATTATGAAATGAGTGGACAGATGAAAGTTCTGATTGACCGTATGAATGCCATGTACAATTTGGATTACAAGTTCCGCGACATATATATGCTGACAACAGCTGCAGAAGACGAGCCGGAAACTCCGCAACGTGCTATCAGTGGCCTGACAGGCTGGATTGACTGTTATCCTGAGAGCCGTCTTGCAGGAACTTTGTTCTGTGGAGGCGTCGATGCCCCACGTACAATCGAGGGCAACGAAAAGCTTACGGAAGCTTACAATATGGGAATGAATATCTAACCTACATTTTTAAGCTCTGCAATAAGCTATCAGTTCAACACTATAATTGGTCGCTAAGTATTCACCAATACATAGCCCCCAATTATAGTCTTTACATGACAAGGATCGCAAATTCTCATAAATCAGATTCATACAATCCTTTGTGGGTTCTTTTTTAAATATAAAGTTCAAGATCAAGTCACTATATGTATTTATTTTGTCTAGATTAAAATTTTCAAACATTTCCGTTATCGTCTCTCCGCTATAAGTTGAAATATATATTTTACCAACCATACAGACTTCATCAAAATCATGGCTTACTAAAGGTATATATGGTTTTAAGCCTCTTTTATAACATCCTTGGCAATGCATCCCCATGATCTTATCATTCAGAGAGCTCTTCTCGTAATTTCCTAAAGGGCTAGCATCTAAATCAGGTTGAAATTCTTTTATATCAATACACGTATAATCGAATCCATTCATCTTTATGGGATAAAGTTATATGCTACTTTAAACACAGATTTTATTTTGCAAGTTCTTCTAAAAACATTCTCGCAGTCTGACGTTCAGTTTCACTCATTCTAGACGATCCTGCTATAATCTCCAGAGCTTCCGTTTCCAAACCATTCTTAATAATGCTACGTGTAGAAGATAAACGTGTCTGCACAGATTTTTTATATTGAGGATATTTCTTTTCTATCTCACTTGCATCAATTCCAATATTATTTCTAACCAGCGGATATAAATTTAGAAATGCCGCTTTTCCGACTGAATTTAATGTATTTTCCAGAGCAAACTCCTTGTCTTCATCATATTCATCTTCCACTTTACTCCTGACTCTAGAAATAACCAACGGGGCTATTTGTTTTATAGTCTTTCTTCTCTTTGAAACCTCATATCCAGACATAGACCAATAAATTTCTCCGATATTTGTCACAATCTCCTTCTGTTCAGGAATCTGCATAATCTCTCTCAACTCTGAATATTCTTTTTGGAATTCAGTTTTTATATAGTTTTGTACTATGTTGATTAGTTCTAGCTCCTCTCCCAACCTTTTTCCTGCATATGCTACCAATTCATTTTTAGGAATAATGAAAGAATTCAATGGATGTACCAAGCGGAGGAAATGTGCCACAAGTATAGAATACTCATTTTCATCCGGCAATCTGCCAATGTGCCGAACATGTTCCACATCAGATTTCCATTCTGTTCTATCAGGATTTTCAAATACACAGCTTAAACGTTGTTTCCCTGCGAAATCATAACCTACAGGAACGATATGTGCAAGATACCATCCTGAAGTATTCAAGTTTATTCTGTTACAGCTTTCGCAAGAATAATATGTAAGTTCTTTTTCTTCAGAAGTAGAACCAAATGAACAAACCACATTTTTCTGGCTAAGATGCTCAATCAAATCAGAAGCTGTGTATATCTTATTATATAGTTTCATTGCTGCAAAAGGCATAGCAAATGTATTGTCGCAGAAAAATGTTTTCATCCCGTTTTTATACATAGACAAAAAGCCTCTGCGCAATAAATAATATTTGTCTTTTCCCGCACTACCATAAAGACGTATGGGGAACACAACATCTGAACGTTTAACATATTCCATGAGAGAATTATGAATAAACTTAATCATCTCCTTATCTGCAAACTGCCATTTAATCATCTGATTAAAGAAATCCTCCGCATTTTTCGCATATCCTTTATCTACAGTCTTTATTTTATTCTTCTTAATACCGAGAATAATATCATTTATTTTAGAACTGTATTTTAAATTTCTATTTTTCATAATATCATTTTTTTTAAGTAACCATTTAAGAAATTAAAATATTGACGAATATTTGACATACTGTTTTGTATAGTCTTTTTTGTATGTATTTGTTGAATAATTTGTTTTGATTCCGAATCTATTAACTCCAGAAAATCCTCTCGCTGCTTATTTGTTTCTAAAGCAATAGCCGTGAAATATGGATTATTATATTTGCTGTACAATGATGTGTATTTATACCATGATAAAATACACTGCATACTAGATATGACTTTTACGATATTATCATACTGCATTTTTATTGATTCCAACCATACCTTAAATTCTTCCACATAAGGTATTTCCAAATTTACAGTAGTATAATCGGATGCATATTCAGTCATACTCGCCAAGAATTCCATATAATAGTTTATAGAGCGAATCTCCATTTTAGTAAAGGCATTCTTATCGGATTCAAGCATTTCATCCATAGTAGCTACACATACTATATTAAAATAATCCAATGCAAAATCTGCAACACTTTTTACATGCTTAAATAATTTTCCTAAAGCACTATAAACATCCACATTAACTTCATTATATATTCGTTCATAAGCCGACATGTAACTATCAATAAACTCTTGCAAATAACGTTTGTCGGTTATGTTATAAGCCTCTTTAAGCCAATTGCAAAACTCGGTTTCCATATAAGGTGCTACAATAGCAAAGTCCATTTCTTGGTCATCACTCTGCTGTATCAGATTCCATATTAATTTTTTTTCTGCCATAATGCCAATAATTTTTTTTGCAATATTAAGGACTTATCAGGAATTACCGTTACTCAAAGGCTTGAGAATTTTCGGGAAAATATAAATCTCAATTCTAAATATATGGTTACAAAACATATCAAATTTAAGAATAATCAAAAACGATTATCCCTAATAGCCAGAGTGACATCTATATAAGAACGTACTCCTTCTATATAATCAGCATACAATGTTTCGGGATCTTTTCCTTTTAAGATACGACATTTGCCACACGACTCACAGTCGTGAAGGCACTTCCAGGCTTCCAAGACAAAAGCTCGGCGTTCATCCTTGGTTGATTGTTTAATATCAGGGGGATTCATAATTATTTCAGTTCTTTCTATGTGAATAAGCTATAAAAAACAAATCTGTTAACACAAATATATTGACTATATATCAAATGACAAATGAAAAACATATTTTTGAATGTATATATCTAGATTTAAATTACAGATATTCTACAATAAAAGAGATTATTCAAAATAGAAACATTAACTTTGCAATTAAGCATTATTGAAAACCTACAGATATGGAAAAAGAACTTATACACTCCTGTCCTGAATTGATAGACTATATCAACGAAATAGGATTTCTCCCACTTCTACCGATGGGTATCACAGGTTGGTCGGCAGATGAGATTGTGGACGAAGATTGCCAATACAACCGTTTGCCTGACGGAGGATGGGAATGGCCGCTTTGGGAATGGAAAGGTTCAATTTTGCAGGAAAGCGGTTGCGCATACGGCAAATTTTTCAAAAGCAAAGCCGCATTTATCAGTCGTGAATGGTGGCCTGATTTTTGCAATTACAGAAGGAGCATTTATCCATATCCAGAGGAAGGAAGCATAGAAGATACAATACTGGATATTCTGAGGACAGAAGGCAGCCTCATCACACGCGAATTGCGCCATGCATGCGGATTTACCGGTCCGAAGATGCGCAGCAAATTTGATGCCTATATCACCAGACTGGAAATGGGCGGATATATAGTAACAGAAGATTTCATTTATCCTCAGGACAGGCATGGCAGAGAATATGGCTGGGGCTGGTCTCTACTCACCACACCTGAAGCATTGTTTGGAAAATGCCATCCGGACAGAACACCACAAGAATCATATAACAGAATATTGAAACACTTCAAAAAGATATTGCCGGAAATACCCGAACAGTCACTTAAAGCCCTACTGAAATAATCCTTTTATCACAATGATAGCAATATAGACTGTTTACAGATATTATGCAAGCGATATTAAATAAATTATTACTTACACAAACATAAAATTATTGCATCTGGAACGAAATCTAAAACAGCATACCGCATTTAGTTGATTATATCATATCTTCATAAAATAAAAATGTTAAATTCAAACCAATTATTAACCTTTCTTTTCTTCAGAAAATCTATTATTAACAGGAAAAACGACAGCCCATTCAAGATAAAATGTCTTGTCATTACGATTGAAAAGACAAAGCGTTTTCACTTGAAGAGCCAAAGCTAATAATAATACAAATAATATACAACTAAAACTCTAGAACAAAGAAAAATACACAAAACCATAAAGATATAAAACACAATTATAGCAGCAACACATCAACACAACTAGCCCCAATATAAAATCAAAAAGAATGTAATTTTATATTTTCAACAACATTTTGCTAATAATATAGCAACTAAAACTTATCGGGATTTTAAAATTTTCAAACACACCTACAACAATCAGCAATTTTCACAACTACAGCCGCCCAATTTATCAAAATGTCAAATTGACAAAATAACATTCTGTCTCAATATTGATATTCGGACTTAATTCAATAAATTTGTATCTGAATTGCAAATTTGTACAAACATGAAAATAATCCTCGCCATAGATTCATTCAAAGGTTGTCTCACATCGGAAGAAGTTGAAGACATCGTTTCATCTTCCCTAAAATCAAAAGAAATTGAGATACATAAAATTCCAATGTCTGACGGAGGAGAAGGTATGCTTGAAGCATTCATATCCGCCATGAACGGTAAGATAGTTGAATCAATAGTTCACGACCCGCTAATGCGCTCAATAACTGCACAGTACGGAATAGCACCTGAAGGTACGGCTGTAATAGAAACAGCTAAGGCATGCGGACTGACACTTATGTCAAAGGAAGAACGTAATCCAATGATAGCAACCTCCTATGGTGTTGGCGAGCTGATAATACATGCCTTACATGCAGGTTGCAGGAATTTCATTATCGGTCTTGGAGGCAGCGGCACCAGCGATGCTGACAGAGGAATGCTAAAAGCTATTTCTGACAGTTTTCCAGACGGAAGAAATGTAAAAGAGATTATAGACAAAGAAATGAGCGACTGCCGCTTCACACTGGCAAGCGATGTACGAAATCCGTTATGCGGAAACAACGGAGCAGCATATATCTTTGCACCACAGAAAGGCTCTACAGAGGAAATGGTAATAGAACTTGACAGAAGAGCGAAGGAGTTTGCAGAGGCATCTGCCAGCCTCATCGGAGAAGACAAATCAAACGAGCCCGGAGCAGGTGCGGCAGGAGGATTAGGATATGCTTTCCTGCAATATTTCAATGCCACTTTCAAGTCGGGTGCCGATCTGTTGCTTGAACTTACGGATTTTGACAGCCTCTTAAACGGAGCCGATATGGTTATCACGGGCGAAGGACACGCAGACAGTCAAACCTTGATGGGGAAACTGCCGGAACGGATACTGAGACATTCACAGAAACGTAATGTTCCTGTATGGCTGATAGCCGGACGTACTGACGACAACAAGAAGCTTCTTTCCGAAGGATTTGCCAAGGTGTATAGCATTACACCTGACAATATGCCTACAGAAGAGGCGGTGAAGCCGGACAATGCCATAGCAAACATAAAAAGGTGGACCGAAGCCCACCTTATACCACTGATATCAAAAAAATCGATTAGTCTTTCTTCACACGGAATATCTTATATCCTATAGCCGAAACAAAAATGCTCATCAAAGGGCTGATATAATTAAAAAATGCGTATGGCAGATACACCAGCGTAGGCACCCCCAAGATAGTAGCCTGAGTCATTCCGCAAGTGTTCCACGGCACAAGCACTGATGTCACCGTAACGGCATCCTCTGTTGTACGGCTAAGCAAACGGCTTTCATAACCGTTGTTCTTGTATATATCCCTGAACATATTTCCCACAAGGATGATAGATATATACTGGTCGGCAGTAGCCAGATTAAGGAAAATGCCCGAGCCTACCGTAGAAGCCACCATACCTGTAAGCTTGCGTGTGAATTTCACAAACATTCCTGTAATACTTGCCAGCATTCCGCAAGCGGTCATGGCGCCTCCCAGACACATGGCGCAGATTATCAGCCAAATAGTGTTCATCATACCGCCCATACCTCTGGTGGCAATAAGCTCTGTAAGCTGAGATGTCTCTGCCTGAAGACTTGACGAAGTGAACAATGTCTGCAATGTGGTCTTGAATATAGATCTCATATCGCTGCTTCCGCCTGCCAGTTCTATCACGTTATCCATCTGGAATATGAGCATAAACACAACTGCCATAGTAGCCGAAATAAACAGAGTGATGATAGACGGAACTTTCTTGGCTATAAGTATTCCAGTCACAACCGGTACCAGCAACAGCCACAATGAAATATTAAACCTGTCGGCCAGACCATTTGCAAATTCTGTCATCTCTGTTGTGCTTCCTACCCCATGATTGAAACCTGCAATCAGGAACATTATAAGTGCTATCGTTATCGAAGGCACCGTAGTTATCATAAGATACCTGATATGAGTGAAAAGCGGAGTATCCGTAACCGATGACGCAAGAATAGTAGTATCGGACAAAGGAGATACCTTGTCACCAAAATAAGCTCCTGAAATAATGGCACCTGCTATCCAGCCTTCTTCAAAGCCCTGAGCCTTTCCTATTCCCATCAGTGCAATACCTATGGTTGCAATAGTAGTCCACGAGCTTCCCGTCATAACAGACACTATGGCACAAATAACACAACATGATGCCAGGAAAAGACTCGGATGTATCAGTTGCACACCGTAATAAATCAATGTAGGCACTACTCCACTGAGCATCCATGCGGCAGACAAAGCTCCAATAATCAACAGTATGATAAGAGCCGAACTCACTCCTGCTATATTATTCACTATGGCATGTTCAATATCTTTCCATTTTATGCCATAACCAGTCATTCCTATTGCCGCACAAATGGCTGTAGCAATAAGCAGACAAACCTGACTGGCACCTGAAAGAGCATCAGATCCGAAACTTCCGATAGTGAAATACAACAAGACCACCAATATGGCAATTGGCAAAATAGAGAAAAATGGAGAGGGATAAGTTGTCAATTTTTTCATCCTCAAAAACAATCTTAATTTTAAACCTGAATAAAAACCCGTGCAAAGGTCTGAATATTTTCTATTATTCGGATAAAAATGACACTGATATTCCATTTTTTTTGCAAAATTTCTGAAATATCATTAGCTTTTATGGGTGAATTAAGCATGTTATTTGTATTTTTGTACTGATTTACACATTATAATGAGAAAGTTCACACTGTTAAAACATACATTAAGAACCATTATCATATCAATGATGGTCATATATTTCGGATTGATAGCTTTGCTTAATATTCCTTTCGTTCAGCAAGGTATCAGTTCGTTTGCAGTACGCGAACTCTCAAAATTATTGAATACAGAAGTGAAAATCGGCAATATTGATTTGGGATTATTGAACAGGATTATTGTCAATGACATGGAAATTTATGGTCCTGAAGGCGAAAGGCTTGTCAATATAGCCAGATTCTCAGCCAAATTCGACATTCAAGCTATTATCCGTGGAAAAATCAGTATAAACAGTATTCAATTATTTGGTTCAGATTTCAATCTTGAAAAGAAAGACAAGAATTCCGACATAAATATAAAATTCATAACAGACCTTTTTATAAACAAAGATAAAGACAAGGAAAAGAAAGCCATTGATTTAAGAATCAATTCTGTGCTTGTAAGAAGAAGCAGTGTAAACTTCAATATTCTTTCAGAAGCAGAGACCGAAGGTAAATTCAATCCGTCACATCTTTCTGTAAAAAACATTTCAGCAAACATATCTCTTAAAGCATTGACAGAAGACTCACTCAATATCCATGTCAAACGTTTGAGCATGGCAGAAAAATCCGGTCTTATATTAAAAAAACTGTCATTTAAGGCTATTGGAAACAAGAGCAACATGCGCATTGACGATTTCGAACTGTTACTGCCCAACAGCAACATCCGTTTGGATAGTCTGGTTTCTGATTTCAACAATATGCTGAATATAAGAAAAATATCCGATATCAACTATAGATGTGACATGTCTGCAAAAATTGTTCTATCGGATATAAAACCTTTAGTACCGTCATTGAAGAATTTTAATGATACTATAAATCTTTATGCCGGCTTGAAAAACGAAGGAAGCAAACATTATATCAAGAATTTAAACATTTATTCGAACGACAGGACAGTCACTCTTGCTTTTGGAGGCAATTTGACCACTGTAAACGACTCGACAGACATGTATTTCGACGTCGATGTAAAAAAGCTTGATATAAACGAGAAAGGTGTAAAGTGGATTTTCAAGAATATAAACGGAAATGCCAATATTCCTGACATAGTCCATAGAATTTCTTCAGCAAGTATTTCGGGAAACATCAAAGGTACACCTGAAAAGATTGAAAACAAACTTATAGTTTATACTCCGCTAGGTAATATTAAGTCCAACTTTTTCATGAATAGGGATTCAATAAACAAAAGAAGATCCTATTCAGGAAGATTCTATTCCGAGAAACTGAATCTTGGGAAATTGGCTAAGAAAAAGAATATGTTGGGCAACGCTTCATTCGATATTACGCTGAACGGGCTCACTTATCAGGATAACAAACCGGAGTCTTACGTAAAAGGCGAGATTAAATCGCTGGATGTAAAAGGATATACATATCACAACATCAAACTGAATGGTATGTATACACCCGGAGGATTTAACGGACATATCGCTATCAATGATAAAAACGTGAAACTGAATATTGACGGAAAATTTTCCACTGCTGAAGAGATTCCGGTGTTCAAGCTCACAGCAGGATTAAAGGATTTCAGACCCGACAGATTGAAACTTACTGAAAAATATGTCAATACAACGTACTCTTTGAATCTTCTGGCAGATTTCAGAGGTAAATCAATCGATGATATTGAAGGTTACATCAATATCGACAGTCTGACGTGTACGTCTGAGAACGCCGATGAAAATTATTTTCTGCCATACTTCCGACTAATCGCCAACAAAAATTTAAAAGGAAATGACATTCAAATCAAGTCCAATTTCATTAATGGAGAAATAAACGGGAATTATTCTTATAAGACAATAACATCCAGTGTAGTAAAAGTCGCTCACAGATATATACCATCCTTCTTTCAGGAAAACAACAGAATAATAAAGCAGGAAACAAGCAATAACTTTACTCTCAAGTTTAAGATCGACAACTCGGATTTTCTGAAAAAAGTCCTGAAATTGCCGATAGAAATGAATATGCCGGCAACACTTAATGGTTATATTGACGACAGCAATACAAAGGTTTATATAAATGCCAACATACCGGAAATAATATACAACAACAAAAAGTATGAATCGACAACATTACTGTTCGAGAATCCGGAAAAAGACCTTCATTGTCATATAAGGTCTAACATGCTTATGAATAAAGGGGCAATGGTAAACGTAAGTTTGAACGCCAAAGCATACAATGATACACTTGCTACAAATGTATATTGGGGAAACAACACTAATGTTACATACAGCGGAAAGATTTCTGCAAACACCATTTTCTCAAAAAACATAAACAATAGTAAATTACACACGGAAATAGAATTAGAGCCTAGCCAGGTAGTACTTAACGATACTATATGGAACATACATAAATCCAATATAAGTATTGACAATGACAGTATAGACATATCAAACTTCCTTTTTGAGCATGGAAAACAATATGTAAAAATCAACGGAAGGCTTGGCAAAAAAGAATCGGATTCATGTATGGTAAATCTTCAGAATGTGAACTTACTCTACATTATGGATATGATCCAGTTCAATGCCGTGAAATTCGAGGGTAATGCAAGTGGAAAGATTTTCGCCTCAAATGTCCTTAACAAGCCGTTGCTTGATGCCAGATTGAAAGTCAACAATTTCTCGTTGAACGAAGCTTTATTGGGTGAAGCGGATATAAAGGGCGGATTCGATAATGAAAAAGGCAGAATTCTTCTGGATGCAGATATCCGTAAATCGGATGGTGTATTTACAGGAGTTAAAGGTTATGTATCTCCAAAAGAAAAAGGTCTTGACCTGAGCATAAATGCAGGAGGAACGGACATGTCTTTCCTCCAACACTTCATCAAAGACATCTTTACAGACATTAAAGGCAAAGCTTACGGAAACGTAAGGTTGTTCGGACCATTCAAGGGACTCGACCTTGAAGGTAGAGCTAAAGCAGAAATCGGAATGAAGGTAAACGTTTTGAACAGCTACTTCAATGCCAAGGCTGACTCTGTAATAATCAACTCGGGCGAGTTTATATTCAATAACGTACAGCTGAGCGATAATGAAGGCCACACAGGCACGGCCAACGGATATCTGAGACATAGAAAGCTGAAGAATCTAAGCTACATGTTCAGGTTTGACACTAGTAATATGATGGTTTTCAGTTCGGACAAGGAATCTCCTGAGTTTCCTTTTTATGGGAAAATATACGCATCAGGAAGAACAACCATTCGTGGAAATGAAAGCACAGGACTTGTAGTAGATGGAAATGTCAGAGCTGAAAACAATACGTCTTTTGTATATGTCCTTGGAACGGCTACAGAAGCCATAAGCAAACAGTTTATCACATTCGTAGATAAAACTCCACGAAGAAGACAGGAAGAGATAAAAACAGATTTATATCATTACCTGAATGTACAAAAGGCCCTTGAAGAGGAGGATACGCCACCGGATATAAGAATAAATCTTCAGATAGAACCTTCTCCACAGGCCGACATGAAAATTATAATGGACCCGGCCTCAGGCGATTACATATCTGCCAAAGGTACAGGAAGCTTGAGAATAAGCTTCTTCAACAAAGGTAATTTCCAGATATTCGGCAATTACAACATATCGGAAGGTATCTACAAACTGAGTATGCAGAACATTATAAGGAAAGATTTTGTCCTCAGACAAGGAGGCAGCGTTTCTTTCAATGGAGACCCTAAGGCAGCAAACCTGAACGTACAGGCCGTTTATACTGTCCCTTCAGCATCATTGAACGACCTTATTGCGGACGCTACATCCACCAGAGGTAATATCAGGGTGAACTGTATAGTAAACCTTTCGGGACTGTTGACATCGCCAAATTTAAGTTTCGACATAGAGTTGCCTACAGTAAACGAAGAGGACAGACAAGTAGTGAAGAGTCTGACCAGCACACCGGAACAGATGACCACACAGATTATCTATCTGCTGGGAGTAGGTAAATTCTATACATACGATTATGCCGCACAGAGCGGACAGTCCGACGCTACAAGTTCGCTGGCATTCAGCACATTGTCCGGGCAGCTTAACAATATGTTGTCGCAGGTAATCGACAACCAGAACTGGAACCTTGGAACAAACCTCACTACAGGTCAGAACGGTTGGACAGACGTTGAGGCAGAAGCCATACTGAGCGGAAGACTTCTGAACAACAGACTTATTATAAACGGAAACTTCGGATATAAGGAAAATACGCTGAGAAATACTAACTTTGTAGGCGATTTCGAAGCGATCTGGCTGTTGACAAAAAACGGCGACTTCCGATTGAGAGGATATAACCAGACGAACGACAGATACTTCACTAAATCAACGCTCACCACGCAGGGTATAGGTCTTATCTATAAAAAGGATTTCACCCGTTGGGACGAGCTTATTGACTGGGTAAGCAATTTCCGATTATACAGAAAGAAGAAATTGTCGCAGAACAAGAAATGAATACACATAAAAATAATATAAGAATAATGAACAATAATCTTTCGCTCCCGTCAGAATGGGACAAACAGAGTTATATACAGCTGACATGGCCACACATCAATACAGATTGGGCTTATATGTTGGAAGAAGTGGAAAAGTGTTTTGTAAATCTCGCTACAGAGATTGCATCAAGACAACCTCTCCTACTTGTTGCACCGGAATTCCCAGAGGCACTCAAAGATTTTCCATACAAAGAGAATATCACATTCTTCCAGTGTAAGACTAACGATACTTGGGCAAGAGACCACGCTTTCATAACACTGAAGGACAAGCATGGCGACCCCCAACTGCTGGATTTCTGCTTCAACGGATGGGGTATGAAATTCGCTGCCGACAAAGACAACCTTATCAACAGCAAGCTTTTCGGCAAGCACATCTTGAACGGTGACTATATAAACAAGCGTGACTTCGTTCTGGAAGGAGGTTCCATTGAAAGCGACGGAAAAGGTACGCTTCTCACCACATCGCTATGCCTGCTGGCACCAAACAGAAACGATACAATGTCGCGCCATGAGATAGAAGACTATCTGAAAGATGCTTTCAATCTTCAGCAGATTCTCTGGTTGGACTATGGTTATCTGGCGGGCGACGACACTGACAGCCATGTTGATACCCTTGCAAGACTTTGTCCGGACGACACAATAGCATACGTAAAATGCGGCAATCCTGATGACGAGCATTACAGCGCCTTGCTGGCTATGGAAAAGCAGCTGGAGTCATTCACTACACTCGACGGCAAACCATACAGACTGCTCCCTCTGCCTATGCCGGAAGCTATCTATGATGAAGATGGCTACAGACTGCCTGCCACTTACGCTAACTTCCTGATAATGAACGATGCTGTGCTCTACCCTACTTACGGTCAGCCTGAAAATGACAAGGAAGCGGCAAGAGTTCTGGCGCAGGCTTTCCCGGGAAGAGAAATCGTAGGCATAGACTGTAACGCCCTTATCAAACAGCACGGCTCATTGCACTGCGTAACTATGCAATACCCTGAATCAGTATTCAAAGGATAAAAACATCAACATTATAATTTAAACAGACATGAACAGAATAATAAGAGTTGGTATCGTCCAGCAGTCATGCACAGGAGATATCAAATATAACTTGGAAAAACTTCACAGAAATATAGCTTCACTGGCAAAAGCCGGAGCACAACTTGTAATATTACAGGAATTGCACAACTCACTTTACTTCTGCCAGACAGAAGACACAAGGCTGTTCGACCTGGCAGAACCTATTCCAGGTCCTTCAACCGGATTCTATAGCGAAATAGCAGCGGCATACGGTATCGTTCTTGTAACATCACTGTTCGAACGCCGTGCGGCAGGTCTGTATCACAACACAGCCGTAGTGTTCGAAAAGGACGGAAGCATAGCAGGTAAATACCGCAAGATGCATATCCCGGACGATCCTGCTTATTACGAAAAATTCTATTTCACTCCGGGCGATATAGGTTTCGAACCGATTCAGACTTCAGTTGGAAAACTCGGTGTACAGGTATGTTGGGATCAATGGTATCCGGAAGGAGCCCGCATGATGGCGCTCAAGGGAGCAGAACTACTCATCTATCCTACTGCCATAGGCTGGGAAAGCACTGACACACAAGAAGAGAAGCTTCGTCAGCTCGGTGCATGGGTTACAGTACAGAGAGGTCATGCTGTTGCAAACGGACTGCCTGTAATTGCAGTAAACCGTGTGGGACACGAGCCAGATCCTTCAGGCCAGACCAACGGTATCCAGTTCTGGGGAAACAGCTTCGTGGCAGGTCCGCAGGGAGAAATAATCGCCCAGGCTGACAATATGAAGGAAGAAAATATCATAGTCGATATAGACATGAACCGCAGCGAGAACGTACGCCGTTGGTGGCCGTTCCTTAGAGACCGTAGAATTGACGAATTTGGAGAACTGACAAAACGATTCAGAGATTGATAAATCATACATGACATGGGTAAACTTGCACTTAAAATCTTTAAAGCATTATATGGGCTTGACATTGAGGCTCAAAGTACCGAACTTACCAGACTCAGACTTGAAAACAAAAGACTGTCTGAACTGTTGAAAAGTACATCAAGGGAATACAACGTCCTCAACGACAAGTACAAGAAGAAAAAAGAAAGTCTCAGCAATGAATATGGGGTGGTATCCGACGAGCTCAATGAGCTCAAGGGAAAGTACGAGGCCCTGGTCATGGAGAAAGAGAACCTTGAAAATACCCTCAAGGAAAACTCTGAAAAGTTTAAAGAAGAAACAGATAGGGTTTCCCTGGAATCTGAAAAGATGTCCGGGGAAATCGAAAGTCTGCAGAAAGTCATCGAAGGACTGAACGCAGAGAAAGATACTCTAGAGAAAGAAAAGGAAACTCTCTGTAAGGAGAAGGAAACCCTTGGCACAGAAAAAGAAAACCTCGCCAAAGAACTTGAGGCTATCAACAAGGAAAAGGTGGCTCTCAATAGTGAGAAGGATGCTGCAATTAAAGAGCTGGAATCAATCAAAGAGCGTTATCTTACTGAAAAAGAAAGTCTTAGCAAAGAACTGAAATCACTTAACGAGCTTCATAAAGCCGAAAAGGAAAATCAAAACAGTGAATATGAGCTGGTGGCTGATGAACTGAAAGCACTCAAGGAAAAATACGAGGCTTTAGTCAAAGAAAAAGAGGAACTTGAAAAATCAGCTAAAGAAAATTCCGAAAAGCATAAGGAAGAAACCAGCAAAATTTCCTTTGAATCTGAAAAAATGAGCGGGGAAATCGAAAATCTGCAAAAGGTTATTAAAGGGCTGAATGCTGAAAAAGACGCTCTCATCAAAGAAAAAGAAAATCTCCGTAATGAGAATGAAACTCTGTTGCAAGAAAAGAATGTTCTCAACAGTGAAAAAGAAAGCCTTGACAAAAAAAATGAAGAACTTGGAAAGGAAAACGAAACTCTGAATAAAGAAAAGGAAGTTCTCGGCAAAGAGATAAAATCAGCAAATGAGGCTCACATTGCAGATAAGGACAAGCTGAAAAAAGAAATAGACAGCCTTGGAAAAGAAATAGCATCACTCAAAGAGTTATATCAAAAGGAGAAAGAGGAGAACACTACCCTCTCCGAGAAAGTGAAAACTCTGGAAAGTGAAATAGCGAATTTTAGCCTTACTGCACAAATGAAAGAGGAAGTTTATTCTGTTATTGAAAAAGAAGATGAAGAACTTCCGGCTGTTGAAACATCCATTGATGAGAAATCAGAAAAAATTACTGATGACGAGGAAGAAATGAAAGAGATGATGCAGAAAGAGATAATCTCTTTAACACAGAAATACGATTATATCCGCGTCACAACAACAATAGGAAACCAGTATATCTACCAGTCCAGACATTTCCAACTCAGGACAGGACTGTTTGATTGGGGAATAGAAGGAAAGGAAATCATCACTGACGAAATCCTTTATCTGGAAAATTCAGCTGTAACAAAAATGGAAGGTCTGGACAGTCCTTTCGACGGTGAGGAAATAATATGCAATATGGAAGACGAGGATTCCGCTTCTGCTGTTGCCGATTCTTTATTGATGGCAATCTGTACATATCAGCCAATACAGGTAAATTATCATGACAAGAACGGACGTACAACTCTGAAGAATCTGTATCATGTCACTTTCAAGCCTTTGGCCAACAAGTTCAGTCTGCCATACAAAAATCTTTTCAGAGATATGCTCGACGAGAAAATTGATGCTGAACAGCTCTCTGCATTGTGTCCGCACAATCCTGAGCCAAGAAACTTCGCTATTCCGCAAATTCAGACTCTCCGCCGTTTCAATGCTTTCTTCACTACAAAAGAAGGTATAGAAACAATGAAAGAAGGAATCAAACTTGCACAAGATGCAGAACAGACAGAACTGGCAGAGGTGCTGATGAGTAAGATTCAGAATTGAGATATTGTTTTAAGCACAAATTTATCCTCAAAACGTGTACGGTCTTCTAAAAAAAATTATAATTTTGCAGTATGAAAGAGCTAGCAAGACATATAGAAGTACTTTTACTGGAAAATGACTGTGTAATAGTTCCCGGTCTGGGAGGTTTCATTGCACACAATAAAGCTGCAGAATTCAAGGATTCTGCAAATGTATTTTGCCCGCCGGTAAGGACTATCGGTTTCAATCCGCAACTTATAATAAACGACGGTTTATTGGCACAGTCATACATGCAAGCCTACGACACTGACTTTCCTGACGCAAGCAGGAAAATTGAAAGTGTAGTATCTCAAATAAAAGATTCATTATATAAAAATGGACAGGCAGAACTTGAAAATATAGGAACACTATATTACACCATGGCAGGAGTATATGGTTTTGAACCATATCAGAATGCTTTTTTCAGTCCTAGTCTGTATGGTTTGGGCAGTTTCTCAATTTCTCCTCTTTCTGAGTTGAAACCGCTCAATGAAACTACCATAGAGCCGCGTATAATGATTGAGACAGTACCCTCTTCCGACGAAGACAAAAAAGCAAAAGCAAAACAGCGTCATATCATTAAGCGTATGGCAGAGCATGCTGTAGGAATTGCCGCTGCTGTTATATTATTCTTTGTACTCTCAGTTCCGGTAGAGAACACTTATCTCGATAATTCAAGCTATGCGTCTTTGGGAGCAGAAACTATGCTTGACGCTATCAGAAGCAAGTCAATGGCAACGACATCGCTTGAAACAAAGGATATCAAGCAGAATAATGCGAAAAACAGACGAAATAATGTGAACACTTTACGTCCTGTTGCTGTTAAAAGTGTAAAGGTGGAAAAAGCCGAGCCTAAAGCTTCTAAAGAAGTAAAGGTATCACAAGCTGTTGCAAAGAAAGAGGTTGTCAAAGCTGAAGCAATGAAGGCTGAAACAAAAAGTACAAAGGAAGTACAAAAAAGCAATTCTTCGAAGAATAATGGTATGTTCATTATCGTAGCGAGTCTGCCAACCATGCAGGACGCAGAAAAAGAGCTTGCCAAGTTCAAGAAACAGGGATACGAAGAAGCTACTATCCTGACATCAGACAACCGTTATCGTATAGCATTATACCGCTATACTGACAAGTCAAAAGCTTACGAAAAGATAAATGAACTGAGAAAAGACGAACAGTTCAAGACAGCGTGGTTACTGAATAAATCTAAATGATTAATTTTTAAGGAATGAAAAGAGTAAGATGTCCTAAATGCGACAATTACATCCAGTTTGATGAAACCAAGTATGAAGAAGGACAGTCATTGGTTTTCATCTGCCCCGAGTGTAAAAAACAGTTCAGCATACGTTTGGGACGTACCAAGCTTAATGCAGCAACACGTCGCGAAGAGATCATAGACGAAAAGGAAGGAACAAAGGATTTTGGCAATGTAGTGGTTATAGAAAACACTTTTGCATACAAACAGGTATTGCCCCTGCATGAAGGCGATAACGTAATAGGACGCAGATGCAAGGGAACAGATGTTGACATAGCCATAGAAACAAACGATCCGAGCATGGACCGCAGGCATTGCATAATCAATGTAAAAAGAAATAAGCAAGGAAAATTAATATATACATTAAGGGATAACGACAGTATAACGGGAACATTCCACATGAATGAAATCCTGGGGCCTAAAGAAAGAGTTATAATCGAAGAAGGAAGTATTTTCACTTTAGGCGCTACTACTCTTATTCTGCGCGGCGCAGAAGAAAACAAAGAATAACTAACTATATTTTTAACTAACATCACACTACTTTTTTACTTATGGCATTTACCAACAACGTAATGATTGTGAGACACAAACTGCTTGAAAATCTGGTAGCTTTGTGGAAGGAGAAACAGTTAATAGAGAAAATCGACCGTATTCCATTGGAATTTAGCCCAAGACGTTCTCAACCTGTAGGACGTTGCTGTATCCACAAAGAACGTGCGGTGACAAAATACAAGTCACTTCCTCTATTAGGTTGGGATATGTCTGACGAGACTGACGAGCTAACACCACTGTCTGAATACGCTCGTAAAGCTCTTGAAAGACACGGAAAAATCAAGGAAAACATTCTTTGTGTGATTGATGAAGCTTGTTCATCATGCGTTCAGGTAAATTATGAAGTAAGTAACCTGTGTAGAGGTTGTGTGGCAAGAAGTTGCTACATGAACTGTCCTAAAGGTGCCGTACATTTCGACAAGAAAACAGGTCAGGCACGTATTGACCACGACACTTGTATCAGCTGTGGTATCTGTCACAAGAGCTGTCCTTATCATGCTATCGTTTACATACCTGTACCATGCGAAGAAGCATGTCCTGTGAAAGCAATCAGCAAAGACGAACACAACATAGAGCATATTGACGAAAGCAAGTGTATCTATTGCGGAAAATGTCTTAACGCATGTCCTTTCGGTGCAATATTCGAAATCTCACAGGTATTCGACGTACTTGAAGAAATACGTGCCGGAAAACAAGTGATCGCCATCCCTGCACCATCTATACTTGGACAGTTCGATGCAAAAATAGACGAAGTATATGGAGCTTTAAAACAGATTGGTTTCACAGATATTATAGAAGTTGCCGAAGGAGCAATGCAGACTACAAGTAACGAGGCTCACGAGCTTCTTGAAAAGATTGCTGAAGGCCAGAAGTTCATGACTACTTCATGCTGTCCGTCATATATAGAACTTGTAAACAAGCACATACCAGCTATGAAACCATACGTTTCTACTACAGGTTCTCCTATGTACTACGCATCGCGTATCGCAAAGAAGAAATATCCTGATGCAAAAGTGGTATTCATAGGCCCATGTATCGCCAAGAGAAAAGAGGCACAGCGCGATGAATGCGTAGATTATGTGATGACTTTCGAGGAAATAAGCTCAGTTATCAAAGGTATGGGAATCGACCTGAAGGAGGTTTCTCCATATCAGGTAGCAAAAGAATCTGTATGCGAGGCTCACGGATTTGCACAGGCCGGCGGTGTTGCAGGAGCAGTAAAAGCTTATTTGGGAGAAAAGGCCAACGGCATTAAGATAATGCAGATTTCAGATTTCAACAAGAAGAATATCGGTGTTCTCAGAGCATACGCTAAGACTGGTAAAGTTGACGCACAGTTCATTGAAATGATGGCTTGTCCTGAAGGCTGTATCACAGGTCCAAGTTCTCATAACGACCCTCTTTCAGGAAAAAGACAGCTTAATCAGGATTTGCTGAAACGTCCTCTGAAATACGAGAACTACAAGGAAGAAGAATAAATAAAGATTTTTCATATCACATATATATGAGAAAACTTATAGAGCGACTTCATCGGGAGAAAACACTTTCTTCCGATGAATTTCGTATATTATTGGATGAGTGTGATGACTACAGTCTTGAACTGATAAACAGCATTGCACGCTCCGAAACACAAAAAGTGTTCGGTAACAGGATTTTCGTGCGCGGACTTATAGAGGTGGGAAACTGCTGCCATAACGACTGTCTGTACTGCGGAATACGCCGTAGCAACAGGAATGTGGAAAGATACCGACTAGACAAGGAAACTATAATGCAATGCTGTGATGAAGGTTACAGGCTGGGATTCCGTACTTTTGTACTCCAGGGGGGTGAAGACAACTATATGACCAACGAAAGAATATCAGACATAGTGTCGTCCATACGTCGGGAATATCCGGACGCTGCCATAACCCTTTCTTTGGGAGAAAAATCATACGAAGCATACAAGATGTTCTATGAAGCCGGAGCCAACAGATATCTGCTCCGTCATGAGACTCACAATCCGCATCATTATTCATTACTGCATCCAGAAACGATGTCACTGCAAAACAGGTTGCAATGCCTTAAGAATCTGAAGGAGATAGGCTATCAGACAGGTACAGGCATTATGGTTGGCAGTCCGGGACAGACCACAGACAATATCATCGAAGATATTCTGTTCATCGGCGAATTCAAGCCACAAATGATAGGAATAGGTCCTTTCATACCGCACCGTGACACTCCATTTGCTGATAAAAGTGCTGGCAGCATGCGCACTACCCTACTCCTGTTGTCAATATTCAGACTTATGCACCCTCACGCACTCATACCGTCAACCACGGCATTGGCTTCACTCGCCCCCGACGGACGTGAAAGAGGAATACTGGCAGGTGCAAATGTAGTGATGCCAAATCTCTCTCCTCCACAGGAAAGAAGCAAGTATTCGCTGTACAACAATAAGGCATCAATGGGTGCCGAAGCAGCAGAAGGTCTGGCTTTTCTTGAACAAAAGCTTAGTGCCATTGGTTATACTATTGACTACGGTCGAGGAGATTATGTTGAATAAATAATATATACCTACAAATATGTACAGAGCCGATTCAAAAAAGGCTGAAGAATTTATCAGCCATGATGAAATTCTTGACACATTGAAATATGCGGAAGAGAACGCTGGAAACAGAGAACTCATATCATCTATTATAGAAAAAGCAAGAGCATGCAAAGGTATCAGTCACCGGGAGGCCGCACTGCTGCTTGAATGTAACGACCCGGAACTGCTGGAAGAGATATTCAGTCTGGCAAAGGAAATCAAACAGAAATTCTACGGCAACAGAATAGTGATGTTCGCCCCGCTGTATCTTTCAAACTATTGCGTAAACAGCTGTGTGTATTGCCCTTACCATATCAAAAACAAGACTATAGCCCGCAAAAAGCTCAGTCAGGAAGATATAGAACGCGAAGTCATAGCACTTCAGGACATGGGACACAAGCGTCTGGCACTTGAAGCCGGCGAAGACCCATTGCACAACCCGATAGAATATATCCTTGAATCTATCAAGACAATATACGGAATAAAGCATAAGAACGGAGCCATACGCCGTGTAAACGTAAATATTGCTGCCACAACTGTAGAGAACTACAGAAAGCTTCACGAAGCAGGTATAGGTACATACATACTTTTCCAGGAAACATATCATAAGGAGAATTATGAGAAACTTCATCCGCGTGGCCCTAAGAGCAATTACGCTTATCACACCGAAGCAATGGACAGAGCTATGGAAGGCGGAATAGACGATGTAGGACTTGGTGTTCTGTTCGGTCTGAATACATATAAGTACGATTTCACCGGACTGCTGATGCACGCGGAACATCTGGAAGCCACTTACGGAGTTGGTCCTCACACTATTAGCGTACCGCGAATATGTTCTGCCGACGATATAAATGCCGCAGACTTCGAAAATGCTATCTCCGACGAGATATTCCAGAAGATTGTAGCCATAATCCGTATAGCTGTGCCATACACTGGAATGATTATCTCTACACGTGAATCGCAGAAATCTCGCGAGAAGGTTCTAGAACTCGGTATCTCACAAATTAGCGGTGGCTCGCGTACAAGCGTAGGCGGATATGCCGTAGAAGAGACACCAGAAGAGAACTCCTCACAGTTCGATATCAGCGACAACCGTACACTGGACGAAATAGTGTCATGGTTGCTGAAACTCGGCTATATTCCAAGTTTCTGCACTGCTTGCTACCGCGAAGGACGTACAGGCGACCGCTTCATGTCGTTGGTAAAAACTGGACAGATAGCCAACTGCTGTTCACCTAACGCACTTATGACCCTGCAGGAATATTTGGAAGACTATGCCTCACCTGAGACAAAAGCCCTCGGCACGAAGATGATACGTGAGCAGATGGAAAGAATTCCAAATCCTGCAATAAAGAGACGTGCAATAGAAAATCTGAAATACATTGGCGAAGGAAAACGCGACTTCAGATTCTGATAATATAACTCAAGTTTAAATAACCATAATAATATGTCATTGCAAGATACTCCAAGATCAAACCGCACACATATAGCACTTTTCGGGAAAAGAAACAGTGGTAAATCGTCATTGATAAATGCCATCACAGGACAGGAAGTTTCAGTAGTTTCGGAAGTAGCCGGAACTACCACCGACCCTGTATATAAATCGATGGAAATACACGGCATAGGTCCGTGTGTATTTATAGACACAGCCGGATTTGATGATGAGGGAGAACTTGGAAATCTGAGAGTAAAGCAGACATTAAAGGCTACGGAACGCACTGACATAGCTATTATGGTCTGCACAGACGATAATATCGAAGAAGAACTGAGATGGCAGAAAGTGCTCACCGCAAAAAACACACCTGTGATATGGGTACTCAACAAGGCAGACATTCTTGATAACAAGACAGAAACAGCTCTTGCTATAGAGAAGAAATGCGGTAGCGAACCTGTCATAGCAAGCACTCTGACAAAGGAAGGAATTGAAGAAATAAGAAAAGCGCTAATAGAAAACCAGCCGGACAACTCTTCCGAAAATAGCATAGTAGGAAATCTTGCCGGCGAAAACGATACCGTACTGTTGGTCATGCCACAGGACATTCAGGCTCCGAAAGGCAGACTAATCTTGCCTCAGGTTCAAACCCTGCGTGAACTTCTTGACAAAAAATGTCTTGTAATGAGCTGCACTACAGACAAGCTGGAAGCAATGCTCAAAGCAATGGCAAATCCTCCGAAACTAATCATTACAGACTCACAGGTATTCAAGACTGTTTTCGAACTGAAGCCAAAGGAAAGCATACTGACATCATTTTCTGTACTCTTTGCCAAGCACAAGGGCGATATAGAATACTTTGTGGAAGGTGCACGCACGATAGGCAAACTGAATAACAATTCCAAAGTCCTTATAGCAGAAGCATGCACTCATGCCCCACTCACCGAGGATATTGGCCGTGAGAAAATCCCAGCCATGCTCCGGAAAAGGTTTGGCAATGACATACAGATAGATATGGTATCAGGACACGACTTTCCAGAAAATCTTGAAGGCTACGACCTTGTTATCCATTGCGGTGCATGCATGTTCAACAGGAAGTTCATGATGAACCGTGTGGCAAAAGCTAAGGAACAGAACATCCCTATGACCAATTATGGAGTGACTATAGCTTATATTCAGGGGATACTTGATTATATTGAGTATTAAAATTGGGAAAAGACCTATTAATTAATGACATGAAAGTCTGATTTTTTATTTACCTTTACGTAAAGTACAAAAAAGAATCAGGTTATGAAATTTCCAATTGGTATCCAAAGTTTTGAGCAAATTATAGAAGATGGGTATATCTACATAGATAAAACTGATTTAATCTATGACCTTACTCACAACGGTAAGATTTATTTTCTCAGTCGACCAAGACGGTTCGGAAAGAGCCTACTTGTTTCTACTCTGGAAAATTATTATTTAGGGCGTAAGGAACTGTTTCGTGGTCTTGCCATAGAAAAGATAGAGACAGAATGGAACGAGTATCCCGTTTTCCATGTGGATTTCAATGCTACTAATTTTACCAATCCTGGAAAACTGGAGAAGAAACTTAACTTTTATCTGGCGGAATTGGGAACAGAAGTACAATCTGCCTGTACGTGAAAATGAATTGGGTCTTGGCGACCGCTTTATAAAGGTTCTCGAAGCCGCTCATCTTCATACAGGCCGACGCGCTGTGGTACTTGTAGATGAATACGACAAACCTATCCTTGATGTACTGGATGTGGATACCAATCTGGAGAACAGACATCGCAATATTCTGAAAGCTTTATATTCCGTGTTTAAGGGAGCGGACAAGCATTTGCAATTTGTTTTGCTGACAGGGGTAACCAAGTTCTCGCAGGTAAGTGTGTTCAGCGGATTCAACCAGCCGAAAGATATAAGTATGGATATACGTTATGAGGCTCTTTGCGGTATTACTCAGGAGGAAATTGTAAAATATTTTAC
>NZ_CALDPF010000043.1 GCF_937912035.1 uncultured Bacteroides sp.
TAATGTTGCCATTTCTTTCGCATACTGCTTACACATTTTAATCGTTTATAAATGTGTCTACCTATGGCAGTATAAGACATTTTTAAAAAAGACGGCGGTCTCTTTGGAAAAGTTATTCCGTTGTCTGTTAGATTAAAAAGTTGGATTCTCACCCTTCACACCCTTCACGCTTCACATAAAACGGTGAAAGGTGAAGGGTGTGAAGGGTGAAATTCCAACTTTTTATTTTTATAAATCAAGAACCAATTCTACCGGACAATGGTCGGAACCATATACATCGGTATGTATCTTGGCATCGACTAACTTTTCATTCAAGGACGCAGAGGTAACGAAATAGTCAATACGCCAGCCTGCATTCTTTTCCCTCGCCTTGAAGCGATACGACCACCAAGAGTAGATTTCCTTCTGTTCCGGATAAAAGTAGCGGAAAGTGTCTGTAAAGCCCGCATTCAGCCATCGAGTAAACTTAGCACGCTCTTCGTCTGTAAAACCAGCGTTCTTACGGTTACTCTTCGGATTCTTCAAGTCGATTTCCTGATGAGCCACATTCAAGTCACCACACACCACCACCGGCTTCTTTTCTTCCAACTGCTGGAGATAAGCCAAGAAAGCATCTTCCCAGGTCATACGATAGTCCAATCTCTTCAATCCGTCCTGCGAATTAGGTACATAAACCGTAATGAGATAAAAATGTTCCATTTCCAACGTAATGACACGACCTTCATGATCGTGCTCCTCCACTCCGATTCCATACGCTACCGACAAAGGCTGGTGACGGGTAAAGATAGCTGTACCCGAATACCCTTTCTTTTCGGCGTAATTCCAATACGACTGATAACCCTCAAACTGAAGATCCAACTGACCCGCCTGCATCTTGGTTTCCTGCAAGCAAAAGAAATCGGCATCCAAACGTGCAAACTCTTCTCTGAATCCCTTATCGCAACAGGCACGAAGGCCATTTACATTCCATGATATTAATTTCAACATAATACTTCCATTTTTAATTTTCACAAAAATAAGAAAATCCAAAGGAATGAAAAACAAAAACGGTTCATTTCCTTCCGGGAACGAACCGCCTTTATTCTTTTTCTAAAAAAAGATGCGAATTACTGAGCTGGTGCTTCTTCTGTAGCAGGAGCTTCAGCCGGAGTTTCTGTAGCTGTAGGAGCAACGAAACCTGCAGGTGCATTCAATGGGTTAGTAGCACTTTCTTTTACAGCCTGTTCCATGATAACAGAAGATTCTGCTGTTGCAGAAGGAAGTGCATAAGCACAAGCGATGCTGATGACTACCATAAAACCTGCCAAACCCCAAGTCATCTTTTCAATAAAGTCTGTAGTCTTGCGAACACCCATAATCTGGTTTGAAGAAGCAAAACTAGAAGCCAAACCACCACCCTTAGAGTTTTGAATCATAACTACAAAGCACAAAAGCAATGCAGCGATAATAATCAATCCGATCAATAAAAAATACATTTTCCCTTATTTTTGTTTATTGTTAATAATCAATTTTTCCAAAAATCTAATTTGGTCTGCAAAGTAAGCGTTTTTTTCGGGATATTTCAAATTTAATCTCGTAATTATTTCAAGAGCTTTCGAATATCTTTGCTGTTTTACGTAAATTTTGGCCAAAGTCTCTGTAAAATAGCTTTCTTCCTCCGGTTCTTCCCTTGTTTGCTCCAAAGAATCCTCCTCTTCTTCCACTACTGAAGAAATCAAAGGTTGTTCCTCGGAATTCTCCAAAAAACTATCAATTAGATCTTGACCTTTCATTTTTGGTTCTTCCTCACCCTTCACTTCTTCTCCCACAAACGAGTCCTTCATCAAGTAGGATGTATAGTCCGTCGCTGCTTCTATTGGCAAAGAAATAATGTTCGAAGCAGAAGGTTCTTCCGGTAAAGTGGACAAGAAAGCATCGATCAATGAGAGTGTACGATCCACTCCAACAGTTTCTTCCGGTACCAGCTGTTTTTCCAATGCCTTCAAAGTATATCGTTCCCCTTCTACCAAAGAGAAAAGGACACGACGATCGGCAATATACAAAGCAGCCCGTCGGAGCTCCTCCCCGAAAGTGATGTCATGCAGCAAGAAAAGGTTCTTGAGGTACAGCAATCGGGCCGTCTGGAAATAAGGATAGCGTGCGAGCAACGAACGAAGCTCGTACAAAGACTCCCGATCCAATCGCTCGGGATGTTTTATCCATTCATAAAGACGTTGCTGTATCATACATTTACCAGTTTGCTACGGTTGCATTAAAAATCTGGTCTACAATGTCCTTAATCATCTGGTTCACCAATTCGTCCTGTACCGAAGCCAACTGCTGAGTAGCATCGTATTCACGGCTAGCCGAGAACTGTTTAGCCTCGAAGTTTTCCTGTGGATTGGAATTGTTGGTGAAAGTAACACGAACGGTCATACGAAGTTCGGCCATGGTAGAATAACCATCAGCTCCTACCCCTTTATTATAAGCATCGTAATTGGTGATTTCACCAGAAAGAGTCAAGTCACCACCACGTTTCACCATCTGCAAACGGGTTTGTTGGGTATAGATATCCTGCAAAGCTGTATTGAACATACTTTCCATAGGCCCCCATACAAAGCCCACCGAACGATTGGCAAAGTTTTCGATGGCGATAGACTTCACCTTTGTATAGTCAATGGACGATCCATTGAACTGATAAGAAACAGAACAAGCCGTCATCACGATAGCCATGACACACATTGTTCCCCAATATTTCATTTTATTCCAAACCATATTCCTTTATTTTTCGATAGAGTGTACGTTCTGATATTTTCAAGTCCTTTGCTGCATTCTTCCGTCGTCCATGGTGACGTTCCAAAGCTTTCCGAATCATCTCCTTCTCCACTTCATCCAATGAGAGTGTCTCTTCTACGTATTCTTCTGTATCCTGGATATCATCATCCGCATGAGAAATAGTAGGAGTGGCATGGGTCAATGGAGAGATATTGATGGTAGGCGATGTTACAGCCGGATGTACCATACTATAGTTAGGTTCGCCTCCCCGTTCAGCCATGAGCGTATTGACCAACTTCTTCAGTTCCGTCATGTCCCGACGCATATCAAACAAGACTTGATACAGAATTTCCCGTTCGCTTTCGAACGTCTTTCCCCCACCATTGCCCTTGGCACCGAACAGCATCGGCAACCGAGCATCCATCTGTTGGGCAGGCAAATAATTCTGCAAAATATGAGAATTGATTTCCCGATGGGTCTCAATGATGGAAATCTGCTCCGTGATGTTCTTCAACTGACGAACATTGCCCGGCCAAGGATAAGCCATCAGCATGGCCTTTGCATCTTCGGTCAACTGCACCGAAGGCATTCGATATTTCTCAGCAAAATCAGAAGCAAATTTACGGAACAACAAAGAGATATCCTCGCCACGTTCACGCAAAGGAGGTATCTTGATAGGTACAGTATTCAGACGATAGAACAAGTCCTCACGGAAACGTCCCGAAGCAATGGCTTCCGCCAAATTCACATTGGTAGCCGCCACAATGCGGACATCTGTCTTCTGAACCTTGGAAGAACCTACCTTAATATATTCGCCACTTTCCAGCACACGCAACAAGCGAGCTTGAGTAGATAGAGGAAGCTCCCCTACTTCATCCAAGAAAATGGTACCCCCATTGGCTTCCGCAAAATAACCGTTACGGTCACCAATAGCGCCCGTAAACGAACCCTTTTCATGACCGAACAATTCCGAATCAATGGTACCTTCCGGAATGGCCCCACAGTTCACTGCAATATAATATCCATGCTTCCGGCGACTGAACTGATGAATAATCTGGGGAAAGTTTTCCTTACCTACCCCACTTTCACCGGTAATCAGTACCGACAAATCGGTTGGAGCCACCTGCATTGCAATATCAATGGCTCTATTCAGTCCTTCGGCATTCCCAATAATACCAAAACGGAGTTTGATGTTCTGAATCTCAGCTTTTACCATATTCTTTTTGCTAAACCATGACAAAATTACTAATAAGTTGGTATACAACAAGCAATTTTGTCAGTTTTTAACTATCTATCGGTCCAAGCCAAGGCTGCAGCCCCCAATAAGGCCGCTTCTGCATCCTTCAATTGCGACACGAGAAAACGAGCTGTACCTTTATAATTATCAAATACCGTTTCGTTATAAGTCTTCACAATAGGTTCCATCAACAAGTCGCCAGCCTTGGTCAAACCACCAAAGAAGATAAAGGCTTCCGGATCGGAGAAAGTAGCAAAGTCCGCACAACTTTCACCCAACAACTGTCCAGTAAAAGCAAAGACCTCATTACCCAATCGGTCTCCTTGCACGGCTGCATCGTATACATCCTTCGAAGTGATTTCATCCAAAGGCAAAGCATGAAGCGGACTTTCCAGATAGTTGCCTGAAGCCAAGTATTCACGGGCTGTTTCCGCCACTCCCGTTGCCGAACAATAGGTTTCCAAGCAACCCTTCCGTCCACAAGGACAAGGACGACCGTTTTCCGGACGAATGGAGGTATGCCCCAATTCACCTGCGAAACTTCGCTTACCATATACCAACTGGCCATTGACCACAATACCACTTCCGACACCTGTTCCCAAAGTCAGCATAATGAAATCCTTCATGCCTTTGGCTGCTCCATAGAGCATTTCACCCAAAGCAGCGGCTTTCGCATCATTGGTCATTCGCACACGGATTCCCAAACGTGTTTCCAATTTAGAGGCCAAAGGTACGATTCCTTTCCAAGGAAGGTTAGTCGCATTCTCGATGGTTTGTCCCCAATAATTCACATCGGGAGCACCGATGCCAAAAGCTTCGATTTGGTCTTTTCCACCGACCTGTTCGAACAAGCGTTCAGCCACTAAGGCACACTGTTCTACATAGTCTTCCAACAGAGAAAAAGATTGTGTACGGAAGCTATCCGTACACACAATCTTTCCAGTCTCGTCGACTACCCCTAATACTGAATTTGTCCCTCCTAAATCAAGGGCCAATACATAAGGTTTCATATCTTTACTTCTTATAAGTATCCTTTAAAATTTCAGGACATTCACGATAAGCCTTTACTACCAATTCACCAAACAAGGTATTGGTCCAAGCAAACCAAGAACGGGTAAACTTATGATGATCATTCACATGGAAGCTTTCGTGCATAAAGCCTGTGTCTGCATCAGTATTGCAAAGATGAGTCAGACATTCCTTGATTTCTGCGGCATCATTAGTTGTCAATCCCTTGATAATCATACTCATTGGCCATGCATAATCCAATCCTACGTGCGGTCCACCAATGCCTTCACCATCCTTACCCTTGAAGAAGTATGGGTTGTTTTCACTCCAAACCAACTTACGGGTATTCTGATAGAGCGGATCGTCCTGTGCACAATAACCCAAATAAGGAGCAGCCAACAAGCTAGGCACATTGGCATCGTCCATGCAATAAGAGTTACCGTAACCATCCACTTCAAATGCATAAACCTTTCCCGCTACCGGATGATTCACGACACCATATTTCTGAATAGCAGCATCCACTTCGTCTGCCAATGCCTTGCATTCAGCAGCAAATTCTGTATTCTTCAATACCTTGGTTTCGATTTCGGCTAACTGACGCAACGATACCACGGCAAACATGTTCGATGGAATCAAGAAGCCATATTGAGTAGCATCATCCGATGGACGGAAAGCAGAGAAAATCAAGCCAACCGGCTTCACCGGTGCACCGAAACCACCATTGATTTGAGAATCAGTCGGACGGTCACAATCACGCATGAAGCTATATGGACCGAGATTGTCCTTACGTTGTTGTTCCTTGAAAGTCTTTACGACCAACTGCATGGCTTCGTGCCATTGGGCATCAAATACCGAAGTATCGCCTGTGAGCAACCAATAGAAATAAGCTACACGAATCGGATAACACAATGAGTCGATTTCCCATTTGCGTTCGTGCAATTCCTTACGCATCTTTTGAGTCATGTCACTTTCCCAATAGCTACCCTTCGGGCCATCGTTGAAAGCATTCGCATACGGATCGAGCAAGATACAAGCTGTCTGACGGTTAATCAAACCAGCAATCAATGTCTGCAATTCCTTATCCCCTTCCATCAAAACCAAGTACGGCCATAACTGAGCAGAGGAGTCACGCAACCACATGGCATCAATATCGCCTGTAATGACAAAAGTATCCGGTTTCTTGCCATCCATTTTAAATTTTACGGTAGTATCCAAGGTATTCGGATAACAATTCTGGAACATTTCACGCAACTTCGGGTCCTGAATAACCTTACTTACTTCCTTAATCAGTTTTTCTACCGCCTTCGAAGTAAAGTTTCTTTCTGCTACTGGTGGACGCTTGTTGTCTACCTTATTTTCTGCTTCCACCGACGATGGTGCCAATGCCAACATACATGCCAATGCCGATGCAGCTATCCAATGATTCTTCTTCATATAATAAATGTATTAGATTTAGAAATTATTTTTTCCGGCAACTACCTGGAAGGTTTCTTCCTTGTCGCCATAACGGACTACCAACTGGAAATCCACATTCGATTCCACTTCGATTTTCGGTTTATCAGCTGCCGAACGACGACCATTTGCCTTCAAAGTAATCAATCCTTCCGGACCGAACGGATAGCGTTCGATACCGTTAGCTTCAGTCAAATTCATATCCCATACAATCTTCTTGTTGGTATAATCGCCACGGATGCCAATGATGAATTCAATCAATTCCGCAATCGGTGCCAAACCGGTCCAACCGATAAAGTCCTTACGAGCCATGAATCCCGGTTCGGTACTTTCCGGTGCATAATATTCAAAGAATGTATTGGTCTTCTTGTACACCTGGAACACTTGGTCGTAATGGTTCAATGCAATTTCACGAGCTTCCTTATCGAAACCTTTCTGCTTCAAGCCAGTCATCACCATGTAGTTGGTTCCCGGCCAAACGCCACCCTGCCAATAACGACCGTTTGCCTTGTAACGGGCATTGTCTGCCGACAAAGAAGGAACACGGTGTGTACGCTTGAAAGTTGCCGGATTATCCAATTCCTTTACCAAACGCTTGGTTTGATCATCGTTCAACACATCCGAGTACAATGCCCAATAAGCACCGATACCCTTGGTCTTGCAAAGCGAACCATCGGCATACTGGTCATACAAGAAGCCGGTTTCTTCATCCCACAAGTTTTCACGAATATATTTCTTGAGATGTTCCACTTCATCCTCGAACTCTTCGATTTCCTGCCAGCGTTCCAAATAGAAACCCATTTCGAGCAACAAGTTGGCAATGAAGAGTTGCTGCAAGTTGGTATCCAACCAAATCATGTGACCATGGCTGAAAATCATGCTGTATTCGCTTGGTACGCGAGGCATATTGTCCATACCTGTACCCCAACCACTCGACCAATACATACCGTTTCGCCAAGTGCGGTTCAACTTCAACCACTTATAATAAGAACAAAGTACAGGGAAAATCTTGTGCAAACGTTCCATATCGCCAAACTGGTGGAAGTACACCATTTCACACCAAGGGATCAAGTTCGGTCCTGTACTTACCGGGTCGTAACGTTCGAAGCAGTCGGCACCATCTGCCTTGATTTCACGACAGATAAAACCGTCCGGATGCTGCTTGGCATAGAAGTTGTCCAAAGTATTCTGGAACGGGAAGAAACGGGCGCCATAACGGGCAAACATCAAGATAAAGGAAGAGTCCCACATAAAGATGTTTCCATTATAGGCAGTATCGATGTACGGCATGATGAAACCGGAACCCGGTTGAGGATTGCGCAAATTGCCAACCCCGATTTCCCAAGCACGCCAATACATGTTGATTTCCTCGTCATGACCAGCCCAAATAGGCTTCGGGAGAACTTCCTTCGCTTCCGCAAAAGTAGGTAGAGTGACATACTTAGGCTGCTGTACACGGAATTCATTTTCCGCCACCAATGCCTGCTTTACATACGTATCCTTATAAGGAATCTTATAAATACTGTCATTGCCACAACTTTGTGCATGACCGATGCCCGGCAACATAGCCATACCGAGCAAACCTGCTATGATTGTTCTTCTTTTCATCATTTCTTCAATTTTAAGAGGGTTGCAATCTTATCGAATATCGCGGTATTTTCATACAAGCCGGTAAAGTGTTCCGCACCCGGACCGAATGCATAAACAGGAACCATCACGCCTGAATGGCTACCTGTCGAGAACTTACACTTGATTTCGCCTTTCTGCAAATCACCATCCACCAAGGTCAAACCGCCTGTTTCATGGTCAGCAGTCACAACGACCAAAGTTTCTCCATCCTTAGCCGCCCATTCGAATACCTTACCTACCGTACGATCGAAGTCATGGGTTTCCTGCATCAACAAGTCCAAATCGTTGAAATGACCATAGTCATCCAATTGGGAACCTTCAATCATTAGAAAGAATCCCTTCTTGTTCTTGTCCATGATATCCATGCCCTTCAAAGCCGATTGAGCCAAACGGTCTCCACGTTCTGCCGGTACCGGAGTATCTCTCTTATCTGTTACGGCAAAGATTTTACCATTCTTCAAGGCTTGGGCTTCTTCCCAACTACGGGCTACTTGATAGCCCTTCGCTTCCAACTCTTGGAATATGTTACGGCCATCCGGACGATTCTCAAACTTCTCTGCTCCACCACCCACTACATAGTCGGCATCACATTCCACATAGTCGGCTACCAAATCATATTCATCATCACGATCCACGTTGTGACAACAGAAATCGGCCGGTGTGGCATCCCACAAGCGACAAGTGACTGCAATACCAGCCGACATACCTTTCTGCTTTGACAACGTAATCAACGAAGGCAATTCATTTCCTTGAGGGTCTACCCCTACGTAATGATACTTGGTCTTCTGACCCGTTGCAATGGCGGTTCCTCCTGCTCCAGAGTCGGTAATCAGTTTATCCGCACAATAAGTCTTCGACAAGCCAACTGCCTGGCTATTGTCCAAATACAACTTACCCCGATTGGCTGTCCAAGCCGAATAGACATGCATCAAGCTCATGCCATCACCAATCATCAGAACCACATTCTTTACTTTCTTACCCTTCGGTGCCTTGATTTCTGGCACATCGTAAGGGTTTTCCATAATGTATGTATGAAGTTTGGCTTCTCTAGCCACTTCCTGTGCCTGCATCGGTTGGGAAACTTGCATACTTCCCAACAATAATGCGGCCATTCCTAATTTTATCCAATGCTTGTTCATGTATTCTTATTTCACAAATAATTTTTCAACCGGAATCTTTTCAAACTCATCCTTACCCGGGAGTCTCCACCCCCAACTCAAATGATCTCCTTCGTAATCTTCCAAGTAAAGCAACTGATAAGTATGTAAGCCTTTCTTCAAAGCCACCTTACCACTAGCTACCAATGCCGAGTGAGAACCATCGTTATCTACGATCTTTTCTCCATCGATGTACAAGACACTACCATCATCCGAACGGGTGAAGAAACCATAGATACCATCTTCCGGAATGTCAAACATACCCGTAAAGGTATAACCGAAGTGGTCCGGTTGTACAGCTTCCTTAATGGAAGGTTCGGTCATGACACCTTGCTTTACGAACTTTCCATTCTTCAAATCAGCCACCTTCTGGAAGTTACCTATTACATGTACATAGTTCACACCATTGACTGTACCCTTGGCTTGACGAGCCGGTTTGAATTCGGCCTTGGTTGCTTGAACAGTAAAGGTACGGCTAGGCTTGTAACCTTCCTTGAATGCCTTGGCTTTTATCAGCTTCGAGCATCCCAAAGTAAATGGTTCTACATATCCAAATGAATTTTCATCCGGTTCTTCACCATTGAAAGTGAAATAAATCCTGGCTCCTTCGGTGGTTGTTGACAAAGACACTTCTGTCTCTCCTTCAAACAGATGCAAGTCCTGACTCACATACGGCATCGATACCCAATTGCCTTCAGTAGCCGAATAAGGAGCAGCCTCATCCGATGTACCTCTATGCATATTCGGTTCATCAGTCAACGTAAAGGCCAGGGTGCCACCCTGCATCAACTGTTCGTAAGTGATGAAGTTCTTTTCAATCGGTTGGCCATTCAATGTTACCGCATCGATATAGATATTCTTGGTTGGATTGTTGGCAGTAATGGTCAAAGTCTTGCCATTCGCCAATTGCAAATCCACTTGTTCGAAGATTGGAGTAGTCAAAGCGAATTCATTGCTACCCGGACATACCGGATAGAAGCCCATAGCGCTCATGATATACCATGCCGACATCTGACCGCAGTCTTCATTACCCACGATACCTTCTGGGGTCGGTGCATACATTTCATCGAGCAAACGACGGGTCATGGCCTGTGTCTTCCAAGGCTGACCGATATAATTATAAAGATAGGCCATGTGGTGACTTGGCTCATTGCCATGTGCATACTGACCAATCAAGCCGGTAATATCCGATGCCTTTCCTACGACACCCGCCGATGTATTGAACAAGTCATCCAAATCGGCCGTAAAGGTTTCCTTACCACCGAAGAGTTGAATCATACCATTCACATCATGAGGTACGAAGAAACGATATTGCCAAGCAGTCGCTTCGGTAAATTCATGACCTACCGCATCCGGATTGAACTTTTCTTCCCAGTTGCCATCCAAACGCTTGCCATGGAAGAAACGGACATTGCCATCGAATACATTGCAATAGTTCAAGGCACGTTCCATGTATTCCTTGTGAACGTCTTCCTTACCCATCGCCTTGGCCATCTGAGCAATGGTCCAGTCATCGTATGCATATTCCAACAAACAAGATACCGATTCACGCTTGATGTTCGAAGGGATGAAACCATACTTCGTATAAAAGTCCGAACCCTTGGCATTCTTGTTGGAAGAAACCACCATCGCTTCCAATGCCTTTTCAGCATCATAACCACGGATGCCCTTCATGTAAGCATCGGCAATGATGGAAGCCGAGTGATAGCCAATCATCGTTCCTGTCTCGCCCGAAGAAAGCGGCCAGATAGGAAGTTCGCCAGTCACTTCATACATATTGAGCAATGACTGAATCATGTTGTTCACCAATTCGGTATCGGTCAAAGTCATCAACGGATGCCATGCACGGAACGTATCCCAAGTAGAGAAAGTGGAATAAGTGGTCTTTCCTTCCGGAGTCTTTGTGATGCTGCTATCATGGCGACGATAGTCATTGTTGATGTCGTTGGTACGGTTAGGCACCACCAATGAATGATACCAAGCCGTATAGAAATTGGTGCGTTGTGCTTCGGTACCTCCCTTTACGTTCACTATAGCCAATTCCTTTTCCCAAGCCGCCTTGGCCTGCTGGCAAACGGCCTCGAAGTTGAAGTCCGGCATATCGTGCAACAAGTTTTCACGGGCATTTTCTGCGCTGACGATGGAAAGACCTACCTTGGCCAACACTTCGCGTTCTTGACCGAAGTGAGCCAGCCCTTGCTTGTCATTCAGCTGTTGCCATTCCTGAATCGGCTTCGAGAACTGAAGCACGAAATAGATGTATTGGTTGTCCACCCAACTACGGGTACGTCTCATTCCCACGATTTCATTATCGGCAGTCTGCTTCAATTCCGCTTCGTAGATGAAGTCATCGGTATTCAGGATGTGAGTTAAATCCACAATCACAGAAGCATCCTTATCATTCAGATAGGTGTATCGATGCATACCGGCAAAGGTCGATGCCGCCAGTTCCACCTTGATTTGCTCTTCAGCCAAGGTCACGGCATAGTATCCCGGAGTCGCCTTTTCAGAGTCGTGCGAGAAAGCCGCCGGCAAGAAGATATCCCCCTCTCCTTCCAAGCGTACCGGTTGGGTAGTAGGACGAAGCAAGACATCACCCAAGTCCTGACATCCCGTACCGCTCAAGTGCGTGTGTGAAAAACCTAGAATCGTTGAATCCGAATAATGATAGCCCGAGCTGGCATCCCAATTGCCTCGACGGGTATCGGGACTTAACTGAACCGCACCGAAAGGAGTCGTTGCACCCGGATAAGTATGTCCATGGAATCCTGTCCCGATGAAGGGATCTACATAATCAATCGGATTTTTCTGCGGAGAAGAACAAGCACAGAACAAGCAAAGTCCTCCCACCAATAAATCTGTGTATTTCATATACTTTTCATTAAATTTCAAACCATTCAACAAAAATAAGGAAAACACAAGATATACCCAAAATTATCTACAAAAAAACGGCAGTATTCAAAATACCGCCGTCTTTATTTCTGTATATGAAACGAATCAATAACCTTCGTTCTGCTTCAACTGACCGTTTGACTTAGTTACCTGTTCGCTAGGATAAGGGAACACCATCATATAGTCTGCATACGAGTTCTTATTTACATAGTCACCATAACCTTCGATAGTGAAAGCCGATGCCGGATTAGCACGGTCTTCGTATACACGTACTCGTGGATGAGCGTTCAACTCAGCAGCTGCCAACGCCTTGATTTCAGCATTATTGGAACGATGCCAACGCTTCAAGTCGAACAAGTGGTCGGTGAATTCGAATGCCAATTCACAACGACGTTCGTGATACAAATCGGCCATAGTAGCTGTACCTGCCAAAGGCTGCAAATTAGAACGTACACGGATGCGGTTCAAATCAGCAGTAGCCTTGTCGGCAGCACCGGTCATCAAGTAAGCTTCCGCACGGAACAACAACATTTCAGCGAAACGGATAATCGGGAAGTTCAAACGAACTGTCGGCCAGTTACCGTTAGTGTTTACATAACCTTCGTCAGTAGCATTGGCATGCTTGAATGGGTCCATGTACTTGTTAATCATGAAACCAGCTTCCAAGTCGGAAGTTGACCAGAAAGTACGTGTTTCACCGAAGAACTGGAATTCTTGTCCGTACTCCAAGATAGAACGAACCAGACGATCGTTACCTTCACCATCCTTAGCCATCATTTCGTAGATGTCGTAAGAAGGCTTGTTCTGACCCCAGCCGTTGTATACACCCCAACCCTTGTTTTCGAGGATAACACCCGGGAATTCAGAGCCACCACCGCTTGAACCACCGTTACCAGGGATAGTCCAAAGGTATTCAGCGTTCCAGAAATCCTTGAAGTCTGAAGAGAATACGTCGGCAAATGTAGGAGCCAAATCGCGGCCATAAGCAGTTTCCAACTGGTTCACCATTTCGATGACCTTGCTCCACTGGCCTGCTTCCCAAGTTGCCCAATAAGCGTATGTCTTCGCCTTGAAAGCTACGGCAGCTGCATCGTGAGCACGACCACGGTTGTCTGCATCGTATTCTTCGAAACGTGGCAAGTAACTGATAGCCTTGTCCATATCTTCGATAATCAACTGGTAATTCTCCATTACCGATGCACGCTGTGGAGGAATGGAGTTATCATAACCATTTTCAAAATCTTCATAACGTACGAATGGAACACCCTGCTTGTCGGTACCATAACGGTAAGCGATGATGAAGTGTGCCCAAGCACGGTTGAAATAAGCTTCACCCAAGCTGCGCTTTTCCACTTCGCTCAAAGCAGTCGAAGCTTCCTTGTTCAACAAACCGTCAATCACCCAGTTGGCACGAGCCATGGTAGAATACATACGGCTGAACACGTCTCTCAACGGAGACTCATCGCCGGTATAGTTCAAGGTAGCCAAAGTATTGTAACCACGGGTACGACCCCATACTACGTCACAAGCACCACCCTGTTCCCAGAACAACTCACGTCCGTAGCAACCTTCCTGATGGAATCTTTCATACAAGCCATCGATGGCATCAATTGCCTGCTGGTCGTTTGTAAAATATTGGGTAGTCGTAGCATCGCCTTCCGGTTGTACATCCAGGAAGTCGCTACATGAGCTACATACCAATGCAGACAAAGCAAAAACTGAAATATATTTTTTCATCTTCTTATTCTTTTATTTATTAGTCAATCTTTCTTAGTATGTCAACTTCACACCCAAAGAGAATACTCTAGATACCGGATACTTCATGGCATCCCAACCACCACATTCAGGGTCCATACCTGAGTAGTCAGTAATAGTGAAGAGGTTTTCACCACTGAAGTATACAGACATGCTGCTCTTGCGTTCGTTCAAATGAGCACACTTACGGAGTACGTCTGTCAAGTCGTATGATACAGTGAAGTTCTTCAAACGGAGGTAAGAAGCATCTTCCAAGTACCAATCAGAAGCTGTACTGAAGTTACTGTTCGGGTCGTTCTTTGCCAAACGTGGAATGTCAGAACCGGTATTGCTTGGGCTCCATGCATTCAAGATTTCCTTTGAACGGTTGAAGCTACCTTCGGCATCACTCAAGCCCATGTACTTACCAGCATAGAATGCTTGAGCACCACCTACACCCTGCAACATAGCGCTCACTGAAAGCTTCTTGTAAGTGAAACCACCTGAAAGAGCGAATGTAGTTTCCGGAGTAGCATTGCCCATGTACTGACGGTCGTTGGTATCAATCTTACCATCGTTGTTGAAGTCTACGAACTTCAAGTCACCGGCTACAGCATCCGGTTGGATACGCTTGCCATCCTTCACGTAAGCAGCTGCTTCAGCATCGCTTTGGAAGATACCATCAGCCTTAATCAAATAGAACGAGTTGAGCGGTTGGCCTTGTGCAGTCTGATAGATGTAAGGGATGTTACGGAAACCACCTTCGCCAGTCCATACCCCCGGAGTACCGTCCTGATTCTTCACGCCGATATCGGATACCTTATTCTTAATATAAGAGAAGTTACCTGATACGAAGTAGCTCCAATCCTTGTTGATCTTGTCCTTCCAGCTCATCTGTGCTTCGAAACCACGGTTTCTGATTTCACCCTGATTAACCAACATACCGCTGATACCGATGGTGTTCGGCCAGTTCATGGTCTGTTCCTGAATCAAGTTGAATGTACGCTTGTCGAAGTAGTCGAGAGCTACGTTCAAGCGGTTATTAAACATATCGAGGTCAATACCCAAGTCCCATTGTTCAGAAGTTTCCCAAGTCAAGTTCGGGTTCAACGCTACACCATTGTATACGAAGTTTTCCCATACCTTGCCCGATTCAGGACCATATTGAGCTTGTTCTGACCAAGATGACTTCTTCAATACAGCCGACTTGTAGTTGTAACCGATAGAACCCAAGTTACCTACACGACCCCAAGAAGCACGTACCTTCAACAAGTTCACTACATCGTTTTCCGGGAAGAAAGCTTCGTTTGAAATCTTCCATGCAGCAGTCAAAGCCGGGAAGTCACCATAGTTATTGTCCTTCGGCAAACGGCCTGCATAGTCACGACGCCAAGAAGCAGTCAAGAAGTAACGGTCATCGTATGAATAAGCCAAACGACCAATCAATGAAACGTTAGCATCCGGACCAGTCAAGAAATCGTAAGCAGTAGTAGAACCTGCATATGACAAGTATTGCAAATAACTTGATTCATCAGCAAAGTCCTTACCATCCACTTCCAAGCCACGCATTGCATAGTGGTCTGCAGTAGTAGAAAGCAATACACCTACTGTATGCTTGTCATTGAAAGTATTGTCATAAGTCAAGGTATTTTCAGTCTTCCATGCATCGGTACGATAGCTATAGTTGTTCAAGCTGTTCGACAATTCAGGCTTACCCACTTCATCACGGATTGGGCTGAAGTTCTTGTAGTTCTGATGTTCGAGGCTATAAGTGAAACGGCTGGTGAACTTCAAACCAGGAACGATATTGGCAATTTCCAAGCTAGTAGTAGACCATACTTCGCTAGTCTTGTCGTAACGGTTGTGAGCTTCCAACAAACGCATTGGGTTCACAGCATCACCATGAGCATCGGCAAAGTTTGAACCATATTGTGCGATGTAAGCCGGATCCTCAGTAGTTGTACCACCGTATGTACCATCCAACGGATTATAAACAGTAGCACTGGCTGGCATGAACATTGCTGCAATAACCGCACCTGTATAACCGCTATTAGTGTCTACTGAACGGTCTTCGTGGTTCTTCCAAATCAAGTCTTCGCTGATAGTCACCCACTTGTTCAATTTGAACTTACCATTATAACGCAAAGTAAAATGCTTGTCGAATGTATTTTCCAATACACCTTCGTCTTGGTCAAAAGCAAATGAAAGGCGGTTAGAATAATTTTCAGTACCTACGTTCAATGCCACATTGTGACGTTGGTAGAAACCAGTACGGAAAATTTCATCCATCCAGTCTGTACGAGTAGTACCAATCCATGGATTCTTGCTTACATCCCAACCAGCCGGCAATGACAAGCCAGCATTAGCATATGAAAGCTGACGCATCTTTAATTGCTCTTCTGCATTCAATGGTTCAATCAAGTTCATGGCTTGACGGATACCGAATGTTGCATCGTAACTCAATGATGGAGCACCTTCCTTAGCCTTCTTGGTAGTCACCAACACTACACCACCGGCTCCCGACTGAGCACCATAGATAGCAGCCGAAGCCGCGTCCTTCAATACAACGATTGATTCGATATCGTTCATGGAAGCAATCGGAGCACCTGGTACACCATCTACTACCCACAACACATTGTCACCATTCTGAGAACCTTGACCACGAATCACGATATTCGGAGTACCGGTTGGGTCACCACCATTCGATGAAACAACCACACCGGCCAACTGACCTTGCAACATACCTTCCGTAGAGCTAACCGGACGAGTGACCAAATCTTCCGTATTGCTCAATACACCTACAGATGCAGACAAGTCCTGCTTACGCTGACCTGCACCATAACCCAAAACCACGACTTCGTCCAAAAGTTCTGTGTCTTCCTTCAAAGTAATGGTCATATTAGCCTGTGCTGTCAGTTCCTGAGCCGCATAACCAATGTAGCTGATAGACAAGACAGCACCTTCCTTCACATTCAATTGGAAATTACCATCGAAATCGGTAATCGTACCGTTGGTAGTACCTTTTTCCAAAACACTAGCCCCAATTACAGGCTCGCCATTGGCATCTAATACCCGACCTTTAATGGTCTTGTTCTGCTGGATAGAGGCTATCTCATCCACCATGGTATTACCGTGTACTGACAACGGGAATGCACATCCCAGCATGGCAGCACTCAGTAAAACAGACATTTTCTTTTTCATAAAATAACTATTTAATGACTTTAATTAATATTCAAACGGATATTATTTAATATTTTTTAGCAGGCAAATATAAGGTTTCTTTTTATTAAGGTAAAATTATTCAGATAAAAAGACCATTTTATCCGAAATAAACTGTTCTTCCATCCATCGACTGGAGATTTTCACCTTCAGTTCCTGTCCCATATAGTCCTCAAAGTAAAGCAGATGAAGTTCATGGAATCCTTCTTCCAAAGCGATTTTTCCACCCTTGCGAGCAGCACTATGCGAACCATTGTTATCAATGACTACCTTTCCATCGATATAAAGCAACGAACCATCATCCGAATACAAATAGAAATTGTAAACGCCCGTCTTCGGGATGTAGATATACGTCTTGAATTCATATCCGAAGTGATCCTTGGCCGGGGCATTGAGAATGGAGAAGTTCGGCATTGTACCTTCATCTTTCTTTACACCATTCGTTTTGAAATGGTCGGTATGCTTGAACTTTCCTTCGTAGTAGATATAAGATACTCCGTTCTTGGTCGGCGACACTTGTTTAGCCGGAAGTGGAGTAACAGCCTCATCGTCCGAAGTAATGGCTGATGGATAATAATACGCCAAACTCTTTCCCGAAGGAGTAGCTATCCAAGTATCGAATTGGCGCTTTCCTTCCTGCAATTCGATGATACGGGCACCACGTTCCAAATCTCCGTAGGCATCGTGTCCCGATACTCGTCCGTAAGCCAAAGCAATGCCGTATTCCTGACCGATATAATCATTGTCATGATCATGACCGGCAAAGACACCCATCACATCACCTGCCTCTATCATAGCATGGAACATGCCGCTATTAATTTTTGGGCAGCCTCCGTCTTCACCCAAATGTCCGTACATATCGGAACGACCATGGAGATGCTTGTATTCAGGCAAGGCTATATGGAAGAATGCTAAAGCAGGAAGAGCTTTACCTTTATTTATTTCTGTATAAGCACGACTTTGTTCCAAATACCAATTAATCTGATTTCTATCTATCCAAGCATAATTTCCATACTTTTCCGAATCCGTAGTGTAGTCGTTGGAATCCAAGCAATAAAGCAAGGCATTCACCTTATCAGTACCATCCGAAGCATACACAGGAAGGATATAATTACCAGTTCCGCTCAATGCTTCCGGTCCCTTCTCACCGAGAAAAAGGCGAGACTGACAAAGAATGTGATAAATGGAATCCTCCGAAAGGTTTTCAGCATCGTGGTTCCCCATGGTCACAGCAAACGGAATTTCTGCTTTTTCCATCATGTCGACCACCTTCTGCCATCCTTTCACAGCCGGTTTATCCGTTACAACATCTCCAGTGAGAATCACAACATCCGGTTTTTCCTTTTCCAATACCTTCAGAATGGTTTCGGGATTCTTTTCCGATTTTTCCGAGTTCGGCTCCCAATGTACATCAGTGAGTTGAGCTATTCTCAACTTTCCCTCCTTGAAACGAAGTGGCATAGCCACCTTCATCGGGTTGTTGGAGAGAATCAAGTTGTCTATCAGCGTACGGGCATCCGGTGTACCAGCAAAGTCCACCAAGACAATACCACAAGACTGCTTCAACCCTTGAGTATGCTTGGCGAGCATTGGATTCACAACGTCCGAGAAAGCAGCCGGTCCTGCCACAGGAAGCGCTGTAGCACTCGCAAAGCTGATATACCAACGGTTCTGCTTACCCTTATTTTTCATGGCCGTCTCCATGTTCTTCCAGGTGATGCGTCCTTTGTAAGCCGCCTTCTTACCACTCGGGTAGCCATATTCATCTTCCACGGATACGAGAGTTTCATTTCCCTTCATATCCTTCAGTGTCACCCAACAAGTAGTATTATCGTCCCAACCGTTGCATTGGGCACCTGGGTATTCCTTCAAAATGCGATCACGATGCATGAAAAGAATCTTGCCTCTCGCCTCGCCCAATGTCAAGTCGTTCTTGAAATCCTTCAAAACGTATGGAGCAAGAGCTTGGTCGTTCAAGCTGGCAGCTGCCAAACGGCGATAAGCTTCGGATTCTCCCCCCTCCTTCTTCAAGGAAACAAAAAGCATTTCGGACGGATTTTTCTTTAAGAATTCGATGAAAACCGGAAGTACGTCTGTTTCCCAATAGATTTCCTGAAACTGCACGCTATGGTATACACCCAACTTCCCGTTCTCACAAGCCTGTAAACGGATATCGAATCCTCTCACACCTATTTCCAGTTGTTCACGAATCGTTATGTCCTGCGTCTGCAAAGCTTCTCCACCCAACAAAGCACCACTATCGTGTGTAGCAGGGATAGTCAATTGGCAAACCGGAATTTCATCGGACAATCCCTTCATCCAAGCACTACGGTTCAACGTCTGTGAAAAAACCGCAGTCGCATAGCCCATGAGGCAAGCAATCAATAAGAGTGTTTTTCTTGTCATAAATTCATCATTTATTATTTATTGCAAGCAAAATTAGAAAAAATAAGTTGGAAAGAACAAAGAATATACGTTTTAATCGTATATTTGTGCAATTATATTCATCGATTCGAAAACAAAACGAAATATTGTTGACATATGAAAAACATTTGTTGTATCGGTCACATCACATTGGACAAGATTGTCACACCGAAACAGACCACTTATATGGCAGGAGGAACCTCCTATTATTTCTCACATGCATTCAGCCGCCTAAAAGATTTCTCGCACTATAAACTGGTGACTGCTTTGGCCGAATCGGAATATCCTTCGGCAGAAGCCATCCGTGATTTAGGCATCGATGTAAAGATTATCCCTAGCCGAAAGACGGTTTATTTTGAAAACATCTATGGTGATAATCCCGATGACCGTAGCCAACGTGTATTGGCCAAGGCCGATCCTTTCACTAACGAGAATTTGGCCAATGTAGAGGCGGATATCTACCACTTAGGCACGTTATTAGCCGATGATTTCTCGCTCGAAGTTATCAAGCATCTTTCTGAAAAGGGTGTACTCTCGGCCGATGCTCAAGGTTATCTTCGTGAAGTACGTGGAGAAAAGGTATACGCTATCGATTGGGAAGAAAAGCTCGAAGCACTGAAATACATTGATATCCTCAAGGTTAACGAGAAAGAAATGGAAGTGCTTACCGGATATAGTGATCCTGAAAAGGCAGCCCGTCAGTTAGGCGAATGGGGTGTGAAGGAAGTGCTCATTACGTTAGGTAGCTTAGGTTCATTGATTTATGCAGAAGGCGAGTTCCATCGTATTCCTGCATTTCCACCGAAAGAAGTAGTGGATGCTACCGGTTGTGGCGACACATATGCTGCTGGTTATTTGTACAAGCGAAGCCAAGGAGCTTCTTACTACGATGCCGGATGTTTTGCTGCAGCCATGTCTACTCTTAAACTAGAACATCACGGACCGTTCAGCGGTACAGAAGAAGACATTCAAGCAATTATCAACGCATAAAAAAAGAGGTTCCCAATCGGAAACCTCTTTTTTTATATTATCTTATCGTATTCGAACGACTTTCAAAGCGTATGCCAAGACCACCATATACGAAATAAGTGGAACGATGAACGAGAACGACATGCTGGTCATATCGCCTACCGTACCCATCAACAATGGGCCTACGGCTCCACCAATCGGAGTCATCATCAAATAAGAAGAAGCACGCTTGGTGTTATTACCCAATCCGCGCAAGCAGATAGCAAAGATCGTAGGGAACATAATCGCTTCGAACAAATAAATCAGAATCAAGGAAACGAAAGAAACCATTCCGAGATTCATGACTACCATAGCTGTCGCCAATACGGTTCCTATCGCACAAATCAACAGGAACTTTTCGGCACGGACAAAGCGCATAATCCAGCTACCCAAGAAACGTCCGCACATAAACAATCCCAAACCAGCTACAGACAAAAGCTTGGCTGCATCAAGAGCATTCATCCAACCATCGTCCACCACATAATTTATAAAAAAACTATTGATGGAGATTTCGGCAATCTCGTAGCAGAACAAAGCCGAAATACCAAAAACGAACAACTTGTTCGACCAAACACCCTTCTTACTTGCAGTAGTTTCTGTCTGTACGGCATCTTCAGCATGAGTGATTTCAGGAAGTTGGACTCTTGAGAAAATCAAAGCTACCACCAATACCACGATACCCATCATCATGTATGGGAAAGAAAGATTAGCTTCCTGACCTTCGGAGAACAACATCATACCCACCAACAAAGGAGCGCAAGCACATCCCAATCCATTGAAGGATTGAGCCAAGTTCAAGCGGCTGGCAGCTGTTTCGCGATCACCTAATTCGGTCATGTAAGGATTGGCAGCTGTTTCAAGGAACACCAAACCACAAGCAATAACAAACAAGGAGAACAAGAAGAAATTGAACGACATGAAATATTCGCCCGGGATAAACAGAAGCGAACCGATGCCGAAAAGCAGTAGACCAAATACTACCCCCTTGCGATAACCGTTACGGGCAATGAACAGACCGGCTGGTATAGCCATGATGAAATAACCCAAATAAAACATCACCTGAATCATTGCAGAATGAGCCAAGCTAATTCCCAACGCTTCCTGGAAATGCTTATTCAACACATCCAAAATAGCACGGGCAAATCCCCACATAAAGAAGAGGGAGGTTACCAAGACGAACGGCAACAAATATTCCTTCTTCACCAAAGCATGCGCTTTCTTTTGTTGTTCCATGATTTTAAAGTTTCTCTATTTATTACTCTTTATGTTTCTTAGAATACGGTACGGATCATCAAGCGGACACCCCACTTATTGGCTGTAGGCAAGTCATTATAATTCAAACGGCGGACATATTCCACATGCAACAGCTTGAAGATGTTATGGATACCGGCACAAAGTTCCACATACGGTTCCTTCGGATTCATCACATGACTGGAGTAATCGAAGATGCCACCTGGACGATAATGTCCCGGGAACATCATCAATGTCTTGTCATTGCGGTTTTCTTCCAAGAACGGATTATTCTTATCAGTCAATTCTCCCCACAAACACTTGATACCGATAAACTCACGCCACTTCAACTTCTTGATCAATGGAATACGGTTGAAGAGTTTGCCTTGCATGTTCCACGAAATATCGAGCGAGGCAAAACGGTCGTTCAAGAATTCCATATTGTTAATCAAGTTGAAGGTACCATCCTGAATGATGTACGACAAGTTGGCTGCCGGCATGATGAGCAATGGGAACGGTACCTTGTCCCACTGAATACCTCCCTTCAAGTAAGTATCGATATTACCCCATGAACCTAACCAAAGACGCTTGTAGAATCCGGCTTCCGTATAATTATAGGTATATTCCGAACCCAATACACCATTCATACCAAACGTGTGCGACAGCGAGAATACCGGAGCATCCAAGTTGATCGGCAAACGGCGTTGCTTGGTATTGACAAACGTTTCGCCCGGAGCAAATCGCACTCCTACGGTTGCTTCGGCTATGGTAATGTCCTTGGTATTGTATGGAGTATGCATGAATTCATCCCCCTTAATGCTTCCATTGGCAATGGCTTGTTGCAATTGGGACTCCCCTTCCATCGTACGGTAAAACAAGTCACCACACGGCTCATAGTTAGCATGACGGAGCATGACGGTGGTCTTCAAACCGTTCTCGCGTTCGTGTTCGTAATTGATCGTAAACTTACGTTCGTAGTTATACAACGTCTGCTTCGCCCATTTCAACGAAGTGAACATATTATCTTTGTCGGTATTGATATACTTGTCTGAAGGCAACATATTATCGTACTGATAAGATACAGCCACCGAATGCTTCGGAAATTCGCGTGGCAGATACCCTTTCTTATCGAAAGAATATTCCACCTGTCCCAAATACTTCAGTTTTTCATCCTTGAAACCATAAGCAGCATATCCTTTGAAATACCAGTTCGGGTTCAAATTGGCAGTAGTCTGTGCTGAAGCTCTCAAACGAGTTCCATCGATATAGTTACTGGTCAGAATGGTATTGATAGGACCGATGTCCACCTTACTCGGATGTTCCTTGCTTCCTGTTTCTACAAAGTTTTCAATCAATGCCTTCAAACCGAAGAGCACATACTTGAAACCTTTGATATTGGCTAGTTTCTGTACGAAACCACCCATATTGCTTTCCGACTTTGTGAGTTCCGTTGCACGATAGCGGTTCCAAAAGTCATCGTTACGCATCATGGCATTTACATCCTTGATTTCCCTTCCTTTCTTTTTGAACACACGCTCGTTGGTATCCAAGAAGTTATAATCGGAATTATGAGTTGCACGTCGCACCATGAAGCGTCCGCCGAAGAAGTTCAATTCACATAGCATATCGTCCGAAAGCTGTACCCATTCACCCGTAGGCAAAGCTCCAAACTGCTGCTTGATAGACATGGTTTCCACGAAGTTCACGTCCGTCTTTTTCGGAAGGTTCAGCACACATTGTTTCAAACGGAAGGTAGAATCGGCCAAAATATACAACGTACCCGTAAAGCCGAAATCCTGCGGATTGTTAGGCACGAAACTCAACTGGAAACATTTGTCCTTCTCCACATAAGTAGTATCCATGATATAGTAACGATAAAAACCTATACCATTGTCTGAAATCGGACTATCGAACGGATATTGTAACAAACGGACACGATCTTCGTACACATTGACGTTCTGGAATACATCCTTCAATACCGTTGTCAGCATATCTCCCGTATTGAAAAGTTCGTTCACCCCGGTAGAGTTGATACCCTTGATGACATGCTTTTCACTCTCCGGATTCTTACGATATACGATTTGAGTCAATGTCTCGTCTACCGACAATGGCAAAATGTTCTTGTCGATTTCCGGACAATACTCCACTTGTTCACGGAAAAAAGGATATTGCTTGAAAAGTTTGGATTCACGCAAAGAGTCGGCTGTAATATTATTCAGAGCCAACGTCAGTTTCTGATATACATTGTAATCATAGTGATCCTTCTGCTTCAGGTCATCCAGTTCTTTACTGGCTACTACCTTCTTCATCAATTCTACAGCTGGATTATTCTTACGGGAATACTTCTGACGCTTCGGCTTGACAATCACTTCGTTCAACGTATATTCCGAAGGATTGAGTTCAACAATCATTTCCTTTGTCTTGTGGTCAATAGGCACTCTCTTGGTATCATATCCCACAGAAGAAAAAGTCAGTTCCTTCCATTCAGGAAATTTATCTACCTCGAAACGACCGTCCATGTCAGTGATTCCACCCACTCCCTTGCCTTCATAAAAAACATTCGCATACATAATGGGTTCACCAGTCTTGGCATCCTTTAAAACGCCAGTGATTTGTGCCAAAAGTTGGCTGCAACACATCAATACAAACAGCAAGGAAAAAAGTATTTTTTTCTGCATATCAAAAAACTTAATGAATACTTGTTCAGTTTCAGTCTGCAAAAATACAAAAAGCAAGCAACACTCACAAAAACTAGGGTACTTCCTCCTTACAAATAGAACATTTTTTCAGAATTAATTCCTAGATTTTAGAATTATTATGGAAATTTAGAACGATATTTTTATGTTACCCCATAGATTATTTTCCAAATTTTATTTGTATTTTTGCAAAAATTAAAGTTTTTGAACCAGTGAAAAAGATTCCCTTTTACCACCAATTCATTGCTACAGGACTAGGAGTCGGATACTTTCCTTACGGCCCTGGTACAATGGGAGCTCTGCTAGCCATCCTTGTTTGGTATCCCCTAGCTACCTGTCTTAGCTATCTTTTATGGCTTGGTATTCTCTTCGGTCTGATTATTTTATTCACGATATTAGGAGCCTGGTCATCGACCGTGGCTGAACGATATTGGGGAGAAGACCCTTCCCGAGTAGTCATCGACGAGGTAGTAGGACAATGGATTGCCTTATTGGCTGTTCCGGCTGTATTTTCATGGTGGCATGTATTGGCAGCATTTATCCTTTTCCGCTTCTTCGATATTGTCAAACCGCTTGGCGTACGCCAAATGGAAAATTTCAAAAGCGGTTGGGGTATCATGGCCGATGACATTCTAGCAGGTATCTATGGAGCTATCATCCTCTATCTAATAACAGCAATTCCATGGTAAAAGCCAAGAAAAGACATAGTCTGTTTATGTTTCTGCGTGCTCAGCTGTCCGCACAATTCGCTACGCTAGCCGACTTCATTTTGACTTATGTCTGTTTCAAATGGTTTGGAATCTATTATGTATTGGCAACCTCCATCGGAGCCATTACGGGAGGTATCATCAATTGTGTCATCAATTATAAATGGGCATTCGCCACAAAAGATTGCCAATTCAAATGGGTATTTTTTAAATACGTCCTTGTATGGATAGGCAGCTTCGTCCTGAATGTAGGAGGTGTGTATCTCCTAGTGGAATTCATGCAGGACAATACGCATCTATGGGAAAGAGCCAGTGGCTTCTATCTGATTATTGCCAAGGTTATTGCCTCCATCATTGTTTCCGTCGGTTGGAATTATGTACTCCACCGATATTTCGTTTTCCAGGATGCCAAAATCCTGACACGAATCAAAAGTATATTCAAAAAAAACTAAGATAATGGACATCAAGAAATTCTTCAAAGCGAGAAGAGATGAACTACAACAGGGCATCTACTTCGTCATCAATCCTTTGGTCAAGGGAATGATTAAAATCGGATTTACTCCGAACACAGTAACTACCATCGGTTTCTTAGGCAATCTAGCCGCAGCCGGATTATTTATTTATGCTGGACAGATTTCTACTCCGGAAGTACCGGCCTATGACTGGGTAGGATGGGCAGGCCTAACCATCATCCTTTCTTCCTTATTCGATATGTTAGACGGACAAGTAGCCCGTATCGGTGGTATGGCATCCACTTTCGGTGCCATGTATGACTCTGTCCTTGACCGCTATTGCGAACTGGTTACTTTGGGTGGTATCTGCTTCTTCTTGAACGATACCGGCTATGGAACCGGAGCCATCATCACATTCGCTGCCTTGGTAGGTTCTATCATGGTGAGCTATGTACGTGCCCGTGCCGAGGGATTGGATATCGAATGTAAGGTAGGTTTCATGCAGCGTCCGGAACGAGTGGTAGTCACTAGTCTGGCAGCCATCATCTGTGGCGCAGTAGGCCATAACGTAGAAAATCCTTCATTCGACCCGATGATGATTCTTATCGTAGCCATGGGTATCATTGCCGTGTTTGCCAACTTAACCGCTTTTGCGCGCATCGCCCATTGCCGCAAAGCATTGAACCAAAAATAAGAAAAAGGACATGAGTATTTTATCCAATAGACCCACCAACCGGGAACTTATCACCTTATTCTTTTGCTTAGGAATTTGGCTGGTTGTAACCGCTTTGTTCGTGGGTATCCGTCCGGAACATCCACTGCTCATCGTATTGATAGCCGTATTGTTCTGCGCCCATCCACAGACCAAGAAGCTGGTGATAGCATTGTTGCCTTTCATCCTCTTTGCCGTATCCTACGACTGGATGAACATCGTGCCGAACTACAAGGTAAATCCTATCGACGTACAAGATTTGTATGAAGCAGAGAAATCCCTATTCGGTATCACAACGGCTACAGGTGTAGTCACTCCCAACGAATACTTTGCCGAACACCATTGCGCATTCATGGATTTCTGGGCAGGTTTCTTCTACCTTTGCTGGGTACCGGTTCCTATCCTATTCGGCCTCAGCCTTTATTTCATGAACCAGCGGAATCTCTATTTGCGTTTTGCCATCGTGTTCCTCTTTGTCAATTTGATTGGCTTCGCCGGCTATTACATCCATCCGGCAGCTCCACCTTGGTACGTCATGAAGTATGGTTTCGAAGCTATCCTCAATACTCCTGGCGATGTAGCCGGCTTGGGCAGATTCGACGAAATGACCGGATTGGGCATTTTCGATTCACTCTATTCGCGCAACTCCAATGTATTTGCAGCCGTCCCATCGCTTCACTCTGCCTATATGGTGATCGCTTTCTATTATTCACTCAAGGCTAAATATCCGAATTTCCTCCGTGTGATTTTCGGTATCATTATGCTCGGCATTTGGTTTACAGCCGTTTATTCAGCCCACCATTACATTATCGATGCTATATTGGGAGCAAGTTGTTCCGTATTGGGCATCTTCATTTTCGAAAAGATTCTGATGAAATGGAGTGCATTCAACCGGTTTATCGAACGATACACCCATTATATTTCATAAAAAAACAAAAGAGGATGAGCATCTGCCCTTCCTCTTTTGTTTTCCTTTATTCTTCCTGCAATCCTTTTTTCAAGAAATCACTGTCATCACGCTTTTCATAATACTGCTTACGCAACGGACGGGCATGAATTTCCCTTTCTATCTGACGATTGCGGAACACATCCAAAGCCGTATAAATCGCTTGGCGGAAAGAGCTTTCCGACGCTATTCCCTGACCTGCAATATCGTAGGCTGTACCATGAGCCGGTGAAGTACGGACAATAGGCAATCCAGCGGTAAAGTTCACCCCTTCGTCCATGGCCATCGCCTTAAAAGGAGCTAATCCTTGATCGTGATACATCGCCAAAATACCATCAAAATGACTATAGTTACCTGATCCCATAAATCCGTCCGCCGGATAAGGACCGAAGCATTGTACACCTTTAGCCACCATCTCTTGAATAGCCGGAACAATCACTTCGCTTTCTTCTGTACCGATTACACCGTTGTCACCAGCATGAGGATTCAGCGAGAACACAGCGATACGAGGAGCATCGATGCCGAAATCTTCTTTCAAAGAGCGATGGAAAATACTAATTTTCTCCATAATCAGTTCCTTGGTAATGGTAGCGGAAATATCCTTGATTGGAATGTGTCCTGTTACCAATGCTACTCTGAAATCGTCCTTCAGGAGAATCATCAATGCTTTCTCTCCTTCTCCTACCCTTTCCTCAATATACTCTGTATGTCCTGGGAAGTGGAAGGTATCCGATTGGATGTTATGCTTATTGATAGGAGCAGTCACAAGTACGTCTATCAAACCGTCGTTATAGTCCTGCAACGCTCTTTCTAAAGCATCCAAAGCAGCCTTGCCAGCTTCTGGAGTAGACTTGGAGAGTTCCACCTTCAGTTCATCTTCTGTACAGTTAATGATATTCAACTTGCTTTCCTGTATACCTTCTGCCGTACCAATGATACAGAAGTTGGTAGCAATATCCATCGACTTGCGATGAAAAGTGGCTACCTTAGGCGAACCATACACTATTGGTGTACACAATTCGAGCATCGTAGCATCCGAGAAAGATTTCAGTATCACTTCATATCCGATGCCATTGATGTCCCCGTGGGTGATACCCACTCTTATTTTTCGATTGTTTTCCATGAAAGGCTAAATATTTCTATATGATTAATTAACAGCTTCCGGAGCTGGCTTTTCTTCCTGCAATTCCGGACTAATGATTATTTCTTCTATTTCCTGTTCCTGCGGCAAGTTGAGAGTGTAGAGCGCTGCTTCCAACTGACGCATCATGTCGCGTTTCTTGTCCTTCGGTGCATAGACAAATGCCTCTACCACCACTACACGACCATTCGGGCGGTCTACACGAGCATGAGACACGAACGGACCACCCATCATGTCATTCTCCATGTACCACAATCCACGCGCCTCGAACGCATATTCACCCTTTACACTGAATTCCTTTACATTCACATAATTGCTATCGGTAGCCATGTACTGACCTTCCAATGAACCAGGAATGTTAAGCTTCATCACTGAGTCACGCTTGTGGATGAAGTAATCGCGTGTAAACGTGTTCTTATCTGTGTATGGATAAGAATAAACCACGAAATTCAAGCTCACTTCCGACCCCGGACGATCTTGCGATGTCCACAAGAAGTCCTTACCTTGCTTATAACGTTCAAAGCCTGCCGGAATGCGTAAGTCGCATCCAAACATGCTTCCTACCTTGGTAGCTATCACACTACTATATTCCTTCTTCAACAAATTAATCTGGCGATTCATCTCTGCCTTTGTAAAGAAATCAACAATAACTTGCTTGTTCTTATTTACAAATTCCTCGAATGAAGCCTCGTCTGGTGCTTGAATAGTCATAATCATCTGAGGCGACGAATAACTATCGCGAGAATACTTCAACTTCGGTTGGGTATAAATAGGCTGAATATCTACATCGATGATATTACGGAAAATACGGAAACCACGTTCGAATTTCGATGGAATGATTTGGGAAATACGGAACGAACGCTCTGGCTGAGGTAATCCCGGCACATCTGTATCGAGCACATTGAAAAGTGCACGACCAGCAGGACGTTCCCACATATCCTTGTCAATCACTACCAGCATTTCATAAGGTACACCACTAGACACGGGAGTGAAGAGCGATTTTCCACCGCTACCTTTCTTTCCACTTCCACCACCACAAGAGAACAGCACCAATGCCATCAATGCTATGCTCAATAAGTTCATTACTTGCTTTTTCATATTCTCTATTTTTTCTTGATCATTTCTTCTTTTCTTCCTGCTGCTTGGCCGTAGAGAGCATACCGCAAGCCGCAAAGATGTCCTCCCCTCTTGATGCACGGATGGTAGCAAATACACCATGCTGTGTCAAATAATCCCGAAAAGCGACAATATGCTCCATACCCGTTCCTTCCAAATCTACATTCGGGATAGCATGGAAACGAATCAAGTTCATACGACATTCAATGCCTCTAAGCAAACGGACAATTTCCTTGGCATAAACCAATGAATCGTTCACACCCTTGAACATAATGTACTCAAACGACAAACGGCGCTGCTTGGTAAAGTCATATCGGCTCAAGATTTCCACTATTTCTTCGATAGAGAAAGCTTTCTCGGCCGGCATTAACTCCCTACGCTGCGATGGAAGGGGCGAGTGCATACTGATAGCCAAATGGCAATCGCTCTCGTTCAAGAAACGTTCCAATCCTTTCTTCAATCCTACCGATGAAACGGTAATTCGCTTCGGACTCCATTTATAACCATAATCCGAAGTGAGGATTTCCAGTACCTTCAGTACTTCGTCCAAATTGTCGAACGGCTCTCCCATTCCCATAAACACGAGATTGGTCAAAGTGTTCCGTTCCGGAATGGAATAAATCTGATTCAGAATCTGATTGGCGGTCAGATTGGCTGTAAAACCTTGCTTACCCGTCATACAGAACTTACAGTTCATCTTACATCCTACTTGCGAAGACACACAAAGTGTAGCACGGTCGTTATCGGGGATATACACCGCTTCCACATAGTCATTGGTCGGTGTACGGAACAGATACTTCACCGTTCCATCTACCGAGCGCATCGCCTCTACTGGTGCAGATGCTCCTACTTCATAGCTTTCCTTCAACGCTTCGCGATGCTTCAAGGAAAGATTGGTCATTTCATCTATCGAATCCACCTTCTTGTCATAAAGCCAAGAGGCTATCTGTTTGGCCGCAAATTTAGGCATTCCCAGATTCGCAGTTATCTGTTGAATCTCATAAAGAGTCTTGCCAAGCAAGGATATTTTAGGAGTTTCCATATCTATTTTCAGTATTTAATTATACAAAGGTATACAAAAATAAAGATATAATCCCTATCTTTGTACCATTATTAGAAAATTTAAGATTCAATCGTACATGAAAGAACCTGAAATAAACGTAGGGATTGTCAGTGCAAAAGAAATTCATTTCACTTTGAACGGCCAGTTCTTTGCCAAAGGAGAGACCGTCAGCGACAATCAAGTGGTGTCCTTCAGCGAAGGAGGCATCCTTTGGAACGAAAACCAATATAGGGAATTAACTTTCACTCCCTTGGAGGAAAACAATTCCTTCTCATTATATGATGTTACCATCGGACTCAACTACCATTGGGAACGCCAGGAAACACAAGTGTTTTCCGGCACTCTGCGATTGGTAGTAGACGAAGACAAAATTGTAGCCATCAACATTCTTCCGGTAGAAGATTACCTGACTAGTGTGATTTCATCTGAAATGAACGCTAATTCCTCTTTGGAGCTACTGAAAGCACATGCCGTTGTTTCACGCAGTTGGCTATTCGCTCAGATCGAGAAACGAAAGGCATTGAAAGGCAAAGACGAAGGATTCTTCTCCTTTATCAAGACAAAGGAAGAATACATCCGCTGGTATGACCGTGAAGACCATACCATCTTCGACGTATGTGCCGACGATCATTGCCAACGTTACCAGGGCATCACCAAAGCCACCAACAGCACCGTAGCCGAAGCCGTTCAAGCGACTCGTGGACGCTTGCTGATGTATGGGAAAAAAATATGCGATGCACGTTTCTCCAAATGCTGCGGAGGTGCTACAGAGGAATTTGAATACTGCTGGGAAGACAAACACTATCCTTATTTGACTTCCGTGCGTGATGCCGAAGAGGAAGAAAATCTTCCTTTCCCAGACTTGACCAAAGAGGAGGAAGCAGAACACTGGATTCGCAAAGCGCCTAAATCTTTCTGCGATACACATGACAAGAAAATCCTGTCGCAAATACTCAACAACTATGATCAAGAAACGACTGACTTCTATCGTTGGAAGGTACGCTACACACAAGCGGAACTAGCTGAGCTTATCCGTACGAAAACCAAATCAGATTATGGGGACATCATCGACTTGATACCTGTTCAACGTGGTCCATCCGGACGCATCTGTAAGCTGAAGATTGTGGGTACATTGAAGACATTAACTATCGGCAAGGAAATGGAAATCCGCCGCACACTCTCGGATTCCCACTTGTTCAGTTCTGCATTTGTGGTAGACAAGGGAGAAATCAAGGAAGGTATCCCACAATGGTTCCTCCTTTCGGGAGCCGGTTGGGGACATGGCGTAGGTCTATGCCAAATCGGTGCTGCCGTTATGGGAGAAAAAGGATACCCGTATGAAGAAATCCTATTACATTATTATAAAGGTGCAGAAATCCGTAAATTCTATTAAGCATACATAAATGATAAAATAAATTCCTGAAATGCACGTGTGTTTCAGGAATTTGTTGTATCTTTGCGGCCGATTTAGATATTATCCATATAAAGTCTAACACAATTAACAATTTTATTAACTAATTTTTTAATGGAAAACTTAAAGAACATTGCTCCTATTGAAGACTTCAATTGGGATGCGTATGAAAAAGGTGAAGCTGTAACAAGCATGAGCCAAGAAGAGCTTGAAAAGGCTTATGACGGTACTTTGAACAAGGTAAATGACCGCGAGGTTGTAGATGGTACTGTTATCTCAATGAACAAGCGCGAAGTTGTTGTCAACATCGGCTACAAATCAGACGGTATCATTCCTTTGAATGAATTCCGCTACAATCCTGAATTGAAGATTGGTGATATCGTAGAAGTATACATCGAAAATCAGGAAGACAAGAAGGGTCAGTTGATCCTCTCTCACAAGAAGGCACGTGCTACTCGCTCTTGGGATCGCGTAAACGCTGCTCTTGAAAACGAAGAAATCATTAAGGGTTACGTTAAGTGCCGCACTAAGGGTGGTATGATCGTTGACGTATTCGGTATCGAAGCATTCTTGCCGGGTTCTCAGATCGACGTTAAGCCTATCCGCGACTACGATGTATTCGTAGGTAAGACTATGGAATTCAAGGTGGTTAAGATCAACCAAGAATTCAAGAACGTTGTTGTATCTCACAAGGCTCTTATCGAAGCTGAATTGGAACAACAGAAGAAGGAAATTATCGGTAAGCTTGAAAAGGGTCAAGTACTCGAAGGTACCGTTAAGAATATTACATCATATGGTGTATTCATCGACTTGGGTGGCGTAGATGGTTTGATCCACATCACAGACTTGTCTTGGGGCCGCGTAAGCGATCCACGCGAAGTTGTTTCTTTGGATCAGAAGTTGAACGTTGTTATCCTTGACTTCGATGATGACAAGAAACGTATCGCTCTTGGTTTGAAACAGCTTACTCCACATCCATGGGATGCTCTTGATCCAAACTTGAAAGTTGGTGATCACGTTAAGGGTAAAGTAGTTGTTATGGCTGACTACGGAGCATTTATCGAAATCGCTCCAGGCGTTGAAGGTTTGATCCACGTTTCTGAAATGTCTTGGTCACAGCACTTGCGTTCAGCTCAGGACTTCATGAAAGTTGGTGACGAAGTAGAAGCTGTTATCTTGACTCTTGACCGCGAAGAACGTAAGATGTCACTTGGTATCAAGCAGTTGAAAGCTGATCCATGGGAAAACATCGAAGAAAAATATGCTGTAGGTACTAAGCACGTTGCAAAAGTACGCAACTTCACTAACTTCGGTGTATTCGTAGAAATCGAAGAAGGTGTTGACGGATTGATCCACATCTCTGACCTTTCTTGGACTAAGAAGATCAAACACCCATCAGAATTCACTCAGATCGGTGCTGAAATCGAAGTTCAGGTATTGGAAATCGACAAGGAAAACCGTCGCTTGAGCCTCGGTCACAAGCAGTTGGAAGAAAATCCATGGGATGTATTCGAAACTGTATTCACTGTAGGTTCTATCCACGAAGGTACAATCATCGAACTTTTGGACAAAGGTGCAGTAGTTTCATTGCCTTACGGTGTTGAAGGCTTCGCTACTCCAAAACACCTTGTAAAAGAAGACGGTTCTCAGGCTCAGCTTGACGAAAAGCTTCAGTTCAAAGTAATCGAATTCAACAAGGAAGCTAAACGTATCATCTTGTCTCACAGCCGTGTATTCGAAGATGCTGCTAAGGCTGAAGAAAAGGCAGAAAAGAAAGCTGCAAAGAAGACATCTAAGAAAGAAGAAGCTCCAATGATCCAGAATCAGGCTGCTTCTACAACTCTTGGTGACATCGATGCTCTTGCTGCATTGAAAGAACAGCTGGAAGGTAAGAAATAATTTTTGCCTACTGCAATAAAATTTTTAAGGCTGAATCCTCAACGGGGTTCAGCCTTATTATTTTATATGTGTATTCCATAATCATGCTTTATCACATCCATCACAAATACGCTCTCCAATGATGCAAGAGTACCTATCCTTCCAAGCACATTAAGTATAAATCCCTGGTAATACTTCATATCCGGTGCATGTATCTTGAGAAGATAATCAAAACTGCCTGAAATGTTATAACACTCAGTCACTTCCGGTATCCCTGCAATAACTTCTGAAAAACTACGGGCTATATCATAATTTAGGTGCTGCATCTTCACCTTACAGAACACAATAAAACCCTGATTAAGTTTCTCAGCATCAAGCACAGCAATATATTTCTTGATATACCCACCTGATTCAAGACGCTTCAGACGTTCAAAAACCGGAGTTGACGACAGGCTCACTTTAGCGGCAAGCTCTTTTGTTGTCAATCTGGCATTCTCCTGCAAGATACGGAGTATCTGCAAATCCACCTTATCCAATTTCTCTACATTGTTCATAGTACAAATATTCTGTTTTATTTGATTTTCGATACTAAAATAAGAATAAAATCACAGAAAGCAGATGTATAATAGTGATATATTCTATATTTTATACAAATATTGTATTATATCACCACAGAGCATAACTTTGCAGATGTAACAATAAAGCAATAAAGATTATGAAAGATACACAGGAACTACATTTCGAGACATTACAGCTACACGTTGGACAGGAAAATGCAGACAAGACAACAAGCGCAAGGGCTGTACCTATATATCAAACAACATCATACGTATTCAACAATTCAGCTCATGCCGAAGCTTTGTTCGGACTTCAGGAAAGCGGAGAAATATACGGACGACTGGGAAATCCCACACAGGGTATTTTCGAACAAAGAATAGCAGCCTTGGAAGATGGAAAGGCTGCTCTTGCAGTAGCATCAGGAGCGGCAGCAATTACATATTCATTCCTAAATATCGCAAAACAGGGCGACCACATCGTAGCTGCAAAAACTATTTATGGAGGAAGCTACAACCTTTTGGCACACACTCTCCCTACATACGGCATCAGTACTAGCTTTGTAGATCCTGACAACATTGAGAATTTCGAAAAGGCCATTCAGGAAAATACAAAAGCCATATTTATAGAAACACTAGGCAATCCTAATTCAAATATAATAGATATACAGGCTATTGCCAACATAGCTCACAAGCATAACATACCTCTGATAATAGACAATACGTTCGGAACCCCGTATCTTATCCGTCCGATAGAACATGGCGCAGACATAGTGGTACATTCTGCCACAAAATTCATCGGCGGACACGGGACATCTCTTGGCGGAGTTATTGTAGATTCAGGAAAATTTGACTGGAAAGCTTCCGGAAAATTTCCGCAACTGACAGAGCCTGACGCATCATATCATGGAATAATATTCACAGATATAGATCCGAGCACTGCTTTTGTCACAAGAATAAGAACAACATTGCTCAGAGATACAGGAGCTGCTATAAGCCCGTTCAATGCATTTATGCTTTTACAAGGTCTTGAAACTCTGTCGCTAAGAGTTGAACGTCACGTAGAGAATGCTATTAAAATAGTTTCTTACCTTGCTTCGCATCCAAAAGTAAAGAAAGTGAATCACCCTTCGCTCACATCACATCCAAATCATGAGCTTTATAATAAATACTTGCCCAAAGGTGGAGGCTCAATATTCACATTTGAGATAAAAGGCGGCAAGAAAGAAGCACATAAATTTATTGACAATCTGAAAATATTCTCATTGCTTGCCAATGTAGCAGATGCAAAATCGCTGGTGATACATCCTGCAAGCACAACACATTCGCAGTTGACAGAAAGCGAACTCCTGGAACAGGGCATCCATCAGGGAACTATCAGACTATCCATAGGTCTGGAACACATTGACGATTTGAAAAATGATTTGGAACAGGCTTTAAATAGTATTTAGATAACCCCTCATAATATAATTATAGCGGCTCAAATCCGATAAAGAACTTGAGCCGCTACGATTATATTCAAAAAAAATTAAATTACAATTTCACCTTCTCTGATTCTGGTTTGGATTCATTATTCAGTCTGTCAAGAGCGGTTACCACATATCGGTACTTGGTCTTTCCGTTCTCATAAGGCAATTTATAGAAAGTATCCCTCGTTATGGCAACAATCTTCGATGCATCTTCAAGATTTACCTTTTCCTTATTCTCAAATCTATATACTACATACTGAACAGCCTCATCCATAACATGCTTTGCTTTAGGAGCAGTCCAGAAAAGAATATATCCATATTCTGTCCATACATCTTTTAACTTCTTGACCTTTCCAGGAGCTTTATCGTCAATAAAAGGATACAATGGCTGCAAAGCTGGATACTTGTGATAATTCTTTGCCAATAAAGTTCTATAATTACCAGGATTATCCATCACAGCAGCTGCATACCACTGACAACTACCCTGTATGGCTGACAACGAACGTTGTAAATTATATTTAGCTTCCATCTGATGTACAGAAGGCTTCTTCAAATCCGGTTTCTTCACTGTTCTATACACATCCTGACCGATATACAGAGGGCGTGCACTTGATTTCTCAGCCCACCACTTAACCAAAGTTTCATAATCGGCAGCAGGATGGCCGATCTCCCAATATACCTGCGGAATGTTATAGTCTATCCAACCTTTGTTCACCCACAACAGGACATCGGCATACAGATCGTCGTAGTTCTGCAGTCCTCGGGTTTCACTACCTTCCGGCGATGTTCTCTTGTTACGATATATTCCGAAAGGAGAAATACCGAACTTTACCCACGGCTTGCATTCACGAATTGTCTCATGAAGTTCTTTGATAAGTACATTCACATTGTTTCTTCTCCACTCATTTCTGTCAGTAAATCCACGGCCATATGCAGCAAAGCTTACGTCATCAGGGAAATTCTCTCCCGGATTAGGATAAGGATAGAAATAGTCGTCCATGTGAATGGCATCTACGTCATATCGGTTTACGATGTCGCGGACAATCTTGCATATATACTTTCTGTTATCAGGAAATCCCGGATCGAAATAAAGCTGTCCGGCATACTTCACAAACAGTTCCGGATGTTTGTTGTAAGGATGCAAAGGAGACAATCTGGTAGTTCCCTTAGTACAGGCACGATAAGGATTAATCCATGCGTGCAGCTCCATACCACGCTTGTGGCATTCGTCAATCATGAACTGCAGAGGATCCCATGTCGGAGCTGGCTGGAGTCCCTGAACACCGGTAAGGAAACGGCTCCAAGGTTCATACGATGACTTATATAATGCATCAGCTTCTGCCCTAACTTGAAAAATTATGGCATTAATACCTGCTACCTGCAAATTATCAAGCTGTTTCAGAAGAGTCTGTTTCATAGTTTCCGCAGGCATACCTTGAAACTGTCCGTTTACACACTGTATCCACGCCCCGCGAAACTCACGTTTAGGAAATGCTGTCTGAGCATTGAATGTGAAAGCATTCAGCAACAAAACAACAATAACAATCAAAGTCTTTATTCTATTCATGATTAATATAATTTTCGGAGGTACAAAGATAGTGCAAACCGAATGAAGTACAAAGTGAAAACAGGGTTTTCAACTTTTAATTCAGAGGTGCAGCCTATCTTATTAAAAGATAAACAAAAACGCACACATAAATGTTAAAAATATAAAGTTTGAACTCTCAGTATAAATACGTAAATTTGCATTGAGTTTTAAAACCATAAATACAGAATTAATATGTTGAACAATTTTTGTTTTCAGAATCCTACAAAACTGATAATGGGCAAAGGCATGATTGCCCAATTAAGTAAAGAAATACCTACCGACAAAAAAATAATGATTACTTTCGGAGGTGGTAGCGTAAAGAAAAACGGAGTATATGAACAAGTTAATGAAGCCTTAAAGAATCACAACACCGTTGAATTCTGGGGTATAGAGCCAAATCCAGCCATAGAAACTCTGCGCGAAGCTATCGCATTGGGAAAATCAGAAAAAGTAGATTTCCTGCTGGCCGTAGGCGGAGGTTCAGTAATCGATGGAACAAAACTCATCTCAGCTGGACTACTTTACGAAGGGGATGCTTGGGACTTGGTAAAAAAAGGTAAAGCCGACAAGACCATTCCTCTTGGAACAGTTCTGACTATACCTGCTACAGGTTCAGAGATGAACGACGGTGCTGTTATTTCATGCAAGGAAACAAAAGAAAAATTTGCTTTCTTCTCAAACTTCCCTAAGTTCTCAATTCTTGACCCAGAAGTTACTTTCTCATTGCCAGACTATCAGATAGCATGCGGAATAGCAGATACATTCGTACACGTAATGGAACAGTATCTCACTAAGGCAGGCGAATCAAGAGTTATGGACCGTTGGGCGGAAAGTATCTTGCAAACATTGGTTGAAATTGCTCCAAAAATCAAGGAAAACAAGCAGGACTACCAGAATATGGCAGACTTCATGATGTGTGCAACTATGGCCCTTAACGGATTTATCGCTATGGGAGTTTCACAGGACTGGGCTACACACATGATTGGTCATGAAGTGACAGCACTTACAGGACTAACTCACGGACATACACTTGCTATAATTCTTCCTGGTACGATGGATGTCCTTCGCCAGCAGAAGGGTGAAAAAATTATGCAAGTAGGAACTAGAGTATTTGGAGTAAATTCCGGTACACATGATTTCCGTATAAACGAAATAATCCGTAAGACTCGCGAATTCTTCAATTCTCTCGGTCTTACTACTTCCCTATCTGAAAACAATATAGGTAGAGATGTAATAGACGAAATCGAACGCCGTTTCAACGAACGTGATGTACACTTTGGTGAAGACGGACTTGTAACAGGAGCTGTTGCAAAAGAAATCCTTAACAAGGTATATTGATTATAAGCTAAGAATCTGTTGCTGACTGCAGTCGGCAGCACTGCCGACTATAGTGAGCAGTACTGTCGACCATAGTGAACAGCACTGTCGACCATAGTCAGCAGCAAGATTTGTAAGTACATTCCATATTAAATCCTCTTATCAAGACTATTTGACATGATAAGAGGATTTTAATTTTATCAGAGACAAAACACTATTTCAACCGTTCTATAGCTTTCTGATAATCGGGCTCTTCAGAGACATTTTTCACAAGTTGACGGTAAATGACCTTTCCCGTTTCATCAATTACTATTACAGCCCTAGTTGTCAATCCTCTCATAGGACCCTCAGTTATAATCAGACCATAATTTTTTTCAAAATCATCACTACGGAAAACTGATAGTGGTATCACTCTGTCCAATCCTTCCGTCGAGCAGAATCTTGATTGGGCAAAAGGCAAATCTTTTGACACACAAAGTACAACTGTATTTTCAAGAGAGGCTGCCTCAGTGTTAAACTGCCTGACAGAAAGAGCACATGTTGGAGTGTCAAGGCTTGGGAAAATATTCAATACCACTTTCTTGCCTTTGAACGATGAAAGAGAGACTTCATTCATAGCCTTATCCGTAGCAGAAAAATCCGGTGCCATAACTCCTACTTCAGGCATATAACCATTAGTAGATACTTCTACTCCACGGGCTACAACTTTTTCCTGGGCTAATGCTGAATTTGATGACATAATGCCAAGTATAAACAGAGATAAAAGACTGATTTTCTTCATAACTTTAATTATATTGGTTCACCAGCAAATATAATTGTTATTTTGTAATGATTACAAAATAACACATCTCCTTTCAATATTATTTTGGCTTTTTAGCTTTTAATCAAAAAAATGACTGTCTCAACATCAGATTTGAGACAGTCAAAAAAATTATAAAAGAATTAAATACAATATCGGAATCAATATTCCAACAAGCAAACACCATTTACCTCTTCCTGCTATGCCATTCTTTCCTTTAATCATAAAAAGTCCTGAAACGGCAAAGAATATCAATGAAAAAGCAAAAAAATCACCCATAAAGCTCCAACCGTCTACACGATTATAATGAAGTCTGTTAAACCAGTAGATTACAGGACGTTTCTCATGGATTTCGTATTCTGTGATACCGGTTAAAGAGTTGTATACTCCTACTCCTCTCTCTAACATAACTCTGAAATGTTCATTGTCAATCCTAAAAACCTTTTTCAGATGTGGCAATCCTGAATCCGAGTTCCATACAGATTTTATTTCATCAGCATTCATCCCTTTTTTCAATTCCACTTTGGTTTCCGTAGTTTTAAATGCAGGATCCTTTCCGTCCATGTGGTTCAGAAGAAATCCTGATACTCCATAGACCAGGCACAAACCCACCATAAGAAAACCCAGGTCACGATGAATAACCCTCAACCAATATGAAAAACTTTTATTCAACAACTTCATAGTCAGTTCCCTCAACGAAATATATCGAATAATAATCCTTATTGTTTTCCTTCATCCATTTACGCATATTTTCTATATTGCTCAATTCAGCATCGCAAGTTTCACCGTTACTTTCTTTTCCCTGCTTTTCTTTCAGTTCTTCTTCAGCCTGGTCGATATATTCTTTAGTAAGTTTGTTTTCTTTCAGGATTCCCTTGATAACAAGCTCTGAACCGATAAGCTCACGATTGAAACCACCGATATTTCCTCTTGCCTCTACACGGATAGATGTTTTCTGGTCATTGCCCATAACAAAACATCTGCGTCCTGAATGCTTGCACGTATGAGTCACGAAACCTTTAAGGGTAATTTCCTTGCCTACTTCCTGTTCTGCATTCTTCAGGATTTCCTCTACATACAAAGCTTTTGAGGCATCTATTTTCTGAGCAACCTGCTCGGTAGTTGAGGTTTCTTCAGACTGTTTTTTACTGTTTCCACATGATGTAAACGCCACACTTACAGCCAATGCCGCGATAAAAAAGTAAAGTTTTTTCATTTTAAAAAAGTTATGATTAAGTTTATAATTAATTTTTTAAGATCACTCAAATCTGTTTTTAGGTAATAATACAAAAGCAATGACACCCGTAATCCCCGTCAGGGCAACCACTGCAGATACTATTAGATTCTTTTGCAAAGCTAATCTTTTTCTCATAAACACAAAAACCAACAGTGCCAATATAACTGACAGTATCCATGCCAATGCCGAGAAATGAAGAACATAACAGCTAATATAGCCATTATCCGGCGAAGTTGGCGACAAGATTACAGGGAAAACAAAATCGGCTACTTTATCCCAAGTTCCAATTTCTTTCTCCTGATGATAAGTTGTCAATGACTCTAAAGTAGATGTTTTAAGTCCATAGCAGTCCATTGCTTCAGAATTATATATCCTTACCGTCCAGTAAAGTAAATTACCCATAATAGTTATGTCATCTTTTGCAATGTCTACAGGACGTACATCCATCTTGACAAATCTGTAACCACCGTCTTCATTGCTTTCCACTATTCCCAACTCTCCATTCTGTCCGAAAAGGTAACCATAAAATCTCTTATCGCTTACTTCGCGCATGACAAACCATTTTACAGCGACCTGCTTACTTACTCCTGTATTCTTCACAAAAGGACGTCCGTTCACCATTTTTATGTGAAACAACTCACCATTGTTGTCCAGACAGAAATAACCTTCCTCATAAGCTTTACGCACAGTAGGATTACCCCAGAAAGCCTTTGCAGGGAATTCAAATCCTTTTTTCAGAAGCTCCTTGGTAAACATCTTACTTTTTGCGTCATTTACAGAGTTCGTTTCAGCATTTACGAAAACCATTTCATTGTCGTTCATTCTGAAATAATCACCCGGCAATGACAAACTTCCTCTTTTCGGCATAGCCTCGAGCAACACTCCCATCTTCGGTTGTGGAGAATATACATCCGACGGCCTGAAACGATAAACAACCTGTTTCGAACGAAGAACTTTTACATCCATAGCATGACCTTCAAGTGAGTCGGGCAAATTTCCATTCATAGCCAGCTGTCTGTAGTTCATCAGTGGCAAGAGAGAATCGTATTGCGAACGTGGATATACATTTCCTTTCACATCACGGAAAGCATCCTTCATCTCACGAAAATCTATTATACAAAGTTCTTTCAGACGTGAACTGTAGTACATCAGAGGATATCCATTAGACTCATACACTATTTTCTTTACCAGAGCCGGTATTGACCACGAAGTTATGACTGTAGTCAGAACAAGGATTGCCACATATATAATATTCTTAAATCTCATATCAAAAAACTGTTTTTATTGTTAACGATTAAATCATATCACTGAATTCCCTGTTTAAATCTGACACACGAATAGAAAGGAAAAACAAACGACGAAACAAGCACAAGAATCATACCCCAACCAAATTTAGAATAGGTTTCAGGATACACAGAAACGAAAAGTACAGACAACAGTCCTACTGAAATCAGCATATTGAATATTCTCTGCTTCCAGCTTGGTTCTACACATATCCATGCCGTAAATCCATATCCGGCAAGTCCGGCTGTGATCCATGGTAGGAACTGCGATACCATCATTTGCACAACTTCAGAAGGCATAACCATACCTATAATAACATACATGAATACAATGCAGACTAAATACAATGTAAATAATACTCCATAACCATACAGCAGCATAGCCGACACCAGTCTTGTTTCGCTGGCAGGAAGATGCAATGTCAGTTTGAATCTCTTGTTCGTCATTTCAGGAACGAACTGTACTATTGCCATCGAAATACCCGACAATGGAATCAGATACATCATAAGGTTTGAAACCGATACTCCCTGGAAAATAAATCCATACCAAATATTTACCGCCTCTTCTATTCTTATGGCATATGTAATGTCAATATAAGAATATACTGCTACAGCAGCCAGCAGGACAAAAGCCACAAGAATAAACTTTCGTGTCTTCATCCATTCTTTATACGATAGAGCCTTAAACAAATTCATATTTTATCACTTTATTATTATCAATATTTTCCTGTCAGACCAATAAATGCATCCTCAAGTGAGAGATTCTCCTCTGTAATCTCCTTTACTCCCATTACAGTAAGTTTTGACAGTACCTCTTCTTTATTCAGGAAAGAATAAACCTCCCATTTGTCGCCAAGCACAGACGGATTCCAGAAATCATTATCGGCAGATAATTTGAAGTCATTTCCCGGAGTGACAAATCTGTAGCGCTTAAAGTTGTCCATTATCTCCTTAACCGGTCGGTGGAGGAGCAGACGGCCATAATCCATTATCATACAGTCGTCTATAAGCATTTCCATATCTTGAATGATATGTGAGGTCAGGAACACAGTCTTGTTTTCTGCCGAAGCATATTCCTTCAGATATTCCACAAAAAGACGACGATAACCCGGGTCCAATCCCATAGAAAAGTCATCCAGAATCAGCAAATCAGGGTCCTGCGCAAACAAAAGTCCCAAGGCTACCTGTGAGCGCTGTCCACACGACATAGTAGAGATTTTCTGCGTAGGAAGAACCTGCAGCTTTTTAAGAAGTTCATAATATGCTTCCTTCTTCCATTTTGGGAAAAATGCCGAATAAAACTTCTCTATCTGCTGAACATTGAAATATGTATGCTGTACGTGCCCTTCCAGCAACAGGCCTATCCTTGATTTCGTGGCAGGACTTATGTTATTCATATCCTCACCAAACAGACGGCATACACCGGAGCGGGGTTTCAAGTATCCATTCAGAATGTTTATAATGGTTGTCTTCCCCGTTCCATTCTTTCCTAACAGACCTAACACCTTACCTTTTTCTACGTCAAAACTAAGGTCGGCATAAATCAGTCTGTCTCCATAATAATGCGTTATTTTATCGCATTCTATAATCTTCTCCATATATATTATTTTTTAACATTAGAATTTAACTCCAGCCGAAAGGCCGCATACAAAGTGTTTCTTACCTTTCATACTGGTATTCAAGGCTGTCAGAAACGAAAAATCTACACTTGAATACAGTGACAGCTTTTCCGAAATTCCTCTTTCATATCCCAAAGTGACACAAGATTTCACCTGACTTGCTATGTTATAATCATATTCCTGAACAAGCAGATTATCAAGCGAGACAGGTACTTTCTGATTTTCTGAAACAATGGTGTATGTTCCGTCTTCGTTCATGTTTCCCCATCCTGTTGAATATCCACCTTTTATCGATATTGTGTAAATACTTTTCTTCTTAAACCAGTTCTTTTTCGCAAACAAACCAGCATGAACTCTATTGATATCCTGCTTTCTGTAGAACGGATACTGCGAAGCTGTTACAAGGCGTGAATAATATCCAGCATCTATACCGGCCGACCACTCGGAACGCCGTATTCCTTTTCCTGAAAGAATTGAATATGTGATATCAGCCCCTTTCCACTTCTTCTCGCCTACTTTATTGCTACCATAATAGACGATTTGTGATACTCCGTTTGCATCAGTGCTTTCCTTATATGAGTTCTCATTATTCTCGAGCGATTTGCTGAACACATTCAGTTCTAACACATGAGATATACGAGACTTTTCTATTATAAGTTTCGACTTGTACTCCAGCCCTGTAGAATTATGATTACTATAAGTAATTGAAGTAGAAGAACCTGTTCCGAACTGTCCATTATCCTTATAATAACCAAATTCATTAAACCACTTCATACCGGTTGTTTCCCATAACAGTTGCAAAGCACCACCATTAGTTTGCGTAAACAGAGGAAGAGCATTAGAGGTATATCCACTCTCGCCAAATAATTCAGTACGCCCATAAAAGCTACCGAAACTTATCAGCGAAGTATATTGCCTGTCCGTATTACCATAAATATTAAATGATACCCTCTGAATGTTTCTTCTATAAACATAGGCAGAACCAAAAGTTACATTATCTGTGATTTTATACTTGACTCCTAAAGACAGGTTCAAATCCATCATGGAATTCTGATGTCTCAAATCCTTGAACTTAGCATAATTCTCAACGGCATATTCCAATGAAGCTCCCAATGAGATTCTGGAGTTCAGCGAATACCCAGCTTTTCCACTCAATGAATACCATTCTCTGCGCTTGGTTCCAGCATTGGATTTGTCCATCTCTACGATATCAAAAGGAGTATATTCAGGATTGATGAATACGGAACCTGACATATTGTTGCCTTTATCCGTTCCATATGATATCGCGCCGGACAACATCAGACGTTCATTGAAACGATAATATGACTCAGTTATGATTTCAAAATCCCTGCTATAGTCAGACTGATAATAATTCACCATATCACCTTTACGGATATGACCATTCATCTCCAGATAAGATAAGTTAGGGCTTTTCATATCAGTAAGGAAAGAAGCATTCTTGCTCTTCGATGCATGAAACCTTAGAACAGTCTCAGTATAATCTATATCGGCAACCGCAGGATTATCGTCTGCACAAATAGACATAGCAACGAGGAGTATTATCCCCGTTGTCATTGCCAATTTAATATTCCTGGTATTCACAAAATACATAATCAGTTTCTTAATGAGGCTTTGCTTCTCTGGTGGAAATCGACAGAAGAATTGTTTGTGTCTTTATAAACGATTCTCGCACCATTCTTAATTGAAGCCTCAGCATCAATTCCACTTGGGTCGGTAGAACCTTCTACTCCTAGTGAATAATTATATACAAGTTTACCTTCATTTTCCTTGATAGCCTCAGTAGCTTCCTTATCTACATTTCTGTAAAGAGTATAGCCCATCTTGGCAGTCATTTCCACATAACCTGCGTCAATTGTAGGCAGAAGTCTTTTCTGATTGTTCGACTGTCCTTTTGCAAACACTTCGATACCATCGACAACCCATTCCACAGGAACTTTTCTACGAACCTGATTAGAACCGTACATGTTCTCATTTTCAGGGTTGTCAACAAATTCCTTTAGAGTTGTTCCCTGAGGACGTACGATATAAAATGCCGGACTGGAATTGCTTAAAGGCCATGCCTTACCCAATCCGTAACTATAAACTTTCAGATAGTGTTCTGTAGGAATTAATTCAGAAGGAGTTGGATAGTAAGAAGTCAGATTATAATCCTCTATATCATAACAGCAATAATACTCACTGTTAGCATAGTTTATTGACTGCGAATAGGTCTTTGTATTATCAATAGCTCCACAAATTGCTATAACAATCTGTTTTCCAGGCTCCAGTTTTACGTTGTTTTCAAAATACCACAAACCATTTCCGGCAGGTATCCATCCTTGCGATGCATAAAACAACTCTCCATCAACATAGTCATTATTTGTACTCTGCGAATTGTAAGGATTTACCATTGCAAGAGCAAAATCACTTATATCTAAAGTTGCAGACGAATTGTTATAAAGTATCACATACTGGTCTCTTGCAAAATACCCAGAGCCGTCGTCTTTTGGACATCCGCCTACGTATAGTTCTTTAATAACCACCGATCCGCCTTTTGACAATTCCAAATTTATTACAGCTTCTACATTTTCTGCACTGGCATTCACGTTGCTGTTTACTCCATTAAACATACAAACCTCAGCATCTACAACTCTTTGTTCCGAAGCTGAAGCCTCATATATACCCTTAGGAACTTCTAACAGAACCGTACCTTCAGCACCAGTCTTTTCAGTAAACACAGCTCCGGTAGAAGTATTCTTCAACAATACTTCCACACCTTTTGATGCGTTATACCCCTCGGGATATACAAGCTGAATCTTTACTTTACTTAACTCATATTGCGGATTATCTTTCTCCGTACATGAATAGACTAATAAACTAAGCATCAAAATGCTTAAAGCTAAAAAAAGTTTTCTCATAACAATTATAATTTTAGTTTAAACGATATTCCGTAATTAAAAGGAGTTATAAGGTTTGAATCAAACAATGACGTTTCGTTTCCTGTCTGTTCGTTCTTTAACTTCTGCGTACTGTAGAAGAAGTTATTTGCAAAAAATGAAACAGTAAGATACTTACCTATTTCTTTTGACACATTGAGATTGGCTGAGAAATAAGGTGAATAACTCTGTTTCTTGAATATATATCCGTAACTGCTCTTTACAGCAAGTTTAGTCAACTCATTATATAAGTCCTTATCATTATCGTATGCCCACAACAGTTTTTCCATAAATGGAACTTTGATATCCATATCATCGCGCGATACATAATACAATGGATAAGTCACTACATAATTATCTCCATCATAAATATTTTTATCCGTAGCAGACGGCAAATAATCACCTCTGTCATCGATTACATAACTTCTTGTACCTCCACTGTACTCACTCAGATTCTGACGTATATTCATTAATGTACCTTCGAAACGCAATGAAAAAATCATTCTCAATTTAGGTATGTGTGTGATAAAAGTCAGATTTGTGTTTAAGCGTTTACTCTCGAAGCCATTATAATTACCGGTTCCGCCAACATAATATCCTATATATTTGTATGGCTGCCCGTCTGAACTTGTTAGGTTAACCCTGGATGGCACAATAACTTCATCAACTCCTCTATATCTGTAATACTTTCCGTCTATCCGTACAGAAGTGTTTATTGATTTAATTTTATCAAAATCCAATACCCACTCCAGTCCCATTCTTGATGACGAAGAGCCATTTATACTCATACTTGCCGACTGAAAATCATTTACAACTTTATAGTGCAGTTCTTGTGAAGGAAAGGTTCCAGTTTTGTCGGATACAGTAACGACACCAGTATTACGGTCAATACTGTAAATCCTGTCTGAAGAAGGAATCAAACAAGACTCCAAAGCACTCTGGTCCGTAAGTTTATAATCAAAAGGTGAATAAAACTTAGTACTGGAATATGAACTCATCATACTGTTATAATAAAAGGACAATGACATCTTTACCCATTTTAACTTAACATCTGCACCAAACTCACGCATTATGCTATATTGCCACTTCAGTGATGAATTATATATAGGGGTGACCGGATGAGTGTGGTAAGCATAATATGTAGTTCCGTCAGCCATTGTTCCTGGAGCAAAAGCCAACCTATCCACATACGTTTCTCTGGGATAAAGAATCTCAAATGAAGGAAGCTTTACGGCTTTACCCCATCCCATTCTGACTGTTGCCCCTCTAAAGAATCCGGTATCAGCATTGCCAAACGAATATTTCGCACTGATTCTTGGAGAGAGACTCGAAACTGTTCCATAATCAGAACCAGATATTATAGTCATATCATTTCTCAATCCTGCCTTCAGATTCAGACTGGAATTTCTGAATGATACATTCAAATCCTCTTCTATATATGAGGCCCAGTTATTTATATACGGCAGATTATCGTATCTGTATTCTCTCCAGGTTGGTGCAACGGACATATCTGTATAATACTCTCCTCTTCCCAGATTACCGTCTGACTTAATATCCGAGCCCAACAGTAAATTACTTGTTATATTTCCAATCTTATGTGTCCACCTTGCTTTCACATAAGCTGAATAATTTATCGGACGGTTATCATTATATGTAGTGACATACCAGTATCCCGTAGGCAACAGAATTATTGGTGACGAAGGATTGTCTTCATATTTAGAAGCTACGAAATACCCTTCTTCTGTGGTATGCAAAGCAGGCATAGCGGATGATGCAGATTTGTTTGTCTTCACTTCCGTCATTTTATCAGAATATGAGAAAGTCATCCCCCACCTCAGATTTGAAAGCCAATTGGAGTTTATCATATAATTGAAAGCGACACTGCTCCACAAGGCATTGTCTTTTTTCTTGGTATAAGTTTCCTTGAAAGCATCCGGGTCTGATTCAGAATTCAATCCTCCCACATTACCATTCAGACTGAAATCCATAGAAAGATTTCTCCCTGACGAATAATTTACTGCATTGGAATACTTGAGACCAAAAGCATTTCTCATATAAGAAGTATATGGAGATGCAATATCAGAGACAGAACGTACACGCTCATATGACAGATTGACTATCCCTCTTTTTCCTCCCAAATCAACACCCTTACTGAGTGAATATGACTGAGTATTGGGACGTACTGATATGTCTGCAAAAAGAGGACTTTTACCTTTTCGAGTTATTATTCTGACAACACCGTTTGTCAGGTCACCATATTCCACAGAAGGAACACCTGTAATAACGTCTATTCTTTCTACGTTATTATTACCAACATTCCTTAAATCTGTTCCACCCGTAGATTGAGCAGTAGCATTACCGGAAAGTCTTACTCCATCCAACTCAACTACAGTTCCAAAATCAGGATTACCCATCTCCGTAGTTTCACCTCTCAAGGTTACGACCTGTTCTGAAGATGTCAATGCTTTATATTTGTTTGTCTGTTCACCGGGCAACAGGCTTAAGGCATCCGTTACACTTACACTCTGCAAATGGTCCAATGCAGTCCTGTTCAGCGTATATGTCGTGGCAGCATAAGCTTTCCTCTCTGCTGTAACGGTCACCTCGTCCAAAGCCAAAGATGTTTCAGAAAGATAAAACACCACATCAGTATTCTTCATGAAATATATTTTCTCCTTTTTCTCTGTATATCCCAAACATCTAATGATAAATTCATAATTACCTTCAGAAAGATTATTTATCAGAAATGCTCCATTTAAATCTGTCACTGCACCAATACCAGTACCCTCAACCCATACAGTAGCAAACTCTATTGGCTTTTTAGATTTTATATCAAGTATCTTGCCTGATATGTTAAATGAAAATCCAGCTATTGGAGTGATTAAAAATATTAATATTAACAACAAATTAGATCTCATAAAACGCCTTAAATTCTCAATCGCAAAATTATTACGATATCAAAAAGATGGCAATACCTAAAAATTGGTATTAAAACATACAAAAGATACTAGATTATAATCATTAGTAGGTATTTCAACATTGCATTTGTATTAAATCCACCATGTACCATTAACAAGTATTTGACAATAACCCTAAATATCGTATTTTTGCAAACAAATAGGGATTAGTAGGCACATAGGCTTCACATGCTTAAGGAAAAAAGACATTTAAAATTCATGCGCTTTTTCCTTCCGATATTATTTATATTCTATTTCGGGGGAATAACACTGTTTACACATACTCATGTAGTAAATGGGGTTATAATCGTACACTCCCATCCATACAACAGCGAACATACCCATACGGCACAACAGGCCGAAACAATCTTTTTCCTATCTTCATTCTACACTTATGGCGATATACCTCAGCCGTTAAGTCCCGTATTGTGGCTTTTACTGATTGGCATTCTTATAACACCTGCTGTCTGCAACAAGCCTTACAGTGCTACATACGGAGTTATCTCTCTGCGTGCCCCTCCGGCATTAGACTGATATAATAAATTCTTTATTTTATATCGTATGTCTTCCAAATGAAGATATACTCATATATCATGTCTAAAAATTTAAACGCAAAATCAAATGAAAACAATATATACCATTATACTTGGAACAATACTTACATTGCTCCCCTACCAGTTATATGCATACGAGTTAAATGAATCGGATGCTAACATGATAGGCCACGTGACAGACAAACACTCCCATGAACATCTGGCTTTTATTACAATAAGCCTGAAAGGTACTACTATCGGTACAACCACCGATGAGACCGGTCACTACTTTCTGAAAAACCTTCCTGAAGGAACATTCACAGTAGAAGTTTCATCTGTCGGATATAAGACGATTCGCAAGGAAATAAATTTCAAGAAGGGAAAAACAATAGAAATGAATTTCGAGATAGAAGAGGACCTTATTTCGCTTGAAGGTGTAGTGGTTTCTGCAAACAGAAACGAAACCACACGCCGTATGGCTCCTACATTGGTAAATGTAGTTTCTATGAAGACATTCGAGAATACAAACTCTTCATGCCTGGCTCAGGGATTGAATTTTCAACCTGGTATAAGAGTGGAAAACAACTGCCAAAACTGCGGTTTTCAGCAAGTCAGAATAAATGGTCTGGATGGTCCATACACTCAAATTCTTATAGACTCACGCCCAATATTCAGTGCCCTCTCGGGAGTTTACGGTCTTGAACAGATTCCTGCAAATATGATAGACCGGGTGGAAGTAATGCGTGGTGGAGGTTCTGCCTTGTTTGGCTCATCTGCCATAGCTGGTACTATAAATATTATTACAAAAGAACCGATAAGAAACTCTGCACAAATATCACACACTCTTACTGGTATTGGTGATGGTAACGTATTCGAAAATAATACAACAATGAATGCTTCACTGGTCACAGAAGATCAGAAAATGGGAATCGCTGTTTTCGGACAAAATAGAGAAAGGAACGGTTATGATAACGATGCCGACGGTTTCACCGAACTTCCTAAACTCAAGAACCAGACTGTAGGTATGCGTTCGTATATAAAGACAAGTACTTACTCCAAACTTACAATGGAATATCATCATCTGCAGGAATTCAGACGCGGAGGTGATATGCTTGACCGGCCTGCTCACGAAGCAAACATAGCCGAACAGCTCACTCACAGCATAAACACCGGAGGATTGAAGTTTGACTATTTCTCACCAAACGAGAAACATCGCGTGAGCATCTACACATCAGCACAACATATTAACCGCGACAGTTACTATGGTGGCGGACAAAGCAGTGAAACTGCACTAAAGGCATACGGAGGGACAACTGACATTACATGGATAGCAGGTACACAATACAATTATCATTGGGACAAATGTCTGTTCATGCCTGCCGACCTTACAGCCGGTGCTGAATATAATTACGACAATCTGAAGGATAACCAGTGGGGATACAACAGATACGTTGCACAGAAAGTAAGAATTATGAGTGCCTTTGCACAGAACGAATGGAAAAACGAGATGTGGAGTTTCCTTATCGGTGGTCGTCTGGACAAACACAGCATGCTGAGCAAACCGATATTCAGTCCGAGAGCAAACCTTCGTTTCAACCCTACTGAAAATATCAATCTGCGTGCAAGCTATTCATTCGGTTTCCGTGCTCCACAGGCATTCGATGAAGACCTGCATATAGAGAATGTAGGAGGTACGGTTTCGATGATTCGTCTGGCAGAAGATTTAAAAGAAGAAAAATCACAAAGCACAAGCATCTCTGCAGATATGTATCACAACTGGGGAGACTGGCAGGGAAATCTTCTGGTAGAAGGATTCTATACTAACATTTCAGATGTATTTGCACTGACAGAAATAGGTAACGAGAACGGCATCCTCATCATGGAACGCGGAAACGAAAAAGGTTCTGTAGTTTATGGAGGAACACTTGAAGGTAAACTTGCATGGCGTAATATCTGGCAGTTGCAGGCCGGATTAACGCTACAGAAAGCTGAATATAAGGAAGCAAGAGCTTGGAGCGAAGATGTAGCAGAAGAAAAAAGAATGTTCCGTACACCAAACACATACGGATATTTTACAATGACATACGCTCCGGTGAAACATTTTAATGTAGCGTTATCAGGTACTTATACAGGAAGTATGCTAGTGGAACACCACAAAGGATATATCGAAAAAAACAGAACAGAAAAGACAAGAAGCTTTATGGATATAGGATTAAAAGCCTCTTACGACTTCAGCCTGTATAAGAGTACAACTCTTCAGTTAAATGCAGGAGTACAGAATATATTCAATGCCTATCAGAAAGACTTCGACAAAGGTGCAAACAGAGACTCCGGGTATATCTATGGCCCTGGAACGCCACGTTCTATATTTGCAGGCATAAAGATAAGCTACTGATTTGTAGGTCACATCTAAAAAACAAGCTAACATAAAAATCAAAGCCGGATTCAATAATGTATTCCCGTTTAAAAATACAATATTGAATCCGGCTTTGATTTATGATTCATTTAATACTTATTTGTCGGCATCTTCTTTTGGAGGTATAGTAGAAGCGTTGCCATCGCGCACAGCCATATAATGTGGAGACATAATTTCCACACCTTCTTCATTAAATCTATCCTGAATGTTCTGATGAAGATCAGAATAAATCTCCGCCAAACGGTCAGCATCTTTGATATAGGCATTTACCTGATATACAGGATACCAGTCACTTAAAGATGTGGAAAGGACGAAAGGTCTTGGATCATCCACTACTCCCGGAGTATTAAGTGCAGCCTCTATCAATAACTTATTGACAACTCTCCATGGAACATCATATCCAATACTAACCTCAGAATGAATAATAAGTCCGAATTCACGCGCCGACTGGCTGAAATTAACCGTATGCGAAGACATCACGAATGAGTTTGGAATAGTAACCACTTCATTCTTCGGAGTGCGGATACGTGTAACCAAAGGAGTTTTTTCAACCACATTACCTGTAGTGTCGTTCAGTTTAATACGGTCGCCAATCTTGAACGGTCGCATATATGTAATGACCAGTCCGGCAATAATATTTCCGATAACAGTACTAGATCCTAACGATACTATCAAACCTACAAAAACCGAAATACCCTGAAAAACGCCAGAGTTAGAGCCAGGCAGATAAGGATAAATCATAGCAATCATAAACGCATACAGCAAGAAGCGGATGATATGGAAAGTTGGTATCGCCCAATCCGGATAGAATCCTCGCAGTTTTAATCTTTCAGACTGTATTTCTTCTGCCAAATATCTGAAGAAACGCACCAGATACCTGATAGCCAGACAAATGACAAATATAGTAAACAAGTTAGGAATATATGAGAGTACTCCTGCTATAATACTCTTTACGGGAGTCAATATATATGAAAACAGCTTATAAGCAAGATCCTTTGTCTGGGGGAAAATTGAAAACAGCATCGGAACGGTAAGCAACAGCTGCAGAAACATGAATATATATCGAATGATATTGGCAAGAAATACCAGCAGTTTTACCTGCTTATACGTATCAAGCAACTCATAATCCTGAATAGAAAAAGGCTTAAGGCGTGTATTCCTCAACTTGATAATACGTACTTTTAGTTTTCGGAAAAGCCAGTTTGTAGCCCGGAACAACAAGTATTGTCCTACCAGCACCAGAATGAAATAGAAAACACGTTTACACAATTGCAGAAATCCGTGTTCTTCCTTCATCATACGCAATTTCTCCACAATAACAGTGCGTTTATTGGCAGCCAACTGATCGCGTGAACAGCCTTCCCAAAGTCCATCCTGATCAGTGAATGATACTATAACCTTGTCGCCGTACATCAAATCTGTCACAATTTCACTGTTTTCAATATACAGCGAATCTGGCTGGAGATTAAAACGCTTTCCCAGTCTGAGAATTTCATTTGCCACATTTTCCGCACGTTGTTGAGGTGTATGTCCTCCACGTTTGGCATAATAGTAAAACAATGTATCATTATCTACAACAACAGGTACACCGCATGTTACATTTCTCAATGAATCGATACGTTGCTTCTGTTTTGCCAGTTTTATGGAATCCGCCGCATACATTGCTATCTTCATCTGCTCCATTTCCATTCGCATATTTGCCTCATTCAACCGCAATGCAGCCAACTCTTCCCTTGCGGCTGCCAGCAGAACAGAATCAGAATCTGCAACAGTAACAGCAGGTTTTACCAAACTGTCCTTACGTAATATATCAAGTGCCTTTTCAACAATCTGCGATGAAGCGTAACCGGAGAAAGACAGACAAAGAATAAAAAGGTAAAATAAACGTAATGTTCTCATTAATCCTATGTGTTATTATTTGAGCCGCAAAAATACTAATAAAAAATGATATTATAAATTATGTTTTAAACGATTGATAATAAAGACGTAAATATATATCTCGACATACTAAAATAATAAAGGCTAAGCCCGTTCTCCAAGCTTAGCCTTTTATAGTTCAGAAAAATCAAATCACTTGTTTTCAGGCATCATAACCAACACCCTGTAGTTGTTCTGTTTCATAACTTTGCCGACATATTCCGAAAGTTCTTTTGGAGTGACAGACAAGATTGCCTTTTCTGCCTGAGCAAATACTTCGGCCGGTTTAAGTTCGTTGCCTGCAATCATAGAACACCAATAACTGTTTGTATGTTCATTCTCGGCATACTGCTTAACCATAAACTCCTTCACCTTGTCAAGTTCTTCTGCCGGAGTTTCCTTTGCCAGCTTATCAAACTCGCTGCGGATTATTTCAAGCGCACGGTCTTTCTTTTCAGGCTTAACCTGGAATATAGTCTGATATGTGACTGACACTTCTGACAGTCTGTCCTGAGAGCCCTGTGTATATATACTATATACCGCACCTTCCTTTTCGCGAACCTCATTCAATAGACGTGTAGAAATTATCTGTGCCGACATTGAAGCCATCAGCCTGTTCTTGAACGAGTAAGGCATCTTTCCGCTGATGATGACAGCAGCACTACCCTGAGGCACTTCCATCTTCATTGTGAAATCCTTTTCTTCGCTACCGGACTTGATTTCTACCGCACTGTTATATTTCAATTCCTGTTTTTTTCCTTTCACAGAAGGCAGTGAAGCGATATACTGTTCAACAAGTGTCTTTAATTCAGTTTCATCAAAGTTACCGCTGAATACAAATGTAAAGTCCACTGCATTAGCAAGCTGTTCATGTATGATAGAAAGGATATTCTCACGGTTTGCCTTCTCAATATCACTTACACCGAACACCTGCTTGTTAGGCGAAGTATAAAGGAATTCCTGAACCTTCTTCTGGAAGACAAAACTAGGGTTCTGCTCCTGATTCTGGATCAATCCCTTATACAGATTCTGCATTGCAGCAAATTCATCCTCTGTTACTGTCAGTCCTGTGAAAGTCATGTATATCATCTCCATATAAGTCTTCAGATCCTTTGGAGTGGTATTTCCGTAAAGACTACGTACATAGTCCTCGAAAGCAACTTTCAGGGATACCTGCTTGCCGGCCATCAGCTTGGTAAGATCAGAATTGGTAAAATTACCCAGACCGTGCTGTTCCAATACGGCAGGCATAAACATCAAGTCCGCAGCTTTATCGTTGCCATAAACAGAAGTACCGCCTTTTGCCACAGCCATCATATTGATTTCGTCAGCCTTGAAGTCAGTTTTCTTCAATATCACTTTGGCACCGTTTGAAAGAATCCATTCCTTGGCACCGAAATCAGAAAGCATGTTTTCCTTCACCACCTTTCCGGCTGCAGGCAATTCGCTTACCAGAGGTTCATCCTTCACATTGTCAACGTAAGGAGCAATGTTTTCTGCTTCCACCTGAGAAAGCAATGCAAGTATATCCTCATCCTTAGGACATGACTCCCCTTCGCGTGCAGGCATCATACCAAGAACAACCAGATTTTTGTCCGAAACAATCTGCGAGAACACCTGATTTACAGCTTCCACTGGTATCTGGTTTACAATCATGCTCATCATCTGATATTCTGTCTCTATACCAGGTATAGGTTTCTTGTCGATAAAGTTGCGTACATACGATTCTGCAAGAGTCTTGTTTTCCTGCTGGTTGCGGTTATTGTATGCCTTTTCAAGCTGAGAAAGATATTCTGTGCGGCAACGCGCATATTCAGTAGCAGTAAATCCTCCCCTCTTTGCACGAAGAGCCTCACGATAGACAGCCTTCAGTCCTTCGTTGAAGCTGTTACCCTTAGGAACCATAGCCATTTGGAAAGCCTGTTTAGTCTTTGCCATAATGAACTCACCGTAAAATGCAGAAGCCACAGCAAACGGAGCATCTGCCTTCTGCCCCAGTTCGTTCAGTCTTATCTGAAGCATCATTTGGGCCATATCAAGCAGATAAGAGGTTGTAATATCAGCCATTGTGCCCTTCAATGAATCAGGCAGGGCATCATATTTGAACATAATCTGAGCTACATATTTATCCTGCTCCTTATCCGAGCCGAAAGCTACAATAGGCTTTTCATTATCGGCCACCGGGTAGTAAACCCTTTCTACCGGATTTACAGGCTTCTCAATCTTTGAGAACATTTCCTTGATCTTGCCTTCTATACGGTCAACATCAATGTCACCTACCACAACTATACCCTGCAGGTCAGGACGGTACCACTTTTCATAATAGTCGCGTAAAGCCTGATGCGGGAAATTGTCCACTACTTCCATGGTTCCTATAGGAAGTCGGTGTCCATATCTGCTGTCAGGATATATTTCCGGAAGCAGTTTCTCCATTATTCTCATATTCGGTGGCAGCTGGCTTCTCCATTCCTCATGTATAACGGAACGTTCCTCGTCTATCTCCTTACCTTCAAGCAAAAGGCCGTCAGCCCAGTCGGACAGAATCATCAGACATGAATCCTGCACCCCGATACGCTCTGTAGGTACACTGGAGATACGATATACAGTTTCATCAATGCTGGTATAGGCATTCAAGTTATAACCGAACTTCACACCTACTGACTCAAGCCATTTTATCATTGAGTTACCCGGGAAGTTCTTTGTTCCGTTGAAACACATGTGTTCAAGAAAATGCGCCAATCCGCGCTGGTTGTCCTCTTCAAGGATACTACCCACCTTTTGGGCGATATAGAAGTCCACCTGGTTCTTAGGATATTCATTATGACGGATATAGTATGTAAGTCCGTTATCCAGTTTACCTATTCTCACTTCCTTATCCACCGGTACCGGAGGCATCTGCTGTGCCCTGACAGCTACCGGCAAGCAGGCAAATCCTGCAATGGCTACAAAAGCCAGTTTCATAATTCTTCTCATAACTTTTATATTGATTAGTTGTTCTTATGCCGCAAAGGTATGCGCAAAGAAGATTAGTTTATGTTATCGCTATGTTATCTTTACGTTAAGACTTCATTCATCCCTGTATTCCAGAATATCTCCCGGCTGGCAGTCCAGTTCCTTACAGATAGCCTCCAAAGTAGAGAAACGTATAGCTTTAGCCTTTCCAGTTTTAAGTATAGAAAGGTTTGCCGGAGTAAGGTCTATACGTTCGGCCAGTTCACCAAGCGAAATCTTGCGTTTCGCCATCATTACGTCCAAGTTTACTATTATAGGCATATATGTCAGTTTTTTTTATCTATCAAATTGTCAAATCATTTTCTTCCTTAATTTTTACCGCACGACGCACTATCTTTCCTATAAATGCCATCATAATTCCAAATAACATAATAGTGAACCAATCCAATGAATATAAAAATTCATCTCCCAAATCACCTGCTCTCTTTGCAAAAGAATTACGAATCAACATAAAAAGAACCGTAAAAGAGCCAATACTCTCCATAAGACCAGCAGTCTTATTACTAATCAGTTTTCGGCAGTCAATCCTGATTATACAAAAGCAAAACACAAGAATGACCAATAAATTACATGCATACACTCCGCCCAGCATCCGTTCAGAAGTGCCAGCCAGCAAAAGTCTTACAATAGTAGGACCAAAATACATCATTACACTTATCATTCCAACCAGAACAGCAAACAGAAGATTACCCATATTTTTATAGCGCTGCTTGAGCATTTTCCATATCGTCTTCATTGTTATTCCCTTTCATTAGTTAAATTGTCAAATCATTTTCTTCCTTAATTTTCTCTGCTTTGGCAAATATTTCGACAAACAATACCAACAACATAAACAATATCCAAGGATATTTCAGTCCGAAAGCGTCAATCGTATAACCTGCAGGTAAAGTTATTTCGTTCACAACCTGAGAATTATATATTCCCCTAATTCCTTTATTGCTGAAAACAATACAAAAGAATAAACAAACATACGCATACGGCGTACATTCTTTTTGGTAAGCACCTTATTACGGCAAATATCCAGCAAAAGACCTACAAGAGATACAAAGCCATATAAGAAAAATAACAGAAAAGGAACTGTCAGTATTATAAAGTAATCAGTATAAAAACTATCAAAAGTAACATATGTAGATATAGTATCCAGCTTATATGGTACTTTCCTGCTCTCTGCATAATTGTACAGACTATCCGGAATCAAAGTTTTATCTTGTACTACAGAAACCAATACCGGATTCATTCCAACATATGTACGAGGAATAGAATCATCTGTTTCACCAAACTTTCTGAGCACGTCTGTAGAAGCGAAAAATACGATTATCGCTATTACCACAAATCCTAAAATACGTACTGTTTTCATAATCTCAATGTTTATTCGTTGTTATTATTTTAATCGTCTCTTACTTGTTTTCAATAAATATTTATCGTTTTTCGATATGCAAATGTATATACTATTTTTTAAGTACAAAAGAAAAACAAGAAAAAATTTATCGAAAAACGATATATTTTTAATCTAATGCGATAAAAACGAATTAATTCAATTATATAAACAGACGTAATAGAAAAAAGTCCTTTGAAGATACCCGCCGGTAATCAACAAAGGACTTAAATATTAATATTTTTTATTATCAGAAATCTGAACAGAAAAGCCACATTATACCAACAAGTCTCTTATATCCTTTTCGGTCAATCCGGTAGCCTCCTGAATTTGCTCAATAGACAGTCCGAAAGCATTCAATTTAGCAACGACAGATTTTTTACCTTCCAGAAGTCCTTCTGCATGACCTTCTGCAAGACCTTCCGCACGACCCTCTGCGCGCCCCTCTTCAAGCCCTTTCTTCCATCCTGCCTCACGGGCATCTTCCTCCACTATCCTGCTTACTCTATAACGGTCTAAAGCTTTATCATAAGCAATACGGTCTTCCAAAGAGAGATTAGCCACAGAAGCTAGTTCTTCCAGGCGATTAAAGACCTGCTCTTTAAGAGCATCCGGCATTCTGTTCCAATGTTGCATATTTTTGAGTGTATAAATCAATTTATCATAAAGAGTTTCACAATCTCGAAGTTCTTTCTTGAAATATGGAAATTGCAAAAAAATCTGACGGAACCTGCCGTTTATCACTTTTCCATTTTCCATATCAGCTATAACCGCGTCAGTTCGGAATTTTTCCTCCAAATCAGGTTCACAGAAATTCATCAGGAATATACCATAAACTTTAGAGAGTTTATATCTGGCTCCATATTTGTCCGGTTTTGGTTCACTTAAAACAAAGCTATCCTCACAATTGGAAACAGAGTTCTCCGAACGAAGTTCCTGTTCCTTTTTCCTTTTCTCACGTATATTCTCAACTTGTCTACCAATGGCACGACACATATAGAATAGCGTACGGTCAAGGAAATTACTGTGCAGGCGGTTTTGCATTTCAACAATAATATACTCACCAGTAGTAGTAAGACAATAAAGATCGTATATGATTCCTGCATCGTCCATATTGTCTGAATGATTTTCCTTATCAAGGAAAGTAAGGTTCTCTATGCAGTGTTCGCCTTTCAGAAGTTCATTAAGCAGCGTGATTAGCAATTCCTTACTGGCAGGCTGTCCGAAAATAATTTTAAAGCCAATATCCGTAAACGGATTGACAAAATGGCCACAAGTAAAATCACTGTTGTTCATATTAACTCCTTTATTACTGATTGATGCAAATATACGAATTAATACGTTGATATTTATATTTTTATATTCTAAACTTTAAATTAAATGACCGTTGCTTGCTCAATACGTCCGATACAAAAATCCCTGACATTCTGCAAACAGCCGTACAGAATATCAGGGATTACATCGTTAAACTTTTAAGAGAGAAAATCTGAAGGATTCTATTTGGTAAACTTCACTGGCCGTTTTTGTACGGATTTTTCCTTCCTCGTGTTCCGAAAAAAACGTGCGCACATTTCAGGTAAAACGTGCGTACATTTAAGATCGAATGTGCGCACATTTAAACTCGAACGTGCGCACGCCTAAACAGCACTATAAATTCCAACAGAAATACAGTCATAATAATATATGATCAGATTCCTTATATTTATATATTCATGGTCTATTTCATAGCCTCTACCCTATATCCCTGTTCCTGAATCAACTTCAGCAAACCTTTTGGACCAGGCAAATGTCCGGCACCAACTACGAACAAGGTTGGGGACTGCCTCATAATGTCAGGTAACTGACGGGCCCAGTTTGCGTTACGTCCGTATATCAGTGTTTCCTGCTCTTCTGGAGTACTGTCGCAGGAATTGTTGATTTTTTCTTCAATAATGGAAAGAAGTCCGTCCAAATCCTGTTTCATGTAAGCATTCGTCATACGTAATGTCTGGTCAATACCCTGCTCAATATGAGTAGCGGCGCAGTGCAATAAGAGTGCCTGACGTGCCAGAGTTTGCGAATTGTAAAGAACATTTACTTGCATATCAACGGTTTCCAGACTTCCTACCTTCTTTCCTGCCTGTCGTGCCTGTGTCTGGAACCAAGTGTCAAGTTGTTCCTGCGGATTAAATCCTTTCAGCGACTTCATAGCCAAAGCCAATGCCAGTTGGGTAGTTACAGCCGCAGGTTTCAGCTTATCGAACAAGGAAAGATCTACTCCTATATAGGTCTTTACCACAGATGCTATGGTATCATATTGTGCCTGTGTGTAAAGGCTTTTCAGTGTAGTGTCGGCCGGCAGTACCATAGCCTGCTGCATCTTCATAACAGATTCAGGATTTGTAGCATCCTCCATCACGAGTTCACCATACACCTGTTCGGTCTGGTCAATAACCTGTTGCAGATTGGCTATACTGTCCTTGATACTGAGCGGTGCAAGGTGATGCGTTCCTATAACGTATGATGGTCTGTCAAGTCCGTTACCTGATATTTTCCATAACAGTTGCGCCTTAGCACCAAGCGTGATGCAGAACAGCAACGCGAATAATAGTGTCTTTTTCATTGTGTTCATTTTTTTAAGTTATACTTCATTTGTTATTTCTTATGTTGCAAAGGTATGCGTAAAGAACAAGAGTTTATGTTATCAATACGTTATCTTTAGGTTAAGATGTTTTCTGCAAAAGCTTAGTTATATATCTGCATAATGTTATTAACTTTGCAAATAAAAAAATGTCTAAACAGAAATACATTCATATAATAACAATTTTAGGGTTAATCTCCATCTTCTCACTGCAAAGCTTATGGCTTTGCAATACATATCTTTTTGTAAAAGAAGAAATTAAAAAAGAATGTACAGATTTATTTGACCAGGCATTATATAAAGAAGCTAATATAATATCCAAGAGTGTTCCTGAAGGAACTGTCATAGGTGGAGGAGCGCCAAATGATTCTATTTCAATAATCACTTATATATATGACGGAATAAGCAAATTAGGCTATAAATATTCTTTATCAGAAATAGATTCACTTACTGATTTACAACTAAGTAAAAAAAATATCAACTCTGAATTCATAGTCTGCGTCATTGATTCCTGCAAAACTATACAAACCAGTAAAAAGATAACAATTCCCAAGCTAGGAATCATCAAAACTGAGGTTATTCCCATAAAATTAGATAAATCCATTGGCATGCAGCTAGTTCTGATAAATCCATATTGGAATATATTTAATAAGATGTGGATTATATTCATAACAACAATCATAATGACTATTCTAACAATTGTCTGCACTGTCTATCAGATTAAATATATCTTCAAACTAAACAAAATCTCCCAAATCCGTGAGGACTTCTCATACGCCATGGTACATGACATGAAAACACCTCTAAGTACTATTATGATGGTGCAGGATATGCTGAAAAGCGGAAGACTGGAAGGCAAACCCGAGATAAAGAACAAATACATGAACATAGCGGAAAGCGAAACAGACCACTTGTTTGCTCTCACAAACAAGATACTTACCATCTCCAAACTGGAAAACCATAAACTGGAGATGAACAAAACAGAAGTTAAGCTTACACCGATAATAGAGAAACTGACTGAGAAATTCAAGGCAAAAGCACAGAAACCTGTAAACTTTATCATCAGCTTGCAGGCCAAAACAGCTTATGCCGACAACGATTATCTGGGTGAAGTATTAAGCAATCTGATTGATAATGCCATCAAGTACTCAAAGGAAAGCGTAGAAATTAATATCACGGCTGAAGAGAGCGAACGCTACACCATACTGAAAGTACGTGACAATGGTCTGGGTATATCCGAAGCCGACCAGAAAATCATATTCCAGAAATATGAACGCGCAGCGGCGGCAAAGCACAGCCGCAGAAACAGAACTTCAGGCTTCGGCCTGGGCCTGAACTTTGTTGATCAGGTAATAAAAGCCCATGAGGGAAGAATATTTGTAAACAGCACAGAAGGAGAATTTACGGAATTTACTATCTATCTACCGTTTGAGACTCCAAACGACAAGCATAATCTGTAAAGCACAATGCTGTTTTATCACAGCGACGATATCATATACGTATAATACACCATGTATATCCATAAAAATCTCTGATATCCGGTATAAAACATACAGAATATCAGAGATTATCGAGTTAAACTTTTAAGAGAGAAATTGAGGAATTTTATTTGGTAAACTTCTCAGTCTCCTTCAATATATAACCGGAATTTCTTTCATCCCACTGATAAGTATTCTTATCGGTGACTTCCCCATCTGCGTTATAGATAAAGTTTATCTTATACATACGTTTAAGATATTTACCTTCACTTACAGAATAAGCCTCAATATTTGTAACTTTCTTATCTTCTGAAGCTACATTATAAACAACTTTTGGTGTTGACAAAGACACTGACGCTACTGCTGAAATGATTAATTCTGCTATCATAATAATTTAATTTTTAAGTTAGACTTCTTTTGTTATTTCTTATACTGCAAAGGTATGCGCAAAGAACAGGAGTTTATGTTATCAATACGTTATCTTTAGGTTAAGAAGTTTTCTGCGAGAACTTTAGTTATATATCTGCATAATGTTATTAACTTTGCAATAAAACTGCTAAATGAGAAAATATATAAAAATAATAACGATATCTGGTCTTTTTATATTAGTCCTAATACAAATTATATGGTTATACAGTTCGTACCAATTTAACAAAAATGAAATAGTATTTAAAACAAGTCATCTGTTAGAGAATGCTATTAATGCTGAAACATTTTCCAGATTGGGTTCTTTACCACAAGGAACAATGGTTAAAAGTAGGCCCCAAAGTGATAGTGGAAAAGATATACCGGAATTTGCTTATATGCAAGAATCATTAGATGAACTTGGAAAACCTATTTCTTTGGATACAATAGCAAAATATTATAAACAGATTCTAGAAGAAGAAAATATTAATAATCGCTTTTGTCTATATCTATTAAAAGGGGATAGTATTATACAAAATAAAGGGAACGCACATTATTCATTTTTTTATATCGAAACACAGAAAATCCCTATTAGGAGTGACTTCTCATATGTTATTAAAGCCCAAATTATTAATCCAAATAAATTCTTTTTTCAAAAAATGGGGATACTCTTAGTTTCCACAACTATACTTCTCATTTTTGTTGTATTCTGCATAATCTATCAAGTAAGAATAATATCAAAAATCAATAAGATCTCCCAAATCCGTGAAGACTTCTCATACGCCATGGTACATGACATGAAAACACCACTAAGCACTATTATGATGGTACAGGATATGCTGAAAAGCGGAAGACTGGAAGGCAAACCCGAAATAAAAAACAAATACATGAACATAGCGGAAAGCGAAACAGACCATCTGTTTGCTCTCACCAACAAGATACTTACAATTTCCAAACTGGAGAACCATAAACTGGAGATGAACAGAACGGAAGTTGAGCTTACACCGATAATAGAGAAACTGACTGAGAAATTCAAGGCCAAAGCACAGAAACCTGTAAACTTTATAATCAGCTTGCAGGCCAAAACAGCTTATGCAGACAACGATTATCTGGGTGAAGTAATAAGTAATCTGATTGACAATGCCATCAAATACTCAAAGGAGAGTGTGGAAATAAACATCACGGCTGAAGAAAGCGAACGCTACACCATCCTGAAAGTACGCGACAATGGTCTGGGTATATCAGAAGCCGACCAGAAAGTCATTTTCCAGAAGTATGAACGCGCAGCGGCGGCAAAACGGAGCCGCAGAAACGGAGCTTCAGGATTCGGACTGGGCCTGAACTTTGTTGACCAGGTGATTAAGGCGCATGAGGGACGAATATTCGTCAACAGCACAGAAGGAGAATTTACGGAATTTACTATCTATCTGCCGCTTGAAACCCTAAACAATAGGCATAATCGGTAATGCAGCAGGTACGCAAACTACACTGCCTATCACATCTGCCTGATGAAAATCATTAATATGGTTCTCATAAACATACGGGCGATACGTGTGCGATAGTACAAGCCCGATAGTGGCAATCAGAATGCCTGAAATTATAAACTTCATTCTCATAAACATCGTGAATCATTATAGTGGTGGGCAACAATCTAAATTATTTTATAACTATTTGATATCATACAATTTATGTGATATACAAAATGGAATATGTAAAAAATAGTACCATTTTGGCATCATTAGTTATGTTTCAAAAAGAGGACGGTTGAACGGCTATCAATGCTTTTACAAACTATCCATAATGCAGTTTTGAGAACAAAGTTATCAAATATTTTGGTACTTAAAAAAGATTTGTTACCTTTGCAGCATTAGAACCTGCCAAGCCTCTCAACGATGCTCAAATCGGCGGGTCGTTTTTTTATTAACCTATATGAAATCAAATTTCACCAAACCGTATTCCTCACCGAAACAGATTGTTCAGATATTAAAGACACGTGGTATGCTCATGGAAGATGAGCAGAAAGTTGAGAATTACCTGATGAACATCGGCTATCATCGGTTATCTGCCTATATTTATCCTTTTTATAAAAGTCCCAAGGATGATTTGGTATTAAAAGATGGAACGACTTTCAAACAAGCACTGACGCTTTACCGCTTTGACAAGAAACTGCGCATACTCCTTTTCAACGAAATTGAAAAAATAGAGGTTGCCATACGAAGTATACTGGCTAATATAGGATGTCAAGAGCTTGGCGATAAGTATTGGATAACAAAGCCGGAATATTTTGCCAATGCGGATAAATTCAACCAGACATTGGCTATCATAGAAAAGGAATTGACATCGAGTAAAGAAGGTTACATCGAGGATTTCAGTCGTAATTATGTTGAAAGCTATCCTCCGGCATGGATGATAATGGAAGTGCTGTCTTTCGGGAATCTGAATTACATCTATTCTAACATCGCCAGCAATAAGTTGATGAAACGCATAGCCGGTTATTTCGGACTGAAACCGCAGGTGTTTACCTCGTGGCTGACAGTGCTTGCCAATCTTCGCAACATGTGTTGCCACCATGCGAGGGTATGGAACAGGGATTTTATGCTGACCCCGGCAGAACCACGCAAAATGTCAAGCATATGGATTGACACATCGAAAATAGACAAGAAAAGGATTTTTTACCGGTTATGTATAATCAGATATTTCCTTGCATCCGTTTCTCCAAATAACAACTTCAATGAAAAGATTGCCAATCTATTGGCTTGTTTCCCTTCAGTAGACATTACAGCTATGGGATTTTACAAAAACTGGAAAGATGAATATTTATGGATATGAATCCGTCCGTTATGCTGATAGCTGTGAGTTATAAATTTTACATCTTTTCATACTGAAACATTTTTTAATTGATATAAATTTTATACTTTCCTGATTTACAGACAATCAAGATGCTAATCTCATACAACAACCAGATGGGCAATGCCACCAAAGACAAGGTGAATACGTCCGATGTGGGGGTAATGATAGCGAAGATTATTAGAATCACAATAATTGAATGTTTGCGGAAACGCCTCATGAATCCGGCGGATAATATGCCAAGTTTGCCCAACAGCCAGCATAATACAGGCAATTCAAACACAATGCCCATCAATACACTCATCATCATCAGTGTTCCCATATAGGATTGGAGCGTTATCATGTTGGCGACATCATTGCAAACCTGATAGGTCCCCAAGAAGCGAAATGTCAGTGGAAATATCAGAAAGTAGCTGAGCAGTACTCCAAGAATGAACATTACGTATCCGCTACCAACCACACGCAAGGAGTATTTTTTTTCGTTTTCATATAAAGCAGGGGAAATGAAATGGAACAAGAGGTATAATGTATATGGGGATGAAAGCAGGAATCCGATATATACAGATGTTTTCATGTGGATGACAAATTGTTCCGCCAACCCGGTATTGATAAGTTGGACGGAAAAGGAGGGACTATGTGCCCCAGTCGTCCACTCCGCAATATGACTGAACAGGCGGTAGGTGATGAACGTGTCACTTTTAGGCGCAAGGATAACAGAAAAAACTTCTTCCTTGAACAGAAAGGCCACAATACCGCACAGTACGGTCGTAACGGCAATTTTTATAAGGGAAGCCCTTAATACATCCAAATGCTCCCAAAATGACATCTCTCCAGTCTGAGCATTATCTACCGTCTGTTCCATATTGTCATTTGACCGAATTTCCATCTCTTATGTCAAGGTCGTTTTCCACGCCTTTCACGCCTTCCTTAAAACTGCGTACCCCTTTGCCCAAACCTTTCATCAGCTCGGGTATCTTTTTGCCCCCGAAAAACAGCAGGACTATCAGTACGATGAAGATTATCTCTTGTGTTCCTATTCCAAACATGGCTATTTTCGTATGAAGCGGTTAATAAACAAATATCCTCCAAACATCTGTAACAACATACCCGGTATGCCGATACGGAAATCCTGCATGGCAAGATAAAAATCTCCTTTCATCATCCATTCGCCCAATGTTCCTACGAACTGGTAAGCCAATACTACTCCGACGAGGAGAACGAGTGAAGCCCGTTTGAAGCGGAAAGCCGTATAACCGGCGGTTACTGCCAGCAGCAGCGATTTCAGCAGGATAGCCGGAAGCGCTGCAAGATGAGGCATCCCGAACAGCGCGGAATTGATTAGAGGTGAAAGCAAGGCAGTGAGCAATCCCACTCTCCAACCGTATTTGTAGGCTCCTACCAGCGTGAAGAAATAGATGGGAAGCCAAGTCACCCCGCCCTGCGGGAAGAGATGGAAGAACTGGGGCAAAGCAATATTGCCCAAAACGAACAAGGAGGCTGCAAAGTAAGTCCTGACTTCCCTGTAGCCGTAAGCGTAAAGTTTTACTGTGGTCTGCATAATTTATTTGTTTAATCAGAAGTTAATGTTTATACCGCCCATAACCGTAGCTTGCGGCATGGGATAACCCGCCATAATTTCATAGCGTTGCGCCAACAGGTTCTCTCCACGCGCCCAAATGTCGAGCCATTTTGATGCACGGAAGAAAGCGCGTAGGTTCCAGAGGACAAAGTTTTCCTTCGTTTCCTTTTTGCCGACCGATGTGTAAAGTCCTTCAACGTACTGCAATCCGGTAGAAACCGTCCAGCGTCCTTCCGAGAAGTTCACCCCGGTATAGAGTTTGTGTTCAGGTGCGGCAATGACAGGATTCTCCATGTGCAGGAAACTGTAGTTGGCATCCACCGACCAAACCGGACTGATACGGTATGCTGCTTGTAGTTCCACGCCCGTATTGTCGATTTTCCCCGAATTTTGGTTCAGCATTCCGCTCCCATTTGGATTAGGCAAGGTCTGAATCAGGTTTTTGCCATCGATATAGAAAAGGTTGATTCCGTATTGCAGTCGGCCGTCGAGCAACCGTTGCGAGAAAGCCAGCTCATAGTTCCACATCGACTCGGGCTGCAGGTCGGGATTCTGTGGCGGGAACATGTACATCTCACGGAGAATCGGGTAACGGAAACCTTTCGAAGCCGATGCCTTCAGTTCGATGGAACGGGGCAGATGAAACGCCAGCCCCATCTGCGGCACCCATTCTGTACCCACACGGGAGTGATGGTCCACGCGCAAACCGGCATTGAGCGTCAGCCATCGTCCGAAGTCCTGACGTATGTCCATGTAACCCGCCACCTCGTTTTCATGCCTGTCCACGATGTCGCTGCATGTTCCTGCCTTCTCGCCGCTTACATATTCGCTCCATGCGTGTCCCCCGTAACGAAACCAGTCGAACCCGAAGGTGATGCGGTTGCCCTTGAAGAAGCGTGTACTCTGGTACAGGGAAAGTCCCATCATATCGTCGGATGAATTGAAACGGTCATCCTGCGGAGTTTCACCGGCAGAGGGCGTATATCCGTCGTTTATCCAATGGTCTCCCCAGTTGTAGAAGAAACTCAATGCGCCGGAAGTCTGGTCGTAGTTATTCTCCACGGCCAGCGAGGTCATACCGCGTGTGATGCGCTGGTCACCGTCCAACAGCAGAGCAGATACGGGACCGGGATAGGAGGCGTTGAAATGGGTCACATTCACGTCGCCCCTCAAATTCCAGTTGTCGGTCAGTTCGTATCCTAACTTGGCGTAGCCGCCGTACTGCTCGAAGTCCATATCAGCACGATGTCCGTCTGTGCGGTTGTACGAACCGCTGACGACGGACGAGAAACGGCCCTTGCAGATGCGGTTGGTCAGTTCCGTTTCCAGCGTGTTGTAAGAGCCGTAGCCCAAATGCAAGTTCGTCCGCACACCGTCTTCCCGCATTTTCCGAGTGACGATGTTGATGACACCGCCCATCGCGTTAGAACCGTAGAGCACGGAAGCCGGACCGCGCAGTACCTCCACCCGGTCGGCAAGCAGTGTCTGGTAAGCGTCGGCTATCGGGTGGCCGAAGATGCCGGCATACTGCGGATGCCCGTCTATCAGCACCATCAGCCGGGCGTTGCCTCCGCTCAGCCCACGCAACGAGATACCGCCCGCCGCACCGTTCGACACGCCGTAGCCCATCACGCCACGTGAGGTGACAAACAGTCCCGGCACTTGTTCCGTCAGCACAGGCAGCAGGGAGGACTGCATCGTCTGTTCGAACTTGCTCCGGTTTACCACCGAAACGGTCTGTGAGAGATGTCGCACATCGGTTTCACTGCGTGTTCCCGTCACGACTACCTCGCCGATGGAGTAAGTCCTGTCTATGGAAGCCGTGTCGGCTACCTGTGCCTGTACCTGAAATGCAAGCGGTAAAACGGCACCTGTCAGCAAATATTCTTTGAGGCTTTTCATTCCTGTTGTTTCTTCTATTGTCTGGTTGAGTTCATAAATTCTTCTATCAAGGGCAGGCATTCTCCTGCCGTTGCCGCATTGCGGCAGAGTGCTTCCACCGAGCAGATGCCGGTTTTCGTGCGGTTCTGGATTTGTGGGACTTTTTTATCATAGGAAACCAGTATCTGGCTTGTCCGCAGCAGGGGAATGGCCGGTTCACTGATCAGGCCGGCATGGAGCCGGCTCACGCCGCCGAGAACCATCAAAGCCGCTGCCCCTTTGCCCACAACCTTGTCGGCTACGAAGGCTCCTTGCAGAAATCCGGCATCGTCACGGAGCAGGTGGTAAAGGTCGGATATGCCACGACCTTGAAAAGCGCAGACCTCACCGTTCGCCACAACCAGCGTATTGCCGTCCCTATGCAACAATTCGATTAAATCTTTCATTGTTCCCGTGGTTTACAAGATTCTGTGATTTTCGTGTCCTTCCACATATATGGCACTGAACGGACGTGCCGGACACACGTATTCGCACGCGCCGCAACCGATGCACCGCTCGGCATCCACAACCGGGATTTTCAGCGAATCGGAGTTATCCTTGTCCTTCGCCACCATCATGATGGCCCCGTTGGGACAGTGACGTTCGCAGTTGCCGCAACTCACCCCGTCGGTATTCACCACGCAGTTGGCTGCAATCCACACGGCGTGTCCCACTTGGACGGACACCTTTTTCTCCAGCGATATGGGACGTATCGCCCCTGCCGGGCAAACCTGTGAGCATGTGTTGCAGTTGCTGCGGCAGAACCCGTGCTCGTAGGACATGACGGGCTGCATGAATGTTTCCAGTTTGTCGGAAGGTTGGAGCACCTGATTGGGGCAAGAGTTCACGCAAAGCTGGCAGGCGGTGCAATGGTCCGCCATGTTGCGGGCACTCAACGCCCCCGGCGGTACAATCTGCTGTTTGCGTCTGGTCATGGTCTTACGTTCCGTAGCCGCCACAAATTCTCCGGCGGCTTGCTTGGCCTGTGCCAACATGGACGTGCCTGCCAGCGTTGCCGTAAGCATCAGCATCTTGCGGCGGCTTTCGTCCACCCGGCTTTCGGTCTCTTTCTTGGATTCCGATATATCTGCTGCACTATTTTTCCTGAACGGAAAGTGCAGCGTGTAAGACAACGCCCCCTTCTTGCAGGTTTCGATGCAGGTGAAACAGGTGACGCAACGGCTGCCGTCGATACGGTGCTGCTTGGCATCGATACAGGCAGCCTTGCACTTGCGGGAGCATAGGCCACAACTATTACATTTGGCCGTGTCCAACGTTATGCGCAGCAACGAATGGCGGCTGATAAAGCCCAACAGCGTCCCCACCGGACAAATCGTGTTACAATAGGTGCGCCCGTGCTTCCATGCAAGGAAACTGATTCCGACGAAGATAAGGCCGGAAACGACAAAGGTGGTTATCCCTTTTATCCAAATATCCACATGATAGAAAGCATAACTGTCCGCCTGCTCCGACAGGTAAGCCAGCACGTTGTTCACTCCCCGCCAGATCGGAGCGAACCAGTTGGTGGCAATCCTTCCATATGAGGAATATGGGGCGAGCGTGGTATATATGACAGTCAGTCCTGCAAAGACAGCGACGGTGAAGACTGCGAGAACACCGTATCTCAGCAGTTTCTTTTCAGGCGAATAGGAAAAACGGTACTTGAACTTTTTCCGTTTGCCGGAGAAATAGGAAACGATGTCCTGCATCACGCCCAGCGGGCAGATGACCGAGCAGTAGATGCGCCCGAACACGAAAGTCACCGCCACCCAGAGCAGGATGACCAGTACGTTGGCTGCCAGCAATGCCGGGAGGAATTGCAGTTTGGCAAGGAAACCGAAATAGGGATGCAGCGTCCCCGTGAAGTCGAGGAACAGCCCCGTGATGAGCGACCAGCACACAACCGCCGCCCAGACTCTTAACGCTTTATACCTGTTTTTCATTTTTCTAGTTTTAAGCGTTCCACAAAACGGTCTATCTTCTCCAGTTCCTTCGGGATATTGATCCACTGCGGACACTTGGACACGCACTGCCCACACTGGATGCAGCGGTTGGCCTGTTGCAGTTCCGGTACGCTGCGGTCGTAGCCTATCAGGAACCGCCTGCGCTCGCGGCGGTAATCCTTGTCCATCCGGTCTTTCGGCATCCGTTCTTCGTTCACGCACTTGTTATAATGGGCGAAGATGGCGGGGATGTCCACCCCGTAGGGACAGGGTGTGCAATACTGGCAGCCAGTGCAGGGCACGGTACGGTTGCAGAGGAAGACATCAAGGGCTTCGTCCAGCACCTTGTGTTCCTCCTCCGACAGCGGTTGCAGGGGCGAGAACGTGCAGATGTTCTCCTGCAGGTTCTCCATATAGGTCATGCCGCTCAGCACACAGAGAATGTTAGGCAATGAGCCGACAAAGCGGAATGCCCACGAAGCGACACTCCGCTCTGGCGCAGCCTGTTTCAGTATGGCGATAGCACTGTGATTCAATCGTGTCAGCCGGCCGCCGAGTAGCGGCTCCATCACGGTGATGGGAATCTGTTTCTCCGTCAGTTTCTCATACATCCACCGTGCGGGAACCCGTTCGCTCTGCTGCATCCATGCCGGAAGCTCGGCTCCCCGGTCCCAGTCGTGGTAGTTGCACTGTATCTGCACGAAATCCCATTGCAGGTTGAGATTCAGCAGGTACTCCATCAGAGAACGGGTGCCGTGGAACGAGAAGCCTAAGTTATGGATTCGTCCCTTAAACTTCTGTTCCAGCAGATAGTCAAGGATTCCCCGCCGCTCGTAGATTTCCTGATACACCTCTATGGTCTGGAGGTTGTGCAACAGGTAGTAATCGAAATACTCCACCTGACAATCTTTCAACTGCTTCTCGAATATCTCCTTCGCCTGCTCCAAGGTGGGCATGTGGGGCGTGGGCATCTTGGTAGCGAGAAAGAAGCTGTCGCGCGGGTACTTTTTCAACGCTTTGCCGATGGCTATCTGCGACATACCCTTGTGGTATGGATGCGCCGTGTCGAAATAGTTGATGCCGTGCGCCATGGCATAATCCACCAGTTTGTTCACCATGTCCTGATCCACCTCGTCCGAGTTCGGGTTCGCCCCTTCCTTCACCGGCAGGCGCATCAGCCCGTAACCCAGCAGGGAAACTTTCTTTCCCGTATGCGGGTCGGTACGATAAGTCATCCGGTCAGAAGGAATCATCTCCGGCATGACGCCTGCCGTGGAATATCCGTCCTTTCCGCCCAACACCGTCTGCCGCCATCCGTAGGCTCCGGCTGCCGCTGCGATGGTTCCCGCCCCTAGCCATTTCAGCATCTCGCGGCGGGAGATTCCATTGTCGTTTTTCTGCTTTTTATCTTCCATCTTCTCGTTCTTTAATTTTTCTGATGCAAAATTAGCGGGAAAAGAAAACGGCAAGGTTATCCCATAAGCCCCAACTACTTACCTGAAAAGTCCGACAGTCGTAAAAAATCAAAAATCGGTTGTATGATATGGAAAAAGTAACTTACCTTTGCCTAAAATGTAAAAACGGATCGACTCTATGGCACATTTACCCGAACATATCTCGTTCAATTACTCGGACGTATTCTTCTGTTACCACTCTGCGAAAAGCCGGGTGTTCGACAAGTTCATGAATTTTCACTACCTTATCTATATCTATTCCGGAGAAATGCTCGTCACGCAGGACAAGAAGACCACCGTCGTCCGCAAGGGCGAATGCGTGTTCCTGCACCGCGACCAGCGCATACTGGTGGTGAAGCAACCCTCGCCCGACGGGGAGGAATACCGGGGCGTGTTTCTCGTGTTCCGGCGGAATTTCCTAAAAAGCAAGATGGGGGTATTGGCGGACTACGCCTCGGAGTTTTTTGAAAACAGCAAACCGGATGTCCCGCCCATTATACAGGTCCCGCTGAAGCCCAATCTGAAAAGCTTGTTCCTTTCGCTGGAACCTTATTTCGAGTTTAACGTCAAACCCACGCCCGAGCTGATGGAACTGAAACTGTACGAAGGACTGCTCGCCCTGTTGCAGACGGACAAGGTGTTCTACAAGTACCTGTTCAACTTCCACCAGTCGTACAAGATAGACATCGAGGAGTTCATGAACGAGAACTATATGTGCGACATGTCCCTGACCCAGTTTGCCCATTCTACAGGGCGAAGCCTTACGTCCTTCAAGCGGGATTTCCGAAAAGTCAGTCCTTTGTCACCGGAGAAATGGCTCATCAACAGGCGGTTGGAGGAAGCCCATAATTTGATTGTCAATCATCATAAAAAGGCTTCGGAAATTTACCTGCAAGTCGGTTTCAAGAGTCTGGCGCATTTTTCGAGGGCATTCAAAGAGAAGTACGGTATGAACTCCACGGAGATTCCGGCAGAATAGTAATCTACAGTCTTTGTAGCCGTACATTTGCAAATGAAGAGACCGTATAACCGGAGGGACTAGATATAGAAATGCTTATTCACACAACAGTTTTCCGAATAAAATTCAGTATAATAATTTTCTCATGGGAAGATATTTTACTCAAAGCTTCACTGCCCCCCTCTTGGGCACTTCTTAATTAAATTATTTATGTACGATGTCTTTTTGACAGTTTTGAGTTGTTTTCTGAATACCGTCAACGTGGAATCCACGCCAACCGTTTCCACCAGTTTTTCGTATGCACCGACAGTCACGGCCAGTTCCGGGTATAATTCATTGATCATATTCGTAGTCACTTCGTATTTGTCCGCAACCGCTCTCAACCGTCTGTTTTCCATTCGGTATTCACGCCATTGCATCCAACTGATGACAAACAGCGCAAAGAACACGAGTGTACAAATGATGACAGTCCATGCGTAAGGGTTCTTGTACCATCTCCATAGGGGATTTTGCTCCATAAGGATTTTATCCGCTTGGATATGGAACTGAATTTTAACGGGCGCATAAATCCATCTGTCCGTCGTTGGCTTTGCTGTCCGTTTCCCGTAATCCGCTTGCCTTCATCTATATGCTCCGCCAGTATCTTGCGTATGTCTGATAAGAGGTCTTTCGTGGTCGGTATGCCGCGTTTGCGCATATCCTTCTCGTCGGCTTTGGTGTATGCCAGCCAACTGACAACCATTTCGTCGCCCAAGGATTTTTTGTAGTCCTCTATGGCGTCCTTGCTCTTGAAAATCTCATCGATATTCGTCGGCGTGTTGCCGCCAAAGAAACGTATGACAGGCTCCAGCTTCACCGCCAGCCTTTTCACCGCCTCGTCCTTGTCTGAAGCGTCTTTTGTGTCCAACTTCGTCTTGACGGCCTCGATGTCCTCAGCCAATGCCCCTATGAGGTCTATGAGATTCTGCATTTCGTCTTTCATCTTCTTCTCCTTCTTGGTTTATGTTTATCCTTTTCGTTGTCATTTTCACCCCATCCACTTTCATTTCCCCCACCGCCTCCACCGGATGAAACCTTGGCTTGCTGTGGCTGAACGCACAACTCCATGAGTACCCCGATGGTCACTTGAACGATATTTGAGCCGGATTCAGAAGAACCGCCAATGCTGCCGTCCGAGTCCATTCCGATTGATGATGGCTGGGTTATAAAAGGATTTGCTATGGTGTTACCGGTAGCCATATCTTCCCTAATTGGTTGTACCTGCTTTTCAGTTCCATTGTATGACACACCGGGCTTCCATTCCATCCCTTCGGCAATACGGTTTCCAAACAGCTTGTCCAGTTTATAAAAGCTCATACTTCGGTCTATCCGTGAACCGCTGAATGAAATTTCATTTTTGGTGAACGATACGCCCATGATTTTGCCATTACGTCTGTCAAACTTGAAATATACCCCTATGCCTTGTTTTGACAATCTGTCGCACAAATCCGACCAGCTGTTACAATGGGGCAAGGTTGCTTTGACGGCATCATAGATTTGGTATTTCACTTTGTCTTTTCCACGCAGGCGGTCACGTTTCACATTCATCTTGCCTTTGGAGAAGTGCAGTCCGTATTCCCTTGTGAGAGCCTTGCATACCTTCACATTGCGCACATCATCGTTGCAGTCACTGATGGTGTTCCCGTTGTTGTCCACCCTGTTGGCTACAATGTGCAGATGCTGGTGCTCCTTGTCGGTATGACGGCATACTATGTATTGGGTGTTCTTTATTCCCATGCGCTGCATATACTCACGTGCGATTTCCACCATCAGGTCATCCGTCAGTTTGGGCGTATCTTCGTGAGCAAAATCCAATGAGATATGATAAACCGGATTTTTCAGTTTAAGTCCAGGCTTGTCATCCGATTGTCCCTGCATACTTCTTGCGATGGCGGCGTTGTCGTCCAGCCTCACATCTTTGCTGTCGATAAGCCTTGCCTTTTTTAGGTTGTTCACGTAATTAACCACTCTGGCGAAACTCGCACGTTTCTTCAAATCGCCCATCATATCCTCTCGATGATTTTATTGAACTCGTCCAACAATCTCATGATTTTAGTTTTCGCAAATGAGAAACCCTGTTGGTGTGCCAGCTTCGCCAACTGATTCAGATTGTTGCACCCACCTTCCAGCATCCTTATCTGCTGCCTGTCCTCCTGTGTTCTTGCCGCCTCAACCTTGCCGTGCAGTAATAGCTCACGCAGGAAGTGGGACGGCTTCCTGCCCGCATCGTTTATCCGTTTCATGACCGTTTTCCATTCGGCAAGCGTGAGTCTTGTGGATATGGTCTTTGTCCGAGCTTTGCCTTTTACGGCCTTGGGACGCCCTCCCTTGTTCCTGTTTTCCTGATATGTCATGTCCATTTTCTTTTATCTGTTAACCCATCCTATTTTTTAGGGCTGAATCTGTGGCTTTCCATACCCGGGGTGGACAGGTTGCCATTGACGGCATAGTTTTCGTGGACGAAAACATTAACTTGCCAGCCCTAAAAAATATCCCTCTTAAATGCTATCACTCTCCATTCCTGCCGCTTCATTCCTACACTGGTATCCATCTTGTGAATCGGGCAATGCATCACCGTTTACTAAAACAGGTATATTGTCAGCTTCCATGAAAGTATTTTCTTCTCTGTTTTTGTCAGCCGTTGATACTGTACTTGTAGTTCCTGTTACAACAGGATTGGAGACAGTCGGTTTTATGGACATCAGGTTATCGGTTCCATCCACCGGTTTTGCTGTTTTTTTCCTTGGCGAACTACGGCGCAATGTCTCCAGCTTTTGTCCGTTAAAAAGGAATATCCTTACTCCTTCGTAAGCCTTGACTGTCTGGCGATATGTCGGATTTTCTACAAGTTTTCCTGCTGTCATCCATGACTTCACGCACACCATATCCAAAATGGATGTCATGGGATTGGAATCGATATTAATAAGTCCACGTTCCGAGAAATCCTCCAACAGGCGGAATACCGCCTTGCGACCGATGTTCCATTCCTTGGCCAACACCAGCATGGAACTGTCCACCTGTCCGGGTTGGACGGAATACTTCAGTCCTCGTTTGGAATTCTGCACTTCTGTGACAGTCATTTTCGACAAGAGGGAAAGAAAAAATGTCAGGTTACAGACACCGTCTGTACTATTACATATAAGATAATACGACATTATAAGCATTCCAATTGCAGCACCTACCAATAATCCACAATAAAATATACGACCGTATTTATAAGAACTTTTTTCATAGGCTATAAAATATTACATTATACTTATATTGCAAAGGTATGTGTAAGGAGCAAGAGTTTATGTTATCACTACGTTATCTTTAGGTTAATACTTCCTGTTAAGAATATCCTGCTCAATCTCATCAATTGATGCCTGAATATATCTTTTCCGAATGGTATGACCATCCAGAAAATCAATCTCATCACACAGTTCATGTAACGTATTGATAAGATGCGATGATATTATTACAGTCTTCCCTTTGTCCTTCAGTTCACGTATGATTCTTTTAAGTTGGATACATCCGTAAAGATCTACCCCATTGAAAGGTTCGTCAAGAATGTACAGGTCATTTTCCTGAAGGAGCAGGGACATCAGTGCAAGCTTCTTCTTCATCCCGGTAGAATAGTCCGAAGCGAATCTTTCCAGTGGCAGTTGAAAGATTTTATTCAAGGAATCTATGGCTTTAGCATCTATCTTCTTACCTTTTGCCTTAATACAGAACTCAAGATACTCCTTTCCTGTGATAAGCGAGTAAAAGAAGCTTTCAGCAGGCATATAGCCAACGGCCTTCTTGGATGATTTCCTTATTTCACCGTCGTAATCGGTTACTCCCATAATGCAATTGAAGAGTGTAGTTTTCCCGGCTCCGTTTTCTCCCACCAGTCCGTAGATTTTCCCAGATTTGTAAGAAACGGAAAGCTTGTCAAGCACTCTCGTCTTACCGTATGCCTTAGTCAATTCTTTTATATATATCAGTTCCATATATGTTTATATTTTTTCTTTACAGAAAGTGTAAGGCCTATATTCAAAGCCAAATAAAGTATCAGTACGACTGGGGTTATAATCGAAACTAAATACAGCGGCAACGGGAAAAGCAGCCAGTATATTCCCATTACTGTTTGTGTCTCAAAAGAGAATCTTGCCATGCCCATATTCCACTGGTATAACAATGTAGAAGAAAACAATACAAGACAGAAAAGTATAGTTTCTGTATCGTGTATCAGCATAAGCATAAGTACAATGAACGGTAATATGGTTATAAAGATATTCCTCAGCCCTGATTTTACCAGTATCAGCTGATACATTCCGAAACTGTTATAGACAGAGAGTTCATGCTTCGGTGGCGTCACCATATATGCCGTTCCCTGAATAGCTCCCCACAATATTAGGCATACTTTACAGAGATTGATATTGTCATGCAGTACTCCCATGAAAGACAGTAAGAGCAATACCGCATACAGTGATACTTGTTTTCGGAACATCCTTCTATACAACAAATCCCCATTGTATAATAAGGGTATAGGCAGAACTATAGAATGAAACCTTACAGGGTGAATCCACGGCATAACTACCGCAATCAGTATGATAACCGGTAAAGAAATGTAATTTGCAGCAATAATACCTGAAATAATAAACGGTAATCCGAGCAATAAATATTCTGCCGTAAACAATCCCTTTATTCCATGCACCTGCAAAGACAAGAACTCCTTATCTTTTCTATTGTTATGATACAGCCAAAGTATAAGCAGATAACATACTGGCAATATCCATACACTCATTACTTTCGTAAAAGCATAAAACAGTATGGCAGCAATACCGATAAGAAACAGACACCGGAACGGTCCGATGCCTGCAAGTAAGCGCACAATCTGTTTTGAGCGTAGATTCATATAGAGTAATAAACTCTCTGTCATAATCTAGGATAGTTATTATCTATCTGCCTTATACCTGCACAAAGCCTGTCCGCTGTAATGGCGCAGTCTCCATACAATACTGGTTTCATCAAAGAAGAACATTATTGATAAAAGGCCAAAGTAACATATAGAAATATCACCTATTATAAAACCTAACAGCAAAGGGATATATCCGCATACACAATGTGCAAGGATATTAGCTATACGGAAATGAATTATCCTCACATCTCCTTTATAAAAGAAACGTATGGTATGATTACGCTTGTTATGTATTACTGCAAATTCTCCATATGACCGAGGATTGATTATAATATAAACGACGGCCTGAATTAACCAGTTCAATAAAATACCACAAAGCACACTGGAAAATACGACATACCTGCCTTTACTGAAATAATTCTCTGATGTTACATTCAGACTTTCAGTTCCATAAATAGCAGAAAACAGCCACATCATCACTGGCAGGATAATAATGAATACCACTATTGCTTTTAGATTTATTCGTTTAGGTTCTGTGAAGTCTATCATAACTTCCTCCCCTTCAGACCCTCTTCCGTACGAAATTAATGTTCCTTTTCCGGATGACTGTCCACTAAAATATTTCTTAAACGCTTTCATATCTATTGCATTTTTCATTATATTCTTTATCACACTGCAAATATAATGTGATACAATCAAATCATTTGTAATCCTTATGTTATCTTTAGGTTAATACTTCGATTTACGGTTTATATTAGCAATCATAATATTATATTTGCATTGAAAAACATTATAAATGTCATATAATATCATATATGAAGACTTCAAAACGTAAGAAAAACATATTATTCATCACCATACTGTCTGTCGTAGGACTTATCGGAGCTATGGCTTTGCAGATGATATGGATATACAATTCGTATGAACTGATAAAAAACGACATTAAGAATGAAGGTTATGCAACCATTGAAAAAGCCTTGGAAGAAGAGGGGAATATGAGATTCGGACAAACTCCCAAAGGTACAGCAATAAAGAGTGGTCCTACAAACGACACAATTCCCCCTATGACCTATTTTTATGAACGTCTTTCAGACATGGGATATCCGATGTCGTTACACAATCTTGATTCCATTACTGCAGAATTACTAATACAAAATGGATTAGGAAACCAATATTATATAGACATTATAAATTTAAGAACAGGAGAAAAACTAAACGGTATCGGACCCCAAAAAGAACCGTCCTTTATGGCAATCAAACCCAAATACTTTCCAATCCGTTCAGACTATACCCAGGTTGTCCAGCTCATCATAACCAATCCTAATAAGACTTTCTTAGAGCGTATGGGCCTGATGCTTGCCGGTACATTCATCATAATGCTGCTCGTTATCGTCTGCATCAGCTATCAGGTAAGATTCATTTCACGCTTCGAAAAGATTTTCCAAATTCGCGAAGACTTCTCATATGCCATGATACACGACATGAAAACACCGCTCACATCCATCATCATGGCACTGAAATTCCTCAGAAGCGGTAAGCTGGACAACAGGCAGGAAATGAAGGACAAATACTTCGACATTGCCGAGAACGAAGCAGACCATCTGCTTACCCTTACAAATAAAGTGCTGACCATATCCAAGCTGGAAAACCATAAACTGGAGATGAACAGAACAGAAGTTGAGCTTACTCCTATAATAGACAAACTGACGGAGAGATTCAAGGCAAAATCGCAAAAGACGGTGAATTTCATTACAGATATAAAAGCCGAAACTGCCTATGCCGATGCTGAATATCTGGAAGAGGTACTAAGCAACCTGATAGACAATTCCATAAAATATTCGGGTGAGAGCGTGAAGATAAGAATAAGCACTGCTCAGGACGACAGATACACAATGCTGAAGATACGCGACAACGGATTCGGTATCTCAGAAAAAGACATTCATCTAATATTCCAGAAGTTCGAACGCGCATCAGCTATAAAGCGTAGCTGCAAAAACGGTGCGTCGGGTTTCGGACTCGGGCTGAGCTTTGTCGATCAGGTGGTAAAGGCACATCACGGGAAGATATTTGTTACCAGCATTGAGGGTGAGTTTACCGAATTTATAATATATTTGCCTCTGACAGACAGTGAGGAATAAACCAAAATCAATAATAATATGACAAACAGACAATTGAACTTTGATAACATAGACAAGGTGGAGAACCTCAGTTATACTCCGCTGGAAAAGAAATACCTGAAAGTGCAGATAGTAAAAACAGTACTGGTTTATATCATCTTTATGGGACTCACACTTCTGCTCCTTCTGGCAGATGAGTTCACCTGTCGTGTGGCAACTACAATCGGCATCGAATGTGCTTTTCTGATAGCTATGATTGTAAATCTTTTTCTACTTCCAAAGGCATACGCCTACAAAGGATTTGCCATCCGCGAGCATGACATCACGTACCGTTCGGGAATCATATTCCCTTCTGTAATTACGATTCCTTTCTGTAAGATACAACAGGTCAGCGTACGCCAGAACCCGATAACACGTATTTTCGGGCTTTATGCCATCGACATCGTAAACGGTGCGCAGATGCTTGAAGCAACCAGCATTCCGGGACTGACTGAAGAGAAAGCAAACGATATTAAGGCACTTATAACAGAAAGTATCAGAAATGAAAATAAATGATTTCTCAATACCACGCAGGATGAGCAAAAGTGCTTTCGTCATTTTCTTCGTGAAGGCTCTGCGAAGCTATGCAAGTCTTATCCTGATACTTTTCGCTGTCAGGATATTCGATTCGTCCGATGAGACTTCTGTCATGGAATACATAATAATGCTTCTGTCCTATCTGGCAGGATTCATTGCTATATCGCTGATAACCGCATTCCTGAGCTTCTACTTCAAGAAATATTACGTCGAGGACGGTAATCTGATTTTTATCCATGGTGTAATACAGCATGAAAGGACAAGCATCCCTCTGAATAAGATTCAGTCTTTACGTACCAAGAGTGGTCTCATCTATCGTATGCTTGATATGAAAGGCATCTCGTTCGACACGCTTGCATCACGTACTGAAGAGATAGAACTCATCCTTGACGATGACGACTGGGATGCTCTGTTAAGCCGTGTGGAGACTCAGGAAAATATGCAGGAGGAAGTGCAAGAGACTGAAGCTACGGAACAAGTGGCTACAGCAAACAACAAGACCGTGAAACTGAAAGTAAGTAACCTGAATCTGATTAAAGGTGCTCTCTGCCAGAATCACCTGAAAGGCATGGCTGTGCTGTTCGGTGTGCTTGCCACGCTGTACAATCAGATAACTTCCGTCAACGACAAAGCCGCAAATTATTTCATTGACTATGTAGAGACACATGCCGATTCTTCCGCATTCTCTGTTACAGCTGTATTAACGGTCATCGTGATATTGTACTTAGTAATACTGATTCTGTGGTTGGGAAAGGTTTTCCTGCAATACTTCAATATGGATATACGTATGGGCGAAAAACAGCTTTTTTTCGAAAGTGGACTGATTACGCGCAACAGCAGCCGCTTCTCATTCGACAAGGTATGTACGCTTTACGTGAAAAGGAATATCATTGAAAACTGGTTGGGATGCTGCACTATAATGGTCAGGCAGGCGCTAAATGCTACAGACGAAAAGAAAGGTGCCGACGTAAAGATTTACGGTTCGTCGCATGACGGAAACTTCCTGAGTTGGTGGCTTGGGAAAGACTATACATCCTCGCCCACTGTCATTTCTGCCCGTTCCGGTTATGGTCTGCTTGGCTATACCATAAGATTCGATATTCTGATTTCGCTGGCGCTAGCCATAGTCTTGTGCTATTACGGACAGTACATCTGGCTTTTCGCTCCCATAGCTTATATGCTGGTTTCGCTGGCCAAGGGGCTTTTTGCGGTACGCAAAAGCTATATCACACTCAAAGAGGACTATATGGAAATAAGCAACGGAAAGTTTGCCGAGATCTATAATTATGTGAAGTATGAGGATATAGAGGTAGTACGTATAGTTTCCACTCCTTTCACACCATATTATCACAGAGTGAAACTGGTAATTTCCACCAATGGAACATCGTTCGCCATAAGGAGTCTGAAAGAGCAGGAGGCAAAGGAGATATACGAACTGTTATTGTTCAACTGCCACAATGACTAAATCATATTTTTACTTTTACTCAATTTTTATTTTACAAACACACAGACAATACGATATTTTGAATACCTTTGTGTAGAAAAACGAGAAGAACAATGATAAAACTGTTATTAGTAGAAGACGACAAGAATCTTTCATACATAGTCCAAAGCGGACTACAGGATATAATTGGCGGATATGAGGTAATCACCGCATTCAATGGCAAGGAAGGCTTGCAGGCTTGGGAGGAACATCATCCTGACATCATCATATCGGATATAGACATGCCGGTTATGGATGGTTTCGAAATGGTACGCCATATCAGGGAGACTGACGGCGACACCCCTATCCTTTTTGCCTCTGCACTTACATCGCCAAAGGACGTCAGAAAAGGTTATGACATAGGTGTGAACAACTACGTTAAGAAACCGTTCATCCCTGACGAACTGGATGCCCATCTGCACGCTATTCTGAAAATGAAGGAAGGCTCGAAAACACGCGATGAAAGCGGAATGTGCAAGTTCGGAAAATATACTCTTGATGCAGGACACGCTACGCTGCACAACAATGAATCTGGCAATAACACTACACTGACTGCAAGAGAGGCACAGGTTCTGCAACTGCTTGCAGAAAACAAAGGCGAAGTGGTAAGAAGAGAAGTCATCCTAAGCCGCTGCTGGGACAAGAATGATGATTATTTCGCTTCGAGAAGTCTTGATGTGTTCATCACAAAATTGCGAAAGCTGTTCGAAAACGACCCTCAGATAGAGATCAAGACAGTAAGAGGTGTTGGGCTCATGCTTACTGTAGGGCAGTAATTATTATTTACAGAAAAACATCAATTAAAGACCTTTATGAAACGCCCTGTCATTTAAAGTAAAATGACAGGGCGTTTCATTTCAAATGACAGTTCATTTTACAAAAGCTTTATAGCTCCTTACCATTTGCATAGTTTATCTTTTTCTGTACGATATCAATCTGTTTATGTTTGATGATAAAACGGATATGGTCTATATAAATCTGTTGAATTGCTGGCTGTTCACCCAAGCCTTCCATCAATGCCGTAACTTCATATCCTTCTTTTTCCAAAACTTCTTTCATATCTACCGCAATGTCGTTTTTGGCATGATCGCCGGCTACAAACATGAACGGAAGCAACTGAACTTGTTTTATTTTCTTTTGTCCTTTCAGTTTACCGATGGCATTGTCAAAAGTGGGATAACCTTCCACTGTACCGACTGCAAAATCCGAATATCCTTCAGTCTGTAACATATAGTCAAGCATAGCATACTGGGCGGTTGCAGGCGTATATGTTCCATGACCAACCAATATCGTGAATGTTTTCTCCTTACTCTTTTCTTTCAGACAGTCTATTACCTGTTTATAATCCTCCGGACTGTAAAGTAACGGCATTCCAAGACGTATTTCCTTAAAGAGTGGCTTCATCATGTCTATATCCTTACGCAGCGATTCCATTTCAATACCATCTATTATATTTGTAGATTGGACTATTACATGTGTATATCCTTCCGCTTTCAGCTGGGCCAAAGCCTCAACAGGATTCAGTTTGCGTACTCCACGCTTGGACAGCTTTCGCATTATGATACGCGACGTATAAGCCTCGCGGAAATCCAACTGAGGAAATTCATCCTTGGCTTTCTGATTGATTGCATCAATAGTAACGGCACGTGTATCATCATGTGTAGTACCAAAATGTACCATCAGAAGGGCTGCTTTATCGCCATTCTGAAGATTCTGCAACATATCTTCGTGTACAAAATTTCCTTCGGATTGTGCATATACAGGCAAGTACATGCCACTCAAAGCTATACAGCAGGAAACAAGAAAAGATTTCAATTTCATAAAAATACAATAATTCGTGAATAAAAAAACTTCGCAAATATACTATTATCCCGCATTTCTGGAAAACTGACAATACTATAGATTGTTATAGTATGACAAAAAGTAATTATATAGAGCATGATTTTAATTATATTCTTTAACTTTGCAGTAAAGTTTTCTGTTCAGTATATGAACAGAATAAAGATTTTCCATTTAAGAAACAGCTATTTGTATAGCTAGAAAATAATACACAAAAAATAGAACATGAAACATACCATTTGGCTGATATGCCTGTTAATACCAATACTGTTTGGTTGCAAAGCAAGAAAGAGTTCAAACACTGATAACGGCACAAACACAGACAGTACCTTAACCACTACAGGCAGAAACGTTTCTATTGTCCCCAAATATGCAAAAGGATTTCAAGTCACTTACACCGATAAAGGCTATTGCCTGCTAGACATCAAAGATCCTCAAAAAGAAGATGGCGGAGAAACATATCATTACGCATTGAAGCCCAGAGGAGTAAAGGCCAAAGATATTCCGGAAGGTTATACAACAATAGAAACACCTGTGAGAAGCACTATCTGTATGACCTCGTTACAGCTTTCAAATTTTATAAAACTGTCAGAACTTGATGCCGTTGTGGGTATTACAAGCACACGCCATCTGTTCAATCCTGAAATGCAGAAAAGACTGGATGAGGGGAAAACCCACAAAATAGGTATAGAAGGTAACTTTGACAATGAGATAATTATGGGTATCAATCCCGACATTATATTGATTTCTCCATTCAAGCGTGGCGGCTATGATGCACTGACAGAAGTAGGAATACCGCTGATTCCACATTTGGGGTATAAGGAAATGACTCCGCTGGGACAGGCCGAATGGATCAAGTTCGTCGGATTGCTGATAGGTGAAGAAGAGAAGGCCAATAAAGTGTTCTCGGAAATAGAAAACCGTTATCTGGAACTGACAAAACTCACATCGGAAGTGAAAAAACGACCTGTGGTATTCAGCGGCGAACTCAGAGGAGGCAACTGGTATGCTGTAGGCGGAAAGAGTTTCCTTGCACAGCTTTTCAAGGATGCAGGTGCCGATTACTTCCTTAAAGATGATGTACGCTCAGGAGGAGTGTCTCTCGATTTTGAAACAGTTTACAGCCAGGCTGCGTATGCCGACTACTGGAGGATAGTGAACAGCTACAAAGGTGATTTTTCATATAACACCCTGCAAGCCGAAGACATCAGATATGCCGACTTTCAGGCATTCAAGAAAAAACATGTGATATATTGCAATATGAGTGAAAAGCCGTTCTACGAAAGCATGCCTGTTGAACCGGAAATAGTTCTGGCAGATCTTATAGCTATTTTCCACCCGCAGTTATTGCCAGACCACTCTCCACGCTATTATGAACTTTTAAAATAATAACCATACCACAAGCATGAAACGTCCGGTAGCACTATATATGTTATTCATTGTAATACTGATTTTCATTTTCTTCCTGTTGAATATCATTTTAGGATCTGTACAGATTCCGTTTAAGGATGTATGGCATATCCTTTGGGGAGACTACAATGGAAATGAGATATGGCAGAATATAATATGGAAATCCAGAGTTCCACAGGCATTGACCGCCTTGGTGGCAGGAGCCGGACTGTCCGTCAGCGGACTGCAGATGCAGACTGTATTCCGTAACCCGCTGGCAGGCCCTTCCGTATTGGGTATCAGTTCGGGAGCAAGCATGGGAGTAGCATTTGTGGTATTGCTATCTGGCACATTGGGCGGTGTAGCACTGAGCAAGGTAGGAATTATGGGCGAAATAGCACTGACCATATCGGCTATCATTGGTTCGCTATCCATTATGGCACTGATAGTTTTCGTATCGCAAAAGGTGAAAGGAAACGTGACATTGCTGATTATAGGTGTCATGATAGGCTATGTGGCAAACGCCGTAATCGGTGTTCTGAAATATTTCAGTGTAGAAGAAGATATTCGTGCATACGTCATTTGGGGATTGGGCAGTTTTGCAAGAGTTTCAGGTAATCAGATGACATTGTTTGTTTCAATAATGCTTGTGCTGTTGCCTGTTTCTTTCCTGCTGGTTAAGACTTTAAATCTGTTGTTGCTTGGTGATGCATACGCACGAAATCTGGGACTTAACATCAAAAGAGCCAGACTGCAGGTCATTACCTGTTCAGGTGTATTGGTGGCAATTGTCACAGCATATTGCGGACCAATCATATTCCTTGGACTGGCAGTTCCGCATTTGTGCCGTACAATGTTCCGCACATCGGACCACCGTATCCTGATGCCGGCATCCTTACTGATGGGAGGAGCCATGGCTTTGGTATGCAACCTTATCGCACGAATGCCGGGTTTTGAAGGAGCGCTTCCGGTCAATTCTGTAACAGCACTTGTCGGCGCACCGGTGGTCATATCAGTATTGTTCAACAAACGACGTAACGACATTAACGAGTAATGGAAAACAATCATATACATATCAATCATCTCACTATCGGCTACAAGGAAAGAGGAAACAAGAAAACCGTTGCCTCCGACATAAATGCCACTATCAGAAGCGGAGAGCTGACATGTCTGCTTGGCGCAAACGGCATCGGAAAATCCACACTGCTTCGTACCCTATCCGGATTTCAGGCCCCATTGGGAGGAGAAATCATCATAAGGGGAAGAGCACTGTCCGATTATACCGACAAAGAGCTTGCCGGCATTATAGGTGTTGTGCTTACAGAGAAATGCGAACTGAGAAACATGACAGTAGAAGAGCTTGTAGGAATGGGACGCAGCCCTTACACCGGTTTCTGGGGACGATTGAGCAAGCATGACAAAGAGGTGATTGACAATTCTATTAAGCTCGTAAATATAGAACATCTGAGATACCAGATGGTACATCAGCTTAGTGACGGTGAAAGACAGAAAGCCATGATTGCAAAAGCTCTTGCACAGGAAACAGACATTATCTTCCTTGACGAGCCCACTGCCTTTCTTGACTTCCCTAGCAAGGTGGAGATTATGCAATTGCTGCACCGCTTATCACATTCGGGCAACCGTACCATTTTCCTTTCAACACACGATTTGGAACTGGCACTGCAGATTGCAGATAAAGTTTGGCTTATGAACCGTGAGGAGGGTGTCCGTACAGGAACACCAGAGGACTTGTCGCTAAACGGCAGCCTAAGCCATTTTTTCCTGAGAAAAGGTATCAGATTCGATATGGAAAGCGGTCTGTTCCGTATATCGAAACAGGCTACTGTATCAACACGACTCATTGGTGAAGGTAACAGATATACTATGGCACAGAAGGCTCTTGCGCGACACGGCATAAATGCAGACAGAGAGAATAGTTCCGACTGGTATATCGAAGTGACTGAGGAATATTTCAATATACACCATACTAATGGCAAAACAGAACAGACATCAAGTATAGAAGATTTGCTTCAGTCTGTACACAACCTACTTTCTACCTTGTCCAGTTAGACGACAGGCAATGTTTCCATCCTCATCAATAAGCATCAAGGTGAGTTCTGTATCGGTAAGCAATGCAGAACAATGTTTCATACATTCATTCAGGAGTGCCGGGAAAAAGAGTGATGCATCAGATTCCGACAGGCTCGTCCATAGTTCTCTTGCCAATGTCATATCGGAAATCACGTTAAAGGCTTCCCGAGAGCAGCCACATTTCTTTGCCAGCTCAATTAGGAACTCTTTGTTCATAATAACCTGCTTGCTATATGTATTCAGGTGACCTTCAGCAAGTTTTACAGCCTTTCCAAGCATTATACCCATTGTCACTTTACTTATTTTCAGTTCATCGGCTATCTTGAGAGTGTCACCTATATAATTACCGTAATGGACAAAAGCCTGTGGCGGCAAATCCGGATATTCACGCTTTACGTATTTCTCACTCTTGGCTCCGGAGTTTATTACAAGACGCTCCGCTCCTATTGCCTGACAAACCTCTATTTCGCGACGGATAGCATCGACAAACGCTTCCGACGAGAAAGGCCGTACAATCCCTGAAGTACCTATAATGGAGATACCTCCCACTATTCCAAGTTTAGGATTGAATGTCTTGAGAGCAAGTTCCTCTCCTCCTGGTACAGATATAGTGACATCAAGTCCACCACTATATAACTCTGACAATTCTCGTATTATCATCTGTCGTGGAGTATTATTTATAGCAGGTTCTCCAACAGGAAGCCCCAAACCAGGAAGAGTAACTACTCCTACACCTTTACCCTGAAGAAAATGTATTCCAGGTTGTTCTGAGTAAGAAACTTTTACTTCTATAACTCTGTTGTTTGTTACATCAGGATCGTCTCCCGCATCTTTTACAACAGTAGCAGTAGCCGATGAAGTATCATTCTGACAGACAGATTCGACAGGCAAGGACAATTCCTCTCCGTCCGGAATATGAAAACTCACTTCGGGAAATGACTCACCGGTAAGCAACTTTATCAGTGCTGCCTTAGATGCTGCAGTGGCACATGCTCCGGTTGTATAGCCGCTACGCAACGGATAGAAATCAGGCAACAGACGTTCTACAGCCTTACGGAGTCCGTGTATGCCTGTAACTGTAATAAAACTGTCAGGCAATGAAGGACGGCATACGGCATAAACCGGAATACCCAGACTACGGGCAGCATCCAGCTTTTCTACAAAACCTCCGCTTTCTCCGCTTTCTTTTGTCAATACCGCCTGAGGCTTTATCTTCTCCATAAGTTGCGCCTCAGGTTCACCTTCGTGATAATAGACCAATCGGCTTGCATCAAATCCCTGCCCTATGGCTAACGACAAAGACTCCTCTCTGTCAAGAATACGGAACCAACATTCAGGTTTCAAGTTTTCATCAGACCAAAAATCACGCAATCTACCGATAGTCTGCACCCCAGTCAGTGCCAACAGACGTGAAATACCGTCCTCCTTCAAACGGAGGACAGCATCATTATAGTCTTTACACCAAATTACATTCTCAGTCCGTGGAGGGTATTTACGTTCGAAACGGACAACATTCAGATTCAGTTTTCTGCTTACCTGCTCTACAGTCTTATGCAACTGAACAGCAAATGGATGGGCGGCATCTACCAATAACCGTATTCCGTTAGAACAACAGAATTCTTCCATCTTCTGTTCATCCATTCCACCGGTCACACGCTCTCCGTTGCGGCAACTCACCTGCTGCAACTCCCCGCGAGTAGAATAAAAATAAGACTTGCCGGCCTCATCAAGCACTTTCACGGCAAGTCTGCCTTCTGTTGTACCACCCAATACAAGTATCATGGTCTGAATAAATGTTTAAAGTCGGAAGCATACAAACGGGAAAGTCCCTTACGGTTGTCTATAGCATCACCTACTACAAGCAGGGTTGTAAGTGTAAGGTTATTCTCACGTACTATACGAGCCAAATCCTTCAATACTCCCCTGTAAATCTTTTCCTCTTTCCATGTAAGTTTATAGCAAGCCGCTACAGGAGTCTCAGGCGGATATGCCTGTAAGAGTTCTCTTTGTACATCTTCTACGATTGATGCACTGAGGTATATACACATAGTACTCTGTGACTGTGCGAGTTTGTGCAACTGTTCTTTCTCCGGCATCGGAGTTCGTCCTTCCCCGCGTGTAAGTATGATGCTCTGAACTTTTTCAGGTATAGTGAACTGCGAACGCAAAGCAGCTGCCGCAGCTTGGAATGAGGATATACCCGGAGTGATATGATAACTCATACTATACTCATCGAAAAATGCCATCTGTTCCTGTATGGCACCGTATATACATGGGTCACCTGTGTGAAGGCGTACTACGAACAGACCTTTGTCATAGAATTCCTTCATCAAGGCAAACTGTTCCTGAAGGTCCATATTAGCCGAGCTACGTACTACCGCACCTTCCTTGGCATAATAAGTCAGTTCACGAGGTACAAGACTTCCCGCATACAACACCAGATCAGCCTTTTCAAGCATGTGTTTTCCTCTCACGGAAATCAGTTCAGGATCTCCCGGACCGGCACCGACGATCTCTATATGTCCACCACGGACAGCATTGGCATCAAGAGTTACAGCAAAAGTAAAGTTGGAATCAGGTGTAAGCTCTCCTTTCTGCTTTTCAATCAGCCACTTTCCGTGTTCACTGCTCTTGGAAGCAACACTCTCTGCTACTCCATAAACACCTGTCACATCGTGTACTTTCTGCGACGGATTAGGAACTTCAATACCGCTCAGTTCTTCCTGAGAGTATATTCGGACATTAGCATGCTTCCATTTATCATGCAATGCAGCAAGCAACGGTTCGTCTTTTTTCAATTCTATTGTACTGATAGTTGCAAGTGACAAAGGCGAAAGATGCTGTGATATCAGGTAATCTTCTATATACTCAGGTACTCCGTCGGGCACACACTGTTTCCTGCATCCAACTCCCAGATGCAAAACCTGAGGACGATAGTACAAAGCCTGTACCGGACATTCATATTCGTACGGAGTGACAGCTATCAGAAGTTCTGTTTCATCGAAAGGAATATCATTATAATGGTAATAAACCTTTACATAAGAAGGCAATGTACGTTCCATCCATGCTGTACCCTTATCCTTAATATCAAGCAAGAGTACTACTCTACCCTGGTTTACAAAACATGCTATTGCCTTGTTAAGCTCATCATGCGAGAAATCTGTCTGCCATCCGAACTTTGAAGCCAACAAGTCCAAAGCCCACACACCATTACAGTCGCTCTGAGTAGTAATAACAGCCTGCGCACCGAGAATGGACGAAATCTGTTTAGCCCATTCATTAGCTCCTCCTACATGACCGGATAGCACAGGAATGGCAAACTGACCTGTGCTGTCAACACATACCACAGCAGGGTCGTCATACTTATTGGAAACGCATGGCGCTATGCAACGGACACATATCCCCATAGCACCAATAAACAGGAACCTGTCATAATCAGTAAACGAAGCCGCCACAAAATCACTGTATGACTGTACCTGAGTGCACCCGTCAAGTTCTTTCTGTGAAAAAACGGTACAATTACCAAACTCCTTCTGCAACAATTGCGCCATAGGCAATGCTTGAGAAGATATCAATATAATAGCTGTCATTTCTTTCATTCTGCTTTCAATATTTCGATTGGATTATGGGTATCGACAATAAGTCTTATACGTTCTATCACCCTACGTCCGATATTAGATACTCCTTCATAAAACTGCTGCAAGCTGTCATCGCTCACAGAATTAAAAACGATAATTCCACCAGGAAGCAACTCCTCGTCTATACGCTGAAGCAACTCCTGCAACCTGCCTCCGTGACCACCAATAAATACGGCATCAGGACGCGGTAGTTCCGATAAATCCTGTTCCATGAAATCGCCGCCTATGAAACGTATTCCGGGCACTCCCCACCTAATGCTGTTCTGCCTCAAAAGTTCCTCACCCTCAGGACGACGTTCGAACGCTATCACGTCAATGTCAGGATAAGCGCTTTTAGCTTCTATCGACACTGAACCTGTACAACTGCCTACATCCCACAATACGATGCGGTTCTGCAAATCAAGCATACTTAATGTCTGCAGACGCACAGGTCTCTTGGTAATCATATTTACACGACCGTTAAGAAGACAGAATTCCGACTCATCCATTCCGAGCGGACGGCGACGCAACTCTGTGCGCACAAGAATCATACAGTTAGGTGATGTGAATTCGGCTTTTATGGCTTCCTCTACAGTAAACTCACGTACTCTTTCTGAAACAGTATTGCCCAAAGCCTCTCCTACATATATGCGGTAATTGTCATAACCGTATTCATGCATGCGTGCTGCAATCGCAGCAGGTGTCTTGACCTTGTCTGTCAATACGCCAAGCATCTTCTCACCACATATGAGTGCGGCATCAAAAGCTTTCCAAGGGCGGCCTGTGAGCGATACCATCCTCATATCATGATAAGGCAACAGCAGGCGGTGAGCCAACATCTGTAATGAGTTGAACGTAGGATATACACGGATACTGCTTTCAGGCAATAAACGCTGCACAGTATTAGCAAAACCGAAGAACAACGGATCGCCTGATGCAAACACCACTATCTCGCTGTGCTCAGCATATTTCTCGAAAACCTTATCCAAAGGAACGGTTATATCTATCCATAAAGCACCTTCGGGCAGGAATTTTTCTACCAGCTGATGATGTCTCAAACCACCGGAAAATACCTTTCCATTGGAAATGACATCCATTACCTGTGGAGAAAAGTATATCTCGTCACTGTCGCTTATTCCTATAATATGAAATAACTGTTTACACATCACGTCCCGGTTTTAACAATTCCGCATCATCAAAAGTCATTATGGCATTTACCAATGTGGCTGCAAGATTGCTTCCACCTTTACGGCCTTCTACAATCAATTTCGGAACATCACTGAAAGTCTTAACCATATACTTGCTTTCGCACACATGTACGAAGCCTACCGGAGCCGCTATAATACCACCCGGATGTGCCTTATGTTTACGCATCAAAGAACATAGTTCCATCAAGGCTGTAGGAGCATTGCCAAACACGAACAATGCATCAGGATGTTCTTCCACCGCCAGACGTATTCCTGCCTGAGTGCGAGTAATATTCTTTTCGGATGCCATCAGCGCCACTTTTTCATCGTTCAGATAGCACTTCACTTCAAGCCCAAGCCTTTCAAGAGCACGTTTTCTGATACCTGACGCAGCCATTGTAACATCTGTTACTATTGTACGGATTTTTCCATTTACGATTAAGGAATGTAATGTCTCTACCGCATTTTCATCAGAGTAGAGCAGATTCTCCATCTCAAAATCGGCTGTAGTATGAATGGCATGGAGCAAAGCCCACTTGTGTCCGAGAGGAAGATCCTGATTTTTCAGTTCCTTAGATATAGTAGCGAAACTGTTCATCATTATTTCCTGACCTATCCCTGCAGCGTCCTGCTTCTCGTTCTGATAATATCCACGAGGAGTTATCATCCTGCCTGACCACTCATACGATTGTGAGTTACCGATAAGGATTACAGTAAACATATCCACATCTTCAGGATCAAAGTCTACCAAAGTAGTGATCTTAACAATCTCTTCATCACGTCCTGCCTGACGGACATACCCCACAGGAGTCTTCGCATCGCGCTCCTGCATGAATATCTCTTTCAGACGGTGCAACTGCCAGTATCTGCCTTCACTCTTTGGATTATAAACAGCGGTTACAAAATCAGCTACTGCTGCCGCACGTATGCGTTTTTCTATCTTCTCCCATGGTGTAAGAAGATCTGACAAGGATATGACACAGAAATCATGTCCTACAGGAGCACCAAGCTTGGCTGCCGCTTTCTGAAAAGCACTTATTCCAGGCAGAACCTCGATATCCACATCACTGTTCCTCTCGCGTTTCATCTCATAGATAAGCGGTGCCATTCCGTAAATACCGGAGTCACCGGAACTGATAACACATACGCATTTGCCTTGTTCCGCCAGTTCAAAAGCCTGACGGGCACGGTCGCGTTCACGCTTCATTCCCGTATCCACACACTCTGCTCCCTCTTTCAGATATTGGCGTATAAATTGGAAATAATAATTATATCCAACAACCACATCCGAACACATTAAAGCCCGGACTACCGCCGGAGTGATGTCCTCCGCGGAGCCCGGGCCTATGCCTGCTACTATTATTTTATTTTTATTCATTCTTACTTTGGTACTATAATCATCTAATAGTTGCAAAGTTAGTGATTTTATCAGTTTTCCACCACTCTTAAAGCATCAAAATAATAACCTTGAGCTATATCAGCACCTTTTTCAGTGGTTCCTGTAGCTATATCATATATATATATACAAGTGCTTGTCTCTGTGTTGACACCAATATATGCCTTTCCGCCTACTACAACAGAACGCTGAGAGAAACGGCCACTGCTGTAACCTACTTTCTTACCGTCACATGTCAGAGGGGTTCTTTCTCCTGTCTTAAGGTCAACAATTGAATAATACAGGCTATAAGTATCTCTACCGACATCTGCCGACTGGTTTCTGGCATAAGTCAGAGCCTTGCCGTTACCAAGATATTGAACTGTACACAGTTTACCGTCAGCATTTGGATAGCCTTCATAAGAAGGATCGAAATCAGACTCACCCTTGTTTATGCGCAACAACTGCCCTTTTTCCAAACCACTTTCTTCATTCTTAGTAAATGCTGCAAGATAAAGATTTCCATTTTCATCGTATGTCACACATTCCTGCAAAAGCTGTCCGTATGAGCTGCCGGCCATTTCAGCCGCCAAAGTATTAACCTTATTGCTCTCAACCTTCATATCAGACGGATTGATTACAGCAGTAAGGAAGTTTGATGTAGGAACACCTTTTCTGCCAGCCTTGTCTTTTCCATAATAGAAATAGTAAAGTTTTCCGACTTTTTCATTATATGTAAGAATACCTGTTGTAGTGAAAACAGCCGCACCTGCAGGAAGAGGAAGATCCAATGTTCCTTCCGCAAGGATAGTCATATCATCTGCATTAAGTTTTGTCCAAATGATCTTGTCAGCATCTCCATTGGCAGCCATGACTAACAAAGTCTTATCGTCAAGCCACGCATGAGTATATTTTCTTTCTGTATAAGAATTCACGACAAAAGGCTGTTCCTGAACAATCTCAATCTTATTGTTTACAATCTGGAACTTAGTAAAGCGAGTCTGCTTGCTTGGTACCTGATAATAATACTTTCCTTTAGAAATAAGTTCTATAGTGTAAGGATTCAGCTCCACTCCCGAGCCTTTTATATCTATTATCGGCTGATCTGAAGTGAGAGACTCCACGCTTTTCACTATGGTATTTTCTCCTCCACCCATACCGCCATGTTCGCCTACAGACATGAAAATATCAAAATGGATTTTTCCTTTAAGTCCTGGATTATCATCACCCCCACCAGGTGTTTCATTGCTACATGCCACAAAAGAAAAAAGAGCTGTAGCAAACATACCCGTTTTGAGGAATTTCATAACTGAAAATGTTTTTGTTCTCATAAGCAAAATTTTTTTAATTGATTTTTTATATAGTATTTGTCATTATTATTAATTCAGGAACATTCTGAATTTCAGAAAAAACGATCTTCCCGGTTTCTGCAATTTGTAATGGTCATATACCAACCTGTCGAAGATATTGTCACAACTTACAGAGATGTTATATTTCCCGTTTTCCAGAGAATATGTCATATCAGCATTGAATATATGCTGCGCCGGAATCTGAGCTTTACTTTCTTTTGAACCGTATGCCTCCCATGTCAGGAAATACCAATGTACCCACTGATAAGATGTTCCCAAACGAAGACTGCTATTTTTTAATAATACATCGTAAAAAGTATAGTTTGCTTCTGCTGCTCCAAACAACCACGGACGGTTAGGCACACGGTTAAGGTAAGTAGCCGAGAGTTTTCCGTCATCCTTATATTTGCGCTGGTCGCGTGCGTCCTGCCAGCTTATGTTAGCCATACACTGCAAATTTCTCTTCCAGCTGTAACGCACTTCTCCTTCAACACCCTTTATGTGTACAGCCGGTACATTCTCATACTGCATCATACCTTCCTTTTCCGCAACTACAGCCTGGATATAATCGTCAACAAAACGCATAAAACCATTGACCTCATAATACAAAGAATGTCCTGTAGCAGAATGCCACGTACCGAAAGCGCCAAAATTTACATTATCACTCCTTTCGGGGTTCAAAGCCGTATTGGCATATATGGTGGAGCCGTTACCCAACAATTCACGGGCCAAAGGAAGACGGACACTATGTTCAAAGGAAGCCTTCAATGCCACCGGTTCAATGAATTTCACACGTGTTCCCACTCCATATCCCCAATAATTGTTTGTATTGCTTCCCATAACCTCATCCGAACCGGTCTGCCAGTATAAATCTGTCTGCCGAATATTAAGATGATTTACATAGTCTTTGACGAAGAAAGTATTCTCGATTTTATTCTGCAAGAACTGCTGATGATATGAAAGCCCGATGATGTGTTTGCAGACGATATCGTTAGACGGCACAAAACTGTCATCAACATCATCATATCTGTCATTGCCTGTTCTGTTTACCAGATAATTAAGATTAATGGAATGATGCTGGTTTATACGATAATCCCAGTTTGAGCGAAACATCGTTGTAGGACGCTTATAGTGGCGTAATGACTTTTCACGACCGGTTATCTCATTTCGTGAGCTCTCGATATAATCTCCGTTCCAGTCGTAAACCCTGTATGCGGTATCCACAGTAAGTGAATGATCCCAGGTATGTGAAAGGATGCTCTGCATCTGCAGACCTTTCAGGATGAAGTCTTTCTTGCGGTATTGTGCAGAAACGTTATATGCATCACCGTTACGTTCTGCCATACCATAAACCTTTGTCTGAATAGAACCTGTCTGCAATTCCTTGTTTACCTTTGAATATGATGCTGTTACAAAGAAATCATCAGCCCATGACTTCCCGGTGACACCGACTTCAACCTGTGCAAGCAATGAGAAATAGTCATCATGAAAACGCTTACGGTCAGAAGGGACGTATTTCCTGACGCTTTCATCCCATACCTCTACCCCCTTCATCATATAGTCGTTTTTGGAATAATTGACTCCGACCGTAGGACGCACAATAAGTCCGCTTTTCGGGAATACTATTTGCGCATTCATATCAGCCTTATGTGTATGGAAAGAACCGACTCCGTAAGACACATCAAGATAATTCTTTTTTTCCTTCTTTGTGACTATATTTATCGCACCACCAAGAGCGTCCGAACCCAGATATGAAGGTACAACACCTTTGTACATCTCTATATGGTCTATAATATTGACAGGAAGATTGGCAAGAGACACTTCAGAACCTTTTGTTTCAAGAGGAACACCATCAATGAAATAACGTACTGAGTTGCCTGACATTCCATTTATTGACAAATCGAAATCGGAACCTACACCACCCTCCTGGCGCACCTTTATACCCGATGCACGGTTCACGAGTTCATTAAGGTTATTCAAAGAATTTACTATAGGCTTTACATCCAGCGCATTTACAGCAAACGAACTTTCACGGAGTTTCTGTGATTTACTCTTGGCATATACCTCCACATCCTTCAAGCCTACCGCATCTTCCTGCAAAATAAAATCCACAGACTTTTTTCCGCGAAGTTCTATATTCTTTCTCTGACTTTTGAAACCTACGAAAGAAACGACCAGTGTATATTTACCTTCAGGAAGAGAAAGCGAATAATTTCCGTTATCATCTGAATAAGTGCCATAAGAAGTACCCTCTACCGCAAGTGTCGCCTGCACCACGGGAGTACCGTCAGAAGATGTTACTTTTCCGGAAAGTGTCACAAAAACCTGTGCAACTCCATCCGTAATACCGGAAATTATAAACAATACCAAAAAGACAAACGTAAGACGTTTCATAAATACCTCTAATTCATCGTATAACTACCGTACACCTACGAGAAACATATATATACAAAGAGAAAGAGGATTCCATAAATCCCGAACGGACAAAGAAAATTCCAACTCGATGTTTTCATACTTTATTTCCCGAAAGCATAAAAAACTATTTAAGATACCGGCAGGTCTTCTGACTTGTTTCTTTTCAGGAGCCTTCCCATCCGTTCAATAGACAGTGGCATATAGAATTCCTGAAAATCATTATGAAACTTACAGCAGCGGGTCTGTTCAGGACTTTCACCTGATTCCCTTTTCATCACGCTTTTGTCAAGCAATGAACCAATATCGCCGCAAAGGTAGATATTATAACCGAAGCTACCAAATAGAAAATGTATGAAAATACAACAACAAAAGGAAAAAGATATTATCTTAGCATCCTCAAAAAAGAAAAACATCATATCGGCAATATGAAACAATCTGAAAAAGTCATCAAATTCGTATCACTTGGTCCAGGAGATCCTGAGCTTATTACAATAAAAGGATTGAAAGCATTACAGGAAGCGTCATTTATTTACTGTCCTGCCACAATGACTCCATCCGGTACAAAAAGTTCACACTCGTCCGTCACCCTACAGGCATTGGGTATAGACGCTGATAAAATCAAGACATTTACACTGCCCATGAGCAAAAACAGGGATGCGGCGATAAAAGTATATCAGGATCTGGCGGACGATATAGAAAAGTGCTACAAAAACAATATGCAGATAGCGGTGGCAGCCGAAGGGGACGCTGGCTTCTATGCTTCAATACAGTATTTATATGAGCTTCTCAAAGAAAAAGGTTTACAGGTAACGCGGATAGCAGGAGTACCTGCATTCATAGCAGCCGGTCCTGTGGCAGGTATTCGTCTGGTAAAACAGGAAGAAAGATTACTGGTAGTACCCGGAATAATCTCAGAAAAAGAACTTACCGATAAAATCAATTCAGGTTATGTTGTGGTCATCATGAAACTGCCACTTTGCGAAGAGGCTGTCCACAAAGCGATAACCCAAAATCCTGAAGCTGAGTTTCATTATTTCGAGAATATAAGCAGGGAAAACGAATTCTATACATCGGATACCGACATTATAAAAGACAAAAAGTTTCCATACTTTTCACTCATGATCATATCAAAAAAACAATGAAAAGAATTATTATGGTAACCGGAGGACAACGCTCCGGCAAAAGTACATACGCTGAAAAACTGGCACATCAGCTTACGGACAGACCTGTCTATCTTGCCACAGCAAAGATATGGGACGAGGAGTTCCGCCAGCGCGTATTGCGCCATCAGCAAAACCGCGGTCCGGAGTGGACTAATATAGAGGAAGAAATGGAATTAAGCAAGCACAATCTGGAAGGAAGGGTTGTTGTGATAGACTGTATCACTCTTTGGTGCACTAATTACTTCTTCAAGCATCAGGATGTCCAAAAAACACTGGACTCAATAAAAGCAGAGTTCGACAAATTTACCGATCAGGACGCGACATTCATTTTCGTGACAAACGAGATAGGTCTAGGAGGTATATCAGAGAATGAGATACAGCGTAAATTCACAGATGTACAAGGATTTACAAACCAGTATGTAGCGACGAAAGCCGATGAAGTGATATTCATGGTGAGCGGTATTCCTATGAAAATAAAATAAAAAGAATCAGAATATGAAAAAGTTTAATATCAAACCAATAGACGACCTGCAGTTTGAGCAGGAAGTCATCGACAAAATAGACAATCTTACGAAACCTAAAGGTTCTTTGGGCCGACTCGAAGAGCTCGCCAAACAAATCTGCATGATCCAGCATACACTTTCTCCACGTTTAAGCAATCCATACAACATCCTGTTTGCCAGCGACCACGGTATAGTGGAAGAAGGAGTAAGCGTCTCTCCCAAAGAAATAACCTGGCAGCAACTATATAATTTTCTGGATGGTGGTGCAGGAATAAACTTTCTGTGCCGACAACATGGATTTGAACTGATGCTGGTAGATGCCGGAGTAGATTATGACTTGCCTTACGAACGTGGAATAATCAACATGAAGGTAAGAAAGAGTACCCGCAATTATCTTCATGAGGCAGCAATGACCAAAGAAGAAATGGAACTGTGCATAGAGAGAGGAGCTGAATGTGTGGAAATGGCCTATAACAAAGGATGTAACATAGTAAGCTTCGGCGAAATGGGTATAGCAAACACATCAGCCTCATCGCTTTGGATGTCATCTTTCGCAAATATACCATTAAAGCAATGTATCGGCGCCGGGGCAGGACTGCAGGCTAAAGGTATAGAGCACAAATATCAGGTCTTGAAACAGGCACAGGACAATTTCAAGGGAGAGCACACTGCCGAAGAAATAATTTGCCGGTTTGGAGGATACGAAATGGTAATGGCTGTAGGAGGAATGCTTAAAGCCGCTGAACTTAGGATGATTATTCTTGTTGACGGATTCATTATGAGCAACTGCATACTGGCAGCATCAAAACTTTATCCTGATGTTTTGCAATACGCCATTTTCGGACATCAGGGAGATGAAGCCGGCCATCGTATTCTGCTGGAGCATCTCAAGGCATCACCGCTGCTTCATCTCAATCTTCGTCTGGGCGAAGGAAGCGGAGCCGTATGTGCCTACCCTATAGTAGATTCTGCTGTCAGAATGCTGAATGAGATGGACTCATTCAAAAAAGCGTCTATAACAAAATACTTTTAAACTCTAAAGACTAAAAAAAGACTATCGGAATGAATCAGATTCTTGCTGCTTTTATATTCTTCACCCGTCTGCCGTTCTGGAAAATCAAAAGCGTACCGGACGAATGCTTCAAACATGTAGTCAGCTATTGGAGTTTCAGCGGATGGCTCACGGGCGGTATCACGGCGATATGTTTCTGGGGTGTCAGCCAGATACTTCCGATCTCAATAGCGGTAATAACGGCGCTTACAGTCCGTCTTCTCATAACCGGAGCATTGCATGAAGACGGACTTGCCGACTTCTTTGACGGCTTTGGAGGCGGAAGAGACAGAGAGAGTACTCTCAGGATTATGAAAGACTCCCATATCGGTACATACGGTGTCCTGGGATTAATCATATACTATCTTCTGGGATACCAGCTCCTGAGTTCCATAAATCCGTCATACACTCCGTTTATACTGCTATGCAGCGATTCTTTCTGTAAATTCGTATGCAGTCACATATTATGGCTGCTGCCTTACGCCCGTAAAGAAGAAGAAAGCAAAGCCAAGGTTATATACTCAAGACAAAACTATAAGGAAGAAACAGCATCAGCCATCGGAGGACTGCTTCCCCTTGTTTTCATGCCCCACAGTTTCTTTATTACACTGCCGGTTCCGATACTAGTATTTATCTATATACAACACCTGTTAAGGAAACGATTGGGTGGATATACAGGCGACTGTTGCGGAGCGTCATTTCTGATATGTGAACTGTCAATGTGGTTCTCCATTGCAATAGTTTCAGGATTGATCCGATAAAAACCGAAATACGATGAGTACAGGAAAAAAGAAGAAAATAGTATGGGTGAGACATACCGCCCCGGAAGTAACTCCGGGAACATGTTACGGTCAGACCGATGTACCGTTAAAAGCTTCATTTGAAGAAGAGGCATCAAAGTGCGCCGCACAGCTGAAGAAATACTCTTTCCAGAAAGCATATACAAGTCCACTCTCACGCTGCACACGGCTTGCCGGTTTCTGCGGCTTCAAGGAAGCTGTCCATGACCCACGGCTTATGGAAATGAATTTCGGCGACTGGGAGATGAAGCGTTATGACGAAATAGATGATCCATATCTGTCCCAGTGGTTCGACGACTACATCCATCTACCAGCCCCTAACGGCGAGTCTCTGGAAATGCAATATTCCAGAATATCAGCCTTTATTGACGACATTCTTAAAAAGGATGAAAACGAAACCGTAGTTTTCTCCCACGGCGGAAGTATAGTATGCGCTATGATTTATGCCGGTATGGCAACATTCGAGAACGGATTCAGCAAACAGCCCTCTTATGGTGAAATCGTAGAAACGAAGTTCTGATACCAAGACTACTATACAGGAAGAGCCCCTGACGAGATATAAATCACGGCGGCAACAATGATAATCATAAAAACTTCCGAAATCCTGTTTATACGGATAGCCACATCAGCATCCTTGCGTACAAACAGACGGTTGTTACTGCCGATAAATGGTTTATACACCAGCTCCCCGAAATAATTGTGAGGTCCCCCGAAACGGCAATTCAAGATACCGGCAAGCGCAGCTTCCGGATAACCGGAATTAGGACTAGCGTGTTCATGTCCGTAACGAAGCACAAACCTCAACAGCGACGGATGTCCGGAAGCCATTACCATCAGAAAAGCGGTGATACGTGCCGGTATAAAATTGGCGATATCATCAATCTTTGCCGCACAATACCCAAACAGACGATAACGTTCATTCTTGTACCCTATCATCGAATCAAGGGTATTTATCATCTTGTACGTCAGCATGCCCGGTACCCCCAGCAGCATGAACCAGAATAACGGAGCAATCACCCCATCACTCAGATTTTCAGCCAAGGTTTCCAATGCAGCGGCACGTACTTCCTGACCGTCAAGCTCGTTTGTATCCCTGCCTACAATACGTGCAACCTGCTTCCTGCCTTTTTCAAGCGACACTTCCATAGCATCGAACACCATCCTGACCTCGTCTATCAATGTCTTTCCTGCCAGACAATAGAACACCGCGACTGACGAAATAGCCACACCAGCCCAGTTGCTATATGAAAAAACATATTTCAGGAGAAAGTAGGACACCACAAAAACAACAGCAATAAGCAGCAATGCCGTAAACGCTCCCTTGATGCGGCGGAAACGTCCACTATTCAGTCTATGTTCGAAAAAGCGAATCATATTTCCGAAACCTACCACAGGATGAGGTAGCCAAAGAGGGTCGCCCAACAACTTGTCCAACACTACTCCCGCCAGCAATGGCAACAAAACATTCAACGTATGCAAATCCATTCTTTAATACAATTAATCAGTTCATCATTTTCTTCAGGCATCTGTACGGCAATCCTGAAGAAACGTTCGTCAAGTCCATCAAAATTCGAAGCGTCACGAATCAAGATTCCTTTTTCCACTGCCAGGAAAGTTTTCAGTTCCGAAGCCTTACCTTTTTTCAGGCGCACAAGCATATAGTGAGTATCCGATTTCATGACATCCATCTCCCCAGTCATCTCCAGAGCAGAAGCCACACGGTCTTTTTCACGGAGCAACGCAGATAAATCGATTTCAAACTCATCATGATGAGTCAGCAGATAATGGCCTGCCGATATAGCCAAAGCATTGACAGACCACGGCATCTTGCACTTCTTCAAGCGGTTTATCAGTTCCGGATTTCCGGTAACCCCACCCAACCTTAGCCCCGGAATGGCAAAATGCTTTGTCATGGAATGAAGCAACAGCACATTCGGCAACATAACAGTTTCCTTGGCCGACAATAACGGGACTGCAGTAAACGCCTCGTACGACTGGTCTATTACAAACAGGCATCCCGGATTATTGACTATCATCTTACGGAGCTCATCCACATCCGCGGCTTTCCCCGTAGGATTGTTAGGATTACATATCCAGCAGATGTCGCAACCGGAAATATCCATCCGCTCAAAAGAATAAGCCTTTATGATTTCATGCGAATGCAACCTGCACGCATCGGCATATTCGCTGAATGTAGGCATCAGGATTACCGAACGGCTTTTCCTAAAAGCCTGTGCTATAAGATAAATAGCCTCGGTAGCTCCGTTTGTGACACAAATCGAAGCATCCACAATATCCAGTTGCTCCGCCCACAATCTTTCCAGAGAATATGGCTCCGGTTCAGGATAAGAACGTATGCATGATATCACACTGCACAAATAAGCATTAAGCCCGTCATGAGAAACATTTCCATAAACATTCGAGCTGAAATTCATACGGATTCCATTCCTGTACTGAAAAATATCATCACCGTGTCCTTTAATCATTATCTGAAAGTATTTTATACAACAATGGCATATTTATGTGCGAACGAACATGAGCAGCCAGTCTGTCATACTGTTCTTCCTTAAATGAGAGATAATCGGATATATTTCCTTTTTCAATGTCTGTATAAGGCGCCAACAGATAATTGACAACAGCTTCATTATCCAATATTCCATGCATATACGTACCAAAACATTTCTCTCCCACTCTCCATCCTTCGGCTGTTCCATCCTGCAGATAATTCAAAGGAACTGCATCGCTGTCAGCCGATATACTGCTTTGTCCCATATGAATCTCATATCCTTTGCAGGTATCTCCGTCCTTATCCAGAAATCTGAATTCAGTCTGGCGTGTAACCTTTTCCGACTGCATGACAGTAGAAACAGGCAACAGTCCAAGTCCCGGCAAACGGCTTATTCCTCCTTCCACGCCGTCCGGATCTTCTACAGACAGTCCCATCATCTGATAACCTCCACAGATACCGAAAACGGTTGCTCCGTTTCGTGCCGCCCTGACTACAGCCTCGGCCACCCCGTTCCGGCGCAGCTCCAGCAAATCATCCAGAGTACTTTTTGTTCCAGGCAATATCACTATGTCAGCCTTGCTTATCTCCTCGGTATTATTGGTATAATACAGATTTACACGCTCGTCCCGCTCCAAACGATTGAAATCAGTAAAGTTTGACAAATGACGCAACAGTACGACCGCTATGTTGACCTTTCCGCTTACTGCCGCACGCTGTTTCTGCTGCAATTCCAAAGAGTCCTCCTCTTCTATATAGATATCCTTATAATAAGGAATCACGCCAAGCACCGGCACACCGCAAGTCTCTTCCATCATTTTCACACCAGATTCAAACAGGCGTAAGTCACCACGGAACTTGTTTACTATTATTCCCTTTATGCGCTTACGGTCTTCCGGCAACTGCAGTGCAATAGAGCCGTAAGCACTGGCAAACACACCGCCACGGTCGATATCAGCCACTAGAATTACATCCGCATCGGCATACCTTGCCATCGGCATATTGACAAGATCCGTATTCCTAAGATTAATTTCGGAGATACTTCCCGCACCTTCCATCACTATAGGATTATAACGCGCCGCCAGTCTGTCGAAAGCGGCACATACCTCACGGCGCAACTCGTCCCTTCCCTCCTTGCGGAAATATTCGTACGCACTGCGGTTACCTATAGGCTTCCCGTTCAATACCACTTGCGATGTATGGTCCGAGCTTGGTTTCAGCAGCAGAGGGTTCATATCCGTATGACACGGCACGCCTGCAGCCTCCGCCTGTACAGCCTGCGCCCTGCCTATCTCCAGCCCTTCGGGAGTAGCATACGAATTGAGAGCCATATTCTGTGCCTTGAAAGGAGCCGGACAATAACCGTCCTGCAGGAAAATCCTGCACAATGCCGTTGCCAGAACACTTTTACCCACATCACTGCCTGTACCCGCCAGCATCAAAGGATGTAATCGTTTGATATGTATAGTCATTGATTTCTAAGTTTGATTATTATTGATCAGAATCTTTTTTCTTTCTTTTGTAAGAAAATTTCAACCATTTTTCTTCCTGCCATTGCTGCCTTTGCATCTCGAACCTGGCCATGACAAAAAGCAAGTCCGACAACCGGTTTATGAACCGAAGGATCTCGCGCGGCACGGCATCAGAACGGTCAAGGGTCCACAGCCTGCGCTCTGCCCTGCGTGCTACTGCCCTTGCATACTGCAACTGGGCTGCCAGCGGTGTACCTCCCGGCAGGATGAAATATCCGTTATCCTCAATCTGAGGCATCATTTCGTCCATCCAATCTTCACAAAACTTGTCCAAATCCTGAGGCAGTTCATTAGGATTCCTGTCCCTGATTGCAGAAGGTGTGGCCACATGACTCATCACTATCATCATGTTGCGCTGTATAAAATAAAGCTTTTCCTGCCATTCGTCAGTTTCAGAAAGCATACTTCGTATAATGCCGAACAGTGTATTCAGTTCGTCAAGGCAACCGTTAGCCTCTATGCGGATGTCATCTTTCGGTACACGTTCTCCACCGTGGATACCTGTCATTCCTTCATCACCCGTCCGTGTATATATCTTTCTCATAATCCAATCCTTTTTCAATCCCAAAGTTTAAAGAAATCATTTTCGCCCCAATACCAGTGTGTATATCCGGCTATCACATTCTTATAGCGATACAGAGGTGTATCCACAGCCGAACCTTTCACATTGTACTGGCATACATCGGAAGGCAACATGTCCGGTTCTACGATAGATGAATAATGAAACTCATGCCCTTTAAGCCGCATTCCGCGATAATCAGCCGTACGGTATCCCAAATGCAGACGCATTTTTTCCAGAGTACATTCAAAAGGCAACACTCCCGACATAGGATACGAAACTCCTTCCTGTGCTACAAGTTTCCTGCAAAGATACATCATACCTCCACACTCGGCAAAAATACGTCCTCCATTCCCGGCAAAAGACCTCAACTGCTCTCCCAGCCGTATATTATCACTAAGTTCTCCGACAAAAAATTCCGGATATCCGCCCGGCAAATATACATAATCAGCCTGAGGCAATTCATCACCTGCCAGAGGACTGAAAGTCACTATATCTGCTTTCTTTGAAAGAACATCAATATTTTCCTTATAGATAAAATTGAAAGCGGCATCCTTTGCCAAGGCTATTTTCGGACGGTCATAACCGCCGTTTGTTTCAATCAAAACATCTGAGATTACACCTTTTGTATCCAATGAGCGGGAAGAAATCTCCAGCAGACGTTCCACATCCACATACTGTTCTATCATATCCGCCACCTTGTCGGACAATGCATCTATTTCATTCTCCTTTCCTATAGTCAGTCCAAGATGTCTTGAGGGAATCTCTATATCAGAGACTTTGGGTAAATACCCAAGATCGACCATGCCCACATCGTCACAGGCAGCCTTAAGATACGAATAATGTGAGGCCGAACCCACTTGATTGAATACTACTCCTGCCACTTCCACACCAGGCATAAAATTCTTCAATCCATACAATATAGCGGCAACCGTATATGCTGAAGATCGGGCATTAAGAACCACCACAACAGGCAGTTTCAGCAATGCAGCAATCTCCGCACTACTTCCTTTCATTCTGTCATAACCGTCGAACAGGCCCATCACACCTTCAACCACACACACCGACGCGTCTTCAGCGTAATGAAAATAAACCTCACCCACGTGACGTTCAGAAGCCATCCAAGTATCTAAATTTACAGATTCCCTTCCAGCGGCTATTGTATGAAATTTTCCGTCAATGTAATCTGGACCGCATTTAAACGGTTGTACACGCATTCCCTTTCTTTTGAGAACGCGCAATAATCCCATCGTAAACGTAGTTTTTCCGCTTCCTGAAGCAGCAGCACCAATCAAAAACTGAGGTTTCACCGACAACATATAGTCTCCTATCCTTTTTTTAACGGATACAAAAATACGAATAAAAAGTGACAAGCAGAAAATGTAATTGACTTCTATAAGCAAAATATATTATTATTCATCCAAATCGTATAATAGTATAATCATTAATTACTAATGATAAACTGTTACAAGTAATGTCCACATATTTTTTTAGAAATAAACAATACTATTTGCTTTTTTGCCTAAAACAATGTATTTTAGCCTCAGTTCTAAAATTAAATACAAAATGAAATGAATATAACAACCTTTTGCATATTGCTACTATTATTTTGTTCATGTTCAGAGAAGGAAAGAAAAAGTGATTATCCTTTACTGAAAGTATCATTGGAAAAACAGGAGGTTTCAATAAAGGACTTGTTCAAACAACTTGAAATTATTCCTCTGGAAACGAACGATTCTTGTCTACTTATCTTTCCTGATAAGGTATTGTGTACGAACGAACATTACGAAGTATTTGATCATAAACGTAATGCCTTGTTTCTATTCGATAAAGACGGGAAGTTTATAAGGCAAGTAGGTAAAAGAGGAGAAGGAGTAGGTGAATACAGGGAAGTATATGATGTTATAAATGATTCACGGAACGGAAATATCTGTCTTCTATCACCTTTTCAGGAAATATTTGTATACAACTCTGAAGGAGATTTCATCAAACGTTTGCAGCTTCCTGAGAAATCAAACTATCAGGCTATAATGGATTATGAAAATTACTTCGTAACATGGACACTTCCTATAAGCGATGAAGAAAGTGGAATAAGCTTAATATCAAAAGACTCGTTACAATGTGTTCGAGAATATTGGAAAGGAAATCCTAATACAATGTTTCTATACCCACGAGCTTTCCATAAATATAGAGAAGAATTGTTTTTTTCACGTCCTTTCCAACATCAGGTTTACAAGTTCAGTCTAAACAATATACAAGTAGCTTACCAATGGGATTTCGGTAGTGAAAACTATTTGATAGAAGATTTTGGATTTTCATTAAAAGAAAAAGGGAACATACAGGAAAGGAACGAACTTATGGATTTACTGGAAAGAAAAACCATTCCTTATTGTTTTGTGGGAAATAGGCAAACTGACAAATATTACTATACTATGATTGTCTATGGATTTACCCCAACAGGCAGAAAACACTTATTTTATAGGAAATCTGATGGTAAAAGTTTCTTCTTCCGTGAAACAAAAGAAGGTATTATTCTAAATCCAATGTATTTTTGCGATGATTTTTTATTATCAATAGCATCGTATGAGGACTTGAATGCTTATAGGAATATATTGAATAAAAATGAACTTGACAAAATTAAGAATTGTACTGAAGAAGATAATCCATTCCTCATTAAATGTTATTTCAAATGAAATTCCCATGAGATAAAAAAATCACGCCAAAGAGAATGTAAATAGTCAAGCTGAAGTTACCTTTGTATAGTGTAACAAATGTATCAGTTATGGCAGAAGTGACATTCCCTCAGTTGATACAGCGTGCTTGCGGTATCGACGTCCATCTGAAGGTTGTGGTGGCGACAATAGACGGAGTAGGCATCCAATGTGATACCCGCTCATTCAAAACCTTCACGAGTTCTTTGAATGAATTGAAAGAATGGCTATTGTCCAATGGTATAACGCATGTGGCAATGGAAAGTACCGGTGTTTACTGGAAACCTGTTTATAAGGTACTTGAAGATTCCATTCCCAATGTCTGGATAGTCAATGCCCGTCACATTAAGAATGTTCCGGGTCACAAGACAGACAAGATGGACAGCGAATGGATCTGCAAGCTTCTTTTGGCAGGTCTTCTCAAGCCGAGCTATATTCCTCCCAAGGAGCAGCGTCAGCTTCGTGACCTGACTCGCTACCGGAACAAGCTTATTCAGCAGATAGCTTCAGAGAAGAACCGTATGATGCGTATTCTTGAAGACTGCAACATCAAGCTTTCAGGTGTAGTAAGCAATACAAGCGGTACGACAGCTACTTCTCTTATTGATATGCTTTGTGAAGGTAAAGTCCTTACTCTTGATGATATAAAGTCAGTTTACCACTGAAAACTGTCAGCCAGTCCGGAAGAGTTGTTGGAAGCGTGTACCGGTTTTGTTGAAGAGCATCACATTTATCTTCTTCAGATAATCCGAAAGGATATAGACCAGACTCAGACTTTAGTTGATGATTTGTCCGAATGTATAAAGAGACTGTTGTCCAAGTACGAGAATGTCCTTGAACTTCTCAGGGAGATTCCCGGTTTTAGCACCAAGGTTGTAGAGGATCTGGTTTCTGAGATAGGTCTTGACATGTCCCACTTCCCTTCAGAAAAGCATCTTTCGTCCTGGGCCGGTCTTTCTCCGGGTAACAACGAGAGTGCTGGCAAAAAAAGCGCACGAATCACTCACGGAAACAAACAGGTAAAGGCGGTAATCACAGAAGCCGCATGGGCTGCGACCCGTACAAAGAATACGTTTTTCAGTGAGAGATACCATCGTATAGCTGCCCGCAGAGGGAAAAAACGTGCCTTGATTGCAGTGGGACATTCTCAGTTGATATCCGTTTATCTTATACTGAGTACGGGAGCCCGTTACCATGAGCTTGGTGCACAATATATGCAATCCAAGATAGAGCAGAAACGCAAGGTATATTTGTCTTCCGAACTTAAAAAGCTTGGATACAATGTCTCGCTTACTAAAGTTCCACAAGCAGTAACACCCAATTAACAATACAGACCAAAGGCCGACTTTTACTGGAATTACCATAGTCCGAAAATGAAATTGGTCTCAACAGCTAAGCGCCAAAGATTGTGACTTATGTACACGTGTATGAAACTTTTAAATTCTTAGCTGTTGCTATTTGTCATCGTATAATAGCCGCATTTGTGTTTTCATGAATGCTAATCTTTCTTTTGTCAAAACACTCGGTTTTATATCAATTTTAGTATAAACCTGTCCTACTTTATGTGTAGGACGCTTAATATTTACGTATGAAAAAATATCTGTTACTATCATTAATGTTACTATGTTGTATCATAGTAAATTCACAAAACCAACAAAGTGTTTCTATTGATTATTCTACCATTAATCCTCATCCAAGATTGTTTCTCCACAAAGGTGGTGAAAAAGGAATCATGAATGCTGTTGAAATGCATCCGGAATTTAAACGTATTTATGATTATATTGTAGATCAATCTGATAATTATCTAGTCACACCAACGCTTAAACATCAGATGACCGGAAGACGCTTGTTATCTGTTTCTCGCGAAGCTATCAAAAGAATATTTTATCTGTCTTTTTCATATAGAATGACAAATGAAAGAATCTATGCCTTAAGGGCAGAACAGGAAATGCGAGCTATTTGCATGTTCGACGACTGGAACCCCTCACATTTTCTTGATGTGGGAGAAATGACTTTGGCTCTGGCTATAGGATATGACTGGCTGTTTGATTGCTTGCGGGATGACAGCAAAAAAATGATAAAGGAATCCATAATCAGTAAAGGGTTTGTACCTTCAAAAGACAAACGCTATAACTGGTTCCTGAAATCTTCCAACAATTGGAATCAGGTATGCAATGCCGGTATGGTACTGGGAGCATTATCAATTTTCGAAGAAGCACAGGATGATTCTTCTTTCATGATTGAAAGAGCTTTACAGACATTAGGCACTTGTGTGAAAGGATATGCTCCTGACGGCAACTATCCTGAGGGATACAATTACTGGGGATATGGTACAACTTTTAATGTATTTCTTATTGCAGCTTTGGAATCTGCCCTGAACACTGACGCTGGACTTTGTGACTACCCTGGTTTCATGGAATCCTCAAAGTATATGCTATATATGGCAGGTACAACGGGACTGGCATTCAACTTCAGTGATGCTCGTGAAACTAAACAGGCATTCCCAGCACAATTCTGGTTTGCTGATCATCAGAATGATCCTTCATTATTATGGAATGAAATAGAGTTTTTAAGGGACAATAATTCACGCTTTACAGCTGAAGAAGAACGTTTTCTTCCTCTTTCGCTCATATATGGTTCCCATATTGATATTAACAAGATTGAACAGCCGAAAGAAAATATATGGTATGGCAACGGAAAAACCCCGGTAGTCCTTGTAAGGACGAATTGGGAATATGGTAAAGGATGTTATCTTGGCATAAAAGGCGGTAAAGCAAAAGAAAGTCATGGTCACATGGATGCCGGTTCATTTGTATTCGAAGCCATGGGAGTCAGATGGGCTCAAGACATGGGAATGCAGGAATACAATTCTCTTGAACAGAAAGGTGTGAACTTATGGGACAGCAGCCAGAAGGGACAACGTTGGGATGTATTCAGATATAATAATTTTGTGCATAATACACTAACTGTAAATGAAGAAAAACATATAGCAGATGCTTTCGTACCTATAAATAAAATAATAAACAAAAAATCCCAACTAGGTGCAGAACTCGATCTGTCTCCTCTATTTGCCGGTAACCTAAAAAAGGCCGTACGAAAAATAGTATTGAACAATAATGAGTATCTAACTATTACCGACGAACTCAGAACAGGCGAACAAGATGCCAATGTTCGCTGGACTATGTTTACTACAGCATCTCCAAAAATTATTGATGACAGGAATCTGGAACTTAATAAAGAAGGTAAACGTCTGCGTATGGTAATCGAATCACCAGTAATGGCTTCATTCAAGATTCTTGATAACACTCCTGACCATGATTATGACACGCCAAATCCGGGTTCTTGCCGTGTGACTGCAAATGTAAACATTAAGGCAAACTCAAAAACAACGATAAAAATAAAACTGATTCCAGTAACAGACTGAATAGGTATAAAGTAAGAATAAACCATTCGACATACGTTTCTATTTAAAAATAATTTTCCAGGTTAATTCATCTGAATAAGATACATTAACCTGGATTTTTTATGTACATAAACATCTTACAAAACCTTTTAAAAAGGTTTTGAATAGTATTTAAACGAATATCACCCCATAGTAAACACCAAATGGTTATTTGTACTCTCTTTTTCATTAAAACAAAATCCCTCCCATTCAAACAACTTCATCTGTTCAGGATTCTCTATCCTATTCTTCAAAAGAAAGCGAGTCATTTCTCCACGACACATTTTAGCATAAATCACAACAGTTGATAATTTCCCATTCTTATATACATAAAAGTCCGGAGTTATTACATTTACTTCACGACATACTCGCTTCCAGTCAAACAGATCTTTCATCTCATTGCTTGCCAGATTTATAAGGATACCTCCCTGATTCTTTATTTCATTTATAAAAAAATCTGTCAATACTGGTTTCCAAAAATCAAACATCGTAATACCACCCCTCTCCGGCAATCGTACATCTCCTTCCAGACGATATTTCTTTATAATATCCAAAGGACGCAACAATCCATAAAGAAATGATGTAATAAGTAAATGCTCCTGTGCATAATTAAAATCCTCATCCGTAAAATAATTTACATACAAACGTTTGAAAACCATACCTGTGTAAGACAATATGGCAGGTAATCCATTATTGTCTTCCGAAAAGAAATTCTGAAATCTAAAATAATTCTCTGCCGCCAATTTTGAGTTTATTCTCAACATTCGGGAAATCTCACTGCTGCTGAATTGCGATAAACTTCTGATATTACATGCTGCCTCTTCATAAAACATAGGAGTTGTTGTAAAAGGGACTTCTTTTTTAGTGCGTTCTGTCATTGTCTTAGCACAAGATATATAAATCATCATAAGCTATTATTAATTTAATCTTCTCAAGTTACAAAAATACATCTAAAATCAGTTTTTCCAGAGAAATAATCTATTAATTATTAAAATTCAAGATGTTATCTCACTTCAAAGACACATCCTCTGCCTTTTTATAATCTTATTTATCAAGTAAATGATAATATTTTACTACAAATAGTGTAAAATAAACACTTCAATGTTGTAAAACATATTTATACAAGAACAAGATAAAGAAATAAGTGTTACTTTTACACCGTTTAAAAGACAATACCATATAAACATATAATGAGAAACATGAAAAAGTCATTTTTAAGTATCGGTACTGCCGTAATTATACTAAGCGGATGTACCTCACAAGAGAAGAAAGCAGAACTTACACTGTCAGGACTTAACCCAAGTAATTTTGAGACTACAATTGACGGTAGTAAAAAAACGGATCTTTACACTCTCACAAACAAAAATGGAATGGAAGTTTGTGTAACGAATTTTGGTGGTAGAATTGTTTCAATAATGGTACCGGACAGAAACGGGAAAATGACAGATGTTGTTCTTGGATTCGATAATATTAATGATTATCAAAATATACCAAGTGATTTCGGAGCAAGCATAGGAAGATATGCAAACCGTATAAATAAAGGTAAAATCAACATTGACGGACAGGAAATTCAACTTCCGACAAACAATTTCGGTCACTGCCTACACGGAGGTCCTACCGGTTGGCAATATCAGGTTTATGAGGCCAATCAGACCAATGATAGCACAATTGTACTTACAATGAAATCAGCTGATGGTGATAACAATTTCCCTGGAAACATAACTGCAAATGTTACTTATACTTTAACTTCAGATAATGCTATAGACATAAAATATGACGCCACAACCGATAAAACTACAGTTATCAATATGACAAACCACTCATATTTCAACCTTAGTGGAGACATGTCAAAACCTGCAACTGATCATATCCTTTACGTAGCAGCAGACAGCATCACTCCTGTAGACAGTACATTCATGACTACCGGTGAAATGATGGCTGTTAAAGAAACTCCTTTCGACTTCAACACACCTAAGACAATAGCTCCAGACGTAACAGCGTTTGATAATGAACAGATAAAATTCGGAAATGGTTTTGACCATAACTGGGTATTATCCACAAAAGGTAACGATACAAAAGTTGCAGCTAAACTTACAAGTCCTACAAGTGGCATAACACTTGAGGTTTACACTAATGAACCTGGTATTCAAGTTTATACAGGCAATTTCCTTACAGGTGAGGTAAAAGGGAAAAATGGTGTGGCTTATCCACAGCGTGCTTCAGTTTGTCTTGAGACGCAACATTATCCAGACAGCCCAAACAAAACACAATGGCCATCGGTAATCCTTAAACCAGGAGAAAAATATTACAGCCATTGTGTATTCAAATTTGGAGTAGAGAAATAACATATAGCTTAATATCATAAAAACACATTATCATTATGAATTGGAGTTCAAAAGAATTTATATGGTTGGACTGGTTAGTACTAATCATAGGAATATTGGGAGTAGCATGGGCCGTCTGGCGCGCGGTAAGAAAAGACAAACTTGCAATGCAAGGAGCAGACAGTCAGGATTATTTATTTGGTAAAGGAGAACCTTGGTATGTCATAGGAGCCGCAATTTTTGCTGCTAATATAGGTTCAGAACACTTAGTAGGTCTTGCAGGAACAGGAGCTAAAGACGGCGTGGGTATGGCACACTGGGAAATGCAAGGTTGGATGATTCTTATCCTCGGCTGGCTATTTGTGCCATTCTATCAGTTACTTAACAATAAAATGGGTAAGATAATCACTATGCCGGATTTCTTGAAATACCGCTACACTCAGAGAACAGGCTCATGGTTGAGCATCATCACACTTATAGCCTATATTCTCACAAAAGTGAGTGTAACAGCTTTCACCGGTGGTATCTTCTTCGAATATCTGCTCGGACTTCCTTTCTGGTGGGGAGCTTTGGGACTGATTGCAATTACAGCCGTATTTACAGTATTGGGTGGCATGAAAGGTGTGATGACAATGTCAGCTATACAGACCCCTATCCTGATTATCGGTTCATTCCTTGTTCTATTCCTCGGATTGTCTGCACTTGGACAAGGAAGCATAGCCGACGGATGGAGCAACATGATGGATTACGCACGTTCCGCTCACGACGGATATGGAATAAACCACATGTTCCACTGGGATGAAGGTGATCCTATGTATCCTAAATTCCCTGGATTTGCAGTATTCATCGGAGCATCTATCATCGGTTTCTGGTACTGGTGTACTGACCAGCATATTGTTCAGCGTGTACTTGGACAGCAGAAAGGCGAATCGGACGACGTAGTAATGAAACGTGCCCGCAGAGGTAGTATCGCTGCCGGTTATTTCAAACTTCTTCCTGTTTTCATGTTCCTTATCCCAGGTATGGTAGCTGTAGCCTTGGCACAAGATCCAAACAGTGGTATTGTAATGGATCTTACAAACCAGCACGACACTGACGGAGCATTTGCAATGATGGTGAAAAATATTCTTCCTGCAGGTGTGAAAGGATTGGTAACAATCGGTTTCATATGTGCCTTGGTTACATCTCTGGCAGCGTTCTTCAACAGTTGTGCAACTCTGTTTACAGAAGACTTCTACAAACCAATGCGTCAGGGCAAGAGCGAAGCACACTATGTATTCGTAGGACGAGTAGCTACAGTAGTAGTTGTTATCCTCGGATTGCTATGGTTACCTATCATGATGAACATGGATAATCTCTACAGCTATCTGCAAGACATCCAATCACTGTTGGCACCTGCAATGGTAGCAGTATTTACACTAGGTATTTTCTCTAAGAAAATCACTCCTAAGGCTGGCGAATGGGGACTTATCGGAGGTTTCATCATTGGCATGGTAAGGCTCGTTACTAACGTAATAACAAAAAGCGGTTCAGCAACAATGGAAGGAGCGTTTTGGGATGCTACAGCATGGTTCTGGCAGACTAACTGGTTGATTTTTGAAATATGGTTACTGGTATTCCTGATGATAATGATGGCTGTAGTGTCATGTTTCACCCCAAAACCTTCTGCACAGCAGATTGAAGCTATAACATTCACAGGTAGTTACAAGGAACTTATCAGAAAGAGCTGGAATAAGTGGGATGTAATAGCATCACTTGGAGTTATACTCCTTTGCGGATTATTCTACGCTTATTTCTGGTAAAAAGAATAAATATTGTTCTACATTTGTATTCGAAAAAATGTAGAACAATATAAAATCTGTACTTACATGACAGCATATTACAAACAAAATCCAAAATTCTACGTCGGCATAGACTGTATTATATTCGGTTTTGACAAAGGCGAACTGAATCTCCTCCTGCTAAAGAGAAATTTTGAGCCGGCTAAAGGGAAATGGTCTCTTATGGGAGGATTTATACAGGAAAACGAAAGTGCAGACGATGCAGCGAAACGTGTATTGAGTGAACTGACAGGACTTGAGAATGTTTACATGGAACAAATAGGCGCATTCGGTGCAGTAGACAGAGATCCTGGAGAACGTGTCATATCACTTGCATACTACGCACTGATAAACATAAATGAATACGACCGTGAACTGGTACAGCAACACAACGCACATTGGGTTAATATCAATGAAGTGCCTGAACTGATTTTCGATCATTCGGAAATGGTAAGAAAAGCCAGAAAGATGATGAAAGAAAAAGCTTCGCACAAACCGATAGGATTCAATCTGCTACCTGAACTGTTCACCCTGACACAACTGCAAAATCTTTATGAAGCCATTTATGGTGAAACCATGGACAAGAGAAACTTCCGCAAGCGCATAGCCGAAATGGACTTTATAGAACAGACAGACAAAATAGACAAAACCGGATCGAAAAGAGGTGCACGCCTGTTCAAATTTAATGACAAGGCATACGAAAAGGATCCGAAATTCAAAATTTGACTTAAAAAAAGAACTCAAATATGTTAGAAGCATTAAAAGAAAAAGTATTCCATGCCAATCTTGATTTGGTGAAACATGGACTTGTTATTTTCACTTGGGGAAACGTTTCTGCCATTGACCGCGAAACAGGACTTGTAGTAATCAAGCCTAGTGGCGTTTCATACGACGAGATGAAAGCAGAAGACATGGTAGTAGTTGATCTGGAAGGCAAAGTAGTAGAAGGCAATCTTCGTCCGTCAAGCGACACTCCTACTCACCTTGTACTTTATAAGGCATTCCCTGAAATTGGCGGTGTGGTACATACTCACTCCACTTATGCCACAGCCTGGGCACAGGCCGGACTTGACATTCCAAACATAGGAACAACTCATGCCGACTATTTCCACGAAGCTATTCCTTGCACTGCAGATATGACAGAAGAAGAAGTGAAAGGTGAATACGAAAAGGAAACAGGAAATGTGATAGTAAAACGTTTCGAAGGAATGAATCCGATACACACTCCGGGAGTATTAGTGAAGAACCACGGTCCTTTCTCATGGGGTAAGGATGCCAACGATGCAGTTCATAATGCCGTAGTTATGGAACAGGTAGCCAAAATGGCAAGCATTGCATATGCAGCTAACCCAAACCTTACGATGAATCCTCTGCTGGTGGAAAAACACTTCAACCGCAAGCATGGTCCTAACGCTTACTACGGACAGAAAAAGTAAAAACATCTGAAATTAATAAATACTGAAATAAACAAATTATTACCTATTAATAAAATAAAAAATTATGAACGCATTCAGTCAGTATGAAGTATGGTTCGTAACCGGAGCACAGCTCCTTTACGGAGGCGACGCAGTAATAGCAGTCGATGCACACAGTAATGAAATGGTAGCAGGTCTTAACGAAAGTGGAAAACTTCCTGTTAAGGTTGTATATAAAGGCACTGCAAATTCTTCAAAAGAAGTAGAAGCAGTATTCAAGGCAGCAAACAATGATGAAAAATGTATCGGTGTAATCACATGGATGCATACATTCTCTCCTGCCAAGATGTGGATTCACGGACTTCAGCAGTTGAAGAAACCTTTGCTGCACCTACACACTCAGTTCAACAAGGAAATTCCTTGGGACACTATGGACATGGACTTCATGAACCTTAACCAGAGCGCACATGGCGACCGTGAGTTCGGTCATATCTGCACTCGTATGCGTGTTCGCCGCAAGGTGGTTGTAGGCTACTGGAAAGACGAAGAAACACTCAGCAAGATTGCTGTTTGGATGAGAGTATGTGCTGCTTGGGCTGATTCTCAGGATATGCTTATTTTACGTTTCGGCGACCAGATGAACAATGTAGCCGTAACAGACGGTGACAAAGTTGAAGCTGAACAGCGCATGGGTTACCACGTTGACTATTGCCCAGTAAGCGAACTGATGGAATATCACAAGAATATCAAGGACGAAGAAGTTGAAGCTTTGGTTAAAACTTACTTCAGCGAATATGACCATGATGCAGAACTTGAAGACAAGTCAACTGAAGCATATCAGAAAGTATGGAATGCAGCTAAGGCAGAACTTGCTCTTCGTGCTATCCTGAAAGCTAAAGGTGCCAAAGGTTTCACTACAAACTTCGACGACCTCGGACAGACAGACGGCAGCCATTTCGACCAGATTCCGGGTCTTGCTTCACAGCGTCTTATGGCAGAAGGCTACGGCTTCGGTGCTGAAGGTGACTGGAAATCAGCAGCTCTCTACCGCACTGTATGGGTAATGAATCAGGGACTTGCAAACGGTTGCTCATTCCTTGAAGACTATACTCTGAACTTCGATGGCAAAAACAGCTCAATCCTTCAGGCACATATGCTGGAAGTTTGTCCGTTAATAGCAGCCAAGAAACCTCGTCTGGAAGTTCACTTCCTCGGCATTGGTATCCGCAAGAGCCAGACTGCACGCCTTGTGTTTACATCTAAAGTCGGAACAGGATGTACAGCTACAGTTGTTGACCTCGGAAACCGTTTCCGTCTCATCGTAAACGATGTAGAATGTATCGAACCAAAACCATTGCCAAAACTTCCTGTTGCTTCCGCTCTTTGGAAACCAATGCCTGACTTCGAAACAGGTGCTGGTGCATGGATTCTTGCAGGTGGTACTCACCACTCTTGCTTCTCATACGATCTGACAGCAGAATACTGGGAAGACTATGCAGAAATCGCAGGTATCGAAATGGTTCATATCAACAAAGATACTACTATCAGTGAGTTCAAGAAAGAGCTTCGCATGAATGAAGTTTACTACATGCTGAACAAAGCTCTTTGCTAATAAATTGATTATATTGCCTTAATTAAAAGTGCTCGGCGAGCAATCGTTTGTAGCACTTTTATTTTTTTAGAACTTAAAAACTTAAAATCTATGAGTCTTAATGCTAAATCAACAATAGAAAGCGGGAAAGCCATTTTGGGTATCGAATTCGGTTCTACAAGAATCAAGGCTGTATTGATAGACGAAGAAAACAAGCCTATCGCACAAGGAAGCCACACATGGGAAAACCAACTTGAAAACGGTTTGTGGACATATAGTATTGATGCTATATGGAACGGAGTACAGGACTGTTATGCAAACCTCCGCGCAAACGTAAACAAGGAATACGGAATTGAAATTGAAACTCTGGCTGCAATTGGTGTGAGCGCAATGATGCACGGCTATATGGCTTTCAACGACAAAGAAGAAATCCTCGTACCTTTCCGCACATGGAGAAACACCAACACAGGTAAGGCTGCCGCAGAATTGTCTGAACTGTTCGTATATAACATTCCTTTGAGATGGAGTATATCACATCTCTATCAGGCTATCCTCAATAAGGAAGAACACGTAAAAGACATAACATTCCTAACAACATTGGCAGGATATGTACACTGGCAGATAACAGGGGAAAAAGTTCTTGGAATAGGTGATGCATCCGGTATGCTGCCTATCAATCCCGAAACAAAGAACTATTCTGCCGAAATGGTAAAGAAATTCAACAATCTCGTAGCTCCATACGGATTTAACTGGACTCTTGAAGATATTCTTCCTAAAGTCCTTCTGGCTGGCGAAAATGCAGGTTGCCTTACAGAAAAAGGTGCAAAAATGCTCGACGTGTCAGGACATCTGAAAGCAGGTATCCCTGTTTGTCCTCCTGAAGGCGATGCCGGAACTGGTATGGTAGCTACAAATGCTGTTAAACAGCGCACAGGCAACGTATCTGCAGGTACTTCTTCTTTCTCAATGATTGTATTGGAAAAAGACTTGTCTAAACCATACGAAATGATTGATATGGTCACTACTCCTGACGGAAGCCTTGTGGCAATGGTTCACTGCAACAACTGTACTTCCGACCTAAACGCATGGGTAAACATCTTCAAGGAATATCAGGAGCTGATGGGCATTCCTGTAGATATGGACGAGATATTCGGAAAACTTTACAACAACGCCCTGAAAGGTGATGCAGACTGCGGCGGACTTATCTCATACAACTACTTCTCAGGCGAACCTGTAACAGGACTTGAAGAAGGCCGCCCGCTATTCGTTCGTAATGCAAGTGATAAATTCAACCTTGCCAACTTCATGCGCGCACATCTGTATGCTTCTGTAGGAGTGCTGAAAATAGGTAACGACATCCTGTTCAATGAAGAGAAAATCAAGGTTGACAGAATCACAGGACATGGTGGTCTGTTCAGAACTAAAGGTGTAGGACAAAGAGTTCTTGCCGCAGCCATCAACTCTCCTATATCGGTAATGGAAACAGCAGGCGAAGGCGGTGCATGGGGAATAGCACTACTTGGTTCTTATTTAGTAAACAATGACAAAAAACAATCACTTGCCGACTTCCTGGATGAAAAGGTATTTGCCGGAAATACAGGTACAGAAGTATCTCCTACTGCAGAAGATGTAGCAGGATTCAACAAATACATAGAAAACTACAAAGCTTGCATACCTGTTGAAGAAGCTGCTGTGAAATACAAAAAGTAACAATAAATATTGACAATAAGTAAGTATAAAACGACCTGAATAACTGATTATTCAATCTTAGTATTGATAAAAAAGCTGTTATTCAGGTTGTGTTTTACATATAAATGTTATATTTTTGCTCCCAAATTCATATAACACAGAAAGCTGATAAAAAATATTCAATAAAATAACAAACTAATATGAACAGCAAACAAGTAATGAACCATGCTGCAGACAATATCCGTATTCTGGCAGCTTCAATGGTAGAAAAAGCTAAGTCAGGACACCCTGGTGGTGCTATGGGTGGTGCAGACTTTATCAATGTTCTTTATTCGGAATATCTGCAGTACGACCCTAAAAATCCTAAATGGGAAGGAAGAGACCGTTTCTTCCTTGATCCGGGACACATGTCTCCTATGCTGTATTCACAATTGGCTTTAGCCGGAAAATTCACTATCGATGAGTTGAAAGAGTTCCGTCAATGGGGTTCACCTACTCCGGGACATCCTGAAGTTGATGTAGAACGCGGTATTGAAAATACATCCGGACCACTTGGACAGGGACATACATTTGCTGTGGGTGCCGCTATTGCAGCCAAATTCCTTGCTGCACGTACAGGTAACCCTACTTTCGCTAAAGAAACTATCTACGCATATATTTCTGATGGTGGTATTCAGGAAGAAATATCACAAGGTAGCGGACGTATAGCAGGTCATTTGGGACTTGATAATCTTATCATGTTCTACGACTCAAACGATATCCAGCTTTCTACTGAGACAAAAGAAGTAATGACAGAAGACACTGCCATGAAATACCGTGCATGGGGTTGGTACGTTATTGAAATAAACGGTAACGACTGCGACGAAATACGCAAAGCCATAGAAGCAGCTAAAGCAGAAACAAAACGTCCAACTCTTATTATTGGTAAATGTATCATGGGTAAGGGTGCGCGTAAGGACGACAATTCTTCATACGAAAACAGTTGCAAGACTCACGGTGCTCCTCTTGGTGGTGATGCTTACAAAAATACAATTATTAATCTGGGAGCTGACCCTGAGAATCCATTCGTTATCTTCGATGATGTAAAAGAAATATATGCCAAACGTGCTCAGGAACTTGAAACAATCGTTGCTGCAAGATACGAAGAAGAAAAGGCATGGGCTGCTGCAAATCCGGAAAAGGCTACCCAACTCAAAGAATGGTTCAGCGGAAATGCACCAAAAGTAGACTGGTCAAAAATACAGCTCAAGGCCAACGATGCTACACGTAACGCATCAGCTGCGGCTCTTAGTATCCTTGCAGAACAGGTACCTAACATGATCTGTTCTTCTGCAGACCTTTCAAACTCCGACAAAACTGACGGTTTCTTGAAGAAAACTCATGCATTCCAGTCAGGTGACTTCAGTGGAGCATTCTTACAGGCTGGTGTTGCCGAACTTACTATGGCGTGCTGCTGTCTTGGTATGGCTCTTCACGGTGGTGTTATCGCTGCATGCGGTACATTCTTTGTATTCTCAGACTATATGAAACCTGCAGTACGTATGGCTGCTTTGATGCAATTGCCTGTCAAGTTCATATGGACTCATGATGCGTTCCGTGTAGGTGAAGACGGTCCTACTCACGAACCTGTAGAGCAGGAAGCTCAGATTCGTCTAATGGAAAAACTGAAAAACCACCACGGAAAGAACTCTATGCTTGTTCTTCGTCCTGCAGATGTTAAAGAAACAGCAGAGGCTTGGAAACTGGCGATGGAAAACATTGACACTCCAACAGCTTTAATTCTTTCTCGCCAGAATGTTAACGACCTTCCTGAAAATACTAAATATGCCGAAGCTGCTAAAGGTGGATATATTGTTACTGACTCAGAAGGTACTCCAGATGTAATAATGGTTGCTTCAGGTTCTGAAGTTTCAACATTGGTTGCCGGTGCCGAACTGTTGAAAAAAGATGGTATCAAGACACGTATCGTATCTGTTCCATCTGAAGGTCTGTTCCGCAGCCAAAGTAAGGAATATCAGGAAAGCGTAATCCCTACAGGAGCTAAAGTATTCGGACTTACAGCAGGTCTTCCTGTAAACCTTGAAGGACTTGTTGGTCCTAACGGAAAAGTTTGGGGTCTTGAATCATTCGGTTTCTCTGCACCTTACAAGGTATTGGACGAAAAACTGGGATTCACAGCAGAAAATGTTTATAACCAAGTAAAAGCAATGTTATAATGAAAACAATAGGACTCGCATCCGACCATGCAGGATTTGAATTGAAGGAATATGTTAAGCAGTGGTTGGAAGCAAAAGGATTGGAATACAAAGATTTTGGAACTTACTCCACTGCTAGTTGTGATTATCCTGACTTCGCACATCCATTAGCAGAAGCTGTAGAGGCTGGCGAATGTTATCCTGGAATAGCCATTTGTGGTAGCGGTGAAGGTATAAGCATGACATTGAACAAACATCAGGGAATACGTGCAGCACTTTGTTGGATTCCTGAAATAGCAAAACTGTCACGCCAGCATAATAATGCAAATGTTCTTGTTATGCCGGGAAGATTCATTGATACTGAAATGGCAGACAAGATTATGACAGAATTCTTCAATACTGAATTTGAAGGCGGACGTCATCAGGGTAGAATAGATAAAATCCCCGTAAAATAATCATTGTCTTTATAAGAATATTTAAGTAGGAAGATAGTCAATATGGCTTTCTTCCTATTTTTTTATACATTAGAATTAATAAAAATCACATTTCGTTTTGGAGAGATCAAAAAAATTATACCTAGATTTTCTGGTGCCGACCATAGTGAGCAGCATTGTCGACCATAGTGAGCAGCACTGTCGACCATAGTGAGCAGCACTGCTGACTATAGTGGGCAGCTCTGCCGACAATAGTCAGCACCAAAATACGAAATAGCATTTTTTTTGCTATTAGTTATTCACGTTTATCCTAAATTATAAATAGGAAAATCTTATCTTTGCAAAAAATTATACCATAGATAATGGCTACTACACAGAAAAGACCCACACGAACAACAAAGGTAAGCAAAGAAAAGCTTACGGATGAATACGGACACCTTCAGCCCCAGGCTCCTGAGTTGGAGAAGGCTGTACTAGGTGCACTGATGATAGAAAAAGATGCATACTCGCTTGTAAGTGAGATTCTTAAGCCGGAATCTTTCTATGAGCACAGGCATCAGCTGATATATGCCGCCATAACGGATCTTGCAATACAGCAGAAGCCTATAGACTTGCTTACAGTGACAGAACACCTGCGCTTCAAAGGACATCTTGAAGAAGTGGGCGGTCCTTTCTACATCACTCAATTGAGCGGTATGATGGCATCGTCTGCACATATCGTATACCACGCACGCATAATAGCACAGAAATACCTTGCCAGAGAACTTATAACTTTCACCAGTAACATACAGAAAAAGGCTTTCGATGAGACTGAAGACGTAGACGACATTATGCAGGAAGCCGAGGGACGTCTGTTCGAAATCTCGCAGCAGAACATGAAGAAGGACTATACGCAGATCAATCCTGTGATACAGGAAGCGTATGAGATGCTTCGTACAGCAGCTGCACGTACCGACGGTTTGAGTGGTCTTGCAAGCGGTTTCCACAAGCTAGACAAAATGACTTCCGGATGGCAGAACTCCGACCTTATAATCATTGCAGCACGTCCTGCCATGGGTAAGACCGCGTTCGTGCTTTCTATGGCCAAGAACATAGCCGTGAACAATAAGGTGCCGGTAGCATTATTTTCGCTTGAAATGAGTAACGTCCAGTTGGTCAACCGTTTGATTGTAAACGTGTGTGAGATACCGGGCGAGAAAATCAAGAGCGGACAGCTCGCTCCATACGAATGGGGACAATTGGACTATAAGATAAAGGAACTGTATGATGCTCCTCTATATGTCGATGATACCCCTTCATTGTCTGTATTCGAACTAAGAACAAAAGCGCGCCGACTTGTAAGAGAGCATGATGTGAAAATAATCATCATCGACTACTTGCAGCTGATGAATGCCAGCGGTATGTCGTTCGGCAGCCGTCAGGAAGAAGTCAGCACCATATCACGTTCGCTCAAAGGGCTTGCCAAGGAATTGAACATTCCTATCATAGCTCTGAGTCAGTTGAACCGTGGTGTAGAAAACCGTGAGGGTGTAGATGGTAAGCGTCCGCAGCTGAGCGACCTTCGTGAATCAGGTGCCATCGAGCAGGATGCCGATATGGTTTGCTTCATCCATCGTCCTGAATACTACAAGATATATACAGACGAAAAGGGTAACGACCTTCATGGTATGGCCGAGATCATTATTGCTAAGCACCGTAACGGTGCAGTAGGAGACGTACTACTACGATTCCGAGGAGAATTTGCCAGATTCCAGAATCCTGAAGACGAAATGATTGTACCGTTACCTACCGAAGAGAATGCAACACCGGTTATCCGTTCGAAGATGAACAAGGGAAACGGTTCCATACCTCCCCCACCTGCGGATATGGCTCCTGTACAGGATGGAAATCCGTTTGGCGGACCGTTACCAGATGTACCATTCTGATTTCAGAAAAAAACTTTTACGCAGTCTTGTAAACCAAATATTTATATTAACTTTGCACATCATTCATAAAAATACATAAAACTATCTATATATGAATATTTCTTATAACTGGCTGAAAGAATATGTCAATTTCGATTTGACTCCAGATGAAGTAGCAGCCGCACTTACCTCAATCGGTCTCGAAACCGGAGGCGTAGAGGAAGTTCAGACTATAAAAGGAGGTCTTGAAGGACTTGTTGTAGGTGAAGTCCTGACTTGTGAGCCTCATCCAAACTCAGACCACATGCACGTTACTACCGTAAACTTGGGACAGGGAGAGCCTGTACAGATTGTTTGTGGCGCAGCCAACGTTGCAGCAGGTCAGAAAGTAATCGTAGCAACTCTTGGAACAAAACTTTACGATGGCGACGAATGTTTCACTATCAAAAAATCAAAACTCCGCGGCGTAGAATCAAACGGCATGATTTGTGCAGAAGATGAAATCGGTGTGGGAACAAGCCACGATGGTATCATCGTTCTTCCTGCAGACACTGTTCCGGGAACTCCTGCAAAAGAATACTACAACATTCAGAGCGAATACGTACTTGAAGTGGACATTACTCCTAACCGTTCGGATGCATGCTCACACTATGGTGTAGCTCGTGACCTTTACGCTTGGTTAATCCAAAATGGTTATAAAGCTGAATTGAAACGTCCTTCTGTAGACGCATTCAAGGTAGACAGCAACAATCTGAATATCGACATCGAAGTGGAAAACACTGAAGCATGTCCAAGATATGCCGGAGTTGCTATCAAGAACGTAACCGTAAAGGAAAGTCCTGAATGGCTTCAGAACAAACTTCGCCTTATAGGTGTTCGCCCTATCAACAATATCGTCGATATTACAAACTATATACTTCATGCTTACGGACAGCCAATGCACTGTTTCGATGCAAACAAGATTAAAGGTGGCAAAATCGTAGTAAGAACTTGTGCCGAAGGTACAAAATTCGTAACACTTGACGAAGTGGAACGCACTTTGTCTGAACGCGACCTCATGATTTGCAACGCTGAAGAACCAATGTGTATTGCCGGAGTATTCGGTGGTCTTGATTCAGGTACTACTGAAACTACTACAGATGTATTCCTTGAAAGTGCATACTTCAACCCAACTTGGGTTCGTAAGACTGCACGCCGTCACGGACTGAGCACAGACTCTTCATTCCGTTTCGAACGTGGTATCGACCCTAACATCACTATCTATGCACTGAAAGAAGCTGCAATGTTGGTGAAAGAACTTGCCGGCGGTGAAATAGCTTCTGAAATCAAAGACAACTACCCTGCTCCTATCGCTGATTTCGCTATCGAACTTTCATACGATTATGTAAATACCCTTATCGGAAAGGTTATACCAGCCGAAACAATCAAGAGCATAGTAAGCAGTCTTGAAATGAAGATTGTAAACGAAACAGCTGAAGGTCTTTCTCTTCTTGTTCCTCCTTATCGTGTTGACGTACAGCGTCCATGCGACGTAGTGGAAGATATCCTCCGTATCTATGGATACAACAATGTAGAGATACCTACTAGTCTGAAATCAAGCATCAACGTTAAGGGTGCTGAAGACAAGTCTGTAAAACTTCAGAACATCGTTTCAGAACAGCTTGTAGGATGCGGATTCAATGAAATAATGAACAACTCGCTTACTGCAGCTGCTTATTACGAAGGACTTGAAACTTACAAGCCTGAAAACTTGGTTCGCCTGATGAATCCGTTGAGCAACGACTTGAACGTAATGCGTGCAACTCTGCTGTTCGGTGGTCTTGAAAGCATCCAGCACAATGCAAACCGTAAGAATGCAGATTTGAAATTCTTCGAATTCGGTAAGTGCTACCACTTCAACGAAGAAAAAAAGAACCCTGAAAAGATTCTTGCCGCATATTCTGAAGAACTTCACCTCGGTATGTGGGTTACAGGTAAGCGCGTAAGCAACTCATGGGCACACGCAGACGAAAACTCATCTGTTTACGAACTCAAGGCATACGTTCTCAATATCTTCCGTCGTCTTGGTGTAAACTTCGGTGGCCTTGTATTCGGAAATCTTACAGACGATATCTACTCTGTAGCAATATCAGTACACACTCGTGGAGGAAAACTGTTGGCTACATTCGGAGTAGTAAGTAAGAAGATTCAGAAAGCATTCGATATAGACAATGAAGTTTATTTTGCAGACATCTGCTGGAACGAAGTGATGAAGTCAATCAAGGGTAACAGAGTAACATATAAGGAAATCTCTAAGTTCCCTGCAGTAAAACGTGACCTTGCATTGCTCATCGACAAGAAAGTACAGTTCGCTGAAATCGAAAAGATAGCTTACGAAACAGACAAGAAACTCTTGAAATCTGTTGAACTGTTCGACGTTTACGAAGGCAAGAACCTCGAGGCAGGCAAAAAGAGCTACGCAGTAAGCTTCATGCTTCAAGACGAGAATGCCACTCTTAACGACAAGCAGATTGACAAGTTCATGCAGAAACTTATCACTAACCTGCAGAACAAGCTTGACGCTAAACTGAGATAACATAAAACTATAATGTCATGGGAAATATTAACAAGAAAAATGCAGTACTGACAGTTGCATTATACATTCAACTATTGTTCATCGGTGTATCTTTGAATACATTGTTTCAGGAAGGAAATCCGTCATGGAAAATAATTTGTGCATCAATAGGTGGAGGTATTTTCCTGATATTGTTTATCATCACGGCATACAGATTATTTAGAATAATCAAAAATAACAAGAAACAAATAACAACAATATAAAATTATAAACCAATGGGAAGAGCGTTTGAATATAGAAAAGCTGCCAAATTGAAAAGATGGGGTCACATGGCAAAGACCTTTACACGTCTGGGTAAACAAATTGCAATTGCAGTAAAAGCAGGTGGTCCGGAACCGGAAAACAACCCTACACTTCGTTCTATCATCGCTGTCTGCAAGCGTGAAAACATGCCGAAGGACAACATCGAACGTGCTATCAAGAATGCACAGGGAAAAGACCAGAGCGACTACAAGAGCATGACATACGAAGGATACGGACCTTTTGGAGTTGCAGTATTCGTTGATACTCTTACAGACAACACTACACGTACTGTAGCTGACGTTCGTTCAGTATTCAATAAGTTCTCAGGTAACCTTGGAACAACAGGTTCGCTTGCATTCTTGTTCGACCACAAGTGCGTTTTCACATTCAAGAAGAAAGACGGTCTTGATATGGAAGAACTTATCCTTGACCTTATCGACTACAACGTAGAAGATGAATACGACGAAGATCCGGAAGAAGGAACAATCACTATCTACGGTGATCCTAAGAGCTACTCTCTTATCCAGAAACATTTGGAAGAATGTGGTTTCGAAGATGTCGGTGGTGAGTTCACATACGTACCTAACGATTTGAAAGATGTTACTCCTGAACAGCGCGAAACTATCGACAAGATGGTAGAACGTCTTGAAGAATTCGACGATGTGCAGAATGTTTACACTAACATGAAGCCTGAAGAAGAGTAATCATTCTTAATTATACAGACAGAAACAGATTTCGCATAAAGTTTTCTTCGTGTGAAATCTGTTTTTTTATAATACAATAAAAAGAAAAAACAATGAAAATAAACTACAGAACACAGGGAACATGCAGTTCATTTATCGAGGTTGAAGTAGAGAACAACAAGATTAAGGAAGTAAGCTTCACGGGCGGATGCAACGGAAACCTTAAAGGCATCTGCTCGCTCGTAAAAGGAATGGAAGTAAATGAAGTTATCTCTCGCCTTGAAGGTATCCGTTGTGGAAACAAGAATACTTCATGTCCAGACCAACTTTGCAAGGCCTTGAAAAGTATGTAATACAACTCAAACTATATCTAAATAAAGCAATGACTCTTATACACAAGATAGGTATCATTGCTTTTCTGCTTTTATATGACAAGTTCTATTACCTTTTTGTAACAAATACAATTTTCATATAATAATATATTGAGAATAGATAGTTTTTACTATTTTTGCACTCAAATATACAAAAACAGTTTTTTAGACTTAAACGACACAAAAATGGCGAAAAATATCTACCTGATATTATTATATCCTATAGTGGCAGCTGCCATTATACAATATTTTGCAGGAAATTTCCCGTTCCATTTCTTTGAGTTCCCACTGAATATTATTCTTGGGGCAATATGGATTTACTCCATATACATATTTTTACGTAAAAAAAATTGTAACAACAATATATCAAAAGTTCTTGTTTCTCCTAAAACTACAGTATTCAGCCTGTTTCTTTTCATTTGTGGGACATTAGTTATTGGACTTTTTCCACAGTTGTCAGTCTTAGATGCCGAAAATAAAGAAGGTATATTAGGACGCCTCGGATTCTACAATTTCATGTCCTCATGGATTTTTGTATCGGTACTGTTTATCTTACTCTCACATCTTGCTGCCATAACCATAAAAGGATTTAGGACCAGAAAAAATAAAAGATGGAGATTTCTGCTCAACCATGCCGGAGTATGGCTTGCACTCTTTGGCGGTTTCATGGGTAGCAGCGACATTATCACAGCAAGAATTCCCGTATTTTTCGATAAAGAGAACAATGAAGCTCTGACCATGGAAGGCAAGCATTTCTACCTTGACTACGACATGCAGCTGACAGGTTTCAATGCTGATTACTATCAGAACGGAATGCCCAAAAGCTATGTAGCGGAGGTGAAAGTTTCTGACAGACATTCCGGGAATTCATCACAAATAAGCCTTGAAGTAAACCACCCTCACGAATACAAATTCGGTGAAGACATTTATCTGGTGAGTTATGATACGCAAAGTGATAAGCCACAATACTGTGTCCTGCAGATAGTATATCAACCATGGAAATATATCCAACTCATAGGTATAATAATGACAATAGCCGGAGCTACAGGAATGTTTATCGGAGGACCACAAAAACAGATTTCAAAGCAGTAACAATAACCCTTATAACTATAAAAAAAATGACAATCAACTGGGATGTTTTCTATATATTCACTATCGTTTCTGTAATTCTGTGGATTATAAGCTCTGTTACCTCTGCCATGAAAAACGGTATCTCAAAAACAGCCGTTGCAGCAAGTCTTTCAGGCAGCACCGTTTTCCTGGCATTTATCATAGGACTATGGATTTATCTGCAAAGACCTCCGCTCAGAACAATGGGAGAAACCCGATTATGGTATTCGCTTTTCATGGGAATATCCGGAATTATCACATACTTGAGGTGGAAATACAGGTGGATACTCTCATTCTCTACACTGGTATCTACAGTATTCTGCATTATCAACATACTCAAACCGGAGATACACGACCAATCGCTGATGCCGGCTCTGCAAAGTGTGTGGTTCATACCTCATGTAACAGTTTACATGTTCTCATACTCAGTGCTTGGATGCGCATTTATCATAGGATGTATAGGAATGAAAAAGCATAAAGAGATATACACTACTACTGCAGACGAGCTGGTATATACAGGAACAGCCTTCCTCACCATAGGTATGCTGACCGGAGCAATATGGGCAAAGGATGCATGGGGCAATTACTGGAGCTGGGACCCGAAGGAAACATGGGCAGCCATAACATGGACAATTTACCTGCTATACATACACATACGACTGCAAAGAACGTATAAGAGTAAAAAACTACTGTACGGACTGCTCATTGCAGGATTCGTATCACTGCAGATGTGCTGGTATGGAGTAAACTATCTTCCGGCGGCACAGAAGAGTGTACATTTATATAATAGACAATAATCCCAAAAGGAAACTACTAATACTAACATTTAAAAAAAGTGAGATTATGAAGAAAAAGATTATCTTGGCAGCATTACTGATTGCAGCGGGAGCTGTGGTAGTTTACCGCCTTGTGAATCAGGCTCCATCAGAATCGCTTGCAGCAAACGAAAGAATGCTTGCAATACTTACTGACGGAGGATGTATGGAGTGCCACTCGGCAAATCCTAAACTTCCTTTCTATGCCAACTTCCCTGTAGCAGGAAAAGTGGTGAAAGAGGACATCGAGAAAGGATACAGAGAGTTTGACGTAGAGCCTATGATGACAGCTCTCAAGAATGGTGAGAAAGTGGGCGAAGTCGATTTGGCTAAAGTAGAAAAGGTAATAAAGGACGGTACAATGCCATTGGCTAAATATTACCTTGTACACTGGGGTTCGTCTATGACTGGCAAGAAAACAGAGATTGCTCTTGACTGGGTAAAGAATTACAGAGCTCAGGCATATCCAAATACTCTGGCTGCTGCTGAGTTTGCAAACGAGCCAATACGTCCTATACACGATTCTATTCCTGTAGATATCCGTAAGGTTATCCTTGGAGATATGCTTTTCCACGACACACGTCTTTCTATAGACAATACCGTATCATGTGCAACTTGTCATGCTCTGAACACTGCTGGTGTGGACAACAAGCGTTTCTCTGAAGGTGTTGACGGACAGGTTGGAGGTGTAAACGCACCTACTGTGTTCAACGCACACTACAACTTCGTTCAGTTCTGGGACGGACGTGCCGCTACACTGGCAGCACAGGCAGGTGGTCCTCCACTCAACCCTATAGAAATGGGACACAAATCATTCGATGATATCTGTAAGGTCCTTTCAGAAGACAAAGCCTTTGAAAAAGCATTTATGGAAGTATATCCGGAAGGATTCACTCAGGAAACAATCACTGATGCTATTCAGGAATTCGAACGCACATTGATTACTCCAAATTCTAAGTTCGACAAATATCTGAAAGGCGACAAGAATATCCTTACAGCAGAAGAGATAAACGGCTACGAACTGTTCAAGGAGTACAACTGTGCTACTTGTCACGTAGGTGAAAACTTGGGAGGACAGTCATATGAGCTTATGGGAGTAAGAGCTGACTACTTCGGCGACAGAGGTACTGAAATCACATTCGAAGACCATGGCCGCAACAAGGAAACCAAGACTGAACGCGACATGCACAGATTCAAGGTTCCTGGTCTGAGAAACATCGAGCTGACAGGTCCTTACTACCACGACGGTACAAAGAAGACACTTGAAGAAGCTGTAAACGATATGGCTAAATATGAAGTAGGTATCACACTTACAGAAACTGAAACTGCCAACATCGTGAAGTTCCTGAAAACTCTTACAGGTGAATACAAGGGTAAGACTCTTACTAATGACAATATGTAATTGACTACATTACCACAATTATAACAAAAAAGAATATCCCGATTCGGAAAGTTAAAAAACAATTCCGAACCGGGATTTTTCATATATCAACTGACATTACTAAATTAAAGCCCTATCATTTTTCAGTAAATTCGATAGATTCACTTCCTGCCAAAGTAAGTGTCATATTCTTGCCTTTTCCACGAATATCGGCAAAAGCATTCTTATATCCGTAACCAGAAGCAGTACGATACTGATAAAGCAAATAATCAACACCATTATAATTCATCTGAGCCACTCCTGCATTATTGAAAAATGTAACGAACAGATTCTCACCACCTTTTCCGGTAAATTCTGTATTAATAGTATTCTCTGTTCCTGACGTTACATAAAGCAACTTGCCTCTTCTGGTAACAAGCCATTCATCGTTATACTTCTCTACCATATAAGTATCATCATCCTCTACGTTCCATATTGCTGTACCATTAGGTCTGACACGCTTGTCCAATACCACAGCCCCTCCAGGCAAAAACAGCTCTACCTTTGATGAATCGGCAGAAAACACTGAATATGCAGCCATAGTGGCATTCGGATCTGTAGCCGACAGCAAACGACCACCTTCCTCAAAAATCCTGATTTTCTTATCGAGTACTTTTGAATAAGTATATCCCATGGCAGCGTCACTGCCTCCTATAAGCTGCCCTTCCGGGTTTCCAGATTTAACATACTGAATACGATACATATCTCCTTTTCCCAAGGTCAAAGTATCATTATTCAGTGATATAACATTAAGTGTATCTGAGAATTGTATTGTCTGGCCGTTACCAATACTTTCGCCTGACAACACGATATTGCACTCCTTTCCTTTCTTCAACAACTCCCAAGCTTTATATTTCAGAGTAGCCATACCCACAGACGAAGCCTTTCCGTCCTTTTCAAACACAACCCCCTGAAGAATATGCTTGTTTACAGGCATTATCTCGTGCCATTCGCCAATGAATGATGTTTCATTAAACATATTTCCCCCTTCAGCACACGACATCATAATCATTAATGATGCCGGTAAAAATAAAAGATTGTTTTTTTTCATAATACAGTTTTTATTGATTACTAATATTCTTATATACTATAGATGATATTTCTGCTATTATTTTTTCCGTAGTCTCATAGTTCTCGGCAGAATCTTTCACAAATACGGCTATCAGATAACGGTCACCGTTCGGCAAATCAATAAAACCGATATCATTTATGCCAATATACCGCCCATCGGAGTTCTTGTCGCCTGTTCCAGTTTTATGACCTATCACAGCTGCAGTATTCTTCAGCGGATATGGCAATCTGCCGGTACCCGTAGTACATTCCGTCATTGTTCTTTTAATAAAATCATAATATTCACCAGAAACTGCATCTCCTTCTAGAAATAAATTTATCAGGCGTACGGCAGCCATAGGTGTAGTCCAGTTGCTGTAACAGTTGTAAAGATTCTCATGCATGTCGTTCTCATCCATTTCTATTGAAAAATCATCAATACCCAATGAGCGAATATACCTGTCTGTATCTTTTGTACTAAGAATACGATTGAACAGAATATCACATGCATTATTGTCGCTAAGTTGGAGAGTATATTCCATAAGTTCCGATAAGCTTATGCGGATATTCCCTTCCGGAAATCTGTCACGTAATGGACTATAAGTATTCTTCCTTAACTCTTCCTTTGATATATTAATTACAGAGTCCAATGATATTCCTTTAGTCTGCATATGATGACATACAGCTAATGCCTGATGAAACTTGAAGACACTCATCATAGGATATTTATCGCCATTATTTACAGTCAGTGTATCCGTATTATTTACCATTACCGCTACACCTACTTTTGCATCGTATTTAGATATACTGTGTATGATTTCATTTCTTAGTGAAGAAAAAGGATCAGCTTTTACAATAATCGAGATAAAAGACAATAATAAAAAAGCAACTGATTTTGTTTTCATCTATGTTTTTACATTAAAAGGATACAAAAAAATAATTGACAAAATTAATCATCTGAATGATTAATCCTATCAATTATTTACATTATAACATTTGTTATGTAATTATTCTTCCGCATTCTTTTTCAGCCATTCCAATCTGCGCATGTCCGGCAAATGTTTCACAGTGAAGTTCTCAAATTTGGCTTCAAATCCGTCTCCATCAGGAGATGCTGCCATGATACCGACCTTCATCGGAACATTGTCCTGCATCCACGCATTGCGCATCATTGTGTATTCTTTATCATCGAAAGAATAGAACACCTCTACAGCATCAAGTCTTCTTACAGCCTTAATCCAGATATAAGGAACAGGCTTGTCAAGAGTAATGACACTCCAGTCGGATGTCTTATGAGTAACCACTGTACTAAGATTGTACTTGCCATCGACAAATTCAATTCCTGCCTTGATATAATTCTCATGATCTATTCTCAACATTATACCGGCCTGGTCAAATCGCGTCTTGTATTCTCCCGACACCTTTACTTTTGCTTCAAACTCACCACCATATGTAGCATAATAGAAAGGAGCGTCATCTACTGTAAAACCATAATGAGATAAACGCCAATAGTCACTCTGAGGAGTAACGAACATTGTCATGGTTTTACTATCCTTTATCTCCCATCTTTCCGGTTCATTAAACCAGTTCATTTTCTCCAGACTCTGTGCCGATACCGACGAAAGAGCCATCATTCCAAACAAACTTAAAATCAGTTTCTTCATATTTATAATGCTTTATGTGTTATTCCATTCTGTATTTGTTTTTGTCATCTTCAGTCAGTTCACGAATTACTCTGCAAGGATTGCCGGCTGCCAGAACTCCCGAAGGTATGTTTTTTGTGACTACACTTCCCGCTCCTATTACCGTATCATCGCCTATCGATACTCCAGGCAGAACAGTCACGTTTGCCCCTATCCACACATTGTTACCTACTGTAATAGGGAAAGCATATTCCAACCCCTTATTTCTTTTCTCTGCGTCAAGAGGATGACCTGCCGAATAGAAGCCACAATTAGGAGCGACAAAAACATTGTCACCAAATGTCACCTTTGCCCCATCCAGGATGACGCAATTCACATTCATATAGAAGTTCTCACCTATTTCAATATTATAGCCATAATCGCAATAAAAAGGCTGCTCTATCAGAAAGTTATTTTTTGTTTTTCCGAACAGTCGTCGTATTATCTCAGTACGTTCAGCAATCATTGACGGTCTCAAAGAGTTATATTCATAGCATAAATCTTTACATACTGCCCTCTCACGTAACAGTTCTTCATCGTAATTAGCATCATAGAGCAGCCCTTTATGGCATTTTTCCTTTTCAGTCATTTCTTTATAATTTGTGTTTTGTTTACTTTTGCAAAGTTATGATATATGCTACCTCGGCACAATAATCACAAATAACCATTTTTTATGCGTTTATGGACATTCAGAAAAAAATAAGCAGGAACTTTCAGATGCAGCCTTTCAGCTCGGATGATGATTCAGAAAAGACACGTTTTCTGAAAACCGTTGCATTGGGATACGCCGTAACAGAAAACGCAATAGCAGTATTGAGCGACCTGAAAAATAATAAAAGTTATATATACTATGGAGGTATAGCTGAATTATTAGGTATAGCAGAAAGCTATACAAATGAAATTGTAAACTCTATTTGGGAAAAGAAAATATACGACTCTATACATAAGGACGATTTATCTAATAAACACATCAACGAACTCAGATTCTACAACTTCATCAAAAATCTTCCACCTCAGAAAAGAGAAGGTTTCTTTGTAAAAGAATCGTTGAGAATGTTCAACAAAGATGGTAAATGTTTTCCCATAACACACAGAATGTACTATTTTTACGAGAACGAAAACAGTAACATACGATTTTCACTATGCCTCTATAACCTTAAAATAGATGTTGAAAAAGAAGATTCGTATATTCTCAACTCAATAACCCAAAAATCATATATTCTCGACAATGAATACGACAACCGTATCTTATCAGAAAGAGAAAAAGAGATATTGCGCCTCATAGAAAAAGGTATGAGCAGTATCGACATATCCAACACCCTATCCATAAGCAAGAATACAGTAAGCAGACACCGACAGAATATTCTTGAGAAACTTCAGGCTAAAAATTCTGTCGAGGCCTGCAAAATAGCGAAGGAGATGAAACTTATCTAAAATATAACAGTCATTACTTGAAAATAATCCATGTAAGTTTCTTCCATATCCACTCCAACGGTCCATGTCTGTGAGATGAAAGCCACCACCTGCTAAATGACAACTGTATCATAAATACAAATATCGCTATAACCAAGCACGAAGTTGCTCCTGTATATTTATATAATCCCAAGCCGAAGCCATAAAATAAAGATACACCTATTATTGACTGTACAATATAGTTTGTCAGACTCATTTTCCCATAAGGGATAAATATACGTTGGAATCTATATCCGTTTCCTGCTCCGAACCACCATATCAAAACAAAGAATGAAACCAGCAATGCCATAAAAAGGAAGTTGCATATAGACGGTACTGCAATATCCAACGGTACCATAAGCGCTTCATTACCGGCTACCATTTCCGGATATGTCATCTTGATTATATTGAAAGTTACAAACAGGCTTACAGACCACAACAATACTTTTTTCCATATCATGACTGAATAATCAGATTTCTTGAATAAAGAAAGCCTTCCCGCTGCCATTCCAAACAGAAACAGTCCTCCTATCTGAAAAACACGACCGTTTTCTATCTGCCATAAATTACCATACAACTGCCCGTCGGTGATATTTGACCTCAGAATTTCCAGGAAACTACCGGACTCCATTACAGGCTTTGCCAAATTACCATACACTACCCAGTTATTCCCATATTCCAGAAAAGGAATATCGCATCCGATACAAATCAGTCTTATCCATTCAACAGGCTGAATAATCATAACCGAAGCCAATATTAGCACCGATTTTGTGGAAAGGCCTGATACTGATACAAGGAAAATTCCCATAACGGAATACAACAAAAGAATATCACCATTATAAAATAAGGAATGAAGCTGAGAAAAAAGCATCAAAAGAATCATTCTCCACACAAATCTCCATCGGAAAGGAAGTCCACGTTTTTTTGCATTATCAAACTGAATAAAAAAGCTAAGTCCAAAAAGAAGAGAAAAAGTGGAAAAGGCTTTTCCTCCAAACAAGAACCATACCGTATCCCAAACCCCTTTATCAAGAGCTGTAAGCCAATGAGGCTGACAATCCGGCATATAATAAAGATTATAGTGCTCAAAACAATGTAAAATCACTATTGCAAACAATGCAACACCTCGTAAGGCATCTACAACTTCTATTCTGTCGTTTTTCAATGTGTTATTCATATTTATAGTTTATGGTTTATTTATTATCATTTTCCAGCAAGTACCGGATGAACATATCTTCCCTTACCCACCGACACCTTGCCAAATTCAATAGCCTTAGCCGGACAACGGTGTATGCATGCCGTACACTGTACACAATCCCTTCCTTGCCATACCGGTTTGCCGTTATGCATAACTATCGTACCTGTTGGACAGACCTTAGCACACAGTCCGCAGGAAATACACACCTCTGTAGTCCGGAAAGACTGCCTACCTATAACAAATCTCTTAAATACAGGATAGACCACGTAACTCTTCAGCCACGACATTCCTGTACGGAGAATCAGAGATTCAGAATAACTACGTGTATCTATAGCTTTTACAATCTGTTCCATACCACTTGGAGCCAAAGCAAGTTTTTCATCCTTCACCGGCTCAGGATCAGTACCGAAACCACGCATCAGAATATAGTTATTGGGCATTTTCAGCGAAAAGAAGGCTTCCAGAGGAATACATTTGTCTGCAAGTTCCTTACGCACTATCCGGTCTGTATATCCACAATCGTCACCACATGTGCCAATGGCGAATACACGGTTTCCTTTCAATCCGGACAACTGTAACTCCCTGATAAAACGCAGCATGACTAATGCAGGTCCCCATGAATGTACAGGGAATACGAAAAATAACATTTCCGCCTCATCTCGCAATGTATATCTCAGACCTTCAGCCGAATGTTTCCGTATAAACCCGGAAACTTCACACAAGGGTTCATTGAAAGAATTTGATATGTATTGTGCAACCCATAAAGAATTGCCTGTAGCTGAAAAATAAAATACCATATTTTAAATTTAATCTTTCGTACTCTCCGTTATAAACAATAATTTGTCACCCACATGCAGTTCCATCTGTCCGTTAGGAATCAGGAACTCATTTCCACGTTTGATAAGCATAACCAGCGAACCTTTAGGTATATTCATATCAGCCAGACGATTACCGTGTACCAACATTTCTTCATTAAGAGTTATGTCGTGAAGCTGCGAATCTATCTCATCCGGCAGTTCTACTCCAAACTCGTTTCCTTCCTTCTCCAAAGGTAAGTCAAGTTTAAGCCAACGTGCCACAGAAGAAATTGTCATTCCTTGAATTACAAGTGACAGTAAAGTGATAAAGAACACTATATTAAACAGCTGATGTGAACCTTCTATATGTGCAATCACAGGATATGTGGCAAATATGATTGGTACAGCACCACGCAGTCCAACCCACGAAACGAAAAGTTTGGCTTTGGCACTTATTCCCCTGAAAGGAAGCAGACACGCGAACACACTCAACGGACGTGCCACAACTATCATAAATACGCCGATAAGCAATGCTACTACGGCAGTATCAAGCATTTCATGAGGATTTACAAGCAATCCGAGGGTGATAAACATTATAATCTGGAACAGCCAGGTAAGTCCGTCCATAAATGTAACAATCTCCTTTCGATAAGTCAGTTTCATATTCCCGACCACCACACCGGCTATATATACAGCCAGATAACCATTACCTTTAAGCATATCAGTAGCAGTAAAAGTAATGAAAACCATACTCAGAAGAAGTATTGAATAAAGTGATGAGTTTGACAGACCTATCTTGTTTGTGAGCCATGACATGAACCGTCCCATGGAATACCCCAAAGCACCACCAATGAGGAACTGTACAAACAGGTCTTTGAGCAAAAGACCTATACTAAGCGAACTACCGCTGGATATTACCTGTATAAGAACAATCGTGAGCATATATGCCATAGGGTCATTACTTCCACTTTCCAACTCCAACATAGGACGAAGGTTTTCCTTCAGATTCATTTTCTGCGAACGGAGAAGACTGAACACAGAAGCCGAATCGGTAGAAGACATTGTAGCTGCCAGAAGCAGTGACACCATGAATGTCAGTTCGATATTCGTACTGTTCCATCCCGAAATATAGAAGATAAACAGTCCGGTAAGTAAAGTCGTCAGAAGAACCCCTACGGTAGAGAGAACAATACCTTCTTTAAGAACAGGCTTAATGTCTGTAAACTTAGTCTCCATACCCCCGGTAAAGAGGATGATACTGAGTGCCATCATTCCTATAAACTGTGCATCCTCGGCACTATTGAACTGCAATCCAAGTCCGTCGCTACCGAACATCATTCCCACAAGGAGAAAAAGCAACAATGTCGGTATTCCGAAACGATAACCGGTCTTGCTTATCAATATACTGGTGAAGATAAGCACCGATCCAATCAAAAGTATATTCTCTGCTGTAAATATCATAGATAAATTATTTATTATTCAAACAATGTGCAAACTTCCGCACGACTCACCTTAATCAAATCTGCAGGAGCTATCTTAACCTGCAACCCGCGTACTCCGGCACTTACATATATATAGTCAAAATAATTACAAGTGTGATGAATATATGTAGGGAAATGTTTCTTCATACCTATAGGAGAGCAACCTCCACGAATATATCCCGTAAGTGGAAGAAGTTCCTTCATTGGGATAAGGTCGCATTTTTTGTTCCCTGAAAGTTTGGCAGCCAGTTTCAGATCAATCTCATGTTCTCCAGGAATCACGCATACAAAATACCCTGACTTATCGCCATGAAGTACAAGTGTCTTGAATACCTGTTCTATATTCTCACCAAGAGTTGCAGCCACATGCACGCAACTCAAATCATTCTCATCAACCTCATATGGTACAAGTTCGTATTTTATCTTATCCTTGTCCAGAAGTCTTGCCACATTGGTCTTGGATATTTTTTCTTTAGCCATAACTGTATAATGTTATAATTTTAAACAATGTTTAAATGCCGTTTAAAAGCTATTTAAATACTTTTTAAAAGCTGATTAAACGGCATTCATAATTACGTCTGTATAGATTAAACAATTTATTTCTGATTTAGTTCTTCTTTAAGGAATTTAGGTGTATATCCTTTATCAGACATAGCCACTTCCTCAGGTGTTCCGCACGAAAGCAACTGTCCTCCACCCTTTCCGCCTTCAGGTCCCATGTCGATGATATAGTCAGCCATCTTTATAACATCAAGATTATGTTCTATAACCAGAACTGTGTTTCCTTTGTCCACCAGACGGTTGAGTACATTCATCAGTACACGGATATCCTCGAAATGCAAACCTGTGGTAGGTTCGTCAAGGATGTAGAAAGTCTTTCCTGTATCTTTCTTGGAAAGTTCGGTAGCAAGTTTCACACGCTGGCTCTCTCCACCGGAAAGAGTGGTTGAGGGCTGTCCCAACTTGATATATCCCAAACCTACTTCCTGAAGTACCTTTATCTTATTCAGTATCTGAGGCACATTCTCAAAGAACTCCACAGCACGGTTTATTGTCATATCAAGCACATCGGCTATTGACTTTCCCTTGTATCTTACTTCCAATGTCTCACGGTTATATCGCTTTCCATGACATACCTCGCAAGGAACAAGCACATCAGGCAGGAAGTTCATTTCTATGGTCTTATATCCGTTTCCTCCGCAAGCCTCACAGCGTCCTCCGGCTACATTGAACGAAAAACGCCCAGGCTTGTAACCACGTATCTTTGCTTCCGGCAGACCTACAAACAGGTTTCTTATATCTGAGAACACTCCGGTATATGTAGCCGGATTTGAACGCGGAGTACGCCCAAGCGGCGACTGATCCACATTTACCACCTTATCTATATTCTCCAGTCCTTCAATACGGTCGTATGGCAAAGGGTCCTGAAGCGAACGGTAGAAATGTTGAGAAAGTATAGGCTGAAGAGTGTCGTTGATAAGAGTTGACTTACCGCTTCCCGAAACACCTGTCACACAAATAAGTGTTCCCAACGGAAATTCCACATCAACTCCTTTCAGATTGTTTCCTCTTGCTCCGAACAAGGAAAGTTTCTTGCCGTTACCCGGTCTTCTTTTGGCAGGTATTTCTATCTTCATTTCACCATTCAGATACTGCGATGTCATAGTGTGTGTCTTCAACATCTCCTGCGGAGTTCCTGCAAATACCACTTCGCCGCCCAATCGTCCTGCCTTAGGTCCCATATCCACTATATAGTCCGATGCCAGCATCATATCCTTGTCATGCTCTACCACTATCACCGAGTTACCTATATCTCTAAGGCTTTTCAGAGAGTTTATCAGTCGGACATTGTCTCTCTGATGAAGTCCTATACTAGGTTCATCGAGGATATAAAGTACATTTACAAGTTGCGAACCAATCTGTGTTGCAAGGCGAATACGCTGGCTTTCGCCACCTGAAAGACTGACTGAAGTACGGTTAAGAGAAAGATATTCCAGTCCCACATCAAGAAGGAATTTCAGTCGTGTACGGATCTCCTTCAGAATTTCCTGAGCTATTACTTTCTGCTTGTTGTCCAGATGTTCCTCCACTCCCTGCAGCCATTCGTACAATTCGTTTATATCCATCGAAGCCAGTTCGTAGATATTCTTGTCATGCAGACGGAAGTGTAGAGCCTCCTTATTCAGCCTCATCCCCTTACACTCAGGACAAACATCTGTCTTGGCAAACTGTTCCGCCCATTTCTGTGCAGTGGCAGAAGCATCTTTCTCCTGCATCATCTGTATATATTTCACTATACCTTCGTATTCTACGAAATAGTCTGACGAAGTGTGTACCAGTGAACTGTCTATCTTCAGACGCTCATCGCAACCGTAAAGAATTTCATTAATGGCATCGTCAGGCAATTCGCTTACGGGAGTTTTAAGCGTAGCTTCATGTCGTTCAAGCAATGCACTCAACTGCCAGAAAATCATGGCATTCTTATATTTCCCAAGTGGTGCTATTGCCCCTTCATACACAGAAAGCGTACGGTCAGGAATTACCTTGTCAACATCTATAAGATTGACATATCCCAATCCCTTGCATCGCGGACATGCGCCCTGCGGAGAGTTAAAAGAGAAATTGTGTGGTGCTGGCTCACGATAAGAAAGTCCTGTCACAGGACACATCAAACGCTTACTGTAGTGACGCACACTTTCTGTCTGCGCATCTAGTATCATAAGCAGACCGTCTCCCAACCGCATGGCAGTAGCCACACTCTGTCGCAACCTTTTATCCTCTTTCTCGGTTACAACTGTTTTATCTACCACAACTTCTATGTCATGGTTCTTGTATCTGTCCAGTTTCATTCCGTGAGTGATTTCCTTCACTTCACCGTCAACTCTAACATAAAGATAGCCTTTTTTTCTGACCTGTTCGAACAGCTCCTTATAATGTCCCTTTCGGGTACGAACCAATGGAGAAAGTATAAAGATACGCTTTCCCTTATAATCACGGTTTATAAGTTCTATGATTTGTTCCTCGGTATATTTCACCATCTTCTCTCCCGAAAGATAGGAATATGCCGTAGCTGCACGCGCATAGAGCAGACGCAGATAATCGTATATCTCGGTAGTTGTACCCACAGTGGAACGCGGATTCTTGTTGGTCGTCTTCTGCTCGATTGAGATAACCGGACTCAGTCCTGTAATCTTGTCAACATCAGGACGTTCCATTCCACCAAGGAAATTTCTGGCGTATGCGGAGAATGTCTCTATATACCTGCGCTGTCCCTCGGCGAAGATTGTATCGAATGCAAGCGATGACTTACCGCTTCCACTCAGCCCGGTGATAACCGTAAGGCTGTTGCGCGGTATTTCGACATCTATATTTTTCAGATTATGTACACGTGCTCCCTGCACGCTTATCGTTTCTTTTCCTTCTGTCATATCTTAATATTCAGTGAAACATTGCAAAGATAATGCTTTTTTCGTACTTTTGCCCGTAAATAATCATATAGCTGAAAAATGAAATTTATTCAATCTGTATTTCTTGCACTGGCACTCATGGCCGGAAGCAGCATTAAAGTAATGGCTCAGGCATCTGCCGAGAGCGGATATTTTCTTCACACAGTAACAAAAGGCCAAAGCCTATATTCCATATCAAGTATGTATAATGTTACTATTGACGACATTGTACGCCTGAATCCAGGAAGCGACAAGCAAATCCGCGAAGGAGCTGCACTTAAAATTCCTCAGGCAACCAATTCCAATTCCGACAAACCAGTATTCCACACAATACAAGCAGGTGAAACTTTGTATCGCCTATCTGTGAAATATAACGTCACCACTCAGGCTATTTGCGAAGCTAATCCTGGACTTAGCAGTGAAAATTTTCGTTCCGGACAAGTGATAATAATTCCCGTCCAGTCTGATTCCAAGCCACAAAAAGAAACTCCTAAAGTAGCTGAACAGGAGAAAACAAATGTGAAGATGAATGACTGGAAAGACATGCATAAAGTGGAAAGGAAAGAAACAATTTTCAGCATCAGCCGCGAATATGGAATCACTGAAGAGGAACTTATTGCAGCCAATCCTGAGCTGAAAAAAGGTAAGCTGAAAAAAGGCACTTTCCTGTTCATCCCATACGGAAAAAATGACCAAAAAGCTCAAAAACCGGAATCAAAGCCTGAAAAACAGGAACTCACCAACGAAGAGATATTCAGCCAGTTGGAAGATTCAAGAAAAGACATTAAGACAATCAAGGCAGCAGTACTTCTTCCGTTCATGTCAGGAACAAGTGCAAACATTGACGAACAGCTAAGAATGGTGGAATACTATGAAGGTTTTCTCATGGCAGTGGACAGTCTGAAAAAACAGGGCGTTTCTGTTGACCTTTATACATACGACACCAAAGGTAGAGAAGCAACGCTGAACAACATTCTTGCCAAGAAGGAAATGAAGAGTATGGATATAATATTCGGACCTGCAAGGACACAGGACATCGATGCTCTTGCAACTTTTGCAGACCAAAACAACATTCGTCTGGTCGTACCATTTGCCCCAAAAGTAGATCAGGTATTCAAGAATCCACATATCTACCAGGTTAACACTCCACAGTCATATCTGTACTCAGAGGTATACGAACACTTCAACCGTAAGTTCAGCGACAGTAATGTGATATTCCTTAATGCCGGCAACGGTGACAGAGAAAAAGATGAATTTATCAAAGGAATGAAAACAGAGCTGAAAGACAAGGGAATAAGTTACCGTGACTTTACACTGACTGACAATTTTTATGAGATAATCAGCGTTATGGATACACTGAGAAACAATATATTCATTCCTACTTCCGGAAAGAGTACTGCTTTGGTAAAGATTCTTCCTCAACTCACACAGATCCGTCGCGAAAAGCCTCATTACATGATAAATATGTTTGGTTATCCAGAATGGCAGACTTATACCAACGATTATCTGGCAAGCTTTTATGAGCTTGACACTTATTTTTATTCATCATTCTATACAAACAATCTTTTCCCAGCTGCCATAAACTTCACTCAGGCATACCGCCGTTGGTATAGTAAAGACATGGCTAATATTTACCCAAAATACGGAATGCTAGGGTATGACACCGGTTATTTCTTCCTAAAGGGTTTGGCTAAATACGGAAATAAAATGGAAGAAAACCTAGCTTCAATACAAGTTACTCCAATCCAGACAGGATTCAAATTCGAACGTGTAAATAACTGGGGAGGATTTATAAACAGAAAAGTGTTCTTCGTACATTTCTCAAAGGATTATGAACTGATTAAACTTGACTTTGAATGATTATAAAAAAATATATATCCATTTTAGTATGTTTTCTCTGCTGGCTAAACGTTACTGAAACACAAGCCCAATTGCAAGAACAGAAACATAACTTTTCCATAGGTATAAGCGGAGGTGTAAATTTCAGCAATGTTGATTTTGCTCCAAGAATAAAACAAGGCTACCTCGTAGGACCGCAAATGGGTTTCACCGCCAGATATATCTCCGAGAAATATTTCAGCATGATTTGTGGTATTCAAGCGGAAGTGAACTACTCCCAGCGCGGATGGAAAGAAGTAATAGAAGACAATAGTGGTGACAGCTATCAGAGAGCTATGAATTATGTAGAAGTACCTCTTCTGGCGCATCTGGCATTCGGTAAAGAACACGGAAACGGAGCAAGATTCATTCTTAACCTAGGACCTCAGATAGGATTTCTGATAGGTGAAAAGGAAACTCATGCCATGCCTTCAATACAAAAAGAGCAATACGGCAAAGCTGCTGAAAACGGTTTCGATTATGGACTGATTGGTGGCGGAGGTCTGGAAATACGTACAGGTATAGGTCACTTCCTACTTGAAGGCAGGTACTATTTCGGACTTAGCGATTTTTTCAACAGTACAAAGAAAGACTATTTTTCACGCTCGGCACATACTTATATATGTGGCAAAATTACTTATCTTTTTGATATAAGAAAATGAGGCTCAGTTGACAAGTTGACGAGATAACGAAGTTTCCATAATGCCTTGTAAACTCGTAACTGAAGCCATATAATCTTTTTTAATTGTTAATTATTAATTCAATATGCGCCTTATTTCATGGAACGTAAACGGAATCCGCGCCTGCTGCGACAAAGGTTTCCGTGATTCATTCAAGGCACTTGATGCCGATTTCTTCTGCCTGCAGGAAACAAAGATGCAGGAAGGACAGTTAGACCTCAGTTTCGAAGGATATACATCATACTGGAATTATGCTGAAAAGAAAGGTTATTCCGGTACAGCAATATTCACACGCCACCAGCCTCTGAACGTTACATACGGCATAGGTATTGACGAACATGACCATGAAGGACGTGTGATAACACTGGAAATGGAAAACTTCTTCCTTGTAACGGTATATACTCCAAACTCACAAGACGGACTTAAACGTCTGGACTACCGTATGACATGGGAAGACGATTTTAGGGCATACATCAAGAATCTTGACAGCAAGAAACCTGTATTAGTATGCGGAGACCTTAATGTGGCACACAAAGAGATAGATTTGAAAAATCCAAAGACCAACCGCATGAATGCAGGATTTACCGACCAGGAAAGAGAAAAGTTCCAGACACTGCTCGATGCCGGCTTTATAGATACATTCCGCCATTTCTATCCTGACATGGAGAATATCTATTCATGGTGGTCGTACCGCTTCAAGGCACGCGAAAAGAACGCAGGGTGGCGTATTGACTACTTCGTGGCTTCGGCACGCCTTGCCGATAAACTTCAGGGAGCAAAAATACATACAGAAATATTCGGTTCAGACCACTGTCCGGTGGAAGTAACCATCGATTTATAATATAGAGATGAAGAACGACGGGTTTACACTCAGAAAAAGGCTGAAGAGTTTTAAGTTTGCCTTTAACGGCATAATATTGCTCATTACCCGTGAACACAATGCATGGATACATTGTTTTGCGGCTGTATGTGTAATAATAGCAGGATTTGCTTTTGACATATCCGCTACAGAATGGATAGCTGTAACGTTTGCCATAGGAACAGTACTTGCAGCAGAAGCTGTAAACTCGTCAATAGAAGCCATTGCAGACCTTATTTCACCAGGATATAATGAAGCTATCAAACGTACTAAAGATCTTGCTGCAGGAGCAGTGCTTATACTTGCCATATCAGCAGCCATAGTAGGACTGATTATATTTATTCCTAAAATAATGGAAATATTCAGCTGAACAGACACGCTGAAGTTTGTGTTTCTATACTAAATGATAAAAAAATATGATTAAAAGAACCAGCATATTATTTATGGTTTGCCTGCTGTCATTCTCCATAAGCGCACAGACCATCGAAGTTACCGGTAGCCGTAAGGCAGTCCGCACATCCGGTGATATAGGTGCAGTGCTTTTGCCAGTAGCCGGACTGACAGCCATTCTTATAAACAAGGATTGGCAGGGGTTGAAACAAGGAGTATTTTCAGGCATAACCACACTTGGAGTGACATATGCACTGAAATATGCCGTAAAGAAAGAACGTCCTGACCATAGCAACTTTCACTCCTTCCCTTCCATGCACACGTCAGTATCATTCGCGGCTGCGTCTTTCATACAGCGTCGCTATGGCTGGAAATGGGGAGCACCGGCATACGTAATGTCAACGTATGTAGGCTGGAGTCGCGTTTATGGCAAGAAACATGACTGGTGGGATGTTGCGGCAGGAGCCGTTATAGGTACTGCCAGCTCATACATATTCACACGTCCGTTTGCCAAGAAACATAATCTTACGATAAGTCCCGTAGCAGGTGACGGTCATTACGGCATTTATGCTTCGATGAATTTCTGATTTATACTATTTATAAAAACAATACTTTCATTTTTCATTGATTTAATCTTTATTATTCACACCATAGCCGAAAAGTGAGAAATCCCCCATACAAGGATCACCAGGGAATATTTCTGCCAAAGCATTCGTTATTCTTTTAGCGTTTGTGAGCGAGAACACTGGCTTATCAGTAAGTCCCAGAAGATGCGCCACACGGCATACGTGGGTATCAAGAGGAATAATTAAATCGGCAGCATCCATTCTTTTCCACATACCGAAGTCAACTGGAGAATTCTGACGTATCATCCAGCGCAGGAACATGTTGAGTTTCTTCTGTGGCGAACGGTCTGAGACCTCAAGAAACGCGCATAGTTTCTGCATCGGTGTTCCGTTATATTCCAATAGTCTGTCCTCCAAAGTCTTTCCTTCAGAATAGACGGAATAAAGTTTTTCAAGATAAAAACGGAAGTCGGAATGCGACACCATCCTGTAGAAACTGCTCTTGTCGTCAGCACGGAAATCATCTCTCCATTTCCCAGAAAGGATATATTGCAAGGGTGAATGTCCCATAATGGCATCCAGTTCGTCTGCCTTGCGGAGTATCATCTTGCGATTGCCAAAACTGAGAACAGCCGTAAGAAGACCTGAAATTTCAATATCACGCTGTTCGGTATATCTGTGAGGGAATTGTACTGGGTCGTCGGGAATAAACGATGCACAATGGTAAGTCTCAGCCCACTCTTTCAATAGTTTTATAGTTTCTGTTTCCATAATAATCATGTTGATACATTTCAAAAAAATTACCTGTCATTTTACCTAAAACGCTTTGTCGTTTCAATTAAAATGAACTGTCATTTTCTCCGGTAAAATATAAGGCATAAAAAAAGGGAATCTTCCCAGACTCCCAATCTTCATTAACCTTAAATCTAATACCATGAAAAACACAGTGCAAATATACGGGTTTTATGTTATGTAACATATAAAAACAAAGAAAAAAGCATCATGGTTAACTATTTTTATACCTTAATCTCACAATATAAATAGTTATACATATTAGTTAACATTGATCTTTATTTTTTCTCCTTGATATTTCATCTCTTAGCATTGCGGCTCTCTCGTAATCTTCATTATTAACAGCTGCCTCCAAATCCATTTTCAGCATATCAGTACCTACAGAATTAAGCGGCATACTAAATCCAGAACCATCAGAAGTTACAATACGAATCTTTTCTTTTTCAAGCAAATCATCTAAAACATAAACCGGATACCCCATTTTAAAAGATAAAGCCAATGCATCGGTAGGGCGTGAATCAACTTTAAAACTAGTCCCATCAGAACGTGTACAGTATATATAAGAATTAAAAATACCGTCGTTGACATCGTATATTACAGCCTTATCTACAGAAATACCAGCTTCATGCAATAGAGAATTAACAAAATCGTAGGTCAATGGACGAGGAGATTTGTAACCGGACATACATGCTCTTAAATCGGAAGCTTCTCTATCGCCTATAATCATTGCCAAACGCCTTCCACCATTACAACTCGTAACTTCCTCCAAAATCAGGGCATGCGATGTAGAAGGTTTTAATAAATTAGATATTCCTATTATAATAACCTCAATTTCGTTCATACAAAAATTATTTATTACTTTACTCAGAACAAATATAATAAAAAATATATACCATACCTCATAATTTGTAAAATAATGAAAGACATAACATGAAGAAAGTTTTAATGAATAAAAAATGTACTATTAATTTTTATTTATACTTTTGTAGGAGCTTAAACGAAAAGTAAACTACAAGACACAAATGGAGAACGAACACTGGTATGCGATGTATGTAAAAATGCATCACGAAAAAAAGACTGCAGAAAAGCTATCCAATATGGGAATCAAAAACTATTTGCCACTGCAGGAAACCGTAAGACAATGGAGCGACAGAAAGAAAAAGATACAAGTTGTTATTATTCCGATGATTATCTTTGTAAAATCGAATGAAAAAGACAGAATTGAAATTCTGAAATCTGTCCCTTCAATAAACGGTACCATGATAGACAAGGCTACACACAAACCTGCAATAATTAGAGACGAAGAAATGGAACGTTTCATGTTCATGTTGGACTATTCAGAAGATACAGTAAGATTCACAAACGAACAACTCAAACCCGGGGAAAAAGTCGAAGTAATAAAAGGACCGCTAAACGGATTAAAAGGAGAACTAATCGACATAGAAGGGAAATGTCAAGTATCTGTAAGGCTCAACATGCTGGGATGCGCAATGGTTGAGATGCCGGTAGGATACCTTAAAAAGACAGAAAACGAATAAAAATAACATCAAATTGACACACATAAATCATCAGAGCAGCAAAAATGAAATTTTTCCTTGCTGTTTTGATGATTTTTTCTAATTTTGCAGTCATAGGAATTTCAACATAACATTTCAGAATAATATTCCAATAAAAACATAAACCTTACAAATAATTGTTATAATGGAAAACGACTGCAAATATCTCCATCCGGAGATGGAAACAATGACGAGAGAGGAAATAGAGAAGCTGCAATTGGAAAGACTGAAAAAAACAGTAAAACATTGCATGAACTCACCTTTCTATAAGAAAAGATTCGAAGAGTGTAATCTGAAACCTGAAGATATAAAATCACTTGACGACATAAGAAAAATACCGTTCACGACCAAACAGGATTTGCGCGACAACTATCCTTACGGGCTTGCCGCAGTACCACTGAAGGACGTGGTAAGACTGCATTCGTCAAGCGGTACGACAGGAACACCTACAGTAATACTCCATACACAAAAAGATCTTGACGAATGGGCAAATGCCGTGGCACGCTGTCTGCACATGGTTGGATTGAGAGCCGGAGATATATTCCAGAACTCGTCCGGATACGGTATGTTTACCGGTGGACTGGGATTTCAGTATGGCGCTGAAAGACTTGGAATGCTAACTGTACCGGCTGCAGCAGGAAACACAAAAAGACAGATTAAATTCATAACAGACTTCGGAACTACTGCACTTCACGCCATACCAAGCTATGCAGGGCGTCTGCATGAGGTTATGGAAGAAATGGGAATAGATCCGGTTAAGGATACAAAATTGAAAACACTGATAATAGGTGCCGAACCACACTCTGAAGAACAAAGGAAAAGAATAGAAAAAATGCTCGGAGTGAAGGCATACAACTCTTTCGGAATGTCAGAAATGTGCGGTCCGGGAGTGGCTTTCGAATGTACAGAACAGAACGGTCTGCACATATGGGAGGACTATTATATAGTTGAAATAGTAGATCCGGAAACGCTGGAACCTGTGCCGGACGGTGAAGTGGGTGAACTTGTCCTTACAACAATAAACCGTGAGGCAATGCCCCTGTTAAGATACAGAACAAGAGACCTTACAAGATTCCTACCAGGAGAATGCAAGTGCGGACGTCATCACAGACGCCTTGACCGCATGAAGGGAAGAAGTGACGACATGATCATACTGAAGGGGGTAAACATCTTCCCTATTCAAATAGAAACCATACTTATGCAGTTCAAAGAGCTTGGTTCTGACTACCTGATCACACTTACAAACCTTGATGCAAACGATGAAATGACGGTAGAAGTGGAACTGAACGAATTCACAGACGATTTCGGCTCACTGCAAAAACTTACAAAGGAAATTACTCGCCAACTGAAAGACGAAATTCTGATTACCCCAACCGTAAAACTGGTACCGAAAGGAAGCTTGCCGAAGCAGGAAGGAAAGGCTGTGAGAGTGAAAGATTTACGTAAAACATTAATTTAAAGATATATACATCATGACAGTACATCAATTATCTGTTTTTGTAGAAAATAAATCGGGAACTCTCCTAAAAGTTCTCGAACTGCTGAAAGAGGCAGAAATTCAGTTAATAGCCTCTACCATTTCCGATACTGTGGAATACGGAATATACAGAATAATATGTTCCGATCCTGAAAGAGCCTTTCAGACACTAAGCAAGGCAGGAATATCTGCAAATGTTTCGGAAGTATTTGCAATAACACTCGACAATTATCCGGGAAGAGCTGCCGATGCAATAAAGAGCTTCACAGACGCAGGCATAGGCATATCATATCTGTATTCGTTCCTACTGGCAGGAAAAGGTATCCTTGTATTCCGCACAGACGATGCTGAAAAGACAAGAGATGTGATTACAAAGAACAATATGAGTTATCTGGAAGATAAAGACTTGTACAATATGGCATAAACAAATGCAATATAAATTACTTGAAAGTAATCATCTTGTTGCTTATAAAATTTACAGCGCCATAAACAAAGAGTCCAAGGAACTGGGCAAGATATTCATTGAGATGAAGAAGTTCCACCAATACAAGAAGGAACACAAACTGGGCGCTGTAGGCCATGACAAAAGCTATAAGGAAGAACAGTATCTGACGCTGGATGCTGTTCTTTTTTGTTTCCTTGTCCAAAGGAAAAATCCAGTACTTGCACCAAAGGAAGTTGTTTATCTGTGCGGCCGTATATGCAGAAATATTGGCTATCATATAGTCAAGTCTGCAAATATGCATAAGCACCCATACCACCAAGGCAGCGATCACTGCATTGAGAGTACCCACTATGACAAACCTTATGATACGTACTGTTTCTTTCATTAATGAAATTCAAAAATACGGCACGGAAACAGGTATAATCCAAACACACCTATATCCGTGCCTAATTATATTTAAAGAAGTTTTATCAGTTCTTTTCCTTGATGTCAACTACCAGGTTAAGTTCGTCAAGCTGTTTCTGGTCAAGATAACCAGGAGCATCAAGCATAACGTCTCTTCCTGAGTTGTTCTTAGGGAATGCTATACAGTCGCGGATTGAATCCAGACCGGCAAAGAGTGATACCCAACGGTCAAGACCGTATGCAAGACCACCGTGAGGAGGTGCACCGAACTTGAAGGCGTTCATCAGGAAGCCAAACTGTTCCTGTGCCTTTTCAGGAGTAAATCCAAGAATTTCGAACATCTTGGCCTGAAGCTGAGAGTCGTGGATACGGATAGAACCACCTCCTACTTCAACACCGTTGATAACCATATCGTATGCATCTGCACGAACTGCTGCCGGATCAGTGTCAAGGAGTGCGATATCTTCATCCTTAGGATGAGTGAATGGGTGGTGCATAGCCATCAAGCGACCTTCTTCTTCGCTCCATTCGAACATCGGGAAGTCAACAACCCACAGACAAGCAAACTTGTTCTTGTCGCGCAATCCCAACTGATTACCCATTTCAAGACGGAGTTCGCAAAGCTGCTTGCGTGTCTTCATCACATCATCACCGCTGAGGATAAGAATCAAATCACCCGGTTTTGCACCGAATGCTTCTTTCATCTTCTGCAGTACTTCCTGTGAATAGAACTTGTCAACGCTTGACTTCACATTACCGTCGGCCTCAACACGTGCATAAACCAATCCCTTAGCACCGATCTGAGGACGTTTAACGAATTCAGTCAACTGGTCAAGCTGCTTGCGTGTATATGTAGCGGCACCTTCGGCACAGATACCACCGATATATGCAGCATTATCAAATACAGAGAAACCATAACCTTTGAGGATGTCCATCAGTTCGACAAACTTCATTCCGAAACGCAAGTCAGGTTTGTCGCTACCGTAATATTTCATTGCATCTGCCCAAGGCATACGGATAAACGGTTCGGTAAGCTCAACACCGCGCAATTCCTTGAACAAGTGTTTTGCCATGCCTTCGAACATATTGATAATATCTTCCTGTTCAACGAAGCTCATCTCGCAGTCAATCTGAGTAAACTCAGGCTGACGGTCTGCACGAAGGTCTTCGTCGCGGAAACATTTCACAATCTGGAAGTAACGGTCGAAACCTGAAACCATCAACAGCTGTTTCAATGTCTGAGGTGACTGTGGAAGTGCATAGAACTGTCCCGGATTCATACGTGACGGAACTACAAAGTCGCGCGCACCTTCAGGAGTAGAACCGATAAGCATAGGAGTTTCCACTTCAAGGAATCCTTTGCTATCAAGATAACGACGTACTTCCATTGTCATACGGTGACGCAATTCCAAATTCTTGCGAACAGCAGTACGACGAAGGTCTAGGTAACGGTACTTCATACGAAGATCGTCACCACCATCAGTATTATCTTCGATAGTGAAAGGAGGAGTCTGAGCAGAATTCAGAATGTTAAGCTCAGAAACGATGATTTCGATATCACCTGTAGGAATATTATTGTTTTTGCTTGAACGTTCGCTCACAGTACCTTTTACCTGTATAACGAACTCACGTCCCAGATGATTGGCTTTTTCACAAAGGTCGGCATTCACATCGGTATTGAAAACCAACTGTGTGATACCATAACGATCGCGGAGGTCAACGAATGTCATTCCTCCCATCTTACGTGTACGCTGTACCCATCCGGAAAGCGTTACATTTTTGCCTGCATCGGCAAGTCTCAACTCGCCACAAGTATGACTTCTAAACATATTAAGAGTATTTTTAATCTTTTGAACGACAAAGTTAGTACATGTTTTTGACTTATGCAATTATATTCACTTTTGAGTTTCTTCAAGCTTAGTCTTAAGACGTTCAAGGATATATATTGCTCCTTGCATTTTAGGATTATCACAGTTTATTTCGGCTTGAATCATAAGTCTGCCAATGGTTTCTTTGACATTCGGAATATATGTAGCTTTATCCAATTGGATATCTTCCGGCAATTCTCTACCATTGAACCATTCTTCCAGTTCACGCAATTCATCGTGAGTATAAAGCTTAGTTTCTATTTTAGCCATATATTATTTTATTATAAATCAGATAATATTTATTTCTATCAAAACGGATATCCAACAGCAAAATGGAAAGCAAAATCACGAGAGAAATCCGGTCTTAAAAACGGGAAACGGTTCGCTCCTGATTCCATAGGATTTATAGCTTTCATACCACCATCGAATCTCAAAATCAGGAAATCAAGATCAAATCTGACTCCCAATCCATAAGAAACTGCAATTTCTTTATAAAAACGTTTAAATGAGAATTGTCCGGTAGAATCAGAATATCTGTTTTTAAGAGTCCATACATTTCCTGCATCAATAAACGCAGCACCGTTTAATTTCCAGAACAGATGAGTCCTGTACTCTATATTCATATCCAGTTTAATATCTCCTGTATGATTTACATAATCTAAGGAACCCGCTGCTCCAGGATATCCTCCCGGCCCAAGCGAACGCACACTCCACCCTCTTACACTATTGGCACCACCGGAAAAATAAAGTTTTTCGAAAGGCAAACTTTTTGAATTACCGTATGGAACGGCCACTCCGGTACCAATATGGAAAACCAGTGCATTTCTTTCATCAATCATAATGTTCTTAGCAAAATCAAAGTCCACCTTAACATATTGAGCAAAACTTATGTTCCCCATCTTGTAGGACTCTCCGTCAGAAGGTTTCCTATGTATCAACTTCGATAATCCATATATAAGATTACCCGACTCCTCAATATTGAAACGGATGGAATAAGAACTTTTCTTGGCAGTCTGCTGAGTGGAGACTCCTGCACTGTTATAAGTATATGTATATCCCAATCTTACGATAAACAGATCTTCATAACTATACCTCAACAGAGGATTGATTTCATCCATATAGTCAAGATATTCTATAAATGTTTTCGACCTATATGGCATATATATATAATTTATATCAAGAACGTCAAGCCTATGACTGGCTTTCCTTCTACTGTTCCATCTGTAACTCCAGGCTGCTGAAGCCAATGTTCTTTCAAACTCAGGCCTGATTTGCCAATTATATTTTACACTGACTTGTGACTTTGCGTTAACACTTTTCTTGAAATCAGATCGCAAAAACGGAAACATAAATTCAGGAAATTCCAAACTGCTCTCAACACCATACTCCGTATAATTGTTATTAGCATAACCCTCTAGACCTGTAACAGCCTCGTATGCTCCCCTGACCTTGATATTGAAAGTTTCAGATCCTTTAAAAAGATTTCTATGAGTATAAGTTACTGACGCCGCAGCTCCCAAATCGCCGGCAGAGTTTGTTCCTTCAATCTGAAAAGCCAAAGTTTTATTCTTATTCTTTGACAAAGAAACAAAAGCATCAAGATATGCAGAATCATTCTCAAAATACTCTACAAATCTGATATTTGAGTATTTCAATATACCAAGTCTTGATAAAGAGGAATACGTAGCCATTACGTCACGATTAGAATACAACTTTCCAGCATCTATCCTGTTATGCGAGGTTATAACACCCGGACGAAGAAACAATTTATCATTATATATTATACTGAGCTGATCATATTTAACGGTATCATTCAATGAATTGACATTAGCAGATACATTATCAATATCCATAAGATAATTTACAGTTCTGACTTTATACTGACGATGTAATGAATTTGAGCTATTTCCCATTTTTTGGTCACTAAGAGCTATATTCATTGTAAGATCAATCTTGTATGTTCCATAAACCGTATCAGCCTGAAACGTAATATAATCCTTATTAAACCTGTAAAAGCCTCTATTAAGAAGAAACTGCGTAATCCTATTTCTTTCCTCTTCAAGTACATTTACATTAAAACGCATTCCTTCTTTCAATCCAATACTTATGGAATCATTCATCAATAAACCTCTTATTACGTAATCTTCAATATTATAGCTGATAGTGGATACAACGTATGGATTTCCAGTGGAGATTTTGTAATAAGCATCAATTTTATTATTCTTTACTTTCTCTTCCAGGAAGACTTCAGCACCAAGATATCCCTTATTCTGTACAGCACTTAGTATTTGCATTCTTGTTTCCTCAGCTGCAGATGAATCATATATTCTGGGAGCATCTCCCATTTTACGGAGTAACCTGTTAATCCATTTTGTAGAATCCTTGCCTGACGCACAATAAATATACATAGGCAATTTAACCAAACTGAACCATTTTGAATTAGGTTTTTGTCGTACGTATGAGTACATTTCAGACGATTTTATTTCCTTATTGTCACTTTTTACATGAACTTCATCAAGCAGGTATTGTCCTTCAGGGATAAATTTACTTACGGAACAACTGCCCAGCAGCATAACCACTGTCAAGAAATATATGTATATACAAACTCTGTTCATCATTCCTACAAGCAAACTTTTTTATTTGCAAACTTACAAAAAAATCCACTAACAGTGAATATGTAAATGAAAATTATCCAATTATAAGATACAAGATAACCATTTATTGAAAATATCTTATTAGCTTTGCCTAAGAAAAAACATAGAATACAACAACTATATGCTCAGTAAAAACAAGATAAAATTTATCCACTCTTTAGAATTGAAGAAATTCAGAAAAGAAAATAAAGTATTTCTCGCCGAAGGCAACAAACTTGTATCTGAACTTGTACCACATTTCAGATGTAGGATTCTGGTTGCAACCCAAGATTGGTTGTCAGCAAACCCTAACATAAATTCTGATGAAACAATCTGCGTTGAAAAAAATGAACTATCACGTGTAAGTCTACTTAAAAGTCCACAAGATGTTCTGGCTGTTTTAGAGATACCGTCTTATCCAATATCCGAAGAGTGTCCGAATAAAGAGTTATGTCTGGCTCTTGATGATGTACAGGATCCTGGTAATTTAGGAACTATCATTAGAATAGCCGACTGGTTTGGAATTCACAACATCTATTGTTCACATGGAACCGCTGATGCTTTCAGCCCAAAAACAGTGCAAGCCACAATGGGAGCTCTTGCCAGAGTAAAACTGCATTATTGCGACATAAAAGAATTAATTTCCAACCTTAAAGATGTTCCAGTATTCGGTACTTTTCTTGACGGTGACAATATATACGAAAGCGGTCTGTCATCAAACGGTCTAATAGTAATGGGAAATGAAGGTAACGGTATAAGCAAGGAAGTCTCAGCATTGATAAATAGAAGAATTCTGATTCCCAATTATCCACAAGGGCACGAAACAACAGATTCGCTAAACGTAGCAGTAGCAACGGCAATTGTATGTTCAGAATTCAGAAGAAGACAACTCTAGCAAAGCTGTATCACCCTGCTATCCAATGAGAAGCTCACTTCAGACACGTTAAACATTGTCACATAATAAGCTTTCAAAGTAAGGAATGTCATATCGGAATCAAGCGGTAGGACACTCCTTATTTCTTTTTCCAGCCCTATATAAAGGACCACAGAATCATTAATCGGATCCGGATGTGTATGTGCCGAAATAATAGGTTCATTGTAAGACAATACTATGAGGCCATTCATCCATTCGGTATATGGAATTTCTTCCATAAAAGGATAATATCCAGTCACTTCGCCCCCAACTTCACTAATCTCAACCACCTGATTCCTCAGCAAAATGTTCTTATGTGGTATATATAACCTATGAGAAGCAAATCTCTTCACACTAACTTTTTTATTTACTTGATATTGGCTTCAACTCTTTCACTTCACTGTCTGTACGTCTGATTTTTCTGTCGGACATACGTACATCTTCATTTTTGGCCTTAGATTTATCACTCTCAACAATAGGTTGTACAGCAGGCTGTGGCATTTGTCCGTCAGATTTGCCACCCCTGTAACTACCGTTTCTATAACGCATAAGCCTGATTTTATTTATAAGTACAGATGTTTCCGTACTGTCAGGATTATTGAAATATACAAACCCATTAATACTTTTATATTCAAATGCAGAGTCAGGCTTTAAAGTCAAATCCCATTTTCCGGATTTATCGACTATTCTCGATATGCCCTGAGTACTGTCGTTTTTGAATGTTATATTCATCGCAACAACAGCTTTAGCACTGTTCTTCTCGTATGTCAAAAAGTTATATTCTGCCTCAAACACCAGTACATCACCTATATGGAATGTAGTATCAGCCTTAAGGTCGAACATAAGCCTGTTAGTTAGAGGCGATGATGTCAACCAATAAATGTTTCTGTCAGACCATACATCCACAGAATCACCCGACAGTGAAACCGAAATCTGTCCGCTTCGTTTATTAAGTTCTGACCTCATCTGTTCTTCTGCAATCTCATATCTTTTTTGCAAATTCTTATATATATCAGTCAACATTATGCTGTTTCTGGTATACCATACCATTGAAGAATCGAACTCAGCTTCAGTCACTCCATGTTTTTCAAATACATAATTCTTATATAATTCACGCTTATATCTGTCAGTATAGCTCAAATCATTACCCATTGTAAGAGCCAAATGATAATCATACAGCAAGTCTTCCATTTCAGCAGGCTGTATAATATCGCCCGGAATCTGTTTTCCACAAGACATAAAAAACAAAACCGTTACCCAGAGTAACAAACGTAAATATTTATTCATAAAAATCTATATATTATTTCTTTTCAGAATGAGACAATGAATTAAGATATCCGCTATAAAAGATAAGCAAAGCAATAATACCACAACTAATGGCTGCATCGGCAAAATTAAAAATCGGACTGAAAAAAATGAAATGCTCTCCACCAACAAACGGCATCCAATCCGGCCAATATGTATCAATTATCGGGAAATAAAACATATCGACTACTTTCCCGTGAAGCCAGTCGGCATATCCTTCTCCAATCGGAACAAAACTGGCAATTTGGGTTCTTGTACTTTCACTAAAGATCTCACCGTAAAAAACACAGTCTATTATATTACCAATTGCTCCGGCAAGAACCAATGACAAGCATACAATATATCCGTTCTTTACCTTTTCAGTCTGACGCACCAGTCTGGCAATATACCATGTTATCAAGATAACGGCTACTATACGGAATATGGTAAGAAATAATTTTGCAAATATTTCCAGGCCGAAAGCCATTCCGTTATTCTCAGTAAAATATATATAGAACCAGTCTGTTATCTTGTAATTCTGATGAAGGAACATCGATGTTTTAACCCATATTTTAATTATCTGATCAATAATCAACACCACAATTACAACGATAGCAGCCATCCTGCCTTGTGAAAAAAACTTGTTCATATAAAAACCTATCAAATCAGTAAAAAACTTAAAACTAAGCAACTTTCAATCTTATCCTAAAAAATTGAGAACCGAAAAACTTCGATTCTCAATTTCATAAAACAATAAAAATTACTTCTTTCCTTGTTGTTTTGCTTCAATGCTTAAAGTAGCGTGTGGCACAGCGCGAAGACGTTCCTTAGGAATAAGTTTGCCTGTTTCACGACAAATACCATACGTCTTGTTCTCTATACGCACTAAAGCAGCCTGCAGATTCTGAATAAACTTAAGCTGTCGTGATGCAAGACGAGTTGTTTCTTCCTTCGACAACGTACTGGCACCTTCTTCCAGCACCTTGTATGTAGGTGAAGTATCGTCTGTATCATTACCGTCAGCATTCATTATACTGCTTTTAAGTTTCTCATAGTCGCGTTCTGCGAGCTGAAGCTTTTCCATGATAATGGCACGGAACTCTTCGAGTTCAGCGTCAGAATACCTTGTTTTCTCAGCCATAGTGTTTAAGTTTTAAAATTAATAATAGTACCTGCCAGATGTTACAACACCCGGCAGATGAGAACATTTATCACTGTCTGGTAACCTTCACAAACAGAGAGAAGTCGTCAAAGTTAAGTTCTGTACCTTCAGCAACTTCATCTACCAGTTCAAGTGAGTTAGCCAAAACTTGGTTGCAAATATAATTATTATATTCATTTACAGCATCATCTGTATTGGAATTTCTTGATAAAGTGATATTTATTTTATCTGTTATTTCAAATCCGCTACTCTTTCTGATATTCTGTATACGATTTACAAGTTCACGTGCGATACCTTCACGTCTGAGTTCTTCAGTGATTGTCACTTCAAGAGCTACAGTCAGACGGCCTTCGTTGGCAACAAGCCATCCTGGGATGTCTTCGCTGAAGATTTCAACATCGGCAGTTTCAATAACGGCGTCACCTCCGTCAAGAGCAAATGTGTAAGAACCGTTCTTTTCAAGTTCTGCAATAGCTTCCTGCGACATTTCTGCAACAGCAGCGGCTACTGCTTTCATCTGCTTTCCAAACTTAGGACCAAGTTTCTTGAAGTCACACTTAACTTTCTTAACCAATACACCCGAAGCACCTTCAACGAACTTGATTTCCTTAACATTCACTTCGCTAAGAATCAAATCCTTAACAGCCTCTATATGACGTTTCTGGTCTTCATCGACAACTGGAACCATGATACACTGCAGTGGCTGGCGTACCTTGATATTTACCTTACGACGAAGTGCAAGTACCATTGAAGTGACATCCTGTGCCATCTGCATACGTGCTTCAAGTTCCTTGTTTACAAGACTTTCATCAGCAACAGGGAATTTAGCAAGGTGAACAGAAACTACATTGTCACGTCCTGTTACATTTACAAGGTCCATATACAGACGGTCTGCATAGAACGGAGCTATAGGAGCCATCAGTTTGGCAACTGTCTCAAGACATACATATAATGTCTGATAAGCAGAAAGCTTGTCTGTTGACATTGAGCTTCCCCAGAAACGCTTACGGTTCAGACGTACATACCAGTTACTCAAATTGTCGTTCACGAAGTCTGTAATCAGACGACCGGCCTTGGTTGGCTCGTAATCATTATAGCAAGCATCAACATCCTTAATCAAAGAGTTGAGCAATGACAATATCCATCTGTCTATTTCAGGGCGTTCTTCCATCGGTACATCTTTCTCTGCATAGCAGAAGCCATCGACATTTGCATAAAGTGCAAAGAATGAATATGTATTGTATAGTGTTCCGAAGAATTTACGTCTCACTTCATCCACACCTTCAGTATCGAACTTCAGGTTATCCCATGGAGAAGCATTGGTAATCATGTACCAGCGCAATGGGTCTGAACCGAACTTCTCGATTGTAGCGAACGGATCTACCGCATTACCAAGACGCTTAGACATCTTGTTACCGTTCTTGTCGAGTACAAGACCGTTAGAGATAACATTCTTGTAAGCCACACTGTCGAACACCATAGTAGCGATTGCATGAAGTGTAAAGAACCATCCACGAGTCTGGTCAACACCTTCTGCAATGAAATCGGCAGGATAGTAAGAACGGTTGTCAACTATCTCCTTGTTTTCGAACGGATAGTGAAGCTGTGCGTATGGCATAGCACCAGAGTCAAACCAAACGTCGATAAGGTCAGTTTCACGTTTCATCGGCTTGCCGCTTTCAGAAACAAGAACGATATCATCTACGTAAGGACGGTGCAAGTCTATCTTATCGTAGTTTTCCTTGCTGTACTGTCCTGGAACGAAACCGAGTTTCTTATATGGATTTTCTGTCATAAAGCCTGCAGCTACAGACTTTTCTATTTCATTATAAAGTTCTTCTACAGAACCGATGCACAATTCTTCTCCTTCATCGTTACGCCAGATTGGAAGCGGAGTACCCCAATAACGGGAACGGCTCAAGTTCCAGTCGTTCAGATTTTCAAGCCACTTGCCGAAACGTCCTGTACCAGTTGATTCTGGTTTCCAGTTGATAGTCTTGTTCAGTTCTATCATGCGGTCTTTAGCTGCAGTAGAACGGATAAACCAGCTGTCCAACGGATAGTAAAGCACCGGTTTGTCTGTACGCCAGCAGTGAGGATAGTTGTGTACATGCTTCTCAATCTTGAATGCCTGATTGTTCTGCTTCATCATCATGCAGATATAGATATCAAGCGATTCTGCAGCCTGAGCTGCTTTTTCGTCATATTTGCCGTCAACTGTGAACTGAGGGTCGTATGCATTCTTAACCCAACGTCCCTGATATTCTTTATAAGCATCAACATTTACACATTCCTTCACGAAAGCCTCATCAAGTTCGTCCAACAGATAGAACTTACCTGTCAAGTCAACCATAGGACGAGTCTCGCCCTTCTTGTTGATCATAAACAATGAAGGAATTCCTGCCGCACGAGCCACATTGGCGTCGTCAGCACCGAATGTAGGAGCGATATGTACTATACCTGTACCGTCTTCTGTTGTTACATAATCACCAGGGATTACGCGGAAAGCCTTGGCAGAAGCCTCAACCCATCCATCAGCTGTAGCCTCAACAGGTTTAACCCATGGAATAAGCTGTTCGTATTCCATACCTACGAGGTCAGTACCCTTGTACTCTCCTACCACCTTGAATGGGATAAGTTTGTCACCAGGCTTATAGTCTTCAAGAGCTATTTCTTCAGCTTTCTTGTTGAAATGAGTGTAAAGAAGAGGTTTTGCCAAAACTACAGTCATCTTCTCGCCTGTATAACCGTTATAAGTCTGTACAGCCACATAGTCAATCTTCGGGCCAACGCAAAGAGCTGTGTTTGAAGGCAATGTCCAAGGAGTAGTAGTCCAAGCTATGAAATAAGGAGTACCCCACTGAGCCATTTCAGGTTTAGGGTTCTTCATCTTGAACTGTCCAACAACAGTTGTATCCT
>NZ_CALDPF010000044.1 GCF_937912035.1 uncultured Bacteroides sp.
AACGCCCTTTGCCTATGATATATCAAAGCGGATATCTTACAATAAAGGCTTACGATAGAGATTTCAACACCTTTCTTCTTGATTTCCCGAACAATGAGGTAAAAGGCGGATTCCTTACAATGGTGGCTTTGTCATATCTGCAACCAACTGTATAACACCTTCTATCTCATTATGCGTCTAGTGAGTGTTTATACTGTCTATGCAGAGAAAGTTCAGAGCAAGGGACGTGTGGACTGCATAGTGGAAACATCGGACTATGTGTATATCTTTGAGTTCAAACTGGACGGTACGGCCCAAGAGGCACTTCAGCAGATAGAGGAAAAAGGATATGCGCGTGAATATGCAACAGACGGCCGCCAAGTCTATAAGATCGGAGCATCATTCTCTTCTGAAACCGGTACGATTAGCGACTGGGTAGTAAATTAGCGAAATATAATCTACCGCATACCGCAAAATCATGCAATAATCATAATGAATATAATATAAATGAAAAACTTCTTATAAAATGTGATACTACTATTTATGCGGACGAGATTACAAATCTCTTTAATGAACTCCTATAGAGTTATTTAAAACAATCAAAGCACTTCTAGTATTTGTTTATGATAATTTAGAATAAAAGAATGACCTTGTAGGAATTCTATATTTAAAAGACCTAATTTATTATTGCCTATTATGAAATCCAATATAAAATCATCTTTTCCTATTTTGAATTTTACATTTCTGCACAACAATTCTGTTTTAATTGATAATTTATTTCCGATATCTGCCGATTCTTTCTGTATTATTTCTTTTGGTCCATCATAGATGTCTAATTGCAATTTATTATTTCTACAACCCGTATCAAATATAAAACGAGTATTTTTTTTGCCAACCTTTCCTTCTAAAACTATATAATCAATTGCTACATCTGAATAATGTCTGTGATTTTTCCACTTGTAAACAACCCCTTTTACTTTTTTATTACAATCATAGGGTTCAATAATACTTTTTTCCATATCAAATTTCCAAGCCCCTTGTTTAAGGATATTTGCTCCTATAATAAACTTAGGTGCATATTTTTGATAAATACCAGAAAGATCCGCGACAAGGCAATGAACTTTAGTGTATATTTTACCACAGAAGAATAAAGAATCAATAATAGTACTAGAAATTTTTGTCCTATTTTGATTAACATAAATTGTTTCTAATGTGTTTTCTTTTATTCCACAAGAATCAATGGCAAAAATTGAATCAAGAATGCACAAAGAACATCCTGTATCAATTAAGGAAGATATTGTAAACTCTTTTTTAGCATGGAATATTTGTGTATCAGAATACATAAATTTATCCCTGAAAACAAGTTTAGACTGAGAACTTGCAGTAGTAATAACTGCAAATAACACACTTAATGATATAAAAAAGGGCTTCATAATCATCTAAAGAAAATTTCTTTCAAAATGTCGCCTATCCAAGGATCTTTCATCTTTTCCTTGAATGAATCATATTTGAATTTAAAGCTCTCCTTATTATATGGTTTATTTAAATAATAACGAAAACTATCCCTGTTGAGTATAATTGATTTATATAAAGTTGTATTATCATTGGTTAAAGAATCATTTAATGCATTTACAGTTAATGTATCAGCATTGTTGATCTTATTATTGCTTTCCGTTCCAGCAAAAAATACAGAACTATTTATAGAAACAACCAATAATATAAATATTTTCGTAAAATTACTCATGTTTATTTTGAAGTTTATAGTTCTAAATTCGTGCGACTTTTTACTATTAATTATTATTCATAATTACCTCTAAAGTGGTAAACTAAACGTGGAAAATCTTCATATTTCTTACCATCAACCCATAATTCCAGAGGTGATATATTAAACATTATGAAATTATGTCCTACTTCAGCGTCCCCACCAAAAGTCTGAGCAAAAACAATCCGAATAGAAGGAGGTGCTCCATAACCGCCTAATACGTCGACATCCTTAGGTCGCAATCCAAAATTTATATTCCAACCGTCACTCTGATGAAAATCATAACCAGCAACAACTTCCACCTCTCCAATTTCACGCAGGCGCTCCGACAGGCCTTCATCTGAAATCAGTTCTACATATGGTAATAATGACATATTGAATTTGAGTGAATCGCGTGAAACAGCTACTGCATTCTGAAGTTCTGTTATACTTGAACCTTGATAATAGTCTACTTGTACAGTGCCATGATAGGTTCCTTTCATGTCGAATAGCATCTGTTGTACTTCTTCTTTAGAAAAGCCCTCTTCCTCTTTATTACAGCTAATAATGGTAAATGTTAACAGGAACAATATCATTATTCCAAATAGATTTTTTGTTTTCATAATACTTTAATTAACTCAATTATTTGTACTAGATTATCATTCAAATCAGCTAATATCGCAAATATAGTGTTTATAATCTAATACGGATTCTATCCTCCATTTTTTTGTAAAAAAGAGTCTAATATTCTGCTAATTATAACATTATATCTGTGGTACTTACATTTTTTACTCTTACATACGATTCTTCTGGCTCTCACCTGCTCCGGTTCCTTTGTACTTGCTCTTGGTTGTATTGAACTTATAGCGGACAGTTAGTCTGACTGTACAGTTATTCGGTTCTTCAGTCATGTGCATGGTCTGCATATTGCTTACATACATCATAAAATCACGCTTATAGCTGTTGAACAGGTTTGTTGCGTCCAGACGGATATTCAGTCTGTCATTGAGAAGACTCTTCTGCAATGCCATATCCATTCTCCAGGAAGGTTTAAGGAATCTGCCGTTCTTCATGTCTCCCTTACTTGTGTACATAAAATCCGCATCCAGCATGAAGCCCAAAGGCAGACTCAGGTTGTTGTTCCATATAATCGTACCCATCGGATTGTCCAGACTGAGGTTGCCTTGAGGAGTCTGTACATCGTACCACTGCTTGTTCAGTTGGAATCGCCATTGTGGTTTCCAGATACCGATAGTAGGAGAAAGTGTCACACCGGCAAAAATCTTGTCGTATACTTCCGCATTGGCAAGTGACATCAGCATGATTGTAGGATCATTCTCGTCATACAGACTGGTTACATTGAGAATATCGTTCTTCACACGGTTATATCCTACAGACAATTGCAACCAGCGGTATGTAGCTCCCAAAGTAAGGTTATGCGTAAACTTAGGGGCAAGCAACGGATTTCCGGTTTCATAGGTATATTTGTTTATCAGCAGAACGCTGCTTCTCAAATCCCAATAGGAAGGTCTTGCTATGTCAGTACGATAAGCCAGCTGGAAATTCACACGGTTGACGGGAAATGCAATGGAAAGCGTAGGAAACAGATTGCTGAAGTTCTTGCTTTGCTCATCCACACGGATATCTTTCTCAAAATAATCGGATGCATTATACTCGTATCTCAATCCAGCTAAAGCCTGTACGCTGCCAAACTTCCGGCTGTATTCCACAAATGCCGCACCCATATTCTCGCGAATCCGACTGTCATCGTCCGAAACAATACCTTCCGGATTCAAGTTGACGTTCCTGCGGTTCGTATAAGTATATTCACCACCAAACGAGAATTCACCACCGCAGAAAGGTCTGGAAAGAATCAGCCTTGCAGCATAAAGCGTGTTGTCAATGTCATTGAAGATAGATACATAACGATTGTTCTCGCTTCCGTCAGCCAGTTCTGTCTTTTCATCAAGATAGCTTGCCTTATCGCTCTTATCCCAATATCCGTCCAGGTTCAAGTCTATGCTCCAGTCCTTGACTCTGCCGTTATAATAGGCATTCACCTGATGATATTCGGAACCATTGTCTATGATGTTGGGGCTGTATGTCTTTTCCGACAAAGCACCGTCACGATACACATCCGTATTAGTTTCCATCAAGGCATTTGAATAAGGAGTCTTGTGATAATCGTAACGTATTCCTAAAGCCGAATTCTCATTAATGGTATAGTTTACGGCTAACCGGGCGTTAAAGTTTTTGGAAGTCCAGTCATTGAATGTGGTGGATTTCTGCTGCCAGTGTTCCTGCAAATAAGTATCCTGTACAACTTCTTTTCTTATCCAACCGTACATTCTTGATCCATACAGCATACCGGACAAATCCCAGCCATCCTTTCGGTAATTGAAGTTAAGCTGTTCCAGTGCGCTCCAGTCTCTATTATACTCGAACATGGCACGGTTATCAAAGCCGAATCCTTCGCCTTCCGCTTTCTTGGTGATGATGCGTATTACGGAGGTTACTTCCGCGCCGTATCTTGCTCCCGGATTATTGACCACTTCCACAGATTTTATATTCTCTGCCGAAAGTCTGTCCAGTTCAGAGTTGTCAAGCAGTTTCCGACCGTTGACATAGATCTCAGGAGTACCACGGCCGAAAACATTGATTTCGCCATCTCTCGAGGTAACATTAGGTATCTTGTCAAGCATCTGTTCCGCAGTTCCGGCTTTTTCCAAAGCAGTACCGGCCACTCCAGTTACCATAGCATCTCCCTTGATACGTGTAACAGGAAGATTGCCTTTTACCACCACTTCACCAAGCATCTGTGCATCCGAAGCGAGCTGCACGATTCCTATATTTGCCGGAGATACAGGCTTACAAACGGTTCTATATCCGATAGATGATATTTTTACAATCTGGTTTTGTGATGTTGCCTCCAGAGTGAAAGTACCGTCCTCACCGCTGATGGTTCCGCTTACAAACGCCGAATCCGGCAGCGATAACAACACTACATTGGCGTATGGCAACGGCTGGCTGTTCTCGTCAATGAGTTTTCCGCTTACGGTCTGTGCGGATACTCCAACTGAAACAACGGCACAGACAGATATGAAAAATGTTCTAATTTTTCTCATTTTTATAGTCTTAAATGTTTTACAAACGACTCTTCTGGCTATCCCCTGCTCCGGTTCCTTTGTACTTACTCTTTGCAGCATTGAACTTATAACGTAGGGTCAAACCTACACTGCGGCGAACTTCCTGATTTATCGTCATAACCCTGTTTCCGCTATACAAAACAGTTTTTGCTGCGCTGGAATTGAATAAGTCATCAGCCTGAAGCCTGACACTCAGACGTTCATTAAAAAAACTTTTATATAATCCCACATTAGCATACCAGCAACCTTCAGCTACATACGCATTTTCATTATCTCCCGGAGTATCTGCTCCCAAATCTATATCCAAGCCAAATCCAAGCGGCAAACTGAAGTGATTACGGAACGTAAACGACCCAATAGGATTATTAAAATTTTCCACGCTACCGAGTACATCTATTTTGTACCACTGCTGAAGTAACATAAGCGTAAGCTGAGGAGACCAGATACCTATGGTTGGAGCAAGTGTCAAACTGGAATAAAGTTTATCCGACGCATACCTGTTGTAATAACTGAACAAAGAAACAGTCGGGTCATCTTCCGAATAAGCCTGATTGAGTTGAATGATTGCGTCACGGCCATGAATATAACGTGTATTGAAATACAACCATTTGTACGAAAGATTAAACGAAAGCCTGTTTATAACCGAAGGTCGCAAAAACGGATTTCCGCCTTCGTAAGTATAACGGTTGACATACGTAGTACTACTTCGGAGCATCCAGTAAGGAGGTCGGTAAATGCTTCCGGTATAACTCAACTGCAACTGGGCCTTGCCTACAGGCAACGAAAGAGAAACGGAAGGAAACACATTATCGTATGTACGGCTCTGCTCGTCTATTCGCTTTCCTTCCTCGTAATAATCCGATGCCAGATGCTCATATCGTACTCCTGCCCTCACCTGTAACTGACTGATACGGAAACCGTATTCTGCAAAAAGAGCAAAACTGTTTTCGCGGATGCGGCTTTCGTCATTATCCAGAATTCCCTCAACATTCCTATAACTGTTCAGACGATTGGTATAAGTATATTCACTGCCTAACGAAAAATTTCCTTTCCATAACGGATGTTCCGCCACAAGTTTTGCCGCATACAGTGTATTTTTATCATTGCTCTCACTCGTAACAGTCTGTTCTTTCCGTTCACCGTCTGCTGAAAGAATTTCTTCCAGCATTTCCTGCGGTATTCTATTCTCCTGCCAAATTCCGTCTACATTAAAGTCAATATGCCAGTCTCCCACCAGTCCGTTATAATAAGTATTCAGCGTATGCCCTGAACTTACATGATTCTGCCATCCCCCACTGTTGCTTTTCTCATAAGGGATATTGTTCTGAGCTACATCCGTCTGCATATCAATATCATCGTGAAATTTAGGAGTGCGGTCATAATTATAACGCATACCCAGTGAATGGTTTTCATTAAACTGGTAATTGAGTGACAGCATTGCAGCTATGTTCTGAATATGTTTCCAGTTATACAAATAAGATTTCTGCGTCCATGTGCGGTCCAGAAAAGTTTCCTGTTCGATGTGTTTGTTGTTTTCGCTGCGTCTGTCATTACCCGAAATCATACCCGACAAATCAAAGCCTCCTTTACGATAATTGAAATCAAATACATCGTTTACCGTCCAGTCATAACGATACTCTGTATAGAAACGGTTGTCGAAACCGAAACCTTCTCCCTGCGGCTTCTTGGTTTTGATTCGGATAACGGCATTCACTGTCGCGTCATAGCGCGAACCAGGATTGTTCACCACTTCCACACTTTTGATGTTATCGGAAGAAAGCTGGCTCAGTTCGGAATTGTTCCGTACCTTACGACCGTTGATATAAATCTCCGGAGCACCCGCACCGAACACACGGACTTCTCCATCATCGGCTGATACTCCAGGAAGCTTGTCCAACAAATCCTCCCCTGTCCCTGCCTTTTCAAGGATACTTCCCTGCACAGTAGTAACCATTGCATCACCTTTCAGCTGCATCTTGGGCAAATCAGCTTTCACCACCACTTCTCCAAGCATCTGTGCATCCGAAACAAGCTGTACAATACCAATATTTGCCGGAGATACCGGCTTACATACGGTCTTATATCCGATAGAAGATATTTTCACTATCTGGTTTTCCGATGTGGCCTCCAGAGTGAAAGTTCCGTCCTCACCACTGATAGTTCCGCTAACAAATGCAGAATCCGGCAAGGATAAAAGTACCACATTGGCGTATGATAAAGGTTGGTTCTTCTCGTCAATAAGTTTTCCGCTTACGGTCTGTGCGGATAGGCTTACAGGCAAGAGGACCATTAAAGATGTTAATAATAAGGTTTTAATCGCTTTCATTATAAAGAAACTTTTTAGGTTATTATTGCTCATGGTTTATATCTCCGAATGCAAAGTTATACCATATAACAATACACCTTCTAAAAAGTATCTCTACATTTAATCATTAACAAAATACGGCATAACACACTGATTATATGTGCATTATGCCGTATTATACAATTATGTCAATCTCTACATTTTCTATTTTCAGAACTCAGCCACCAACCTATCTAGTGTCATATCCTCATTAAGACCACCTTCCAACGATTCACTCAAATGCTTCTTCAGACGGAACTTCTTCTGGGATACGGAAGAGACACTTACACCGAATATCTCCGACATCTGAGTGTTGTTGAAACGGAGCTTGATTAGGATACAAAGATGAAGTTCCTGCTTAGTCAGTGTCGGGCAGATACTTTGAAGACGGCTCACGAAATTGCCGTAAGTACTTTCACACATTTGTTCCAAAGTCTCCCATTCAATATCATCCAGAACACGGCATTTCTCCCTAAGTTCCTTCACCAATCTGTCATTATCTACAACATAGTCGGCAAGCATACGTTCACGTTGCTTCAGGTTAAGGTTCTCTTCTGATATGCTACGGAATTTCTCTGTATCACGGCGGACCTTGTCAAGTCTTGAAGTATATTCGGCAATATGCTGTTGCAGGGTGTTTATATTCTCAGACAGCCTGCCATTCTCTGACTGAAGACTGTCTATCTGTTCACGGTATGATTCTATATCTTCAGCATTAACTTCCTGATGAGATATCTGCTCCTGCAGTTCCTCCATATAGCGGTTGTTCTGCATGAGACGTGTCTCGTATTCGTGCAGTTGAAGCATGAAGTCCTGTAGCTGTTCGGATTGTTTGCGGATAGTGGTTTCCTTACGGACAAGACGTTTCTGGTAAAAATATGCTACAACAGCTATAACCACAATAAGGCATATTGTAATGATGAACAGCATACGCTGCACATCCGCCTTCTCCAGCTTCAGACGCTGCTGCTCGGTAATGAGTTTCTGGTGGTCGTACTTCTCCTTATAGGCGATAATTTCCTTGCCCTTATCAAGAGCTATGATAGAATCGTTATAAAAAAGAAGTGAATCGCAATAGGTCTTCAGGTATTTACGGTACCTAGGACTATCACTTATTTTATATAATAACTCATATATCAGAGCTTTCGTATAAACATTATCAGTGTCTAATGATTTTTGAAGATAGATGTAAGCAGAGTCATGTTCATTCAGATAATAGTAATTCTTACCTATAAGAACTGTTGACTGATACTCAACCGGTAATGATTTTGACAAAACCAAAGACTTTTCCAAGTTTCCGCTATTGGAATACACTAAAGCAATCTCAGTTTGAACTTTATAATAATATCGGTCTGTTCCAAGTCCTAATTCCAAAGCTAATGAAGCACATTTATTATATGTATCGATTGCCTTTGTAAGCTCATTTGTAAGACAATAACTCCTGGCCAGGTATCTTAAAGCAGTCATTTGATAACGCTTATTCGAATCCTTAACTGCATAATCGTATGCTGTGGTACAAGCTTCAAGTGCATAATCAGCAAAATTACGGAACAAATACAGCTTCCCTAAAGAAAACATTATCAGATATCCGGTCTTATAATCGTCTGTTTTCTCCACCTCTGTTTTACCTTGCAGATAATACTGCATGGCTTCCTCTATATTGCCGAGTTCATAATTGATATCCCCCATATAAAGGGCTGCCATCGCCTTTCTGCGGGCATTATCGGTAGGCTTGTAATAATTGTATGCAATCCTCACAAGGGAATCAGAGGAGATTTTCATCACTTGTTTGTACTGAGCCTGAGTCACCAACAGACACCACAGCGCATGGTTCTCCTTATCCCAGCGTGATGAAGGCATCGGCATGGTCTCCAAAATATGAAGTGCACTGTCCGGGTGGTCGAACATCACAGATTCCGCATGAAGCAGTTCCGGAAGCGGTGTTTTCTCCTTGCGGTTTCCGCTGCATTGGATATTCAAAAAGGCTGTACAAGCAATCAGAATGTACAGAATATAGTGGGTTATCTTTCTCATTTCACAAAAATTTCATGCAAAAATAAAAATAATCCAACACTATACACATCAATTCGTACATTTTGTTAAGTAAAAAGGGCAGCCTTAATGACTAAAGCCACCCTAATCTGAATTTAAGAGAGTTTTTAAACTAATTGAATCAAAATATCCTTACATACGGCTCTTCTGGCTGTCACCGGCACCGGTTCCCTTGTACTTGCTTCTGGTTGTATTAAACTTATAGCGGACAGTCAGGCTGACACTGCGTGCATTGGGGTCGTTATACATCTTGATAGTACGCACCTCTCCGGAATATAAAGTTCCGTATTGTTTTTGAGTATTAAAGATATCATTTGCCTGAAGAAGAAAACTCATTCTGCCATTCATGATAGATTTATGCAAGCTTCCGTTTACCGACCAGCTCTGTTCGTCCAATCTGGTATTCTGCATATCGCCTATACTCATCCATCTGACACCCATGTTTAAAAGGAATCCCATAGGCAATTCAAGACTGTTGTCCCAGTTAAGCATAAACAATGGCTTGTTCAGATTAATGTAACCTTCATGGCTTTCCACCTCCAACCATTGTTTGTTCAAGCTGGCTGTCCAGGAAGGCGACCATTTACCTATGGTAGGAGCGGCAGTTATAGCGACAAACAGCATGTCATAAGCAGGAGAATTGTTCTGGCTTATCAATGCGATGGTAGGATCTTCACTTGAATATGGATAACTTGTATTAAAGATATCATCTTTAACATGCTGGTATCCGGCACGCCCTGACAACCATCGGTAGGATACACCTAAGTTAAGTGAGTTTGTCATGACAGGTCTCAACAACGGGTTTCCGCCTTCATAAGTATAGCGATTGATATATGCCACCTGGCTGCTCAGTTGTGAGTAACGCGGACGCTGTATCTCCGATCTGTACTGTAACATAACCTGTGTTTTTCCCAGTGGGAAGAAAAGCGATGCCGAAGGAAACACATTATGGTAAACTTTACTCTGATCTTTCTGATGTTCATCATTTACATAATAATCAAAATCATCGTACTCATATCGGACGCCCAGCTGAGCGTTTACTTTGCCAAATGCCTTGCTGTATTCTGCATAGGCAGAAGCGTTGTTCTCATTAATTTCATCTTTACTGTCGGATATGATACCTTCAGGATTACGATAGTCCATGCTTCTGTTCATATATCCGTATTCTGCACCAACAGAGAAATTACCTCCCAATAAAGGGCGTGACAATACAACCTTGGCAGCGTAAAATTCATATTCAGTGTCACTGTATGTAGTTACATTGCGGACAGAGTTGGTTCCGTCCATGGCATTTATCTGCTCATTGACCAGGTTGTCCGCATCAGTTGTCTGCCAGATGGCATTACCGTCGACTTCCATACGCCAGTTACCAAGATTGCCGTTATAATACAAATCAAGAGTATGTTTGGTATAATCATTAAAGCCGAGTGAAGAGTTGTCAGAAGATTCATAATCCGTTCCATCACTGAAGACATCGGTATATACATCCATATAATTTTTGTAATACGGTTGCCTTGAGATACGATAATATGCGCCCAACGAATGATTGTTATTAAACACATAATTCATACCCAGCCTACCGGTAAATGTCCTGCTCCGGCTTTCCACATCGGTAAGACTTTCCTGCTTCCAGTGTTTATCCAGATAAGTATCCTGAACAGCCTGATGAGTCTTCCAGTAATAGCTGTCAGAATAAAACAAAAGGCCAAACAAATCAAAGTTATTCTTGCGGTAATTAAAATTGAACTGGTCCAGCCATCCCGCTTTCTTGTTGTAATCTCCCATTAAACGATTGTCAAAGCCAAAACCCTCACCTGCCGTTTTTTGTGTATTAATACGTATAACAGCCTTCACAGATGCATCATAACGAGCACCCGGGTTCATCACGACCTCCACATTCCGAATACTAGTACTGGATAACTGGTCAAGTTCTGAAAGGTCACGTACCTTACGTCCGTTTATATAATACTCCGGTGTTCCTCGTCCCAACACTTGCAAACCGTTGCCTACATCTGCCACACCAGGCAACTTGCGCAATACATCATTGGCTGTACCGGCATAAGACAGTTTGCTGTTCTTTACCTCAGTGACCATGGCATCACCCTTAACGCGTGTTTTAGGCAAATCACCCTTTACCACCACTTCACCAAGCATCTGTGCATCCGATACGAGCTGCACGATACCAATATTTGCCGGAGATACCGGCTTACACACGGTCTTATATCCGATAGAGGATATTTTCACCAACTGATTTTCCGATGTTGCCTCCAGAGTGAAAGATCCGTCTTCACCGCTGATGGTTCCGCTAACAAAAGCAGAATCCGGCAAAGACAGTAATACAACATTAGCAAAAGGCAGTGGTTTGTTCTTCTCGTCAACCAGTTTTCCGCTTATAGTCTGTGCGGATAGAATTACAGGCAAAAAGACCATTAAAGATGTTAATAAAAAGATTTTAATCGCTTTCATTATAAAGATACTTTTTAGGTTATTATTGCTCATGGTTTATATCTCCGAATGCAAAATTAGAACATATAACAATACACCTTCTAAAAAGTATCTCTACATTTAATCATTAACAAAATACGGCATAACACACTGATTATATGTGCATTATGCCGTATTATACAATTATGTCAATCTCTACATTTTCTATTTTCAGAACTCAGCCACCAACCTATCTAGTGTCATATCCTCATTAAGACCACCTTCCAACGATTCACTCAAATGCTTCTTCAGACGGAACTTCTTCTGGGATACGGAAGAGACACTTA
>NZ_CALDPF010000045.1 GCF_937912035.1 uncultured Bacteroides sp.
TCATTCTCATTCAATCTGTTCTTCATTCCGGTAATACGCTTCCTCACTTCATCAGGCATATCCTTGTTTGTTTCCAGTGCCTCTTCCAATTGCTCTTTCAGATCTAAAGGATGATAATCTATGAATGAATAATTGTTTTTTGTACTTAGCAAAAAATCATATAGTACAACCTCAATACCACACAAATAGTCATTCATCATACGGATATACTTGCCATTATGCGTCTTCTTGTCAACTTGCAATATCTTATATTCCAAAAGGTTTTCAGGATTAGTAATACGCCCTTTTCTATAGGTAGCATAAATAGTATAATAGTGCGATACAGATTCTAGTGAAGTGATAACATTATTACTTTCATGTGGATAGTTGTTTGTATATACCGGATATAGTTGATTTGTCATTGAGTTGTAATGATAGATAGTGTCCCTTCTCATTTCACTTCTTATTGTTCGTAAGGCATAAGAATATATGGGTGTATTGGGGTCGATATGTGAAGCCCAGCAAAAAGACGAACTACGTTGTATTATAAAATTTGAGGCAGGTATTGAATCCCTTATATTTCCTTTAAAATCTTGTATCCAGCATACATTCTTTTCATTTTCATAAAGAGTATTTTCTCTTTGGTAATGTGAATAAGGCGTTCCAAAAACAATCACTTCATTTTTTTTTCTATTAGGGAATATTATTCCTCTTGTTGTACATCCCTTGGGAAGATATATAGTTTCTTTTGGAATAAATGTACCATTTAAGTCATAAGAGTATATATGGTCTCTCATCCCTGCCCATATATAGATTCTATTCTCATCTTCATCAATCTTAATTTCTGAAACCGAAAGATATTCACCGGGACCTTGTCCGCGATTGCCGATGTTTCCTAGAAATCTTCCATTTTTTCTTTTGTATAATTTCACGCAATTACCTACATTTATTGTTGCAATATAATTCTTACTTATTGCTACATCGACAATTCTACCAAACGCCTCCTCTGTAGAGTTGTCCAGCTGTACAATCTCCACCGATTCCATAAGTTCTGACAGGTTGACGTCATACTCCCTGTCATCCAATGTAGATACATCAAAAGACAACAGTTCTTCTGAATCCAATGGGACTTCTTTTTCTTTGCTTGAGCAACTGTATAATAACACAGAAGCCAACATAGAGAAGATAAATATGCGTTTGACTCGTTTTTTCATAAGCTGAAAAATTAATGGTTAGATATAAATATTAATTTCTTCTCATAAAGACTCTTCACTCGTTCTTTGAATAGATCAATAAAATATTTTTTTCTCTTCCTTCTTTTAAGTTATCTTCTGATATATCAAGCATTGTCATTTTGATTATGTTTTCTTTAAAATCTTGTACTCTTCTATTTCTTTCCGGATATAAATGCTACTCCATATTTCCCGGTATTGGTTACTTCGTGTAACCCAGAGTTATCATGTACGACGAGAGAAAGCATATTCAGCATTATTTCTGCTACCACATAACCAAACTCTTCATGAATATAAGGAACTACTCCAAAATTTGCATAGGCATATAGTTCAAGTATTTGTTCTACAGAAAGATAACCGGTAAACATGAAATTTATCCAATAAGGATTAATTATTCTTGGCATTCACGGATAATCAAAAAAAATAAACTTATACCCATTTTTCCATCCCATAATCCTAAATCCTTATGGAAAAGTCCACGTAATATACATTGTTCTTGTATACACAATCTATTAATTATTGTAATCATAAATTATGTATTAGTGTTATGTTTATTTTTTTTATAGTTTTTTTATTTTTAAATTTACTAAATTTATATTTATTACAAAGCAAAATAAATTAACATGAGTTCGACGAATTTAGAACAAAGTAAGCTGTGTGTCAATCGTTCGTGAAACATTGATACACAGTTTCTTTGGAAAGCAACAATATGCAGCTAGTGCACCAAATAGGTTGACAATGAAATTATCAAATGTCCTGTGTCTTGAATGTTCTACCTGTGCTATATTTTTAAGTTCGTCATTGATGGTTTCGATAATGGCTCGTTTCCTAAGAAGCAGCTTGTCTGAAACGGACTTCAAAGCTCCTTTCATATTGTTTTTCAGCTTGGTTACAAGTTGTATTACGTCAACGAACAGTCTCTCAAATAGCTATTCTTTATCACCTACAAGTTTCCCATAGTCAAACTCCACAAAAGACTTGTATTCAAGAGTTTTTACGGTCGTCAACTATTTAAAATTTTACAGCTTTCTGACGGAGATTTATTTGTCATCTTCTTTTTCTATCAGATTTATGATTTCGTTAAGTTCGTCTTTCGAAATCTTCTGTTCCTTGGCGAAGAAAGAAACCATTTCCTTGTATGAGTTGGCAAAGTAGTTTTTCACCAGACTGCTTACCGAACTTTTTGTGTATTCTTCCTGTTTCACAAGTGGGGTATATCTGTAAGTGTTTCCGAACTTTTCGGCTTTCAGGTAACCTTTTCTTTTAAGGTTGGTTATTATTGATGCAACAGTGGTATAGGGTGGGAGCGGTTCGTCGTAACATCCCACTACGTCTTTCACATAGCAAGGCCCCAGTTTCCATATAAAGCGCATAGCTTCTTCTTCCTGAAATGTCAGTTTTTCCATATCGTATTAATTTTTCAATTACTAACTTTTCGCAAATCTACGAAATAATCGTAATTATACAAATATTAGAAGGTTAAACATGGTTAATAATTGAACAATTCATGTTGGCAGTTTGGATTGGCGGTATCAATAAAAAAACGACAGCCCATTCGAAATAAAATGAACTGTCGTTTTAGTCAAAATGAACTGTTGTTTTAATACGGGATTTCAGTCGCTGAAATTTTGTCAGAATTTTTTTACTCTGATATGGCAATAAGGCTCTCCTCCTGTTTTGTCGTAATAATGTTGGTGATAGTCCTCAGCCTCCCAAAAATGAGATGCCGGAGTAAGTGTAGTATTGACTTCATATCCTTTGTCGCGCAATATAGCAATAACATTCTGCGCTTGCTCCAGCTGTGAATTGTCAAGATAGAAAATCTCGCTTCTGTATTGAGGGCCTATGTCAGGACCCTGTCCGTCAGTCTGTGCGGGGTCGTGTATTTCAAAAAACAATTTGCACAGGTCTGTGTATGAAATCTTTTCGGCGTCATATTCTACAAGTACAGCTTCGGCATGTCCTGTAGTGTGAGCCTTTACTTCCTGGTATGTAGGGTTTTCCTTGTGTCCGCCTATGTATCCCACAGTGGTGTTTATCACACCGTTTGCCCTTTCCAACTGGTGTTGTACTCCCCAGAAACATCCGCAGGCAAAAATAGCTTTTTCTGTTTTCATGATTTCAGTCAGTTTTATAAATGAATGTGCAAACATACAAAAAGATTTTAACTCTTTCGCTATATATATGTTTATCTGTTACCTTTGCGTTGTAAACTATAGAAAATTCGTGATTATGAAGAAAATATTTATACTCATTTTTATGTCGCTTGGTACTTTATTCCAATTATATTCGCAATCGTACAATGAGGTCGTGGAACGTGCCATGAAGTATGCTTTGAGTGACAGTCTCGTGCAGGCGGAACAACTTTTCCGTGAGGCTTTGAAAATGGATCCGAACAATGCGCGAAATGCTCTTCTTTTTTCCAATCTTGGTACGGTCCTGAAACGCATGGGGCGTACGGATGAGGCTATCGAGGCATATACCATGGCTCTTAACATCACTCCGTATTCCACAGCCATGCTTCTAAACCGTGGTACTTTGTATCTTGATAAAGGATTGGATTCTAAGGCGTACGTAGATTTCTGTAATGTGATAGACCTTATACCGGAAAATGTTGAGGCCCGTCTTTACCGTGCATACATATATATGCAGAGGCGCGAGTATACTGAAGCGCGCATAGACTATAATGTAATTGTTGGCAAGGAGCCGTCGCACAAGGCTGCCAGAATAGGGTTGGCAATGCTTGATCAGCTTGAGGGAAACTTTACCGGAGCACGTGACAAATTGAATTTGCTCATCGGTGAGTTTGCAGATGATGCTTCACTCTTGATAATGAGAGCAAATCTTGATTTGGAAAGAGGATATCCAGAGGCGGCTGTTCTTGATCTGGAAGAAGCGTTGCGTCTCGACCCAAAGGATGCAGAAACAACTGTCCAATTGGGAGATGTTTATCTGTCTCTAAAAAACAAGTCCAAGGCGCTTAAGGCATATGAAAAAGCTATCTCTTTAGGTATACCTCGTTCGGCACTCTTGGAGCAGATTAAGAAATGCAAATAGATTCCATCTGTTGTTTTATTCTATATTTATTTCTTTACGAGTTGTAATATTTCTTTATTGCATTGACGAAATCGCGTCCGTATTTCTTCTTTTTATATTCGCTGAATCCGGAAATGTTGTCCAGATCTTCCAGGTTTTTGGGTTTCTTGTCGCAAAGTGATTGCAGCGTGCTGTCGGACATTACAATATAAGGAGGTATGGCTTCCTGTTCTGCCAGCTTGAGTCTCAACAGACGCAGGGTCTCGAACAGGGAGTCTTCATTTTCCAGATTCCCGTAAGCATTTTTCTTAATCTGTACAGGCGATGTACCGATATTGCTCTTTTTGTATTGTCTGTTGGTGAATTCATCTTCTTTAATGACAACCAGTTCCGCATTCTGTTTTCCGTACAGAACCCTGGCTCCCAGTTCGGTTATTTTCAGATGATTGTTTTCATTGTATGCTATTTCTATGTATCCCATGTTCAGCATTTGCATCAGATAGTTCTGCCAGTGGCGCGAAGGAATATCTCTTCCGGCTCCGAATGTCTTTATCTTGTCGTATTCCTTTTCAGATATTTCTTGTGTAAAGTTACCTCGTAGTATTTCTATAAGTGTTCCTGTGGCTATCTGCTGGTTGGTCCTTGCTATTGCGCTCAGAGCTTTCTGTATTATTATCGTTCCATCGAATCTTTCCGGAGGATTACGGCATACGTCGCAATTGCCGCAGTCGTGATCCATCGTTTCCCCGAAGTAGCTTAGCAGGATTCTTCGGCGGCAGATGTCGGCTTCGGCATACTGCTGCATACGGTTCAGCTTTTCTACGTTTATTTCCTTCTGATTACTTTCTTCGGCAAATTTGGTAAGCTGAATCATGTCTCCAAGCGAATAGAATAACATGGTGTCACTTTTCATACCGTCTCTTCCCGCACGACCTATTTCCTGATAGAAGCTCTCTATACTTTTAGGCAGATTGTAATGTATCACCCATCTTACGTTCGACTTGTCTATTCCCATTCCGAAAGCAACGGTGGCACACACTATCTGTACACGATCATTGATGAAATCGTCCTGTGTCTGTTCGCGTTCGGAATTTGACAGTCCTGCATGATATACTGCCGTGTCGAAGCCTTCGTCGTAAAGCAGTTCTGCAACTTTCTCTGTAGTCTTTCTGCTCATGCAGTATATGATTCCGCTTTCGTTGCCATGCTTCTCTATGAATCTTTTTATTATTCTGATTTTTTCTTTCTGCTGGTAGCCTTTCTTTACGTCAAGACTCAGGTTAGGACGGTCGAACGAGGAAATGAATACTTCCGGTTCGTTCATTTTCAGTTGTTTTACTATGTCCTGACGTGTGATTTTGTCAGCGGTGGCAGTCAGTGCCACTATTGGAACTCGGTGGAACTGTTTTCTAAGTATCTCCAGCTGTGTATACTCAGGGCGGAAATCATGTCCCCATTGCGAAATGCAGTGTGCTTCGTCTATTGCAAAAAGGGAAATCTTAATGTCTCTAAGCAGATAGTTGGTTTCTGATATAAGTCTTTCGGGAGATATATAGAGCAGTTTGACTTTTCCCTGCAGGCACTCCATGCGTACGCTTGTATTTTCCGTATCAGTGTTCATACTGTTCAGTGCGCGTGCGGCTATACCGTTGGCCTGCAATGCTTCCACCTGGTCTTTCATGAGTGAAATCAGTGGTGAAACTACTATAGCTGTACCTTCCATCATGAGTGCCGGAATCTGGTAGCATAAGGATTTGCCTCCACCTGTAGGCATAAGAACCAGGGTATCTTTTTTATTCAGTATATTTGTGATTATTTCTTTCTGTTGAGGACGGAACTCTGTATATCCGAAATATTTTTTGAGAATGTCAAGCATCTGGTAAGTCTGTTTTTAGCGAGTACAAAGATAATATTCAATATTGATACATTCGAAAAAAGTTGACAAAGATTTTGCAGTCTAAAAAAAAACTTACAAATTTGTATTGTAAAAATAGTAAACTAGGACTAAAAACGTATCAGCACAAATGGAAAATAATCATGAAGTAATCAATAATGAAAATGCTGGACAGGTTAAAATGCCATATAATCTGAGGGAAAAGAAAATAAAATCAGCACCTTATCGTGACCTTATTAGGACTGAACTTGCTGATGAGCTTTACGAAAGGATATATGAACTTGTCGTAACCCAAAAAAGATACAAACAGCCTAATTTTTCGGCCAGTGATTTGGCAAAGATCTTAAAGACCAACACAAGGTATCTTTCTGCTGTGGTCAACTCCAAGTATAAGATGAATTTTTCCTGTTTGCTTAATGAATATAGAATAAGGGATGCAAAACGTATGCTTGCAGACAAAAGGTATGCGGGAAAGAATATAGAGGAGATAAGTGCCATGTCGGGTTTTGCCAACCGTCAGTCTTTTTATGCTGCATTTTATAGAATTGTAGGTATTACTCCTAACGAATACAGAAAAAATCATGAAAATGTCTGAAGATAATTTTAATTATTCAGTAGAACAATTTGCAGACCTGCAGATTTTACGATATAAAGTACATGGTTTCGAGTCTTTGACATTAAACCAGAAAAAACTTTTATATTATCTGTCCGAAGCAGCTTTAAACGGACGTGATATACTGTTCGACCAGAACGGAAAATATAATCTGAAAATACGCCGTCTGCTGGAAGCTGTTTATAAACATTATGACGGTGATCGTTTGGATACAGAGTTTCAAGCGTTTGAAGTATACCTCAAGCGAGTGTGGTTTGCTAGCGGAATACACCATCATTATTCCACAGATAAGTTCATACCTGGATTTTCTGTAGATTTTCTTCGTGATGCAGTAATGTCGCTTGATAAGTCGTTGTTGCCGTTAAAGGATGGGCAAACTGTGGTTGGATTATGTAACGAATTATTCCCTGTAATTTTTGACCCTGCCATAATGCCTAAGCGAGTCAATCAGGCTGATGGTGAGGACCTGTTGCTTACGTCAGCTTCGAATTATTATGTAGGTGTCACACAGCAGGAGGCTGAGGACTTTTATGCTGCCATGAAATCGCCGGATGACGAAACTCCTGTGATGTACGGAATGAACAGCCGTCTGGAAAAGAAAAATGGCGTGATAACCGAAGTGGTCTGGAAACTTGACGGTGAATATGGTAATGCCATTCGTAAAATTGTTTATTGGCTTGAAAAGGCTATGGATGTGGCAGAAAATGAACATCAGAAAGAGGTGATACGTCTGCTCATAGAATTTTACCGTACTGGAGATTTGAAAATATTTGACGATTATTCCATTTGTTGGCTTAAAGATACAGAGTCGCATATTGACTTTGTAAATGGATTTATAGAAAGCTATGGCGATCCGCTCGGAATGAAAGCCAGCTGGGAGTCAATAGTAAACTTTAAAGATCTTGAGGCTACTCACCGCACAGAGGTGTTGAGCTGTAATGCCCAGTGGTTTGAGGACCATTCGCCTGTATCTTCACAATTCAAGAAGTCTGAGGTGAAGGGTGTATCAGCAAAAGTTATTACTGCCGCCATACTTGCGGGCGATCTTTATCCTGCCAGTGCAATAGGTATCAATCTGCCTAACTCAAACTGGATTCGCAGTGTTCACGGTTCCAAGTCTGTTACAATCGGTAACCTTACTGACGCATATAACAAGGCTGCCAGAGGTAACGGTTTCAGAGATGAGTTTGTGTATAGTGAATATGAAAAGCAGCTGCTGGACAAGTATGCTGATATAACAGGTGACCTTCATACCGACTTGCATGAATGTCTTGGTCACGGTTCCGGCAAACTCCTTCCTGGAGTTGATCCTGATGCTTTAAAGGCGTACGGTGCTACAATAGAAGAGGCACGTGCCGATTTGTTCGGACTTTATTACATACCGGATGCAAAAATGGTGGAACTTGGGCTTACTCCGGACAGTGAGGCTTATAAGGCAGAGTACTACTCGTATATGATGAACGGATTGCTGACACAACTTGTCAGAATAGAGCCGGGATGCTGTATTGAAGAATCGCACATGCGTAACCGTCAGCTTATTGCCGCATGGGCTTTGGAACATGGAGCGGCAGAGGGTGTGGTGCAGCTGGTGAAAAATGATTCCAAAACATTCGTGGTAATCAACGATTATGAAAAATTACGTTCTCTATTCGGAGTGTTGCTTGCCGAAATCCAGAGAATAAAGAGTGAGGGTGATTATGAAGCGGCACGCGAGCTGGTAGAGAAGTATGCCGTGAAGGTTAATCCGGCATTACATTCCGAGATTCTTGAAAGATATAAGGCTCTAAATCTGGCACCTTACAAAGGATTCATAAATCCTGTATATACTGCATTGACAGACAATGAGAATAATATTATAGATGTAAAAATAGACTATACCGAAGGTTATGCGGAACAGATGCTTCGCTATAGCCTTGACTATTCTAATCTTTGAATTGATATCATGAACGACGTACAAGAAACAATAAAAGATATAAAATCGAAGTTCCGTTTGTATATGAATGGTGTAATCTCACAGAGTATGCGCGAAAAGGGGATGGACTATAAACTGAATTTCGGTATCGAATATTCCCGTATCAAGGAAATTGCTGCTGGATATGAGAAAAGTCACGAATTGGCTCAGGCTTTGTGGAAAGAGAATATCCGTGAGTGCAAGATAATGGCTACACTGCTTCAGCCTGTCGATTCTTTCTATAAGGATATAGCCGAAATATGGATTGAGGACATGAAATATCCTGAATTGGCAGAATACACCGTTATGAATATATTGCAGAATGTGGATTATGCTTCGGATGTAGTGTTCAAATGGATTGCGGACGAACGTCTTTATTTCCAGTTCTGCGGATATATGCTGATGACTCGCCTTCTTATGAAGGGCATGAAGTTGAACGAACGTGCCGAGGCGGAGTTTTTGGATCAGGCATTCACTGAAATCGAAGGTGGAGAACCTATGGTGAAGAAGGCTGCTGCCACAGCACTGAAGAAGTTTGCCACACAGTCAAAAGAGAATGCCAAAATGGTGGGCAGACAGTTGGGCCTTTTAAGCAAAACAGCCAATCCGGAACTGAAACTTTATATCGATGAAATAAAATATGATATAGAATATTGTCAATAGTTTCTTGGATTGAGTAAATTATATTAACTTTGACGGCTGAAGATATTTTTTAATGGCAGATAAGATAAAAGATACGGTAAAACAGGTGCTTACAGAGTACTTACAGAAGAACGGACATCGTAAGACGCCCGAGCGTTATGCTATACTTGATTCCATATATTCTATAAAGGGACATTTCAATATAGAAACCTTGCTTCAGTATATGGAAGAGAAAGAAAAATTCCGTGTCAGCCGTGCTACCTTGTATAACACTATAATTCTTTTGATAGATGCCGGTCTGGTAATCAAACATCAATTCGGAAATACTTCACAATATGAGAGGTCGTATAATAATGAAACACATCATCATACGATATGTACTGCATGTGGAAAGGTTTCTGAGTTTGAGGATGAGAATTTGAAACAGGCCATAGTACAAAGTAAATTAAAAGGTTTTCAGGCTTCGCATTATTCATTATATATATACGGACTATGTAGTAAGTGTGTGGCCAAACGAAAAAGGAATAAATAAAAAACTATTTTAAATATAAGAATCATGAAAGTAGATGTCTTGTTAGGTTTACAGTGGGGCGACGAAGGTAAAGGTAAAGTTGTCGATGTTTTGACTCCACGCTATGATGTAGTTGCGCGTTTTCAGGGTGGCCCTAACGCAGGTCATACTTTGGAATTCGAAGGACAGAAATATGTTCTCCGTTCTATTCCGTCAGGAATTTTCCAGGGTGACAAAGTAAATATTATCGGTAATGGTGTAGTGCTTGACCCGGCATTGTTCAAGGCAGAGGCCGAGGCTCTTGAGGCAAGCGGACATCCTTTGAAGGAACGTTTGCACATTTCTAAGAAAGCACATCTTATATTGCCTACACACCGTATTCTTGATGCAGCATACGAAGCAGCAAAGGGAGCTTCAAAAGTTGGTACTACCGGTAAGGGTATCGGTCCTACATATACAGACAAAGTCAGCCGTAACGGTTTGCGTGTAGGTGACATATTGAACAACTTCGAAGCTAAATACGCCGCTGCAAAAGCTCGTCACGAACAGATCTTGAAAAGTTTGAACTATGAATATGATATCACTGAACTTGAAAAACAGTGGATGGAAGGTATCGAATATCTCCGTCAGTTCAACCTTGTAGATAGCGAACACGAAATAAACAATCTTCTTAAAGAAGGTAAGAGCGTTCTTTGCGAAGGTGCTCAGGGAACAATGCTTGACGTTGACTTCGGTTCTTATCCTTTCGTAACTTCTTCAAACACTATTTGTGCAGGTGCTTGTACTGGTCTTGGTCTTGGCCCTAACAAAATAGGCGAGGTTTACGGTATCATGAAAGCTTACTGTACACGTGTTGGTTCAGGTCCTTTCCCAACTGAATTGTTCGATGAAACAGGAAAGAAAATCCGTGATCTTGGTCATGAATACGGAGCTGTTACTGGTCGTGAACGCCGTTGCGGATGGGTTGACCTTGTAGCTTTGCGTTACTCTATCATGATTAACGGTGTTACTAAGCTTATTCTTATGAAGAGCGACGTTCTTGACGGTTTCGAAACAATCAAGGCTTGCGTTGCTTATAAGGTAAACGGCGAGGAAATAGATTACTTCCCATTCGATATCAACGAAGGTGTAGAACCTGTTTACGTAGAAATGCCGGGATGGAAGACTGATATGACTAAGATGACTAGCGAAGATGAATTCCCTGAAGAATTCAATGCTTACATCTCATTCCTTGAAGAACAACTTGGTACTCCAATCAAGATTGTTTCTGTAGGTCCTGACCGTGCACAGACAATTGAAAGATATACTGAAGAATAATCTTTCGGGATTATAATATATTTGGCTGCTGGTTTTCATGATTTGAATGAAAATCAGCAGCTTTTGTTTTTTCGTAAGCAAAAGTGTTTATTTATTGAATAAATATTTGTGAATAATATCTGTTTGCTTTTATTTTGAAAGAATTAAGCTTTAAATTTTTGCAATTGTTTATTTTAATATATATTTGTGGAAACAAATTATTAATTACTATCTCTCTCTTAAATTTAATCCTTCAGTTGGGAGGCGTTCTCTGTGATTGAGGGCGTCTCTTATTTTGGGCTTTCATTATAAAATCTTGTTAACCGATAATTCCTATTTAATGTAAAAATACTAACTTTGCCGACACTTTGTAAATCAATATGTAGAGAATGATTTCAGTAGAAGGATTAAAAGTTGAGTTTGGAGTTACTCCTCTGTTTGAGGATGTATCATACGTGATAAATAAGAAGGACCGTATAGCACTTGTCGGTAAGAATGGCGCCGGTAAATCTACCATGCTAAAGATTCTTGCAGGCCTGCAATCCCCAACTGATGGAGTAGTGGCGGTTCAGCGTGGAGTTACAATAGGGTATCTGCCTCAGGTAATGATACTGAGTGATACCAGAACTGTTATGGCTGAGGCTGAAATGGCCTTCGAGCATATTTTTGAATTGCAGGACAGTATCTCCAGAATGAATCAGGAATTGGCGGACAGAACAGACTACGATTCTGAAAGTTATCACGAACTGATAGACCGCTTCACTCATGAGAACGAGAGGTTCATGATGATGGGCGGAACAAATTATAAGGCAGAGATAGAACGTACGCTTACGGGATTGGGATTTTCAAGAAGCGATTTTGACAGACCTACATCCGAATTCAGCGGTGGCTGGAGAATGCGTATTGAACTTGCAAAACTCTTGTTACGTCGTCCTGACGTTCTTTTGCTCGACGAGCCTACAAACCATCTTGACATAGAGAGTATACAGTGGCTTGAAAACTTCCTGAAGATGAGTCCCGGAGCTGTGGTACTTGTCAGCCACGACCGTGCCTTCATCAATAATGTTACGAACAGAACTATAGAAATTTCATGCGGACATATATATGATTATAAGGTCCCGTACGACGAGTTTGTGGTGTTGCGTAAGGAACGCCGCGAGCAGCAGCTTCGTGCATACGAAAACCAGCAGAAGGAAATAAAGGATACAGAAGAGTTTATCGAACGTTTCAGATACAAGGCTACGAAGGCTGTTCAGGTGCAGAGCCGTATTAAGCAGCTTGAAAAGATTGTTCCTATAGAGATAGACGATGAGGATACCTCTTCTTTGCGACTGAAATTCCCACCTGCTATCCGTTCGGGAAACTATCCTGTGATATGCGAGAATGTAAAGAAGGCATACGGTGACCACGTTGTGTTCCATGATGTCACTCTTACAATAAACAGAGGTGAGAAGGTAGCTTTCGTTGGAAAGAACGGTGAAGGTAAATCTACACTAGTCAAGTGTATTATGGATCAGATTCCGTACGAGGGAAAACTTGTTATAGGACATAACGTACAGATAGGATATTTCGCACAGAATCAGGCACAGCTCCTTGATGAGAATGTAACAGTATTCGACACAATAGACCGTGTGGCAAAAGGTGATATCCGTCTGAAGATACGTGATATTCTTGGGGCTTTCATGTTCGGAGGTGAGGCTTCAGAAAAGAAGGTAAAAGTCCTTTCAGGAGGAGAACGCAGCCGTCTGGCAATGATAAAGCTTCTGCTTGAACCAGTGAACTTTCTTATACTTGACGAGCCTACCAACCATTTGGATATGCGTTCTAAAGATGTCTTGAAAGAGGCTATCAAAGAGTTTGACGGAACGGTAATTGTCGTATCCCACGACCGTGAGTTCCTGGACGGACTTGTAACCAAGGTATATGAGTTTGGTGGTGGAGTAGTGAAAGAGCATATCGGAGGTATATACGATTTCCTTCAGAAAAAGAAAATGGAAAGTCTGAATGAACTTCATCTGTCGCAGTCGCCTACAGCTTCTTCACAGAAAAAAGATGTGCAACAGCCGGCACAGTCGGAAAGTAAGCTTTCTTACGAAGCCCAAAAGGAACTGAACAAGAAAATCAGAAAACTGGAAAAACAGGCTGCCGACTGTGAAGACAGAATTTCCAAAATAGAAACTCAAATATCGCAACTGGAAGAAAAGATGGCTACTCCTGAGGGAGCATCCGACATGAAACTCTATGAACAGCATCAGGATTTGAAAAACCAGATTTCCCAGATTGAGGAAGAGTGGGAGACGGCACTGATGGAAATAGATGAACTTAAAACAGAACTATAACTAAATATTAATTTATGAAAACTAAACATTGTATTGCTTTTGCAGCATTGGCTGTAGCCGCACTGTCCGGATGTGCAGGCCAGAAGGAAGCAAAGGTGAGCACAGGAATAAACCTTGCCAACCTTGACACAACAGCAGTTCCGGGAAATGATTTCTTCCGTTTTGCTTGTGGCGGTTTTAATGATTCACATCCGCTTACAGCTGAATACTCACGCTATGGAGCATTCGAAATGCTTATGGAAGACAACCAGAAGCAGTTGAAGGAAATGATTGAAGGATTTGCTTCAAAGGAAAATCAGGCTGGAAGCCAGGGACAGAAAATCGGAGACTTGTATAATCTGGCAATGGACAGCGTAAAGCTTAATGCTGATGGTATAGCTCCAATCAAACCTATGCTTGACAGAATAGCTGCAATATCTGACAAGAACCAGATTATGCAGGTTAAGGCTGAAATGTTCAACAACGGTATAGGTACATATTTCAGCAACTATGTATATGGTGATCCAAAGAACAGTACTTTGAATATCTTCCAGATTGCCCAGGGAGGTATTAACCTTGGAGAAAAGGAATACTATCTTGATACAGACGAAAGTACAACCGCTATCCGTGAACAGTACAAACTGTATATCACTAAGCTTTTCACATTGGCTGGTTTCTCAGAAGATGAGGCTAAACAGAAAATGGCTGATGTGATGGAAGTTGAAACAGCTATTGCAAAGGCTTCTTACAGCGCAGTAGAACGTCGTAATCCTGAAGCCAACTATCATAAAATGTCATACGATGACTTGAAGAAGACTTTCCCTGGAATTGATTGGGATGCTTATCTCAAGGCTTTGGGAGTAGAAGGTGTGACAGAACTCAACGTAGAGCAGATTGAGCCTATCAAGGAAGTGGAAAATCTTATCAATACTTTGCCTCTTTCACGTCATATCTCTTATCTGCAGTACAATCTTCTTGATGCTGCAGCAAATTATCTGAGCGATGATTTTGTAGCTGCAAGATTTGATTTCTACGGTAAGGTATTGTCTGGCCGTCAGGCGAACCAGCCACGCTGGAAACGTGCAGTTAATGCCGTTAACGGAATGTTGGGCGAGATCGTAGGTCAGATGTATGTAGAGAAATATTTCCCGGCAGCTGCCAAAGAACGTATGGTGGCATTGGTTAAGAACCTTCAGTCAGCTCTTGGCGAACGTATCCAGGCACAGGAATGGATGAGCGACAGCACTAAGGTAAGAGCTATGGAGAAACTTTCTACATTCCACGTAAAAGTAGGTTATCCTGACAAATGGAAAGACTATTCTGACCTTAACATCGAGAAAGATTCATACTGGGCAAATGTATGCCGTGCTGCACAGTGGGGCACAAAAGACATGTTAAGCCGTATCGGAAAACCTGTTGACAAGGATGAATGGTTGATGAGTCCTCAGACTGTAAATGCATATTACAATCCTCAGACTAACGAAATCTGTTTCCCTGCCGCAATTCTTCAGTATCCGTTCTTTGACATGAATGCTGACGATGCTTTCAACTATGGAGCTATCGGTGTGGTAATCGGTCATGAAATGACACACGGATTCGATGATCAGGGACGCCAGTACGACAAGGACGGTAACTTGAAAGACTGGTGGGCTGAAGGTGACGGTGACCGTTTCAACGAGCGTACAAAAGTAATGGTTGACTTTTTCAACAACATTGAAGTTCTTCCGGGATTGAAGGCTAACGGACAGTTGACTTTGGGTGAAAACATAGCAGACCACGGAGGTTTGAATGTTTCTTATCTAGCATATAAGAATGCAACAAAGAACAATCCTCTTCCTGAAGAAGACGGATTTACTGCTGACCAGCGTTTCTTCATCGCATACGCTACACTTTGGGCCGGTAATATCCGCGAAGAGGAAATCCGCTCACGTACTAAGTCAGATCCTCACTCACTTGGAGAATGGCGTGTGAACGGTGCTCTTCCACATGTTGATGCATGGTACGAAGCATTCGGTATCACTGAAAAAGATTCAATGTATCTTGCACCTGAAAACCGTTGTAGAGTTTGGTAATTCTTATTGAAGAATTAAGATAAAAATAAGCCGTTTGTAGTTTGATTCACATCTACAAACGGCTTTTGATTTTTAAGTAAAAAGTTATCAGAAATTATAGTTCAAGCTGAGGCCAAACACCTTGTTGGTACGGCTGTAAATGTCTGTTCCCGGGAGTTTGGTATTGTTATAGTTGTCAGTAGTTTTGCTATAGTCACTGTAATTAGTCCAGAAGTATGCTATATCCATGCTTAAAGACTGACTTAGATAAACTCTGGCTCCGAAACCTAATGAATATGAATCGCAATAGAAGCTTGTGTCTGTCTGGAATTCATCGCTAAGGCCGTAGTTTGTTTTCTGGAAACCGCCGCTTAATGTAAGTCTTTTGATAACATCCCATTCAATACCTGCCAGATATTCATGAGTTCCATGTTTCAGTGTTTTTTGGCGATCATTAAGCATTCCGGCATTTTTGTCATCGAAGAAATGATATTCTACTGATGCGCGTAAAGTGGGAAGAATCTCGTATTGAGCTGCAACACTTAGGAATGCAGGTATGTCATTCGGAGTCTGTTCGCCATTGGCGTATGGCTTTATTACTTCTTCAGGAATACTCTTTGGTACATCCAGTACTTTTGTCTTATTCTCTATATTTAGATTTGTTTTGAACTCGTATTTTGCTGCGAGATTTAGTTTTCCTAACTTTGCATCAATTCCTATTATAGGAGTGACTCCCCAACCGCTTTGCTGGCAGTCCAGGTTCATTGTCATAAGTTCTTTACCTCCGAGGGCTTCAATGAGGTTGGCTTTCAGGAAACCTTCATAACTGCTTTTTACGTAGTTCATTCTTCCTCCAACGTATGCCGACAGCCAATCATTAATCTTATAAGAAAGTCCTAACTGAGTTCCGAATATATATTGAGTTCCGTCTAAAGCACTGTTTATGTTTACTTTGTCTGCTCCGACAGGTTGTCCTGCCGCTGCTGTTTGTTGGAAAATACCAGCTTTTACAAGCGAGTTGAACATTGGAAGGCCGTTATCAAACGATGCTTTACCTCCACCTCCTGTAATGGCAAATCCGGCAGAGATAGTCCAGTCTCCCTTTTTATACAAGCCTTGGAATGAAGGAATGAATGGAGCAGATGCAGTTCCTTTATAGTATTCATTAACGTCCATTAATTCAGGTGTAGTAGGAGTGCTCATGCCCTTGTATGTTTTATAACTGGCGTTTATTTCCCTTGTCTGATATGCACTTTGTCCTGTAAGAGACAGATAGAAGCCATCTTTTTCAAGGAAAGAAAGACCTGCAGGGTTACTGTAAACTCCGTCAACATCTATTGACGCTCCACGTGCTGCCATTCTTAAAAATGCAGCATGTTGGTTTGTATTAGTCAGATAATCTCCTGCGAAAGTTGTGTTTGAAACAATAAGCGCCGTTGCGCCTAATAATAAAAATTTATTCATTTAGCTTTAAAAATTGGTTAAGGAGCCGCAAAGGTATTGTTTTTGTTTGGTATATACAAGCTTTTTTGATTGTAATGCAATAATATTGATGTGGATGAAATAGTTTTAAGTGAAACAAAGTCTCCTATCGGACATGGGGATACATATATAATATTATATGAAATTATGTATTGAAGAGTTCTTTTCGTATCTTTGCTGCATATTTATAATATAGAATAAACATCGTGTATGAATATGTATTCCAATAAAGAAATCTGGCGCGTTACTTATCCTATACTTCTCGGGCTGCTTGCCCAAAATATTATCAATGTTACAGATACTGCTTTCCTCGGACACGTAGGTGAAGTGGCTTTGGGAGCTGCAGCAATGGGAGGTCTACTATATATCTGTGTCTATACAGTGGCATTTGGTTTCAGTATAGGTTCGCAGATATTGATAGCACGCCGCAATGGCGAAGGAAACTACCGTGATGTCGGTCCGGTTATGATGCAGGGCAGTATGTTCAGCTTCCTTATGGCTGTAGTGCTTGCTGTAGTTATGTATATTTTTGCCGGTCCGCTGATACGTATGCTTATAACTTCCGATACTATATACGAAGCTACATATCAGTTTTTTACATGGCGTATATGGGGATTCCTTTTTGCTTTTCTCAATGTAATGTTCAGGGCTTTTTATATTGGAATTACCAATACGAAAGTCTTGACTCTCAGTTCCGTTGTGATGGCACTCGTGAATGTAGTACTCGACTATGGTCTGGTGTTCGGTGAATTGGGATTGCCTGAGATGGGGGTCAGAGGTGCAGCTTTGGCTTCCGTTATAGCAGAAGCGTCATCACTGGTATTCTTCCTGATATATACATATTGCAGGATTGATCTTAGAAAATACGGTTTCAGACGTTCGTTCAGTGTTGATTTCAGCATGGTGAGTAAAATTATGAGCATATCGTCGTTTACAATGATTCAGTATTTCCTTTCGATGGCTATATGGTTTGTATTCTTCATGGCCCTCGAACGCTTGGGGCAGAGGGAACTTGCCATAGCCAACATTGTGAGGAGTGTGTATATAGTTCTTCTTATCCCTGTTCAGGCTCTTGCCACTACGGCTAATACACTTGTCAGCAATCTGATTGGTGCGGGAGGAACAGATAAGGTTGTGGCTTTGCTTCATCGCATAGTCCGTGTCTCTTTCCTTATAATGGTGGTTTGTGTTATTCTGACAGTACTGTTTCCAGACCTAATACTCTCGGTGTATAGTGGCGACCCTACGCTGATTTCCGAATCTGTTCCTGCACTGTATGTGGTTTGCGGTGCGATGATGATAGCCTCGCTTGCCAATATCTATTTCAATGGAATTTCCGGTACGGGAAATACGCAGGCGGCGTTGGTATTGGAAACCGGAGTTCTGATATTTTATGCGCTTTATGTAGTGATTGTAGGTATGGTTTTACGTCAGCCTGTAGAGATTTGTTTCACTACCGAAGTGGTGTATTATTCGTTTATGTTGTTTTTCAGTATTATATATTTGAAAAAAGCAAAATGGCAGAATAAAAAGATTTGAGGGAAAAGAGCCTGTTTTAATTTTGCACGCTGTTGTTTTGATATTTATTTTTGAGGATATTTTTCTGCTTTAATGAGAAGCATAGCGGGCTATGCGCCGATTGAAAGCTGGGAAATAGACCAAAAAGAAACTCAAAACAAAGCGAAAAATGGGTTATAAACTCTTTTTTATGGAAAATTAAAACGGGCTCTAAGTTTTTTTATGTATTTTTGCACCCCGTTGAAATAGAAGAAATTAAGAAAAATCCAAATAATATATGTTCGATAATTTAAGTGAAAGACTTGAGAGGTCGTTTAAGATATTGAAAGGTGAAGGTAAAATCACCGAAATCAATGTTGCCGAGACTCTGAAAGATGTACGTCGCGCCTTGCTTGATGCCGACGTGAACTATAAGGTTGCGAAAAACTTTACAGATACAGTAAAGGAGAAAGCCTTGGGACAGAACGTGCTTACAGCAGTTAAACCAAGTCAGTTGATGGTTAAGATTGTTCATGACGAACTTACCAAACTGATGGGTGGTGAAACAGCTGAGCTTGAACTTAAAGGACGCCCTGCAGTGATACTTATGTCAGGTCTTCAGGGTTCAGGTAAGACTACTTTCTCAGGAAAGTTGGCACGTATGCTGAAAACCAAGAAAAACCGTAAGCCTCTGTTGGTAGCCTGTGACGTTTATCGTCCTGCAGCTATTGAACAGCTGAAGGTACTTGGACAGCAGATTGAAGTTCCTGTTTATTCAGAACTTGACAGTAAGGATCCTGTACAGATTGCTTTGAATGCAATCCATGAGGCAAAAGCTAAGGGCTATGACCTTGTTATTGTCGATACAGCCGGTCGTCTTGCTATCGACGAACAGATGATGAACGAGATTGAGGCTATCAAGAAAGCTATTAATCCTGATGAAACACTGTTCGTAGTCGATTCAATGACAGGTCAGGATGCTGTAAACACAGCACGTGAGTTCAACGAACGCCTTGATTTCAACGGTGTAGTTCTTACTAAGTTGGATGGTGATACTCGTGGTGGTGCCGCACTTTCTATCCGTACTGTAGTTAACAAGCCTATCAAGTTCGTAGGTACAGGTGAAAAACTTGACGCAATCGATTTGTTCCACCCTGCACGTATGGCAGACCGCATCCTAGGCATGGGTGATATCGTATCACTCGTTGAACGTGCACAGGAACAGTACGACGAAGAAGAGGCCAAACGTCTTCAGAAGAAAATCCAGAAGAATCAGTTTGACTTCAATGACTTCCTTACACAGATAAACCAGATCAAGAAGATGGGTAACATCAAGGAACTTGCTTCTATGATTCCTGGTGTGGGTAAGGCTATCAAGGATATTGATATTGACGACAATGCGTTCAAGAGTATTGAAGCAATCATATATTCAATGACTCCAGAAGAACGTACTCATCCTGAAATCCTTAATGGTTCTCGCCGTATGCGTATCGCAAAGGGTAGTGGTACGAACATTCAGGAGGTTAACCGCCTTCTCAAGCAGTTCGACCAGACTCGCAAGATGATGAAGATGGTGACTGGCAGTAAGATGGCTGGTATGATGCAAAAACTTAAGAAGAAATAATACGCATTCATTTTGAAATACTAATCGGGCTGAATACCGTTTGAACAGTGATAAAGCATTGTTTAAATGGCATTCAGCCTTAATTTTTTATTTATTAAATATTTATCTTGCAAGAGGGAACGATTAAACAGAAATCAATTTCTGCATAATATATTTTGTTTCAGATTGCCGAAATACCTCTTTTTGTCAAGATGTTTCATTTAATATTAAAACATTAGGATAATTTGTTTTCATTTTATATTTTTGTGGATAATTAATCATATAATCAATAATCATTTAATAACGACTAATCATGGGAAACGAAGAATTAATTAAGCTTTGTATTGAGAAGGCACAGAAATGGTTGACACCAGCATACGATGCCGAAACTCAGGCAGAAGTAAAACGTATGATAGAAAACGAAGACAAGACAGACTTGATTGAAGCATTCTATAAAGATCTTGAATTTGGTACAGGTGGTTTGCGTGGTATCATGGGCGTTGGCTCAAACCGCATGAACATCTACACTGTAGGTGCTGCAACTCAGGGATTGTCTAATTATCTTAACAAATGTTTTGCAGGCAAGAAAGATATTTCTGTAGTTGTTGGTCACGACTGTCGTAACAACAGCCGTCTGTTTGCTGAAATCTCTGCAAACATCTTCTCTGCAAACGGTATCAAGGTATATCTTTTCGACGATATGCGTCCAACTCCTGAAATGTCGTTCGCTATCCGTCACCTTGGCTGCCAGAGCGGTATCATCCTTACTGCTTCACACAATCCAAAGGAATACAACGGTTACAAAGCATATTGGGATGATGGTGCACAGGTTCTTGCTCCACATGATAAGGGTATCATCGACGAAGTTAACAAGATTGCTTCTGCTGCAGATATCAAATTCGAAGGCAACAAAGACCTTATCCAGATTATCGGTAAGGATGTAGATGATGTTTACTTGGAAAAAGTTCACTCAATCTCTATCGATCCTGAAGTTATCAAACGTCAGAAAGATCTTAAGATCGTTTATACTCCTATCCACGGAACAGGTATGATGCTTATTCCTCAGGCTCTTAAGATGTGGGGATTCGAAAATGTTCACTGCGTGCCTGAACAGATGGTCAAGAGTGGTGATTTCCCAACTGTAGTTTCTCCAAACCCTGAAAATGCTGAGGCTCTTACACTTGCTATCAACCTTGCTAAGAGCATTGATGCCGATATCGTTATGGCTTCCGACCCTGATGCTGACCGTGTTGGTATGGCTTGCAAGAACAGCGAAGGAGAATGGGTACTTATCAACGGTAACCAGACTTGCTTGATTTTCTTGTACTATATCATCAAGAACCGTATCGCTATGGGTAAGATGAAGGGTAATGAATTCGTTGTAAAGACAATCGTTACTACTGAACTTATCAAGGCTGTAGCTGATAAGAACAACATTGAAATGTACGACTGCTACACTGGTTTCAAATGGATTGCACGTCAGATCCGTCTGAACGAAGGTATCAAACAGTACATTGGTGGTGGTGAAGAAAGCTACGGATTCCTTGCTGAAGATTTCGTTCGTGATAAAGATGCTGTTTCTGCATGTGCTCTTCTTGCTGAAATATGTGCTTGGGCTAAAGATCAGGGCAAGACATTGTACGATGTATTGATGGAAATCTACGTTGAGTATGGTTTTTCTAAGGAAGTGACTGTAAACGTTACTAAACCAGGTAAGAGTGGTGCGGATGAAATAAAGGCTATGATGGACAACTTCCGTGCATGTCCTCCTAAGGAACTTGGCGGTTCCAAGGTTGCTCTTGTTAAGGACTACAAGACTCTTAAGGCTACAGACGGTAACGGTAATGTAACAGACATCGATATGCCGGAACCATCTAATGTGCTTCAGTTCTTCACAGAAGACGGTACTAAGATTTCTGTACGTCCTTCAGGAACAGAACCTAAGATTAAGTTCTATATGGAAATCAAGGGCGAAATGGCATGTCCTAAGTGCTATGCCGGAGCATGCGCAGACGCTGAAGAAAAGATTGAAGCTGTCAAGAAATCTCTTGGTATCTGATAAGGTGTCTTGCAAAAGTTTTGCAATGCTTTTGCAAACGATTTTCAAATAATATTCAGACTGCATCGGATGATGATTGTGAGAACAATATCGTCCGGTGCAGTTTATTTTTTGTTAAAATCCTGATAACCCTAAGTCTATGAGTGTAGAAAATACATTACCTTTGCATCCCGGTAAAAAGTACAGGATATATGGCAAAGTCTAAAGAGATGACATCCGGGGCTCCTCTGCCTCTTATATTGAATTTCACAGTTCCACTCTTATTGGGAAATCTGCTTCAGCAGACATATTCGTTTGTAGATGCTGCGATAGTGGGTAAGTTTCTTGGTATCAATGCACTGGCATCTGTAGGTGCTAGCACGTCTGTAGTGTTTCTTATCCTTGGCTTCTGTAATGGATGTTGCGGTGGTTTCGGTATTCCTGTTGCTCAGAAATTCGGTGCACGCGATTATGTCACTATGCGCAGATTTGTATCTGTCAGCCTGAAACTGGCAGGAGTGATGTCTGTTGCCATTGCTATTGTTACGAGTCTGCTATGTGCCTATATCTTGAAATGGATGCAGACGCCTGATAATATCATGGAAGGAGCTTATCTATATCTTTTGGTGACTTTTATCGGTATTCCGTGTACATTCTATTACAATCTTCTTTCCAGTATAATACGTGCATTGGGCGACAGCAAGACACCGTTCTGGTTTCTTCTAATATCTACTGTACTGAATATTGTTCTTGATCTGGTATGTATCCTGGTGTTGGGATGGGGTGTTGCCGGTGCTGCTATAGCCACTGTTGTTTCGCAGGGAGTATCGGCGCTGATGTGTTACAAATATATGTATCGCAAGTTTGACATTCTTAAAACTGCTCCTGCCGACAGACGTTTCCGACCAGAATTGGCGAAACAGTTGCTATACATAGGTGCACCTATGGGGCTCCAGTTTTCCATAACAGCCATTGGCAGTATAATGCTTCAGAGTTCCAATAATGCTTTGGGTACGGCATGTGTGGCGGCATTTACGGCAGCTATGAGGATAAAGATGTTCTTCCTTTGTATGCTCGAAAGTCTTGGTATGGCAATGGCTACATACAGCGGACAGAACTATGGAGCAGGAAAACCGGAGAGAATATGGCAGGGTGTTAAAGCATCAATGTTGCTTACTGTTGCTTATGTAGCAATGGTGAATCTGGTCTTGTGGAATTTTTCTGAAGAGATAGCCATGTTGTTTGTCGATGCTTCTGAAACAGAAGTATTGGCCGACACTGCATTGTTTCTGCATGTATCGGCTTCATTCTTCATATTTTTGGGTATGGTATGTATATTCAGATATACCATTCAGGGAGCCGGTTATACCCAGCTGTCTATGCTTTCCGGAGTGGCTGAGATGATAGCCCGCATATTGGTCAGCGTAGTGGCTGTTCCAATGTGGGGATACTGGGCGGTATGCTTTGGTGATCCTGTGGCATGGATGTTTGCCGTGGCCTTTCTTCTTCCGGCATTCAGATATGTATATCGCAGGTTATGCCGTATAGTGGAAAAGGAGAATACTCTGCATACAGCTTGATTTAGTTTTTCACTTTCATCCTTTTCCATATGCATCGTGGTATGAGTCTCCAGAAAAATACCAGGATAGCGTACTTCCAGTCAATGATTGCTACCCGTTTATGTTTTCTTACGGCTTTAACTATCAGTTTGGCTGCGTATGGCGTTTTCATCAGCATAGGATAGTTCTTGCCGTCGTTAAGCAGACTTGTAGCGACGAATCCGGGGCGTATGTCCGTAAAACGGATATCCAGCTTTTGCATAGTGGCAAGTTGCTCTAATGCATCAATATATGTATTTTGAAATCTTTTTGTGGCAGAATATGCAGGCGCTACGCCCAAACCTTTCGTTCCGGCAATGGAACTTATCACTGCAATATGTCCTCTGCCTTTTTCTCTGAAATATCTGAAAGCAGTACCTACCAGTCTGGTAAATCCAGTCCCGTTTGTTTCAAGTGTATTCAGTTCTATATCGGCATCAAGTCTCGCATTCTGGTATCCTATACCAGAACTGTGGAAATACATATCCATACCGCCAAGTTCGTCAATCAGAGATAAAAGTGCCTTGTCGGCATTGCAGTCCTTTACGTCTATGGCTTTTATACATACCAGTCCTGGAAATTCCGACTGTAATTTCTTCAGGTTCTCTTCCCTGCGTCCTGCCACTCCCAGTTTCCAGCCATCTGCAAGCAGAAGTCGTGCCACTTCATAGCCTAATCCTGAAGTAGCTCCCATAATTACTGCACGTTTCGTATTGTTTGTCATTGCTGTTCTTTATCTGTTTGATTTTATTTCGTAAATAAATTCCTTATATTCAGGAATATTAGTGTTTTTCCCTAAATAATATTTTGCTATCATTGGCATCTGCTCATTCAGGCTGATGAACTCTCTCCCCAAATGGCTGCAGAATGCCATATATGAATTTCTGTTAACCATGTTTCCTGCATCATCCCTGTATATGGTGATGTAGTGGTTCGTTGGACGTGCGTGTACAAGTTGGTTTATGTGCATGGCAAGATGTCTTGCTTCAATAGGAGATATGCAGCCCATAATGTTCGACATATTGAATATAACAAGTTCAGGAAGTACGGAGTGTGATTTCCAGAAACTGTCACTTACAGACGTGATGCGTGGATGTAAGTTCCATTTCACGTGTCTGTAGTTTTCTGAGGTGAGAAATCTTTCGCTCGTTTGTCCCATCTCTTCCGTGGGGTATATTCCCAAGTAATATATATCCGTATGGTTCAGCTGCCTGCACAGGTCTATGAAAGCCAAGCCTGATGCAGCCGATTCATATGATATATCGCAGAATACCACTCTGCCCGAAACATTGCGTATGGCATTCCTCAGCCAGTTTCCACAGTCCTCGTACATTGCCATGGCAGCCGAGTATTGTTTTCTCATTTCATGAAAGTTGAACAGTAGGGCGTAGTCATCTGCTTTCAAGCCGTGTAAAGAGTTGAAATCTGTTCTCCCGTATGAAATCAGTTCCTTGGCACGTGCGACATCCATTCCTGATAAATGGACATTCTCCGAATATTGTCTTTCTATAATGTCCTTGAATACATGTTCAAATTCCGGTTTTATGGAATATGATTTATCCTCCGTTTCCCAGTTCATGTCGTATGAAGGTATAGTAAAGTTACCTTTACAGAAGTCATCTGTATTGGTATCAATAAATCCATTGTTCATGCGGATATATTCCATTAGTTTATAGAACGTGATGTTTGCACTAAGCACCTGCGGATTGCCTGTCATTATCATCTGCTTTCTGGCACGGGTGATGGCTACATTCAGTTTCCTGTCAATGATTGCATCTTCCTCGCGGAAAGTATTCGATGTAAGGAAATTCAGCTGGCTGGTATTTCTTACGGTGAAGGAATATATTATAATGTCCCTTTGGCTTCCCTGATATCTTTCTACAGTGTCTATTGAGATATTCATCAGTTCCGGAATGCCGAGAGATGAAATTTCCTTTCTTATCATTGCTATCTGGTTGCGATATGGCACAATGATTCCTACCGTTTTGTCAGCATTGAAATAGTTTTCCGTCAGACTATAGATTCTTTGCAACAATGCGGCTATAATTTTTGCCTCGTTTATGTTGGCTTTATCTGATGATGCTGATATATTTTCCGGGGTAGGTGCAGTGATGAAAATCATTCTTCTTGAAGTTAGAAGCTTTTCTATCATATCCGGATTTTCCGGAATATTTGCATACGGCAATTCCTCTTCCTGATGGGGTAGAGGTACACATTCCAGACACTCACGGCTGTAGAATGTCGTGTTAGGGAATTCGGCGATTGCCGGATGCATTCGCCCCTGTTTCCTCAATACGCTTTTGGCTTTTTCATCACTCTGTCTGTACAGTCTTTCGAACAGAGAGTTTCTGCAATCATACAGTCCTATGGTATTCAGAAGAGGGTCTGTAATCTTTGCGCTTTCAGTATTTTGGAGTGCAATGGCAGGCAACTGTTTGTAATCTCCTATAAGCACGAACTTGTCTATTGCATTATAGTTGCCACTCCTGGCAGAGAGTATTCCTATCAGGTCTGGTTCAAGAATCTGCGAAGCCTCGTCTATTATTGCCATATCGAAGTGCTTTATGTCGAACAGATTGAGTCTGTTATTTATGGCAGTAGTCGTTCCTACGAATATCCTTGTATCCGAGATTCTCTTTTTGATATCAGTTAGTTTCGGACAGTCTTCCAACTGATTTTTCAGTAGGAACGGTTCGAATCTTTTGTCGCACGACATTTCATGCCCTATACGAATAAAAGGGGTATCGGATGCTATTCCGGAATCAACAAGCATGCTGCAAATCTCATCTACAGCCCTGTTGGTATATGATAATAACAGTATGGACGTATTTTTTTCTGAAAGAGCTTCTTCAACCATAAATCTCAATGCGCACGAAGTCTTGCCCGTACCCGGAGGGCCTACAAGCAGGAAGTAGTCTTCTGCCTGTTTTTCCTTGAGAATGATTTCATCAAAACGTCCATAGCTGCCGTTCAACTTTATTTCCTTATTAAACGATGCTTCTCTGGCCCCAAGGAGAAGTTCCTTTCTGTCTGTACGTGCAGAAAGGAAGGAGAAAAGCCCTCTTATTCCTGCCGATGAAGAAACGTCCGAAGAATCATGTTCTATGGCAAAGGTATCGTTATCTCCACCTATTATGTCCTTGTTCTGCTGTCCGTTTCTCAGTATTATTGTTATATTGTCGGGAGTTATTTCTGTTATATTTCCTTTCATGAGAATTTCGTCTCTCACGTCTGGTTTTTCTGTATATGGATAGAATATTATTATATCTCCTTTTCTGAAGTTGGGCAGGAAATCATCTCCTTGAGCAGATATGCTGAGTTCTATCAGGTCATATCCCTTGTTGGGAGAACTCTTGCGTTTATCCTTTATTTTCAGACCGGTAAGGATATTACCGTTTTCTATTTTCTCGGTCAACGGAGTGTTCCAAACCGAGGCAAATCCTCTGGATGAGTCGTCACTGCCGCCTGTGCGAGTCAGTACCGATTCCTTTGATATGAATGTAAAGAAACGTTGGAAATAAGCCTTTTCCAGTGGTGAGCAGTGTTTCAGGGTTTGAATCGTTTTATAAAGTTCAGGCTCCTGATAGTCGGTCCACAGTTTGTTGTGTACCTGTAGTTCGTTCAACAGGTCTGTATCAATTTCTTCTGTCACTTTCGAAATGGCTCCTTCGCTGAAAGCCATTTCGTTGCACACTATCATGTTTCTCAGTTTGATACTTTCACGGAAGAGTTTGTCTGTAAAGTGTTCAATAATAAGTCCGTCTGTATATCTGGAATAAAGCAGGAAGGTCTGCATATCTTCGGTTGCCTTTCCGAAATTATACATCAGAACACCCTGATACAGCATCATCTGTATGAAATGGTCTTCCTTATGCCTTTTGTTGTACTCATCCTTTTTGCCTGATTTTTGTTCTATCAGTACCTTGAAATCCTTCTGAAGCAAGTCCACACGTCCCTGCAAACCAAGCTTTTCGCATATAAACGATGCTTCAAGCATAACCTTGTTTCTGTCGAACGAAGGTATGCTGTGCGGAAGAATATCGTTTACGAAGGAACGGATATTAATCATCTGCGCCTGTGCCATTGTATGGAAATTGTCAGGTATAGGGCAGGTACAGAAATCAAGTGCCGAAGCCGAGAAAAATTTCTTCAGACTGCCTGCGTATGTCACAGGTTGTGTATTCCTTTCGTTTATATAATCGTCGAGAAACAGTCCGGCAAGGTTACCCATAAGTATGTGGTGAGTATTTGCTTTAGGCTTTATGCGGCTCATGAAAAAGTTCAACGGATGATGTCCGTACTCTCTGAAACATGAAGCCAGCGAACTGATGTCGAGTAGAAAGTCCGGATGCAGTATTATCAGTTCCGGTATATAGTGGTTTTCTTCATCTACTTTCACACCAAGCAGGTTTATCTGCATGTTTTCCTCAAGCAGATTATTCAGATACAGCATGTCGCCGTTAAATCCTCCCTTGGAATAGTTGATTACTATCATCGGATCTTCATCGCTGTCGGTAGATGCGAAAATAAGATTCTCGTTCCAGCTGTTCACTGAGGCTCTCACGTAAGGAATGTGCGAAAGGCGTATTCCGCTGTACGGGCGGTTGGAATGCGGTATCTGCGGAATTATGGATGCCGGTATATCCTCTTCAAAACCTAGTGATATAAATCTCACTATAGCTCTGAGGTCGTAGAGATATTCGTTCATGTCCGGCTGGAATTTATCACCCATTGCCGAGTTGCAGTTACGCCTCATAGTTTGTATGGCGTATCTGTCCGAAGGAGTCATCTTTTTCTCCTTGCATATAAAGTCCAGTCTGGAGAACATATTTGCAAATGAAGCTGTCACTCCTGTGGTTAGTTCGTAGCATGCCTGTTGCAGAACCTTATATAGCAAAATATACTTAGCCCGCAGGTTGTCTTGCGACGCTGCGGGCTGAGTATGTATTTTTTCTATTCTTTGAAAAAAATCAAAAGACTGTATATCTATATGTTCCGGTCTGTCTGTCATCAGTTTTCTGTTGAGTCTTCCAGAATATATTCAATTGTTGCCTTTTCAAGTCTAGGATACTGACTCTGATATGTTTCAGTCACATTATGTCGAAGAACCTTATATGTGTAATTGTTTTCAGTTTTATCAATCAGATCCAGTTCTATTTTGTTGTTTCCTGCCAGTGTTATGTCGAAAGTTAATATCTTGTTTCCGTTTTCCGGATCGTAAGATTCTTTCTGACTGAAAATTCCGGTTACTGCACTTGCGCCTTTTTGTGGGTATATGCTTACATTACCTCCGTTAAGTTCCTCTACAGTATAGGTAAATTCTATAGACCCTCCGGCCTTCATTATTGCGCTGTTTGTTATATCTTCTTCAATCATTTTTGTCTCATCCTGAGTCAATGCTCCTCCTATAACTTCAGTTGAGATATTATTTACATGGAATATGCGTGCTTGATTTTTAACGGTTATAACAAATCTGCTTTCATTCTTCTCGTAATCAGTAATGCGCATAATGCCGTTTCCTATCTTTACTGGAGTAAGCGATAATTTTTCTCCATTGTATTCATAGCTGACGATATCTTTGTTCTGATTTTCCAGTATATATTTTCCGTTGCCTCCCTTGATGTAGAAATCCTGTCCTTCTGTGAAAGCATCGATATATATGGTGTCGTTATTTGTAATATGAGTCTTTCCGTCAGCGCTGACTAATGTTATCGGAGCATAACTTTCACCGCAAGAGGCCAGGAAAGCTGTTAATAATATATTTGTAATTACAATTAAAGTTGATAATAGATTTCGTTTCATAATGTTTCGTTTTTTTGTTATTATGTCACAAAGATATATGTTTAAATGAAAAATCAAAAAGATATTTTATGGTAATATTCAAGCAAGTTATGTCCCATTTTTCTGTTTATACTCATTTCTTTCCGAAATTGTTATCAATTTTCAGTAATGATGTAACCCAGAACGTCGCAGCCGTGCATACCATAATCCATATAAAGAACATACGGTATCCCATGGTTTCCTGCAGCAATCCGGCTATCATTCCCGGAAGCATCATTCCTAACGCCATAAATGCTGTACATATTGCGTAATGTGCTGTTTTGCTTTCTCCCTGCGAGAAATAAATCATGTAGAGCATATATGCAGTAAAACCAAAACCATAGCCGAATTGTTCGATGAAAATACATAAATTTATTACTTCCAGGCTGCTGTTCTGAAAGAAACTTAGATATACATAAACTATATCGGGCAGTGATATAGCCCATACCATAGGCCAGAGCCATTTTTTCAGTCCGTGACGCGAAACCGCGATACCTCCAAGAATTCCGCCTATTGTAAGACCTATCACTCCTACGGTACCTTGAGTGAAACCAATCTGTTCCGTAGTCATTCCCATACCGCCTTTTTCCAATGGGTCAAGGAGGAATGGAATACCCATTTTGGCCAGTTGGGCTTCGGGCAGACGGTAAAGGAGCATGAAAAGAATAGCAGTGACTGCCTGTTCTTTTTTGAAGAACGAGCGGAATGTACCTATGAATGACGACAGAATGCCTTCTGAATTGCTGTTGCTTATTTTTATATCTGAAGAGGGACGGGGTAGGATATATCTGTGGTAAAGCCACAGGCCTATGAACAGACCCGACAAGATATAGAAAGTAATGCTCCATGCCCGGCTGATATTTCCACTGCTACTTTCCAGATAACCGGCAAGCATGATAAGTCCGCCCTGTCCGGTTATTGTGGCAAGACGATAGAAGGTACTCCTTATTCCTACAAACAGTGCCTGTTCGTGTTGCGAAAGTCCTATCATATAGAATCCGTCGGCTGCTATATCGTGAGTGGCTGAGCTGAATGCCATTAGCCAGAATATCGCTAGAGTGGTTTGCAGAAATGAATCGGTAGGAATGGTGAAAGCTATTCCTGCCAGTCCTGCACCTATCAGCAATTGCATTGAGGTAATCCAGTAGCGCTTGGTCTTTATGATGTCGATGAATGGGCTCCAAAGCGGTTTGATAACCCATGGAAGGTTCAGCCAACTGGTATAGAGAGCCACTTCCGTATTCGAAATTCCCATTCGCTTATACATTACTAGCGATATTATCATAACAGCCACGTAAGGGAGACCTTCGGCGAAATAAAGCGAAGGTACCCATGTCCATGGCGAACGTGTTTTTATTGTTTCATTCATATAATTAGTTGACGAGTTAACGAGTTGACAAGGTTTTTATTTCTAACTAATATATTGTCAATAAAGGTTTTGTCAACATGTAACTGTAGTCTTTTATAATTCAATACACTTTCCTAATCTCTGCACCTTTGTAATAATGTAAAAGAATTTTGTCGTAGGAATAACCTTTTTCGCCCATCATGGCTGCGCCAATCTGGCATAAACCTACTCCGTGTCCCCAGCCGGCACCGGTTATAGTAAACTCTGACGGAACGCTGCCTGCAACTTCTGTCTTGTCAACAACAAAAGCCGAACTGAACAGATGGCTTTCCGATAAAGCACGGCGTATTTCCAATTCCTTGCCGATAGTTACAGTGCGCAGAGTGCCTACTATTTTAAGTCTTGAAATTCTTCCGGACTTTCCCCTTTGCATTGGGATGAGATCTTTAATATCTCCAAACTCAATACCTGTCTTCCTGTGAATGAGTTCCGATATTTCCTTTTGCGAATATTTCACTTTCCAACGGTAGAAATCAGTAGTTTCCTGATCATAGTTATTCAGAATCTGTTTCAGAACCTTTTCATCGTGCGTATTGCAGAATGCTGCAGGAGTGGTACGAATCCATTTTTCGGCATTCTCTTCAATACTGAGGCCCGGTATATCATTGTTTTCAGAATTGTCAATGACAGGTTGCAGATACGGATAATCCTTATCTTCCCAGCAGGTATCGAATGTTTCCGAAATACCTCCACAACATTTTGAAAATCTCGCGTCGCATATTTCATCACTATACATAAGTACCATACCCTCAGTCTCTTTCACTGCTTTTGCTACAGACGGGTTTGATGCTTTTGTGATTCCCTGATACCTCTGACAGTGGTCGTCGGCACATACATCGAAAAGTTTATGATCCTCACGGTCGTACCATCTTATTATACAGTTTTCATCTTTTGTGGAATTTTGCTGTGAAGATTTATGTATGTTTTTCCTGTCTCGGTTTTCAATTTGTGCAAGAAGCCAGCTACGCGATATTACCGCATGCGATTTCAAGAATTCCAGCGATGACGTGGCGCTCATTTCTGAAGAAATCACACTCACCAGATAATCCTCAACAGGCAATATGTTTATGGCTATCACATTATCTCCATCTGTAATCAGTTTTAATTTCCCGGTGAAAGTCTGCTCCTCCTGCCTTTCCCAATGATAGGAGATACCTATTGTTACATTATGAAGTGTAAACGAACAGTTGTTGTCTTCCGGAGTGAGTTCTATGGACTCAGTTTTTTTTGTACCAAATGAGATTTCCCCATTCCCAGTTGCAGATGCTTTAAGCTTTCCCGTTATGACTTCACCCTCTTGTGTCAGGTATTTGCCATTCAGAGTAAATGAGATTTCTTTCCCCGTTACTATACCTACATTTATATATGGTTTTTCCATGATGATACTTCCTTGTAAATCTTTTTTATGTCCGATTCTGTTATTTTTAAGAAATCCTCTTCGCGTGGAGTTACTATAAGGCCAGCCATATCAAGTGCTCCAGGACTGACAAATATCTGTTCTTTGCCTTCCGCATAATAGCATGATGGACGGTGCGCTTCTCTCGGAAAATATGCAGTTATAAACTTTCCGTCTGTATCTCTCCATGCAAACATATTGAATCGTGGTTCGGTTTCACCTTCATGTGTAGTCAGTGAGTTCAGATATCTGTTGAGTAGCTCTGTGTCAATGTTACCAGAGTTAGAAATAAAAGCTTTTATCGGGCATATATAGCCATTGACTGAGAAACTTGTACACATATCTCCGTTTTGCATTTCTACAGTTTCATCTTTGACTGCCGATTTGAAGATTTCTTCCCATTGGGCAATAAAAGGAATATTCTCCTTTCTGGCAGCCTGGAAATGGAAATGATCCGGAGCCGATGCGCCGCACTTAGCGCCATTATAGAATATGGCATATCCGTGTCCGAAATAATCCTCTACTTTTTGAAGAACCTTTCCCGGCAGTTGCATATTCATCTTGTCTGCCAGTGTCTGTGGAATGTGTTCTTCCGAAGAAATTGTCAGATGTCCAGGTAGAATAGGATATGGGTTTATTCTGATGCTGAATTTCATTCCTGCATCAATGCTTATTGAATACTGTTCTTCAGGCTTGTTTTGCATGCAGAGGAAGCATGGACGTGCTTCGATGGATGATTTGTCAAGTTTTGCCAGTGTAGATACTGCTCTTGCCGGATTGAACTGTACCTTTATATTGTTTCCGTCGATATTGAAACTTTTGGTTTTGATGTCTTTCAGCGCTTCATGGTTCTTGCGACAAAGTTCCCATTTTTCTAACTGTGAAGCAATGAATCCTTCAGCTTCTTTTTCTGCCAGTCCGAGTCTTCTGTTTATCTCCAAAGTGCGCAGACTGTCTTTATATGCATTGTTCTGGTTAATCTTCTCTATGCTCAATGCCGCATCAGAGTTTCCTTCCCAGCGGCGGCACAGATATATCACATCGTAAATTCTTCCAATCTTGTAATTTCTTGAAAAAGCCAGTCCCAGTGCATAGTCCTCTCCATAGCTTGTGTTCGGAACTCTTGTTTCACGCAACAGTGGAGTGAAGAAAGCACGTGGAGCGCCGAGTCCGTTTATACGCAAAGCGTTGTTATGGCCATTCTCGTCTGTCCACTCTTTGTGGTCAATCACTCCAGGAGGCAACGTCTCCAGACTGAAGTTTGTCATCCTGTACGAGCCTATAACCATGGCGCATTTTTCTGTACGGAATTTATCCACTATAGTCTGCAGTGTGTATGGACTGCTGTAGAGGTCATCGCTGTCTAGTTGTACAGCATAACGTCCGCATTCAGGATAGTCAATACCCAGATTCCAGCATCCGCCTATACCCAGGTCAGTACGTTCCGGAACTATGTGTTTCACATTCTTATTATTTTTATACTTATCTATGCATTCGGTAGTGCCGTCAGTAGAATGATTGTCTATTATTATAATGTTGAATTTGAAATCCGTTTCCTGTTCCAGAACCGACTTTATTGCATCATCAATAGTCTTCACTCTGTTTCTCACAGGAATAATGACCGAAGCTTCGTATGCAAAATTGCCTTCATCGGTATCTATCAGTCTGTTTCTTTGCGGGAGATAAGCACCTATTTGTTTCAGATGATATGTAAAAGCCTCTTCACGCTCAATCTGTACGCTACGGTTGCGAGGATCAACATAGTCGAACTGTTTCTCGCCAGATTTTCGCAAATCGTCTTCTACTTCTGTATATAAAAATTCCCTGATATGGATAATGTCAGCAATTCTCGAAACAGCCAGTCGCAGCGCATAAAGTCCCGAGAATAAATATTCCTTTTGCGCCAAAAGGCTTTCGGCTGCTTCCCTGAAAACATCAGTTCTGAACATTATCAGCGAACCGAAGTCGAAGTCATCGCGTACACTTCCTTTCTGATAGTCAATAACAGGATGAGGCAAACGTGTATCTTCTTTCATGATGTAATGATCGGCATACGCCATACCGGCATTGTCTGCCATGAGATAGTCTGCCATGCGCTCTATGGATTTATATCCTAGGTTTATAGGATATGGTTTGGTGTATATCAGTATGAAATCCGTGTCTGCCTGCCGTAAGATATTTCTTATCCCCTGAGTAGAGTTAATTTCGTTGATTTTCAGTGCTATAGTCTGCTTCACTCCGTCGCATTCTTTCATTATATGTCTTGCAATGCTTTCATCTTCGGAAACGGTGAAGCAAGTTATGTCTTTATTCATAGTCATTCTTTTTTGTTTATATAATGCAAAGATATAAAAGTAGGTGTAGCATATGTTGTTATTGAGTATATTTTTTAGGTTTATGCGTTCTAAATTTTTATTCATTAGGTATCGATTAAATACCATTTAAACAGTATTTAAATGATGAAGTTCCGTAATTGTGGATTAAGAAAAAACAAATACCGCTTCTGAAAACTTTAATGCAAGTATAAAATAAATTGCTTTCTTCAAGAAAAAAACTATAAATCATACTGTTGTTTTTATAAACGACACTATTGTTTATAGAAATTACACTGTTGTTTGTAGAAACAAAATTGTAGTTTATAGATTTTATCAGGATAAAAACAAATTTTCAACATGGTAAAGATAGATTATGTATTAACTAACTGAACCGGTTGTCAACGAAGTTAAAGTCAACGAAGCTAAACTTAAATTACATAAATATTGTATGTTTGGCGAAAAAATATTTCCTTTGTACAAATATCAACATAAATTATGGAAGTTAAGAAAATAGCGGTGTCCGACGCGGATTTGCGTAAAGGGGCAGAGGAAGGAATGGATGCTTTCCTCAAAGTTTTTATAGATAAATATATTGAAGTTACCGGAGGTGAGATTAACGCTGAGACTATGCCGTTGCTTAATGGTTTCCAGCATTCATTGTTGGGATATCATATTTTTCGTGAGGAAGTTCTCGAAGGAGGTTTTGTACAGCTGATTCAGAATGGTTATGGTCCGTATTTCTTTGAAAATCCTTTTGCCAAGGCTATGAGAATGTTTGGTGCCAAGGATTTTGCCAAATTGATTTATGATGCAAAAACCATTTATGATGCAAATAAGGCAGATTTGCAGAAAGAACGTACTGACGATGAGTTTATGGCTATGTACGAACAATATGAGGTTTTCGATGAATTGGAGGAAAAGTTCATGGATATGGAAGAAATGGTAACTGCTACTATAGCAGGGTATGTGGACGAACATTTGGAAGATTTTGCAGAAATAGAATAATTTTTTTTAGATATCATGCAGTATTTGCTTTTATACTGCATTTACTGTATAGTTTATTAAATTTAAAAAGAAAAACAGATATTTATGAAGAAGACAAAGTTCGCGGTATTGCTTACCGCATTTATGGCAGTTTTGGGATTGAGTTCTTGTTTAGGTGAGCCGGATCCTTATTTTACAGGTACTGAAATAATGAAAGTTGATGGCTTTATGGGCTTTTATAGCTTTAAGAGTGCTGCTGGATATACTGTTGAGCCAACAAATTCAAGCTTATTAACTTCAGATATTAATACTGAATATGCATGGGTAACATATAAATATGATACTAGAACAACTGTAATTAATAATGAAACTAAATCTATTGATGCTGAAATTCAATATCTGTTGCCTATTAGTGACATAACTTATGGATATGACGAAGAGCCAAATGTCTCTATACATACAGTTTCTGAAAATGTAAAATTTTATGATGAATATAATATCTTTATTGATTTGACTTATTTTTATAAAAGTTCAGACGATCAGGAAGATTTAAATGAAGAACTTGATCAACATTCATTCTATTTAACTAAAGCGACAGCTGAAAATGATGATGATGTGAATGATAACACAATGGTTCTGAATTTGGTACATCAGGTTGCGGATTCAGATATTAATAAAGATAGAAAGACTTGTGGTACTGAATCACGTCATTTCAATTTGAGCTATGTTTTGGAAGGTACAAAACCAGAGAAAATAATAATCAAATTCAAACAGAATTCAAGTTCTATAGATTTGGTTGATAGCGCATACGACAGTAAGATTGAAATAAATTACAAGAATATCGTTGATACATATTTCCCAGACGGAGAATCTAATAATTAACTTTTCCCTATATTTTCTCATAACTGGTTGTTGACGGGTGGTAAACATTGTTTACTGCCCGTTTCTATTTTTTTGTCATTATTAATAACTTTATCATTGTTTTTTTATACATTTGCGGTTCGAATTGATTTTGAAATAGCCGTTTTGCGGCAAAAGGTATTAGTAAAGATAATCAGAAACTTACAAACTTTAAAACTTAGGAAAATTGAATTATAAGGATTTGTTGTCAAGGACATTATTTATACTTTCGTCACCAGCGAAGGCTTGGGAACAGATTGCATCCGAAGGTGATGCCAAATCTGTGTTGTCGGCTTTTGTTTATCCATTGATAGGACTTTGTGGGGTAAGCGAATTTATCGGAACATTTTTCGGAAAAGAATTTATTCCTGACGTATTTCAGTTGGCACTGACACGTTGCTGTGCAGTTGCTGTAGCTCTATTCGGAGGCTTTTTCCTCTCTTCTTATCTTATTGATAAGATGTTGCAGAAATGGTTTGACACAAACTTGTCTAAGGACATGATAACAGTGTTTGTGGCATATTCCATGACTGTCAAATTTGTGCTTGATATGCTCAGTAGTCTGTTGTCATTAAAACTTCTTCTTGTAATACTTCAGATTTATACACTGTTTGTTGTTTTCGAAGGTACAAGGAGATTTCTTAAAATTAGTGAGGATAAGGTTACATTGTTTACTTTGGTAGCCACAATTGTAATTCTGTTGTGTCCGTCTCTCATAGAGTTTGTTTTTAATAAATTGTCTGTAACTCTTCGCTGATTAGTGGAGATAAAAAGAAAGATTGATTATGAAGAATCAGACCAATAACAATATAAATATAAAGAACAAGCGTGCCTCGTTCGATTATGAATTTATAGATACATATACAGCCGGAATAGTGCTGACCGGAACAGAAATAAAGTCCATAAGACAAGGGAAGGCAAGTCTTGTGGATACTTTCTGTTTTTTTTCTAAGGGGGAACTTTGGGTGAAGAATATGCACATCGCAGAATATTTCTATGGATCGTACAATAATCATCTTGCACGACGTGACCGTAAACTTCTTCTGAATAAAAAGGAGCTTCGCAAATTGCAGCGTGGAATTCAGGAAACAGGGTTTACCATTGTCCCGACACGTATGTTTATCAATGAACGTGGATTGGCTAAGGTGGTTATAGCACTTGCTAAAGGTAAGAAACAGTACGATAAGCGTGAAACGCTTAAAGAGAAAGATGACAAGAGAATGATGGATCGTATGTTTAAGAGATAAACATAGTATATGCTGACAAAATCAATACAACAACTATTAGACGAGCGTATTCTGGTTCTTGATGGAGCCATGGGTACGATGATACAAAGATATGGACTGACAGAGGAAGATTTCCGTGGAGATCGTTTCAAGGAACTTCCGGGACAGCAGAAAGGAAATAATGACTTGCTTTGTCTTACACGCCCTGATGTGATAGAGGAAATACACAGAAAATATCTTCAGGCAGGGGCGGACATAATTGAAACTAACAGTTTTAATGCAACTCCGGTATCGATGGCGGACTATCATGCCGAACACCTTTGCCGTGAGATAAATCTTGAGGCTGCACGTCTGGCAAGAAAGGTGGCAGATGAGTATACTGCCATGAATACTGACAAACCGAGGTTTGTGGCAGGTTCGGTGGGACCTACAAACAAAACTTGTTCAATGAGTCCTGATGTGAATAATCCTGCATATCGTGCGCTTACATTCGATGAACTTTGTTCTGCATATTGCATCCAGATGGAAGCATTGATTGAGGGTGGAGTAGATGCGATTCTCATAGAAACTATTTTTGATACTCTGAATGCCAAGGCAGCGATAATGGCTGCCGAGAAATCTATGCAGAAGACTGGCAGAAAAGTACCATTGATGCTTTCTGTTACAGTATCTGATATTGCCGGAAGAACTTTGTCCGGACAGACTCTTGATGCTTTTCTTGCTTCTGTACAACATGCAGACATATTGTCTGTAGGACTTAACTGCTCGTTCGGAGCTAAACAGCTTAAACCTTTCCTGGAAGCTCTGGCTGTCCGCGCACCGTATTATATAAGCGCGTATCCGAATGCAGGCTTGCCGAATAGTTTGGGACAGTACGACCAGACTCCGGAGCAGATGGCAGAGGAAGTAAAAGAGTATATCAATGAAGGACTGGTGAACATAATCGGTGGTTGCTGTGGTACTACAGAGGAATATATAGCCAAATATCAGGAACTGATAAAGGATGCTGTTCCACATAAACCTGTGTCAAAACCTCAGTATATGTGGCTTTCAGGTCTCGAACTTATGGAGCTTACACCGGAAGTGAGATTTGTCAATGTTGGCGAAAGATGCAATGTCGCCGGTTCAAGGAAATTTCTCCGTCTGATAAACGAAAAGAAATACGATGAGGCTCTTTCCATTGCACGAAAGCAGGTGGAAGACGGAGCTCTTGTGATAGATGTCAATATGGATGACGGTCTGCTTGATGCAGCCTCTGAAATGACTACTTTCCTTAACCTCATGGCGTCGGAACCGGAGATAGCGCGTGTGCCTGTGATGATTGACTCGTCTAAATGGGACGTTATTCTGGCCGGATTGAAATGTGTGCAGGGAAAGTGTGTGGTAAACTCTATCTCCCTAAAAGAAGGTGAAGAGATGTTTATAGAACATGCACGTACTGTCAAGGCATTCGGTGCCGCTGTTATAGTTATGGCATTCGACGAGCAGGGACAGGCAGATACATACGAACGCAAGATTTCAGTGTGCGAACGTGCATATCGTATTTTGACAGAGGTTGTAGGTTTCAATCCACACGATATAATATTCGACCCTAACGTTCTGGCTGTGGCAACAGGAATAGAGGAGCATAACAACTATGCCGTTGACTTTATACGCGCTACAGGCTGGATAAAGAAAAATCTTCCGGGAGCACACATCAGTGGTGGTGTCAGCAATCTCTCTTTCTCGTTCCGTGGAAATAATTATATCCGCGAGGCAATGCATGCTGTGTTCCTTTATCATGCAATCCGGCAGGGAATGGATATGGGCATTGTAAATCCGGGAACATCTGTTTTATATACAGACATTCCGGCTGATGTGCTTGAAAGAATAGAGGATGTAGTGCTTAATCGTCGGCCGGATGCAGCGGAAAGACTGATAGAGACTGCAGAAAGATTGAAGGCAGAAAAGGAAGGGCAGACCGAGGAACAGGCTTCTTCGTCTAAGATTGTATGGCGTGAAGGAACTACAGTTGAAGAAAGATTGAAGTATGCTTTGGTTAAAGGAGTAAGCGATTTCCTTGAAGAGGATCTTAACGAAGCTCTTGATAAGTATCCCAATGCCGTAAGTATAATAGAAGGCCCTTTGATGGACGGAATGAACCATGTGGGCGAATTGTTCGGCTCTGGTAAGATGTTCTTACCTCAGGTGGTCAAGACTGCCCGTACGATGAAGAAGGCTGTGGCTGTACTTCAGCCATATATTGAGGCGGAAAAGAAGGATGGTGCTGCAAGTGCAGGAAAAGTTCTTCTTGCCACTGTTAAAGGTGATGTGCACGACATAGGTAAGAATATTGTTGGTGTGGTAATGGCATGTAATAATTTCGAGATTATAGACCTTGGTGTTATGGTGCCTGCAGACAAGATTATAGAGACTGCCATACGTGAGAAGGTTGATATAGTAGGGTTGAGTGGACTGATTACTCCTTCGCTTGACGAAATGGTTCATACGGTTTCGGAAATGGAACGTGCAGGACTTGATATACCTGTCATAGTGGGTGGAGCTACAACTTCCAAATTGCATACGGCTTTAAAGATTGTACCTGCATATCATGCCCCGGTGGTTCATCTGAAGGATGCGTCGCAGAATGCTCCTGTAGCTGCAAAGCTGCTTAATCCGGAGCTGAAGGAGATATTTGTTAAAGATTTGTATGATGAATATAAGGCTCTGACTGACGCTCATCAGGAAAAGAAGGTGAATGTGGTATCTCTGGATGAGGCTCGTGAAAACAGACTTAAACTTTGGGATTGATTATTAATGGCACTATAAAATATTTTGTGTAAATGGGAATACGGGATTCAGAAAAGTTTAAAAGTTATAATTGTGCATTATAACATTTAATAACCTTATCATTTACTAGTTAACAGAAAAAATATATTTATTCTTATTTCGAATATACGTTAATTTAATTATATCGAATTCTAGTAAAATTAGTTTTCCCAGTAAATGAAAACAAGCAAAATTTTAATACAGTTTTTAATATTATTGTTTGCGTTATCTGTTAACGGACAAACACTATCTGATGAGCTGACCTATCTCCAGACAGACAAGGGTATCTACGAGACAGGCGAAGACCTGTGGTTCAAGTCGTATGTATTCGACCGTAGCAACCTTTCACTCTCGGGTGCAGGCAGAACACTGTTCGTTGAAATGCTTGATGGTAGTGACAGCATCGTATGGCAGGAGAAGTATCCCATACAGTCCGGCATATCTGAGGGACATATCTATTTGGACAAGAACCTCAAACCTGGAGACTACCGGATACATGCCTACACAAAGTATTCATTCACGGCTGATACATTGAGACCTTACCATCCGAAATTGATACGCATCTTAAAGAACATAACTGACAAAGGACATGTACAAGACAGTGAAACAGTACGGAAAGTTTCTCGCCTGTCCTTCTTTCCTGAAGGCGGCAGTCTCATAGACGGTGTGGCGGCAAAGGTGGCTTTCAAGGGCACCGACAAGAAAGGGATGCCCGCAGATGTTAAGGGCGAGCTTCGTGAGGACGGCAGACGTATAGCACGTCTGGAGTCTCTTCATGACGGCATGGGTATGTTCATGCTTCTTCCCCACAAGGGTTCTCGTTATACCGCAGTCCTTGATGACGGTACTGAACATGATTTTCCAGATATTGAATCCTCCGGTCTTTCGCTCCATTTAAGGAAGCAGACCGAGGAGTATATGGAGTTCCTTCTTTCACAACAGAAGGGTGCAGCTCCTCAGCGGATACGTCTTGAGGGAAAGATGAGGGGCGTGAAGTACTGCATGGCCGAAGGAATCCTGAATGAAATCCTGAAGGTAAGGATTCCTGTGAGCGAGTTCCCTCTTCAGGGTATAGCTGAGTTTACGCTTTACGATAATAATGGGCTTCCCGTTGCGGAACGTCTTGTCTACCTGAATCCCAAAAGGAAACTGAACATAGAGATAAAGACTGACAAGGAGAGATACGCCACAAGGGAGAAAGGTAAAGTCTCAGTCCGTGTGTCTGATGAACATGGCAAACCCGTCGTGGCACACCTTGGTCTGAGTATCTTCGATGCCTCATACATCAATGAGGCTGTTCCTGAGAACATGCTTTCCTACTGCATGCTGTCCTCCGAGATAAGGGGCAACATACACAATCCTGCATACTATTTCAATGACGGGAACAAAGACAGGCTCCGTTCGCTTGACCTTCTTCTGCTCACCCAAGGTTGGAGAAGGTACGTATGGGAGAACTTTGATGAAACCAAAGAGCCGGCCATCTTCCTGTCTGACGAGATTTTAGGAAGACAGACCATAGGCAAGAAAAGGAAACGTAATGATGTTGGAAACGTGCAGCAGCTTCTTCAGGTTTCCGGACCGGATGCGGATACACAGTTCGTCATGACAGACTCGATGGGGAACTTCGCAGTCCCTACCGAACAGATGCTTGCCTTGCGTGGCGGCTATGTCTATCTGAAACCTATGCTTGACAAGGACGAGTACAAGCCGGAGGTGTCGTTCAAGGCTGATTTTCCGATAGCAGACAGTCTGAGAAGCCATCTCAGATGCCATACCGCATTTCAAGACATGAATCTTGTGAAGTCAGTAGAAAAGTTTGACAATTCCGTCATAAGCCGTGACAGCAGTATCCTTCTGTCCGAGGTGACCGTTACAGGAACGAAAGGAAGGGTATTCAGGGACAAGATGATGGGAAGACTGGACAGTCTGGCGCAGATGGATGTAGGAGGAGCATGGGTGTGTGAATGTAAAAGTTTAAATCACGCATTAAATGATTATAACGGATATTCACATCATCCTGAAGGTTGCGCCGAAACAAGATATTCAGGGAAAAGACTACGTCCTGTCATAGGAGAGACTTATGTACTTATAAAATATGAGCCTGTAGGAGAAAACGGAGACTGGATATTAACAGACTCAAAAATGATAACCTGGACAGGTGAAGAGTTTACCGAAGAAGAACTACTGAGGATGAACAATCTGTTCAGAACCAAGGGCTACTACGGCAAGCGCGAGTTCTATAAGCCTGCGGAAGCTGACATGCTGCTGCCTATGCCAGATGCACGTAACGTCCTTATGTGGAAACCGGACATAATCACGGACGAGAAGGGATGCGCGGAGGTGGAGTTCTTCTGCTCAGACATAAACACCGGATTCGTGGGAGTGATTGAGGGGACTGACGGAACGGGTAGCCTTGGTACATCGCAATGTGAGTTCAGAGTAATAAAACATTGACTTTATTTATAACCGAGCCATGTGTAAGGTTTGAAAGTGTCATTTAAATGATAAATTATAATGGAACTAAAACATAAAATAATGCTTCTTAAGCCTTTGATGCTTCTTTTCCTTCTTGTCTCCTTTCATGGTATCCATTCCCAGAACCGGACAGATGAACTGACCTATCTCCAGACCGACAAGGGCATCTACGAGACGGGTGAAGACCTGTGGTTCAAGTCGTATGTATTCGACCGTAGCACCCTTTCACTCTCGGGTGCAGGCAGAACACTTTTCGTTGAAATGCTTGACGGCAGTGACAGCATCGTATGGCAGGAGAAGTACCCCATACAGTCCGGCATATCTGAGGGACATGTCTATTTGGACAAGAACCTCAGACCTGGAGACTACCGGATACATGCCTACACAAAGTATTCATTCACGGCTGATACATTGAGACCTTACCATCCGAAATTGATACGCATCTTAAAGAACATAACTGACAAAGGACATGTACAAGACAGTGAAACAGTACGGAAAGTTTCTCGCCTGTCCTTCTTTCCTGAAGGCGGCAGTCTCATAGACGGTGTGGCGGCAAAGGTGGCTTTCAAGGGCACCGACAAGAAAGGGATGCCCGCAGATGTTAAGGGCGAGCTTCGTGAGGACGGCAGACGTATAGCACGTCTGGAGTCTCTTCATGACGGCATGGGTATGTTCATGCTTCTTCCCCACAAGGGTTCTCGTTATACCGCAGTCCTTGATGACGGTACTGAACATGATTTTCCAGATATTGAATCCTCCGGTCTTTCGCTCCATTTAAGGAAGCAGACCGAGGAGTATATGGAGTTCCTTCTTTCACAACAGAAGGGTGCAGCTCCTCAGCGGATACGTCTTGAGGGAAAGATGAGGGGCGTGAAGTACTGCATGGCCGAAGGAATCCTGAATGAAATCCTGAAGGTAAGGATTCCTGTGAGCGAGTTCCCTCTTCAGGGTATAGCTGAGTTTACGCTTTACGATAATAATGGGCTTCCCGTTGCGGAACGTCTTGTCTACCTGAATCCCAAAAGGAAACTGAACATAGAGATAAAGACTGACAAGGAGAGATACGCCACAAGGGAGAAAGGTAAAGTCTCAGTCCGTGTGTCTGATGAACATGGCAAACCCGTCGTGGCACACCTTGGTCTGAGTATCTTCGATGCCTCATACATCAATGAGGCTGTTCCTGAGAACATGCTTTCCTACTGCATGCTGTCCTCCGAGATAAGGGGCAACATACACAATCCTGCATACTATTTCAATGACGGGAACAAAGACAGGCTCCGTTCGCTTGACCTTCTTCTGCTCACCCAAGGTTGGAGAAGGTACGTATGGGAGAACTTTGATGAAACCAAAGAGCCGGCCATCTTCCTGTCTGACGAGATTTTAGGAAGACAGACCATAGGCAAGAAAAGGAAACGTAATGATGTTGGAAACGTGCAGCAGCTTCTTCAGGTTTCCGGACCGGATGCGGATACACAGTTCGTCATGACAGACTCGATGGGGAACTTCGCAGTCCCTACCGAACAGATGCTTGCCTTGCGTGGCGGCTATGTCTATCTGAAACCTATGCTTGACAAGGACGAGTACAAGCCGGAGGTGTCGTTCAAGGCTGATTTTCCGATAGCAGACAGTCTGAGAAGCCATCTCAGATGCCATACCGCATTTCAAGACATGAATCTTGTGAAGTCAGTAGAAAAGTTTGACAATTCCGTCATAAGCCGTGACAGCAGTATCCTTCTGTCCGAGGTGACCGTTACAGGAACGAAAGGAAGGGTATTCAGGGACAAGATGATGGGAAGGCTGGACAGTCTGGCGCAGATAGAGGTTGGTGTAGCTTGGGTATGCGGATGTAGTGCCGGTTATGAGAAAAGCTACTTGAACGACTATAATGGATATTCACACCATCCGGTAGGATGCCCTTGTCCTCCTCCTAAAACAAGAAGACCACCTGTTAGAGGAGAGACGTATAGACTTATAAAATATGAGCCAATGGGGGAAGATCAAAGTTGGGTAGTAACAAAGATAGATCATATAACCTGGACAGGAGAGGAGTTTACAGAAGAAGAACTACTGAGGATGAACAATTTGTTCAGAACCAAAGGGTACTACGGCAAGCGCGAATTCTATAAGCCTGAGGAAGCTGACATGCTGCTGCCAATGCCCGATGCACGCAACGTCCTGATGTGGAAACCGGACATAATTACGGACGAAAACGGATGTGCTGAAGTGGAGTTCTTCTGCTCAGACATCAATACCGGATTCGTGGGAGTGATTGAGGGGACTGACGGAACGGGTAATATAGGGACTTCTATCTGTGAGTTTAACGTATTGAAGTGACAATAGCAAAGATATGGTATCTTCTTATATTTCTCGCAATTATTAATTTGACTATCTAAAATCAAAAAGCCAACAAACTCCAAATGAGAATATAAGCTCAAACAAAAAAATCCTTACCTTTGGGTCTCAATAACATAATATGTCATAAAACTTAAACTCTATTGTATATGAAAGTCAAATATATCGCATTCCTTTCACTCGGTGTGCTTATAGGAACATTTTTCTCATGTACCGACTCACACGAAATAAAGATTACAGGCTCTGTAAAGAATTTAGACGAGGGTACAATTATCTATCAGAAATCCATCAACGGAATGTTTAATTCGCAATCTCAGGATACATTAAAGCTGAATGAGGACAGCACGTTCAGTCTCACACTCCCCAGTAACGGGTACGAACAGATACGTCTATTCCTGTGGGGAAAGCGTTACTTAGGTTCCTTCATTGCCGACGGCGGTAATTATCGCCTGCAAATTGATGCCGCAGCCACGCATCCCATATCCATTCTGGAAGGCAAGAATGAAAAGAATATGGAGGTATCAAGGTTAATGGACGAACTGGGACAGGACGTGTTTGATGTGCTTTCAAGAAAAGGCGACAAGTGGGGTATTACTCGGGACACCATAGCCACTTCAGTCAGCAGAAAGTTGCAGGATGCGGTATTAGCCTTGGATGAAAAGATGAAAGGTGTGGATGAGGATTTATATGAAAAAGCCCGCCAGAATACACGCTTACAAGTGATGTGGGCTTTCCAGAACCAGCTTTTCGGTATTGCCTACCGCTATTCCGAAGCCACCAAGCAAGAATGGATAAAGGAATGGGAAAAGATGCAAGAGTTCTGCAACGTGAACCATCCTGCCAGTACCTTTTCTCCTGCTTTCCATGAAGTAGTTTATAACAATGCTGGTATCACATACTACACCAAAGGAGAACCGATAGACGAAGAATTGAAGAAAAATCCCAATAAGTTGATTTTCCATTATGTCGAAAAAAACCTTACGGGTAAGGCACAGGAATCGGCCATGGCACTGCTCTTCCTGATGGACGCAAACGAGGAAAAATACAGTCCTGAGATACTTCCGTTGGAAGAACGATTCAAGCAACTGTATCCGCAAAGCCAATGGCAGCCACTGATAGACCAGGCCATTGCCAAGAACAAGGCTTTCAACCAGACTCAGGTACCGGAATACATCCATTTCCCTGATGTGAATCATGCCAAGACTCTCAAGGATATCACCGACATGTACAAAGGAAAAGTGATTTTCATGGATATCTGGGCAACCTGGTGCGGTCCCTGCCGTGCATCATTCGCGCATGTAAAACCCTTGCAGGAATATGCCAAAGCGAACGACATCGTACTGCTGTATCTTTCCATTGACCGCCCGAGTGAGGACGCCAAATGGCGAAAAATGGCAGCTCATTATGATTTGATGGGTGAACACGTACGTGTGCAGGAGGCCTTCAAAAACGAAATCTATAAAACATTCGGCAACAAGCAGCAGGCACTCTCCATTCCTCATTGCGTAATCTTTGACAAGAATGGAACCATAAGATTCAAGTCGGCTTCTTCTCCGGAAAATATGGAAAAACTAAAATCTCAATTGAAAGAGGCAGCACAGGCAGGAGCATAATTCCTATTGCTACTCTATTAATATTAAAGGCGGTTCTTGTGGGCCGCCTTTATCATTATATCATATTTATGAATTCATTCGCTTTCTCTAATGTTTCAGGTTTCCCTATATCTATCAGATTTATTTTCGGTTTGATACATGCTCCAAAGTGAGCTTTATGGCATGTACCTAGATAGAAATCCATTATAGGAAACTTACCTTTATAGTTCTCATCCATATATTTAATTATTGTGGGCGAAACTACATGTATTCCGCTAAAAGCGTATTCAGAATGTTCCGAAGAGTCATAAACGAAGCCTTCAGGTTTTGTATCACCGCTGTTTTTGTTTATCCATCCACAAAGTCTGTCCTGCTTATTGAATATAAGATAGCGCGATGTCTTTCTTTCACTTACCATAAGTGTGGCGTCATTGCCTGAACGAAGGTGAAAATCATAAAGAGTATTCAAGTCTACATCCGACAATATATCTACATTATGTATCAGCACAGGCTCATCGGTAGGGAAGAGTTCAAGGGCACGTTTTATCCCTCCTCCTGTATCTAGCAGCATTTCCCTTTCATCGCTTATATGGATATTCACTCCGAAGTTATTGTTTGCGTGGAGGAAGTCTATAATCTGTTCTCCGAAATGATGTATGTTTATGATGATGTCGTCAAATCCGGATGATTTCAGCTTCATGATGACATGCTCCAGCATCGGTTTGCCTGCCACTGGTACTAGGGCCTTGGGCATGGTGTCTGTCAGCGGTTTCAACCTTGTTCCAAAACCGGCTGCAAAAATCATAGCTTTCATACTTCTGTATTATTGGCTTCAAAAATATGTTCGATATTCTGTTCACGGTGAAGAAGCTCAACTTTCACACCGAATTTGTTGTGGATGTGCTCAGCTGTATGTTGTGCCGAATAGACTGAACGATGCTGTCCGCCTGTACAGCCGAAGCATATCATCAGGTTGGTAAATCCTCTTTCCAAATAACGTTCTATGTGTGCGTCTGCAAGTGCATATACGTGAGTAAGGAATTCAGTTATCTCTCCGTCGTTTTCAAGGAAATCTATAACGGGTTTGTCAAGTCCTGTCAGGGCTTTGTATTCGTCATATCTTCCCGGATTGTGTACATATCTGCAGTCGAAAACGTATCCGCCTCCGTTACCGGATGTATCTTCAGGTATACCTTTGCGATAAGAGAAACTCATCACTTTTACTGTAAGCTGTTTGTCTGTATTCATCGTTTTAATGTTGTTATATTGTTTATATCCATTTCCGAAAGCTGTATAAGAAGTTTGCTGAGGTACGGATATTCGTTTAAATGGTGTTTAAACAGAGTTTGAAGATTATTTAATGCGTATGGAATACTCTCTATGAAATGGGCTTTTCGTTCGAATAGTCCACGGAAACCGTATGCTCCGAGTACCTGCATGGTACGGAAAATAACGAAGTGGTGTAATGTCTTTCTGAATTCTGCAGGATCGATATCTTTGAACTTGCTTGCCTCACTGATATATGTATCAATCATATCTTCTCTCAAATCGTTATTGAAGTTGGCTTTTGCCTGCCATAGGAATGATGCAACATCGTAATAGACAGGACCTTTGCGTCCTCCCTGGAAATCAATGAAGTAAGGCTCTTCGTCCTTGATTATAACATTACGGCTCTGGAAGTCACGGTACATGAATGTCTCCGACGAAGCTTTGAGCAGAATATCGGTCATTGCCTCAAAATCGTCTTCCAGAGTATTTTCATTGAAGCTGATGCCTGTGGCTTTAAGAAAACAGTATTTGAAATAGTTCAGATCCCACATTACTGTGCGCCGGTTGAAATCGGATAGTGGATAGCACATACCGAAATCCATTCCTTCTGCTCCTTTGAACTGGATTGAAGGAAGTATGGCTATACTCTTGCGTATGAGTGCTTTCTCATTATCACTGAATACTCCTGTTGTTCTGCCGTTGACTATTGCATTGAATAGGAGAGTATCGCCAAGATCCTCCTGTATGTAGCAGCTTTCGTCGTCAGAAACAGCCAGAACCTCGGGTACAGGTATGTCTTTGTTGCGGAAATGGCGTGCCATATATATAAAGGCCCGGTTCTCTGCAATTGATTCTCCACGTACGGCTATCAGACTGCGGATTCCGGTCATACGGAAATATTGGCGGTTTGAACCGGAACCGGTCAGCAACTCGATATTATCGTGCTGCTGACCGGTAACTTGTTTGTATAATGTACTTATTGTTTCTGTATTCATGTCTGGAGTTGTATTCTTTGAATTCAAAAGTACAACTCTTTTTCGTTGAATGCAAGAAATATCTCTTATTTCACTTCTACTGTAAGTTTTTTCAGTTTACTGATATCAGACGTACCACCATAGTATACAGTGTATTCCCCTTCGAGTGTTCTCATAGTATTATTCTGAGTATCAAACCATTCGAAGTCCTCTTTTTCAAGAGTTATTTCTACATTTTCAGTTTCTCCTTTTTCTATTTCCACTCTCTTGAAACCTCTCAGTGCATGTGATGGACCTTTCTTATCCTTGTTATATTTCAGATATACCTGTACAACTTCTTCGCCATCCTTCTTGCCTGTGTTCTTTACAGGTATTGTAAGTTTTATTTCTTCATCTTCGTTAAGGATATTGCTGCTTGCAGTCGCATTTCCATATTCGAAAGTTGTGTAGCTCAAACCATGGCCGAAACAGAACAGAGGTTTCTCTGTCATATATCTGTAAGTACGTCCCTTCATTGAATAGTCTTCGAAATCAGGAATTTGTTCTACATTTTTGTAGAATGTTATAGGAAGTCTTCCAGCAGGATTATATTTACCGGTGATTACGTCTGCTACAGCCTGACCGCCTGCCTGTCCGGGATACCATGCTTGAATAATCGCATCACAATTTTGTGATTCCGGTACAAGTCCCATTGCGGAACCTGAGAAATTTACGTAGACTATTTTTTTACCAGCATCTTTCAGTTTTTTGATAAATTCTCTTTGTATTTCAGGTAGTTCGATATTGGTTCTGTCGCCACCTTTAAAACCTGGAATTTTGACAGACATTTCCTCACCTTCCAGAGTAGGTGAAATACCTCCAGCGAAAATTACGATGTCAGCATCTTTTACTGCGTTTATGCTTTTTTGCAGGTCAACAGGAACATAATATCCCATATCGAAATCGAGCGAAGCAGCACGGTCTTTGCTATTGAAGATGTATTCTATAACAATATTGTATTCCTTGCCTGCTTTAGCTTTAAGAGTATAAAGACTTTCATTGTTTTTGATTGATTTTCCTTCTCCTACCTTTTCACCGTTTATGTAAAGTTTAATCAGTGCGTGAGCGGTGAAACAGAAGTCCATGTCTGTATCTCTTTCCGGTTTCAATACACTTTCGTATTTGGCGGAGAAGTTCTGGATATTTACTCCAGATGCAAAGGTCGTTCCTCCGGTAGTGATAAAATGGAACGGTGTGCTTACGTGCGTGACAGTTGTCGGTTCTCCTTTCATCTCTGTATTGTTCCAGTATGTGGCTTTGAAACCAGGCTTGCCGTCATTGCTGCATTGATTGAAAGTACTGTTCAGATATGTGCTGATAGTTCTGTCGCATCCTTGTTCGTATATCAGATTTTCAGAATTGACAGAGTTCTTTAGTCCTTCTAATAATGTTATGGTATGTGAAGGATATCCGTTATAGTTACCCCATTGCATTGTTGAATCATTTGCATTAGGTCCGACAAGAGCGATCTTTTCGTTACCTTTTAGAGGAAGGATGTTGTTCCTGTTCTGTAAAAGAACCATTGATTCTCTTGCCATTTTCAAGGCTAGTTCCCTGTGTTCTTTGGAATCGACAACAGAATATGGTATTTTACTCCATGGGGTTTCTTCGTCCATTTCGCCTAACTCGAATCTGGCTTTAAGAAGTCTTTTAAGCGATTTGTCTATACGTTCTTCTGTTATAAGTCCTGCTTTTACTGCTTCCGGAAGTGAAGAGAAATTTGGTCCACATTCAAGGTCAGTACCGTTAGATACGGCATCGGCTATGGCATGATTCTTGTCTGCATGTGTTTCGTGATAACCCTTGTTCCAGAAATCGTTTATAGCCCAGCAGTCTGACACTACAATACCGTCGAAGCCCCATTCGTCGCGAAGAATTTGAGTAAGAAGTCTGTTACTGCCACAGCATGGTTCACCTTCGTAACGGTTGTAAGCGCACATCACTTCTTTTACATCTGCTTTTTGCACAAGCTCCTTAAAAGCCGGAAGATAAGTTTCCCACAAATCTCTGGGAGAAATGTTTTCGGCATTATAGCTGTGTCTGTTCCATTCAGGTCCTGAATGTACTGCATAATGTTTTGCGCAGGCATGCAGTTTGTCGTATTTGCTGTCGTCCGGACCTTGAAGCCCTTTTACTACAGCAACTCCCATTCTTGATGTCAGGTATGGGTCTTCGCCGTATGTCTCCTGGCCTCTTCCCCAACGCGGATCTCTGAATATGTTTACGTTAGGAGTCCACATTGTCAGTCCTTGATATCTTTTCAGTTTTCCGGCTTTACCGAATTCTGTTGATTTGGCTCTGGCCTCGTCGGAAACTGAAGTGAAAACATCGTACAGAAGTTCATCGTTGAAAGATGCAGCCATACCTATGGACTGTGGATATACTGTAGCCAGACCTGCTCTTGCCACTCCGTGAAGAGCTTCGTTCCACCAGTCGTATTCTTTTATGCCAAGTCTTTCTATCGCTGGCGAAGAGTTTTGCATAAGTAAAGCTTTTTCTTCAAGTGTGAGTCTTTTCAATAAGTCTTCTGCTCTTTCTTCGGGAGATAATGATGAATCCTGATAAGGAAATTTGTTTTCTTGTGTGCATGATGTTGATAATGCACAGAAGATTCCTGCCTGTAATAAGATTTTAAAATTCATAACGGTTAATGTCTTTATGTTTTTTCATGGTGTTATCATGTGCCTTATATGTTGCACGAATAATTGCAAATATAGTTTTATTGATTGGAAAATCATTCTCTTTTTGTTACAAAAACATGTCTAGATGTTTCATTTTATTATTCCTTTTTGGAAAATAAGACAAAAAAATAAGGTTGTAAGACTTTTTTATGTAGTCTCACAACCTAAGATATAATATGTGCAGTTTTATCAATTTATTTTCTCGGCAAGGAATTGTCCTGTGTATGACGCTCCACACTTGGCCACTTCTTCAGGTGTTCCTGCTATAACTAGATTTCCTCCCTTGTCGCCACCTTCAGGACCGAGGTCTATAACATAGTCCGCACATTTTATCACGTCCATGTTGTGTTCGATTATCACTATCGTATGACCTCTTGCTATCAGTGAGTCGAAAGCCTCAAGCAGTTTTTTTATGTCGTGGAAATGCAGACCAGTAGTCGGCTCGTCGAACACGAATATCGTAGGCTGCGATTTCTCCACGCTGAGGAAGTATGCCAGTTTCACTCTCTGGTTTTCTCCTCCTGAGAGAGTAGAAGACGATTGTCCCAGCTTGATATATCCAAGTCCGACTTCCTGCAGAGGTTGTAATTTCTTTACAATCTTCTTCTGGTTATGTTCTGTAAAGAATTCTATAGCCTGATTGACGGTCATTTCAAGTATGTCGTAAATATTTTTTTCTTCAAACTTGACTTCAAGTACATCACTCTTGAAACGCTTTCCATGGCATGACTCACATTCCAGAACGAGGTCAGCCATGAACTGCATTTCTACAGTTACTGTACCTTCGCCTTTACATTCTTCGCAACGTCCACCTTCTGTATTGAAAGAAAAATAACCAGCTGTATATCCCATCTGTTTTGAAAGCGGTTGTTCGGCAAACAGTTTTCTTATCTCATCGTATGCCTTGACGTATGTCACAGGGTTACTGCGCGATGACTTTCCGATAGGATTTTGGTCGACAAACTCAATGTCGTTTATCATCTTTATATCTCCTTCCAGAGATACGAATTCGCCCGGTCGCTCACTGGCCTCGCTATATTCGCGCTTAAGTGCCTTATAGAACACATCGCGTACAAGGGTACTTTTTCCGGAACCGCTCACTCCGGTAACTACTGTCATTACATTGAGTGGGAACTTGACGTCTATACCCTTGAGATTGTTCTCTCTGGCACCTTTAATTTCGATATAGTTGTTCCATGAACGGTGGCTTGGTGGGAGAGGGATAGTCTCTTCGCCCAACAGATATTTCACGGTGTAGCTGTTGCTGTCTTTCTGCAGGTCTTTCATATCACCATGATATACTACTTCACCACCCAGGCGTCCGGCTTTCGGACCTATGTCTATTATATAGTCTGCAGCACGTATAATTTCCTCGTCGTGCTCTACCACTACAACTGTGTTGCCCAGTTGCTGAAGTTGTCGCAATACCTTTATCAGTTTATCGGTATCACGGCTATGAAGTCCTATGCTCGGTTCGTCAAGTATATATAATGAACCCACCAGACTGCTTCCAAGCGATGTGGCAAGGTTGATACGCTGACTTTCACCGCCGGATAGAGTATTGCTCAGACGGTTAAGTGTTAGATATCCCAAACCTACGTCCATAAGGAAATTCAATCGGTTGTTTATTTCATTAAGAAGTCGCTGTGCCACCAGAGTGTCGTGTTCGTTAAGCTGAAGTGTACGGAAAAACTCCTTCAGTTCTGATATAGGCATGTCGACCAGTTGGCAGATGTTTTTTCCGCCTACTTTCACGTATGTGGCTTCCTTTTTCAGTCTGCCTCCCTTACACGTCGGACAAGTGGTCTTACCCCTATAGCGTGCCAGCATCACCCTATATTGTATCTTATATTGATTTTCTTCAAGCATCTTGAAGAAGGTGTCTATACAAACTTTGTCGCGCGGACCATGCCAGAGATAGTCCTTCTGTTCCTCTGTAAGTTCGTAATATGGTGTGAAAATCGGGAAGTTGTGTTTTGGCGCTTCGCGCAGGAATTCTTGAAGCCATTCACCCATTTTTTCTCCTCGCCAGCACATCACAGCACCATCGTAGACGCTCAGTGCCCTGTTTGGTATTACCAGATGTTCGTCTATGCCTATAATCTTGCCGAATCCTTCGCATGTAGGACATGCTCCGATTGGTGAATTGAAAGAAAACATCTGGTCTGTCGGTTCTTCGAATTTAATACCGTCTGCCTCGAATTTTGTGCTGAAACAGTGAAGTCTGGTATCTCCGTCGGGCATGTAGAAACGCAGCATACACGTGCCGTCACCTTCGTACATGGCTGTTTCAGCTGAGTCGGTAAGTCGGCTTATAGAATCCTTGTCGTCGCTACAGCTCATACGGTCTATCAGAAGATATACCTTGTCACTCTCGTCGTATTTGTAATCTTCTATCCTGACTATTTCACCGTCTACTTCCAGACGGGTGAAGCCTTGTTTCAGGTCCATGTCAAGCTGTTCCTGATGAGTACGTCCGTCGCGTGGAAGCAACAGAGTGAGGACAGTGTATCTTGTACCTTTAGGATAGGATAGCATACAGTTGACAATGTCTTCAGGACTGTCCTTCTTTACAAGTTCGCCGCTGACAGGAGAGTATGTTTTTCCTACTCTTGCAAACAGCAGTCGGAGATACTCATATATTTCTGTCGAAGTTCCTACGGTGGAACGCGGATTGCGGCTTACTACTTTCTGCTCTATGGCTATAGCAGGCGGAATACCTTTTATGAAATCGCATTCAGGCTTACCCATTCTTCCTAGGAACTGGCGTGCATACGAGGAAAGACTCTCAACGTATCTTCGCTGCCCTTCGGCATAAAGAGTGTCGAATGCCAATGATGATTTTCCGGAGCCGGACAGACCGGTTATTACCACAAGCTTGTTACGTGGTATATCGACGTCTATATTCTTAAGGTTATTTACTCTCGCACCTTTTATTGAAATGTATTTGCTGTCGGACATTCTGTTTCGTATTTTTTGATATATGCAAAGATAGGACATTCAGTCAGAATTTGGAAAATTAATGTATGAAATTAGATTTTTTCGTCTATTTTCATCATCTTTGTAAAGATGAAATATACCTAAAAGTAGGTATTGACAACTCTGATTTTTATATATTATTTTGTAACCGGAATTAGAACTATGAACAATGTTTTGAATATGTATAGAACCAGAATCTACAAACCGACGGATAAAATGAGTGACCTGATTTGCGAAAACTACGCTCTTCTTCAGGTATTGAGCCGATTTGGTATCTCTTTAGGGTTTGGAGATAAAAATGTGCGTGAGGTTTGTGAACTTAGCGATGTGGACTGTAATACATTCCTGACTGTTGTGAATTTCCTGATAGAAGACAGCAACAGGATGGAGGATCGTTTGGAGGGAATATCCATTACCTCACTTATGAATTATCTACGGGAAGCACATAGCTATTTCCTTGATTTCCAACTACCTGCTATCAGAAAGAAACTGGTGGAGGCAATTGGTGACTCAAAAGAAAAAGAGGTGACATATCTTATTCTTCGTTTTTTCGACGCATACGTTGACGAGGTTAAGAAACACATGGAGCACGAAAATGAGAATGTGTTTACATACGTGGAACAACTTCTTCGCGGTGAACACCCCGAAGGATATAATATAAGTGTGTTTGCCAGTCATCATGAACATATAGATACAAAGCTCACTGAGCTTAAGAATATAATTATCAAGTATTTCCCTGCGGGAGGGAACAACCGTTTGCTCAATGCTACTTTGTTCGATATCTTCAGTTGCGAGGAAGATCTTGCATCTCACAACAGGGTAGAAGACTTCCTGTTTGTGCCTGCAATAAAGAAACTTGAAAAGGAGGCAAAATGAAATCCCATGATGTTATAAATATAGCTGTTGCTGAGACCTCAATGATTATAAGGACAGGCCTGATATCAGTATTGAGACACCTTCCAGACTATAGCGTGGATACTTTGGAAATATCCTCAATGGAAGGACTGCAACTGTGTATGGAGTCGCACAAGCCTGACATATTGATTGTTAACCCTATGTTCGACGGTTGGTTCAATGTAGAGGAAATCAAGCGGCAATATGATGCACACGATGTTAAATTCATGTCATTGGTATGTACGGTTGTCGATGCAAATATGCTAAAGGATTATGATGAAAGCATAAACCTGTTTGACGATATAGACTCGCTTTCCTCAAAACTTTCAGGCCTGATTAATGTAGAAGATGATGAAGATGGTGATCCGGATGCTTTGAGCCAGCGCGAGAAGGAAATACTGGGATATGTAGTAAAAGGTATGACCAACAAGGAGATAGCAGAAAAACTTTATATATCTGTGCACACGGTTATTACTCACAGAAGAAACATAACACGCAAACTGCAAATACATTCTGCTGCCGGACTTACTATATATGCCATAGTGAATAAATTAGTAGATATAAGCGAGGTAAAGATGAAAATCTGAATTGAAAAATACCTACTTTTAGGTATTGCCAGAACTGGTTCAAGTGATTACCTTTGCAGTGTTAGTCATATAGAAATTACGTAAACCACAAAAGTAAAAAAGTTAGTTATTAGTTGGGTGCACCCTGCGAAGTGATTCGCGGGGTGCACGCATTTAATACTTAAGTTTTGCTTGTGGATAGGAAACAAATGATTGGTTGTTTGCAATCTTTTTATCCTTGCCTGAATTTTCTTTAAATTGTGTTATTGATGTGTGTGGCTGTTCGTTCGTGTTTACATTACCGACAATCCATATTATATTTGTTATTATGAAACTGAGGATTAAAGTTACAGTAGTAATCTTACGCTCTATTCTCTTGCCAGTAATGTTCACCGTTTTTCTATTCATATCTGCAATTTATTTATTTTTACTTACTAAATGGTGAATAAACAATATTACTGCATCGGTAACGGACTTTTTTTATAGAATCAATTCACATAAACGGTTTTGAAATATCTTTGGAATATGTTTTTGGCTTCTTCAAGCTGTTCTTGAGTATTGCATTCAACTCCTTTAAGTTTATATTCCAGATTCATTGCCTCATATTTATGCACTCCAAGTGTATGGTATGGCAGAATTTCCACTCTTTCTATCTGCTTATAGTCTTTGAAATGCTCGCCTAGTGCCTCCATATCCTCTTTGAAAGCGCTGTGTCCCTGAACAAGTACATATCTCAGCCAGAAAGGTTTGCCGTTTTCTTCAAGCCATGTGGCAGTTTTCAGAGTCTGTTCGTTGCTTCGTTCTGTCAGAGACTTGTGTCTGACTGGATTGAATTCTTTTACATCCAGCAGAACTAAGTCTGCAAGTGAGAGAAGTTCTTTTACATCCTCATTCCAGATACCTCCATTTGTATCTACGCAAATATGAATTCCTGCCTCTTTCAGCATTCTGAATAATGGGACAAGTGCTTTTGCCTGAAATGTTGGTTCTCCGCCACTGAATGTTATTCCTCCCTTTTTTCCGAAAAAAGGTTTCTGGCTTACTGCCATCTTCAGTATTTCTTCAGGAGCTGTTTCTTTGCTTTCGCCTTTTGGGTCTATCGTGTCAGGATTGGCACAGTATAGGCAACGGAAGTTGCATCCTTGCAGGAAAACCACTAAACGGATTCCCGGCCCGTCGTAAGTGCCAAGCGATTCGTATGAATGTACTCTTATCATATTTTGATTTTATAATTTTTGCTGTTTGATTCTTCGTTCATCTACCGCGACTTTGTCTGTTTGTTGGTAATGTCGTTATTTTGTATTAATATTTCTGTCTTGAAGACAAAATCTACAGTGAATGTTAAAATAAAATAGCAGAGACTGCATTGTTGATTGGCAGCCTCTGCTTTAAAGCTTATGTGTAATCGCCAATCTTTATTCAGGAGTGACGAGTTTACAGATTAATTACATGCGTTCGTGGAAACTACGTGAGATAACTTCCAACTGATGTTCGCGGCTCAGCTTGATGAAGTTTACCGCATATCCTGAAACACGGATTGTAAGCTGTGGATATTTTTCAGGATGTTCCATCGCGTCTTCCAACATTTCACGGTTCAGAACATTCACGTTCAAGTGATGCGCACCTTTCACGAAATAACCGTCCATCATTGTCACAAGATTCTCGATACGGTTTTCCATATCTACTCCCAGTGATTTAGGAACGATAGAGAATGTGTTACTGATGCCGTCCTGTGAATCACGGTAACGAAGTTTTGCAACCGAACTTAGTGAAGCTATGGCACCATTCTTGTCGCGTCCGTGCATTGGATTAGCACCCGGAGCGAAAGCAACACCTTTGGCACGACCGTCAGGAGTAGCACCTGTCTTCTTTCCGTACATTACGTTTGATGTGATAGTAAGGATAGAAAGTGTCGGCTTAGCGTTCTTGTATATAGGAAGTTTCTTCAACTCTTCGTCGAAGTAGTAAATCAAATCTACTGCCAAGTGGTCTACGCGGTCATCATCATTACCGAAGCATGGGAATTCGCCTTCTATTTCGAAACCTTCAGTAAGACCGATTTCGTTACGTTTAGCCTTAACCTTAGCATATTTGATAGCTGAAAGCGAGTCAACTGCTATTGACATACCTGCCACACCGTATGCAAGATTTATTGCATGATCTGTATCAACGAAAGCCATCTGAGCCTTTTCGTAGTAATACTTGTCGTGCATATAGTGGATGATGTTCATAGCTTCGTTATATACACGAGCCATTTCCTTCAATACCTTCTTATAGTTGGCAAGAACTTCTTCGAACTGAAGAACATCGCCGCTCAATACAGGGATATCTTTGACCATCAGTGTTCCGGTATTTTCACATCTACCACCGTTTATAGCAAGAAGAAGAGCTTTTGCAAGATTACAACGTGCACCGAAGAACTGGATGTGACGACCTATATCCTGGTAAGATACGCAGCATGCGATACCGTAGTCGTCAGAGTTACGTACTTCACGCATCAGCTCGTCATTTTCATACTGTATGGATGATGTATCGATAGAAACCTGAGCACAGAAGTTCTTGAATCCTTCCGGAAGTTCCGGGCTCCAAAGAACTGTCAAGTTTGGTTCCGGTGATGGGCCGAGGTTGTAAAGAGTTTGCAAGAAACGGAACGAAGTCTTAGTAACCTTTGTACGTCCATCGTTGAAACGTCCACCAATAGCTTCAGTTACCCATGTAGGGTCACCGGCAAAGATATCTGTGTAAGCCTGCATACGCAAGTGACGAACCATACGCAATTTGATGACGAACTGGTCAATCAATTCCTGTGCGTGTACCTCGTCCAACAGACCGTGAACCATATCATATTCAATATATATATCAAGGAATGATGAAACGTTACCAAGTGACATTGCAGCACCATCCTGTTCCTTAACAGCAGCAAGATATGCCATATATACCCACTGAACAGCTTCCTGGGCATTAGTAGCCGGACGGCTGAGGTCAAGACCATATTGTTCTCCCATAACCTTGATTTCCTTGAGAGCCTTGATCTGTTCAGCCACTTCTTCGCGCTGACGGATGCGTGCTTCAGTCATAGGGCCTGTCAGATGACGCAAATCATCCTGTTTAGCTTCGATAAGACGGTCAATACCGTAAAGTGCAAGACGGCGATAGTCACCGATTATACGACCGCGAGCGTAATTATCAGGAAGACCTGTAAGGAATCCTAAAGAGCGGAATGAACGTATTTCTTCAGTGTAAGCATCGAATACACCGTCGTTATGAGTCTTGCGGTAGTGAGTGAAAATATCTTTAACTTTAGGGTCAACTTCTACACCGTTTTCACGGCATGCCTTTTCTACAACCTTAATACCTCCGAAAGGTTTGATTGCACGGCGCAAAACTTCGTCTGTCTGCAAGCCTACAATCACTTCGTTATCCTTATCTATATACCCTGGGGCAAATGATGTGATGGTAGAAACTGTCGAAGGATCAAGCGAGCGTACACCGTTGTTAGCACGTTCTTCAGCCAAAGCTTCCAAACATTTGTTCCAAACTGCCTTTGTGCGTTCTGTCGGACCTGCCAGAAATGAAGCGTCACCCTCGTAAGGAGTGATGTTTGTCTTTACAAAATCTGTAACATTGATTTCATGGTTCCAACGACCTTCTTTGAAATTCATTACCATAGTGATTTATATTTAATATGTTTAAAAATGATTTTTAAGCACTGCAAAGGTACTAATAATTGTTATACTATACAATACCTACAATTAGGTATATTATTAATTTGTATTAATTACAAAGTTATTTTGATTTGTGTCAATTCATTTGTTGTTCTTTAATTGGTGTAGTAATGATGTTATATCAAGTGAAAATACTAATCGCTTTATAATCAAACTTATATTGTGTAGTAATGAAAAAATGGTATAAAAATGTATGAAAATGTTTGGATATGTCGGAAAGTACACATATCTTTGCACCGCATTTAAGGAAATGCACTACTGAAAAGAAGGAAGTTTGGGTGAGTGGCTGAAACCACCAGTTTGCTAAACTGAC
>NZ_CALDPF010000046.1 GCF_937912035.1 uncultured Bacteroides sp.
CTCTATCGACTTTATATGCCATATTACTTTTTAGGGACATTTACTGAATATCCCTATTTAGGTTATTGCAAAAAAAAAATAGGAAGATTAACTCCAGCTTTGGAGATTCTTCCTATTTTTTGTTTCTGTTTTTCTTATATTAAGATATAATTGTTGCAACAATTTTTCGTGCTCCTCCAGAATATCTGAATTCGCAAAGATAAATTCCTTGCCAGGTACCGAGATTTAATCGGGCGTTGGTTATTGGAATAGTTATTGATACGCCTGTCAGACTTGATTTGGCGTGGCTTGGCATGTCATCATCTCCTTCGTCTGTGTGACTGTAATACGGTTCGTTAGTCTTTACCAGGCGGTTGTAAATCTGTTCCATATCGGAACGGACGCTTGGATCATAATTCTCGTTTATACTCAGTGCGCAGCTTGTGTGTTTCACAAAAAGGTTAAGAATTCCCTGCCCCGGAAGAGTAGGGAGATTCTTCATTATTTCCTGAGTTACCAGGTGGAATCCCTTCCTTTTAGGAGTTAATGAAAACTCAACTTGCTGTACCATGATGTTATTTCTTTAACCATTTGTTCAACCATGCGAAGAATGTACGTTGCCACAAAACTCCATTCTGTGGTTTCAGTACCCAGTGGTTTTCGTCAGGGAAAACAAGTAGCTGTGCAGGAACTCCTCTCAGTTTGGCAGCATTGAAGGCGGCCATTCCCTGTGAAGCAAGAATGCGGTAGTCTTTTTCGCCATGTATGCATAGGATAGGAGTATCCCATTTTTCTACAAACAGATGTGGTGAGTTGGCATAGCTGCGTTTAACTGCAGGATTTTCAGTTTCCCAATATGCACCTCCCAGATCCCAGTTAGTGAACCAGAGTTCTTCTGTTTCAAGATACTGCTGCTCCATGTTGAAGAAACCATCGTGTGCAATAAATGCCTTGAAACGTTTGTTGTGGTGTCCGGCAAGCCAGTAAACCGAGTAACCTCCGAAACTTGCACCAACGCAGCCTAAACGGTCTTTGTCAACATATGGTTCTTTTGCTATATCATCTATTGCACTCAAATAATCGTCCATACAGTGGCCGCCGTAGTTAGTGCTTATATCTTCAAGCCATTCCATACCGAAACCCGGAAGTCCGCGGCGGTTTGGGGCGATGATTATATAGTCGTTGGCTGCCATTATCTGGAAGTTCCATCTGTAACTCCAGAATTGGCTTACAGGACTTTGAGGGCCTCCCTGACAGAACAGAAGGGTAGGATATTTTTTGTTAGGGTCGAAATTAGCAGGATAGATAACCCATGAGAGCATCTGCTTGCCGTCAACTGTCTTTGTCCATCTTGGCTCAACTTTACCTGTTTTGAGCTGGCTGAAGATATGGTCGTTTTCTTTTGTTATACGGCTTACTGAGTTATTATCGTTCAGTGATACTGTATAAAGTTCATCAGCCTCACTTATAGAGTGACGTTTTGTCAACAGCTGTCCGTCATTAAGTAATGATACTGAAGCATAGTCGTACATACCGTCAGTCAGTTTGTTTACTTCACCATTAAGGTTAGTGTTGTAAATCATGCTTGTTCCGTGCCAAACACCAGTGAAGTATAGTGTCTTGCTATCATTTGCCCAGCAGTATGAGTCAACACTCGATTCGAATGATTCTGTGACGTATGTTTTTTTGCCACTGGCCAGTTCCATTACGCAAAGGCGGTTGCGGTCACTTTCATATCCGTCGCGTTCCATACTTTGCCATGCAATCATTGTTCCGTCTGGTGAGAACAAAGGATTTGTGTCGTACCCCATGTTCTTGTCATTTGCATCTTCTTTGCAAAGATTTCTTGTTTCCTTGCTTTCGATGTTGTAAAGATAGATGTCAGAGTCTGTAGAAACGGAATATTCCAATCCTGTCTTCTTGCGGCATGTATATGCAATCTGCTTTGAATCGTTGCTCCATGCAAGCTGCTCAATACCTCCGAAAGGCTTCATTGGCGATTCATATGGTTCGCCTTCCATTATATCTGTAGCTGTACCAACCTTGTTTCCGTCAAAATCGGCTATGAAAGGATGTGGAACAGTCTGTACCCATTCATCCCAATGCTTGTACATCAGATCGTCAATCACCATACCTGTAGCTTTGTCCAGGTCAGGATATTTGTCAACTGTACGTTCTCCATATTTTACTTGTGAGATAAACAATACCTTGTTTCCGTCAGGTGAGAAACTGAAACCGTCTATTCCTCCTTCATAATCTGAAAGCTGTTTGCGTTCAGTACCGTCAGGATTCATCTCCCAGATTTGGCCATTTGAAAGGAATGCGAGTTTTTCTCCATTCTTGATCCATGCTGGTTCATATTCACTTGCAGCGGTGGTAGTGAGAAGCTTGTTTTCGCTTCCGTCTGCATTCATTATGTAAATGACAGTATGGCTTTTGTTCTCTTTTACGCTATAGTATGAAACTGTATATGCTATTTTCTTTCCGTCAGGAGAAACAGTTGAACTTCCTATACGTCCCATAGCCCAAAGAACTTCCGGAGTCAGACGTCCGTCTTCAATTTTTATCTCCTGTTTGCCTATTATGGTCGCTTCATTTTCGGCAGACTGTTCGGTGCTTACGCATCCGGATGTGGCTAACATTAGTGTAGCAGCAGTCATTGTGATTAGGTTTTTATTCATTGTTGTATTTTTTATGTGTTTTACAATAAAAAAATATTGTCATCCAGAGAGAACATCTTATCTCTGAATGACAATATTATTATCGGTGTCAGAATGTTATTTCTTGTTCATTCTCTCCTGGCGTTCTTTCTGAAGGCGTTCCTGCTCTTTCTGTAAAGCCTCAAGTCTTGACAACAGGCTGCTCTGTTTCATCTGAGCCGGATTTTTCTTGTTTGCTTCAAGTTGTGCAAGGAGTTTCTTTTCGTCAGTAACCTTGTACATGATCCATGTAGTGAGGATACCAATCAAACTTGAAATGAAGTAGTAATAACTCAATCCTGATGCATATTCGTTGAATATGAAGAAGAACATCACAGGCATGATGTACATCATCCATTTCATTGCCGCCATCTGAGGATTATCACCCATATTCTGCTGCTTCATCATAACCAGCTGGTTGATAATTGTTGTAACACTGAACAACAAACAGAACAGACTTAAGTGATTACCCAAAAGAGGTATTGAAGTACTCCAGCTAATCAAGTCATCGTAAGCAGAAAGGTCGTCTGCCCAAAGGAAACTTTGCTGGCGCAATTCTATCGCGTTCGGAACAAAGAAGAACAATGCCATGAACACCGGTGTCTGAAGCAGCATAGGCAGACATCCTCCCATTGGGCTTACTCCGTACTGACTGTAAAGTGCCATTGTTTCCTGTTGTTTCTTCAGTGCATCTTCCTGTTTCGGATATTTCTGATTAATCTTTTCTACGTATGGTTTCAAAGCTCTCATCTTAGCTGATGAAATGAATGATTTCCATGTTGTAGGAAGAACCAGAACCTTAACGATGATAGTCATAAGCAGGATAACCATACCCATGCTCAGTCCCCAGCTTGACAACCAGTCGAACAGGTTGATTGTGAACCAGCGGTTTATCCAGCGGATAATAGGCCATCCCAGATAAACCAGGTCTTCAAGTTCCTGATCTTTGTCTGCAAAGCTCAAATCGTTGCTTGCAAGGAGAGTCTTGAAGTGGTTAGGTCCGAAATAGAACTGGAAGTTGCTTGGCTGAGCACCTGTAGGGTCGAAAGCAGTCTGCATGTCTGCATGATAGTTCTTCATGTAGCCGCTGCCTTTCTGTTCCATTTTCGATTCCAATGTAGCATTCTCAAAATTCTTCTCAGCCATGAACACGCATGAGAAGTATTGGTTTTTGAAAGCTACCCAGTCAAGAACTTCTTTGATAGATTCTTTTTCATCCTTAGCCTTGTCAAGATTGTCGAAGCTGTCATCTACAGGCTTATATGTCAAAGATGTGTACTGTTGTTCGAAAGTATAACCTTTCTCCATCTGGCGTGCTCTCTGCTTCCAGTCGATAGTCATGGTCTTGACAGAAGGCGAGAAGAAATTCTGCATTCCTGTAGCCTGTACTGTAAAGTCAACCATGTATGAATTTGGAATAAGCTTGTAGCAGAAGTCCAGATGACCGCCGTTTGCAGCGTTCAGTCTCATTGTGACTGTACTGTCTGTTACGTTTGTTGTATCGAAATACATCTGGCTACTCATGATATTTTCATTTTTGCCTTCAAATCCGATATTTAGCGAAGCGTCAGTACCGTCGAACAGTACAAGCGGTTCTTTCTTCTGATCTTTATATTCCTTTAATACAGCTTTACTGACACGTCCTCCCTTGTTTGATATTGTCAAATCAATAAGATCATTACTCAAGGTAATGAATTGTTCAGTTCCTTTTGTAGCATTAAAGAAGATAGATGTAGAGTCAACCATCATAGCCTTTTGTTCGGCTGCGGCTTCCTGTTTCTGCATCAGCTCTTCTTTCTGCTTGATTACTTGCTGTATAGAATCCTGATAATGTTGCGCACGAGCTCTTTCTTCCTGATTAGGAGTGTTATATATACCAAAACCAATGATAACAGCTCCAATCAAGACGAAGCCTACTAACGTGTTTTTATCCATTTTTCCTTAGTAGTTTATTAATTACTTTTCAATAGCAGCTTTAATGAATGACAAGAACAATGGATGTGGTTTCAGAACTGTACTGCTGTATTCAGGGTGGAACTGAACACCTACAAACCATTTCAAAGCAGGTATTTCTACGATTTCAACCAAATCTGATTCAGGGTTGACACCTGTACACTTCATTCCTGCCTTAATATATTCTTCCTTGTAGTCATTGTTGAACTCATAGCGGTGACGGTGACGTTCCTGAATGTGTTCGCTCTGGTAAGCTTCATATGCTTTTGAATCTTTGTCGAGTACACATTCATAAGCTCCAAGACGCATTGTTCCACCCATGTTAGTAACAGATTTCTGTTCTTCCATGATGTCAATAACATTGTGAGGAGTCTTTTCGTCCATTTCACGGCTGTTTGCATCTTCGTAGCCAAGTACGTTTCTTGCAAATTCGATAGCCATACACTGCATACCAAGGCAAATACCGAATGTAGGAACATTGTGTGTACGGCAATATTTGATGGCAACAAACTTACCTTCGATACCGCGCTGTCCGAATCCCGGGCAGATTATAACACCGTCCATGTCTTTCAGAGCTTCGGCAATATTGTCGTCAGTAAGCTTTTCACTGTTTACGAAATGAATGTCTGCCTTGCGGTCGTTGTAAGTAGCAGCCTGTGACAATGCTTCAAGAATAGATTTGTATGCATCCTGCAAATCGTATTTGCCGACCAATGCAATTCTTACCTTTTCTGTAGCGTTGTATCTGCGGTTCAGGAAGTCTTTCCAAGGACCAAGGCTAGGTGTTTCGCCTACAGGCAATCCCATCTTTTCAAGAATTGTAACATCAAGTTTCTGCTCCTGCATACGGAGAGGAACTTCGTAGATTGTAGGCATATCCTTTGACTGGATTACAGCATTCTCGTCAACATTGCAGAACAATGCTACTTTCTTTCTTAATCCAAGGCTCAGCTCATGTTCTGTACGTAATACGAGAATATCAGGCTGAATACCTACAGACTGAAGTTCTTTTACAGAGTGCTGTGTCGGTTTTGTTTTCAATTCGCCGGCAGCAGCAAGATAAGGAACGTATGTCAGGTGAACACACAAGGCGTTTCTACCAAGTTCCCACTTCAACTGACGGATACTTTCAAGGTATGGCAATGATTCGATATCACCTACAGTACCACCAATTTCTGTTATAACGAAATCAAACTGGTTTTTGTTACCAAGCAATTTAACGTTACGTTTGATTTCATCAGTGATATGAGGGATAATCTGGATAGTTTTTCCCAAATAGTCACCGCGACGTTCTTTGTCAATTACGCTTTTGTAAATACGTCCTGTGGTAATGTTGTTGGCCTTAGTAGTTTGGATACCAAGGAAACGTTCATAATGTCCAAGGTCAAGATCGGCTTCATGTCCGTCAACTGTAACGTAGCATTCTCCGTGCTCGTACGGATTCAGAGTACCCGGGTCAATGTTTATGTACGGGTCGAACTTTTGGATAGTTACGCTGTAGCCTCTTGCTTGCAGCAATTTACCTATTGAAGATGAAATGATACCTTTACCTAATGAAGAGGCAACACCACCTGTTACGAAAATGTACTTTGTTTCTGCCACAATAATGTATGTTTAAAAATTTGATTCAAATAAGAACTACTTCTACAAGTGTGCAAAATTATAAAAAAAAGCCGAAAGTCAAGATATAAAAAGTCAAAACATTGTAAATAGTGCAATAAGTTTATTCATGTATTACATATTTCTATAGTATTTAATGTTAAGTAAATGAAATATATTGTATTTTTGCATTTAGTTTGTAACACAAAAATATTAAAATGAAAACATTAACGGCTCTATTTTTATTGGCATCTTTATTTATTAATAATTTGTTTGCCGATAGTCCTGCGTATGCCTATTTAAAGCAGGATTCTTTGGTGCAGAATTCAGGTTTGGAAATTCCTCAGGATTCTATTATCGATTTGGATACATTGTTGAATGATACAACATTGTTTAAAAATGTGTCTGATACTTTGAAAATGGATTCGGATTCTTTGAGTATTGATTCGATTATAAAGGTAAAGTCGGATTCTGTAATCAATAAGCCAGACTCGATTATAAAGACAAAAACTGATTCAATAGTAAAACCTTTGGTCCCTAAGAAGCCAGTTGTTGTAATTCCTCAGTCTATTATTGATTTGAATAAGATTTATTCTGATTACAGGAAGTATTCAGAATGGGCACAAGACAGATGGGATGATATTTATTTGTCTCTTTCTGATATTAATATGAAGTCAGATTATTATAAGTTCGTTGTGCCTTTAACATATTATTCTAAAGCTTTTGATGAGGCTTCAAGTGTTGAAGGATGGTATCCGAAGGATATTTTAGTGGAGGATTCTGTTAGGAAAGCAGATTTGCTTGAAAAAGGCATGCCTCATATGCCGATATCGCCAGAATTGGATAGGAAAATCAATAGGCAGTTATTGGATTTCTATGTTAACTATCCTGAATTGGTTTTGAAGAATGAGACAAGCCTTGACAGCCTTGATTTTCTTTCGTCTAAAGACATGACTTCAGCATACAAGGAAGAAAACATTATAAGTCTTATTGATAATAATGCTGGAATAGCCCAAGTGTCTGAATCTGATTTGTTGGTGTTAAAGCCAAACTTCTGGACTTCGGGTGGAAGTGGATATTTGCAGTTCTCTCAAAACTACATATCTGAGAATTGGTATAAAGGTGGAGAAAGTACAAAATCATTGCTTTCAGGTTTTTCATGGCAGATTAAGTATGATGATAAACAGAAGACACAGTTTGAAACCAAATTGGAGTGGAAGTTAGGCTTTATTACAGCTCCTTCGGATACGGTTCATACGTATAAGGCAAACAATGACTTGTTGCGTTTGACTTCTAAGTTAGGATATAGGGCTATTCAGAACTGGTATTATACGCTTTCTGCCGAATTCCAGACACAGCTCTTCTCGAATTATGCAACAAACTCGGATAATTTGGTATCTGCTTTGTTCTCTCCTGCCACTTTAAATATTGGTCTTGGTATGGACTATAAATTTATAAAAGATGGAAAGGTTAATTTGTCAGTTTTGATGAACCCGTTGAACTATACACTATATAGTGTTATGAGTGATGAAGTAGACCCAACTAAGTTTAATATTAAAGAGGGACATAAGAAAGAAAGTGTACTGGGTTCGCGTGTGAATGCAACCCTTACTTGGAAGATTATACCTTCTTTGTTATGGGAGTCTAAATTCTCTTATACTACAAATTATGAAAAAGTTCTTGGAGAATGGGAAAATACCTTTACTTTCGTAGTTAATAAATATTTATCAACCAAATTGTTTATGCACGGAAGGTTTGATGATGGAGTGACTAAGGATCCTGACGAAAGTTTCTTCCAGTTCCAGGAATTATTCAGTTTTGGTGTAAATTATACTTGGTGATTGTAGAAAAGATATATAATATATGTTTGAAATACCTTCTTTTGTAGAAATCCTTGATTTTGTCGGGACATTTGCTTTTGCTATTAGTGGTATCCGTCTTGCTTCTGCAAAAAGTTTTGACTGGTTTGGTGCATACGTTGTCGGTCTTGCTACTGCTATTGGAGGAGGAACATTGCGCGATCTTCTTCTTGATGTTACTCCAGCATGGATGACTGATCCTATTTATCTTATATGTACTGCCATGGCTATGTTCTTTGTCATATTGTTTCGTCAGTATCTTATACATCTCAATAATACGTTTTTTATATTCGACAGTATCGGATTGGCATTGTTTACTGTGGTTGGAGCAACAAAAAGTATTGATTTGGGATACTCGTTTTGGGTTGCAATAATCATGGGAAGTATTACAGGAGCTGCAGGAGGAGTTATACGTGATGTGTTTATTAATGAGATTCCACTTATTTTCAGAAAAGAAATTTATGCTATGGCGTGTGTTGTGGGAGGAGTAGTGTATTGGCTGTGCTATCTTGCAGGAATGGAAAACTATTTGTCCCAAATTGCATGTGGAATTTCTGTTTTTGTGGTTCGTATTTTGGCTGTTAAATATAAAATAACATTACCGATACTTAAAGGTGAACCTGAGAATGATAAATAATAAGATAATATATGTATTGATAGGAGTATTGTTTAATACTCCTATCTGTTTTTCTGAAAATGCCGATTCGTTGTTAATAGACAGCCTGTTGCATAAATCGGCAGACAGTCATTTTCATACAGCTGGGGATTGCATCATGTTTTTTGCTGAAGCTTTTGAAGGCGTTCCATATAAATCTGGAACTCTGGATACTGGAGTTACTGAAAGCTTGGTAGTTCGTACAGATTCATTGGATTGTACTACCTATGTTGAGACTGTACTTGCATTATATCTGGCTTCGAAGAAACACAACCCGGGGTATAAGGATTATGTAGAATCTCTTCAACAAATAAGATATAGGGGAGGTGTAGTAAATGGTTATGTGTCACGGCTTCACTATTTTTCTGACTGGGTTAAGGATAATGAGGCGAAAAATATATTGTGTGAACGTACTAATGATAATACGCACGATGTAAGAGTTTTTTCATTGAATTATATGACAGAACATGCCGGCCTTTACAGACAGTTGAGGGATAATGATTCTTTGTTGTGTGAGATGAGAAAGATCGAAACTAAATGGGAAAATATTGAGATGTCTTATATCCCTAAAAATAATCTTTGTTTGTCTGAATCGGAATTAAAGATAAAGGATGGAGATATTTTGAGCCTTACTACAAATATATCAGGTCTTGATGTTGTACATTTAGGTTTTGCTTCTTGGATTGACGGGCATTTGCACTTGCTTCATGCATCATCGTTGCATGGAAAAGTTGTAACAGATCCTTTGTCTCTTTTCGATTATCTAAAGGACAAAAAGAAGCATACGGGAGTGAGAGTTATAAGAGTAAAATAAAAAAAAAGTTGTTCAGGTGTTTATGCTGAACAACTTTTTTAGTTTATTGCAGTGTACCGTTTTCGGCCTGCTTAATCATTTCTTCGCTTGCGTACATATAGATTTCAACACGTCTGTTTTGCTGGCGTCCTGCTTCAGTGCTGTTGCTTGCAACAGGATTTTCTTCACCAAAACCTTCAACGCTTTTTATCTGATTTCCTGATACTCCAGCAGTCAGTAGATAACCGGAAACGCTTGCTGCACGCTGTTTAGACAGTTCTATATTCTTCTGAACACTTTCAGCTGCAGTAGAATTTCTCCAACCGGTATTATCAGTATATCCGTATATTACTACATCCATATTAGGATTTTGTTTTAGTACATTGTTTGCAAAATCAGTCAATGATTTCTTTGCTGAAGTGCTTAAGGTAGAACTGCTTGTACTGAACAATATACCTGAGTCGAAAGTTACTTTAACTGCTTGCAGACCATTATTGTCAGTCACTTGTTCTACTTGTGCGTTCTCTATTTTTGCAGCTTCTTCTGCAGCTTTGTCCATTTTCTTTCCGATAAGCACTCCGGCTCCAGTACCGACAGCAGCTCCTACGGCTGCTCCTATGGCAGCGCCTTTACCGTTGCCGGCAAGTCCGCCTATTAAAGCTCCGAGAGCAGCTCCACTGCCTCCACCAATCATACCACCTTTTGCTGTGTTGCTCATGCCGCAACTACCCATCATAATTCCTGCGCACAGGATTAATGCTACATGTTTTGTTTTCATTCTAATTAAGTGTTTAGTTATATTTAAAAAACAGTGATAGTATTAATTTGTTTATTGTAGTACGTTTATTTTAGATATATTAACTAATACGATATTTATTCATATTAAATATCTTCATTCAGAACTAAATGTATCGTATAAAAAAATAAAGACCATTCCAAAATTATAATCAGGAATGGTCTTTTGGGTAATTTCTTTAAAAAAGTAGAAGAATTAAGCTTCTGCAGGAGCTTCTGTAGCTTCAGCAGCTGGTTCTTCTGTAGCAGCTTCAGCTTCAGCTTTTGCAGCAGCTTCAGCAGCTTTCTTTTCAGCTACCTTCTTAGCAATTTCTTCGTTTACTTTCTTTTCAGCTTCAAGACGTGCTTTTGCTTCAGCTTTCTTTGCTTCTTCCTGTTTTGCCTTCAAAGCAGCAAGACCATTCTGCTTGTTTTCTTTCCAAGCGTTGAATTTAGCTTCAGCCTGAGCTTCGTCGAATGCACCTTTAGCAACACCACCAAGCAAGTGTTTCTTCATGTAAACACCTTCTTTAGAAAGGATGTTGCGAACTGTGTCTGTAGGCTGTGCACCTACCAATACCCAGTGCAATGCACGTTCAAAATTCAAATCTACTGTGGCAGGATTGGTATTAGGGTTGTAAGTACCAATTTTCTCAGTAAATCTACCATCACGTGGTGCTCTTGCGTCTGCAATAACAATTGAATAGAACGCATAACCTTTGCGTCCGTTTCTCTGCAATCTGATTTTAGTTGCCATTTTTTAAACGTTAAATTTTTAATGTTAATGATTTGAATTATGCTATTATCTCGTAATAGCGGCTGCAAAGGTACTGCTTTTCTTTTGTTTTACAAATAGTTGGGCCGTTTTTTTGTATATTTATTTGTTTATTTCCCTTAACCATTTTTCCAGTTCGCCTGTCCATTGTCTTTTGTAGATAAAGCTGTCTCGATATCCCCAGCCATGTCCTCCGATAGGATATGTGTGGAGTGATGCGGAAACTCCGTTCTTTACAAGAGACATATAGTAGTTGATACTGTTTTCAACTGGTACAGTCTTGTCGTCACTGCTGTGCATTATGAATGCAGGAGGAGTCTGAGGTGTAACCTGCTTCTCATTGCAGTACAGTTCTACAAGCTTTTCATCAGGATTGTTTCCTAACAGATTGTTTCTTGATCCCATGTGGGTATATCTCTTGTCCATTGTGATGACGGGGTAGAATAGTATCTGGAAGTCAGGTCTTGTTGTCTCGTCAAAATGAGTGGCTGCTGTACTGGCCAGATGTCCTCCGGCAGAAGAACCCATGATTCCAAGCTTTGTGAAATTCCATTCCTTTGATTTTTCGCGCATTATTTTTATAGCCTGATGAGCATCGCTCAGAGGTACATCATTGTGACCGTTTGGCATACGGTATTTCAGTACTGCCAATGTTATTCCCATAGAGTTAAACCAGTCAGCCATATCCTTGCCTTCGTGGTCCATTGCCAAATGTGTATATCCGCCACCAGGGCATGCAAGTATTGCCATTCCGTTACTGTTTTTTGCCGGAAAAACATACAGTATGGCTTCTTTAACGTTTTTAGGCCTGGTTTCGTCCAAAGCTTCTTCCTTTTCTATTCCATTGTCGTTTGGAGCACCGTTAGGCCATACTTTGATTTCGATAGGTTTTTGTGCAAATAATATTGATGACAGCATAATAAAACTCATGATTAAAATGTTCTTTTTCATAACTGTTTATTTTTTGATTGACATGCTGGCTTTCACCAGATATATAATAAGTAATGTATATGCTACGAGTGAAACCAACTGGCTCATAGGATTCGCCAGCCATGACTCGTTTATGAGGTTGATGTCGCAATATCTCATCACTGCGCTTACTACACCCATTAGAGCACCTCCGGCAATGAAACCGGATGCGAGCAATGTTCCTTTCTCGCCACGTTCCTGATTTACAGACTCGTCCTTGCTTCTTGTTGTCACGTACCAGTTTATAGCACCACCCACAAGAAGAGGAAGGTTAAGTTCCAAAGGAATGAACATACCCAGGGCGAAAGCCAGTGCAGGAACCTTGAAATAAGTAAGAACGATTGCCAATATAGCACCTGCTCCGTAAAGAGCCCATGGAGCACCTACACCATTCATCAGAGGGTCGATAACGGCAGCCATGGCGTTAGCCTGAGGTGCGGCGAGCTGTCCGCTTGTAAATCCGTATGAATCATTCAGTACCATGATAACTCCGCCTACAGTGGCAGCAGAAACCAGTGTTCCGAGGAATTTCCATGTCTCCTGTTTCTTAGGAGTGCTTCCCAGCCAGTAGCCTATCTTGAGGTCAGTGATAAAACCTCCGGCCATTGACAGTGCTGTACATACCACACCACCCATGACCAGTGCGGCAACCATACCTGTAGCTCCGTTCAGTCCGACAGCCACCATGATTACTGATGCAAGGATAAGAGTCATAAGCGTCATACCCGAAACAGGGTTTGTTCCTACTATGGCAATAGCATTAGCAGCCACGGTAGTGAAGAGGAATGCTATACCTGCCACAAGCAGAAGTGCCACTACAGTGTGAAGCACGTTGCCCTGCATCACGTCGAAATAGAAGAACAGCAGAACGAGCAGCAATGTGAAGATAGAACCGAAAGCGATAATCTTCATAGGAATGTCGCGCTGTGTACGTTCCACGTTTCCTTCCGATTTGTTTCCGCCCATTTCCTTGGCAGCAAGACTTACGGCTCCCTTGATTATGCCCCATGAACGGACAATACCGATGATTCCGGCCATGGCGATACCGCCGATACCTATACTCTTGGCATATTCGCTGAATATCATTTCCGGCGACATGTCCTTAACGGCTGTAGCGATGTTCGGATTCCATGTGTTGAGAACCTGGTCGCCGAAAACAAGCGCGAATCCAGGTACTATAACGAACCAAACCACCAGCGAACCGGCACATATTATGGCTGCATATTTCAGACCTACGATATATCCCAATCCCAGTACTGCAGCTCCTGTATTGATTTTGAAAACCAGTTTGAATTTCTCTGCTACCATTTCGCCTGCACTGCAGATGCGGCTTGTGAAGTTCTCGTTCCACCATCCGAAGGTACCTACTATGAAATCGTACAGACCTCCGATAAGTCCTGCCATGAGAAGAGGCTTGGCCTGGTCGCCGCCTTTCTCACCAGATACCAAGACCTGTGTACTGGCTGTAGCTTCGGGGAAAGGATATTCTCCATGCTTGTCCTTTACGAAATATTTACGGAATGGAATAAGGAAAAGAATACCCAATACACCTCCAAGGAGGGAACTGATGAACATCTGCATGAAGTTCACTGTCATTTCAGGATATTTTTCCTGAAGGATATAAAGTGCAGGCAGAGTGAATATTGCACCTGCAACGATTACTCCGGAGCATGCTCCGATAGACTGTATCATTACGTTTTCACCCAGTGCGTTTTTACGCTTTGTAGCACTTGACACACCAACTGCAATAATGGCAATAGGTATTGCGGCCTCGAATACCTGACCTACCTTAAGTCCCAGATAGGCTGCAGCTGCCGAGAAAATAACAGCCATTACTATACCCCATGTCACTGACCACAGGTTTACTTCAGGATAATTTTTCGAAGGCGACATGAGAGGCTCATATTTCTCGCCCGGTTTCAGCGGACGGAACGCGTTTTCAGGCAGCCCCGTCGGCTTTTCTTGTTCTGTTTTCATGTTCGATTATGTTATTATATTGTTAATGATTTCATTTTCGTGTCCAAAAGTAATAAAAAAACTCATAACCTTTGCATTCTGTATTCGTTTGGTGTGCAGCCAACTTCTTTTTTGAACATCCGGCTCAGATGTTGCGGATACTGGAACCCCAGTTCGTAGGCTATTTCCGTCATTGTCATCTGTGTGGAGAGCAGTTTTTCTTTTGCCTTGTCCACTACCTTGCCGTGTATGTATTCCGATGCCGTCTTTCCGGTCTGTCTGCTTATCATGTCGCCGAAATAGTTTGGCGACAGGAACACCTTTTCGGCAAAGTATCTCACCGTAGGCAATCCGTTTTCGGCGGGAGCCTTGCTGTCGAAATAATCGTCCAGCAGACGTTCGAACTGCACTATCACGTTCTTGTTGGATACCTCTCTTGTCTGGAACTGCCTGTCGTAGAAACGCAGACAGTAGTCAAGCATCAGTCCGATGTTTGCTGTAATAATCCTCTGGCTGTGTTTGTCCTGGCGTATTCTGAGTTCCCTTTCTATATTGCCGAAACATTCCATGATTATCCTCTTTTCCTCTTCAGAGAGGTGAAGGGCTTCTTTCGAGTTGTAAGCGAAGAACGAATATTTTTTTATGTCCTTGCCCAGTGCTGTGCCGTGTATGAAGTCGGGATGAAACAGTATTCCGTAGCCTTCAGGCTTGGTGTCTGGGTTCATGTGTGATGTCACTACTTGTCCCGGTGCGAAACATACAATCGTTCCTTCGTCGTAGTCGTATTCCTGCATTCCGTATGTCAGGTCGCCACATTTCGTTTTTTTAAGGTAAACGGCATAAACGCCATAATTTATTGTGAGAGTTTCAGGCCAATGTGAGGACTTGGACAGGTCGATGACGCTCACCATAGGGTGCAGTGTTTCGAGTCCGAATATATCATTGAATTTATTGACCTCCTCCAGTTTGATAACTTCCTGTTTCATTTATGCGAATTATTGTGTTTCGTAGCAAATTTAATACATATTATCCGTATAAGCAACATTCTGTAATATTGGTACAAAGAGCCGTAATCCATATACAGGGTTGTCGGAGTGTATAATGTACTTTTGTATCATGAATCAATATATATTATAACAGATATGCTTTTAAACGAATTTTTATCTTATGTAAAGACAGGGGAGGCTCTTAGTACAGACGAGATACACGCTCTTATGGGCGAGATGAGCGAAGAGGCGCGCCGTGTGACATTCCGCCTGAACTCGTCTTATCACACTCCGGAAGAGGTGAGAGAATTGCTTTCCGAACTGTTCGGATATAAAGTGCCTGAATCGCTGCGTGTTTTTCCTCCTTTCTATTCTGATTTCGGGAAGAATATCCATGTAGGAGAAAATGTTTTCATAAATGCCTGCTGTCATTTTCAGGACCACGGGGGTGTGACTATCGGTGACGGCTGCCAGATAGGTCATAATGTGGTGTTCGCTACTCTCAATCACGGATTGCAACCCGAGGAACGTGGCATCACTTATCCCGCTCCGATAGTGCTAGGCAAGAATGTGTGGGTGGGCTCAAATTCTACTATTCTTCAGGGAGTGACGATAGGCGACAATGCAGTGATAGCTGCCGGTGCTGTGGTGACCAGAGATGTTGAGGCCGGAACTATTGTTGGCGGTGTACCTGCCCGTTTTATAAAGAGGATATAATGTTTTTTCAGAATCTGCGTCCGCGGATTATCGGAGATACTGACATAGATACCGTTACACGTTCGTGTTACGAGCGAAACACGGACGTGTAACGCGCGGAACTCATTCGTGTAACGAGCGTAACACGGACGTGTAACGGTAAGTTTGAACCTATGTTTTTCTGAAGGAAATGGAACTCTGTTTCTAAATATATGCACATTAAATAATATACAATGAATAGTATGAAAACAAAACTACTTTTAATCGTTCAAATTCTAATAATTAGTGCTATGACAAATCTAAATGCGCAAGACAAAAAGACTTTCGCGCCAAGCGATAAAGTCGTAACAGAACGTGTGTCGTTCAAGAACCGTTTCGGAATAACTCTCGTTGCAGATATGTATCGTCCGAAAAATGTGGAAGGTCTGTTGCCTGCATTGGCTGTGAGCGGTCCTTTCGGTGCTGTGAAAGAACAGTCGTCAGGACTTTATGCACAGACTATGGCAGAACGTGGATTCCTTACAATAGCTTTCGACCCGTCTTTCACTGGCGAGAGTGGGGGAGAACCGCGATATGTGGCATCACCTGATATAAATACCGAGGATTTCAGCGCGGCGGTGGATTATCTGACAACTCGCCCGGATGTCGATTCTGAGAGAATAGGAATAATAGGTATATGTGGATGGGGAGGATTTGCCTTAAATGCTGCAGCCATAGATACCAGAATAAAGGCTACTGTGGCAGTGACCATGTACGATATGAGCCGTGTAACAGCAAACGGATATTTCGACTCTATGGACGAGGATGCACGTTATGAACTTCGCAAGAAACTAAACGAACAGCGTACTATTGATGCTAAAAATGGAAGCTATGCCCTTGCCGGTGGAGTGGTTGACCCGCTGCCTGAAGATGCTCCACAATTCGTCAAGGATTACTATGCCTACTACAAAACTCCGCGTGGCTATCATCCACGTTCGCTCAACTCAAACAACGGATGGAATGTCACTTCGTCACTCTCATTCATTAATACTCCTCTGTTGACATATAGCGGTGAGATAAGGAGTGCCGTACTTTTGGTTCATGGTGAGAAAGCACATTCGCGTTATTTCTCTGAAGATGCTTTCAAGAAACTCAAGGGTGATAATAAAGAACTTCTTATTGTTCCCGGTGCAAGTCATGTCGATTTGTATGACAATGAAGCAGGTGTAATCCCATACGATAAGATTGAGAAATTCATACGCGAGAATATGAAATAATTACAGTGTAATAAAACGAAAAAGAGAAAATCAGTTGGTTGTGCCTTTTGATTTTCTCTTTTTTCGTGATTCCGCTGCGATTCGAACGCAGGACCCACGCCTTAGAAGGGCGTTGCTCTATCCAGCTGAGCTACGGAACCATCCTTAATTGCGGTGCAAAGGTAGATGTAATTTTTTAATTATACAAGTTTTTTATGTTTCTTTTTTCTCGTTTTGTCCGAGTTTTCTTTTAAATGGCTTTACTTTATTCCTATTTATTACACAGTCCTTGGTATCCTCAATATGATACTGAGTATTGCAAAAATACATAAAACAATAGGATAGTACAGATATTCCATAATGTTTAGCGGAGAAACTGACGCCAGTTCTGCAGCAATCAGCATTTGTGCGCCGTAAGGGATAATTCCCTGAATTACGCATGAGAATATGTCAAGTATGCTGGCACTTCTTCTCTTATCAATTTTGTATTCCTCAGCTATTTCGGAAGCAAGAGGCCCTACTGTAATTATGGCTATTGTGTTATTTGCGGTACACATATTTGCCAGGCTTACCAGTGCTGCAATACTGAATTCAGCTCCGCGTTTTCCGCTTACTTTTTTGGTGAGTCTGTGAAGTATGTAATCCACTCCTCCGTTAAAACGTATCAGCTCAAGCATTCCTCCGGCCATAAGGGTAATGATTATGAGTTCTCCCATTCCTGTTATACCCTGTCCCATCGAGCCGAACCATCCGAAGAAATCGAATGCTCCGTATACCATTCCTATGATACCGGTTGATATAATCCCAATCAGGAGAACTAGCATTACGTTTATTCCTGCAATTGCTGTCACCAATACTATTAAATAAGGTATTACCTTTCCCCATTCTATACTTCCGGTTGGAGCAACGGTTTCAATATTATTACCATAGAAGATATAGTAGGCAAAAACCAGGATTGCAGCTGGCAGCGCAATGAGCATATTCATCCTGAACTTGTCTCTCATCTGGCAGCCTTGCGTTCTTGTTGCTGCAATAGTAGTATCTGATATAAATGATAGGTTATCCCCGAAGAAAGCTCCTCCGATAACTAGTGCAGTCATAAATGGAATACCGACATCTGTTTTTGCAGCTATTCCCACAGCAACCGGTGTAAGTGCCACTATTGTACCTACAGATGTTCCGATAGATAACGAAATGAAGCATGATGCCAGAAATACACCGGCAAGCAGCAGACTGTCCGGAAGGAGGTGGAGGGTGAGATTTACAGTGGCATCTATGGCTCCCATAGCTTTTGCGGATTGTGCGAATGCTCCTGCCAGAATGAAAATCCATATCATCATCATTATATTCTTGTTGGCAGCTCCGGTGGAATATTGTATAATCCTGTCGTTCAGGCTAAGACCTTTTGTAGTAGCCACCGCATATATTGATGCTACAAGGAATGCCACTGTGATAGGAACCTTGTAGAAATCATTCACTATAATGGACGTTACCAGATAGAGGCACAGGAACACTGCCAGAGGCATAAGCGCAGCTCCGCTGGGCTTGTTTATAATAGGTGTAAGTTTGTTTAAGTTCATTATAAATTTCAGATGTTGTTAGTCCTGACATGAGCGTCGAGGTAGAAATCAATATTTTCTTTCGATATGAGAGTTATAGGCATATAATTATATGGCTTGACTTCTTTCTTCAGAATGAGGTGTTCGAACAGACATTCTATACAACTTTGCCCCTGTTCAGTAGGTTGTTGGGCTATTATGAAGTCGATTGTTCCTTCTTTAAGGCATTTCACGTTTCTTCTCAGCAAGTCGTAGCCAATAAGTTTGAATCCTTTACGGTTTATCTTCTGCATGTATTCGCCAATGATATAAGCTTTCGAGTTGAACGTAATTCCACAGTTTATCTCAGGATGTTCAGCAAAGAACTCTTCCATAATTTTTTCGTTGTTTTCCGGATTTTTTACGTAGAAGTTCAATTCGTAAAGTTTGATTCCAGGGCAATTGTTTTTTATGTATTCGCGGAAACCTTCCTCTCTGTTTCGCTGCTGGTTCGAACCGAGTTTGCCCCCGTATATGAGACGGAAAATCACCACAGGTTCGTTATGTTCTGCCATAAGGCTTAGGATACGTGCGGCAAAATATCCGCTGCTATGTGAATTCTGTCCGTAAAAACTTAGCGGATTAAGTGATTTTATGTTTGAATCTAAAAAAATGAATGGAATATTTTTTTCTTTCAGTTGGAAAACTGTAGATTTAGTCTCGTTTTCCGAACTTGGGGCCATGATTACTCCGTCCGGCATCGATTCAAGCATTTTTTTTCCTGCTTCGGCAAAAGCACCTGATTCGTACTGGTCGTAATAAGAGATGTTTAATTTGATATTGAAGTCCTTGTATGTACTTACGGCATGTTCCATTCCTGCCTCTATGTCAATCCAGTAGTCTTCCTGTGTGTGCAAAGGGAGAATACATGCAAAACTGTATTTTTTGTTGGATGCCAATGCGCTGGCATACATGTTAGGCTGGTAATTCATTTGTTTCAGAATTTCTTCAACCTTTTTTCTGCTGGATTCTGATACGCCGGTTCTTCCGTGAATTACTCTGTCTACTGTTCCTACAGATACTCCTGCCTTAATGGCAATGTCTTTAATACGTATTCTTTCAGACTTATTTTCTCCCATATTACACCTTATTATATATGCTGCTGATTGAATTATAATGGAAATAATTTTTTTCGATACAAAACTACAACTTTTTTTGGTATTATGAAAATATGTTGTACCTTTGTGTGCGCACACGAATTGATTTCTTAATCAATATCAATTGCGTGTATTTGTTTGATTTATTATATGTAAGAATAAATAAACCTATTTCAATAAAAATATTTTATTATGGCAAAAATTGTTACACTTGGAGAAATTATGTTGAGATTATCCACTCCGGGTAATACTCGTTTCGTTCAGTCAGATTCATTTGATGTAGTTTATGGTGGTGGCGAAGCTAATGTAGCTGTAAGCTGTGCAAATTATGGTCACGATGCATACTTCGTAACTAAACTTCCTAAACACGAAATCGGACAGTCTGCTGTAAACGCGCTTCGCAAATACGGTGTTAAGACAGACTTCATCGCTCGTGGTGGCGACCGTGTAGGTATCTACTATCTTGAAACTGGTGCTTCTATGCGTCCAAGTAAGGTTATCTATGACCGTGCTCATTCTGCTATTGCTGAAGCTGATCCATGTGATTTCGACTTCGATGCTATCATGGAAGGTGCTGACTGGTTCCACTGGTCTGGTATCACTCCTGCTATCTCTGACAAGGCTGCCGAACTTACAAAACTTGCTTGCGAGGCTGCTAAACGTCACGGTGTAACAGTTTCTGTTGACCTTAACTTCCGTAAGAAACTTTGGACAAAGGAAAAAGCTCAATCTATCATGCGTCCTTTGATGCAGTATGTTGACGTATGTATCGGTAACGAAGAGGATGCTGAACTTTGCCTTGGTTTCAAACCAGACGCTGACGTAGAAGGCGGTAAGACAGATGCAGAAGGCTACAAAGGTATCTTCACTGCAATGGCTAAGGAATTCGGATTCAAATATGTAATCTCTACTCTCCGCGAATCATTCTCTGCAACTCACAACGGTTGGAAAGCTATGATTTACAACGGCGAAGAATTCTATACTTCAAAACGTTACGACATTGATCCTATCATCGACCGTGTAGGGGGGGGTGACTCATTCTCTGGTGGTATTATCCACGGATTGCTCACTAAGCCTAACCAGGGTGCTGCTCTTGAATTCGCAGTTGCTGCTTCTGCATTGAAGCATACTATCAACGGCGACTTCAACCTTGTTTCTGCTGAAGAAGTTGAGGCTCTTGCAGGTGGTGACGCAAGCGGTCGTGTACAGCGTTAATAGTCTAATCATTTAAAAAGAATATTCAAAATGGCAAAATTCGATAAAGTTGCGGTATTGAACAAGATTGGTTCAACCGGTATGGTTCCTGTATTCTATCACAAAGATGCAGAAGTTGCAAAGAAAGTTGTAAAGGCTTGCTATGACGGTGGTGTTCGTGCATTCGAATTCACAAACCGTGGCGACTTTGCTCACGAAGTATTCGCTGAAGTAGTGAAATATGCAGCAAAGGAATGTCCTGAAATGGCAATGGGTGTAGGTTCAGTAGTTGATCCTGCTACTGCAGCTCTTTACATTCAGCTTGGTGCTTGCTTCGTTGTTGGCCCATTGTTCAACCCTGAAATTGCTAAGGTATGTAACCGTCGTCTTGTAGCTTACACTCCAGGATGTGGTACTGTTTCTGAAGTAGGTTTCGCTCAGGAACTTGGTTGTGACTTGTGCAAGGTATTCCCAGGTGATGTTTACGGTCCTAACTTCGTTAAGGGTATGATGGCTCCAATGCCATGGTCTAAGCTTATGGTAACTGGTGGTGTAGAACCATCTAAGGAGAACCTTACAGCATGGATCAAGGCTGGTGTATTTTGCGTAGGTATGGGTTCTAAATTGTTCCCTAAAGATAAAGTTGCAGCAGAAGACTGGACTTATGTAACAGACAAATGTGCTGAAGCTCTCGGCTATATAGCAGAAGCTAGAAATAAGTAATAAAAGGTTATAAAAGGTGTATTTATGGAGCGCCGGTGTGCTTGTCATTTTCGACAGATGTGCCGGTGCTTTTTATTTGTATTTTTCTGTATTAAGCAGGTTATGCGATAGTCTGAAAATTATCTTATTTTAGTGCTTCAATGCGTGTTTTATCCTTAATATTATTTTTTTTGCAAAAAAACATCTGTTTAGTGTTGCTTAATTAAAAATAAACATGTATCTTTGCACCGCATTTAAGAAAAACGCCTTCGGGGTGTAGCGCAGTCCGGTTAGCGCACCTGCTTTGGGAGCAGGGGGTCCCAGG
>NZ_CALDPF010000047.1 GCF_937912035.1 uncultured Bacteroides sp.
CAGAGCATCTGCCTTACAAGCAGAGGGTCGGCGGTTCGAATCCGTCAACGCCCACATCAGAAATTAAGCCTCGCATTAGTGAGGCTTAATTTTTTATTATCTGTAGAAAAGTAATCAGCGTAACAGGCAGAGAAATTTTAATCTATGATTCGTTCACTACTATCCCGTAAAAGTGGGTGGATAGTTCTTTGAAATTATTGGAATATAGTCATTGTATGTTTTTTTGAAATCAAACGGACTTGATTTTACAACTTAGCAGTAGAATGCCAAGATGATAAATGTTATCACATATTGTATTGTGGCTATTCTTCAACGTTACATGAAGAAGAAACGTCTTGTAGAGTCTTAGCATCTCATGGACGAATAAAACTTAATTGCATAATCTGTTCGGTAAAAAGACTGATTTCAATGATATCAAAGATCTTTATTTCCCCCTTATTCCGGGCTGTTTGATTAATTTTTAACTCGTCCCATTTTTAACGGGACACTAATTAATTAAAATACCATGAATAATACATTACATTATGCTCTTGTTATTGTGCTTGTTTTCTGTTTGGGTTCATTGCCTTTAAATGCACAGACTTATCAAGAAACAAAAGTTGAGGCACCTTTCCCGATGCCGGCCATTAAAACATTTGTATTTCCGGATCGTTCGTTCAACATCAGGAAGTATGGTGCAAAATCTGATGGTAAGAAGATTAATACGGAAGCTATCAATAAAACTATTGAAGTTTGCAGTAAGATGGGAGGTGGCTCTGTCATTGTTCCTGCCGGAACTTGGATAACGGGCCCTATACACTTCAAGAGTAATGTGAATTTGGTCTTGGAGGAAAATGCGGTATTAAGCTTTGTTGATGATCCGAAAGCCTACTTGCCAGCTGTAATGACCACATGGGAAGGAATAGAATGCTATAATTATTCTCCATTAATATATGCGTTGGAATGTGAGAATATAGCAATTACTGGCAAAGGTACATTAAAACCACAGATGGAGACATGGAAAACTTGGTTCAAACGTCCGCCTGCTCACATTGAGGCTTCTAAACAACTTTATGCTATGGGGGCTACGGATGTGCCGGTTGAAAAACGTCAAATGGCTGAAAGAGAGAATAACTTTCGCCCGCATCTGATTCAGTTTAACCGTTGCAAGCATGTTTTATTGGATGGCTTCAAAATCAGGGAAAGTCCTTTCTGGACAATACACATGTTTATGTGCGAGGATGGCATAGTCCGTAATATGGATGTATATGCTCATGGACACAACAATGATGGTATTGATATCGAAATGTCTAAGAACTTCTTGGTGGAGAATTGTACCTTCGACCAGGGCGATGATGCTGTGGTAATCAAATCAGGGCGAAACAGGGATGCATGGCGCACCAATATGCCAACCGAAAATGTTGTTATACGTAATTGTACTATTGTGAAAGGACATTCTTTGCTGGGTATAGGAAGTGAACTTTCGGGTGGTGTACGTAATATTTATATGACAGATATTAAAGCTCCCAGCTCTGTTTTGTATGTTGTGCAAATAAAAACAAATCATAGGAGAGGTGGGTTTGTAGAAAACATATATGTAGATGGTATTGAAACGGAAAATGCGACTCGAATTGTTGGAATCTATACGGACGTTATGTATCAGTGGCGTAATATTGTTCCTACTTATGAAACACGTTATACGAAGATATATAACATCAATATCCAGAATATCCGTTCAAAGAATACGGGTACTATATATGAGCTTCGGGGGGATTCGCATTTGCCTATCAGATTGGTAAATCTAAGAAATATTCAGGTTGAGAACGTGGATAAGTTTGTAAGCCTTGTAGAAAATGTTGTTGATTTGAACACCCATAATATCACCTGGAAATCGTATGTTCCTAAAGAAAAAATAGTTCCTTTTACTGATGGCAGTGTTGTTTATAAAGTTGAATGATAAATTCATTCGTTCGATTTAAAGAAGGCATAGATCCTTTGTCTTTTTATTCATTGGAATCTGTAGAATAAAAAAGGTGTGTCAAGAATAAATAGATACTATAAAAGATATAGTTCATATACATTAATACCTTGAAAGAATCGTATTAAGTTGGTTTTTGATAATATAGATCCGTTTCTTTTAAGTTTTGGAATTGAAAGTTTGTTTGTATTGGACTTAGTTATGACACACCTTTTTCTTTATCTGTCGAAAAGTTCTGTAGAGAGGTATCTTTCTCCTGTATCCGGCAGTAGTACTACAATGTTCTTTCCTTTGTATCTGCTTTCCTGCGAAAGTTTCATTGCTGCGTATGCGGCTGCTCCCGATGATATTCCGCAAAGTATTCCTTCTTTATTTGCAAGCTCGCGTGCTGTTGCCATCGCGTCATCGTTCGCTACACGATATACTTTGTCAATAATCTTTATGTCAAGTGTATCAGGAATGAAGCCGGCACCTATACCCTGAATTTTGTGGGGACCCGGTTTGTCGCCTGAAATTACTGCCGATGAGTCTGGTTCTACGGCTATCAGTTCTATAGCCGGATTCTTTTCTTTCAGCTTTCGGCCTGTTCCGCTTATGGTTCCTCCTGTGCCGACTCCTGCCACGAAGACGTCTATATTGCCATCAGTGTCTTTCCATATCTCTTCAGCTGTAGTATTATAATGTGCCTCGGGGTTTGCCGGGTTGCAGAACTGTTGCAGAATGACCGAATCTTCAATTTCTGAATTCAGTACCTTCGCTTTTTCTATTGCGCCTCCCATTCCTTTGCTTCCGGTGGTAAGCACAAGTTCTGCTCCGTATGCTTTAAGCAGGAGCTGTCTTTCGCGGCTCATGGTTTCAGGCATTGTGAGTATCAGTTTGTAACCTTTCAGTCCGGCTATCCATGCCAGTCCTACACCGGTGTTTCCGCTTGTAGGTTCTATAATAGTAGCTCCCGGCTTGAGTATTCCTTTTTCCTCGGCATCGTTTATCATGTTGAGTGCGATCCTGTCCTTTGCGCTTCCTCCCGGGTTGAACATCTCAAGTTTTGCTGTTACTGAAGCTTCAGAATTGTAAGTCTTCTCCATATTGTTCAGTCTGAGCATCGGAGTGTTGCCGATAAGCTCTGTCAGATTGTTTTTGATGTTTTGCATGATTGTAAGTTTTTGTCGAAAAAAGATGAAAAAAAAGTTCATGTATTCCTTTTCGAAATCCATGAACTCTATATATGGTGTTTTGTTATGGCTCTATTTGTCAGAGTCTGTTTTGTATTCCTCTTTTCTTTTGGGATTCATCGGAAACCATCCTTTCAAAACTCTTTCTCTCTGTTCGAAAAGTTCCTTTATAGTCCAGAAAGACGAGAATGAGAATACTCCAAGAAGAGTGGAAACAAGGATATTGTCAGTCATAACAGAACCTGCTATTCCTAATATTCCAAGCAGTAGAAATATCCACCAGCACTTTGTACCCCAATAATATTCCGCTTTGACCACAACCGGATGGAAAAAGCCTATTATCAGGAATGTGCAAAGACCTATGATTATACCTCCTGCATTAAGTCCGGCAATAATCCCCATTATTAATCCAGATGAATAGGAATTTCTTTCTTGATACTCTGTTCCAATGAAATCAGTGTTTCAGTGGCAGTAACACCAGGAATTTCCTGAATACGTGAGTTCAATAAATCCATCAGATGCTCGTTGTCTGTAGAATATAGCTTTGTAAGCATTGTGTAAGGACCTGTAGTGAAGTGACATTCCACGATTTCAGGAATCTTATTCAGTTCTGCTACAACGCTTTTGTACATTGAGCCTTTTTCAAGTTTGATACCAACGTATGTACATGTCATGTAACCCAAACTCTTAGGATTTACATTGTATCCTGAACCGATAATTACGCCCAGATCAATCAGTCGTTGTACGCGCTGATGAATTGCTGCACGTGATACTCCACATTCTGCTGCTACGTCTTTGAAAGGAATACGCGCGTTCTGAGAGATAATTTCCAGAATTTGTTTGTCTAATTTATCAATCTTTTCCATAATAGTATGTTTTGTTATGTCATTTTGTAAGCAAATGTAGAAAAACTTTTTTATTATTTCGATATTTCATTCAAAAAAACATTATTTTTTTAATGAAAAGAGCAATATTACCACTTAATAACAATATTTTTTATAGTTTTGTTCTGTAAAACTTTCATAAACTGACTAAATGATATAAACATAACTTTGTTGTAAATTGTTCTTTATGTCAGAAATGTAACATATTATCATTATTTCTGTTAACTTTGCCACTGTAACTTAACTTGTGTGACTATGCACCCTTTACATCTGTTCAAATATTGTCCGGTATGCGGTTCTCCGCATTTTGAGGAACACAATTTCAAATCGAAAAAATGTGCCGACTGTGGCTTTGTGTATTATTTCAACTCCAGTGCGGCAACTGTAGCTTTCATCCTTAATTCCAAAAATGAACTTTTGGTGTGCCGACGTGCGAAAGATCCTGCCAAAGGGACTCTTGACCTGTCCGGAGGATTTATTGATATGTTTGAGACGGCGGAAGAAGGAGTTGCGCGTGAAGTGAAGGAAGAGACAGGGCTTGATGTGGTGAAGGCAGAGTATCTGTTCTCATATCCGAATACATATCTTTACTCAGGTTTTCTTGTACACACCATGGATATGTTTTTCCTATGCAGGGTAGAGAATGATTCTGTTTTGGAAGCCATGGACGACGTGGCAGAGACTTTCTGGATGCCTTTGGATAAGATAAATCCTCTGGACTTCGGACTGGATTCTGTACGCAAGGGAGTGGAACGTTTTATAAATGAATACAATAGATAACTTATATATTTATGAAGAATAAAGGAAACGCATTTATAGCCGGTCTGTTGATGACTATGCCGATTGTGGCAGGTGCGCAGCAGACTGAACCGTTGACAGGTCAGAGCAGGCTGTTCAACGATGGAAAACAACTGTTTATGCGTCATGATTATGCTGCTGCCCGACAGACATTGATGCGCTATATGGATTCGGGTAATTGTGCGGAGTTTGTGGATGAGGCCGAGTATATGCTGGCATGTACTGCATACGAGTTGTGCCTGCCGGACCGCATCAAGAGACTTGAGACATATCTGGAAAATCATCCTGAGTCAAGATACAAGAATAGGGTACAGGCTCTTATCGCATCTTCTTATTTTTTTGATAAGGAATACCTGAAAGCCATTGCATGTTACAGAGGTTGTGATTTCGATGTTTTGGGAAATGAGGAACGAGACGATAATGTCTATCGTCTGGCGCAGTCTTATCTTGAGATAGGAAATACAGAGGAAGCTACTGCATGGCTCACGGTGTTGAAAGAGGCCGGCACGAAATATTCGGATGATGCTACATACAGTCTGGCTTATATAGACTATTCGGCAGGAAGATACGATTCTGCGATGAAAGGCTTTTCTTCTGTAAAGGATAATAAGAACTATGCGGAACTTGCTCCATATTATATGGCAGACATCAGTCTTATCACAGGTGATTATGCAGCAGCAAGGAATATGGCTCTAAAGTATCTTAATGACTATCCCGGAAATGAAAAATCGCTTGAAATGAAGAGAATAGCGGGTGAGGCTGCTTACTCGCAGATGGATTATACAGCTGCTGTGAATTATCTTTCTCCTTATTGTAACGAGGCTTCTAATCCGCAGCGTAATGCTCTGTATAAGCTGGGTATGAGTTATTTCAATACTCAGGTTTATTCTGAAGCTGCAGAAAATCTGGGAAGAGTGACAGGTGCGGATGATGACATGTCGCAGAATGCTTATCTGCACATGGGACTTGCGTATCTGAACCTGAAAGAACGCAACCAGGCGCGAATGGCTTTCGAGCAGGCGGCTGCATCCAACCGTAATATGCAGATAAAGGAGCAGGCTCTTTATAACTATGCCCTGTGTATTCATGAAACATCGTATTCTCCGTTTGCAGAATCTGTTACGGTGTTCGAACGTTTCCTTAATGAATTTCCACATTCGCAATATACCGATAAGGTGAATGATTATCTTATCGAGGTATATATGAACACCCGCAGCTATATGGCAGCTTTGAAATCCATAGCCAAAATCAGCCAGCCCGGAAGCAGAATTCTGGAAGCAAAACAGAAACTTCTGTTCCGCGTAGGTACGCAGGCTTTTGCGCAGGCTTCGTTCGAAAATGCCATCGACTATTTCACACAGTCATTGCAGCTGGGCAGATATAATGCACAGACAAAGGCTGATGCATATTTCTGGCGTGGCGAAGCAAAATACCGACTTGACAGGTTTGCCCAAGCTGCTGCAGACTATCGCCAGTATATGGAGTTTGCCACTAACAGGAAGAGTATGGAATATGGTCTTGCTCTTTACAATATGGGATATACATCGTTCAAACAGAAAAATTACGATAAGGCTCTGACATGGTTCGTGAGATGTGCAGATACGGATGCTGCAATAGATGCTTCGGTGAGAGGTGACGCGTGCAACCGTGCCGGTGACTGCTATTTCTATGCACGCCGTTTTGATGAGGCACGTGCACAATATGCCAAGGCTGTATCTATAGAACCTTCATACGGTGACTACTCTTTGTTCCAGGAGGCTTTTGTAAAGGGATTACAGCGTGACTATGCAGGAAAGATTGAGACCCTTAATACTCTTCTTTCGAAATATCCTTCATCACAATACATTGATGATGCATTGTACGAACAGGGACGTGCCTTTGTGCAGATGGAGATGGCAGACAATGCTATAGAACGATATAAGATTCTGGTTGAAAAATGGCCTGAAAGCCAGCTGGCACGTAAGGCGGCAAGCGAGATAGCATTGCTATATTATCAGAATGACAAATTCAATGAAGCTATTTCCGCTTATAAAAAGGTTATTGCAGATTATCCTGGAAGTGAAGAGGCTAGAATGGCACAGCGTGACCTGAAATCTGTATATATAGATATTAATAAGGTGGACGAATATATGTCGTATGCTTCGTCTCTGCCGGGTGGTGCAAACTTTGATGTAAATGAACGCGACTCACTGACATATACAGCTGCCGAACGTGCGTATATGCGTGGAAACATTGCTGAGGCCAAGAGTAGCTTTACGTCTTATCTGCAGTCGTTCCCGCAGGGAGCCTTCAGTGTGAACGCATCATATTATCTAGGTATCATAGCATATAACGAAAAGGATTACTCTGGAGCTACATCACATTTGAACAAGGTCCTGGAATATCCTGACAGCAAATTCTCTACTGAGGCTATGACTCTGTGCGCGCAGATGGCTTACAACGGTAAAGAATATAGCCGTTCATTGGAACTTTATAAACGCTTGGCTGACCGTGCCGGAAACCAGGAAGAACGTCTTCAGGCACAGACCGGTTCTTTGCGCAGCGCATATATGGCTGGAGATACAAACGAAACTATCAGTGCCGCATCGGCAATGTTGGCCCACAGCAAGCTTGCTCCTGAACTGGAAAACGAGGCAAGATACTACAGAGCAAAGGCGTTCATCAAGAACGGACAGAGCAATGAAGCTCTTGCTGACCTGAAAGCCCTTGCAGGAGATACTAGAAATGTATATGGTGCCGAAGCCAAATATCTGGTGGCGCAAATTTACTTCGATGAAGGAAAGACTGAGGCAGCCGAGAAGGAAATACTGCAATATATCGAGGTAAGTACACCGCACGCCTACTGGCTTGCAAGAAGTTTTGTGCTGTTGAGTGATGTGTATGTGAAACTTGGACGCAAACTGGATGCAAAACAGTATCTGTTGTCTCTGCAGCAGAACTATCAGGCAGACGATGACATAGCGGAAATGATAGAAACCAGATTGGCTAAACTTAACCAGTAACGACAATGAAGAAATATAGAAAACAGATTTTGATATGTGCCGGACTTGTCACACTGACTAATGTGGCGGCACAACAGCAACAGAAGAATGACTCTACCGTAAACCGTACGGTGGTGGTAGAGAACCAGTATAATCCTGAGGTGATGGACGCATTCAAGGTGAATGTATTGCCAAAGATAGAAGAACCGGCTGTGGCGAAAACACAGATTAATTACGCATCGTCAGTACATCAGTTGAACAAGTTTCCTGTTTATCACATGGATGTTATGAACAGGGAGGTTACAGAGGATAAGGTCAGAAGAGGTTACGTGCGTCTGGCTTACGGAAACAGAAACAATACTGATTTTAAAGGCTCGTATTTGTGGAATATCACCGACAGGGATGTCCTGGATGTAATGGCTACATTCCATGGCTATTCAGGTAATATTGATGCGGGATATGATTTTGATCCGGTGACGGATATACCGACTCTTAATTACGACAAGGTGTGGAAGCATCGTTTCTTCCGTACAGGTGCTTCGCTTAAATATAGTCACGATTTCGATAAGGTGAGCATGTATGTAGGCGGTGATTTTGCATCGCAGGTATTCAGCTATATGCCTGATGTACAGTTGTCAGCGTCATCATCACAGACTGAAGAAAAAACAGATGTACCTTCGTTCGGACATCAGTTGTTCATGTCAGGTGGTGGATATGTAGGTGTATCTTCTGTAAAAGACGCTCTTCCAGTAGAATTCGGTTTACAGACAGGATATAAGATGTTCAACCGCAAACATGGCATATATATTCCGGGAAGCATGTCGGAGAGTGTAGTACATACTCAAGGATATATTTCAGCTGGGATTGATGACAGACAGGATGTAGGTGTATTATTGGGTATGGACAATGTGTTCTATGACAAGTCGTTCAGCAACTATTCACTGATAAAGCTTCGTCCTTATTATTCGGTAAGTACAGAATCTGTATCTTTTACTGCCGGAGTGAATGTGGATTTCCAGATTTCGAACGATGGTGGACTGAAACTTTCGCCGGATGTAAAGTTTGATTATACATTTGCCGACAATTATGTGCTTTATGTTCATGTTACGGGTAATACACGTCTGAATGATTTCGGAACAATAAACGGTTTCTCTCCGTTCTGGGTTCAGCCAATACAGCTTAATACTTCATACACTCCGTATGATGCAAAACTCGGTTTAAAGGCATCGCCGGTTGCGGGTTTCGGCTTAGGAATATATGGAGGATATCGTGAGACGAGAAATGAACTTTTCTCTATGCCTTATGCAGTTGGAGGAGGTATTTATAATGGAATAGCACAGGCAAAGGCGCGTGTGGCATATGCTGGTCTTTCTGTTGATTATTCTTTCAGAGATATGCTAGACTTTGGTCTTAACGGTAATTTCTACAGCTGGAATGTTCAGAAGGAAATGGAGCATCTGTTATGGTTGAAGCCACTTTATAGTATCGGATTTAATGCCCGTGCCAAGGTGTTCAAGGGCTTCCATGCAATGGTGCAATATAATTACGAAGGTCGTAAAAAAACTTTGGGTATAAAGGCTGATGCAGTGAATGAATTGAATTTAGGTGCAGAATATCTGTTCAATGACAGGGTGAATGTATTCCTGAAATTGAATAATCTGTTGAACAAAAATTATGTGACAGAAAGCGGATATCCTGTTCAGGGCTTTAATGTAATGGCGGGAGTGAGTCTGAATTTCTGATAAATTCTGATAGAATAATCACTGTTTAATAATTGTTTATCCCCTGTTTAGAAACTGTTTGGCAAGTACTTGCTAAACAGTTTCTAAACAGGGGATAAATGTTTTATGAATAATATTATATCAACTTCTGTTTCTTCAGTTCCTCTGCCACATTCTCCAATTCATCATACCATGCCTGACCGAACTTTCTTATCAAAGGTTCTTTCAGAAATTTATAAACCGGCAGATTTTCTTTCTTTCCAAGCAGAACCGCAGCCTTACATACGTCCCATCTGTGATAGTTTACAGCCTTGAAAGGACCGTAATCGCCTATTCTGATAGGATACAGATGACAAGATATCGGTTTGTAGAAATTACATTTGCCTTCGCGATAGGCTTTTTCTATTGCGCAATAACAGTAGCCTTTCTCGTCGTAACATGTGAAAACACAATCTTTGCCGTTTACGATGGAAGTCACCAGGTCACCGTCCTGGTCAGTATAAACTACTCCCTGTTTATCTATAACCGCACGTGCTTCAGGCGAAAGATCATCCCATATCACTGGAAGTACTTCTTCCAGTTTTTCTACCTCGTCGAGCTCTACTGGTGCGCCGGCATCACCTTCTATACAGCATTCTCCCTTACAGGCATCAAGATTGCAAAGGAACTTCTCGCGGAATACGTCGAGGCTTACTACTACATCATCTATCTGAACCATATTATTATTTCTTTGAAATTCGGATGCAAAGTTAAGAAAAAAGAGGGAATTATCTGTATGTCACATGTGATGCAGTCTCGTTTCAGTCAAAACGTTCGTGCAACAGATTGATTTCTTTTTTCAAAAGACTGTCGATACGGTTGAAACGGTTCCAGTCGCAATATCCTTCCACTGTACTTACGAATGAAAGAAAAACTGGATGCTCCATCTGGAAAGCATAAAATCCTTGATATACACTAGTGTTATTGAACATGTATTTCTTGATACTCTGTTTGTCAAGACTCTCAATACATCTCATAATAGCATTATTCTTCAGATTGTAATAATCGGAGATATCTTTTCTCATACGTTCTATATAACCATATGTCTGTAACAAATCCTGTAGCATCTGCTTGTCATTGATATGTTGCATCAGCTGTGAGCCTTTCAGTACTTCAAGCGCGTCTGTATCAACATTCAGAGCAGCAGATGATGAGAAAAATTCCCAATATTTTTCTATTGTATCCGCAGGTATGGCTTCCAGTTCCATATTTGCCTCTTTCAGCATCCTGCTCATGCGGATATCGGCTTCTATCATCGAACGAGTATGTTTCAACTCTTCATAGTTGTTTGCCAGTTCCTGCCTGATGAGCTGCATGACCGAACGTATTTCTTTTTCTCTGGAATGAGTGCTTATCAGGTCACTTCCCCAAAAGGTTACTATAACGCCGGCTGCCACGATGCTGAACTGACGCAGATAGTCGCCTATACGCCATCCTTTCAGAACAGCTGCCATATATTTCCAAAATTTTTTCATTATGAACTTACTGTTATAAAAAAAGCACAGACCTCATAGGATTCCTGTCCATATGCTGTCTGTGCTTTTGTTTGTATCTTTAATCTATTCTGAAAGATTACTTAATCAGGTCTTTTCCTGTCATATCAGCTGGCTGAGCCATACCCAAGATGTGAAGGATAGAAGGAGCAACGTCTGCCAATACACCGTTTTCAACCTTAGCGTCCTTGTTTGCTGTTACGTAAACAAATGGAACAGGGTTAAGTGAGTGAGCAGTGTTAGGAGTTCCGTCTTCGTTCAATGCGTGGTCAGCGTTTCCGTGGTCAGCGATGATGATTACTTCGTAGTCGTTAGCCTTAGCAGCTTCTACTGTATCTTTCACGCAGTTGTCGATAGCAACAACAGCCTTTTCGATAGCTTCGTAGATACCGGTGTGACCTACCATGTCACCGTTAGCGTAGTTAACAACGATGAAGTCGTATTTCTGAGTGTTGATAGCTTCTACCAGTTTGTCCTTAACTTCGTAAGCGCTCATTTCAGGCTTCAGGTCGTAAGTGGCAACTTTTGGAGAAGGAACCAGGATACGGTCTTCGTTGTCGTACGGAGTTTCACGTCCACCGTTGAAGAAGAATGTAACGTGTGCATACTTTTCTGTTTCAGCGATGTGAAGCTGAGTCTTTCCGTTTGCAGCGAGGTATTCGCCAAGAGTGTTCTGTACGTTTTCCTTAGGGAAGAGGATGTGTACACCTTTGAATGAAGCATCGTATGGAGTCATACAGTAGTACTGAAGTCCTGGGATAGTCTTCATACCAGCTTCAGGCATATCCTGCTGAGTAAGAACGATAGTAAGCTCTTTAGCACGGTCGTTACGGTAGTTGAAGAAGATAACTACGTCGCCTTCCTTGATAGTACCGTCGAAGTTAGCGTTAGAGATAGGTTTGATGAATTCGTCAGTAACACCTTCATCGTATGATTCCTGCATAGCCTGAACCATGTCTGTAGCTTTCTTGCCAGTACCGTTGACGAGCAAGTCGTAAGCTTCTTTCACACGTTCCCAACGTTTGTCGCGGTCCATTGCATAGAAACGACCTACGATAGAAGCGATTTTACCTGCTGATTTAGCGCAGTGTGCAGTAAGTTCTTCGATAAATCCTTTACCGCTCTTAGGGTCTGTGTCACGACCGTCCATGAAGCAGTGGATGAAAGTATTTTCGATACCGTATTCTTTAGCGATGTCACAAAGGCGGAACAGGTGGTCAAGTGAAGAGTGTACACCACCGTTTGAAGTAAGACCCATGAAGTGGATGTTCTTACCGTTTTCCTTAGCGTATGTGAAGGCAGAAACAACTTCAGGGTTCTGCATGATGCTTCCGTCGGCACAAGCACGGTTGATTTTCACCAAATCCTGATAAACGATGCGTCCGGCACCGATGTTGAGGTGACCAACTTCTGAGTTACCCATCTGTCCGTCAGGAAGACCTACGTTTTCGCCGCTTGCCTGCAACTGTGAGTGAGGGTAGTTAGCCAACAGGCTGTCCCAATAAGGAGTAGGAGTGTTAAAGATTACATCGTCTTTGTGATGGTCGCCGCAGCCCCATCCGTCGAGGATCATTAAAAGTGCTTTCTTTGCCATAATTGTAATATGTTTTAGAAGTTTGAAATCCAATTTGTTTTCCGGCTGCAAAAGTACAAAATATCTGCTTTTTGAGCGAATGTTTTGAGTATTTTTAATATGCCGGATTGAGGCTGTAGCTTTATCATCAACTATTTTTCAACTGTGTGAACAGTTCTTTCTGCTTTTCGCTTAAAGATGTAGGTATATCTACATGATATGTTACTATCAAATCGCCGAATGTACCTTCTTTCTTATAAATAGGGAATCCTTTGCCACGCAGTCTGACTTTTGTGTCGTTCTGAGTGCCCGGATTTACTTTCAGTTTGACCATTCCGTCTATGGTTTTGACGTTAACGCTTCCTCCAAGGACGGCTGTGTAAAGGTCTATATCGACATCTGTGAACAGGTCGTCACCCTCACGTTTGAACTCTGGGTCCGGAGCTATCTGGAAGGTGATGTAAAGGTCGCCGTCAGGTGCTCCGTTGCTGCCTTTCTCGCCGTGACCTTTCAGCTTTATCATTTGTCCGTCGGCGATACCTGCAGGTATGGTTATACGAAGGTTCTCGCCGTTCACGCTGAAAGTCTGTTTGTGCGTGACGGCTGCCTCACGGAGTGAAAGATTCATTTGTGCTTCTATATCACCTCCACGGCTCATCATGTTGTAACTTCTTCCGCTTCTGCCCGCTGAGGCTCCATGTCCGAACAGCTGTTCGAAGAAATCGGAGAATCCGCTTGCGTTTCCTCTTCCGAATCCGCCCATGAAATCGTCGCCATTCACGGAGTACCAGTAAGCGGACTGTCCGCCTCTTTCCTGTGCTCTCTGGTATGCTTCACGTTCGGCCTTGAATTCGTCGGCATGTTTCCAGTGTTCGCCGTATTCGTCGTATTTCTTTCTTTTTTCAGGATCGCTCAAAACCTCGTTAGCTTCGTTTATCTCCTGAAACTTGTCTTTGGCGTTAGGGTCGTCTTTGTTCAGGTCAGGATGATACTTTCTGGCCATCTTACGATAGGCTTTCTTGATATCATCTTGCGAGGCATTACGTTCTACGCCCAATACTTTGTAATAATCTATAAAAGCCATATATTTTGAGTTTTTTTTAAGTTGGTGGTTTATTAATGTTTTTATGCCCGGAAATTCTTGTAAACGACCTTACATATTCTATAAATACAACCTTTGTTTTTATAAATACAAGTTATATATATAAAACTACAATCTATTGATATATAAATATAAGTTGTATTTATAGAATATATGAAGGCGATTTCAAGTTCTCATAAGCTTGTTTTGAAGTTGTTGTCTTATACAAACAGAGCCCCCCGTTGACTGTTGGCGGGAGGCTCTTATTTGGTTTACCAATGATTAATGTATCTCAATAACACGATTAACCTTAGCTTTTTCTTCAGGTGAATACTTCGGCAGTTCGATAGTCAATACACCGTCTGAAACATTAGCACTTATCTTTTCCTTATCAACATTGTCAGGCAAGTAAAGTGACTGTTGGAATTTTGTGTAAGAGAACTCACGTCGCAAGTATTTCTTGTTTTCTTTATCTTTATCTTCGTTTTCAACTTTCTTTTCCATTGAGATAACAAGTTCGTTGTCGTCTCCCAAATGGATGTTGAAATCGTCTTTGGTCATTCCTGGAGCTGCAACCTCTACTTTGTAGTTCTTTTCGCTCTCAATAACATTGATTGCCGGAGCTGTAGCATTAGTCTTTTCCATCCAGTCATTATCAAAGAAATCATTAAAGATACTTGGTAACCAGTTCTGATTGTAATACTTTCTAATCGGCATCATAGTTTTAATCTCCTATATTTAAGTTATACATTTTCAATTATTTCCGAACTCTTGGTTTTTGAACCTCAAGTTCACTATTGATATTGCAAACTGTATGCCGATGCCGGGAGTTTGAATTTTTGTCAGACGGTGTTTAATGTTTATAATCTGATTTTAAACCTTCAGGCCATTGTTTTAAATATGTGGAAACATTATTAATATATTCACAGGTGTTGATAAAGTTGGAAGTTGACAAATTGTCATTTGATTATCTTATTTTATGTGTCAAAATGTCCTTTAGCGGACTATTACTTCTGTATTTAATGTGTTTGGGCTAGAAAAATGTTATATGGATTGTTTCGGTCGTGCCAAAGTTAGAAGGCATGAAGGCAGAGTTATTAACAGGCTGTTAATAACGTAGGTTTTCAACAGGTTGTTAATAACTCCTGTTGATGTTGAAATCCAAGACTTGATTTAGAAATCCAGCGAAAGCTGTGTATCGCCTAAAAGGTTGTAACTCAGGCGGTGATAAGGAGAAGTGCCGAATTCCTTTATGGCTTGTCGGTGTTTTTTGGTAGGATATCCCTTGTTCATATCCCATGCGTACATAGGATATTCACTGTGCAGCCTGTTCATATAGTCGTCACGATAAGTCTTCGCAAGTATCGAAGCGGCTGCTATTGAAAGATATTTTCCATCGCCCTTTACTATTGTGGTATGCGGAATGTTCTTGTATTTGTTGAAACGGTTGCCGTCTATCAGCAAATGTTCTGGAGTAATTTTCAGTTGGTCAATTGCTCTGTGCATCGCGAGGAACGAAGCGTTCAGAATGTTGATTTTATCAATTTCTTCCGGTTCTACAATACCAATTGCCCATGCCAATGCTTCCTTTTCTATAACTTCTCTAAGCTGATAGCGCTGTTTTTCAGATAGTTGCTTCGAGTCGTTCAGCATCTCATTCTTGAAGTCCTTCGGCAGAATGACGGCTGCGGCATAAACTGCTCCGGCAAGACATCCTCGTCCTGCTTCATCGCATCCGGCTTCTATAAGGTTTTCATTCAAGTATGGTAAAAGCATCTTTATGGGGTTTTAAAATTTCCGGGTGCAAAGGTACGCATTTTGTTTTTTATGCAGCAATATTTATGTATGGAGTTATTAATGTGTTATTCACATACGGTGTTAAAAAGGAACAGGGCTTAAACAGCCTGTAAATACTGTTTAAACCCTGTCTGGTTGTTAATAACTTGATTGCGGATTATCCTTAGATTCTTCCGCTTTCAGTAATCATATTTCTTATCTGTTCGTTGAAATCGTCTTTCTTCATAAGGTCTTCCAGAGTGACGTGCATTCTCCATCTCCAGTAGTGGCGAGGATTTGCAGGAACGTTGATACGTTCTATCTCAATGTCCGGATTGCGGAGAGTTTCATCTATTGATGTCCAGTCCTGCCATGTCAGGATACATAGTAGTGACGGGCAGTTCAGATGCTGGCTTACAACCTCACGGCATAGCCATCCCGGTGCATCCTGTGGAACTTCGCCCCAATGTCCGAGTTCATAATGATAGTAGCGTTCTGTAATCTGTGCATCTTCCTTCCAGTAACCACGGAGGGTTGACATATCATGGGTGCCTATAGTACAAACAGAGCGGAACGGATAGTTATAGACATGTCCGAACTCGTCTTTCGGGTCTTTAGGCATTCTCTGTATTTCGAGAGAGAGAATCTGCAGCTGGTTCATTACCCATGGCACACAGTCTGGCACCATTCCCAAGTCTTCACCGCAAACAAGCATTGAAGTTGACTGGGTGAGGACAGGTAATTTTTTCATTGCCTCGTCGTACCAGAACTTGTTGTGTCGCTGGTAGTAGTAATGGTTGTACAGCCTGTTGAATGCTTCCTGTTCCTGCCAGTTGAGCTGCTTGTAGATGAAGTCGTTCTGTACAGATATTCTCGGGTGATACATCTCAGGATTCTTTCTGTCTTTTACGAACAGAACATTGCTTATCAATGAGTATAGGCCTTCCTTCAAGTTGAGGCTTTCCTGATCGGTCTTTCCTGCAAAGTAAGCTTCGACTTTACGCTGTGTATCGAACTCAGGACGCATGCGGTAGATGTCATGGTGCTCATGCTGTACGAAAGTGTTGCGTACCTCATCACTCTTGTCACCGAATATGGTGTTAAGCATATAGTCGTTGATGAAAGGTTCTGTCATGAACTCTTTCTGGAAGTTCAGTCCGAAACCTTTTATTTCGTCCGCGCTCATAGGCAGTGCCGGAACAAACTGTCCTAACAGTCCGTGTACGGAATGTACAGGAATTTCCCAAATACGGAAGAAACCAAGTATGTGGTCGATACGGTAAGCAGTGAAGTATTCAGCCATTTTTGAGAAACGTTTTCTCCACCACTGGTAGTTGTCTTTCTCCATTACGTCCCAGTTGTATGTAGGGAATCCCCAGTTCTGTCCGTTTACAGAGAATGCATCAGGTGGCGCACCTGCCTGTCCGTTCATATTGAAGTAATATGGTTCTACCCATGCTTCCACACTTCCGCGGCTTATACCGATAGGAATATCTCCTTTCAGAATCACACCTTTGCTGCGTGCATGGTTGGCAGCTGCAAGAAGCTGTACGTGCAGTACGTATTGCAGGAAGTAGTAGAATGAAACTTCAGGATATGTTTCTGCTTCCTTATCACAGAGTTTGTCAATTTCTTCGGAAGCGTATGTGCTGTATTCCGGCCATGTATTGAAATCAGCAGTACCATACAGGTCTCTCAGATAGCTGAATACCGAATAAGGTTTAAGCCATTCTTCGTTCTTGCTGTAGAATGATTTGAAATCTTCCGATGAAAGAATGTTTTCAGCTTCCTGAGTGAAAATGTCCTTCAGATATGCACGTTTCGTATTATTCACTCCTTCGTATTCCACTTGAGGGAGGCTGTTCAGTTTCTGACGTTTGTTTTCATATTCAGCAGCTTTATCTGTATCCTTGAGGGCAGGAAGCTGTCTTAAGTCGATATACATAGGGTGGAATGCGTATATTGATATAGCATTGTACGGATATGAATCTACCCATGTATTTGTTCTTGTAGTGTCGTTGATAGGTAGTATCTGTACGGCTTGCTGATTTGTTTCTGCAGCCCAATCTATATAAGTTTTCAGATCGCCGAAATCGCCTACACCGAAACTGCCTTCCGAACGGAGTGAGAATACAGGTATCGCGCTACCGGCTATTTTCCTTTCCGGCAGGTTGAAGAATACTTCAGTCTCTGTCGGGAAGTAAGTTTCACCACGCATAAGCGGTTGTATATGGAAAGTACGGTTGCATCCGCATTCCCATTCCTCTACAGCTCCTGTTTTGGAACTTAGTGCTACAAACTTGTATTCAAAAGGAAATGTAAGTGAAGATGCATCTATTGATATGCTCCATACATCCGGCATGATTTCCTGCATTCTTAGCGGACGGTAATATTCCCAATTCCCTAGTACGTTACAGCTTCCTATGATTCCCAGTTCCTGTGCCTTGTGTCTCAGCCCGGGACATAATGCCCTGAATGATATACAGCTGCCTACATTATCAGTAAGTTTCTTAGGATCTTCAGTATGTGGAATGCCGTTGAATGCGGAACTGTATCTGTGGTTTCCTTCCGGCAGGTCACGCCAGCAATCGTCGAATATAAAATGGTGTTGCTGTGCATTGCCTTTTATAATGGAGTGGGGGATAGCACCAAACTCTTTCCTTACGCAGTCCTCGTTTCTGAAAACTGTGTAGCGGTATGGCACAACATCGGAATTTTCAGGTAGGTCATAATTGAATGTGCCTTGCCATTCCTGACCATCGCGTGTAAAAAGAGGAAGTGAGTTCTTCTCGTCATCGTTTATCACGACCCTCAGGCTCTCCCCCCATACAGTACGATACTTAATACGAAATGTCAGTTTCATATCTTTCTTTTGGTATTAGTTTTTATTTAGTTATTTCTTTTCCCAAAAATAGTTATTTTATGATAATCCTTGTCGGGGTTGGAGGAAAAATATAAATGTTTTATGGCATGAAACCGCGTTATACGCTTTCTGAGGCCGTTTTTGGAGAGATGAAATATAAACGTATTAATAATAAAAAAGCCCCGGAACTTTGTGAATTCCGAGGCTTTCCTCCGTGTAAGATGTGAGGAGGTATAAAAAATTTAGTTAAACATATAAACTACCTTATGCGTCAATATTGGCATAAGTAGCATTCTTTTCTATGAACTCGCGTCGTGGGGCTACATCATCACCCATAAGCATAGAGAAGATATAGTCCGCTTCAGCGGCATTTTCTATCTGTACTTGTTTCAAGATACGTGTTTCAGGGTTCATTGTTGTTTCCCAAAGCTGTTCTGGGTTCATTTCACCCAAACCTTTGTATCTCTGAGTGTGTATTCCCTGTTCGCTACCGTCACCGTATTTCTGAATGAATGCCTGTCTTGCATCTTCTGTGTAGCAATACTCGCTGATCTTACCTTTTGTACATTTGTACAATGGAGGAGTAGCGATATACAAGTGACCTTCCTGAATGATTTCAGGCATATATCTGTAGAACAGAGTCATGATAAGTGTGTCGATGTGAGAACCATCGACATCGGCATCGGTCATGATTATCACCTTATGGTAACGGAGTTTTTCGATGTTCGCTTTCTTGCTGTCTTCTTCCTCTACACCGAAACGGATTCCAAGTGCCTGGATGATATTGTTTACTTCGTCACTCTCGAATGCCTTGTGCCACATAGCCTTCTCTACGTTCAGGATTTTTCCTCGCAGAGGAAGGATAGCCTGGAACTGTCTGCTTCGTCCCTGTTTTGCAGAACCACCTGCAGAGTCACCCTCGACGAGGAACAATTCGCATTCTTCAGCTACACGGCTTGAACAGTCTGCCAGTTTTCCCGGAAGTCCGCCGCCGCCCATAGGGCTCTTGCGCTGTACAGACTCGCGTGCCTTTCTAGCTGCGATACGTGCTGTTGCTGCAAGTACCACCTTGTCAACAATGACTTTTGCTTCTTTAGGATGTTCTTCAAGATAGTTTGAAAGAGCTTCACCTACAGCCTGCTGTACGGCACCGCTTACTTCGCTGTTTCCAAGTTTTGTCTTTGTCTGACCTTCGAACTGAGGTTCTGCAACCTTTACAGAGATTACAGCAATAAGACCTTCGCGGAAGTCCTCACCTGAGATTTCAACTTTTGCTTTTTCCAGCGCTTTGCTTTCTTCAGCGTATTTCTTCAATACGCGAGTAAGTGCAGCACGGAAACCACCTTCGTGAGTTCCACCTTCTATGGTGTTGATGTTGTTTACGTATGAATGCAGGTTTTCGCGGAAACCTGTGTTATACATAATTGCACACTCAATAGGAACACCCTGTTTTTCAGTGTTCAGATAGATTACATCATCAAAAAGTGGGGTGTTTGTAGAGTTGAGGAAACGTACGAATTCCTTTACACCTTCGTCCGAGTGGAATACTTCGCTCTTGTAGCTACCGTCTTCTTCAATCTCTCGTTTGTCAGTAAGAGTGATTGTGATACCTTTGTTCAGATATGCCAATTCTCTAAGACGAGCTTGAAGAATGTTATACTTATATTCGGTTACGGTGAATATTGAAGCATCCGGCCAAAATGTTTGTCGGGTACCTCTGAGTTCTGTAGTTCCTATTTCTTTTACAGGATAGAGTGGTTTACCGCATTCGTATTCCTGCTGATAAACCTTTCCGTTACGGAATACGTTAGTAGTCATGTGAGTTGAAAGTGCGTTCACACACGATACACCCACACCATGCAAACCTCCGGAAACCTTATATGAACCTTTGTCGAATTTACCTCCGGCGTGCAACACTGTCATAACGACTTCAAGAGCCGATTTTTTCTCTTTTTCATGGAAATCGACAGGGATACCACGTCCGTTGTCCTGAACGGTGATTGAATTATCTTCGTTTATAGTTACTTCTATATGTGTACAATATCCGGCGAGCGCTTCGTCGATAGAGTTATCTACAACTTCATATACGAGGTGATGCAAACCTTTTTCGCTGATGTCGCCGATATACATAGCGGGACGTTTACGTACGGCTTCAAGTCCTTCAAGTACCTGGATACTGCTTGCCGAGTAGTTGCTTCCGCTGTTTGGTGTCAGTTCTTCACTCATGTTTTTAAATAGTTTATTTAATCGTTCAAAGTTACGAAAAATATGTGTAATAACCTTTTCAAATAGCCAAAAAAAAGGTGAAAATCAGCATGTTTTTTGATTCTCACCTTGCTTTCAGATACGAAGTGTATAAACGACAAAAGGCTAGGTAAAAACCTAGCCTTAATATCTTTTTAAGGTACCAAAATTAAGCAATCTTAGCGATGTGTGCAGCTAATTTTGACTTCAAGTTAGCAGCCTTGTTCTTGTGGATAATGTTAACCTTAGCCAATTTATCCAACATTTTCTGTACTTTTGGATACAATGCTACTGCTTCAGCTTTGTCTGTTGTAGCACGAAGTTTTCTTACAGCATTACGCATAGTTTTAGCATAATATCTGTTGTGAAGTCTTCTTTTTTCTTCCTGTCTAATTCTTTTGATAGATGATTTGTGATTTGCCATCTCGACTAATCTTTAATATTGTTCGTTATACTGTTTATTTGTAGCCCGTGGGGGAATCGAACCCCCCTTTCAAGAATGAAAATCTTGCGTCCTAACCGATAGACGAACGGGCCATCCTATTTCGGATTTTCCGATGTTGTCGAGGTTATTATTTCTCGATTGCGGATGCAAAGGTATGAAGTTTTTTCAAAATACCAAAACTTCTGTATTATTTTTTTTCCTAAAGAGGTAAGAAAAAGTATTTTATTGTTGCTAAATATAGTTTGTATTTGTTTCGAGATGAATTTAAGTATATTAAGTAATGTTCTGGTCTATCCTTTTCTTACGGTTTTTAGTACGAATTCGGCAAATTCTGTTGCGGATTTTTTTCTGTAGTTTCCTTTGGGCCAAAACAGATAGGCCTGTGAGTTGAGTATTTCGGCCGATAATATAGGTATAGCCTTAAGGTCGGGTTCATCTTTTATTGCTGCTCGGGTAAGTATTGTTCCCCAGTTTCCTTTTCTTATCAGGTGGATTATAGTCTGTACGTCGTTTATTTCCATTACAGTGTTTAGTGTAATGTTGTTTTTACAGCATATTTCGTCTGTTTTCATACGTGTGGCGAATCCTACAGCTGGCAGAACCAATTCTATATTCTGAATCTTTTTCAGAGATATTGAAGAGAGTTGGGACATGGGGTGTGATTCATGGACAATGAAATACAGTTTCGATGAGAAAAGTTTAATTTTCTCATAGTCTTCATCAATTTCTTCCGGCTCAAATGACAGTACACAATCCACATGCTTGTTCTCAAGGAGCTTTATCTGTTCTTTTGATGTGCCGAAATTTATAATGACCTTTATTCCGGGATAAGCTTTTTTGAATTCGGTAATAGAACATCTTAACAGATGACTCAGACTGTAGGTTACACCGATATTGAGTGTTCCTGTCATAATTCCTTTCAAGTCTTTTATAATCTGTTTTCCGTTTTCTGCCTCAAGTATGGAATTTCTGGCAAAAGGCAGAAAGGCAAGTCCGGCTTCTGTCGGTATGATTCTTTTGCCTATTCTGTCGAAAAGCAGAACGTTGAGTTCGTCCTCCAGTTGCTTGATTTGTTGCGACAGAGTACTTTGCGATATATGAAGCATTCTGGATGCTTCAGAGAAGTTTTTAAGTTCGCATGCCTTTTCGAAATACTTTAGTTGTCTTAGTTCCATTTGTGCTATATCGTTTTTATCAATAACTGTTATCGGAAAATAGAATTTTACAAATATAGCGAAATATCTTTTGCATATTTATATTTGTTACAAATTTTAAATACGTATGAAAACTTTATTGATTATTATGTTTATGAGTGTCTGTGGATTTGTTTCTGCCCAGACAGATTTGAGTATTGTAGATGACGGTTTACGCTTTTGCGAAAGTACATTACCTTATAATAATGGTATTCTTATTGCCAATTTCGGAACAGAGGAACTTAATCCTTTGAACGATGAAGGTAAAGGATATATAATGTATTATAAAGATGGAAAAGCAGAGAAGTTTATAGCTTCTGATGGTAACCTGTCTGCTCCAAAAGGAATGCTGGCACAAGGCGACAGACTCTTTGTGTGTGATGTAAACAAGATTGTTGTTTATAATTTAATGGATAAGTCGGCTAAGCCTGTAATTATCAGATTGCCGGAAGGTCATCTGTTTGTAAACGATCTTGTGACATACGGAAAATACCTGTACGCTTCAGTTACAAATTCAGACCGTATATTCAGAATTGATATCAGTGGAAATAAAGGCTATAATCCTGAAGAATGGTTAGAGGTACCTGGTCCTAACGGTTTGCTAATCAATAACGGCAATATGTATGTGGCATCTTATCCTGCCGACGGAAATACAACAGGAAAGAATGTTATCTATAAGATAGACGATATCGCAAATCCTAAACTTGAGAAGTTTGTTGATATTGCCGGACAGTATGACGGTATTGCCACATCTACAGACGGAGACTATATCTATATTACAAACTGGGCTCCAGCTTCATTAAGTAAAGTCAGCCTTTCCGACCGCTCTGTTACTCCTGTAAATATCAGTCTTGATAATCCGTTGATTGGTCCGGCAGATATTTCAGTCAAAGAAGGATATATTTATATACCCGATTTGCCAAACAGCAGAGTCGTAATAGTTAAGGAATAACGATTATGAAAGCAACGGTTTTATATTATAGCCATACTGGCCGGACGGCAGCATATGCCAGAGAGATTGCAATGTATCTGTGGTCAAAAGGACTTGATGTCAGTCTATCCTCAATTTCAGATTTCGACAAGCAGAGATTGTTGAAATCAGACATTGTGTTATCGGGGTGTTGGACTTGCGGCTGGTTTGTTATAGGACAGCATCCGCATCGAAAGTGGATTGACTTCAGCAAGTCTGTTGCAGATTTTATTGAAGAACGTAAGGTCATGTTTTTTACTACTTACAAGATAAGGACCGGAAGTATGCACCGCAGGATGAGAAAGGCTATGAATATGACCGGAAAGGGAGTAAGCGATTTCCTGAAATCGAAGACAGCACGTTTGACAGACGAAGACAAAACTAAACTGGATACTTTTATACAAAGTAACATGTTTACTAAATAATTTAAGGAGGTATTTATGGAAACAAAAAAACTGACAACAGCCCAGGGGGCACCGGTAGCCGACAATCAGAATGTGGCTACAGCCGGAAAAAGAGGACCTATGCTTTTACAGGATGTATGGTTTCTTGAAAAGCTTGCACATTTTGACAGAGAGGTAATTCCTGAAAGACGTATGCATGCCAAAGGTTCGGGCGCTTTCGGAAAATTCACCGTTACTAACGATATTACTAAATACACTAAAGCTGCCATCTTCTCTGAAGTAGGAAAGGAAACAGAATTGTTTGTTCGTTTCTCTACAGTGGCAGGCGAACGTGGAGCAGCCGATGCGGAACGCGACATCAGAGGTTTCGCCATAAAGTTCTATACAGAGGAAGGTAACTGGGATCTCGTGGGGAACAATACTCCGGTATTCTTCTTGCGCGATCCGCTTAAATTCCCTGATTTGAACCATGCAGTGAAACGTGACCCTCGCACAAACATGCGTAGTCCTAAGAATAATTGGGATTTCTGGACACTGCTTCCCGAAGCACTACATCAGGTTACAATCACAATGAGTGACAGAGGTATTCCGTATTCATACAGACACATGCACGGATATGGAAGCCATACATTCTCGTTTATCAATGCCGAAGGCGTGCGCACATGGGTGAAATTTCACCTTCACACCATGCAGGGTATCAAGAACCTGACAGATCAAGAGGCAGAGGCCATCATAGCAAAAGACCGTGAAAGCCATCAGCGTGATTTATACGAAAGTATTGAGAAGGGTGACTTCCCGAAATGGAAGATGTTCGTACAGCTTATGACAGAGGAACAGGCAAGAAACTGTCCTTACAATCCGTTCGACTTGACCAAGGTGTGGTCGCAGAAAGAATATCCGTTGATAGAGGTAGGTATTATGGAGCTTAACCGTAATCCTGAAAACTATTTTGCCGATGTGGAACAGGCAGCCTTTAATCCGGCAAATGTAGTTCCCGGCATCAGCTTTTCGCCTGACCGTATGCTTCAGGGACGTCTGTTCTCATACGGAGATACACAGCGTTACCGACTCGGTGTGAATCATCATCAGATACCTGTAAACCGCAGTCGTTGTCCGTTCCTCAATATGTATCACCGCGACGGACAGATGCGTGTGGATGGCAATCACGGTTCTACTATCGGCTACGAGCCAAACAGCTTCGGCGAATGGATGAACCAGACAGAATATAAGGAGCCGCCTTTGGAACTTGACGGTGCGGCATATCAGTGGAATTACCGTGAGGACGACACTGATTATTATTCACAGCCGAGAGCCCTCTTCCGCCTGATGACACCGGAACAGCAGCAGGTATTGTTTGAAAATACTGCCCGTGCTATGGGTGATATACCTGTAGAAATCAAGCGCAGACATATCAATAACTGTATGAAAGCCGATGAGGCTTACGGTCGTGGAGTGGCAAAAGCACTTGGACTGGAAATTGATTGATTTTTTATGATATATTCTTTAACTTTGCACTGTTATGTTGCAGAGATATCAAGGAATAGTATTATGTTCATTCAAGTATAATGACACAAAGAACATCGCCCATATCTTCACACGTGAGAATGGGCGAATGTCTTTTCTTATACCTGTGTCGCGATCGAAGAAAAAAGGTGCGATGAGTCTTTTGTTTCAGCCTTTTGCAATGGTTGAAATTGATGCAGAAGTCCGCCCGCGAGCTTCGTTGCATCCTGTACGTGAAGCCAGATTGTGGCATGTCCTGAGTTCACTTCCATATGATCCATATAAATCGGGAATAGCAATGTTCCTGTCAGAATTCCTTTTCCGTGCCTTGAAAGAAGAGGGTAGGGATGAAGCTCTTTTCTCGTATTTGGCAGGTTCGATAATGTGGCTTGATGCCTGCGAAAAAAGTTTTTCTAATTTTCATCTCGTGTTTCTTATCCGTCTGTCAAGGTTTCTCGGACTCTATCCCAATACTGAGGATTACGCAGAAGGTGCTTATTTCGACCTTATGAATGCATGTTTTACTATAGAGAAACCTTTTCATGGAATGTTCCTTCATCCTGAGGAATCGGCACGTATAGTCAACCTGATGCGTATGAAGTACGACAATATGCATCTGTTTGCCATGAACCGTATGGAGAGAAACAGATGTCTGGATATTATAAACGAATATTACCGGTTGCATCTGCCGGATTTTCCGGAACTGAAGTCTTTGTCCGTATTACAGGAACTGTTTATATAATAATACCCGTTGGCAGAGTTAAATTATAGTTCTTTCTGCCAACGGGTATAAAGTTTTCGTATTTGTAATCTCTTTTATATGCCGACAGTAGTCGGCATTAGAAAACTTATTTATAGCTTATCCATTTAATCATCTCTTTTAAAGAAGGCTTCTTTCCGTACATCAGGATTCCCACTCTGTAAATCTTTCCTGCAAGCCATATCAGTGTGAAAGCAGATATATATAGAATTATCAGAGAAACAGTTGTCTGCCATACAGGAGCGTCGAGAGATACACGTACCATTGAGACCACCGGAGATGTGAAAGGAATCATTGAGCACCACACGGCTAACGGGCCATCGGCATTTTCCGCACTGTATATAGCTGCATATAGTGCAAAAATAAGAAGGAACACTATTGGAGTCATAAACTGCTGTGAGTCTTCAGCCTCATTGATAGATGCGCCTATCGCAGCAAATATAGAAGCATAAACCAGATATCCGCCTATGAAGTTCAGTACGAAGATACCACCAAGTGCAGGCAGGTTAAGGTTGTTGATAGATGCAAGTATAGCATTTGCTTCTGTAGGTTCCGGCATCGGTGTTGAAGTTGCAGCCATCATTGCATCAGGATTTGACATTGCTGATACTCCGAACATTAATCCGGCAGCAGTAAGTATTATAACAAGCATTACTCCCCAAATGGCAAGCTGCAATATTCCTACAAGTCCGATTCCTATGATTTTACCTATCATCAGCTGGAATGGGCGTACAGACGAAATCATAAGTTCTACTATACGGTTGGTCTTCTCTTCCATTACGCTTTGCATTACCATACCTCCGTATGACATAACGAACATATAGATGAGGAATGTCAGTATCATACCTGCTGCTACGGCTACTCCTGCATTTGATTCGCTCTCGCTGCCGTCGTCGCTCCACTTGATTGTACGTATGCTATAGGTCTGTTCGAAATCGTTCATAATCCTCTGCAACTGAGGAATGTTATAGTTTGTCAGTTTGTCGTGACGAATTTGTTCGTTTATGGCATTGTTAACTATGCGCGACAGTCCCTGTGGGATTTCCTTGCGGGAATATATAGCTGCCGCATCAGGATTTTCTATTAGGTCTGCTGTGATTTCTATAACTGCGCTGTAGGCTGTTGTATCCGAGCGGAACTCATCTTTCATTTCTGTCTCAGGGAAGAATAAATATGATTCGTCGTTGGCCATCATTGGGAAATATTTTCCAGTATGGTCTATCACAGCAATGTTTTTCTGTTCGTCGCTCTTTACCATCGAAAGCATCAGTGGTACGAATATCAATGCTGCGAATATGAACGGCATCAGAACAGTCAGTATGATAAATGATTTTTTGCTCACGCGGTTCATGAACTCGCGGTGAATTATAATGAATGTTTTGTTCATAATTAAAAGCGATAGAGGGTTAATGTTACGGTTTGCTGTTCTCTACAGTTCTGATGAAGATTTCGTTCATTGAAGGCAGGCATTCTGCGAATGAAGTTATTTCATTTCCTTCAGCGATGCTTGCCAGTAGTTTTGAGTTACTCAAGTCGCTGTTCTTCTTGATTGTGAATATATGTTCTCCACCTTTAACTTCGGACGAAAGAATTTCAAACATGCTGTTAGCTGACAACTCTTCTCCTATATGTAATCCCAGTCTGTAAGTATTGGTTTTGAATTGAGAACGTACTTCGTTCACTTCTCCCTGCAGGACTACTTGAGAGTGGTTTATCAGTGCTATGTTGTCGCATATCTCTTCTACAGACGACATGTTGTGAGTAGAGAAAATAATGGTGTGTCCCTGATTTTTCAACTCCAGTATCTCTCTCTTCAGAAGTTCTGCGTTTACAGGGTCAAAACCAGAGAACGGTTCGTCAAAAATAAGCAGTTGTGGTTTGTGGAGTACAGTGATTACGAACTGTACTTTCTGCTGCATACCCTTTGAGAGCTCTTCGAGTTTTTTATCCCACCATTGTGTAATCTCGAATTTGTCAAACCATTCTTTCAGACGTTTTGTGGCTTCACGTTTGTCCAATCCTTTCAGTTGTGCAAGGTAGATTGCTTGTTCACCTACCTTCATTTTTTTGTACAGTCCTCTTTCTTCGGGAAGATAACCGATTTTGTATATATCGTCAGGTTGCGATAAATGTCCGTCGAAGTAAACCTCACCAGAATCTGGTGCGGTAATACGATTGATGATTCTTATCAGTGTGGTTTTTCCGGCTCCGTTAGGTCCTAGCAGTCCGAAGACTTTTCCCTTAGGAACATTAATGCTTACACCATTAAGTGCCGTGTGGTTGGCATAACTTTTTACAATGTTATGCGCCTCCAAAAAGTATTCGCTCATAAACGTTTGATTTTAAGTTGTAAAAATAACGGTATATAAATTATGCATTTATCCTTGTTATTGTCATAATCTATATACCGTTTCTCTTGTATTGTTTTTTATACCTTTATGTCATGATTGTTAACCCAAAAGCTCTTTCACTTTGGCTGATATAGCCCGTCCTTCAGCGAGACCTGCAAGCTCTTTCGAAGCAACTCCCATGACCTTGCCCATATCTTTGCCGTCTTTTGCTCCTGTACGCTCTATTATCTCTTTAAGTTTAGCTTCCAGTTCTTCTGCTGAAAGTTGTTTCGGGAGATAAGTTTCGATTACTTTTACCTGTGCCATTTCAGCTTCTGCAAGATCTGTGCGGCCCTGTCCTTCATATACAGCTGCTGAATCTTTTCCTTGTTTTACTAGTTTCTGCATAATTTTCAGTGCTGCATCGTCTGTCAGTGTATCGTTAGCTCCCGGAGCTGTTTTTGCTTCAAGGAAGAATTTTTTCACATTACGCAAAGTCTCAAGTTTAACTTTGTCTTTAGCCTTCATGGCTTCCTTGATATCGTTGCTGATCTGTTCGAATAAATCCATAATATATGAGTTTTTAAGTTTATAAGTATTTTATCTTTATTGGTATTAAAAGAAGCTTATGACAGTGTTTTCTGAATTGTTGGATTCCGGACCATGTGATGGTGTTTCCTGCATTGCAGCTTTAGACTGTATGCTTTCAAGTTCACTCTTTGTTCTCTTATAGGCTGGTATTGTTTCAACCATGCTTATAATATCATCGTTGTCAAGATCTTCCTGGCTGAATACATATAAGTGATGTCTTCTTTTCCTGTTAGTTCTTACGATATTCGCTCCGTAGTAGTTGCTTCGGCGGTCTTCCTTCTTCTGTCTGATTTCTTCCTGTTCTGCTAGACGTTCCTCTTCTTCTTTGGTATGTTTCTGTATTACATTATCCATTCCCGGAACATCCGAAATACCGAAACCTGTGGCAAGGATAGTAAACTTGATTTTCGATTCAAGAGAGCTGTCCTCATAAAGACCCCATTTTGTTTCGAAGTCTTTTCCGAATTTGCTCATGAAGTCGTGGATTTCATCCATCTCGTTCATCATAAGTTCGCTTGTCGGACTATATGTAATGACGAAAAGTACCTTCTTTGAATTGAAAATGTCGTTGTTGTTCAGTAATGGTGAGTTCAAAGCGTCGTTGATAGCCTTTGAAACCCTACCTTCACCTTCGCCATAACCTGTACTCATGATAGCCACACCGCCATCCTTAAGTACAGTCTTCACATCGTTGAAGTCAAGGTTTATCTTACCTCTCAATGTTATTATCTCTGCTATACTCTTGGCTGCAACAGACAGAGTGTCGTCAGCTTTTCCAAAGGCGTTCATCACGCTGATGTCCGAATATACATCACGAAGCCTTTCGTTGTTGATAACCAGAAGTGCATCGACATGTTTGCTCATTTCTTCCACACCGTCAAGAGCCTGGTCAATTTTCTTGTTTCCTTCAAAAAGGAATGGAATGGTAACGATACCTACGGTAAGGATGTCCATATCCTTGGCTGCCTTGGCGATGATAGGTGCTGCTCCTGTTCCTGTTCCACCACCCATACCGGCAGTGATGAAAGCCATGCGGCATCCGTCGTTGAGCATATCTTTTACCTGTTCGATACTTTCCTCGGCTGCTGCTCTTGCTCTTTCCGGACGGTTACCAGCCCCCAGACCTTCGCTACCTAATTGTAGCTTTATAGGAACAGGTGATTCGTCCAATGCCTGATTGTCTGTATTACACACTACGAAGTTTACGTCGTGTATACCTTCTCTGTACATGTGGTTTACGGCATTTCCTCCACCTCCACCTACTCCTATGACTTTTATTATATGCTGTACGTCTTTCGGAAAATCGAAAGGCATTGTTGTTTCATCTGACATATCTTTGAGTATTTAATTTAAAATTTTTATTTTATTCCGTCGAAAAACTCTTCTGATGCTTTACTCATCCCTTGCTTTATTCTGTCGAAGATACTTCTTTTCTTGTTTTTCTGCGTCTTTATAATTTTTTCTTCTAAATCTTCGATAATCATGTTACATTCCGGAATGTTATATTTTCTAGCAACGTCAAGTTTCTCTTTTGCAGTTTTGTATTTTTCCTTGTCTATCAACTCTACGGCTTCTTCCAAAAGTTTGTCACATTCGTCTTTTCTTTGTTTTTCTTTCTGCTTCTCAGCCTGAAGCTGTGCTTCCTTAATGGCTTTCACTCTTTCTGCTTCATCCAAAAGTCTTTTGGCTTCTTTTTCCAAAGAATCTATTTCACGAACCTTTGATTCTACATTCATTTCTTTGGCCTTGGCAAGGACTTCCAGAGCTTCTGTATAACTCCTGCTCAATATCAGTTGTGAGGCCTCAATGACCAGTTTGTGGCATTCTTTTGTATTATCTACGACCTCAACGGTTGCAGTTTCTTCTTCTTTATGTATTTCTACATTTGTATTGTCATTGTGTGTATTGTCTTCAGTGTCTTGAGGTTTGGGCTCATCGTTGAAATCAAACTGGTGCCCTTTTTTAGGATCTACCCTACAGCAATTTTCCTCGCCTGATAACAGAATTCCTACAAGCGTGTTCGATTTTCCATTTTTAGGGAGATTGGTATGTCCTGTGAGGTTTATTTCGCCTGTATGTGCCACTCTAACTTTCTCAATCTTTGTGATGTTTGTTATGGCTTTGTCGATGTTTGGCATATTGGAACCTCCTCCAGTAACTACAATACCTGCCATAAGTCCGTCACTGTAGTTGGACAATTTTATCTGATTGAATACGTTTGTTATTATTTCATTAACTCGAGCCTCTACAATATCTTCCAAAGTTCTTGACATTATTGAACATTTACCGTCTATTGCGAATTCTGTATCTTGAACTTCTTCACCTTCTTTATATTCTGTGTATGCAGATGCGTATCTTAGCTTTATCAGTTCGGCATCATCTTCCTCTATCTGCTTGCTACATATATCTTTAGTGATATTATTTCCTCCCAAAGGAATAACACATACATGGCGGAGTATATTATTTTTATATATAGCAACAGTTGTAGTGTCTGCACCTAAATCAATTAGGGCACATCCAGATCTTTTTTCATTTGTAGTAAGTACTGTGTCAGCGGTTGCCATAGGAGAAATGGTGAATCCTGCAATTTCATAGCCTGTATGTGAAAGGCACTGTCTGATATTTTGTTTTACCGAAGGTCGTGCGATTATATTCAGATAGTTTCCTTCTATGCTACTTGCTGTAGTTCCTACAGGTTCTGTCAGAAGATTGTTTCCTATTTTATACTCTTGAGGTTCAACTGCTAGAATTTCATAATCCAAGAGTGGAGTTTCCATATTGGCTTCCATCATACTGTCAATGATGGCTTGTGATATTCTTGTATCATCACCCAGTTGTCTGGCTTCAGTATTTCTTATGCTTCTAAGTGATAATCCTCCTACACCAATATATACTTTCTTTATCCCTGCCTGAAGTTTTGTTTCCAGGTCTTTGATTATGGAAGTCAGTTTCTGTGTAGTTTTATCCAGATTGTAGATAACTCCTTTTTTAATACAGTCGTCCGACTTTTCTGAAGAATATGCCAATATATTAATGCTGCCGTCAGCATTTTTTTTGCCGGCAATACCTGAAATATCAGTCGAACCTAATTCTATTGCTACTATGAAATCTGTTGCTGCCATTGTTCTTACTCCTTTTTTGTGCAAATTATCTGGTTATTGAATTCTACGCTTATGCGTTCATATTTGTTCCATCCCACTTTATTCAACCCCTCTGTGTAGAAAGCTTTAAGCTTTCTGAATTTTGTTTCATACGATTCTGGCTTTCCAATGAAGAGGATGTGATTGCCAACTCTTGGAACAAGCTCTATCTCCTGTTTAGGTGTTACATTGATTTGTTCAATCTGTGCATTCCAGAACTTGTCAGACTGGAGGAAACGTGCTAGTTCAAAAAGCTTGTCTTGTGCAAATTTTCTGTCAATATATCCTGTGGCTACAGCTACATGTACTGGCTTGCCACTGGCTTTCATTGCTTTTCCTTCATTGTCTATATAGTAATTGTCGCCATTACTACTCATCACTCTTAAGAGTGGAATTCTTTGGTACAGGTCTATTTTAACTTTTCCACCTGCTGTAATATAACACTCGGCATCTTTTATAAATGGATTCTTTTCTAGAATAATTTCCATTTTCCGTGTGTTTATGTCTTTTTGTTTTACGTCAACAGGCAGTTGCTTTTCACGTTTTAGTGAGCTCTCTATGTCATGAAGTGTTATGAACCCGTAGTCAATATCGTCCATTATTTCCAATTCCATACCCTTGCAAGTCCGTTCAGACGGTTTTGCATTAAATAAAGTGATTGCCAAAACCAGATAAATGGAGGTGACAATCAATGCTATGAGTATGAGAATTCTTTTTATCATCTATTTTTCAGTATGTTATATATTTGTGGAACCATATTGTCAATATCTCCGGCACCAAGTGTAATAAGTACTTCTATTTCCATTTTGGCTATAATGTCAGTCAGCTCTTCTTTTTTACACATAATGGCCGATGCTTTGTTCTCCAAACAGTCGAATATCAACTTGCTGGTAACACCATTAATAGGAAGTTCTCTTGCCGGATAAATATCAAGAAGGATTACTTCATCTGCCAGCGAAAGGCTTGCCGCAAATTCCTTATAAAAATCTCTTGTTCTAGTGTAAAGGTGTGGCTGGAATACGACAGTTACCTTTTTACTTGGATAAAGAGCTTTTATAGATGAGATGCTTTGTTTTATTTCAGCGGGATGATGAGCGTAATCACTCAAGAACACCATATTTTCATCCTTTATCTTGAAGTCGAATCGTCTGTCAACTCCACCGAACGTTGGCATCGCCTTTTTTATCTCTTCAGCAGTAACTCCGGCAATTTGCGCCAAAGCTATTGCTGCTACACCATTTTCTATGTTTACATACACAGGTACTCCTAACTGGATATTCTCGATATTGCCTAACGGAGATATATAGTCGAAAATTATTTCTCCATTACCTATTCTGATATTTTCAGCTCTGAAATCTCCTTCACCAATACCGTATGAGAAAACCTTTACTCCTTCTTTTACGCGTGGAGAAAGTTCAATACCATTCTTTACTATCAAATATCCGTCAGGTGTAATCAGGGAAGTGTATTTATTGAAACTTTCCAAATATGCTTCGCGTGTTCCGTAAATATCAAGATGGTCAGAGTCTACAGCTGTTACTACAGTGGCAAATGGTGTCAGCCAGTGGAATGACCTGTCAAACTCATCTGCCTCTATCACTACGTACTCGCTGGTATCGGAAAGCAACAGGTTTGTCTTATAGTTCTTTGATATACCTCCCAAGAAAGCGTTACATCCTACGTGTGATTGGTGTAGCAGGTGTGCAGTCATGGTTGATGTTGTGGTCTTTCCGTGTGTACCAGCCACGCACAACCCTTTTTCTGTATGTGTAATCATTCCCAGTACTTGTGCGCGTTTCAATATTTCGAATCCATTTTCTTTAAAAAATATCAGTTCTTTGTGTTCTTTAGGAATAGCAGGTGTAAAGATTATCAGGGTAGAATCTTTACATTTGCATTCTTCAGGTATAAGTTCAATATTTTCTTCGTAGTGTATATCGGCACCTTCTTTAATCAATTTCTCGGTAAGTTCGCTGGGGGTACGGTCATATCCTCCCACTTTCTTGCCTTTCGACAAAAAATAACGTACTAGTGCGCTCATTCCTATACCACCCGCACCTATGAAATAAACTGATTTTATAGAATTAATGTTCATGTTCGTCCTTATATTTTTCTGCCAGTTTGCATACTTCAGCCGCAATGTTAGCTGCGGAGTCTTGGAATGCAAGCTTCTTTATATTTGTACTGAGTGACTTCAATTTATCCTTGTCGGCAACTAACGAAACTGCTGCATCGATGAGTTTCTCGTCGGCTTCTGAGTCCTTGATGTATACTGCAGCATCCTTGTCTACGAGTGCCATGGCATTCTTGGTTTGATGATCTTCTGCCACATTAGGTGAAGGTACAAGAATAACCGGCTTACCTAAGAGGCAGAATTCTGATATGGAACCGGCACCTGCGCGACTCACTACCAGGTCGGCAGCTGTATATGCCGCATTCATATCAGATATGAAGTCTGTAGTATGTATCATCCTCGGACTGCCAGCTTCGTTATAGCATTTTCTTGCTTCTTCAATATAGAATTTACCTGTTTGCCATATAAACTGTACCCCCGATTGCTTTATTTCGCTCATAGCATGCATAACACAGTTGTTGAGTGTTCTTGCTCCAAGGCTACCTCCGATTATCAGTATCGTTTTCTTTGTTGGGTCTAGTCCGAATGACTTAATAGCTTCCTCTTTTGAAAGCTTGTTGTCTAATAACCCTTGCCTGACAGGGTTACCAGTCATTATGATTTTATTCTTGTCAAAGAATCTTTCCATTCCAGGGTATGCCACACAAATTTTTTCGGCTTTGGCAGCCAACAGTTTGTTTGTAACTCCTGCGTATGAATTTTGTTCCTGAATTAGTGTAGGTATTCCCATTGCACCTGCCATTTTAAGGGTTGGTCCACTGGCATATCCACCTACACCTACAGCTGCATGTGGGTTGAAGTCTTTGATAATCTTACGTGCTATCATTTGGCTTCTTATTAATTTTACTATTACAGCAAAATTATTAAACAGGTTCTTTCTGTCGAATCCAGCTACAGGCAAACCTATTATTTTGTATCCTGCTGCCGGAACTCTTTGCATTTCCATTCTGCCTTCAGCACCTACAAAAAGAATTTCCGCATCAGGTCTTGCTTCTTTTATGGCGTTAGCAATGGAAAGGGCAGGAAAAATATGACCTCCTGTTCCACCACCACTTATTATTATACGTAGATTATCTTTCATATCTCTTTAGCTGTTTGTAAAATGAAGATTAAATCTTCAATACTTAATTTTTTATCTTATTTTTCGCAAAGTTATCAATAAACTTCAAATAAAAACATAATAAGAAGAAATTAATATGTTTATATTGTTATAATACAATTTTTTAAATCATTTCCTTATTGTTTGTCCAGCGAGTCTTTTTCTGCTAGTTCTAATGCTGCATTTTTGAGAATAGAAACAGCTGCATCATTTATTTGTGCCTCTTTAAGTGATTCTTCTTCCTCTTTTTTTGCCTGCAAATCGTATACATGTCGGCTTATGCTTAATATTATACCTATGTATATGGAATTGATCAGGATTGATGTACCTCCTTTACTGATTAGTGGTAATGGCTGACCTGTAACAGGAATTATTCCTACTGCAACAAGCATATTGAACATAGCTTGTATCGACAGTAGAACACCAATTCCTATAATCAGTAATGCATAATATGATTCGTCGCACCCTCGTGCAATTTTTCCTATTCTAAGCAAAAGAACAATATATAATAATGCGACGAAAGCACCTCCTACAAGTCCTAACTCTTCTATTATTATTGCATATATGAAGTCTGAAAAAGCTTGTGAAAGAAAGTCTCTCTGAACGCTGTTTCCTGGCCCTTTACCAAGTATGTTACTCGTTGCTATGGCTATATTGGCATGGGCAACCTGTGCATCATTATCTATATCAAACTTGGCAGCAGGTACCTGTGCCTGATTGAAGTGGTTATCCAGACGGCTTTTCCATGTAGTAAGTCGGTGTAGTCCTATAGCATCCCAAGCTTTGTCTGGAACGAATTTTATAGATCCGATCATTAATATACCCCCTAAAGCACATATACCAAACAGTTTACCTAATTGTTTCATTGGAACACGTCCAATGAACATCATGATAAATACAGTAGCACACAATAATGCAGCAGTAGATAGATTTTCTGTGACAATCAACATAACTGTTATACCTGTTGATATAAGTATATATTTAAAAGCTTTTTTGTCTGTACCATCTTCCTGCTGGAATTTTGCCAGAGTTATGGCAACAGAAATAATTAGTGCCATTTTTGCCACTTCAGATGGTTGGAACTGGAAAAAACCCAAGTCAATCCATCTTCTGGCTCCATTGGTCATTGCTCCTTTTATCAGTACAGCTAATAAAAGTCCCCATGATAAAGGTAAGAGCATATTAAGTTTTTTAAACCATCTGCATGGCATTAAATGTGTAAAGAAAACTATGATGGTACCTGCCATGATAAGTGTTATATGAGATGTTATAGGTCTCCAGTGGTCACCAGACTTGAATGTAAGTGTACTTGAAGCACTGAACACCTCTATTATTGATATAAGGCAGAATAGCATGAATATTATCCATACTATCCTGTCGCCCTTGAATAATTTCTTTAGCAAATCCATCTTTATGTCAGATTATAATTTTTTTACGCAGTTCTTGAATTGTTCACCTCTGTCCTCATAGCTTTTGAATAAGTCGAAACTTGCACAACAAGGGCTTAACAATACTGTTTCACCATCTTTTGCCATCTTGTATGCTGCGTTTACGGCGTCTTCCATACTTTGGACATCAGCTATCGGAAGTCCGAAATCATCGAAGAAATCATGTAACTTTTCATTGTGGAGTCCCATAAATATAAGTCCGCTGCATTTTTCTCTAACAAGGTCAGCTATTTCATTGTAATCATTACCTTTGTCCTTACCGCCCAGAATTAAAACAGTTTTTGTTGTCATACTTTGTAGGGCATACCAGCATGAGTTTACGTTAGTGGCTTTAGAATCATTTATATATTCAACTCCTTTAATTCTAGCCACTTTCTCAAGTCTGTGTTCTACTCCCTTAAAATCGTTCAGAGCTTCTCTTATGCACTCTTTTTTTATCCCAGCAATATTTGCTGACAATCCGGCAGCCATTGAGTTGAACAGGTTATGTTTACCTGTTAGTGCCAACTCTTCCTGTTCCATATTAAATGCAATTGGTTCTGTAAAACATATTCTTTTTTCCTGAACGTATGCCACAGTTCCTTCTTCTTTCTTTTCGGCAAAAGGATAATAATGACCGTGTATTCCGTATTTATGTAATTCTCTCTGTATAATTGGATCGTCGTTCCAAAATATGAACGCATCGTTCTCAGTCTGGTTCTGTATGATTCTGAATTTTGCATCTACATAGTTTTGCATCTTATATTCATATCTGTCAAGATGGTCTGGTGTTATATTCATTAAAACCGCTATGTTGGCATGAAAGTCATACATATTGTCAAGTTGGAAGCTACTTAATTCAATTACATAATAGTCGTAGTTGCATTCTGCTACTTGATATGCCAAACTTTGCCCAATGTTTCCTGCAAGTCCTACATTCATACCAGCCTTTTTGAATATATGGTAGATGAGTGATGTAGTAGTAGTTTTACCATTACTTCCTGTAATACATATCATTTTAGCATTTGTGTACCTTCCTGCAAATTCTATTTCTGAAATTATAGGAATGTTCTTTTCCTTGATCTTTAGAATCATAGGTGCATCATTAGGTATTCCGGGGCTTTTGATAACCTCGTCAGCATTGAGTATAAGTTCTTCTGTATGCTTACCTTCTTCCCATTCAATACCTTTACTATCAAGCATGTACTTATACTTGTCCTTAATCATCGACATATCCGAAACGAATGTGTCAAATCCTTGTTTCTTTGCCAGTACGGCAGCTCCCGCTCCGCTTTCACCGGCTCCTAAAATGACAATTCTTTTTGCCATGGTAAACTAGTTTTATCTTATCTTTAAAGTTATTATTGTTATTGCTGCCAGAACTATTGTAACAATCCAGAATCTTACTGTTATTTTTGATTCGTGGAAAACATTGCTTGGTCCAGTAAATATATATGAACAGTTAGGATCAAGCTGTGCCATAGTTGTTCTGAAATGGTCGTGTATAGGTGTGCGTTTGAATATTCTTTGTTTTACACCTCTTTTTTTACCTCTTTGGAAATATTTTACCTGAAGTATTACCGACAAATTCTCAACAAGGAATACTCCACACAATATAGGTATAAGTAATTCTTTGTGTATTGTTATAGCAAAGACTGCTATTATACCTCCTATGGTCAGACTACCTGTATCTCCCATGAAGACCTGGGCAGGAAATGCGTTATACCATAGGAAACCAATCAGCGCACCAATGAATGCACATATAAATATAACAAGTTCTTCACTTCCTGGAATATACATTATATTTAAATATGAGGCATATTCGATGTGACTTGATACGTATGCCAATATACCAAGCGTGACACCTATAATAGCTGAATTACCTGCTGTCATACCGTCCATCCCATCATTCAGGTTGGCTCCGTTTGAAACGGCAGTCACAACGAAAATTGTTATTATGACGAAAACTACCCAGCCTGCGGCTTGAGCATGTTTTCCCATGAATCCTACAAAATCTGCATAGTCGAGATTGTTGTTTTTGAAGAAAGGTATTGTGGTCTTTGTTGATTTTTCATCCTGAGCCTTATGTATCACATCAACTACCTCACCATCTCTTTGAATTTCAACATTCTCACGGATGACGACATTAGGACTCAAATATAATGTAAGACCAACTATAAACCCTAACCCTACCTGACCAATAATCTTAAACTTACCATGTAATCCTTCTTTATCTTTCTTGAAAACCTTTATATAGTCATCAAGGAATCCAAGAGTTCCCAACCATACTGTAGTAATCAGCATTAGTATCATATATACATTGTGCAATTTTCCAAGCAGGAGGCATGGAATAAGTATCGCTACTATTATAATAATACCTCCCATTGTAGGGACCCCTTTTTTGTTTACATTGAAAGGGTCTATCGAAGCATCTCTCTGTGTTTCTGTTATCTGTTTTTTCTTAAGTTCTTTTATAAAGAACTCTCCAAAAATAGCAGAAATCAATAGTGACAGTATAACAGCCATAAGAGCTCTGAAAGATACGTATCCGAACATTCTTGCACCAGGAAAGTCGAACTGCTCCAGATATTTGAATAGATAGTATAACATTTTAGCTTTCTTTATTCGTTACTGAAAATTTCTTTTACTATTTCTTTATCATCAAAATGATATTTAACTCCTTTTATATCCTGATAGTTTTCATGACCCTTACCGGCAATAAGTATCACATCACCTGGGTTAGCCAGCATACAGGCTGTACGTATTGCTTCTCTTCTGTCTGTTATAGCTACTACTTTTTTCATCTCTTCTTTGTTTAGTCCTGCTAGCATATCATTTATTATGTCTTGGGGCTCTTCGAAACGTGGATTGTCTGATGTAATTATAACTTTATCACTTTGTTTTACAGATTCCTGTGCCATTATCGGCCTTTTACCTTTATCTCTGTTTCCGCCGGCACCTACAACTGTAATGACATTCCCTCTACCTTTTAATACGTCGTGTATGGCATTCAGTACATTAACAAGTGCATCTGGTGTATGTGCATAGTCAACTATTGCTGTATAACCTTTAGGTGAGCGTATTGAGTCGAATCTTCCGCTTACTGGACGCAAAGTGCTGAGATGTAGTAATACATCTTCTGACTTTTTACCAAGAAGGCAAGCTGCACCATAAACAGCAAGGAGGTTATAGGCATTGAATCTTCCTATAAACTGTACGTTTACTTCTGTATTGTTGATATCCATTAGCATTCCTTCAAAACCGTCTTCAAGGACTTTTCCTTTAAACTCAGCCATAGTGCGTAGCGAGTATGTGGCAACTTTTGCTTTTGTATTTTGTACCATAATTAACCCGTTTTTGTCATCGGTATTGGTCAGTGCAAAAGCTGTCTTTGGCAGTCCGTCGAAGAATGCCTTTTTCGCTTTCAGATAGTTCTCCACAGTTTTGTGGTAGTCCAAATGGTCTCTTGTAAGATTGGTGAATATACCACCGGCGAATTTGAGTCCTCCTATTCTTTTTTGGGCTACAGAGTGTGAGCTGACTTCCATGAAAGCATATTTACATCCTTCATCTGCCATTCTGCCAAGTAACTTGTTAAGTGTTATAGGATCTGGCGTAGTATGTTCAGTAGGAATTGCTTCATCGTCAATGTAGTTACATACTGTTGATATAAGTCCTACTTTATAACCAAAGGCTCTAAACATATTATATAATAATGTGGCAATAGTAGTTTTACCATTAGTACCGGTCACTCCAACCAAATCCAGTTTGTCTGTCGGATTTCCGTAAAAATTGGTTGCTATTTTTCCAACAGCCTCTTCTGTATCGTTTACAGTAATGTAAGTAACATTACCTACGGTTGTTTCCGGTAGTTTTTCGCAAATGATAGCTATAGCTCCAAGTTCAACAGCTTTTCCTATATAATTGTGTCCGTCAGCTTGAGTCCCTTTTATAGCTATGAAAGCGTTTCCTTCTTTTATATTTCTGGAATCAATCTCTATTCCGTTGATTTCTATTTCCTCACTGCCTGTTGTTTCATACTTACCGACAGATTTTAGTAATTCTTTTAGAAGCATGGATTTTGTATTTTAAAGTTCTCTAATGTTTTAATGTTAATGTTATCGTTTGGCCTTTTTGTACTGTACTTCCAGGAATAATACTTTGTGAGACCACTCTTCCCATTCCGTTCAGTCTTACTCTTAATCCTTTTTCTTCAAGTAGGAATACGGCATCTTTAGCTCCCATACCTCTGACGTTTGGAACAAGTTTGTCATTTATGTTCAGTTCTGTAAGTCTGACATTGTTGGTCTCTCCTGCAGCTTTACACCATAGTGTGTTATTACTTGGTTCGTTGAAGTTGATATCTAGTTCACCAAGAATATATTTGGTTTCACTGACATTACCGTTTTTTGTATCAGGGATCATTACAGATGTAGAATCTTTTGCTTGTGCAAGATCAAAGAACAGATGCTTGGCATATACTCTTTCTGCAATTCTGCTGAAGACACTACCTGCCTGTACACCACCTGAAGGACTTGCTTTGGGCGCTTGAATGGCAACATAGCAACTGTACATAGGATTTTCAGACGGAAAGTATCCGCAGAAACTAACCAAATGCTTTGTTCCTCCACTTTTATATCCTGATTTACCTTGTGAAATCTGTGCAGTACCAGTTTTTCCAGAAACACTGAATAGTTTACTGCCTGCCGGTTTTGCAAGACCGTTAGCTACTACACTTTTAAGTATCATTCTAATTTGTTCCAAAGTCTTCTCTGAACATATTTCTTCATTTATAACTTCTGTTGGAAAATCTTTTATAATATTACCATCCTTTGTAATTGCTTTTACGAACTTAGGCTTTATCATTTTGCCGTTGTTTGCTATAGCATTGTAGAAGTTAAGTATATATATAGGAGGTATCTGAGTTTCGTAACCTATACTCATCCATGGTAGAGTGGTTTTTGCAAAATATCTTTCTTTAGGTCCAAGTATTCTAGGACTGGCTTCTCCTGTGAATCCTAAGTTCAATGGAGTGTCAATACTCATCCTTTTTATACCGTCGATGAATTTTTGTGGGTTGTCGCCATAGAATTTGTCTATTATTCTTGAAACACCTATGTTGGATGATACTTCAAGTATTTTTGTTACATTTATAACTCCGTAACCACCTTTATACCAGTTCCAGTCTCTCATCTTACTGCCATGCATATTAACAATACCTTGCTCTGTGTCAACTTCATAATCAGGTGTGATATATCCATCTTCCATTGCCACCATTATGGATGCAGTTTTGAAAGTTGATCCCGGTTCCATAAGGTTACTTACGGCTAGATTTCTCATTTCATAATATTTTCCATCTCCAGCTCTTGTCATATTTACATTGGCCTTAACCTCTCCGGTTTTTACTTCCATTACTATGGCTACTCCGGCTTCTGCTTGAAGATTAGTTAATTGATCTACAAGGGCTTTTTCCGCTATATCCTGCATGTCGACATCTATCGTTGTTATAAGGTCACATCCGTCAACAGGTTCTTTGTCTGTTATGTTCAGATACATATTACGTACTTTCTGTCTGTGAGTGATACCCACTTCACCTTTCAGATATTTGTCATACGTTAGCTCAAGTCCGTTCTTGGCACCTAATGCGGTGTCAGGATATAAGTCACCTAAAGTTCTCATCGCTAGTGAACCAAAAGGCTTTTTGCGTTGGTTATATGCCAGTTCATGAAGTCCGCTGGTGTATCTGTTGAGCGAAAATAACGGGAGTTTCTTTACTTCTTTATATTCAATATATGAAATTCTGTTTGGGTAGAGAAGATAGTTTCTGCTTCCCATTTTTCTACCTCTTAGGATTGTTTTTCTGAACTCGGCAGCACTTTTGTCTGGAAATATTCTATGAAGCCCTTCGCATATTTCTTGCAAATGATTCATTAGCATAGTGTCTTTTTTTACTCCTCCAGCCTTGAAGTCCATATATATTCTGAATTCCGGCAGACTGCTGGCCATTAGTTTTCCATCGGCAGAGATAATATTGCCTCTTGTTGGAAAGACAATGACATTCTCACGTACAAATCTGTCTGCAACGTCTTTCCAATATTGTCTTTCCGCAAACATGATAATACCGGCCTTAACAATTACTGCAATGGCTAGTAGGGCCATTATCAGAACAAAAAAAGTATATCTTAGAGTTATGTTCTTGTGTCCCGGTATCATTAATAATCCTCCTTTATCAAATATGGTGGTTTGGCAGAAGTCTCCAGTGGAGTCCCTTTTTCTGAAATATATGTTTCTATTCTTGACTGTCTGCTTTTTTCTGTCAGTTCAGACGAAATAGTCAGGGCATCGTATTTTATGTCTGTCAGTTCTTTTTTCAATTTATCTATCTCAATCATTTCTCTTTGACTTGAATATCTGTTGTCTATGTAAACAATGGTGAGTACTACAATCAGGCATAACAGATTTATCTGTCTTTTAAAGAATTCATGGGCCAGAATGTCACCTCCAAGAATATTCCTCCATGTAATGCTGGAATTCTTTTGTCCGTTGTTTGAATAATCTTTGTTACCCATATCTTTATAATTTATTTATTTTTTCTCTGCAATCCTCAGTTTTGCGCTTCTAGACCTTGGATTGGTTTCTATTTCAACGTCAGTTGGAACAATTACTTTATTATTGATAATTCTGAATGGCGTTTTAATATTTCCAAAGAAATCCTGCTCAGCTTTACCTTCGATATTTCCTGTTTTCATAATGTTTTTAACCATTCTGTCTTCCAGTGAATGATACGTAATAACAGAAAGTCTTCCTCCAGGTTTTAGAACTTCCGAAGCTGCCATTAACATTTCTTTTAAAGCTTCCATTTCCTGATTAACTTCTATCCGTAAAGCTTGAAAAACTTTTGCTAATTCTTTTTTTTCTCTTTCTCTTCCATAAAGAGGCTTTATAACATCCAGAAAATCTCCAATTGTGTCGAATTGTTTTACTGCTCTTCTTTTGACCAGAGTAGAGGCTAATTTTCTGCTGTTTTTTAACTCTCCGTATAAATAAAAAATATCTGCCAACTTTTCTTCGTCGTAATTATTAACTATGTCGGCAGCAGTCATACCAGCCCTTTTATTCATTCTCATATCCAGCTTTCCTTCGAAACGGAATGAAAATCCTCGTTCAGAGTCATCAAAATGATGTGAAGATACTCCTAAATCAGCCAAAATACCATCTACTTCAGTAACTCCGTAATATCTCAAAAAGTTCTTCAGATACCTGAAGTTACTTCTTACAAATGTAAATCTGCTGTCATTGACGATGTTTCTTTCGGCATCCTCATCCTGGTCGAAGCTATATAGCTTACAGGTCTTGTCCATTCGTCTTAGAATTTCTTTTGAATGTCCACCACCGCCAAAGGTGACATCAACATAAATACCTTCTTTTTTTAGGTTTAGTCCGTTTATGCTTTCGTCAAGTAATACCGGTATGTGGTAAGTATGTTTTGCATCGTCCATATATATTGTTTTTTTATCTTTATACCTTATTATCCAAATTAGCCGTAAAATTATAAATTTCCTTACAAAACTAATGTATGAAAGAGTGAAAATCTTTCCAAAAGTTATCAACAGGTATACGCCCTCGTATTGATAAGTGTTTATAGTGTAAAACAAATGCAAAAAAGCTGTCCTTAAATGCTTTGTTATATATTTTTTTTGCATGCTATTGTGTAATTTTTGCCCTAAAATGTAACTTTTTGCAAAAGATACACTATTTTTGCGCTGAATAACCCGAAAAAATAAGAAGACTTATGTCAGACAATTCTGTATTTCTGATTGATATTGATAAAATACTGAAGGAAAAGGCAGGTAAAAAAGCTCGCCGTATCCCCCGTTTTGTAGTATCATATTTAAAACGTATAGTTCATCAGGAAGAGATAAATAGTTTTTTATCAAGTGTTTCCGATAAAACAGGCGTTGATTTTCTGGAGGCTTGTATGAAATATCTTGATATAAAATTAGAAGTAGAAGGGCTTGAAAATCTACCCGAAACAGGATTGTTTACATTCGTTTCAAATCATCCCTTAGGAGGTCAGGACGGAATCGCATTAGGATATGTGTTGGGGAAACATTATAATGGGAGAATCAAATATCTTGTAAACGATTTGCTGATGAATCTTCATGGTTTGGCGCCTTTATGTATACCGATTAATAAAACAGGCTCTCAGTCGAGAGACTTTCCGCGTATGGTTGAGGCGGGTTTTCGTTCTAACGAACATATTATAATGTTTCCGGCGGGTTTGTGTTCTAGAAGAAATAAAGGTGTTATTAAGGACCTTGAATGGAAAAAAACTTTCATATCTAAGAGTATTGAGTCTCAGCGTGACGTTGTTCCTATTCATTTTGAAGGACGTAATTCTGATTTCTTTTATAATTTGGCAAACTTGTGTAAATTCTTAGGGATAAAGTTTAATATAGCCATGCTTTATTTGGCTGATGAAATGTATAAGAACAGGCATAAAACATTCAAAATAACAATAGGAAAGCCAATACCATGGCAGACTTTTGATAAAACGCGTTCGCATACAGAATGGGCAGAATATGTTCGCGATTTGATATATAAATTATAGCATTGCAGAGAAAACAACAAGAATATAGAGGATATATGGAAGATATTATTACACCGATTGATAAAGAAATATTAAAATCGGAATTAACAGAAGAAAAACGATTAAGATTTACAAATAAGAGTAACAATGAGATATATATTGTTACTTGGAAAGATTCTCCTAATGTATTAAGGGAAATTGGCCGTTTGCGTGAAATTGCCTTCCGTGAGGCTGGTGGAGGTACAGGTAAATCTCTTGATCTTGATGAATATGATTTAATGGAAAATCCATATAAGCAGCTTGTGGTATGGAATCCTGATGCAGAAGAAATACTTGGAGGCTACCGTTATTTGTTTGGTGACGAAGTTGAATTTGACAAACATGGTAAACCTGTATTGGCTACTGCTCATATGTTTAATTTCTCCGAGAAATTTTTGAAGGAGTATTTGCCGTATACCGTTGAACTTGGACGTTCTTTCGTTACTTTGGAATATCAGTCAAGTCGTGCAGGATCTAAAGGGCTTTTTGCTTTAGACAATCTTTGGGATGGTCTTGGAGCTCTTACCGTCATTAATCCTAAAATGAAATATTATTTCGGTAAAATGACAATGTATCCTAGTTATAACCGTTACGGACGCGATATGATTCTTTATTTTCTTAATAAGCACTTCAGTGATCCTGATGCTTTGATTACACCAGTACAGCCTCTTGAAATTGAAACAGACGTAAAACAACTTGAGAGCCTTTTCTGTTGTGATACTTTCAAAGAAGATTATAAGATTTTAAATACTGAAGTTCGTAAATTAGGATATAACATACCTCCTTTAGTTAATGCATATATGAGTCTTTCTCCAACAATGCGTATGTTCGGTACTGCCATCAACTATGGCTTTGGTGATGTTGAAGAAACAGGCATACTTATAGCAGTGGATGAAATCTTGGAGGAAAAACGTGTACGTCATATAGAATCATATATTAAGGAGCACCCGGAAGCTTTAAATATAACCTCAGGCGCAAATTTGGTGGTCAGTTAAAATCATGAATTGGCAACAACTAATTTCAAATAAAAGATTTGGTCTTGAACATCTTCATACACTTGGGAAAGATGATAGAACGGAATTTCAACGTGATTACGATCGCCTGATATTTTCGGCTCCTTTTCGACGTCTTCAGAATAAAACTCAGGTGTTCCCTTTGCCTGGGAGCATCTTTGTTCATAATCGTCTTACACACAGTTTGGAGGTATCGTGTGTAGGACGCTCTTTAGGAAATGAGGTCTCGCAAAAACTTATTAAGAAGCACCCGGAACTGACTGATACTCATGTCTGCGAGATTGGGTCTATCGTGTCTGCTGCATGTCTGGCCCACGATTTGGGAAATCCACCTTTTGGACATTCTGGTGAGAAAGCTATAGGTACATATTTCTCAGAGGGGAAGGGCCAAATTCTTAAGGATATGCTATCCTCTGAAGAATGGAATGATATTATTCATTTTGAGGGAAATGCCAATGCCTTCCGCTTGCTTACTCATCAGTTCAAAGGACGTCGTCAGGGAGGTTTTGTTATGACATATTCCACTTTGGCTTCAATTGTTAAATATCCATATTCTTCTATACTGGCTGGAAACAAGCAAAAGTTTGGTTTTTTTATAACAGAAGTGGAGTCTTTCAGAAAAATTGCAGATGAACTTGGTATTATAAGATTAAGTAATGAAGGAGAACCTGTCAGGTATGCCCGCTATCCATTGGTTTATCTTGTTGAAGCTGCTGACGATATATGCTATCAAATGATGGACATAGAAGATGCTCACAAACTTAAAATATTATCTACCGAAGAGACAAAACAGTTGTATAGGGGATTCCTTTCCCCGGAAAGATTACAACGTACCGATATGATATGTTCTATGGTTACTGATACTAATGAACAGATAGCCTACCTTCGGAGCACTGCTATTGGTATCCTTATAAAAGAATGCACACGTGTCTTTATTGAGAACGAGGAAAGTATACTTGCCGGTACGTTTTCAGGGCCACTTATTAATCACCTTGATGAACATGTCAGGAAAGCTTACGAGACATGCTCGCAAACGGCATTTAATCGTATATATTGCTCTAAGGATGTTGTTGATATAGAATTGGCAGGTTATCAGGTTATATCTACCCTTACTGATTTAATGATAGAAGCAGTGTGTTATCCGGACAAAGCATATTCCAAACTGTTGATCAATAGAGTTTCTACCCAATATGATATATCTGCTCCAACACTTTATGGAAGGATTATTGCTGTTCTTGATTATATATCCGGTATGACAGATGTCTATGCGCTTGATTTGTATAGAAAAATTAATGGTAATAGCCTACCGGCTGTTTGATTTTGATAAATAAAATATTTCTATTTACTTTGTGTCCGTAAAAATATTATATCTATATGAAGATTAGAATCATCAATAAATCAAAACATCCGTTGCCACAGTATGCAACTCCTCTTTCGGCTGGTCTTGACCTTCGTGCCAATATCGATTCTTCTATCACTCTTCTGCCGCTTCAGCGTTGTCTGGTTCCTACAGGCCTATTTATGGCTTTGCCTGCCGGATATGAAGCACAAGTACGTCCGCGTAGTGGTCTTGCTATAAAGAAAGGAATAACAGTATTGAACAGTCCTGGTACTATAGATGCAGATTATAGAGGGGAGATATGTGTTATTATGGTTAATCTGTCGCAGGAACCTTTCATTATAGAGGATGGAGAACGTATTGCCCAAATGGTGATTGCGCGTCACGAACAAGCTGAATGGGAAGAGACTTTGGTTCTGGATGATACTGAACGTGGTGAAGGCGGTTTTGGGCATAGTGGAAGGAAGTGACTTCCGGTTATTAATTGTTTGTTCTTAATTATAAATTCAAAAAATGCCATATTTACTCTTAATAATTGTCTTGTTGTTTTCTTCGTGTGGAACATTAAAAAATAAGTTGTCAGTAAAGGAAAAAGATTCGATTGAACTTAAGGATCCATTGACATACGAACAGCGCCGCAAGTTTGATTACTATTTTCTAGAAGCAGTGCGTATGAAGCAGAAGGGTGAGTATGATGCAGCCTTTCAGCTATACAGTCATTGTCTGGATATCTATCCAGGTGCTGCCGCTGTTCTGTATGAGATATCACAATTCTATATGTTCCTTGGTCAGGAATCAAAAGGAGAAGAAGCCCTGAAACAGGCTGTACGCTCGGACGACAGTAATTTCTGGTATAAACAGACGCTTGCATCTTATTATCAATCCAAGCAGAATTGGATAAAGGCTATTTCCGTTTACGAAGACATGGCTCAGATATTTCCTGCACGTTTAGAACCGTTGCTTTCACTTGCCGATCTTTATAATCGGACGAAAAGTTATGACAGTCTGGTAGCGACTCTCAATCGTATAGAAGAACTAGATGGTAAATCTGAACAAATAAGTATGGAGAAGTTCCGTGCCTATTTGCAGCTTGACGATATGAATAAGGCTTTCAGTGAGATTCAGTCGCTTGTAGATGAATATCCGTATGACATGCGTTACAAAACTGTTCTTGGCGATGTATATCTTAGCAATGGCCGTAATGATGAAGCTTTGAAAGTATATAGAGATATTTTGAATGAAGAACCTGACTATGCTCCTGCAATGGTTTCACTGGCTTCTTATTATCAGAAAACCGGTCAGGATAGCTTGTACGCTGTGCAACTCGATTCAATACTTGTTAATGATAATGTGGATACTAAATTGAAACTGGAATTCATGCGCCAGTTGATAATGAAATCGGAACAGACGGACAGAGACAGTACGAAAATTATTCGTTTGTTTGAAACTATTATGACCAAGAAACAGCCTAATGCTGATATTCCGATGCTTTATGCCCAGTATCTTATAACTAAGAAAATGGAAAAGGAGTCTGTTCCTGTACTTAACAAAGTGTTGAGTCTGGATCCTGAGAACAAGCCTGCCAGACTTCAGCTTTTGAGTTATGCTATAAGTGACAACAATCTGGACGAGGTTATACGTGTGGCGACTCCCGCTATGGTATATAATCCTGAAGCTATGGAGTTTTATTATTATCTTGGTTTGGCACACTATCAGAAGGAAGAAACAGACAAAGCTCTTGAAGTATTCAATAAAGGAGTACAGCAGATAAACGAGAAGAGTGATAAGAATATTGCTTCTGATTTTTATTCTATTCTTGGAGATTTATACCATTCGCGTGATATGAAAGCCGAGGCGTATGCGGCATACGATTCGTCGTTGGTCTACAATCCTAAAAATATTAATACGCTTAATAATTATGCTTATTATCTGTCTGTGGAACGTGTAAATCTTGACAAGGCCGAGGAGATGAGCTTTATCACCGTGAAGGCGGAACCGGAAAATTCTACTTATCTTGACACGTATGCATGGATTCTGTTTGAGAAGGGAAGATATACGGAGGCGCGTATATACATTGAGCAGGCAATGAAGAACGGTGGTGAGAGCAGTCAGGTTATAGTAGAACATTGTGGTGATATTTATTTTAAGTTAGGAGAGAAGGAGAAGGCTGTTGAATACTGGAAGAAAGCAATCAAAATAGACGATTCGCAGGAAGAGGGTGTAACTCCACGTCCGGAAAAAGAGATAAAACGACTTAAACAGAAAATAGCTTTACGTAAATATATTGAATAATAGTGTGTTATGAAACAAATCAGCTATATAGTTTTGTTTGTATTTCTTCTTGCTTCATGCACCGCTTCCAGAAATACGTTGCGTAACACTATGATAGGTGGGCTTTCCGGAACGGAATATATGGAAAAGGTAATAGAGTGGACTCCGTTGCGAAAGAATCTTACGGCCCGTGCCCGTATAGAGCTTAATACGGGAATTTCTTCATCTATGAGCGTAAATGCCAATATGCGTATACGTCGTGGTGAGATAGTACGTATCAGTGTGGCTCCTTTTTTGGGTATTGAAGTGGCACGTATTGATATCACTCCTGAAAGAATTTTGGCTATTGATCGTATGAATAAACGTTATGTTGAGCTTGATTTTGTCGAACTAGGCAATTTGCTTGATACACAGCTTGACTTTAATATTCTTCAGTCTTTGATTTTGAATGAGATATTTATACCCGGAAGGGATAGATTGTCTGTAGAAGATGCCGGAAAGTTCACACTTACTTCTAGAGGAGGACAGGCAGAACTGCAGGTTAAAGGCAGTAGACAAATAGGCTATAGTTTTTATACTTCAGCAACTGACGGCCGTTTGGAGGAAACCGTGATTTCTTTGAAGAATCTGCCATTTTCTCTTCATTGTCATTATAACGATTTTACCATGCTCGGTAATGATGTTTTCCCACAATTGATAGAGATGAGCTCCGTTGGTACTTCGAAGAATTATACATTAGGGATGAGGTTGTCCAGAATAGGAACTGACTCTGATTGGGATGCAAAGTCTGAAGTGCCGTCTAAATATAAGAGGATATCTGTACAGGAACTGGTTAAGTTAATAATTAAAAATTAATAATTTATAATGAAGAACTTTGTCTGCTTTTCACTTGTTATTCTTCTTTTTTTCCTTCTTTTGCCTGAGATGGCTTTTCCGCAATCAACACCCAAGATTCGCCAGTTGGAGAAAGAACGTAATGAGCTGCACAGTAGGATAGATGAATCGGAGACACTGCTTCAGTCTACGGGAAAAGATGTTAAAAGTCAGTTGGATAATTTGGCTCTTATAAGTGGTCAGATTGCAGAAAGACGCCGGTATCTGACTTCTATTCAGAGAGATTTGAATAGTATTCAGCAGGAAATAAATCGTTTGGAAAGTGAAACGAAAATATTGGACGGGGATCTTAGGCTTAAACGTGAACGTTATGAAAAATCACTCCGATATCTTCATCGTAACAGTACAATACAAGAAAAGCTTATGTTTATTTTTTCGGCTGATAATCTTAGCCAGATGTACAGACGTTTACGTTATGTAAAACAATATGCGGATTTCCAACGGCTTAAAGGGGAAGAAATAAAGACTAAACTGTTGGAAATAAAAGAACATAAGAAGATTACTGAGGAGACGTATAAAGCAAAGGTCGCATTGCTCGAACATCAGGAATCAGAGAAAAAGAAACTTGAAATTCAGGAATCGGAAAGGAAAAAAATTCTGGTGTCTATGCAAAAGAAGCAAATTCAGCTTCGTAATGAACTGGAAAAGCAACGTAAGGCAGCAAATAGACTTAATGCTGAAATAGATCGTCTGATTGCCATAGAAATAGAAGCTGCACGTAAAAGAGAAGAGGAAGAGCGCAGACGTAAGGAATCTCAGGTTAGAAAACAGTCTGAGAGTAAGAATGTCATTAAGGAAAAGAAACAGATGGACGTCTATAAGGTGGATGATTCAGACCGTAAACTATCCGGAATTTTTGAACGCAACAAAGGTAATTTGCCTATTCCTGTTACTGGACCGTACGTAATCGTCGGCCGGTACGGGCAGTATCAGGTAGAGGGTTTAAGGAATGTCCGTTTGGATAATAAGGGGATAGACATCAAAGCCAAGTCTGGTGCAATGGCACGTACTATTTTCGACGGTGAGGTTACCGCTGTATTTCAGTATAATGGACTTGCTAATGTGCTTGTGCGTCATGGAAGTTATATATCTGTTTATTGTAATCTCGAGTCTGTGATTGTCAAGCAGGGAAGCCAGCTTAAAACACGTGATGTAATCGGTCAGATCAATACTGATGCCGATGGCAATACTGTATTGCATTTCCAGTTGCGAAAAGAAAAGGAAAAACTGAATCCGGAATTATGGATTCTTAGGTGATTGATTCAACAGCTTTTGTTGCCACTTCTATAATTGTTAGTGCGTGATTTCTGGCTGTTGCCTGATCTGTATCTTTTTCTTTATGTTCGTCAAGCCATTGTAATGCGGGTATTGCGTCTTTGGCTTCAATCATTATGAAAGTTGGAAGCATCTTATGGGCAATGGCACATATCTCTTTTGTATTATCGTTGTTTATTGCTTCGTTAAGCTTACGTATATTTTTACGTGTCTCATCGGCAAAAGTGGCAAGTATGCAGCGTGCAGCTTCTTCATCGTCCATGGAAAATTCTGTGAGACGTGCAAAATTCCAACTCAAACAGCTTGTTTTGTTTCCGTTGTCTTCTGGAACTGAATCCTCTTCATTCAATGTTTCAGTAATATTGCTAATATTTCCACGTACGGTGTATATAGCTTGTAGCATGTCTTTTCTGCTGAAAGGTTTTCGTAGTACAGCGGCAAAACCTCTCGAACGGAATCCTTCATCATCCGGAATGGCACGTGCTGTAATGGCTACAACCGGAATCGTTTGTGCTTGTTCATGCGGAATGGCGCGTATTTCGTCAAGAAGATGGAATCCGTCCATGGCAGGCATCTGAATGTCTGTGAATAAGATGTCGAATTTTTCTTCTTTTATTCTTGTGAATACTTCTTCCGGATACTGGCAGCAGACTATGTTATCAACAGTGTCCTTACCTACTGGCATAATGCTCATAAGCATATCACGTGTCAGACGTAACTGTATGCTGTCATCATCTATTATGAGGATTCGAATATTTGAAAGTGAAACTTCTAGACTCTCATTTACCGTCTCATCTACGGGCTTTTCGTGAATATACGAAGGCAAAGGAATCGTTACACTGAAACAGCTGCCTTGCCCCGGGGTACTCTCAACGTTTATTTCTCCGTTCTGAAGTTCTACCAATTTACGTGTTATTGATAATCCAAGTCCGAAACCTTCCTGACCTTGTGCTCCGGGTAGACGTGTAAATTCTGTGAATATCTTTTTCTGTTCGGTTTCGTTCATTCCACAACCGGTATCCTTTACGCTGAATTTCAGTCGTACACCGGAGTATGACACTTCTAGAGTTATACTACCTTTATTGGTGAATTTAAGGGCGTTCGACAACAGATTTTCCACTATTTGTCTTATTCTGAACGGGTCTCCTTCCAGAGTCAGATTTTGTTCAAGCTCAGGCAGGTAATTAAGGGCTATTTTTTTCTTTTCAGCCAGAGGAAGGAAACTGTTGAATATGTCTTCCAGCAGTCGGTACGGACGGAATGTCACAGGATTCAAATCCATTTTACCTGCTTCCAGACGATGATAGTCAAGTAGTGAAGTAACAAGAGCCAATAGATGTTGGGCTGAATTTTTCATGCTATCAAGATAAAATTTCTGGCGTTTGTCGTTTATAAGTCGTTCCAGAAGGTCTGTGTATCCTATTATAGACCCGGCAGGTGCCTTAATGTCATGTGTGATAGTAAGCATAAGTTTTTCGCGTGCGCGGAGCAGATTTTCTGCATAATCGCGTGCCTTTTCCAACTCATTACGATAGTGATTGCTGCGTGTCAGATCGCGCCATATAATAGTGAAGAATACCAATACCAGAATTATTGCTGCCACAGATATCGCAGCCATAGCAAGAGCTGCATCACGACGGATGGACTGTTCGTGGTACATGCGTGCTGCCAAAGCTGACTGCTCGTCTTCTTCTATACTCTCAAGTAGTTGGTTTACACGCTGGCTTAGATGACTTCCGGCTATCTTGAGGCGGTTAATTCTGTAACTAAGTGTACGGAGTTCGTCCTGACGTGTCTGAAATACTTTGTCCTGAATACCGGACAACATTGACGCTATTGTATCAATCGGGCTGAATACCTGATCTATCGTGTCTGTGAATACTTCTTCCACGACATTACTCACCTCTGTTGAATCAGCTTTCCCTGGTGAAAAAACATCTGCTAGTCTTCGGAAGAAACCTTTTGGCTCATGACGGATAGTGTATGTATTATGGTGAGTTACTACACGACGACGTACATGATTCTCTGTGATAAGTGAGTCATGTTCGTGCAGAAGGCTGTCCAACTGCTTTCTGTAGATGATATCCGTTGGAGTAGTACGCAATGCTTCCAATACAGCGAGCATATTACGTTCTTTATCACGTAGAAGCATATTTACAGTATCGATACGTGCCTGCTGTATTGTGTCTGTCAGTTGGCTTCGCAGTGTGTCAAGTGACAGATGTACTCTTTTCATAGCTCTTGTATATAGCCATATTTCGTCCGAGCTACCGGTACGCAGTGCCTGTCCTATTACTTCTGTCTCGTACAGGCGGCTTATTATATTGTGTGTCGTACGGCGGCGGTTATATATGCTTTCCTCCAGTCCTGTAGGCTGAGTAAGAAGGTTCATCTGCTTGTAAACATAGCCTATCGCTCCTAAAAGCAGAACTATAAGGATTATATATCCGAATGCCAGTTTTGTCTTGGTGGAAAACATAGTGGTGAATTAATAATTAGTTATGAGTTTTTTTTCTGAAACGTAGCCAATACATAATACCTGCACTGGTAAGTCCAAATGGAAATGCCATCCATACTCCTGTCAGTCCTCCGTCTAGCACAAATCCGAAGATATATCCTGCAGGGAGAGAAATTACGAAATACGCTATGAATGCGTATAGAAGCATCGGTTTTACATCAGCAATTCCGCGTAATGAATTGGCAAAATTTATCTGCAATGCATCGCCGAACTGGTATAGCAGGAATGGATATATTACGCTTGCCACCATACTGCTTACTTCTTCACTGTCAGTAAACCAACCGCCGATATGATTTCTCATTAGAAATATTGGAATACCGGTCATAAGTAACATTACCAGAATGATATGGAATCCGTGGTTAGCCGTGCGACGAACATTTTCCATGTCGCCCTGTCCGTGAAAATTACTTATTCTTACCGAAACGGCAGCTCCCATACCGTAGTACATCATGAAGCATACTTGTGATACAGCCATCATAATTTGATATGAAGCTAATTCCATACTTCCCAGCCAACCTATCATAATGGCACTAAGGCTGAACGATGCCGTTTCCATTCCCATCTGTCCTGCTATAGGCCAGCCCAATTTGTTGAGATGTGTGAATTCGGTCTTGTTCACTTTCCCTTGCCTGAATCCTTGTCTAAAGTCCTTATATCTGTCTGTCATGAAAAATATAGAAACGAAAGCTATTACCATAAGGATTCTTGATATAAGTGTGGAGATACCAGCTCCTGAAAGTCCCATTTCCGGTAGTCCCAACTTTCCGTAAATCAATATGTAGTTACCGATAATATTTAGAATATTTCCTCCAAGCAGAATCCACATTGATACTTTTGTATCTGTTATTCCGTCGGCAAATTGCTTGAAACCGTTGAACCATAGTACAAAAGGTATAGAGGCCAACAGTATGAGAAAATAAGGACGTATGTATGGTATCAGTTCTTCAGGCTGTCCCATGTTTGGAATAGCTGCATATACACATGACATAACACTGCATACTAATATAGCTAGTAAAGTATTGGCAGCAAGGCTATTCTTGAGGGCACGTCCCACATCTTTACGGAGACCACGTCCGAACAGACTTCCCACGATAGGGGTGAGGCCATACGAAAAACCTGTACTGAATATAATAGCCAGATTGAACATGTTGTTCACAAAACTTGCTGCAGCCAACTCAGTGGTACTGTGATGTCCTATCATTAGTGTATCGGCAAAGCCTAGAACTATTACTCCTATTTGCCCTATAACTATCGGTATTCCCAAACTCAGTAGTGTGCGGTAATGTTGTTTCATTCAGTTTTATCAGATGCTTTTTTGTAATATAAAATATTGCTGTTTGTTGGAATGAAGCAATTCTTTGCAGTATCCGAAATTTGCTTCGGAGTTACAGAACGATATTTATGTACTTCGTCATTAATGTCTTCAGCCTTGCTTATCAACTCAAAGAATGCTATATTAGTAGCCAGTGTCAGATAGTTTATATTGTTGAATATCTGTTCGCTTTCGTACCTGTTTTTTACTTTTTCAAGTTCAATTTCTGTTACCGGACAGTTCTTTAGTTTCTCCAGCTCTTCCCATACTGCTTTTTCGGCTTCTTCTAGGCTGATTCCTTCACACGGTTTCCCTGTAATGTGGAAAAGTCCACTGTCGATACTTCCCGAAATATAAGCATCGATAGAACTGAATATTTTTTTTTCAATGACTAGTTTCTGGATCAGGCGGGATGAGCGTCCGTTACAAAGAATATCAGATATTATATCAAATGTGTGATAACTTTTGTCTCTGCGTCCGCATATATGGAATGCCATATATAGTGTATCCACAGGAACATCGCGGAACACTGTCATACGGCGTTCTTCTGTCTGTTGTTCTTCTTGGGGAAGTTGTCTTCGGTTGATATCTCTGGCCGGTATGTCTCCAAACCATTTTTCGGCAAGACGTATCGTTTCCTCAAATGATATATTTCCGCTTACGGCCAGAATTGCATTGTTTGGAGCGTAGAATCTGTAGAAAAAGTCTTTAACCTCTTTGAGTGTCGCATTGGAGATATGGCTTATTTCTTTCCCTATCGTTGGCCAGCGGTACGGGTGAGTTTTGTATGCCATTTCTCTAAGAATGTGCGATACGTCACCATAAGGTTGGTTCAGATTTCTTTGCTTGAATTCTTCTGTTACTACGTTCTTTTGTATTTCAAGACTCTTTTCATTAAAGTCGAGTGACAACATCCTGTCGCTTTCCAGCCAAAAGCCTATCTCGGCATTGCTGCATGGCAGGGTGATATAATAGTTGGTTATGTCATTATTGGTCCAAGCATTGTTTTCCCCACCGGCATTCTGTACAGGTGTGTCGTAGTCTGGTATATTAATGGAGCCACCGAACATAAGATGTTCAAATAGATGAGCAAATCCCGTATGCTCAGGATGCTCATCTCTAGCTCCAACATCGTAAAGCACATTCAGTGCCACCATTTGAGTGGTAGTATCTTCGCTGTGCACAATGCGTAGGCCATTTTCAAGGATATGACGATTTATGGAGATCATATTTTAAAAGCTAAAGAACTATCTATTCCTATCATTCAATTACTTCTGCTTTAATAATACGGATATCCACTTTAGGACGATCGGCACGGTTTGTTCCCACCTGTTCGATTTTTTCCACAACATCCATACCGTCTACAACTTCGCCGAATACTGTGTATGCTCCATCCAAATGAGGAGCTCCTCCAATTGTAGTATATACTTGTTTCTGTTCTTTAGTATATTTTAAAGCAGGTTCTTTATCAACAATGTTTCTTGCCTGCGATTCCAAAGAGTCCTGAAGTTCAAGCAACCCTTCTGTATCACCGGCTTTACGCATCTTATATATATCTTTCATGTGTTTACGTGCCAGATTGTTGAAAACCTCTTCCAGACGAGCCTCATTCATGTGATTCTCCATATTTATCATCTGGGCTTCACTGAATTTTCTGCCGGTAACGATATAAAACTGACATCCTGACGATTCTCTTTCTGGATTGACCTCGTCTCCTTGACGGGCAGCAGCAAGAGCACCTTTCTTGTGGAAAAGGTTTTTGTTGAATTCTGCCGGAATGGTGTAACCTACATCTCCGCTTCCCAGTGTGGTAGTGTCTGTTGCATTTTTGCTGAGCGGATCGCCTGCCTGAATCATGAAGTTTTTTATGACACGGTGGAATAGAGTACTGTCGTATGCACCTTCTTTTACTAGTTTGATGAAGTTTTCCTTGTGCTTAGGTGTCTCGTCATACAGTTTCACTGTGATGTTGCCCATAGTTGTTTCCAGGCGTACCAATGTTCCTTTTACATTTTCCATATTGATTATTTTTTCTGATTTGCTGTTTCCTGTACATGCCATAATGATTATGGCGGTCATTAATGTAATAAAAGTTTTTTTCATGGCTTTCACTGTTTCTTGTGTTTTTAAAACGGATATCCTATGGCAAAATGCAATCCCATTCCGTCTTTGAAGCGCGGGATATTATAGTAACCTTTCTTTCCGGTATCGTACGGTACATGAAGGGCAATACCCAAGTCAAGACGAAGAACAAGAAACTCCAGGTCATAACGTATTCCGGCTCCCGTTCCGAGAGCTATACTATCGAAAAAACGGTTGAATGTGAATTGTGCGTCAGGGCGTGCAGGATCTTCTCTGAGAAGCCATACATTTCCGGCATCCAGGAAGACTGCTCCATTCAGATTTCCGCCTGCAAATTTAGACAATATTCTGAAACGATACTCCATGTTGGCCTCAAGTTTTATATCTCCTGTCTGGTCAACGTACGAATAAGTGTTGTCGGCCGATGGCTTATAGCGTCCAGGACCTATGGAACGAATGGTGAAAGCACGTATACTGTTGGCTCCACCCACATAGAATTGTTCAGTATAAGGAGCTATAGTCTTGTTACCGTAAGACCATATAATACCTCCCATAGCTCTGAATGCCAACTGATGCATATCATTGAACCATACGGTATTTCGTACCTCAGATGAATATTTTAGAAATTGAGCGAAAGGAGTACCTAATAGTTTTTTGTCTTTCTCGGTGAATTTCTGTCCGAATGCCGCATACACTAGCGAAGTGATGTTTCCGGCGCTTGTTAACGAGTTTTCCCACCACACACGATTCTTACGCTTTCGGAAAGAATTGTCGAATGTCACGGTGTACGACTGCGAGGGAATAAACTGGTCGTTCAAGCTATAAAAAAGCATAGGGTTCTGTTCCGCTATCTGATTGAACTCCTCAGTCCTGTTCTGCAGCGTGTTGAATGCCAGATTTAGTGGTGTTACGGAATGTTTCATGCTTCTCTTTGGTTGAAAACTGTAAGATACTGTTCCTCCGAATGACAGCATCTTGAAGTACCTGGCACGGTTAATCTGTTCTGCATAAACCTTAAAGTTCGTATTTGACGGGAAACGGAACGGGTCTATTCTGTCTTTAAGCCAAGGCAGGATGATGCGTGGAAATTGCAATGACAGCGCGGCTCCCAGTTCATAAGAATTCATCACCGAACTACGGCCATCTACTGTCGAACTTGTCTGCCATTCATACGAGCCCTTAAGCTCCAGATTAAGCGATGCCCCCATACGCATGAAATTCTTTCTCGAAAGATTGAATTTTGCTCCCGGACCTGTTTGTTTTGTATCTTTAGTAGTAAGATTGAATTCAAGTTCACTGTCGTATGGCAGGTCGAACATGGAGTTTACCTTTATGTCCAAAGTGTCTGATCCGTTTCTTGGAGTATACTGGAATTCATTGAATTTGAATACTCCCAGTCGTGCAAGAGCCTCCTGAGTATAGTTCTGCCTTGTAAGCGAATAAGTTTCTCCGCTCCTGTAAATGAATCTTTTCCTTAGAACCCCATATCTCAGTTCTGGCTTTTTCCCGAAGTAGTGAACCGTGAAGTCCCTTGCACATATAGAATCTTCCGGTTGTTCTCCATTGTGACCAATCAGCCGCACTTCTGTTTTCCCTATAACGTATTGAGTTTTTGCTTCTTTAGGTATACTACTTCCAGGCACTATTTTCAGTTTGACGTATCCCGGTCTCGCAATAGTATCTGCCAAAAAAGAAATATATTCTCCACGGAAGAAATAGTATCCGTTGTCTTTGAAAAGATTTACAAGTCTTTCACGTTCGCTGTTCAGACGAGTTACGTCGAAATTTTCATTACTGTGTATTATTCTTTCGTCAAAATGCTTCATTATAATGTCTTCCGCATTTTCCGGAAAGCCCTCGTACGTCACAGTGTCTATCAGATACGCCCGTCCCATACTGATGTCATAGCTCAGTTTTACAGCCCGTGGATTTTTCGTACTGTCTACGGAATATGTAACGTTTCCGTTGAAATATCCATAATCTTTAAGCAGATTGGATGCAATTTTTGAACGGGTCTCAGGGTTTACAGACGATACTGTTACCGGTTTGGCTGCCAGTCTGCGGAAAATCCATCTGCCAAGTCCTTTCTCATATTTTTGGAAACTGTTGTATATCCACAGTCCGAATGGGAAAGGAATACGATGTTTCGCACTTCCCAGTACAGAGTTGTTCGGAGCCACACTCACTGCAGCTGTAACCTCGTCCAGAGTTTTTTGTCCATGCTCTGATATGTCCTTATCCTCTATATTGATATTTTTTATACCTGTATACAGAGTCTCGCCTTCAGGAAGATTCTTTGTAGTGGAACATCCAGAAAGCAGCATTCCAGTCAGGAGAATGATATATAGTATGTTTTTATATTTGAACATAGGTATCTTTTAGTTGTCCATTTTTAATTATAAATTAATTATTGTTCTTTTTCTTTCTTTTTCTTTTTCCTTTGGAAAATGAACAGATCCTTTATCCGTGCCACTTTCTTTTTCAGCACAATACCAGCTCCGGTTTCAGTCACTTCACCTTCCAGCACATTGGCATATTTCTTGTCGTGGAAAAGCTTTACGTACCTTGTACCGCTGTTATCTAGTCTGTATTCCAGCGATATATTGTCTATGAACGACTCATCCCTTACTGCGGCATTACCTGTAGAAATCTTGCCACCTATAACCACACGTACTCTGTTGTTCCAGAAACGTTTTGCAAACTGGAAATTGTAGTCTGTACGCTGGTCGCCTGTTTCAGTAGCATTTGTTGTCTCCATACCTACACTCAGGTCAATGGTTTTCAAGGCATTTCCAGCTATATTGTTAATTTGTCCCTGCAGATATGAGTTCAGCGCACTGTTTGCGTCCAGTTTGGCTGTCGAACTGTCCGAAATGTACATACCGGTAACCAACATAGTCACTGCCGCCTTGTTTTTCTGAGAAGCAGACATTGCAGCCAGTTCATTTTGCATTGACCCGTCTTCTGGTGCATCAAGGGTAAATGCAAATCCCAAATCACTCAGTCTGTTTGTTATACTTACACCGACATCAAACCCTACCATTCTTGCTGCCTGGCCTTCTTGGGTAACAGATGTTCTTGTTCTTTCGTATGCCTGGATGTTCAGTCGTGGATCCATCACATTACCTGTCCATTCTATGTAGCTACCCTCACGAATACGGAATGTCTTGAGCGGGATGACAGGCATTTCATATTTCATTTCACCACTCATAAGTTGATAGCGTCCATTCAGCAGCATGTTCCCATCCGGTGTGTATTGGAAAGCAAGGTCTCCACCTCCTTCCACACGCATATAGTTTGAGCCGCTTTCGTTTATGTCCACTTTGCACTGCACAGCTTGGTCTATATGAAGGTTTACCAGCATGTCTATACCTCCTGGACGCATTTCTTGAAGAGGCTTTCTCCGTATGGCGGCAGTATCCGCAAAATTAACAAACGTCACAGTTCCTGCCAGTCTGTCCTCAACTGTCAACGGCGATTCCCTCAAAATGTATGTAAAGTCGCTGCTTCCAAGAATATTTGCGTTACCTTTAACAGAAATGGCGTCCGGTGTTCCCTTAATGGATGTATTCAGGTCTATATACATCTTTCCGTATACCAGCGACGTACGGTTCTTCTTAGAGTTGAACACCTCAAAATTTCTGGCGGTCATCATCAGATCCATACGCATGTTTGCCATGTCTGAGAAATCTACGGTTCCGTCTATTATGTATGGATTTTTTCCTTTTGAAAAAATGCTGTATTTGTCAAACAGCAGTTTGTTGCCTTTCACTGTTATAGGCTTGTTTTCAAACCTCAGATTCATCGATGTCATTGGAATGAAAACGTTTACGCTGTCGGTCAGCATATTACCGTTTATCACAGGCGAAGATGTAGACCCACTTACAGAAACTTCTGCGCTGGCATATCCTGATAACGATGCCAGATCTTCCGGTATAAATGCGCCGGCAAGTTTAAGTGGAAAACGTTGCATGTTAAGTTGTGCGTTAATGTTGTCCTGTTCACCTTCTTTTCCCGCAGATTTATATTGTCCGTTTATTTCAGCCAAAGTGTTACCATTGTGTGTTACGAATCCATCTACGTGATGCCCGCCATTATCTGTAGGAAGATATACACCGCTCATGCTCCAGTCTCCAAGAGGCGTTCCCGCGTATGCCAGATTCTCTATTCCTGTCTCAAGTGCAGTCATAAACGATTTTTCGTTTTGTTGCACATAATGAGCTTCTGCATTGATAATACCTTCTACTGGTGGCATATAAGGAATTATTCGCTTGAATTCACCTATATCAAGACGGTTTATAGCAACTGTTATATCCTGTAGTGAGGTTGAATCAGGTACGGAATAAATCTGAAGTCCGGTTCCATTATTGTCCAGCAAGCGCATGTCTGCCAGTATCCTTCCTTGGTCGGCAAGGAAAATGTAATTTTCAGGACTCAGATTAAATTTGCGGTATACTAAAATAGGTTTTTCAGGCAATACGTGCAGACTGATTCCTTTCTTGCGCAGCACAGCCTTCATTCCTATAAGAGCTCCGGTTTCACCTTTTTCATTATCATATCTGGCCATTAGGCTGGCATTGGCTTCGCCGATTTGGCAATTGTTGTCCTGTATACCTCCGTCCAGTGTTATTACGAACGCTTCCTGTTTCTTTGTTTTTCCTGCTTTTATACCTCCTGTCAACACAATTCCAGTGGAATCCTGTATGGCACTGAAGTTTATAGTGTCCAGACTCAAACTGTCTGTATGCAATCCATAGATATATGCTTTACTTTCTATTCCTTTAACTTGAGATGTGGCAAATGACGCATATATTTTATTGATACCAATACCACGCATTTCCAATGTGTTTACAAAAGGATTGTCATCGCCTGCGAATATCCTGAATGTCGTTTCTGGTAACATACCGCGTATAGAATCCAGATTCATTCTTCTGTTTTTCCATTGTTTTTCCACTGCAGAGGCTATTTTTGTTATTTTTTCCGAGATCTTTTCCATTCCGTCGGCTGTTCTAAGGAGCATGGTCATATCGCCAGAGTTAATGTAACTTCTCAGAGAGTCCTTCGTCATAGTAGCCCCAAAGTTAATGTCTTTTGTACTGAAAGTCTTTTTCGGAGTAATCAGCTTTATGTCACTTATCCTGACTTTTGCATTGTGTCTTTGGTTCATGTCTGTCTGTGCTTCAATATTTATAGTCCCGGCAGTTTTAAACGGTTCAGGCGAAATTCCCATGGCATACAGATCAAGTCTTTTAATATTAGTATTTATGCCTGCTACGATTTCCTTTGGAGAGATATTCGCATTGTGTTTACCAATTTTACAATTCAGCGTAGACGAAATATCCATCATATTATCATTGATGGATATCAAAGCGTTCATTTCGCTGTTCTCCAAGTCGGCATTCATATTTATGCCGGACAGTGTGTATTTTGCATATTCCAGGTTAGATATGCCTGCTTTTGCTTTCAATACGCATTGTGGCGACATAAAATCGAACCCGCTTCCGGCAGCTTTCATTGTTGCGGTTATTCTGAACAAGGAATCTTCCGGCATGAAATTATGCATGTTCATGTCTTTGATGTCTATTCCTGCAAAATATCCCTCATCTTTCGGCATATATCCAGCCTTAAGTTCCATACTTCCTTCTCCTTGAAGCAGTTTTACTGATGTAGTAATACTGTCGCTTTTCATATCTACCACTCCGCTCAAGGTCATGTCTGTTGGAATTATTGTCGTACCTAGTAATGATTTTGTAAACATCATATTGGGGAAATCGGCCTTTACATCTATATGCGCACACATTTTTGTACTGTCCAACATGTCATTTGCATATCCTTCGGCGACAAGGCTGATATGTTCCGGAATTTCAGCGCTTATCGAGGTTATTTGTATTTCATTCACACTTCCGTTTATTCCCGCTCTGATTTGTAGTGGAACAGAAGGAAAGTCTCTTTTGAGATCTTCAGACATACCTGTCACGAAGCGGAACAGGTCGTTCTTACCTATGTCGGCCAACAGTCTGGCAGAAATACTTCCGTCATTTCCTATTTGGCTTTGCCGATTTATCAATTCAGGCATATTAATCCCTGCAGCTGCCTGCATCGCTATGTAGGAGTCTGTAGTTTTCATCTCAAGTCCTGAGATGTTCATACCTCTATCGTCCATTCTAATTTTTCCTCCGGCTGAAAGAATTTCCATACCACAACTCTCCTTCATCCTTATGTCTTTGATATCGGCTTTGATGTTGTTACCACAATAATAGATAGAATCCACTCCTACATTAATGCCTGAAAGTGATATTCTGGAAGGGTTGAATCCTTCTGTTATTATGGAATCAGTACTTACGGTTGTATATTCGGCTGTAGAGTTTCCTATAGAGAAAGTCTCAATGGAATATTCTTCCTTATGCAGGTCTATTATACCTCCAGCCAGTAACGCCGAACCAAGTTTGAGTTTCATGTTCATGCTATCAAGTGGCATTTTCAGTCGTAATGCCACATTATCAATTTCAGCTTTATGTAGCATTATTTTCCAATATAGTGGCTCGCTTGCTGTTGTGTCTGTTGCCGCAGTATCCGCGAGGCATACGTCTAAGTCTGTATCCTTTATTCTGATTTCGTTAATAATGGCTGTTTCCGGACTTAGTGCTATACCGTGCGATTCCAGATACAACTCTCCTAACTGTCCCTTCAATGTCAGTCCCTCTATCATGTTTTTGGTATTGAGGCTGATATCCTCAAGTCCGAATGCGTCAATTTCTACCTGCTTTCTCAAAAGAGGACGCATCTGTATCTTCAGGGTTATTTGTCCCGCACTCAATATTGTGTCGTTATGCTCAACAGCAGATACATTATGTATGTTCAGGTTGAGTGGAAATGAAAGTGTTATTTTACCTACACTTATATCCATACCAGTGGCTTCGGAAGCTATGGAAGCAGCTTTCTTGACAGCAAAATTCTGTATCGGTGGAATGTATATCAGTATTGATAATATTATGAGTAAGGCGAATGGAATAGATATTATTATTCCGGCCCATTTTAAAAACTTTTTCATGTCCTGTGTTACTTTATGTTTGCGAATATACTAAAAAAATAACTACAATTGAATATAAATTGTTCAAGAAGTCTTTCATTAATAATATAATGTCTATCTTTGCATAGTTACTAACTAAAATTAAAACTTATGAAACCAACATTATTTGTATTGGCAGCCGGTATGGGAAGCCGTTACGGTGGCCTTAAACAGCTTGACGGACTTGGTCCAAATGGTGAAACAATCATGGATTATTCTATTTTTGACGCTATTCGTGGCGGTTTTGGTAAAATAGTATTTGTAATCCGTAAGGACTTCGAAGAAGATTTCCGTAAGATTGTTCTTAGCAAATATGAAAACCATATTCCTGTAGAAGTAGTGTTTCAGGCATTGGATAATCTTCCTGCCGGATATACATGCCCTGAAGGCCGCGTTAAACCATGGGGTACAAACCATGCTGTATTGATGGGTAAGGATGTTATTAAAGAACCGTTTGCAGTAATCAATGCTGACGATTTCTATGGTAGAGATAGTTTTGCTGTTCTTGGCAAATATCTTTCAGAGCTTCCTGAAGGTTCTAAGAACGATTATTGTATGGTAGGTTTCCGTGTAGGTAATACATTGTCTGAAAGTGGTTCTGTTGCACGTGGTGTTTGCTCTGCCAACGAAGAAGGTAACTTGACAACAGTAGTAGAACGTACTGAAATTATGCGTGTAGACGGAGTTGTTAGCTATAAGGATGAGAAAGGTGAATGGGTTGGAATAGAAGATAATACTCCTGTTTCTATGAATATGTGGGGATTCACTCCTGACTATTTCAAATATTCAGAAGACTATTTCACAGAATTCCTTGATGCAAATAAGGAAAATCTTAAGGCTGAATATTTTATTCCATTGATGGTAAATAAACTTATCAACGAAAAGACAGCTAATGTTAAGGTCCTTGACACTACTTCAAAGTGGTTCGGTGTTACATACGCTGCTGACCGTCAGAGTGTGGTTGACAAAATTCAGGCATTGGTTGATGCTGGTGAATATCCTTCAAAATTGTTCTGATAAGCAATTTAAAAATATATATAAAAACGGATTGTCCCGAAAGAGACAATCCGTTTTTCTTTATTTTACTTTGATATTGTATACAGGCTGCTGTTTTTGGGTATCCATCGGTACGGTACGATACTTCACTTTCTTGAAATCAATTTCCTTTAGGTCAATACTTCTTATAGCACTATTATACATTGTACGGAAGTATATTTTCAGGTTATTCATGTCGGTAGCTGAAGTCCATTGTGTGGCACTTGGTATGTTTACAGGAACTTGTCCGCGCGAAAATTCAATACCTACGGGTATATCGAAATTATTCAGAATCTGGAATCCCTGAAGTACAGTTTCTTCCGATGTGTTCTGTACTGGTGCTGTTGCCTGATAGAATGCAGCTCTTACAAATCGGGAAGGGGGAGTGACATCACCCGGAATACCTAGGAATCCGCTACCTGCTCCAAACTGTGAAAGCTCAGTCTCTCCAAGTTTTTGTGACGGAGCTGATCCTGGGAAGAGATTTACATAATTGTTCAGGTTAATCATCTGCCAGTTGAAATCTGGAGAATTTGTTAATACACCGAGTTTATTTTCATAGAATACAGGTTTTCCGTCAATTATTTCCAGTACAATCTGTCTTCCGGTTGTGTCAGCAAATCTCCAATGTACGGTTGATGCTCGTGGGTCTATGGCTATTACGTGGACTTTATCAATTAGATTTTTAACCTCTTCCACATTTTTGCATTCTCCTAGGATCATCGATACAAGTTGTAAATCGGCTATGCTGTTTTCCTTGTTTGCTGCATTGTAATCTTCATATTTGCCATATTTGGGGAAATAGAATAATCCGGCAGATAGTCCTTTTTCGTTAAGTCCTTCGGCAATGAATTCCTTTTGTTCAACAGCCAACCCTACATATCCATATTTCGAAGTAAACTTCATACCGTCCACACCTCCTGGTATATACGATTGTACTGTATGTCCTCTTGGAACAATCACGTATTGGCTGTTAAGGTCGCTTCCTCCCCATTCTATAGTTCTGGCCAGAATTTTTGTACTGTCTTTGGCTGTAAGTGTTATGCCAGTGCAGGCATTTGCTGTGTTGGTGCCTGTCACTGTCATTGCTGTGGCCAGACACATCATAAGAATCTGTTTTTTCATAAAATGAGAATGTCTTTGTTCTTTTACGATACTAAACAACAGAAGTTCCAGTTTTGTTGCTTATATCCTCAAAATTAAAGACTTTGTTGATAAAAATCAAGAAATTCTTTGAAAAAACAGTTTTAGTCAAGCATTTTGCCTTTTTTCTTTTTCCAGAAGATTATATGTTTCGGACTTCCTATCACCTGTGATGTGTAAATACCGGTGTGACCGGAAAACATGTATGCCGTAACGCATGCTATACCGATATAAACAGCCGCATCTGCACCAAACAGTTCTATGCCCATTAGTGTGCATGCGATAGGTGTGTTCGTGGCACCTGCAAATACTGCCACGAAACCTAATCCTGCCAGTAATGATACGTGTAAAGGAAGTATGGCAGACAAGGCACTGCCTAAAGTTGCACCAACGAAAAACAAAGGAGTAACCTCTCCTCCTTTAAAACCTACACCGATAGTAAATGTTGTGAGAAGTATTTTTAAAAGGAAGTCATACCACATTTGAACCTCACTGAATGATGCTACTATAGTAGGAACTCCAAGACCTATATATTTGGTAGTACCAAGTATATATACACTTAGTGCGATGAAAATACCACCTATAAAAGGACGTAGCGGTGGGTAGCATATATATCTTTTAGCCAGATTACTCCATATCTCAATAAAACGTGAGAATACCATTGCTGCGAATCCGAAAATTATACTTGCAGCCAGAACTATAAGCAAAGTCTGCATGTCTATTACCGGTGTATAGCTTATACTGTAATGAGTGTGTGCTATTCCCCATGCATGGCAGGTAAGGTTGGCAAAGAAAGCTGATAGGAAAACTGGCAATATGGCATCATATCTCAATCGCCCAACGATGATTACTTCTAGGGCGAAAACCGCACCGGCAAGTGGAGTTCCAAAAATAGATGCGAATCCTGCTCCTATACCTATCTGTATCATTATTTTTCTGTCGTACGGATGCATTTTGAATAAACGCGACATAAAGTCAGCAATTGCACCCCCCATCTGTACTCCGGTACCTTCGCGTCCGGCAGAACCTCCGAACAAATGTGTCAGTACCGTACCGATATAAACCAGTGGTGCCATCTTGAAAGGAATAATATTTCGTGAAGAGCGTATTTCCTCTATCAGAAAATTATTTCCCTTTGCTGCTGTTCCCGCCAGATAATGGTACATCAGTCCTATAGCAAGACCTCCTAATGGAAGTAGCGCTATAATCCAGAGGTGGCTTTCACGATAGTTTGTAGCCCAGTTAAGTGATGCCAATAGTAATGCTGATGCTGAGCCTATAAATGCTCCAGCCGCTGCGCCTATGATTGTCCATTTTATCAGATACCATAATATGGGCAGCTGTTCCGTTTTGTAGCCAATTTTAGTGATGTTTCTGTCAAGTCTCATTTTTTGCGAAAATAAATTGCACTGCAAAGTTAATTCAATTGAACCAAAGGGCAGCGAAGATAATTATTAATTTATTATTCGCATAAAGATGATTATTCATTACTCTTCAAATTTTTCACAAAATCAGTAGGTAGTATGCCAAATTGCTTTTGGAAACATTTGGCAAAATATGATGATGAACTGAATCCCACAATGTATGTTATTTCGGAAATTCTGTATTTACCTTCAGTTAGCAGTTTGGCTGCTGTTTTAAGTTTTGTTACCTTGATGAAATCATTAGGAGTCATTCCTAATATTCCTTTAATTTTGGTAAATACAGATGTTCGGCTCATGTTCAGTTCTTGGGCAAGAGCGCTTATTGAGAATTCCGTATTGTCAAGGTTATCCAATATTATTTTTGTGCATAGCTCAATAAACTCTTCATCCAATTTGTTTTGGCTCACTGCGTGAACCTCTGACAGTGGATTATTGGCAAATGCTCTTTGATATTCTTCTTTTTTCTTCAACAAGTTGTCTATCTGCGCTATCAGATGGCTAGCTGCAAAAGGTTTTTCAATGTAAGCGTCAGCACCTGCTTCCAGTCCTTCTACTTTACTCTCAGTGTCGGTCTTTGCGGTAAGCAAAATTACCGGTATATGCGAAATATTAATATTGCGTTTTATTCTTTTGCAAACTTCAAATCCGTCAATACCTTCCATCATTACGTCGCTCACTATAATGTCCGGCTTATTACTCTCAAGTAATGCCAGCCCCTCCTCTCCGTTTCCTGCTGTTATTATGAAATATCTGTTGCTCAGTACTTTATCAAGGAAATCCAAGATGTCCGGATTGTCGTCAATTATTACAACTTTTTTCTTGCCGGTTTTTTCCTCTATGTCATCTTCAATTTTTTCATCCTGTATTATTTCTTTATTCTCGTTATTGTTATCTCCGTTTGATATGGTTTTATTGTCCTTCTCTTCTTCTATTTCTACAATAGGTAGTGAAACAGTAAAACATACCCCTTTCACACCGTCCTTTCTGTTGTCAACAGTGATGTTTCCGTCCATCATCTGTGCCACGGTATTTGCAATATGCAATCCTATACCTATTCCCGGTGTCTGGCTGTCACTGTTTCTCCTTATTTGATAGAAAGCCTCAAATATTTTCTTTTTTTCATTTTCTTCTATTCCAGGACCATCGTCAGTGACTGTTATTATAATGTTGTTGTTCTGTCTTCCGGCCGATATGCTTATAGTTTTTTGGGAATATTTTATGGCATTACTTATCAGGTTGCTCATTATCTTTATGAAAGATTCCTCATCCGTGGTTATTTCATAATTATCTTCTATTCTTGAGATGTCTATTTGCAGATTCTTTTGTTTGATAGTCAATTCAAATACGGTGTATGTTTTTTTTATCAGTTCTTTAAGATTATATTTGTGGTAAGTAAATTCCAATACCCCAGAATCCACTTTCCTGAAATCCAAAAGCTGATTTACGAGTGTATATAATCTTTTATAGTTATGTTCAATAATATTCAGATAGTCACCGTATTTGTCGTTTATGTCTGTGGTTTTCATCAGATGATCCAAAGGACCTATGATGAGGCTTAGCGGAGTTCTTATTTCGTGCGCAATGTTGGTGAAGAATTCTATTTTTGAATTATATAGTTCCTTTTCTTTTTCCCTTGTCAGTCTCATCAGGTTCTTTTTCTGTTTTTTATGACTCCTTATGATGTAATATCTTATTGAGAGGAAACAAATACAAAGGAATGCAATGACATAAATAGAGTATGCCACATTACTCTTTAAGAAATGTGGTTTAACTTCTATATTAAGTCTGATTTCGTTCTTACAATCTATTCCGTCGCAGTTCTGACCTTTGATTTTCAGAATATATTTTCCTGCTGGCAGTTTATTGTATGAAATATGGTTGTTTTCTCCTCTTGCTTTTATCCAGTCATTATCCAGTCCCTCAAGCATATATTGATATGAATTGTCTTTAGGCGATGTATAACTCAAAACCGAGAAATCCAATCCAATCATCGATTGGTCGTAGCTGACCGATAGTTTGTCAATTACGTTGTCAATGTTATTTCCCATTATAGTCACGTTAGTCAGTTTAAGTGGAGCATTATATGAATTCTCTCTTAAACCTTGTGGCTGGAAAATACAGAAACCGTTTACTGTTCCAAGCATAATTTCTCCTTCTTCTGTTATGAGGGATGCTCCTGTGGTGAACTGTTCGTTTATCAGTCCGCTTGATTTGGAATATGATTTTATTATGTTTTTTCCCGGATTGAAGTTACTAATTCCTTTGTTGGTGGATATCCATAGATTATCGCCGTATGCAATAATTGAAGCTACTATGTTGTTTGGCAACTCGGCACCCGGATATCTTACGAATTCGTCTTTTTCGCTATCATAAAGGCATAGGCCTTTTCCTAAAAGTCCTACCCAAAGTTTTTTACTGTTGTCAAGACACAATGCAGAGATAGCATTTTGCGGTATAGAATTTGAGTTGCTGTCATGCCTGTAAATTTTACATTTGTTGTTCTTTACATCATAACGCATAAGTCCGTTTGTCTTACTTCCTGCCCATATCATTCCGTTGTTATCTTCCGTTATAGCTTGTACTATACCTTTAAGTTCGCCTACTCTTATAAATTCCCCAGTAGATTTTTTATAATAACATAATCCGTCGGCAGTACCTATATATATTCTTCCGTCGCTTGCTTTCATCAGTTTGAATATCTTTGATGAATGTATTGTAGTACTGTCCTTTGGATCGTTCAGATAGGATGTAATTTGTCCTGTTTTAAGATTTGTAACTTCCAGTCCTCTTTCGTATGTTGCGGCATACATAAGGTTGCCGTCAATTAATATATCGTGAATACAATAGTAGGTTGAGTTTATATCCTTAGCTGTTCTGTAGGGTATTGTTATTTTGTTTATAGGGTCGAACTTGTATATTCCGTCATCATCAGTTCCTACAAAATATCCTCCATTATTATCTTTAGTGATACAGTTTACTACTTTTCCTGAATTGTTTTCTGTACATTTAAAATATTTGAAGTTACTTTGGTATGGCGAGAAGAATTGTATTCCTGCGAAATAAGATCCTAACCATAAACTTTGTTCTTTGTCTATAAAAATGGAATAGATAAATTTCTCAGGATTGAATCTGAATTTTATTGAGCTGTCATCGGCTCTCTTTATTTTCATATTGTCCGTTGTAAAATAGCATACACCGTTGTCTCCTGCAATAAGTAGGTTGCCAGGGCTGAATTCTTTTATGTCGTGTATGTGGTATAAAAGGTTGTCCGGTGAGTTATCTTTATAGTTTGTGAATGTTTCGGTTTCGTAATCAAATTTGTCCATACCGTTTTGGAATGTACCTATCCATAGATTACCGTGAGAGTCTTCAAATATTTTGTGTATGGTGTTATCCGACAGGCTGTTTTTCTTTCCGTTGGCTTTATATTGCGTAATTTTACCGTTATTTTTGTTGTATCTGTACAGACCGTCTGAATATGTTCCAAACCATATATTGTTTTTACTGTCTTCACATATAGTCATAACCATTTTGCTGGTTACATTTTTGTTACCGGAATAATTGAAAGAAGTCAGTCTTTCTTTCTCGGCAAGATTGAATTTGAAGACTCCTTGACCTTCTGTTCCAATCCATACATCTCCATTCCTGTCTTCTACAATATCTAGTATTGGTGATGTTATCTTTATGCTATCCTTTGTTAATGCATTAAAAGCCTTGAAGTTGTTGTTTATATAGTCAAACACTGTAATTCCACTGTTTGTTCCAATCCACATCAAATTTCTTGAGTCAATAAATAAATGTGTAATATAATTACTTGCATTTTCACTGATATAATTGGACAGTATGTATGTCTTGAATTTTATACCGTCAAATCTGCATAATCCGTCATCGGTTCCAAACCACATGAAACCGTTCTTGTCTTGTGTAATGGCATTTACTCTATTATTGGCTAGTCCGTTGTCCATATTATAAATTGTAGAGAAAATGCTTTGGCTTTTTGCCGACCATGCAAATACCAGAAGTAAGATGAAAACATAAATTCTTTTATTCATAACCTATACATTGTTTAGAGGTTACAATAATATAAACAAAAAACTATAAAATGAAATTTTAAAAGTGGTATTATTGCCTGAAAAACAACTTTTTATTTTCAATGAAAATAATGTTCGAAAATAGGATAAAATAGTACAGTAAAAACGCCTAGGCGTTTGTATTAAAATGACAGGGCGTTTAAAATGAAATGACCTGTCATTTTTTTTATTTTTTCTGACATGGCTGTTTCTTATGTATTATATTGTTGTTTTTTGGAATTTTTGTTTTGTTCGTTTTTTGAATATACATCTACTTTTGCATCAAACAAATTTTGGTAACTCTTTTGTGAGTTATATTATTATAGGAAACAAAAGGTGTTATTATCTCTCTTTGCTATTATATAGGTATTAAGATTGTTTTTGGGTTAACTCTTTATTATTTAGTTACGATGAAATCATTGACAGAACTTTACAGGATTGGTGTAGGACCTTCCAGTAGTCATACTATGGGACCACGCAATGCGGCACAGATGTTTCTGGAAAGAAATATAAGTGCCTATCGTTTTATTGTTACACTCTATGGAAGTCTGGCCGCTACAGGTAAAGGACACATGACAGATTGGGCTATAAAAGAAGTTCTATCTCCGCATTCTCCTGTTGAAATAATATGGAAACCGGATGTTTTTCTTGAGTATCATCCTAATGGAATGAAATTTCAGGCATACGATGATAAAGGAAAACTTATGGACGACTGGTTGGTATTCAGTGTAGGAGGTGGAGCCATCTCTGCTCCTGGAATGGATTGTACTTCCTCTTCCGATGTTTACGACCTCACAACAATGACCGACATATATACATGGTGTAAAGATAACGGATTGAGTTATTGGGAATACGTTAATCTTTGCGAAGGTGATGGTATCTGGGATTATCTCCGAAAAGTGTGGGACGTGATGAAAGCATCAGTAGAACGAGGTCTGGAGACGGAAGGCGTGCTACCAGGCTCATTACATCTTCAGAGAAAATCATCTTCATATTATATAAAGGCTATGGGATATAAGGATTCTCTAAAGTCACGTGGCCTGATTTTTTCATACGCACTTGCTGTGAGTGAGGAAAATGCGTCCGGAGGGCTTATTGTAACGGCTCCTACATGCGGTTCATGTGGTGTCCTTCCTGCTGTGCTTTATCATCTTTGGAAATCACGTAATTTTTCTGATGGCAGAATCCTCAAGGCACTGGCAACTGCAGGTCTGTTTGGTAATATTGTGAAACATAATGGTTCAATTTCTGGAGCTGAGGTCGGTTGTCAGGGTGAAGTAGGAGTGGCATGCGCTATGGCGTCTGCTGCAGCATGTCAACTTTTTGGAGGAAGTCTGTCTCAGATTGAATATGCAGCAGAGATGGGACTTGAACATCATTTGGGAATGACTTGTGACCCTGTTTGTGGTTTGGTACAGATACCATGTATAGAGCGTAATGCCCATGCAGCAGCTCGTGCTTTCGATGCCAATATATATTCATCTTTTTCCGATGGTTTACATTCCGTATCATTTGACAAGGTAGTAGCTGTTATGAAACAGACTGGTTATGATTTGCCTTCGGTGTATAAGGAAACAAGCGAAGGAGGATTGGCAAAGTATTACAGATAAGTATTTTTAAATCTAATATTTTAAGTATGAACAGATTATTTTTATTATCAGTATTTTTAGTATTATTTGCTTTAAGTGCTTTACCATCATCATTTAATTTGATAAGAAAGCATAGTATAGTTTTTGATCAGTCGGAAGAACAAGTTGTATATACAGCTGTTGATATATTCAAATCCGATTTGGAGAAAGTCTCAGAACAGGATGTATCTTCAGGGAAATCACAGCTTATAATTGGAACAATTGGTAAGAGTAAGACTGTAGATAGTTTGATAAAAAATAGACATATATCTGTAAAAGATATAAAGGGAAAATGGGAAGCATTCAAGATTATTTGTCTTGACGATAATCGTCTGGTCGTTGCTGGAAGCGATTCAAGAGGTACAGCATACGGAATTTTGGAACTGTCGCGTATGATGGGAGTATCACCGTGGGAATGGTGGGCAGACGTCACACCGGAGAAGAAGTCTGAAGTTCTTGTAAATAAAGGTGTAGTGACAGTTCAGTCGCCTTCCGTACAGTATCGTGGTATTTTCCTCAATGATGAGGACTGGGCTTTGGTGCCGTGGAGCAGTAAGAATTATGAGCCTGTAGGTCTCTCTGGACATATCGGTCCTAAGACGTATTCAAAGATATTCGAACTTCTGCTTCGTCTGAGGGCAAATACTCTATGGCCTGCCATGCACGAACCTACTACTCCTTTTTATACAGTTGAAGGAAACAAGGAGGCTGCTCAGAAATATGGAATAGTAATAGGTACGTCACATTGCGAACCAATGATGCGTAATAATGCAGGAGAATGGTATAAAGCAAATATTGGAAGATATAACTTCAAGACCAACCGTGACAACATCATTAACTATTGGGCAGAACGCTTGAAATACGTATCCGGAACAGAAACATTCATGACTGTCGGCATGCGCGGTGTGCACGACGGACGTATGGAAGGAATAAAGACTACTGAAGAATATAGGGATGCTCTTCACGAAGTGCTTGATGTACAGACAGATTTATTGAAGAAGTATATAAATCCTGATGTGAAAAAGATTCCACAGACAATAGTTCTTTACAAGGAAGTGCTTAATGTTTACAGGTCAGGTCTTGAAGTACCGGATTATGTCACACTTATGTGGACGGATGATAACCACGGCCATATAGCTAACCTGAGCAATAAGGAAGAACAGAAACGCAAGGGTGGTTCAGGAATATATTATCATATATCATATTGGGGTTCACCGCACGACTATCTTTGGTTGTGTACCACATCTCCTGCTCTAATCAATATGCAGATGCGTAGAGCTTGGGATTATAATGCCCGTAAAATATGGATTCTTAACGTAGGTGATATAAAACCGGCAGAATATGATACAGAGCTGTTCATGGATATGGCATGGAATATCAACTCTATTGACAACAGCAACCTCTCTGACCATCTCAGAAACTGGGCTTCACGTGAATTTGGTGAAAAGAATGCCGACGAGATTGTAAGCATAATGAATGAATACTACCGTCTGGCTGCAATCCGTCGCCCTGAGCACATGGGATTTAATATGGTAGAGATATGGGGTTATCCGAGAGGGGGGCTCATGCCTAATAGTATTCCTGATTTTACAGAAGGAGAGGCAAATCAGAGAATAGAGGATTATGACAGAATAGAGAAGGCTGTAATTAAACTTTCTTCTTCCATACCGGCAAATCGTAAGGATGCATTCTTCCAGTTGGTGGAATATCCTGTGCGTGCAGCATCTCAGATGAATAAGAAATTTCTTAAGACCGGACAGGATGCATTGAACGCATACAATGAGATAGTTAAACTTACGGATTATTATAATAAAAAGATGTCAGGTGGAAAATGGAACTACTTTATGGATATGAAACCGAGAGACTTACCTGTTTTTGAACCTGCTATTTATACTCACAAGGATGATAAGTTGTTTAAAGACGATCCTGTATTCAAGAAAGTTATTGACGGAAGCAACTTCGTTTCAAACAATGGAGAATATACAGTTTATAAAGGCCTTGGGCACAGTTCCAATGCCACAATGATAGATAAAGGTGCTTCACTTGAATATAACTTTAATGTTAATAAATCTGCAAAATATAAACTGAATATCGGTTTCGTTCCAATGCAACCAGCTAATGGTGGTGACTTGCGTGTAGAGGTCTCATTTAATGGAAAAGTATTGGGTACGTTCTCTATACATGAAGATCCTTTTACACAAAATTGGAGAGAGAATATTCTTCGAAATCAGGCTTATGTTACATTACAGATGGAACTTGAAAATGCAAAAAATAATGTTCTGACAGTTAAAGCTTTGGATGATGATATAATAATAGATCATATAAAAATCACTTCGGATATTTAATTAACGAACTCTTATGAAAAATATTTTTTATTCAGTTTTGTTGACTTTGTTTTTAGCAGGTAATGTATCCCTTAAGGCAGAGGAAAAGAAAGTACTTTTTATTCCAGAGCAAGATATAAAGAAACATGGTTTGGATAGTACAGACGGAAATTTCGGATACGATTATAAGGCTGAGTCAGAAAATATAGTTTTGCTATGGGACAAGTCTTTCGGTAAGAACCCTGAAATAAATCCGATAATTGAGAAAAGATTCTATCCGGATGAAATTCTTGCTGAGGCTGAGAATAACTACAAGTTTTTTGTAGATAAAATGAAGTTTGTGATAAAAGGAAAAAGCTATATTGACAAGTACAAACTCATTATATGGATGTACAACGATGATGAGAGAACAGTGTATGGTGGTGCTCACGATAATGTGGGAATGACATGGTTCCGTCCGTGTCGAATAAATTCTTATCCATATTGTGCACTTGTTCATGAAATGGGACATTCGTTCCAGTTTATAACGATGGCAGATGGGAATAACGGTTTTGATTCTGCCATGATGGAATATACATCACAGTGGATGCTATGGCAATTATATCCTGATTGGTTGACAATAGAAAACTATCATTTGAATGATTATATGAAACAGACTCATCTTGCCATGTTTCATCAGGATAACATGTATCATGCACCACAGTTTATGGAGTACTGGTCGGAAAAGCACGGTCTGAGAATAATTGGTGAACTTTGGCGAAAATCAAAGAAAGATGAGGATCCTGTTTCCACATATATGAGAGTGACAGGTATTGATATAAATAAATTTAACGATGAAGTTTATGATGCGGCATCACGTTTCATTACATGGGATTTGCCTAGAATCAAAACAATAGCTTCTTCATACTCTAATGAACATAAATGCAAATTGGAAAAAGTAAATGATGGGTGGTATAAGATAGCAAAATCAAATTGTCCTCAGAGTTATGGCTACAATGCGATAAGGCTTAAAGTACCTCGTGGAGGAACAGAAATAAAACTTGACTTCAAAGGTATAGCCGGTGAGAGCGGTTTTGTTTCTAAAGAAACAGATAAGGCAGGATGGATTTACGGTTTTGTAGCCGTTAAACAGAATGGAAAAAGGGTATATGGAAAACCGAATAAGGCTGTGAATGGAAATAACGATACTGTAAGTTTTACAGTTCCTGAAGGTACTCTGTTCCTTTGGCTTGTCGTGACAGGAGCACCTAATTCACATGTAATGTATAAAAAGGATATGAAGGAGGTTCCAGAGTGGCCTTATATGGTAAAAGTGAATGGTACAACATTATTATAATTAAAAATTTCATTTATAATCTTTAGAAAGATATAATAATATAGTACAAATATATTTATAAAAAATGGCAATAATAAGTTAATCTGAAAATTTTATGAGTCGTGTATTTTATTATTGCTCTTTTGTACGGAATTGTCCAATGATCTATATCGCAAAACCTACTTTTGCTATTGAAAATAAAACAATTATTCTCTTTATGTTTAAATCTAAAAAATATTTGTATAATGATTTCTATTCATTTGATAACAATCTTACAATTGATAAGATTGTTATCTAACCTTAAAAACAAGAATATAGAAAGTAGTAACATTGATTTTATAAACATTTAAATCTTAAAATTTTTTATGATGAAAAAAACTGGTTTTATGAATAAATCTATAATCTGGATTTATTTATGTATTCTAATTATCTGTAATACAGATTTTATCTTTGCCCAGTCAATGCAAAGAATTACAGTGACAGGTACTGTAACAGATTATTCTGGTGAGGCTATTATCGGTGCAAATGTTTTAGAAAAAGGAACTTCAAATGGTACAATAACAGATTTTGAAGGTAAGTTTTTATTAGAGGTCTCAAGTGAGAAATCTAAACTGCAGATTTCTTATATTGGATTTGATACTCAAGAGTTTACCGTTGGAAATCGTAAAGATATTACAATTAAACTGTCAGAAAACTCACAAGCCTTAAGTGAGGTCGTTGTTGTTGGCTTTGGTACTCAGAAGAAAGTAAATCTTACAGGAGCTGTAGATGTTATTGACAGTAAACAATTACAGGAACGTCCTGTATCTAATGCAGCTCAAGCTTTGCAAGGTATAGTACCAGGCTTACAGATATCTCAAGGAAGTGGTAGTGTAGAATCTCGTCCAAGTATAAATATACGTGGTACTGCGACTATTGGTGAAGGTACTTCTGGAAGTCCATTGGTATTAATAGATGGTATGGAGGCTGATTTAAATTCAATTAACCCACAGGATATTGAGAGTATTTCTGTGCTTAAAGATGCTGCCGCTTCATCTATTTATGGATCTCGTGCCCCATTTGGAGTCATTTTGGTTACTACAAAAAGTGGAAAAGACGGAAAAGTTTCTATTAATTATAATAATAATTTCCGCTTTAATACTCCTGTTCGTATGAATCACATGATGAACTCTGTTGATTTTGCAACTTGGGTAAATGATACCCATATAAATAATGGTGACAGTAAATATTTTGGTATAAAAGCAGATGGTGACTCAAATGATCGTTTTACACAAATTCTTGATTATTATTATGCCAAACCATACAGTCCTGGTGTTAGAATAAAAGAAGATGGAACTTTCATATATGCACATCCTAGTTATAATAATGCCGGTCAGTGGAATGGTGGATTCTCAAATGGTATTGACGATGTTGATTGGTATGAGATGCTTTATAAAGATTGGTCATTCTCTCAGGAACATAATTTTAGTGCAAGTGGTGGGTCAAAAAAATTTAATTATTATGCATCTGGAAGCTTTTTTGATCAGAATGGTTTTCTAAAATTAGGCGCTGAAGATTTACAGCGCTATACAGCAACTGTCAAGATAAATTCTGAACTTACTAACTGGTTGAAATTCCGTTATACGATGCGTTTTACCAGAGAAGATTACAATAGACCAGCGGCATTAACAGACTGGTTATATGAAAGTCTTGCATATAAGGCATGGCCAGTTCTACCTGCCTATGATCGTAATGGTAATCCTTTCTATAGCGATAATACTTCAGTGTGGGCATTGGAATACGGTGGTTCGGATCGAACTCAAACTGATAATACTTATCATCAATTTGGATTGACTTTTGAACCAATTAAAAACTGGTTGACAAATATTGATTTTAACTATAGAATAAAAGCAGCCAATAGACATTGGGACAAACAGCCATATATAAATTATGATATAAATGGTGCACCTTATTTTCGTGATCCTAAATCAAATGTTCATGAAGATTTCCTAAAAAATAATTATTATAATTTTAATGCTCGTACTGAATATTCTTTTTCTATTTCTGAAAAACATAATTTTCATGTACTAGCTGGTATGCAGATAGAAGATTTAAAACAAACAAAATTTGGCCTGCAGCGTAGTGGTATTATGATATATGATAAACCAGAAGTAAACATTACATCTGGTTTGGAAAATGGTGAGATGGTTCCTCCTTCAGTAAATGGTGAACGTAATGAATGGGCAACTGTTGGTGTTTTTGGACGATTGAATTATGATTATATGGGAAAGTATCTTTTAGAAGCAAATGTTCGCGGTGATGGCTCTTCCAGATTCCGTAAAGGAAATCAATGGAAGGTATTCCCTTCATTATCATTAGGCTGGAATATTGCTCAAGAAGATTTCTTTGATAAGGCTCGTGATATAATGAATACATTTAAAATTCGTCTGTCATACGGTTCTTTAGGAAACCAAAATACAGATAACTGGTATTATACATATCAAACTATATCTGCTACTCCAGCAAGTGGAAGTTGGTTACAAAACGGTTCAAAACCGAATTTAGCTTCTGCTCCGGGACTTGTTTCAGAAACATTAACTTGGGAAACAATTGAAACTTATAATATAGGTTTGGATTGGGGATTTTTGAATAACCGTTTGACGGGTTCGTTTAACTGGTATATACGTAATACAAAAGATATGGTTGGTAAAGCTCCAGCGTTGCCTGATATCTTGGGAACTGCTGTACCTAGTACTAACAATACTGACCTATCGACAAAAGGTTGGGAGTTAAATATAGGTTGGAGAGATCGTTTAAGTAATGGTTTGTCTTATGGCGCTAATTTTATGCTTTATGATTCTCGTACTAAGATTACACGATACCCAAATAACCCAACAAACTCTATTGATACTTATATTGAAGGTAGTTATATTGATGAGATTTGGGGATATGAAACTATTGGCATAGCAAAGACTAAAGAAGAAATGGAAAATCATCTCGCTACTCTACCTAATGGTGGTCAAGAATCTTTAGGCTCAAGTTGGGATGCAGGTGACATTATGTATAAAGATTTGAACGGTGATGGTAAAATATCAGGTGGTGCTGGTACAATCAATGATCCGGGTGATCGCAAGATAATAGGAAATAGAACTCCTCGTTTCCAGTTTGGACTTGATTTAAACGCAGCTTGGAAAGGATTTGATGTACGTCTGTTTTTCCAAGGAGTAATGAAAAGAGATTATTGGCAAGGTAGTGGATATTTGTTTGGTGTTACAAATAGTGACATGTGGGTTGCATGTGGATTGGATAACGTTAATGATTATTTCCGTGATGAAAATACATGGTCAGTTCAAGAAGGATATCGTAATGTCAACTTGAATTCATATTTACCTCGTCCAGTATACGATGATAAAAATGTACAATGTCAGACTAGATATTTGCAGAATGCTGCATATATTCGTTTGAAGAATCTTTCTATAGGTTATACTTTATCTCCTGAGTTAACAGCTAAATTAGGAGTTCAAAAGATTAGAGTTTATTTTTCAGGAGAAAATTTATGGACAGGTACAAGTTTGGCTAAACAATTTGATCCTGAAACAATCGGAACAAATAAGGGAAATGCTTACCCATTATCAAAAACATTGTCTTGCGGTTTAAGTTTAACATTCTAAAAACTATAATTATGAAACAGAGTATAAAATTAATATCTTTGTTGGTTTGCCTAGGAGGTACTTTTGTATCGTGTGAGGATTTATTGGATCAACAACCACCTTCATACATTGTTCCTGAAGATTATTATAGATCTGAAGATCAAGTAGAAGCATGTGCTAACAAATTCTATTCTGATGTATTACCTTCTCACAGTGGAAGTTATGGTATATACGGTTGGGATAGTGGAACTGATAATCAATCTGGAATGAATGCTGATAATAAATATGCAGTAGGACAATGGAAAGTTGGTATGACAAATGGTGAATGGGCATGGGGGACAATACGTGATATAAACTATCAGTTGAACGCCATATTGAATTTGTATAATCAGGGACTAATATCAGGAACAGACAAGAATATAAGGCAATATATAGGGGAAATGTACTTCTTCCGTGCTTACAGGTATTTTGGATTATTACAAAAATGGGGGGATCTTCCTATTCTGACTCAAGCCTTACCTGATAATGAAGCTGTGTTAGTTGCTGCAAATAAACGTAGGCCGCGTAATGAAGTTGCTAGATTTATTGTTAATAATTTGGATACAGCATTAGTCTACATGAGTGAGGATTTTGATAAACGCCGTACTCGTGTTTTACCAGATGTCGCAAAATTGGTAAAATCTCGTGTAGCTTTGTTTGAAGCTTCTTGGTTGAAGAATTTTAAAGGAACTCCGTTTGTTCCAAACGGTGAAGGTTGGCCTGGTAAGAGTAAGGATTATAATTCGGATTATGAATATCCTACAGGGAATATTGATAATGAGATAGACTTTTTCTTGAAGCTTGCTGTTGAAGCTTCTGAAAGTGTTGCTGAAAAGTACAAAAATCAATTGGTGCAGAATACAGGTACAATACCTCAGAGCGAAACAGATCCTATAAATCCATATTTTGATATGTTTGGAACTATAGATATGTCTGGTTATCCTGAAATACTTTTGTGGAGAGAGTATAGTGAGGCATTGGGGATCACAAATGGTGTTGAAGTCGCAATTCAGCGTGGTAATTATGGAATGGGAGTAACACGTAGTATGGTGGAAGGTTTTCTAATGGCTGATGGTAAACCTATTTATGCTCAACATGATGGTTATGTTTATGATGATAACTCTATTGCAAAAGTACGACAGAATCGTGATCCACGTTTAACTATTTTTTTGAAGGAACCAGGGCAAATTAATACATTTAAAAATATGGATAATCCTGCTACAATGTATATCCCTGTTGAGCCAAATCCTGATATTACACATGGTTCGTTGGATAGAATTTATAAGACAGGATATGCACTGCGTAAAGGTGGAACATTTGACCGTGCTCTATGCGAAAATTCAAGAAGTTATAATGCTGCTGCTTGTTTTCGTGCAACAGAGGCTTTGCTGAATTATATTGAGGCTCAATATCTGTTGTCAGGAGATATTAATTCAGGAAGAATTTTGGAATATTGGAAAATAATTAGAGAAAAAGCTGGATTTAAAGGTAATGCAATAGATCCTTTTACAACTATTAATGCAACAGTCATGTCTAATGAAGTATTGGATTGGGGGGCTTATACGGCAGGTGCTTTATTGACAGATCCTATACTTTATAATATTCGTCGTGAACGTCGTTGCGAGTTAATGGCAGAAGGTTTACGTTGGATGGACTTGATACGTTGGCGTTCATTGGATCAGATGATAACAGAGAACTATCATGTTGAAGGTTTTCATTTGTGGAACTCTGATATGACTGAGTGGTATGATTTTAATTCTAACAGTTATGATGGAAGTGGAAGTGCTGTCGTGTCAAGTCCTGAATTGAGTGAATATTTAAGACCTTATGAAAAAAATATGACTTCAGGTAATTTGTTCCGTGATGGTTATACTTGGTCTATGGCACACTATTTACAACCTCTGCCTATCAAACAGTTCCAATTGACATCAAGTGACCATTCTTCAGTTGATTTGTCGCCATTATATCAGAATCCATATTGGCCTACTGTTGCTGATATGCCAGCAGAACAATAAGTGTGATTGTTAATAATATCGGGATTATGAATTTCATAGTCCCGATTCTAATTCTTATAATATGTATCAGAGATATAAAGTACTATTATAGGAAATGCACAACATCTTGTACAACCTTTCGATTTAATATTTTTGATTACACAATATGAGAAAATTATTTTTTCTAGGGATGTTTTTTTGTTCCTTTTTTTCTTTTGCAAAAAAAGATATATCTTATTCTGTAGATTCTGTAGGATTAATATCATCATTAAATTTTTATGGCAGAAAAGAAATTTGTTTTAGAAAAGATGAATTTAGTGGTCCTTCTCTATGGCTTAACGGTAAACGTTTATCAATAAAAGAATTAGAGCAATCAAATGGTATTTATGGATTTAATGATTCTATATCTTATAAAATAGTCTATAATATTGAAGATGAAAAATTCAAGATTGATGTGACATGTAAAAATCTTTTACAGGAAGAATTAAAAAATGTTCAGTTGTCTTTAAGACTTGGAATAAATACAGAAATGTTGTCTTATCCTGATTGGCATGATGTATTTTTTCCTACTTTAATGCGTTGCGAAAAAACGCATTTCTGGGGATATATGATGACTCCTCTTGGGCGTATTCTTACGATAACAAGTCCTGATGCGATAGCATCATATCATTTACATTATAACAACTCTAAAAATAAGATAAGCTTTGCAAATGGGCATCGTATTCGTACAATATCTTTGGATTTGCTTAATCCTGGACCTTTGCCGGACAGACATACACAGAATTTGTCTTTGAAAGTCGGTGAATCACGTTCATGGACTATATATCTGGAAGAGGTTGAAAAATTGAAGGATATACCCACTGCAGTATCAGTAAATAGCAGAGCTCCAATGTTTCAGGCTGATTATTATACATTACCTGTTAATCGGAAATCTTCAGTTCTTATTTATTCTAATACATCTCCAAGGTTGGATATAACATTACCTAACGGAGTTAAAATCCCAAAACTTGTGAAAAAAGTAGGAAGAGATATCTATGAGACTGAGATTTATATGGATATGGAGGGTATTTATACTCTAACATCTATCAATAAAGATGGTAAACAGACAGAAATGAAACTTTCATGTATAAGTGAAAGATATTCAGATTACATAAAAGCGGCACGTGTGGCTTCATTGAGATATCAGCAAAAGACAAACACTAACGCTGAGTGTTGGTATGGACTTTTCTCTGCTTTTATAGCTCGTGAACATTTTCCAAATGAGGACCTTGATTTGAAAATTGAAAAGGTGTTTAATCAAATTAATAAAATTACTTTTAATCAGGAAACACATTTGCCGTTGAATAATCCAATGCGTATTCAGGATACGGCATTGAAAGCAGCTCTTTGGGCCCAATTCTATAGGGCGACTGGTAATATATCTTACTTGAGGTGGGCCTCTGATCTTGCAGATTTTGTTATGACAACTCAACTTAGGTGGGAATGGGATACAGTATTGAGAAATTTAGAAACAGATGGTGCATATCGTTCTGGAAAGACTCATTATACTTCTGTTATTTATATAGCAAAAGCAATAATGGAAGTTATGAGAGAGGAAAAGATTCTTATATCTTCTGATATTACAGGCGAGTGGGAGCATAGGTATAATCGTCATTATGCTTCTGTAAAAATGGCTATGGATGAACTGGCCAGAAATTTGGATAATATACAGACTGAAGGTGAGATGACGTTTGAAGATGGTATGATTTCGTGTTCATACACTCAATTGTCTGAATTTGCATTACTTCATCCAGAAGGCTCTTTGGAAAGGAAATATTATACTGAGGCTGCAGAGAAAATGGCAAATATGCATCGTTGTTTATCGCAGATTATAGTTCCAGATTCTAGAATGAATGGTGGCTCTTTAAGATTTTGGGAATCGCAGTATGATATTCTAACTATGCCTAATATGATGACTTCTCCTCACGGTTGGTCTGCATGGCGCATATATGGTTTGAGAAATCTTTATTTGCTTACCGGTAAATATGAGTATTTGAAACAAATGATAAACTCAATAGGTACTTGCATTCAATTAATTAATCCACTGACAGCAGAACTTAATTGGGCTTTTGTTCAGGATCCGTATTTAAGAGTGCGGAGGTTTGTCCCTGATGAATCTAGACCGGGTAAAGGTAAACATGTAGAGCAGATAGTAGGTGAGCAATATATGCCAATGATTAGTGACTGGTATAAAGCTGATACGACAAAAATGGTCTCGTCATTTGGAAAATTTGATGGTGGATGTTGTGATAATGATGTGCATGAGATTTTCAAATGCCTTGGAGAAGTTTTGCTGACATCTGCTTATGTTTATGAAAATGATAAGGGAGAAATCATTTGTCATAATTGTAATTTGCATAAAGTAAATGGGGAATATATTGTCATGCCTAATGAGGATTGTATAAACAAAATACATTTCAATTTGCGGAATAAAAATAGCGTAAAGATAGTTTATAAGGACAAATCTAAAACTATATTTGATTTTATTCATGGTTGGATTTTATTGAAGTAATAGGATAAAATTCAGATCCGTTATTTTGTTGATTTGTGGCTTTTCGTGATTAGTATAGCTGTTTATTAATAGTTAGAGTGAATGTTGAATTAATATAAGCTTATAATTTTTATTAGAATGTTTTATTGATAAATGAAATGATATATGGTTCGTTTTTTTGTAATTAATATTTTAGGCTTTTTGCTCATTAGTTGTATTTCGAATAGAGAATATAGAATAAATGTTATTCCAAACCCCATAGAATGTAATATCAATACTAATAGGGTATTAAAAGTTGATTCAACCTTAGTTTTTACTGATAGAATAGATAGTATCTTGTCGGTTTATAAGGATACTTCATTTGTTGATTTTGGTCCTGAAGGTTATGGTTTGGAAGTGAATGATAAAGGAGTATTTGTTTATACACAATCAGATGCCGGTCTTTTTTATGCTAAAAATACTCTTAGACAATTGTTTCATAATGGAGAAATTCCTTTTGTGGAGATAAAAGATAAACCAAGATTTCCTTATCGAGGACTAATGCTTGATGTGTCAAGGCATTTTTTTACAAAGGAAGAAATAAAAAATCTTCTTGACATAATGTCTTTTTATAAATTGAATACTTTCCATTGGCATTTGACTGATGATGGCGGATGGAGAATAGAAATAGAAAGTTATCCCAAATTGACGGAACAGGCCTCGTACAGAACAGCTTGGGAATGGAAACAATGGTGGAGAGAAGGTGGAAGATTCGTATCTGTTAATGAAGAGAAGAAATTTGGAGGTTTTTATACTAAAAGTGATATAAGAGAAATTGTAGATTATGCTTCTGAGAGAAATATTACAATAATACCTGAAATAGAATTTCCCGGACATTCAAGGGAAGTTTTTGCTGCATATCCTGAATTATGTTGTTCCAAGAAACCTTATATACAGAATACCTTTTGTGTCGGTAACGATTCTACATATATATTTATGGAGAAAGTGTTGAATGAGGTTATGGACTTGTTCCCTTCAAAATATATCCATATAGGTGGAGATGAGACAAATACAAAATATTGGAAGTCTTGCCCTATGTGTCAGAAACTGATGATGAAGGAAGGGTTTGATGATATTCACTCTTTACACAAATATATTATTGGAAAGGCTGAGGATATTATCAATAATAGAGGGAAAAGGTTGATAGGCTGGGATGAAATAGCAGATGAAGGTCTTGACAAATCTTCTGTAATTATGTCGTGGAGAGGAGAACAGGCAGGACTGAAAGCCGCAGAAAATGGTTATGATGTGATTCTTTCTCCTTTACATTATTTATATCTTGATTATTTTCAGTCTTCTCCAGATAAAGAACCTTTGGCACATGATGGATATACTCCTTTGAAAAAGGTTTTCACATATACTCCATTGCCGGATAGTCTTGATAATATAGTCAGTACTCATATATTGGGTGTACAGGGAAATTTATGGACTGAGTGGATATCAGATAAAAGACATCTGGAATATATGGCTTTCCCACGTGCATTGGCTGTAGCCGAATTGGGTTGGAGTTATGGAAATATGAGAACATGGGAGGAGTTTAGAGATTGTGTTGATACGCATATTGTCATGTTGAGGAATAAGGGTATAAATTCTTATAGACTTTCCGGTAATATTAGTTCAAGAATTATTTATGATGATAATAGAATGCTTTTGGAATTGGAATGTGAACGTGGAGATGTGGATATAAGATATTCTTTGGAAGGTGATACTTTATTTAATGGAGCAAATGAGTATATTGAACCAATAGAAATCAAAGATTCTCTTAAGATTCGTGCAGCTGCGTTTAAGGATAGAAATCGTATAGGTGATGTTTATTATGATGTCATTTATAAAAATAAAGCTCATAATAAAAGTGTTTCAACTTCTTTGCACTGGAGTAATGAAAAAATACTCACTGATGGATATTTAGGTAGTAAAACTTATCTTGATGGCAGTTGGTTTAATTTTTCAGGAAATCAAGAGTTTATAGTTGATTTGGGTGAATCTTTTTTGATTAGTAAAATATCTACTCGTTGGATGCAATTGTGTGCTGGGGCTAGAAGATATTTGCCTGAGAATGTGGAATTTTATATTTCAGAGGATGGTAAAAACTATCAATTCGTGGGGGAGGTCAATAAAGATAATTTAAAAGAAATTCCTGCATTACAATTTCAAAAGTTTGAGGTTAATGGAAATTGGAAATGTCGTTTTGTAAAAATGGTAGTAAAAAGTAATGGTGGTGGAATGTCTATAGATGAAATTTTAATAATTTGAGAACGTTTATATCCTTTTATTTAATAAAATATTATCACTTTGATATGACACTGTTAAGGTTTGTGGAAATTGAAGGTATTTAGTAAGTAAATATCTTTTATATTTGTCATATAAAGAGTATAATGTATTGGTTTATGATTAAAAAGACTATAACTGTGATATATATAATATATTTATGAAACATATAGTATTATTCTGCTTTGTTGTATTATGTAGTTTTACATTGAAAGGACAACAATATCCTTTCAACGATAAATCTTTGTCGATAGAACAAAGAGTGACAGATTTGTTGAATAGAATGACTTTGGAAGAAAAGATAGATTTATTAGCTGGGTATAACGATTTTTACCTTCATCCTTGTGAAAGGCTTGGTATACCAGCTTTTAAAATGGCAGACGGCCCGCTTGGATTGTCATCGTGGGGATTATGGGGTAGAGCTACAGCTTTTCCTTCTGCTATTGCTGTTGCATCTTCCTGGAATAGGGAATTGTCTTTTCAATTGGGCGAAATGTATGCGCAGGAATGGAGGGCAAGAGGTATTCATTTCCTTTTGGCTCCAGGGGTTAATATCTATAGAGCATCAAAGGGAGCACGTAATTTTGAATATTATGGTGAAGATCCTTATTTGACATCTAATATGGTTGTCCCGTTTATTAAGGCCGTCCAGGAAGGTGGTGTTATTGCAACTATAAAACATTTTGCAGGTAATGATCAGGAGTATGACAGATATACAGTCAGTACAGAAGTTTCTGATAGGGCTTTGCATGAGATATATTTGGCCCCATTTAAGGCTGCAGTTCAAAAAGCAAATGTAAAGGCAGTAATGACAGGTTATAATCCGTTAAGAGGTATCTATTGTACTGAGAATAAGTTTTTGATAGATATTCTTAAAAAAGACTGGGGATTCACAGGTATATTAATGTCTGATTGGGCATGTACATACTCTGCCGATAAAGCGGCAAATAATGGATTGGATCTTGAAATGGGAAGCAAAAGCTGGTTTAATAAAGAAAAACTGTTGCCTTTGATAGAACAGGGGCTTGTTTCAGAAGAGGTAATAAATGACAAAGTAAGGCGTATTTATGGGACCTGTATGGAAATGGGCTTCTTTGACAGAGCACAGAAAGTTGATAGTATTCCTGTTTATAATCAAAAGGCTAATAAGTTGTCTCTTAAAGCAGCAGAGGAGGGTATCGTTCTTTTGAAAAACTCCGGAATATTACCTTTGAATTCACCTAAATCAATAGCTGTAATAGGACCTACTGCAAATCCTCCTGTAATAAACGACAGGGTATTCTCAACCAATGGAATTGTTTATGGTGGTGGCGGTAGTTCAAGAGTACATCCGTGGTATGTTGTTAATGATCTTCAAGGAATAGAGAATGAATTTAAAAACTCACGAATATATTATCACGAAGGCATTTCCAATCAGTTTAAACGTAGGATATTTAGAAATAGTGTATTTAGAACAGAAAACGGTAAACGAGGATTAAAAGCACGTTATTACTCTGCTGTTAGTAATTCTGATGGTCGGGTTTCTTCCGATTTGATTAAAGAACAAGCGAAGGCTGCTGGAAGAGTCGTTAATTTTTTTGAGTCTTCTTCTGAAGAATGTGTGGACAGTGCAATAATAAGCAGAATTGATAGAAATGTTGATTTTGAATGGTGGGGAACTCCAGATAATAATAAGAATTTCGGTTCTGATTATGAAATTGAGTGGGAAGGATATATTGATGTACTAAAGGATGATACTGTTCGTTTCTTTGTTGATGCTCAGGGAGCTTATCAGTTGTTTGTAGATGGCAGACTTTTGGCTGATGCTTCAGAATCACAGTCGTTTCACGTAAGTTCAAAAGCTGTTTATGCTATGAAAGGTTCAGTAAAGCATGTAAAATTGAAATACTGGAATCAGCGTTCTACACCATCAGAGATAAGAATGGGTTATTGTTATAATAGTGATATCGATTTTTCGGAGGTTGTAAATCTGGCTTCTAAGGTTGATGCAGTTATTTTTTGTGCCGGTTTGGATGGTAGTATAGAACTTGAGGGAAGAGACAGGCCTTTCGATTTACCATACGGTCAGGATATACTTATAAGAAAAATATCAGAGGTAAATCCTAATACTATTGTTGTAATGCACGCTGGTGGTGGAGTAAATATGTCTTCGTGGATAAATAATGTTGCTGCTGTTCTACATGCTTTTTATCTCGGACAGGAAGGAGGAAATGCTTTAGCAAGAATTATTTCCGGTAAGGTAACTCCTTCAGCAAAATTACCATTTACAATAGAAAAGAACTGGAATGATTCACCTGCAGCCGGGAACTATGATGAAACAAGAAAGGAAAAGAAAGTTTACTATAATGAAGGCATATTTACTGGATATAGGGGGTATGAAAAGAGAGGTGTGAAACCTTTATTTCCATTTGGATTCGGATTATCTTATACATCGTTTAAATATGAAAATCTATCAGTAGAGATAGTTGATAAAAAGAATAATCTTATAGAAGTAAAATTTGATATTACCAATACAGGAAATATGGCTGGAGCAGAGATTGTACAGTTGTATGTTACAGATGTTAAATCTAAGGAAGAACGACCTTTGAAAGAACTTAAAGGATTTGAGAAAGTTTCATTAAAACCCAATGAAACCAAATCGGTCAGTATAATACTATCTGAAGAAGATTTTCAATATTATAGTGAGAAAAGCAAAAAATGGATTCTTGAAAAAGGAGAGTTTATAATAAAAGTTGGTGCTTCATCACAAGATATAAGAATGGAGAAAAAAATCAGATTTTAAATGTATTTATACGTTTATAAATAGTTTGTATTATGAAATTACAAAGATTTTTTATATTGGGTATCTGTATAGGCCTTTATTCATGTGAATCAAAAACTAATATAGTAGACACTTCCATATACTTAGACCCTGACCGTCCTATAGATGAACGTGTTGAGGCCTTATTATCACAAATGACAATAGAAGAAAAAATAGCCCAAATGGATATGGTTTCAGAGTGGGATCAGGATAGTGTTATGAATGCGGGTTATTATGATTTTGGTGCTTGGATTGCAGGACAAGAACCTGAGGAGACAAACATACTTCAGGCTTTATCAGAAAAAACACGTTTAAAAATTCCATATTTGATAGGTATGGATGCAGCGCATGGATATGGAACACTTCAGGGCCGAACAATATTTCCTACATCAATAAGTATGGCAGCTACATTTAATCGTGATTTGGTTAGAATAGTTTCACAGAAAGCTGCAGAAGAAATTCGTTCTGCCGGAACTCACTGGACATTTGCTCCATGTGTAGATATAGTATATGATGCCCGTTGGGGACGTACTGGTGAAACTTATGGTGAAGATCCTTTTTTGGCGAGTGAACTTGTTAGATATTCAATATATGGTTTACAGGGAAATGCAGTTCCAGAAAAGAAGGTTGCGGTATCTGTAAAGCATCTGGCGGGTGGAGGAGCATCTGTCGGTGGAGTCAATCATGCATCTGCAGATATATCTGAACGTTCTTTACGATCAAATATATTACCACCATTTAAAGCTGCCATTGAGGCTGGATGTATGACTATTATGCCTGGTCATAATGATATAGGTGGTGTGCCATGCCATTCTTCTAAATGGTTATTGACAGATGTAATAAAAAAAGAATATGGTTTTCGTGGTTTTTTCATCAGTGATATGATGGATATGGATAATCTGAAAAAATTACATTATACAGCTCATAATCAAAAAGAGGCTTTAGAAAAAAGTGTAAATGCAGGAATGGATATGCACATGTATTCGCCAGATAGTTTACAATTTTTTGTTCCAGTGAAACAATTAGTAAAGGAAGGAAAAATCTCAATTGATAGAATAGATGATGCAGTTCGCCGTATACTTAGAGTTAAATTTGAGTTAGGCTTATTTGAAAATCGTTATGTTGATCCGGCAAAAGATGTTTATGCAACACCGGAAAACCGTTCGGTAGCTTTGGATGCTGCACGTGAATGTATTGTTTTACTAAAGAATGAAGGAAAAATTCTTCCTTTAAACAGAAAGAAGTATAAGCGTGTTCTGGTTACAGGTCCTAATGCTGATAATCAATCTATTTTGGGAGATTGGAGTTTCTTTCAGCCGGAAGAAAATGTGATTACTGTTTTAGAGGGTATTCGTATGATGTCTGATGAAATTGAGATAATATATAGTAACAGTGGTAGAATCAGATTTAAATTGTCTCATGACAAAACTAATACAACAGATCCTGAACTCCAAGAAAAAATGTTGGCAGAGGGTGGAGGTATTTCTGATTACACTATTTCTGATGCTGTACATAAAGCAAAGAACTGTGATTTGATAGTTGTAGTAATTGGCGGATATGGTATACGCTCAGACTGGGGATTAAGAACATACGGAGAATCAGCAGATCGTCCTTCTATAGATTTCTATGGTCGTCAGGTTGAACTTGTTCAGGCTTTACAGAAGACAGGAAAACCTGTTGTTGTACTAATAGTAAATGGTAAGCCTCTCAACAATGAATGGATATCAGATAATATTCCTGTAATAATAGATATGTGGGAGCCAGGTTTGTATGGTGGGCAAGCTGTTGCCGAAGTTTTGTTTGGGAGAGTTAACCCATCCGGAAAACTTCCTATAACAATACCAAAACATGCAGGACAGATTCCTATGTATTATTATCAGGATTCTTCGAGATACTGGACTGGTTATGGTCTTGGTAGCTCACGTTCGGATGATAAGCCAGCTTTTTGTTTTGGTCATGGTCTTAGCTATACTACTTTTGAGTACAGTGATTTGCATATAGATTCAGTATTTTCTTCTGGTAATGATATTTCTCTATCTTTTAAACTTAAGAATACAGGAAATATGTCAGGAAAGGAAGTCCCATTAGTTTTTATTAATGATGAGGTTTCGAGTGTAGTAACACCTGTTATGATGCTAAAAGGATTTGACAAAATAGAATTATATCCAAATGAGGAAAAGATTGTAAATATAGTTATACCATATAAGCAGTTAGGATTGTGGAATGAGGATATGAAATATGTTGTTGAACCAGGACAATTTTCTGTTATGGTAGGACGTTCTGTTGATGATATTAGATTGAAAAAAAAATTCAGAATGATAAAATAAAGTTTTAAATAACATTTGCTATTTATAATATAGAATTGTATCCTATTATTGTCAAATTGTATTCTTTTGTCAAATTATATATTACATATTTCATACCTTTGCCATTAATAATTAAGATTTGATAATATGAAAAATTATTTAGTAAGTAAGAAGAACATTTTTTTGATGTTCCTGTTGGTTTCTTCGGCATCTTCTTTTGGTAAGGATTATTTAATATCAACTCCAAAAACATCTTTATTACTATCTGCAGAAAAAGGGAAGAAATCTAAAGTACAGTATTATGGAACCCGTATAAACGATGTAAATGATGTTTACAATTCTGGCTTGAATATGAATTATGAGAGTTATCCGGCGTTTGGACTTGACTGTATTAAGGAAAAGGCTATTGCAATCACTCACAGTGATGGAAACCAGTCTTTGGACTTGTATGTCGATGATGTCATAACAGAGAATAGAGAGGGATGTGAAATCACTAAGATTATAATGAATGATAATGTGTATCCTGTTGAGGTAGTACAGTGTTTTAAGAATTATGAGGGGACAGATGTTATATCTACTTGGGTAGAAATAAATAATCAAGGTAAGAAACCTGTAACTTTATATCAGTTCGCATCTGCATATATGTCTATGCCAAGAGGTGATAACTGGATTAATCATTTACATGGGGACTGGGCTTCTGAACACACAATGGAGGAAGAAAAACTTACTAACGGACAGAAGTGTATTGTGAATAGATATGCTTTGGATAATACGACAACAAGTAATCCTTCGTTTATGGTCAGTATGGATGGTCAGTTGAAGGAAAATACAGGACTTGTTATGGGAGGAGTTCTTTCATGGACTGGTAATTATAAGATTCAGTTCAATGCACAGAACAGTTACTTGAATATTATAGCGGGAATCAGTGAGGACAATTCTTATTATATATTGGACGGAAAGCAAACTTTTATAACTCCGGAATTTGCAATGACTTATAGTGTTGATGGGAAAGGTGGGGTAAGTCGAACTTTCCATAAATGGGCAAGAAAATATAAACTGAACAGAGGTGGAGAAACACGTGATATTCTGCTGAATAGTTGGGAAGGTGTATATTTCAAAGTCAATCAGGAGGCCATGGAGCAAATGATGAACGATTTTTCAGAAATGGGAGGTGAATTGTTTGTAATGGATGATGGTTGGTTTGGAAATAAGTATCCAAGAAATAATGGAACTTCATCTTTGGGTGACTGGAATGTGTGTAAGGAGAAATTACCTCAGGGAATACAGGGGCTTATAGATTATGCCAAATCCAAGAATATAAAATTCGGAATATGGATAGAGCCTGAGATGACTAACACTAAGAGTGAACTTTTTGAGAAACATCCGGACTGGGTGTTACAGGTTAAAGGACGTGATTTGACAAAAGGAAGAGGAGGCAGTCAGGTCGTGTTGGATCTGACTAATCCTGAAGTACAGGATTTTGTGTTTAGTGTAGTTGATAATCTTATGACAAACTATCCTGAAATAGCATACATGAAATGGGATGATAATAGTAGTCTTATGGATTATGGGTCTTGTTATTTACCGAAAAATAAACAATCAAACTTGTATGTAGATTATCAGATTGGATTGGAAAATGTGTTGAAGCGTATCAGAGCGAAATATCCAGATCTTGTAATGCAGGCATGTGCCGGAGGGGGTGGTAGAGTGAATTATGGAATGCTTCCATATTTTGATGAGTTCTGGACAAGTGACAATACTGATGCATTACAGAGGATATATATGCAGTGGGGAATTTCTGGTTATTATCCGGCAATAGCAATGGCTTCGCATGTCAGTGCGGACAAGAATCATCAGACAGGTAGGATTACGCCTTTGAAATTCAGGTTTGATGTCGCTATGTCAGGTCGTTTGGGTATGGAAATCCAGCCTAAAGATATGTCTGATAAAGATAAGGCTTTTGCAAAAAGAGCAATTGCTGCTTATAAGGATATACGTGAAATTGTTCAGTTCGGTGATTTGTACAGACTTGTTTCTCCGTACGATGATCGAGGTTTGGCATCGTTAATGTATGTATGTGAGGATAAGGCTGAAGCTGTCTTTTATGCATATAAGTTGGAGCATTTTAAAAATATGAATATTCCAAATGTGCGAATGAATGGTCTGGACCCGAATAAAAAGTACCGATTGAAAGATTTAACACCTGTTAATGAGAATAAGCCTTGTTGGCTTAATGACAGAATTATTAGTGGAAAAGTGTTGATAGAGCAGGGATTACCATTGAGAAGTCTTTTAGGCAGTGAATATTCAAGTCTTGTGTTGGAACTAAATGAAGTAGAATGAGAAATAAAAATAATTTGATAGATAATGATTATGGGTTTCAGAATTCTGTTTTATATATTAGTAGTATGTGGTTGCAATTTAGTATTTGCTAAAGGAAGTCTTGATAGGGATTTACTTCCTCAACCTATATTCTCAGAAAAACCAGAGTTTGTTGATTTGTACTGGAATACATGGGAACTTGCCTGGGGTAGAGTGAAATATCAGGATGGTGTGTTCCAATCTCCATATATGGATGAGAATCTTTGGGACGACACTATCTGGATATGGGATACGGAGTTTATGGTATTATTCTGTCGATATGCTCCGTCTGTATTTCCGGGAATACAAAGTTTGGATAATTTTTATGAGTCTATTCTTAATAAGAAACCTTCTTCTTTGAGAATACAGCATCCGGATAATCCCCCTTTCTATCCTTGGGTGGAATATGAATATTATAAAATGACTGGTGATAGGGAGCGTATAAAGAAGGTTCTCCTTGAAGATAAATTCTTGCAGCGTCATTATAACTGGTTTGAAAATCTGAAACGGGGAACGAAACTTCATTTCAGGCATGCCTGGATTGCTTTGGAAAAAAGAGATTTGGGATATAGATGGGGATGGGTTCAGAGCGGTATGGACAATACTCCAAGAGGAAGAGGACGAAAAGGGGAATTGCTCTGGATGGATGCTGTGGCACAGCAGGCACTGGCGGCTTTATATATTGAACGTTTAGCAAAGGAACTGGGAGATAAGGATATAGCTAAGGAATATAAGAAATTATATAAGGAACACAAGGAACTTCTTAATGAATATTACTGGGATGAAGAGGATGGATTTTATTATGATCTTTCTGAAGAAGATATATCGTTTGTAAAGGTAAGGACTCCTGCTGTATATTGGTCTATGCTTGCTGAAATACCTGATAAAAAACAGGCGGAAAGATTAGTGAAATATGCTGTAGACCCGTTGGAGTTTGGAGGTAAGTATCCATGGCCTTCTGTTTCACGACGTGATAAGGATTATAATAATGAAATAGGTGATTACTGGAAAGGGGCTGTCTGGCTTCCATTGGCATATATGGCAACAAAGGCTCTTGAAACATATGGGTATTATGATATTGCGCATGAAAACTCTTATAGGCTGCTGGAGCAAATGAGCGAAACTTATAATAAATTCACTCCGGCAACTGTCTGGGAATGTTATTCACCTTCTGCTCCACGTCCTTCTGAAAGACAGTATAAGGATAGAAGAGAACTGGTTAGACATGACTTTTGCGGATGGTCTGCTTTGGGACCAATCTCATTGTTCATAGAGAATGTATTGGGATTTTATAATATTGACGCAAATAAAAGGCTTGTGGAATGGCATAAGAATGGAGATGGCGAACAAGGGTTGCGTAACCTGAGATTCGGGGATATAATAACTGATATTGTGGCGAACGGAAAGAATGTCAATGTGAATAGTAATGAACCTTATACACTGATAATCAATGGTAAGAAATATAAAGTGAAACGAGGTAGCCAGACTCTTGTTTTGAAACGGTAGGTGTTGCTTGAAAAAAGTCTTTCTAATGTTGTTGTCTTGTATTTATATCCTGTAATTTTATGTCGGATTTGAATTTATAAGGATAGTAAATTTAGAAAACGTAAATATATGAAAGAGGCATTTATAAAACTTCATCTGTCTGTCCTGTTGGCTGGAGGAACGGGAGTATTTGGAAAACTGATAACGTTGAATGAGTTTATGCTGGTGTGGTACCGGTTATTATTGGCCGCAATATTATTTTATTTTGTGCTTAAGATATCCGGTAGTATTAAGAAAGTAAGTAGAAAGGATATTCTTAAGATTGGACTGGTAGGAACTTTGTTGGCATTGCACTGGGTGTTCTTTTATGCCAGTATCAAGTTCTCGAATGTTTCTATCGGAGTGGTGTGTCTGTCGCTGATGAGTTTTTTCACTGCGATTTTCGAACCGTTCATAAACAGGAAACGTATCTCTGTAAAGGAGATAGCTTTCAGTCTGATTGCTGTGGCGGGAATAGTTCTGATATTCCACTTCGATACTAGATATAGGACAGGGGTTCTGTTGGGGATAATATCATCGGCTTTGGCTTCATTGTTTACCATAATGAACAAGAAGGTGTCTGTAAATTATTCTTCAGGAACTATGTTGCTATATGAAATGTGTGGAGGATTTGTCGGGCTTACGGTTTTAATGCCACTGTACAGTTATTGTTTCAATACGGATTTTGTAATACCTGGTACTACGGACTTCTGTTACCTGTTGGCATTGGCATCTGTATGTACGGTATGCCTGTATATTTTACAGATTCAGGTTCTGAAAGTTATATCGGCTTTTACGGTTAATCTCAGTTATAATCTTGAACCTATCTATAGTATTATATTAGCCATGATGTTGTTTGATGAGGGGCATTATCTGGATAGCAGCTTCTATATGGGACTGCTGCTGATTTTGTTTTCCGTAGTCTTACAGTCGATAGATGCCTTTATAAGGAACAGGGCTTCGTGAATTTATAAAATGTAAAGATTGTGTTATGAGAAAATTTTATCTGATTTTTTTATTTGGTGTTATTTCTGTTTGTGGCTTTGCCACACATTCGGGATATACTGAGATAATTGATTTGAAAGGGAAATGGAATTTCTCGTTTGATAATAAGACGTATAATGATGAGGTGATTCTTCCCGGGACTACTGATACGAACAGGAAGGGAAAGATGAATGAAAACAGAAATGAAACGACTTTCCTGTCAAGATATTATAAGTTTGAAGGTAAGGCATGGTATAGTAAGGAGGTCATGATACCTGAAAACTGGGACGGTAAGGTCATCAGACTGTTTATGGAAAGAACCCGTCCTACAAAGGTGTGGGTCGATGATAAATATGTGGGTAATAACAGTTATCTATCGACTCCTCATGTGTATGATTTATCCGGATTTATCGCTCCGGGAAAGCATCGTATAACTGTTATGGTGGACAATGGTGACGGTATTCCTTCTCAAATACGTTCAAGCTCGCACTCCTGTACGGAATCTACACAGACAAACTGGAACGGTATAATTGGGCGTATTGAATTGCAGGCTTTGAACAAACTGCATATAAAATCGGTACAGGTGTATCCTGATGCTGAAAAACGTCAGGCAAAAGTGAGGATAGATATATCTACGGATAAAGGTATAGCCGGCGAAAAGGTTGTAATGTCTGCTGAGGCTTTCAATACTGAGAACAAACATAGTGTAAAACCGTTGGAGATTCTGCTTGAAGACGGTAAGACTGTCTATGAACTGGATTATGATTTTGGAAAAAAGGCTTTGCTCTGGAGTGATGCGGATCCGGCATTGTATAGACTGGATGTCGCTATCGTGGGTAAGGATGAGAAGTCGGTGAATTTCGGATTGAGGAATTTTGAAGTTGACGGAATGCTTTTCTCCATAAACGGTAACAAGACTTTTCTGCGTGGAAAACATGATGCATGTGTTTTCCCTCTTACCGGATATACGGCAATGGATGTGGAGGAATGGAGGCGTTACTTCAGAATATGCAAGGAGTATGGTATAAATCATTGCAGATTTCATTCCTGGTGTCCGCCGAAGGCTTGTTTCGATGCTGCCGATTTGGAAGGTATTTTCCTTCAGCCGGAATTGCCTATATGGGGAAGTTTCAAGAAAGAGTCGAAAGAGTTGATGGACTTCCTGATGAATGACGGTATGGCTATACAGAGTGAATATAGCAATCATGCTTCGTTCGTGATGTTCGCTTTGGGTAACGAGCTTAGTGGCGACATAAATGTGATGAAGGATTTTGTCAATAAATTTCGCGATGTTGAGAAAAGACATCTTTATGCATACGGCTCTAATATTTTCCTTGGAACAAAAGGATATATGCCTGGTGAGGACTTCCTTGTTACATGCAGGGTAGGATGGGCAAAAGATTATTCCACTCATGCGCGTGCTTCTTTCTCGTTTGCTGATGCAGAGGAAGGTGGATATCTGAATAATACTTATCCTAACCTAGTTATGAATTTTGATTCTGCGTTGGTGAAATCGAAAGTGCCTGTTATCGGGCATGAAACGGGACAGTTTCAGACTTATCCTAATTTTGAGGAGATGAAGAAATATACGGGGGTACTTGCTCCTTGGAACTTTGAGGTTTTCAAGAGCAGGTTGGAAAAGGCCGGTATGGCTGATAGGGCTAAAGATTTCTTCAGAGCGTCCGGTGCATGGTCGGTAGAACTTTACAGGGCTGATATAGAAATGAATCTTCGCTCCAAATATATGTCTGGATTTCAGTTGCTTGATTTGCAGGATTATCCTGGACAGGGTTCTGCGTATGTGGGTATTCTGGATGCTTTTATGGATAGCAAGGGACTGGTTAAGCCGGAAAAATGGAGGGAGTTCTGTTCTGAGGTAGTGCCTTTGTTGGTTACAGAAAAATATACATGGACCGGAAGGGAAAACTTTAAAGCTGAGATGAAAGTGGCTAACTACGGATATTCTTCCTTGAAAGGGAAAACTTTGTCGTGGAGTCTGAAGGATGGAGGAAAGGTCCTGAGTGGTGGAAAACTTCGTTTGGGTGACGGACAGGGACTATTGGATGCCGGAAAAGTGGAAATGCAATTGCCTGATGTGAGAAAGGCTTGCAAGGTGGAACTGACACTGTCGGTAAATGGAACTTTTTATAGAAATTCTTATCCTCTGTGGATTTATCCGGCAGAAAAGAAGTTGGTGAAAGGTGATGTGGAAGTGGTGAGAAAACTGGATGAGAGGACACTGGCTTTGCTGGCAGAAGGTGCTAAGGTGTTGTTTATTCCTGAGAAAATGGACTGCGGAGAGGTTACTGTTGGTGGATTGTTCCAGACTGACTACTGGAACTACAGAATGTTCAAGAGTATTTGTGACAGAATAAAGAAACCTGCATCGCCGGGAACATTGGGAATACTGACTGATCCGGAGCATCCTGTGTTCGGAGATTTCCCTACAGAGGAACATACTAACTGGCAATGGTATCCGGTTATAAAAAACAGTTATCCTATAATAATGGACAGTATGCCTAAAGATTATTATCCGATAGTACAGGTGATAGATAATGTGGAGCGTAACCATAAACTTGGACTGATTTTTGAAATGAAGGTTGGGAAAGGAAAATTGTTGGTATGCATGGCCGACCTTGAAGTGGCTAGGAATACTCCTGAGGGCTTCCAACTTTATGCAAGTATTCTTGATTATATGAATTCTGCGGGCTTTAATCCTGAAAGGACTTTTACTGCTGATGCTCTGAAGAATCTTTTTAATGGTGTCAAGGCAGGTAGCGACATTAAAGTCTTGGAAAATATATCTTATAATTGATTAAATAATCATTGTATGTTTTGTTAATATCTGAGGGAAGTGTGATAAATAAATCATTTTGCTCTGAAAGGATAATTCAAAATACGGTAAAAACGTACTTTGTCTTATCCTTTTTGTCGTTTTATACTATTTTATTGTAGTTCTGTATTATTCTTTTGCTGATAGAGAATATTATTGTGCTATTTTGCATTACGAAAATTAAAACTTTAAAATAAGAATATCATGAATAAACGAACTTTGCTTTTAAACGCATTGGGGAGCGTGATGCTTTTAGCATCGTGCGGCAGTAATATTACTTCTGAAGATAGGGAAATGGATTGGTTCGTATCTGAACTGATGAGTAAAATGACCATTGAGGAGAAGATTGGTCAGCTCTGTCAGTGCTCAGGCGGATTTGCAACAGGACCTAATAATACAAAAATAGACAGAACTGAGGATATAAGCAAGGGATTGCTTGGCTCTATGCTTAATGTATCAGGTGCTGCCAATACACGGAAGTATCAGGAGGCTGCAATGAAGTCGCGTCTGCAGATTCCGTTGATTTTCGGACTTGATGTGATACATGGCTTCAGAACCGGTTTCCCTCTTCCATTGGCTGAGGCTGCAAGTTTTGACCTTGAAGCTATAGAAATGAGTGCAAGATGCTCGGCACGTGAAGCGGCTGCCGCAGGACTTCACTGGACTTTTGCTCCTATGGTTGATATAGGCTGGGATGCGCGTTGGGGGCGTGTGATGGAAGGTGCCGGCGAAGACCCTTATTATGGTGCTAAGGTTGCAAAAGCAAGAGTACATGGACTGCAGGGCGATGACTTGTCTGATGAATCTACTATAATGGCTTGTATAAAGCACTTTGCCGGATATGGCGCTCCTATTGCCGGAAAGGATTATAACAGTGTGGATATGTCGATGGGACATTTTGCCAATTTCTATATGCCTCCTTATAAGGCTGGTGCTGAAGCAGGAGCGGCTACTTTTATGAGTGCATTCAACGATTTCAATAATGAGCCTTGTACTGGAAATGAATTTCTGCTACGCGATTTATTGAAAAACAAATGGGGCTTTGACGGCTTTGTGGTATCCGACTGGGGCTCTGTTGGTGAAATGATTAATCACCGATATGCTGCCGACGAAAAGGAAGCTGCCCTAAAAGGTATTACTGCCGGTCTTGACATGGAAATGGTGAGTGAATGTTACTCTAAGAATCTGAAGGATTTGGTGGAAGAAGGAAAGGTTGACGAAAAACTGGTGGATGATGCAGTCAGAAGAATTCTTGAACAGAAATATAAACTCGGACTGTTTGAAGATCCTTTTAAATACTGTAACGAAGAGAGAGAAAAGTCGGTTATCGGTTCTAAGCAGTCAAGAGAGGAAGCTTGTTATGTCGCTGAAAGATCTATTGTCCTTTTGAAGAATGAGAAGAATATACTACCTCTGTCAAAGGACGTGAAACGTATATCGTTGGTTGGTGCTTTGGCTAAGTCGCAGAAAGATATGTGCGGTGCATGGTCGTGTGCTGATGTCAGTAAGGTTGTAACTCTTTATGATGCAATGTGCGAGAGAGGTTATAATGTGGATTACGTTGAGGGATATAACCTTGAAAATAATAAGATTGTTGATTTGAACAGGAGTCTTTCTTCTGCAAGAAACTCGGATGTGGTGATTGTCGCTATGGGTGAACGTGCATGGCAAAGTGGCGAGATGCGCTCAAAGGGTGATATCTCCATTGCTGAAGAGCAGCAGAAGTTGGTTTCAGAACTTGTGAAGACAGGCAAGCCAGTGGTGGTACTGATGATGTGTGGACGTCCAGTTATCTTTAATGAGGTACGTAAGGATGCTCCTGTTATTCTGTGTACATGGTGGCTTAGCAGTGAGGCGGGTAATGCAATCTGTAATGTGTTGTGGGGTGATTACAATCCGTCCGGAAAATTACCTATGACTTTCCCTCAGCATAATGGACAGATTCCTTTGAATTATCAGTATAAGAGTACAGGTCGTCCAACTGCAAATGGAGGATGGTGTGCAAAGTATATTGATATTCCTACAGAACCTGCATATCCTTTCGGTTTCGGACTGTCATATACTACATTCGAATATTCTGATTTGAAGGTAAATGATTCTGTAAATGGTGATGTTTATGCCAATGTATCAATAAATGTCAAGAATACAGGAAAATATAAAGGTGAGGAAGTTGTTCAGCTGTATGTAAGGGATGAGGTGGCTTCTGTCACACGTCCGATAAAGGAACTGAAGGGATTTGAAAAGATTTCTTTGGAACCGGGAGAAACAAAGACTGTTACTTTCGATATCACTGATGAACAATTGGGATTCTATAATAACAATATGGATTATGTAGTGGAAAAAGGTGATTTTACTTTCATGGTAGGTGCTAACAGTAAGGATGTACAGTCAATCAAATATACTTTGAAATGAAAAATATAACTAAGGCAATATTGGGGTTGATTTTAGGGGCTTCATGTAGCTTGCTGCCTGAGGGCATGCAAGCTGCTGGGAGGCTTGACACTATTGATTACAGGGTTTTTATAGCTGTTGACAGACCTGCAATAGAACATTGGGGTGGTGAAGCGGCTTATCGTGAGAAGCTTGATGAGTTCTTTGGAAAGGTTAACAAATTCTGGAACGAGGCAGGACAGGGAAGATTTAAATATTATTTCAGATATCTTCCTGATTTACAGATGATATATAATGGCAGTTCGGATGTGGTGGAAAAAGCATTCAGGTCGTCGACCTGTTATCCGGAACATGATGTGCTGATGATAATTGATTCTAAAGCTGACCATGATGATGAGCATCCGGGATGGTATTGTGGTGGAGCGAGTGACGGGCTGAGTCTTGTGGTTTGCAGGGGAAGAAGTAAGACTGAGCCGGAAGACTTGTTTGGAAAAGATTATTTTTACAGGGGTGTGGCTCACGAACTAGGACACTATCGGGGAGTGACAGACTTGTATGCTGACAGAATTCGTGCGAAGAATAATCCTGTAAACGGTTTGGAGTATGAACCGGAGGCTTGTGTGATGAACTCACATTATACTGCCACAAGATGGAGTGACTATGCTGCTGATATTATAAACTATACGGCATTATACAAGAGGCCTGGAAAGGAATGTCCGGGATTCTTCCATAATATGTTCCCTCAGAATTTTGATATAAAGGTTACAGCGAAAGGTAAACCGAAGAAAGGCGTGAAAATCAATCTTTATGGTTCAAGGGCAAAGTTCAATGATCTGATTTCTGTTCCTTACAGGAGTTATGTTACCGGAAAAGACGGAAGGGTGTTTGTAACAGGTGTTCCTGATTTGTATGACCGGCCTGAAAGACCTGTAAATACTGACGAACTTCCTTATAACCGTTGGTTTACTTTCCTGCTTGAGACGGAATATAACGGTGAGAAGAAGTATGTGTGGTTGCCGGAGTATGAAGTGCAGCGTGCATTCTTTAAAGGTGAGAAAACTTATAGTGTTGATGTGAAATTTTAAATTCTTATATATATGAAATCTGTATTTTTTAAAACTATACCTTTTTCTGTGTTTATGATGTTGGGGGTAAACGCATATTCGCAAAAGGTTTATGAACTTAGTGATCTGTCGGGGAGTGTTAATGTTACAGTCAGTGTGGACGAAGGAAATGTTGCCTATTCTGTATCGAAGGACGGTGAGGTGATGATAAGAAAATCACCTGTATCCATGTCTATATCGAATGGTGACGTGTGGGGAAAGGACGCAAAGGTGAAGCGTGTGAAAAGAAGAAGCGTTGACGAGGATATATTTCCTCCTGTCTATCGTAAAGATAAGATAGAAAATGAGTATAACGAGATGACCATCAGCTTTAGGGATGGTTATAGTCTGGTATTCAGAGCATTTGAGGATGGTTTCGCCTATAGATTTGCTTCTGATATTTCAAAACCTTTCAACGTGTTGTCTGAAGAGGCTTCATTTAATCTGCCGGACGACAGCAAGGTTTATGCAGCATTCCCGAAAGGAAGAATGAATGAGGGAAAGGAAGATCCGTTCTACAGCAGTTTCCAGAATACGTATGAATACATGTCGCTTGAAGAATGGAATAACGGAAAATTTGCGATGACTCCTTTGTTGGTTGAAACGAAATCCGGTAAGAAAATGTGTATTACTGAGGCTGACTTGCTGAATTATCCGGGTATGTATCTGCAGAATAATGAGACCAAAGATGGTTTGAAAGGTGTTTTTGCTCCATATCCTAAGAAGATTGTTCCTGAAGTGAGAGGACTGAAAGGTGTGGTGAAAGAACGTGAGAACTTCATTGCGAAATATGACGGAAAGACAACTTTCCCGTGGAGGGCTGTCATTATTGCTGATGAGGATAAGGAATTGCTTGATAATGATATGGTCTATAAGTTGGCTACTCCAGCTACGTTCGAGGATTATTCGTGGATAAAGCCTGGAAAGGTGGCTTGGGACTGGTGGAATAACTGGAGTCTGTATAATGTGGACTTCCGTGCGGGAATCAATACTGAAACTTATAAGTATTATATTGATTTTGCGTCTAAGAATGGTATAGAGTATGTTATACTTGATGAAGGTTGGGCTGTTCCAGGTGCGGCTGACTTGATGAAAGTGGTGCCTGAAATAGATTTGAAGGAGATTATTTCTCATGCTGAAAGTAAAAATGTAGGAATAATCCTTTGGGCAGGCTATCTGGCTTTCGATAAGGATATGGATAATGTATGTAAGCATTATGCGGCTATGGGGGTGAAAGGTTTCAAGATTGACTTTATGGACAGAGATGACCAGATAGCTGTTGACTTTAATAAAAGGGCTGCGGAAACCGGTGCGAAGTATAAACTTCTTATCGACCTGCACGGAACATTCAAACCTACAGGATTGCAGAGAACATATCCTAACACTATCAACTTTGAGGGCGTTCATGGTCTGGAAGAATTGAAATGGGCTAAGGAAGGTACCGATCAGGTGACATACGATGTGACTTTCCCGTTTATCAGAATGGTAGCAGGACCAGTTGACTATACTCAGGGTGCTATGGTAAATGCCAACAAAGAGAATTTCAGGGCTATCTATACTGAACCTATGAGTCAGGGTACAAGATGCCGACAGTTGGCTGAATATGTTATATTTGAATCTCCACTGAATATGTTGTGCGACTCTCCTACTAACTATGAGAAAGAACAGGAATGCACATCATTCATTGCGGAAGTACCGACTGTATGGAATGAAACTCGTCCTTTACAGGCAAATATTGGCGAGTATATAGTCATGGCACGTAGGAATGGCGATGTGTGGTATGTTGGTGGTCTTACTAACTGGAAAGAACGTGAAGTGAAAGTTGATTTTTCTTTCCTCGGTGAAGGTGAGTACAATGTGGTGTTGTTTAGGGATGGAATAAATGCGGATCTGGTTGCTAAAGACTACAAAAAAGAAACTATGAAAGTTACCAACAAATCTGTAGTTGATGTGAAAATGTATAGTGGTGGTGGTTTTATAATGAGAATAGTTAAATAATAAATTTGAAGTCTTTTTATGTAAAGTTTATCTGGAAGAACGAAGTAATGATGTGACCCTTTTTAGAAATGAATCAATAAATTTGTAAAGTAAATTCAGTTACGGTCATATAATAAAACAAGTTTATCTCCGCACGCCTGTGTCAAGATCTCGACACGCTCGTGCGGAGTTCTCCACACGTTCGTGTCGAGTACTCCACACGCCCGTGTGGAGATAATTTTGTTTGGCCTTTCTCCTGTACGCCTTTAATTCTTAAAAAAAATAATAATTCCAAGCAGTTTATAACTGTGCTTTTTATTTTGATTCCTCAAAAAAATATCGATTTGTAATTTTTATTTTTGGAAATTTCCTTCTGTATCAGTCAGCGAAAAGCATTTTTTATTCCCATCATAATAATCTTAAAGTAATAATTTTGCAGTCATATTATCCGCTTTTCGGCATTTATTACAATGATTTTCATCGGAATCAGTATTTTTTCATGACATTTTTACATAATAGATTCTCTATATATTATTAATATAATGTATGAAAAATCCTTACATAAGCTTCCATATAATACTTATGTGAAAAAGTTCCTTTCATTTTTCATTGATTAACAGTGAGTTATGTATATAGTTATAATTTTTTTGAAAAAAAAGTTGTCAAATGTATTGCAGGAATTAAAAAAGGTTGTACTTTTGCATCCGCTTTCGAGAGTGAAAGTGATTAAGTGATGACATGATGTAAAATTGGTAGTGATATTCGGATTGTATAAGTATCTTACCTTGTTATACTGCAAGGGAGCGAGAACGACGGTCCGAGATTTTTCCGAAAACTTTTTTGAAAAAAAACTTTGAAAAAAGTTTGGTGGTTAAAAATAAATCGCTTACCTTTGCATCCGCTTTCGCTTCCAAACGAAAGAAGTTCTTTGAAAGATTTTAAATAAACAAACAGAATGTAGTACAAGCGTCAC
>NZ_CALDPF010000048.1 GCF_937912035.1 uncultured Bacteroides sp.
TGCGCTCTAACCAGCTGAGCTATCCCGCCATTGTTTCTCGATTGCGGGTGCAAAGGTATAGTTATTTTCCGAAATAAGCAAATATTCACTTAAGTTTTTTTGTAAAAAAAATAACATTAAAGAAAGATCTTAATTTAAAGCATAAATTACTTAAAAACTTATTGACAAATAAATCATCAAGAATCATACTGTATGTTGTATAATATAAAATGAATCATCAAAAAATGAAAAAAAATAACTTAATTTGCGCCAATTATAAATCATGAGAAAAGAAAAACATAAAGTTATATGAAAAGAAAGTTAAAAATAGAATATCCTCTGAATCCCACATCAGGAATAATATTATGGAATGCTATAAGTACACCGGCCGGACTTGAAAGATGGTTCGCCGACAAAGTAACTAAAAACGGTAAAACTTACACTTTCAAATGGGGAAAGACCGAGAGCAGGGATGCAGACATAACAAATACACGCTCAGAAAATTTCATAAGATTTCATTGGAAAGACGACGAAGAGCCAAAATCTTTTTTTGAATTTAAAATTCTTTATAATGAGCTTACGTCAGACCACATTTTGGAAGTTACCGACTTTTCTGAACCAGACGATGAAGAAGACACTATCAATCTTTGGAATTCACAAATAGATGTCCTTAGAAGGGTTTTCGGATTATAAACTGTATATAAATTAAAAATATACAAAACATTACCCCCCTATCCATATTTTATGCTATTTTTGCATCATAAAATAAAATGATGGGAATACTACGTATAAAAAAATTAGATATATTCGTTCTCAAGAGTTTTACTTTACTCTTTGCAGGAACATTCTTTATATGCCTGTTCATCTTCATGATGCAATTTTTATGGAGATATGTTGACGAGCTGGTAGGAAAAGGTCTGGAACTTGCTATTCTAGCACAGTTCTTCTTTCTTTCGGCATTAACACTTATACCAATATCTCTACCATTAGCCATACTTCTTGCCGCTCTTATGACATTTGGTAACTTCGGAGAAAGATACGAATTACTATCAATGAAAGCAGCAGGTATACCTCTATTAAGAATAATGCGTCCTATTGCAATATTGTGTCTGGCTTTGGGACTAACTTCATTCTATTTCCAAAATGTCATAGGTCCCAAAGCACAAAAAGAATTATGGACTTTGCTTGTATCTATGAAACAAAAATCACCCGAAGTAGATATTCCTGAAAAAGTATTCTATTCAGATATAGAAGGTTACAATATATACGTAAACAAAAAAGACCGAGAGACCGGTATCTTGAAAGATGTATTGATATATAATTTTTCCGACGGTTTCGAAAATGCACGTATTATATGGGCAGAAGAAGGAAAACTTGAGCTTACAGCAGATAAAAAACACTTGTATTTACATCTATACAATGGAGAGCTGTTTGAGAACCTAAAATCACAGAACATTGACTCAAAAAATGTGCCTTACAGAAGAGAAACATTCAGCGAGAAACATACTCTGATAGATTTTGACGCTGAGTTTAATATGGTAGATGGCAGTTTCCTCAACAGACGCTCAGACATAAAAAACATGAGAGAAATTACTGCCACTATAGATTCATTAACGATATATACAGACAGTGTAGGAAGGGCCATGCATAATGAAATAATGTCCTCCACATATAAAATGACTGAACTTAGTAAAGCGGATTCTATAAAAATAATAGAACAACATCTGACAATTATCAATACAGACAGTATTTACCGCTCGCTGAGTTCGGATGAAAAGCTTAAAATGCTATCAACGACTGAAAGAAGAATGTCATCGTTAAGTTCGGATTGGAGCATGAAATCATTCGTAACGCAAGACAATGACAAAAGTATCCGTTCGCATAAATCGGACTGGCATAAGAAAATAACACTTTCATTTGCGTGTGTATTTTTCTTCTTCATAGGTGCACCACTCGGTGCTATAATCAGAAAAGGTGGACTTGGAATGCCTGTAGTAATATCTGTATTAATATTCATCCTTTATTATATTATAGATTCCGGCGCAACACGTGTTGCTAAAAGTGGAGAAATGAATATCATACTGGGAACTTGGATGAGTAGTATAGTTTTAGCACCGATGGGTATATTTCTGACATATAAATCAAACAAAGACTCTGTTGTATTCAATATAGATGTATATAAAGCTTTTTTCAGAAAAATATTTGGTTTGAGACAGTCAAGACATATCTTTAGAAAAGAAGTTATAATATATAGTCCGGATTATCAAACAATTTACGAAAGATTAGATAATATATGCCAGAAATGTGAAGACTATTCAAACACTCACAAATTATTGGGACCACCTAACTATTATAAAATATTCACCAATCATACCCATGATGACTATGTAAAAGAAATCAGTCAACAGATTGAAGATGTAATAGAAGAACTATCAAATTCAAAAGACGCTATTGTATTGAACAATCTGAACAACTATCCGTTTTTATTTATAAAAGCACACAAAAGTGTATCAGATAAAATATGGCTCAACCTGATACTAGGAATCATAGTCCCGGCAGGTATTATCATTTGGCTGAATATATGGAGACATAGGGTAGTACTTGACAAGGACCTTAAGATAATAATCAAAACTAGCAGAGACATACAGGAAAGAATAAAAAACAACATATTACAATAGAAGCAAACATTATGGATAAAATCAAACTGAACACAATCGAAGAAGCAATAGAAGACTTCCGTAAAGGTGAAATCGTCTTGGTGGTGGATGACGAAGACCGCGAAAACGAAGGCGATATGATAGTTGCAGCTGAACTTATCACACCGGAAAAAGTAAACTTCATGCTGAAACATGCCAGAGGTGTTTTATGTGCACCTATCACTATATCAAGATGTGACGAGCTTGACTTACCTAGACAAGTTTCAAACAACACTTCAATACTAGGAACTCCATTCACAATAACAATCGATAAATTGGAAGGGTGTACAACTGGAGTTTCAGCAGCTGACAGAGCTGCTACGATAAAAGCATTAGCAGACCCTAAATCAACACCTGAAACATTCGGGCGTCCTGGACATATCAATCCGCTTTATGCACAGGACAAAGGGGTACTTCGTAGAGCTGGACATACGGAAGCATCAATTGATCTGGCACGTCTTGCAGGACTATATCCTGCGGCAGCACTTATGGAAGTAATGAATGAAGATGGAACAATGGCACGTCTGCCTGAACTTAGAAAAATTGCAGACGAATTCGGCTTCAAGCTTATTTCCATAGCAGACCTTATAGCATATCGTCTGAAGCAAGAGTCATTGGTAGAAAAAGGAGTGGAGGTAGACATGCCTACTGAATACGGACATTTCAGACTCATACCTTTCCGACAAAAAAGCAACGGACTGGAGCATGTGGCACTAATTAAAGGAAATTTTACTCCGGACGAACCTGTATTGGTAAGAGTCCATTCTTCATGTGCAACGGGTGACATCTTCGGTTCAATGAGATGCGACTGTGGCGAACAGCTTCATAAGGCTATGGAGCTTATTGACAAAGAAGGCAAAGGTGCAATAATCTATCTTAACCAAGAAGGAAGAGGCATTGGACTAATGGAAAAAATGAAAGCCTACAAACTTCAGGAAGAAGGTATGGACACAGTAGATGCTAATATCTGTCTAGGCCATCAAGCCGATGAACGCGACTACGGAGTAGGTGCACAAATTCTAAGAGAAATAGGTATCACCAAAATGCGTCTTCTTACAAACAATCCTGTAAAAAGAGTCGGTCTGGAAGCATATGGAATAGAAATAGTAGAAAATGTACCAATTGAGGTAACTCCCAACGAGTTCAACGAAAGATATCTTCATACAAAGAAAGAACGTATGGGACATACTCTTCATTTTAATAAATAAACTAATATAAAATAACCATGAATATTATCGAAAGCAAGAATCTGTTACAAGATTCATATAAATCGAAAGTGGCCCAAAACGCTTTAATGCGCAGTGTTTATACATGGATGACCTTAGCATTGGCTATAACAGGTTTGACAGCCATGTATATGGCCAAATCGATGACAATCCTTAACCTCATTACACAAAACTCTATGATGTTTTGGGGAATACTTATTGCTGAAGTAGTACTGGTAATGTATATGACTGCCAGAATAAACAAGATCAGCTTCACCACAGCTACCCTATTGTTCATTGCCTACTCAATACTTAACGGAATGACGATGTCAATTCTGTTTCTAGTATATACAATGGGGTCCATAGCAACTACATTCTTCGTTACTGCAGGAACATTCGGAGCAATGGCTATATTCGGCTATGTAACTAAAAAAGATCTTACACGTATAGGTAACCTCTGTATAATGGGGGTAATAGGTATCATCATTGCATCATTGGTAAATATGTTCCTACACAACTCCATGATGGACATGATAATATCTTATGTAGGAGTTCTTCTTTTTGTGGGACTTACTGCATACGATGCACAAAAAATTAAACATCTTCTTAGCGGTGATGATATAGAAGTGAACGAGTCAACACAGAAAATTGCACTTTTAGGCGCACTTACACTTTATTTGGACTTCATAAACCTATTCATCTACCTACTCAGAATATTGGGAGACAGAAAGTAAATCAAATGCCGCTTTATGCGGCATTTTTTATATTTTCAAAGTTATTTCTTTTGCGTAATTCACAAGAAATAGCTTATTTTGCAGAATAATTCAACATTTAAACAAGGACTAACAATGAACCAACTTTCAGATCGTTTGAACAGCCTGTCGCCATCGGCTACATTGGCTATGTCGCAAAAAAGCAGCGAATTAAAAGCGCAGGGTATTGACGTAATCAATCTAAGTGTAGGTGAACCTGATTTCAATACACCGGATCACATCAAAGAAGCAGCAAAACAGGCTATTGATGACAATTTCTCACGTTATTCACCAGTTCCGGGATATCCGGCTCTACGTAACGCTATTGTAGAGAAATTGAAGAAAGAAAACGGACTTGAATATACAGCAGCACAAATCAGTTGTGCAAACGGTGCAAAACAGTCTGTTTGCAACACTATCATGGCCCTTATCAACAAAGGTGACGAGGTTATCGTTCCTGCACCATACTGGGTTAGCTATCCTGAAATGGTAAAATTGGCAGAAGGTACTCCTGTCATAGTAAGCGCAGGTATAGATCAGGACTTCAAGATCACTCCTGAACAACTTGAAGCTACTATCACTCCTAAAACACGTGCACTTATCTTATGTTCTCCTTCTAACCCAACAGGTTCTGTTTATACAAAAGAAGAATTGGCTGGTTTGGCAGCAGTGCTTGCAAAACACGAACGTGTAATTGTTATTGCTGACGAAATATACGAACACATCAACTACATCGGAAAGCACGAGAGTATCGCACAGTTTGCAGAAATCAAAGACCGTGTGGTTATCGTAAACGGTGTTTCTAAAGCTTATGCAATGACTGGATGGCGTATTGGTTTCATTGCCGGTCCGGAATGGATTGTAAAAGGTGTAAACAAACTGCAAGGACAGTACACCTCTGGTCCATGTTCTGTATCACAGAAAGCAGCAGAAGCAGCATATACAGGTACACAGGCTCCTGTAGAAGAAATGCGTAAGGCATTCGAACGTCGTCGTGACCTGATTGTAAAACTGGCAAAAGAAATCCCTGGATTCGAAGTAAACACTCCACAAGGAGCATTCTATCTGTTCCCTAAATGTGATTCTTTCTTCGGTAAGAAAGACGGCGACAGAGTGATAAACAACTCTGACGACCTTGCAATGTATCTTCTTGAAGTAGGTCACGTAGCATGCGTGGGAGGTACATCATTCGGTGCTCCTGAATGTATCCGTATGAGCTATGCTACTTCTGACGAAAACATTGTAGAATCAATGCGCAGAATTAAAGAGACTTTGGCTCGCCTGAAGTAATCTGAATTCCCTATACATAATAGAGGCTGTTTCAAAATTCAATTTGAGATAGCCTCTATTTTTATATTCCACCAATAACTCCACTCAACAACAACGCATAAAAAAAGGCTACCCCTAATTGGAGCAGCCTAAATTCGTTGTCATAAATCGACGACTGGATATTATCCCTGATGAATAGCTTCAGAAGGACAAACATCAGCGCAAGTACCACATTCTGTACAAGCATCTGGGTTGATTGAATATTTGTCACCTTCAGAAATTGCACCTACTGGGCATTCATCGATACAAGTACCGCAAGCGATACAATCGTCACTAATTACGTAAGCCATTGTTGTAAAAAAATTAAGTTATTATTAGTACTAATTGTTTATGCAAAGTTAGTATTTTTACTCATAATTGTAACATCCACATTGCATAAAGTAGGTAATTTGTACATCGTCTAAATAAAGTCATTTCATTATAGCCTGATATATTGTCTGTTGTATTGCAGGACGTATTTTCAGTTTCATAAGATTTTTCCTGTCACACGGATTTGGATATATTCTGTTACAAAGAAAAACAAAAACCAAGTCATTATCCGGATCTGCCCAAGCACAAGTCCCGGTAAATCCAGTATGTCCAAATACAGATGCCGGAGTTTCCGGTGCACAATATCCATTATCCGGATTGTTAGGGTCAGGTTTGTCAAACCCCAATCCTCGTCTGCTGTTTTTTGATTTCATAGTCAGAAACAGTTCACATGTAGCACGCGAAAGATATCTGCGGTCTCCCATCACACCTCTATCAAGAAGCATCTGATAAATCGTTGCCACCTCTTTGGCAGTAGAAAATAATCCGGCATTACCAGACACTCCTCCAAGCATAGCAGCAGCCTCATCATGCACATATCCATGAACAGGTCCTCTCCTCAAGAAATCCTCTTTCACCGTAGGTACTATTTCATCTTTATCATATCTAGTCAAAGGATTATATAATGTATGCACAAGTCCCATAGGTTTATAGAAATTATCTTCCAAATATTTGTCCATTTGTACTCCTGATATATTCTCAACAGCCTCTTTAAGAAGCATAAAATTCAAACAACTGTATCTATAAGAACGGCCTTTAAGGTTAGCATCAGCTATTTCCTGCAATACAACATTCTTAAATTCTGGCTTGACATAAATATTATCGGCTACTTTTAAAGTATACCCTACCGTATCCTTCTCCGCCACCCATTCATCAAGGAAATCATAGCTAGTACATATATATAATGCATCACCTACCTTCACTTTATGGTCTGCATCTCTGAATTTTTTGTACATTCCCCCCTTGCAGCTTTTTGTGTTTATTGCCTTCATGTAAAAAGGCAAATATGCAGGCAAACCTGACTCATGATACAGTAATTGCTGTATTGTTATATTTTTTTTGTCAGTTGTCTTAAGAATTGGAACATAATCAGAAATTTTATCTGTAAGATTTATTTTTCCTTCATCATATAGCTTCATTACTGCCAACATAGTACCCGTTGTTTTTGATAAAGAAGCTAGGTCATACAAATCATTCTCTCTCACTTTACGCTTAGATTCGTATGTATGTGTTCCAAAACATTTGTTATAAACTTGATATCCGTTTTTCCATACCAATACATGACATCCCGGATAAGCTCCTTGTTCTATTCCATATCTGGCTATACTATCTATTCGAGAAAGCATTTTAGAATTCATTCCAAACTCTTCCGGCTTATATCTTCTAGGTTTATCAGGATCAACCACGACACCAGTTCCAGCCTTATACTCATCATTCAGATCGACAGATAATCTTCCATCAACCCTCTGATTACCCAACAGTGCATCCGCCACAAATTCCTGAACCACTCTATCATCCGAATGAGCCAATACTACAGCAGACGACTGAGCCACTACATCCTGCAAACTCTGCAATACTTTATGAGAATTGAAGCAGACCAGAATGGTAGGTTTACCCTTAGCTAATTCTGTTAAAATCTTCTTATATTTATCAATCTTTGACGAATACACCGCAACAATAATCCTCTGCGCAGGCGTAATTCTTTTCTTCAAATATTGAAGAGAATCCAGATTTGCATGTAACCACGTAACAGGATATGTCTTGTTTATCCTGTTAAAAAAAGGATATGTTTCGGACAATGTAGAAGAAACATTAAGTACTACAGTACCGGAAAGAGATAAGTCAAGCGGCAACATTTCATCAGAATCTTTCACTACTGTTACAGAAGATTTCTTAATACTGTTCATCAGATTGTCTGTATATGCTTTTTTTATTCTTGTAATAACATTATCCTTATCTACTGAAGGGCGAGAGTTCAGTCCAAAAGCATATTTATATGTCAGTACCTTACGACACTTCTCATCGATCTGTTCTTCTGTAATTTTTCCTTCTTTTACAGCTTTCAATACTCCTTCTAGTTCACGTTGGAGATTTCTTGGTGCCAAGACTATATCATTTCCAGCAGCCAAAGCCTGTGCTGATACGTAAGGGTTATTAGAGATTCCTTTCATTTCAAGTGCATCAGTAAATACCAAACCCTTGAATTTCAATTCTTCTTTAAGCAATCTTGTTACTATATTATACGAAACCGATGCAGCCTTATTATCCAAAACAGGGATATTAAGATGTCCTACCATAATTCCACCGACACCTGCATCAATAGCTTTTCTGAAAGGATATAATTCAATGCTATCCAACCTTTCTCTACTGAAAGGCAATACTGGCAAAGCCTTGTGAGAATCCACCTCAGTATCACCATGTCCTGGGAAATGCTTACAGACAGCCAAAACGCCTCCATCTTCCAGACCTTTTGAATAAGCCAACACTTTTCGCGCAACCAAATCCCTATCACTACCAAACGAACGTGTATTTATAACAGGATTCTTTGGATTATTATCTATATCAGCTACAGGAGCAAAATTTATATGAACTCCTATTTCCTTCAATTGTCTTGCCACTTCCTTTCCATAATCATAAATCAGAGTATCATTCTGAATACATCCCAATACTCTGTTCCTAGGAAAAGAAGGAGTACCCTTCAGACGCATAGCCAATCCCCATTCACCATCAAACGTAATCAGTAAAGGAATATCAGCCATACTTTGGGCATAATTTGTAAGTTCCACTTGTTTCTGCAACTCACCACCGGAAAAGAGCAGACCTCCTACTCCATATTCTTTCACAGCGTCCGCTATATTCTGTTTATTCTGCTGGGTGGTGTACGGAGCAACAGTATGTATAAACAACTGCCCTATTTTCTGCTTCAAAGTCAGTGATTGAAGCTTAGAATTCACCCAATTACGGCATTCTGTCTGATTATCTACGTTTTTATATATAAAATCTGTTTGTGCATTTACGCATAAAGACAATAATATCAGCATGCATGCCAATAAACCTTTCCTCATAACCTTATTCTATTAATGACTATATATTACTGCGAATTTAAATAAAAAACATAAATCCTACAAGAAAAGAGACAATGTATGAAAAAAAAGGGACAAAGAGTTTGCAATGTGACAGAAAAGAAGTACCTTTGCACCGCTTTCGCGCAATCGCTGTCATGAAGTGTTACTTGATATGTTGCGTTGTAACGATAAACAATTTAATTTATAAGAAACAATGGATTTAATTAAAATTGCAGAAGAAGCATTTGCTACTGGCAAACAGCATCCTTCATTCAAAGCTGGTGATACAGTAACAGTAGCATACCGTATCGTTGAAGGTAGCAAGGAACGCGTTCAGTTGTATCGCGGTGTTGTTATCAAAATTTCTGGTCATGGTGAAAAGAAACGTTTCACTGTACGTAAGATGTCTGGTACAGTTGGTGTAGAACGTATCTTCCCATTGGAATCTCCAGCTATCGACAGCATTACTGTCAACAAAATCGGTAAAGTACGTCGTGCTAAATTGTACTACTTGCGTGCTCTTACTGGTAAGAAGGCTAGAATTCAGGAAAAACGTGTTAACGCATAATCTTGAAAACTATTTTTCCTTACATAAAAAAGGTCTGCAATTGCAGACCTTTTTTGTTTCATATACATTCCGATAGTATAAAAAATAGAGCGACTTTAACAAAAGACCCACTCTATAAAATATAATTACCATGAAACTTATTGAACAATATATTTATCATCTAAAATCCTTAAGTTCCTCCTGAAGTTTCTGTCTGGTAAAGAAAATTCTACTCTTCACTGTTCCCAATGGGAGATTAAGCTTTTCAGCTATCTCACGGTATTTGAATCCGGCTACAAACATTGAAAAAGGAATTCTATATTCGCCAGGCAATGAATTCACTATACGTCTCATCTCCTTAAGATCGTATGCTCCCTCTGTAGAATCACCCTCCAGATCGAAACCCTTATTTATAAAATATGAGTTGTCTGTCTGGTCTACATAAGTCTGATCACGCAATGTCTTTCTATAATTATTTATAAAGATATTACGCATTATAGTGTAAATCCATCCTTTGAAGTTTGTCTCTTCTGTATACTTCTCCTCATTATCCAATGCTTTTAATGATGTTTCCTGAAGCAGGTCATTTGCATCTTCATAATCGGATGTAAGCTTATAAGCAAAGTTCAAAAGGTCAGACTGCACATTTAGCAAATTTTGTGCGAAAGTAGCTGTTTTCATATTCTTATTGGTTTATTATTTTCTATAACTGTTTGATTTTCACATCACAAAGTTATATATAACAAGCCACCGTCATCCCCTTAAATCAGACATTCAAAGGGGTGAAAACAGTTTTTACCCCATAAAATGATAGTTTTTCGGTATTATTTCCACTCCTTGAACGGACATTTCATGAGAAAAGAGTTATAATACTTCACCTGGCCTGTAACTTCTTCACCTAAAAACGGAGGAACTTCATACTCTTCATCTACACTGCTAAGTTCAACTTCAGCCACTACAAGACCTTCATTCTCTCCATAAAACTCATCAACCTCAAATGTATGTTTACCGGATTTTACAAGATACCTTGTCTTATCAATCATCCCAGGCTGGCAAAGTTTCATCAACTCACGCGCTTCTTCAACAGGAATTTCATGTTCCCATTCATATCTGCTCAGACCATTATCAGTAGATGCTCCTTTAATAGTAATGAAACCTTTTTCATCTCTTATTCTTACTCTAACAGTTCTGCCTCTGTCACTGCATATATATCCCTGAATTATTCTGGAAGAAGAGAATGCCATATCCTTATAAGAAGAATCCCTAACCAAAAATTTTCTTTCAATCTCCTGCGACATATCATTTAGAAAATTAAGTTTATAAATAGAACAAAGGCTGCCGAATAATGTTCAATATTCAGCAGCCTTTATTTATACTTTAGAAAAATCAAGCAGCTACACTATATGCTACAGCTAATAGTATTCCCAACACAAATATAGAAATACATACTATCTTGAACACTTTGTCAGCCTTTTCTTCTTGACGCTTCTCGTAATTCTGTCTCTTAATGTTATGTTTCTGGCTCATAGCAAATATTTTTATTGTTAATTACCCCAAAATTACTATTTAAATAATAAATACCAAAAACAGAACACAAAAAATTATAAGAAATCAAACTTCACTATCAGAGAACTCCATCAGATATGCTTTTATAAAGCCATCTATCTTACCATCCATAACACCATTCACATCTGATGTCTGATAATTCGTACGATGGTCTTTTACACGACGGTCGTCGAATACATAACTTCTTATCTGCGAGCCCCACTCTATCTTCTTCTTTCCGGCTTCTACCTTGGCCTGTTCTTCCATACGGTGCTGGAGTTCTTTATCATAAAGGATAGAACGCAACTGACGCATAGCGTTTTCCTTATTCTTAGGCTGGTCTCGAGTCTCAGTGTTTTCAATAAGGATTTCTTCCTCTTCACCTGTATAAGGGTCTTTATACTGATAGCGCAAACGAACTCCGGATTCTACCTTATTTACGTTCTGACCACCTGCACCACCACTTCGGAATGTATCCCATGACATACGTGCCGGTTCAATGGTAACTTCAATAGAATCGTCAACCAAAGGGGTAACGAAAACAGAAGCAAATGAAGTCATACGCTTTCCCTGAGCATTATATGGAGAAACTCTAACCAAACGATGAACACCGTTTTCTCCTTTCAGATAACCATATGCATATGGACCTTCTATATTCATAGTCACAGTTTTGATACCGGCCTCATCACCTTCCTGAAGGTTTGCTACAGAAAGTTTATAACCATTACTTTCAGCCCAACGCATATACATACGCATAAGCATTGACGACCAGTCCTGGCTTTCAGTACCTCCTGCACCTGAATTTATTTTCAGTACGCAATCCATTTGGTCAGCTTCAGAACGAAGCATGTTCTTCAGTTCAAGTTCCTCAACAGCCGTCTGAGCCTTATTATAAGCTTCATCAACTTCCTGTTCTGTCACCAATTCATCCTTGAAGAAATCGAATGACAGTTCAAGTTCATCAACAAGAGTTTTAACCTCCTTATATCCATCAATCCAGGCCTGAAGTCCTTTTACCTTTTTCATTTGTGCTTCAGCCTTCTTTGCATCATCCCAGAAGCCCGGAGCCTGTGTGCGGAGCTGTTCTTCCTCCACCTGAACCTGCTTGTTTTCAATATCCAAATAGCGGTAAAGAGCCTCTGTACGTTCCTTTAAATCCTTGAGTTGTTCTATTGTAATCATCTTATTTCTTTTTTGCGGCTACAAAGTTAGTCAAAAAACACAAAATGACCAAGTTACTCCTCATACATCTTCTCTATCAGATCTGCATAATTCTTCATCAATACAGGTCTCTTTATTTTCAATGTATTTGTCAGCTCACCCTTTTCCATGCTGAAAGGTTCAGGCAGCAAAGTAAATTTCTTTATCTGTTCATAATGAGCAAATTCCTGTTGAAGCGTATCTATACGCATACGGAACAGTTCCTGGATTTCCGGTTTCGCAAGCAAATCCTTCATATCGGAATATTTAATTCCTTTGCTTTCAGCGTATGCCTTGACCTGCGAATATTCAGGAACAATCAAAGCAGAAACATATTTTCTCTGATCGGCTATAATTGAAATCTGATCAATATACTTATCAACCACCAGTTTTGTTTCAATAGCCTGAGGAGCAATATATTTACCATTAGATGTCTTGAACAAATCTTTTATACGGTCCGTCAAATACAGACGTCCGCCCTCAATATATCCTGCATCACCGGTATGGAACCATCCGTCAGGTGTAAATGCGTCCTTTGTTATAGCTTCCTTATTGTAATAGCCTTTGGTTACAGTCTCACCTTTTACGAGGATCTCATTATTTTCGCCAATCTTTATCTCCACGCCTGGTAATACCCTACCAACAGATCCTATTTTAAAATCATCAATCCACTGGCAAGTAACAGTAGCTGTTGTCTCAGTCAGTCCATAACCTGCAATCATGTTTATGCCTACCGATCTTACAAATTCCTCTACTTTAGGCGGAATAGAGGCTCCTGCTGTCGGGAAGAAGTTTCCATTCTCTATACCTATAGTCTTCTTTAACAAGCTATATATTGTCTTCTCATAGAACTTGTATTTAAGTTTCAAGATAGGAGAAGGCTCCTTGCCATTCATCAGACAATCGATGTTATATTCTTTTCCCACCTTCAAAGCATCCAGCATCAGTTTCTTCTTGACACCGGTAGTCTCGTTTATCTTTTCCATTACGCCTGCATATACCTTTTCCCAGAAACGGGGAACACTACACATAGCAGTAGGACGTATCTCCTTAATTGTTTTTTGTATATCGGCAGGACGAAGATTTATACACAATGTACATCCCATATCAATACACAGATATGACCATGCACGCTCGAATATATGAGTAAAAGGCAGGAAGTTCATTATTACATCATTATCCGAAAGAGTCTTCAGACGTCCGTAATGCGCCTTTATACCGAATTCGAAACAAGAATGATGCAACATTACACCTTTAGATTCACCCGTAGTGCCCGAAGTATATAAAATATTTGCCAAATCCTGAGGAGAAGAAGCCTCTATACGTTTGTCAACTATCTCCTGCAAAGATTCATCCTTACCTTTTTCCAGAAATTCATCAAAATATATGGAATTAGTATCTCCCGGAAGACGTTTTACGTTAGGATCAAATATAATAATCTGTTTTAAAGACCTGCACAAGCCCTGCACACGACGTGCCACTTCATACTGATACTGTTCGCCAACGAAAATATACCTTATAGATGCATCCTGCACGATATAGTGTACCTGTGCTTCAGAACTTGTGGCATATAGGGGTATTGTCACAACTCTTGTAGCATAAGCTCCGAAATCAACATAGAAACATTCAGGCATATTCTGAGAAAAGACCCCAACGTTCTCCTGTTCATTGATGCCCAATGCCACCATAGCACGTGAAGCATATTTTACTTTTTCTGCAAATTTGTTCCATGAAACTGAAATCCACGAAGATATGGAATAATCACGATACTTGAGAGCTACCCTCTCACCATATTTCTTTGCCTGGCGGAAAACAAGGTCCGACAAAAACGATTTGCCCATTTTATATACTTATTTAGAATTCTTAATACGCAAAGTTAATTATATTTTTCTATTTTACCACAAATCTGTTACGATATATTAAAATAAAACATATCTTTGCCATAAAATATCAGAATAATATGATGACAGATACCAGTTATTACACATCGGAAGCTGTAACGCTGCTTCAAGCTCTGATAGGGATACCATCCATAAGCAGGGAAGAAGATGCAGCAGCCGACTTCCTGCAAACTTATATTGAAGAGTCCGGCATCATGACAGGACGTATGGGAAACAATGTTTGGTGCATAAGTCCAATGTTCGACACTTCAAGACCAACAATTCTATTAAACTCCCATATCGATACGGTAAAGCCGGTCAACGGATGGCGTAAACAACCATTCACCCCTAAGATAGACAATGGAAAACTATTTGGATTGGGAAGTAACGATGCAGGTGCATCATTGGTTTCCCTTTTTCAGGTTTACAAACACTTGAGTGCTACAGAACAGAAATACAACCTTATTTTTTTGGCATCTTGTGAAGAAGAGGTTTCAGGCAAAAACGGCATCGAAAGTGTGCTTCCACAGTTACCTCCAATAACACTTGGCATAGTGGGCGAACCCACAGAAATGAATCCTGCCATAGCCGAAAAAGGTCTTATGGTTCTTGATGTTACCGCACAAGGACGTTCAGGACATGCCGCACGTGAAGAAGGTGACAATGCAATCTACAAGATTCTTCCGGATATAGAATGGTTCCGTACTCACAAGTTCGAAAAAGAATCATCCTTACTAGGTCCTGTAAAAATGACTGTGACACAAATCAATGCCGGAACACAACACAACGTCATACCGGATACTTGTAGCATAGTGGTTGACATACGCAGCAATGAGTGTTACTCCAACGAAACTCTTTTCGAGGAAATAAAGAAGCACATCAGCAGTGAGGTAAAAGCGAGATCCTTCAGATTGAACTCATCAAGTATCTCACCTGAGCATCCTATAGTGAAACGTGCCATTGCGCTAGGTAAAACTCCATTCGGTTCACCTACACTTTCAGATCAGGCACTCATGCCTTTCACATCAATAAAAATTGGTCCGGGAAAATCATCACGTTCTCACACTGCAGATGAATACATAATGATTAATGAGATAGAAGAGGCTATAAGCCTTTATATAAAACTGTTAGACGGGTTGGAGCTATAATCTCCAACCCTTTTTTATTACAGATCAGTCAGCTTCCACTTCAACAAGATTTCCAGTCACAGAATTCATAATAAATCCTCTGACCTTTATACCGTCTGCCGGCATCAACGGATGATGTCGCACTATATGGACACTCTTCCTTACAGCATCCTCAGTATCGTCAAAACCGCTCAACCACGAACGCAGATTTACATCACAGTATTCCATCATCTCTATATGATCCTGCGACACTCCACGAGCACGCATGTGCGAAAGCATCTCATCGCTGTCCATATGCTGTACACCGCAGTCTGTATGTCCTATAATCATTATCTCTTCTACCCCAAGTTCGTAGATTGCCACCAAAAGACTTCGCATGGCACTACCAAACGGATGGGTAATTGTACCTCCGGCATTCTTTATAATCTTCACGTCACCGTTTTTTAGTCCTAATGCGGCAGGAAGCAGCTCAATAAGGCGCGTATCCATACATGTCACAATAGCAATCTTCTTGTCAGGATACTTGGTAGTAAGAAACCTCTCATATCCTTTTGTTTCAACAAAAGATTTGTTGTATTCAAGCAATTCGTCTATCATAATACATTTCCAATATTAATTTTACACTGTAAAGATAAAACTTAATTTTTTACCATTCATACCCTTAGATTACAAAAAATTCCAAACCATATAGGAAAACAGCAGACAAAAATGTATTTTTGTAACAGAATTCATAAACAAGAAAAATTATGGCTAAAGAACTTGAACTGAAATACGGATGCAATCCTAACCAGAAACCTGCACGTATTTTCATGAAAGAAGGGGAACTGCCTATTGAGGTCCTGAACGGACGCCCCGGTTACATCAACTTCCTTGATGCGCTGAACGGATGGCAGCTAGTAAAAGAACTGAAAGAAGCTACAGGAATGCCTGCTGCTACATCATTCAAGCATGTCAGCCCTGCCGGTGCTGCTATCGGTCTTGAACTGGACGAAACAATGAAGAAAATTTATTTCGTCGATGGTCTTCCTCTTTCTCCGCTTGCTAATGCTTACGTACGTGCCCGCGGTGCAGACCGTATGTCCTCTTACGGCGACTTTATCGCACTAAGCGACATCTGCGACGAAGAAACAGCACGCTTCATCAATCGTGAAGTATCCGATGGTGTAATCGCTCCAGGATATACAGATGCTGCTTTGGAAATATTGAAGGCAAAACGTAAAGGTACTTACAATGTAATTAAGATTGATCCTAACTACGTTCCTGCTCCAATTGAGACAAAAGAAGTGTTCGGTGTAACTTTCGAACAAGGAAGAAACGAAATCAAGCTAAACGGCGACGATTTGTTCCAGAACATCCCTACTCAGAACAAGAACTTTACAGATGCAGCCAAGCGTGACCTTATGATTGCGCTTATCACTCTGAAATATACTCAGTCAAACTCTGTATGCTATGTTAAGGACGGTCAGGCTATCGGTATCGGTGCCGGACAGCAGAGCCGTATCCACTGTACTCGCCTTGCAGGTAACAAGGCAGACATCTGGTATCTGCGTCAACACCCAAAGGTGCTTAACTTGCCATGGGTTGAAAAGATCCGCCGTGCTGACCGCGACAATACTATCGATATCTACATAAGCGAAGATCACGACGATGTATTGGCAGACGGAGTATGGCAGCAGTTCTTCACAGAAAAACCTGAAGTATTGACACGCGAAGAAAAACGTGCATGGCTTGACACACTTAAAGGTGTAGCTCTTGGCTCAGACGCATTCTTCCCATTCGGTGACAACATCGAACGTGCTCACAAAAGCGGTGTGGAATTCATAGCACAGGCAGGTGGCTCTGTACGTGATGACCATGTTATTGAAACTTGCGATAAATACGGCATTGCAATGGCATTCACAGGCATTCGTCTGTTCCACCATTAATAAAATGCATCATACATAGGATAAAACTCCTGACAGAAACCTTTAAAAGATTAACTGTCAGGAGTTTTCTATTAATATATTATCATTTTTTTAATGCCTTGTTCACTGAAAATGCATCAATCAACTTTTCCAAAAAGAATTTCTTTTCCCTGAACAAATTTTATATCACGAGGAATTCCCGCACCATTTATCCTGTCAAGATCAGCCTGAAGCGCAGGAGTTATTCCGCCGTTCTCAGTTCTAAACTTAGTGGCAAACTCAATATCACCGTCTCCCTGAGTCTTAAGAATGAGAGCAGCCCATGAATTCATGGCCTCCTTTGCTTTCGAGAAGTCTATTACATATTGTCCCTTGGCATCACGCGAGAATGCTCCGGATTTTTCCATATAATTGAAACACATCATGTTGGCTTTGCCATGAGATGACGCAGCCCCAAATCTTACAGAACGCAAGATGCCGGCAATATATGTAGCTATCGCATCTTCTGTTGTAATATTGGTAATCTCTCCCATTTCAACAAGTTTTGCTACCATGAACAGACCCAGGATATCAGCTTTGGCTTCTTCCCAAGATGTTTTTTCAGTACCCATCACGGCATCCACACTACCCTTTCCATTGATAGTCTGCTTTACTCCCAATCCATGAGCTACTTCGTGGAAAGTAACATTCCAGAAGAAAGCGTCGAAGTTAAGATATTTCTGCTGTTCCGGAGTAAGGATAAGTTCACCGATCGGCATAAGAATCTTGTCAAACTTAGCTTTCATCGCATTTCTCAACTGAAGACGACGAGTACCTTTCAAAGCATGTACCCTGTCATCATTAGGAAGATTAATTGCGATAGTCTTACTTCCGGAATTACAGTCACCCGCATAATAGACCGCATCATATACATTAAGATCGGATGAAGTTCCCGGAACAAAAGTCTTGTATTCAGGAGCACAAGGTAATTCTTTCTGAAGTGCAGGAAGCATTGAAACAAATTTTGCAAGATCTTTGCTTCTAGCCTCATCTTTCAGAAGGATAAACGACTCGTAAGAGGCCTTGGTCTCCTGGAACTTATCATCATAACTTTCTATAGGCCCTGTCACGAAATCTATCTTACTTTCCTTCATATCCATCCATGCAAGGTCACTAGCAAGATAATCATCTGTTTTGAAAGCTTCAATACGTTTTTCCAGATAGGTTTTCAATCCCGGATCTTCAGCTATAGTCACTGCCTTTTCCAACAAAGTACAAATCTGACTTATCTCTTTGGCATACTCATCATGATACCATACACTCTTTAGAGAACCATCGTCTTTTCTGCGAATAACTGTATACCATGATTTCTTATTTTCATCTTCGAAAGTATCAAATTCTTCGGCTGTTATATCGTGTGGATAGTAATTGCACACATCAAGTTTATCACCATATCCGGCGATGAAAGGTTTGTTATCATCCAGACGATCCCATGCACCATAATTAATCATGGCAAATTCCTTGGCATAACTATCGGTAATTGTATCAAGTTGTGATTTGTCGCCAAATGTCTGTTTCCAGAAAAGATTATCTGTAATTTTTCCTACCTGAAAAAATATCTTCACCAGTTCTTTTTCGTTTTCACTAAGACCGTTTACCAAATCAGATTTCAACTCTACAGGAGCATACTCCTCCACTTTTACCTTCATTGGAGATTCAGGTTGTTTCTGTTCGCTGCACGACATAGTGGAAGCCAACGCAGCTATTCCAAGCACTGATGCTGAAAAATTTAAAAGTTTCTTTCTCATAATTGTTTGATAGTTATCTTTATTTATTCTTATCTCTTTTTTCAATTCTTATCAGGAATAAGAGTAAAACAGTCTATATCAGGTGTAAACGTCAAACGGCTTCCTATCTTTACTACATTATATCCCTTATGTAACTCAACCGGTATCTCGACCTTATTCACACCGGTCGACCTATCCGATTCAAGCTGCTTAATAACAAATATATTCCCATTTACACTTACTTCAATTCGTCTGTCGTTAACAGAAGGTTCCCGTATTCCTCCACGTCCTTTCTCTGAAGGAACATAATAAAGTGTCATCTTATATCTCCCTCCATTTTCACTGTAAACCTCATCCCATAAAGCATAGTTATCTTTGTGACCACCCAAATTTGTTACAGTCATACCTCCTGATGCCGATTCAAATGGCATGAAAGTAACACTTCGTTTACGTTTGGCCAAATCATCAAAATCATTCAGGAAAGCATGTTCTGCTTCATAAA
>NZ_CALDPF010000049.1 GCF_937912035.1 uncultured Bacteroides sp.
AAATAAAACACGGCGGCGTTTGATATCAAACGCCGCCGTGTTTTATTTTGAATAACGCCGTGTTTTTTCTATTCAAAAAGCATAAGCCGAATTCAGGCTTTTAAATAGTTACTGATTATCTTTCTGACGGATTTCCACACGACGGATTTTACCGCTGATAGTCTTTGGAAGTTCATCAACAAACTCTATCACACGCGGATATTTGTATGGAGCAGTAACACGCTTCACGTGATCCTGAAGTTCCTTAATCAAAGCATCGCCAGCTTTATCCTTATAATCCTTGGCAAGTATAATTGTAGCCTTGACCACCTGTCCGCGGATTTCGTCAGGTACACCTGTAATGGCACATTCCACTACAGCCGGATGTGTCATCAACGCACTTTCCACTTCAAACGGGCCTATACGGTAACCGGAACTCTTGATTACATCATCAGCACGGCCAACAAACCAATAATATCCGTCTTCATCACGCCATGCCACGTCGCCAGTGTAATAAACTCCGTCATGCCATGCCTCTTTTGTAAGCTCAGGAGCACGATAATACTCTTTGAACAATCCTAACGGCTTGCCATGGTTTGTACGAACCACAATCTGTCCCTGCTCACCATCTTCGGCACTGCGTCCGTCTGGTTTAATAAGATCTATCTCATACTGTGGATTAGGTACACCCATACTTCCCGGTTTCGGTTCCATCCATGGGAATGTGGCAAGTGTAAGTGTTGTTTCTGTCTGTCCGAAACCTTCCATCAGACGTATTCCTGTTATCTTGAGGAATGTTTCATATACTGAGTAGTTCAAAGCCTCACCGGCAGTGGTACAGTATTCCAATGATGAAAGGTCGTACTTGGACAGGTCTTCACGGATAAGAAAACGGTATATTGTAGGAGGCGCACAAAGTGATGTGATATGATAGTCGTGTATCTTCTGAAGAATATCTGCAGGAGTGAACTTCTCATGATCATATACGAAGACTGTTGCACCTGCTATCATCTGTCCGTACAGTTTTCCCCAAACAGCCTTACCCCAGCCTGTATCGGCAATAGTAAGATGAAGACTGTCCTTATGAAGATTATGCCAGAAACTTCCTGTAACGATGTGTCCCAACGGATAAGTGAAGTCATGTGCCACCATCTTAGGTTCGCCTGTGGTACCGGATGTGAAATACATCAATGATATATCGTCATTGGTATTTACATGCTCAGGACGGACAAAAGGAGCCGCATTATCTATTCCCTTATGGAAATCAAGGAAGCCTTCAGGTATGTCAGGACCTATGCTCACGAGTTTCTCTACTGTAGGAGACTCAGGCATTGCATCTATCACATGCTTTGTAATCACTTCTTCGCCCGCCATGACAATCATCTTGATAGATGCAGCATTGCAGCGGTAAACAATATCTTTTTTGGTAAGAAGGTGTGTAGCAGGAATTACAACAGCACCTAATTTGTGAAGAGCAATAATGGAATACCAGAACTCATAACGGCGCTTCAGGATAAGCATAACCTTGTCGCCATGACCGATACCGAGACTCTGAAAGTAAGATGCAGTCTGATCTGTATATTTCTTAAGGTCGGCATACGAAAAATGAATGCACGCACCTTTATCATTTGTCCATAATATCGCTTCTTTTTCCGGCTCTTCGGCAGCCCACGCATCTACTACATCGTAGCCGAAATTGAAATTTTCAGGAACTTCTATCTTGAAGTTCTTTATAAAATCCTCCTGTGAGGTAAAATGTGTCTGTTTTACAAATCTCTCTAACATATATCGTATCTGATTATTGCATTACTATAGCTAAGAATCTAACGTTGTTTCCGTCGAGTGCCTTCATTCCGTGAGGAAGAGAGGAATCGAAATACAGACTGTCGCCTGGATTGAGGATAAGTTCCTTTCCATTAATATCAAGCAACAAACGTCCTTCAATCACCATATTGAATTCCTGTCCGGCATGAGTGTTATAATATATAGGTGTTGTTTCAGGCTTAGGTTCTACCGTTACAATAAACGGATCTGCAATTCTATTCTTGAAACCTGATGCCAATGATTCGTACTTGTAAGCCTTTGTTCTTTCCACTGAAATACCTGTTCCACGGCGTGTAAGGAAATATGAGCGCATGTGAGGTTCCTCGCCAAACATAAGTTCATCCAAAGAAACTCCAAACTCGGCCGAAATCTTCTGAAGTGTACTGACAGAAAGATCCGTATCACCACTTTCCATAGCGACATACTGTTCTGGAGTTACTCCAATCTTTTCAGCTACCTGATCAACTGTCAGGTCAAGAGCATCGCGCAATCCCTGCAAGCGCATTGCTATTTGTTTTATCTGTTCATCCATAGTCTTTAAGTTATTTGCCACAAAAATAATAAAAAGTATGTCATTATGAAAGTTATTCTAAATATAAATAATCATAATGTACAAGATAAGGTTTACCGTGAATACCCATTACTGCCTTTGCATCTGCCGACGACATACTGACACGGCCAACACCTATCTTCTCGTCATCTGGATTTACGATAGTGACAATATCATCCTTCTCAAAATCACCAACTATATCTGTCACTCCTACAGGAAGAAGGCTTACCGCCTTGTCACCACGCAACTTGTCAGCAGCCTTATGATTGACTATAATCTTACCTTTTGAGAATCCTCCGCTGTGGGCTATCCATTTCTTGATACTTGACACACCGTTCTCCGAAGGAACAAACTTCGTGCATACGGTTTCTTCAGGATTGGAGATCAGATTGACAAGTATGTTATCTTTCTTCCCATTGGCTATGAATACTGTAATACCCTCGTCTGCCACCTTGCGGGCAATGCTGCTTTTAGTCAACATACCTCCCCTGCCAAATCCTGACTTCTCGGTACTGATATAGTCCGACAGGTCCTTGCCTTGTTCCACTTCTCTGATAACAGTCACTCCCGGCTGAGAAGGGGCACCATTGTATATGCCGTCAATATTGCTTAGAATAACCAATGCCTGAACATCCATCATGGCTGCAATCAGTCCTGAGAGTTCGTCATTGTCGGTAAACATAAGTTCAGTAACAGAGATAGTGTCATTCTCATTCACTATGGGAATAACATCATTGTCCAGCATCACCTGCATACAGTTGCGCTGATTGAGATAATGTCGCCTTGTGGAGAAACTTTCTTTAGTTGTAAGCACCTGACCTACCGTAATTCCATGTTCACGAAACAGTTCGTAATATCTGTTTATCAGCTTGGCCTGACCTACAGCCGAAAACAACTGGCGGCTGTCAACACTGTCGAGTTTGCGCAAAGGCTTTACCTCACTGCGTCCGGAAGCCACCGCTCCCGATGATACAAGTACTATTTCAACTCCTGCCCTGTGAAGTTCCGCCACCTGGTCAACCAGCGCAGACATTCGCGTAACATCGAGCGTACCATCCTTGCGTGTAAGCACATTGCTGCCAATCTTTACCGCTATTCTTTTATATTTACATTCCATACATTTTCGGTTTCATATATATTAATGACGCAAATATAAGAAATTACGGGCATCAAATTACAAAATCATGCAGTCTTTTTGTTTCAGATTACTTATTGACATGAATTTTCACAAGAATATTACTAACAGAAAGGCAGCCCGACACCGGACTGCCTCACCTTATCATAAATCAATATACGTCTTTAATACTGCCACATATTCTTCGAAAGCCTTTCTTCCGGCTTCAGTCATACGGCACGAAGTTCTTGTCTTCTTTCCGATAAACTCTTTCGTCACCTCAATATATCCTGCACTGCTCAGTTTATCGAGCTGTACACTGATATTACCTGCCGTAGCATTGGTTTTCTCTTTCAGATAATTAAAATCAGCCTCATCTACTGACAGTAAAAGAGTCATTATCGCAAGCCTCAACTGAGAATGTATCAGAGGATTTAATTCTTTAAGCATTGTTGTCTGGAATTTCTGTTAATAATATGTCCCGGTATAATCATCATAAATAGAAAGGCTATTCCGAAATACAAATGCCAATATACTGTGGAATCGCCATCCGAAACAAGTACTACAAGCATGTACAAACCGATAAAGAATGCCAGCAGCGGTGTATAGACAAGTACTTTCATATTGGTAATGACTCCTGTTATGGATGTTCCTATTCCTGCATAGAGCAAACTCAACGGAAGCATAAGAGTAAAACTGCATACTCCTGTATGAAAACCGAAAAGAGCTATAGCAATAATAGTCAACAAGAACATTGAGCCAATAACGGACCATGTATTTGATATCGCCTTATCCATATATGTCACCACCTGAGGCTTCTCTTTTCTGTCCTTGATCTTCATCACTATACCCGGAACAAACATCAGAAACCATAAAGCTGCCCATAACGGATTGGCAGTGAAATAAACCATAGCGAACGCAATAAGAGAAATAATAAAAGCCGAATAACCATAATACAGGAAAACATTGCCGCTTCCAACTTCCATATTCTGCTTTGTCTGTTTTAACATCTGGGAAATCAGTTTCAAACTGTCTTTCTCCGAAAATAGATTTTCTTTCATACACAATAATTTTTTTAATGTTCTACACTTCTATATGGACGTTTTTGTACAAAAAGCTCATTTCGCGTTTATCAGTTTATTCATATATAAATTAGTTTATAAAATAAACCATATACTTATAAAAAAAAGAAGACTTGCCTTCTTTACAATGCAAATATAAAACAGTTTATTTTATAAACCAAATAAAAATGCAATTATTTTTACATCTAATACCATTTTATACAATTGAAATATCATATCGTGTATTATAAAGATAAACCTTCAACAAAGCATCAGTAGATCAATAACCATTCTACATTTTTTCTGATGTCAATTTTTATTGATAACTTTGCCTGACTAAATTACAATTGGACTTTTATGATCAAAGCTATATTTTTCGACATCGACGGAACACTGGTTTCCTTCAAGACACACAAAGTACCGGAATCAACCAAACAGGCACTTAAAGAGTTAAGAGAAAAAGGTATAAAGGTATTTATCGCTACGGGACGTCCGGAATTGCTTATAAACAATCTTGAGGATCTTGAATTCGACGGATATATAACCCTGAACGGAGCTCACTGTTTTACAGCCGACCACGAGGATATATACAAGGGAATAATACCTTCCGAAGATATAGAAAGAGTTGTGGAATACACCAAAGAACACGACTATCCGTTCGTCTTTGTGCACGACAACCAATGGTTTATCACAAAAGTGGATAAAGCTGTGGAAGACATAGCCAAACTAATAGAGATTTCCATTCCTCCTGTTAAACCGGGAGAAGAGGCTCTAGGAAAAGATATTCTCCAGATTATGGGCTACTTTCCTACAGAAGCCGATGAAGAAATATTCGGAAAAATTCTTACTCACTGCGAAACAATGAGATGGCACCCTCTATTTGCCGACATCATAAACAAAGGAACAAGCAAGAGCCGCGGCATAGATGAAGTAATAAAGCATTACGGCATAAAGCTTGAAGAGACAATGGCTTTCGGCGATGGAGGAAATGATATCAACATGCTTGAACATGCCGGAATAGGTGTTGCCATGGATAATGCATCGGAAAGAGTCAAGGCTGCAGCCGACTATATCACGTCATCTGTAGATGATAATGGTATCATCAATGCTTTGAGACATTTCAATATACTATAACACTAACGTAGCATTACCACACGGCGCAAGATAAGCTGTTTGTACTGCTTTTTCATATCATCGGGCAAAAAGGAATTGTCTATCAGTTCGAACCACTTGGGCAATGCACGGCTAAAACGACGGGAAAGATTCTCGATAACTTTCTCGTCAACTCCCGATGCCGTTATAGCCTTGTAAAAGTCTGTCTTACGCAAACGGCTTTTCTTTCCGTTGAGGGTGAGAGCAAGCTCCTCAGTATCTTCAGGCATAACAAGATTTGTGGAAAGCATATCGTATGCCGGTGTAAGGGTGTAACCACCTATCTGATTATAAAGAGAAAAGTTCTTGAGATGCATGTCGGCATTGCCGGTTATCCAACAGAACACCACGACCTCCCAAAAGTTTATAACATCAAGCTGCGGCGCAGAAGAGTAACGGCGGATAAGTTTGGCAATCTGTTCGTATGAGCCCTTATACTTATATTCGGTAAGTCTCTCGGACAATTGACACATATCCTCCATGGCTATCTTACGGCCGTCAGATTGGCGGTCTATACGACGGGTGATATAACAAAGCTCACCATCACTGAAACGTATCAGGCTATGGGGAACCACATTTATCTTCACAGCCTCGGCAAGATGCATGGTAACATCTTCCAGTTCAGGCAAAGCACGGTATGAATGAGTCTGAGGTTTAAGAATGAAACGCCCCCAAAGACCAACTATTGTAAAACGGTCCGGTTCATTGCGTCCGCCACGGTTAATATCGAGCGACAACTTGGCCTGCACACCAGTCAGTGTAGTCTGACTACGTACAACCTGACGGGCAAGGTCTCCCAATTGGGCACGTACATATGGCAACTCAGGGGCAGTACGGGTTCCGAAAAACTTCCTGGCACATGCGGGATGGAAATCCTTCATGCCTTCTCCTAATTCCTTATAGCAATACAGGCATCTGCTCATAACTTATCCTCCTCTATTTCGTCGTCAGGTATCACACTTACGGCTCCTATACAGTCCTTGCAGCAAGCCAAAAGAAGCGACATACGGTCACGCTGGTTTATCTTCCAACTCCGCTCGGCAATATCCAGCAACCAGCCTTCCGGTATCAGGCCGTCAAAGAACGGGAACAGCACCATATCGTGAAACGGCTTCTCCCCAAGAGGAAGTGTCAGACTGACTGCGGCTGCATCCGGCAACTTCAGATAATCGGTGTCGTATGTAAAGGTAAATCCGTTTTCGTCTTCCACCAGTCTGCCTGCCAAGCGGTCATGCAGAAATACTTTTGCTCGTTTCATCACTTATCCTCCCTTGATTTTGGACTCAGCTCAACCGGACCTACCTGGCGACCGAAAAGACTGAGAACCTGATTTACCTTATCCATACGCAAGGTCTGTTTGCCCTGCTCCAAATCACGGACAAAGCGCAACCCTACTCCGGACTTGTCAGCCAGATCGACCTGTGTCAATCCGAACTGACGACGCATCTCCTTTACAAAATCTGCTATTACTGTGTATTCCATAATTATACCCTTTCGGGTACAAATATAATAACATATTCGACTTATTATACCTTTTAGGGTATAATTTGATATTCAAATTTATTTTTTATACCCAAACGGGTATAGCCGGAATTAAAGTTTTAATGAAAATTATACCGCAATAGTCAGTTTTGCCAGATAGTCGTAATGCTCTCCGCTATATACAAGTTCGGTCTTAAAACCATACTGAGATGCATAAAAATTCAGAGTTTCGTAATCAATATACAACCATTTGAACTGTTCACCTTTTATCTGTTTATACTGCATACTGAACTCTATCTCACCATAATAATCGGCTGCCAAATCAATAAGCATACTTCCGTCCTCATCTTCGAATAGATATTTCAGGTCACTTGAATCCATAAGGATACAGCCCCCAGAATTCAACAGTTCTTTCATACGAGTAAAAAATGTCTCCATATTCTGCAAGGAACCGATTATTCCGGAGCCGTTCATCAACATCAATATAGTGTCATAACCACCGACAAACGACGGATCGAAAAGATTAGCCAGACGGGCATTAACCCCACTTTCTTCCATTACTTTTACAGATAAAGGAGATATATCTATAGCCTCAACATCCTTGCCCATATCAAGCAAGGCAACAGAATGGCAACCACTTCCTGCGCCTACATCAAGGATTTTACCTTGCGCCATATCCAGAGCCATTCTCTCAAGTTCCGGCATTTCATCATATTCGCGGAAAAGAGTTTCTACAGGGATTTCATCCTCATCAAACTGTGGCGAGAAGACCCTAAGCCTTCCAGCCTGACCTTTACAGAAGTAATCATAAATGGCATTTCCCATTGGGTCTTTGCCAGTCTCAAGCAATCCGTAGTTCATACACATTATTTATATATTATATAATGCACAAAGTTACAAAAAAGTTATACATATACCGTGCCAATGATTATTTATGCATTAATTTCACATTTTTTACGAATAAAGATATAAAAAACTTCGTATTTATGCATGAATTAAAATAAATAGCTGTATATTTGCGCTCAATATAGAATAATTATACAATGAAAAGTAAAAGTACAAGGCTTGATGCCATCAAAATGATTATCTCCGTCAAAGAAATCGGAAGCCAGGACGAACTTCTTCAGGAACTGACTAAAGAGGGTTTCAGCCTGACACAGGCCACGCTTTCAAGAGACTTAAAACAATTGAAAGTGGCAAAAGCCGCAAGCATGAACGGCAACTATGTATATGTACTCCCGAACAATACCATGTATAAGCGAATGGCAAATCCGCCAGGCGCTACTGAAATGATGCGCCATAACGGATTCATGGGAATAGAATTTTCAGGAAACATAGCTGTAATCAAGACAAGGCCGGGATATGCCAGCAGTCTGGCATACGATATAGATGATCATAACTTTAACGAAATAATAGGTACCATTGCCGGTGATGATACCATAATGCTGGTAATCAGAGAAGGTTATTCCAGACAGAATGTAACTGATACACTCAGACTGATAATTCCAAATATTAACTGAAACAAGATAACATAAAAAAAGCTGAAGGAAGCAACATACAAAAAAACGATGGAAAAAGAAAAACAAATAGACGTAATGGTGGCAGACGCTTCACACGAAAAATACGTGGATTACATACTGGACACCATAAGAGAGGCTGCAAAAGTAAGAGGAACAGGTATAGCCGAACGTACTCATGAATACGTAGCCACAAAAATGAAAGAAGGTAAAGCAATAATAGCACTATGTGGAGATGATCTTGCAGGATTTACCTATATCGAATCATGGGGAAACAAGCAATATGTTGCCACATCCGGACTTATAGTTCATCCAAAGTATCGTGGACTGGGACTTGCCAAAAGAATCAAACATGCTTCATTCACTTTGGCCAGACTAAGATGGCCTAAAGCAAAAATATTCAGTCTTACATCTGGAGCCGCGGTAATGAAAATGAACACAGAACTGGGATATGTTCCAGTGACATTCAACGAACTTACAGATGATGAAGCTTTTTGGAAAGGATGCGAGGGATGTATAAATCACGAAATATTGATGGCAAAAAAACGCAAATTCTGCATCTGTACAGCAATGCTATACGATCCGGCACTGCATCAGGACGACAAAGTAAATAATTTCTAATTGTAAGTTTTTGAGTTTGTCAGTTCTTAAGTTGGTATATGATAACAGAACTTAAAACTAAAAACTCACAAACTAAAAACTAAAAACTCACATACATATATGGAAAAGAAAAAAGTAGTTGTGGCATTCAGCGGTGGTCTTGATACATCATTCACTGTAATGTATCTGGCTAAAGAAAAAGGATACGAAGTATATGCGGCTTGTGCCAATACCGGAGGTTTCAGCCCGGAACAATTGAAACAGAACGAAGAAAATGCTTATAAACTTGGAGCTGTAAAATATGTTACTCTTGACGTTACTCAGGAATACTACGAAAAGAGTCTGAAATATATGGTTTTCGGAAATGTACTCCGTAACGGAACATACCCTATTTCAGTAAGTTCAGAACGTATCTTCCAGGCACTGGCCATTGCACGTTATGCAAACGAAATCGGTGCACACGCTATCGCTCACGGTTCTACTGGAGCCGGTAACGACCAGGTTCGTTTCGACATGACTTTCCTTGTTATGGCTCCGGGTGTGGAAATCATCACTCTTACACGCGACATGGCTTTGAGCCGTGAATATGAAATCAACTACCTGAAAGAGCATGGTTTCGAAGCAGACTTCACAAAACTGAAATACTCTTACAACGTAGGTATCTGGGGAACATCTATCTGTGGTGGAGAAATTCTGGACTCAACTCAGGGATTGCCTGAAAGCGCATATCTGAAACAGGTAGAGAAAACCGGTTCAGAAGAGCTCAGACTTGAATTCAAGAACGGTGAGATCTGCGCTGTAAACGGCGAGAAATTCGACGACAAGATTAAGGCTATCCAGAAGATTGAAGAAATCGGTGCCGCTTACGGTATCGGCCGCGATATGCACGTAGGTGATACAATCATCGGTATCAAGGGACGTGTAGGATTCGAAGCTGCTGCTCCTATGCTTATCATCGGCGCACACAAGTTCCTCGAAAAATACACTTTGAGCAAATGGCAGCAGTACTGGAAGGATCAGGTTGCCAACTGGTATGGTATGTTCCTCCACGAAAGCCAGTATCTGGAACCTGTTATGCGCGACATCGAAGCTATGCTTACAGAAAGCCAGCGTAACGTAAACGGTACAGTTATTCTGGAATTGCGTCCTTACTGCTTCTCAACTGTAGGTGTTGATTCTAAGGACGACCTCGTGAAGAACAAGTTCGGTGAATACGGTGAAATGCAGAAAGGCTGGACTGCCGACGATGCAAAAGGATTCATCAAAGTTCTTTCTACTCCGCTTAGAGCCTATTATGCTAACCATAAAGACGAGGCGGACGTATGATAAAAGTAGGAATTATAGGAGGAGCGGGATACACGGCAGGCGAACTTATTCGTCTGCTTATCAACCATCCTGAAGTAGAGATAGTATTTATAAACAGTTCCAGTAACGCCGGAAACAAAATTACAGATGTTCACGAAGGTCTGTACGGTGAAACTGAACTTACATTTACAGACGAACTTCCATTAGACAATATAGATGTTCTCTTCTTCTGTACTGCTCACGGCGATACAAAGAAGTTCATGGACAGCCACAACGTACCTGAAGACTTGAAGATTATCGACCTGTCTATGGATTATCGTATAAAGAGCGACGACCATGATTTCATTTACGGACTGCCGGAACTGAACAGACGCGCTATCTGCCATAGCAAGCATGTAGCCAATCCGGGATGCTTTGCCACTTGTATCCAGTTGGGACTTCTGCCTTTGGCCAAGAATCTGTTGCTCAACGGTGACGTAATGGTTAATGCAATCACAGGTAGTACAGGTGCCGGAGTAAAGCCGGGTGCTACAAGCCACTTCAGCTGGCGTAACAACAACATGAGCATCTACAAGCCGTTCCAGCATCAGCATGTTCCTGAAATCAAGCAATCACTGTGCCAGCTTCAGAACAGTTTCGATTCTGATATAGATTTCATTCCTTACCGTGGCGACTTCGCACGAGGTATCTTCGCTACTATAGTAGTAAAGACAAAAGTGGAACTTGCAGAATTGGTAAAGATGTATGAAGATTATTATGCAGAAGATTCTTTCGTACATATAGTCGATAAGAACATTGACCTAAAGCAAGTGGTAAACACCAACAAGTGTCTGCTCCACCTGGAGAAACATGGCGACAAACTGCTCATCATATCATGCATCGACAATCTGCTGAAAGGTGCAAGCGGTCAGGCCGTGCATAACATGAACCTGATGTTCAACCTTGAAGAAACCGTAGGACTGAGACTGAAGCCAAGCGCGTTTTAGTTAATGAATAATTAAAAATTAAGAATTAAAAATTGCTCATGAGTCCATTACAAAAAGTATTTTCCATAACAGACACTAAAGGAAGGCAAAACTGAAAAATGTACTTTTTAAAGTGGACTCAATAATTATTAAGGATTAAACTCATAATTATTAATTTTTAATTCTTAATTGATTAAACTCTCAGTCTTAATTATTAATTATTAATTCTTAATTAGATTATGACCCTCTTCGACGTATATCCCCTTTTCGACGTAAACATCGTGAAAGGTAAAGGCTGTCACGTATGGGACGCGAAAGGCAATGAATATCTTGACCTTTACGGAGGACATGCAGTAATATCAATAGGACATGCCCATCCGCATTATGTAGAAGCCGTAAGCAGTCAGGTTGCAAAATTAGGCTTCTATTCAAACTCAGTAATCAATACACTGCAGAAAGACCTTGCCGAAAAGCTTGGAGCTATGTGTGGTTACGACGATTACCAGCTGTTCCTGATCAACTCAGGTGCCGAAGCCAACGAAAATGCATTGAAACTGGCTTCATTCTATAACGGACGTACCAGAGTTATTTCTTTTGCAAAAGCTTTCCACGGACGTACTTCACTGGCAGTGGAAGTGACAAACAATCCTAAAATCATAGCTCCGATAAACGACAACGGACATGTAACATATCTTCCTCTTAATGATACTGAGGCTGTAAAGGCAGAACTTTCAAAGGGTGATGTATGCGCTGTTATCATCGAAGGAATACAGGGTGTTGGCGGTATCCAGGTGCCAAACACAGAGTTCATGAAAGAACTTCGCCGTGCATGTGATGAGACAAACACTGTACTTATCCTTGACGAAATACAGTCAGGCTATGGAAGAAGCGGTAAATTCTTCGCTCACCAGTATATGGATATCAAGCCGGATATGATTACAGTTGCAAAAGGTATTGCAAACGGATTCCCTATGGCAGCCGTACTTATCAGCCCTAAGTTCACTCCGGTATACGGACAACTTGGTACCACTTTTGGAGGTAATCACCTGGGATGTGCCGCAGCAATAGCAGTTCTCGATGTGATGAAGGAAGAAAACCTTGTTGAAAACGCTGCAAAAGTAGGCGCACACCTCATGGAAGAGCTCAAGTCATTCAAGGGAATAAAGGAACTTCGCGGACTCGGACTTATGATTGGTATGGAGTTTGAAGAACCGATTAAGGAAATCCGCAGCAAACTTCTTTTCGAACAGAAAGTGTTTACTGGTGTAAGCGGAACAAACGTCATCCGTCTTTTGCCTCCTCTCTGTCTGAGTATGGCAGAAGCTGATGACTTCCTGGAAAGACTTCACAAAGTTATTAAATAAGGAAGAAAAGTATGAAGATAGCAATTATAGGTGCAGGAAATATGGGTGGCGCAATTGCGCGCGGCCTGGCACACGGACAGTATATAGATGCAAGCAGTATCACTGTTTCAAATCCGAGTAATGCAAAATTAGATAAATTAAAGGAGGAATATCCCGACATAAATACAACTAACAGCAACAAGGAAGCGGCAGACGGTGCCGACATCGTAATCCTGGCTGTAAAACCGTGGAAAATGGAAGAGGTACTCAAACCTTTACGCCTCAGACAACCACAGATTCTTGTATCTGTAGCTGCAGGACTAACCTTCGAAGATCTGGCACATTTTGTAGACCCTGAAATGCCTATATTCCGTGTCATTCCGAATACTGCCATTTCGATAAATGAAAGCCTGACGCTCGTGGCATCAAGAAACGCTTCGGCTGAACAGATTGACATTATGATGAAGTTGTTCAACGAAATGGGAATTGCTGTTCTCATTGAAGAAAAACTATTTCCTGCAGGCACATCCCTCACATCATGCGGAATAGCATACGTACTGAAATACGTTCAAGCATCCATGCAGGCTGGAATTGAATTGGGATTCAAACCTCAGGAAGTAAAAAAGATGGTAGCACAGACTATGCTTGGTGCCGCACAAATTCTTCTGAAAAATGAAGAATCACATCCGGCCACTGAAATAGAAAAGGTTACTACTCCAGGAGGTATAACCATTAAGGGACTAAACCGCCTCGAACACGACGGGTTTACGTCAGCCGTAATAAATGCGATAAAAGAAAGTTGCATCTGACAATAACTTGACATATATCAATGCACAATATTAGAATTATGAAGTAACTTTGCAGCCGATAAAATCAAAAGCTAAGTGGACAAAGTTATTCAACAGACAAATATCAAAAAGGGACTTACCAAACTGGTGGTCCCTATTTTTATAGAAACGCTCCTGATAATGATGCTTGGAGCCATAGATACCGTAATGTTGAGCCAATACTCTGACGAGAGTGTGGCGGCAGTTGGTGTAGTGAACCAGATTGTAATGTTCGCATTCCTCATATTCGAGGTTATCAATATAGGAACATCGGTACTTTGCTCGCAGTATCTAGGAGCCAAGCTACAACAGAAAATGGTACAGGTGGTAGGTGTATCACTATTGCTGAATCTGGTTGTAGGCCTTTTAGTCAGTGCCATACTGCATTTCGGAGCCGTAACTCTGCTCGACTGGATGGGACTTCGTCCGGAGCTTCTACAATACGGTATAGGCTACATGGAAATAGTAGGTGCGTTCGCTTTCTTTCAGGCTATATCTCTCACTATTTCCGCATCGCTCCGTAGTGCCAACAAAGCAATCTACCCTATGCTTGTCACCGTTCTGGTGAATATCATGAACATCATTGGGAACTATATACTGATTTTCGGTAAATTCGGTTTTCCGGCTATGGGTGCCGAAGGTGCTGCCATTTCCACCTCTATAGCACGCGGAGTCAGCATGGTAGTGCTATTCGTGATACTTTTCAGAAAACATATATCCAGGTTCCCTCTCGATCTGTTCAGACCTTTTCCATGGATAGAGCTTAAAAATCTGCTCAAAATCGGTATTCCTTCTGCAGGAGAGAACATGTCCTACAGTTTCTCGCAGGTTGTTATCACTTATCTGATCAATATCTTAGGAAACAATGCACTCGCCACACGTACATACACCGTAAACATCGTAATGTTCGTCTATCTGTTTGCCATCGCCATGGCTCAAGGTGGAGCTATCAGTATAGGGCATCTTGTAGGACAAAACAAGATACGTGCAGCCTATCTGCTTGGTAAGTTTGTCATGCGTATATCCATTCTCGTATCCCTCATACTATCATGTATCTGGGCGGTATTCGGTCATACCATATTCAGCATGCTCACAGACAACGAAGAAATTGTACGTCTTGGAGTAATGATACTAATGATTGATATACTTGTAGAGATTGGCCGTGCCGTCAACATTTATGCGACAAACGCACTACGCTCCGCCGGCGACGTAAACTTCCCGTTCTATCTTGGAGTAGTAGTGCAATGGACAGTATCTGTAGGTTTGAGTTATCTGCTCGGAATCTACTGGGGATGGGGACTTGTAGGTATGTGGATAGCCTTCCTTTTGGACGAAAACATACGAGCAGCTGTATTCGTCAAGAGATGGAACAGCATGAAGTGGGCAAAGAAAGGTTTTACAAGAAGTCAGTCTTGAATTTCCGCAGCTGTGCCCTGAGCTGATGGGAAGCACCGTCTGTCATGCAGTCAAGGAGTTTCCAGAAACCTGGTCCGTGGTTCATTTCCTTGGTATGGGCTAGCTCATGAAGAATCACATAGTCCATAAGATGTACGGGAAGCAGCATCAGATAGCAGGAAAGGCTTATAGTACCTCTTGATGTACAGCTTCCCCAACGCGACTTTGCCCCTGTTATCCTTACCTTACGGTATGTCATACCATATTTCTCTGCCCAGAATTTCAGTAAAGGAGGCAAAAACTCTTCTGCACTTTTCTTCATGGCACGCACAATGGCAGCATTCAGCAGTTTCTGTATCTGCGTAGAATTAAAATCCACATTCTGCGGACAAAGAATTTTCATCACTCCTTCCTCTTCACGACGTACGGAGAAACACTTCATTCCTCCTACTCCAACAGTAAGCTTGAAACATGGGGCATCAATCGAAAATCCGTCTGTTATAATCTTTGGAGACGCTTTGGTGAAAGAAGAAAGCAATTTCGGCCTGTACTCGGCAATTACCTGCATTATACGGTCCGTCTTTGTGAAGGGAGGGACAGTGACATAAAGTCCGTCCTTTTTCACACGCATTGATATATTTCGGGCATTTATGCGTGTACCTATCACTATTTTGCCGAAATCATCATCCTGTATTATTCGTCTTGTTGCCACTTATTAAATTAAGAATTAAAAATTAATAATTAAGAGCAAATCGGGTAAGCAAATGAACGATTGATGAACGCAAAATAAACAATGTCTAAACGGTAAATAAACAGCAAATAAATAATAATAAAACAAAAAACTGTATGTTCAGCAAGCGTTTAGAAGATGTTCAGAAGCCGTTCAGATTATGTTTAGAAAACATTCAAAAAAGGGGCAGAAACTGCTTTCCACCCCATATAAAATTATCAAAATCAATCAATCGCTGCAGTTTACTGGAATTTATTCATTTCTTATAACAGTTCCTGCAGAAGCATCACTGATATCCGATGCCTGCTTGATTATAACCTGCTTCACACCATTATCGATAGCAGAGAAAGAGTTCTCCAGCTTTGGAATCATACCTCCCTGGATTACCCCCTCTTCTGTATATTTACGGAAGAGCTCAGGAGTAATGACAGGTATTACACTGTCATCATCATTTTCATCACTTAGCACACCCTTCTTTTCGAAGCAGAACACCAGAGTGACATCAAAGTATGGAGCAAGTCCTTTTGCCGTTTCTCCGGCAATGGTATCAGCATTAGTATTCAGAATATTGCCCTTACCGTCGTGAGTAAGAGGAGCCATTACAGGAACTATACCCTGAGAAATAAGCGTGGAAAGCATCTTTCCGTTCACTTCCTTAACATCGCCCACAAAGCCATAGTCCACATCCTTAACAGGACGTTTTACAGAAAGAATGGCATTCATATCAGCACCTGTCAGACCGATGGCATTTACGCCTCTTGCCTGAAGACCGGCAACGATATTCTTGTTCACCAATCCACCGTAAACCATAGTAACCACCTTCAATGTCTCGGCGTCTGTCACACGGCGACCGTTAACCATAGTACTTTCAATACCCAATTGTGCAGCTACCTTTGTGGCAGAACGTCCTCCGCCATGCACCAGCAGTTTATATCCCGGTATTGAAGCGAAATCGTCAAGCAGGCGTGCAAGCGTATCCGGTTCCTCTACAATCTTTCCGCCTACTTTTATAATAGTAAGTTTTTCCATATTATTCCAAATAAGTATATCCATAAAGTCCCGAACGATAGTTAGAAAGGAATTCCTTTCCTTCTTCGAGCGAGATGCGTCCTTCTTTCACAGACTTGGTAACCCAAGTTTCCAACGTACGCACAAGTTTCTTAGGATTGTACTGTACATAGTCGAGCACTTCCGCCACAGTCTCACCGTCTATTACCTGGTCTATGCTGTAACCCTTGTCGTTTACAGTTACGTGTACCGCATTTGTATCACCGAAGAGGTTGTGCATATCTCCAAGGATTTCCTGATAAGCACCAACAAGGAATACACCGATGTAATACGATTCCTTAGCTTTAAGAGTATGAACAGGCAGATCGTGCGATACGCTTCTTGACGAAACGAAGTTTGCAATCTTACCGTCAGAATCGCAAGTGATATCCTGCAGTGTAGCCGTACGGTCAGGTTTCTCATCAAGACGCTGTATAGGCATAATAGGAAAAATCTGGTCGATAGCCCAAGAGTCTGGTAAAGACTGGAAGAGAGAAAAATTACAGAAATACTTATCAGCCAGAAGCTTATCGATATTTCTGAACTCTTCAGGTACATGCTTCAGTCCTGATGCTATCTGTGTTATTTCGCGAGTGACAGACCAGTAAAGTTTCTCTATCTGTGCTCTTGTCTTCAGATCTACTATACCGTGACTGAACAAGTCAAGAGTTTCCTCACGAATCTGCTGTGCATCATGCCAAGCCTCAAGCATACGGCTTTGGTTAAGATTATCCCAAATTTCGTAAAGTTCCTGCACTAATTCATGGTCGTCAGGAGAAACTTCGAAATCATCATCCATTGCAGGAAGAGAAGCTGTTTCCAGTACCTCAAAAATCAATACAGAATGGTGGGCAGTAAGCGAGCGTCCACTCTCAGTAATAATATTCGGATGAGGAATACCATTCTTGTTGCTGGCATCCACCATTATAGATATAGAGTCGTTTACATACTCCTGAATAGAATAATTCACACTACTTTCGCTATTTGGCGAACGGGTACCGTCGTAATCAACTCCCAAGCCACCGCCTATATCAACAAACTCAACCGGGAATCCCAACTGATGAAGCTGAACATAGAACTGCGAAGCTTCCCTAAGTGCAGTTTTGATACGGCGGATTTTTGTCACCTGGCTGCCAATGTGGAAGTGAATCAGTTTCAGACAATCTTTCATGTCCTTCTTTTCTATAAAGTCGAGAGCTTCAAGAAGTTCGCTTGAAGTCAGTCCGAACTTACTTGCATCACCACCGCTTTCTTCCCATTTTCCACTACCAGATGAAGCCAATTTGATACGAATACCGATATTAGGACGCACATTCAACTGTTTTGCCATCTTTGCAATCAGCCTCAGTTCGTTCATTTTCTCCACTACAAGGAAAATACGTTTACCCATCTTCTGAGCCAAAAGAGCCAGTTCGATGTAACTCTCATCCTTATATCCATTACAGATGATAAGCGAATCAGAATCTGTGTTGATGGCAATCACGGCATGCAATTCAGGTTTAGAACCAGCCTCTAGTCCGAGATTGAATTTCTTTCCGTGGCTGATTATCTCCTCAACCACAGGACGCATCTGATTCACCTTGATGGGATAGATGATGAAGTTTTGGGCATTATAGCCATACTCCTTCGATGCCTCCCCGAAACAATTCGAGATTTTCTCGATACGATTATCCAGAATATCCGGGAAACGCACAAGCATTGGAGCCGTAACGTCCCTAAGTTGAAGTTCATCCACCAATTCCTTCAAATCTACAGCCACCCCGTCCTTACGCGGAGTAACCACCACATGTCCCTTCTCGTTTATTCCAAAATAAGAAACACCCCATCCGGTGATGTTATAAAGCTCTTCCGAGTCTTCAATACGCCATTTTCGCATTTCTTGAATTAATAATTAACAATTAAAAATTAATAATGTCCTATCAATTATCATTAACCGGGATTTACTGCCCCTTCATCAGTCAGTTATTTTATTTATCAAATTTCTAAGTATTTCAACAGTTTCTTCTATCTGCTTTCTGCTTTCAAGCCTACTGCCATCCAACTTTATCGCAGCTTTCGAGTAGTAAGGCATTCTCCGTTCAAGTCCCTCGGATATAGTCTGTCTCAGTTCATCATCAGATTTTCCGGCCACGAGCGGTCTGTTTGCGGCAGCCTGTTTCAACCGACGGAATAGTACATCTTGAGAAGCATCAAGAAACACAGTGGTTCCACGGCTGTTCATAATCTCCATATTGTCAAAAAAGCATGGAGTACCACCTCCACATGCCACCACGACATCTTCAAAATCAGAGACTTCAAGAAGCATATTCCTCTCCAGCTGACGGAATCCGTCCTCACCTCGCGAAGCAAAGATATCTCGAACAGACGAGTGCATACGTTCCTCAATATACCAGTCGAGATCAATAAAGCTAAGATTACATGCCTTGGCAAAAGCTTTACCTAAGGTTGTTTTGCCCGAAGCCATATATCCGGTCAGGAATATTCTCATTCGTTTCTTTAGTTATTGGTTGTTATTTCTTCCTTTTTCTAGTCTCCGCCTTGGTTTTCTGCAGCTCAATTACTTTGAAACAAGCCTCAGCAGTAAGGTCTGCCGGTTCAACCCCCGAAGGAATCTTGTAGTTCTTTCCCTCGCTTGCGATATAAGGACCATATCTTCCGTTCAGTACCTGAAGGTCCGGATAATCGGCAAATACCTTGATCACCTTCTTTGCCTCAGCATCCTGCTTATCCTTAATCATCTGTACAGCTTCTTCCAAAGTGATTGTCAACGGATCTTTGTCCTTAGGAACGGATACGTATATATTATCTATTTTCACATACGGTCCGAACTTACCGGCACCTACACTCACCTGCTTTCCTTCGTATTCACCAAGCATACGTGGCAAGCGGAACAGTTCCAAGGCTTCTTCCAGAGTGATAGTCTCCATAGACTGCTCGCGGCGCAACTGGGCAAAACGTGGTTTCTCTTCATCGTCGGCACTACCGATCTGTACCACAGGACCGAAACGGCCGATTTTTACAGATACCGGTCTTCCCGTAGAAGGATCCTCACCCAAAAGTCTTTCGCCCACCTTGTGTTCAGCCTTCGAAGCCGAAGTTTTCTCCACCAACGGATGGAATGCAGTATAGAAACGGCTTATCATGTCTGTCCATGATTTTTCGCCGGCAGCCACTTCGTCGAATTCCTTTTCAACTCCCGAAGTGAAGTTATAATCCATAATCTCAGGGAAATATTCCATAAGGAAGTCTGTCACCACCACACCCACATCTGTAGGCATAAGTTTCTGTTTTTCGCTTCCTGCAGTTTCTGTCTTGGTTTCGCAAGTAATGTTTCCCTTTTTGTCAAGGACAAGAAGTCTGAACTGACGTTCCACTCCCTCGCGGCTACCCTTTTCCACATATCCGCGCTGCTGCACTGTAGAAATGGTAGGAGCGTATGTAGAAGGACGTCCTATACCAAGTTCCTCAAGTTTTCTCACCAGGCTTGCTTCTGTATATCTTGCAGGCGGCTGGCTGAAACGTTCAATAGCACGAATGTCATTGCGTTCAAGTTTCTGTCCCGCTTTCATAGGAGGCAACAGACGGCTTTCGTCCTCGCGTTCGGAATCATCATCAAGACTTTCGCTATATACACGCATGAATCCGTCGAATGTCACTGCCAGTCCGGCTGCATTAAACTTGCAGTCAGTACCTTCGGCAGCAATAACGGCAGTAGTCTTCATCAGTTCTGCATCAGCCATCTGTGAAGCCAGAGTACGCTTGCGTATAAGGTCATAAAGTCTCTGTTCCTGAGCTGTAGCATCTATCTTCTCCTTGTCCATATATGTAGGACGGATAGCTTCGTGCGCTTCCTGAGCCCCTTTGGTATGAGTATGATATTGTCGCGTACGCAGATATTTCTCTCCGGCCTTCTCTTTAATAACCTTCGCACATGCCCCAAGAGCCAATTCCGAAAGGTTTACGGAGTCCGTACGCATATATGTGATGTATCCGTTTTCATAAAGTTTCTGAGCCAGCATCATAGTCTGTCCAACACTGTAGCCCAGTTTCCTTGCAGCTTCCTGCTGAAGAGTTGAAGTAGTGAAAGGAGGTGCAGGACTGCGTTTCACCGGACGTGTGCTGATGTCTTCCACCACAAAGTCGGCTCCGGCACACTGTTCCAGTATGCGGCGTGCCTCTTCTTCCGTTTCCGGACGTACGGACAGTTCCGCTCTGATTTCAGCGCCCTCCGCATCAGTCAGAACAGCAATCACCCTGAATGCCGGTTTCGGACTGAATGCGTTTATTTCGCGTTCGCGTTCCACTATAAGTCTTACCGCAACACTCTGCACTCTTCCAGCCGAGAGCGACGGTTTTATCTTTTTCCACAACACAGGCGAGAGCTCAAAACCTACAATTCTGTCGAGCACACGGCGTGCCTGCTGTGCATCAACCAGACTAAGGTCTATTCCTCTCGGTGTCTCTATCGCATGTTTTATGGCATTAGGGGTTATTTCATGAAAAACTATTCGGCGTGTGTTTTCCTGTTTCAGTTTCAGTACTTCCTGCAGATGCCATGCTATAGCCTCTCCTTCGCGGTCCTCATCACTTGCCAGCCATACGATGTCTGCACTGTCTGCCTCAGCCTTGAGCTGTGCCACAAGTTTCTTCTTGTCAGCCGGAACTTCGTATATAGGTGCAAAACCATGTTCTACATCTACGCTGAACGATTTCTTCTTCAGGTCGCGTATATGCCCGTAACTGGACATCACCTTATATCCGCTGCCCAAAAACTTTTCTATGGTGCGGGCCTTTGCGGGAGACTCTACTATTACCAGATTGTTCTGCATATTTCAGGTTCAAATTGATTATTGTTGGCAAAAGTAGAAAAAAAAATGAGGGTACATAATATAATAAGGTATGAAATGATATTTTTTTCTTATTTTTTTTCATCCCATTCTTCTATTGTTACGGTTTCGTAGGAGAATACTGCTTTTATTCGCTTTCACAGACATCTATTTTTTTGACGCAATCATTAATTTAAAGCCATATTTAACTTCATTATTTAAAGACCTGAAGAAATTAAAACTAAAAATTCCCCTATTCAATTAAAAACGCATTGACAAACTAAGCGTTACACGTTCGTGTCACGCGTGTAGCACGCTCGTGTTACGAGCGTTACACCTACGTGTTACGCACGTGACACGAACGTGTAACGGTATATACGACAGAGAATTTTACATTTTATTATTTGTCTCAAAAAATATTATTATCACAGCTCTCCGGAAATAGGATAATTCAAGCAACCGCAACATATATAAAACGGCATTTAAACAGTGTCTAAACACCATTTAAATGCCGTTTAAATTTTATAATAAGTGAAATTATTCCACGTTGAAACCTGTAATCTTAACGACAGGAGCATTACCGCGTGTATCAACATCTTTCCATCTTATGCTGACTTCTTTCTTCTCGCCCGGAAGCAATGCGAAATAGTTGTCAGAATA
>NZ_CALDPF010000050.1 GCF_937912035.1 uncultured Bacteroides sp.
TTTATGAAGCAGAACATGCTTTCCTGAATGATTTTGATGATTTGGCCAAACGTAAGCGAAGTGTTACTTTCATGCCATTTGAATCGGCTTCAGGAAGTATGACTGTAACAAATTTGGGTGGTCACAAAGATAACTATGCTTTATGGGATAAGGTTTACAGTGAAAATGGAGGGAAATATAAGATGACACTTTATTATGTCCCTTCAGAGAAAGGTCGTGGAGGAATACGTGAACCTTCTGTTAGCGACAGGTGTATTGAAGTAAGTGTAAATGGGGATATGTTCGTTATTAAGCAGCTTGAATCGAATCGTTCAACAGGTGTGAATAAGGTTGAGGTTTGGGTTGAGTTACATAAGGGATATAATAATATAAAAATAGGAAGTCGTTTTACATTTACTCCTGATATTGACTGCTTTACCCTTTATCACGCATGAAGTTTAGCTATTATGAAACAGTAAAACATGTAATTAAAATATAAAGAATATGAAGAAAATGTTATTAATATTTTTTTTGATATGCTTTCCTGTGTTATCAGAAGGACAGATATCAGAAGATGTATTTAGAAATCCTTCCAGAGAATATGGTCCTATGACGTGGTGGCATTGGATTAATGGAAATGTGACAAAAGAAGGCATTCGTAAAGATTTAATTGCTATGCATAAAAATGGAATGCGTGGTGTGCAGATGTTTAATGTGCATATTTATCTTCCTAAAGGTCCTTTAAAATACGGTTCAGATCAGTGGATAGATTATGTGAAATATGCAGTTGAAATATGTGATTCATTGGATATGAAATTTGTAGCAATGAATTCTGCCGGGTGGTCTGGCTCTGGTGGACCGTGGATAACTCCTGAACTCTCAATGAAAAAGCTGGTTTTTTCTGAGATTAATATTATCGGGGGAAAGAATATTTACATACAAGTACCTAAGCCGAAAATTCAGGATAATTATTATCAGGATATAGCGGTACTTGCAGTTCCTGCTAAATATGAACCGGAAAAGATTGTTGATAAAAATAAGAAGATATTGATGGCTACAAATGTAACATTGGAGGGGAGTAAAATGTCACCTATCTGTAGCGCTATTCCACGTAGTCAGATTATAGATTTGACTGATAAATTTGATGAAAATCAAAAGCTGAAATGGAATGCTCCTGTAGGGGAATGGACTATAATTAGATTTGGTTATACATCAGCAGGTAGAAAATCACATCCTAATGCATGGGGGGGAGAAGGTTATGAATGTGATAAACTTGATGCTGATGTTGTGGCTTTTCAATTTGACCAAAGTTTAGGGAAATTACTGAAAGCAACAAAAAAATATTTAGGTAATACATTTGAAGGCATATTGTTTGACAGTTATGAGGCAGGTCAACAGAATTGGACTTCAAAGTTTCCTGATAAATTTAAAGAATTAAATGGTTATGATATATTATCATGGCTTCCTTTATACACAGGTAGGTATATTGAAAATGTTGATAAAAGTGAAAGGGTATTATACGATATAAGACGTACACTTGATATTATGCTGGCTGAAAACTATTATGGTACTATGCAAAAATTAGCTAATGAAAATAAACTTATTGTTTATGCTGAGGGACAAGGAGGACCAATAAGTCCACAAAGTGTAATTGACTATATTGATATACCAATGAATGAATTTTGGACTCCTGATACAAGACCTAGGATGACGCGCATTAAATTGACAGCGTCATTAGGTAATGTACAGAACAAACAGATTATAGCAGCTGAGGCATATACTTCCACACCTGATAATGGTAAATGGCAAAATACTCCATGGAGAATGAAAAAAGGTGGAGATTTGGCTTTTGCTAGTGGAGTTAACCGTTATTGTTTTCATACTTATGTACATCAACCTTTCGATCATGTAGTTCCAGGATTTACCATGGGGCGATATGGAACGATTTTTAGTCGTCATCTTACTTGGTGGAATTATGCTAAGGATTGGTTCTCTTATATTACACGTTCGCAATATTTGCTTCAGCAAGGTAAGACTTTGGCTGATGTAGGCTTTTTATTTCATAATGATATACGTTATAGTTTTTCTAGTGATATGGTTGCATTACCTTCTGGTTATGATTATCAAATTATATATCCCGAAAGTCTTCATGGGGCAAAAGTAATAAATGGTGATATAGTTTTACCTTGCGGTATGCAGTTTAAGGTTTTGGTTTTAGCCGAAAATTCTAAGATGGATCTAGAAACTCTTAAACTTCTTTCAGATTTAGTCAAGAAAGGTGCAACTATATCAGGATGTCCACCAGTTGGAATTCCGTCAGAATATAATTGGAGTATAAAAAAACAATCAGAATTTGATATGCTGATTAATAAAATGTGGGGTGGGCTTAATGGAAAAACAAAATATAGAAAAGAGTACGGAAATGGTGTGATTTATCAGAAAACAAAAGCCTCTGAGCTGATAAAATTGATGAATATTGAGCCTGATGTATATTATGGTAATGTAGATCTAAAAGATGTGATGTATCATATCCATAGAGTTTCTGATACTGAAGATATTTATTTTTTGACAAATCAGACAGAGAAAAAAATTCGGTTAGATATTTTATTTCGTATAAATAAACGTCTCCCGGAAATATGGGATCCTATTACGGGAGTGGTTTATGAGCCTTCTGTTAATTTTATAGATGGAGATAAAGTATCTATTCCATATGAGTTTGCGCCATATGGCTCGGCATTTTTTGTTTTCCGTGATAAATCCCAAGATAAAATAGAGTCTAAGAAACAGAATTATAGAAATCCACAATTATTATTGAAGTCTGTTATAGACTGTGGATGGGAGATTGATTTTATAGATAAAAGGCAGGGTATTACGACCCCAATAGTAACAAATAATTTATTTTTATGGAATGAAAGTAATGATAAAAGGATTAAATACTATTCTGGTACAGGAGTATATAAGAATGTATTTAAAATAGATGATGATATATTGAAAAAATCTGCAAGAATAAAACTTGATTTAGGGCCTGAGTTGTATAATATAGCAGAAGTAGTTATTAATGATAAATCACTTGGAACAGTATGGACAAAACCTTATGTGGTAGATATTACAGATGTAATACGATCTGGAAATAATAAAATTGAAATTCGTGTAGCAAATACTTGGATTAATCGTATTATTGGTGATGAAGCTATACCTGATAATGTTGAATATGATACTAAAGGTGATATTTTTAAAAAAAATAGAGCAATAAAATTACCAGATTGGATATATGGATCAGATCAAATGCCTAAGAACCGTAAAAGGATAACGTATAGTACATGGAAACATTATGAAGCTGATTCGCCATTAGTTCCGTCGGGTTTACCAGGACCAGTAACTGTGAATTTCTATTCAAAATAAATTAAAAAGTTATTAGGATTTGGTGTTTTTTATCTAACTATTTTGATATATTAAAATGAAAAGATTTTTATTTCTAATATTTTTGATGTTTTCATTATTTGTACGTGCAAATAATTTCTTAATGAAGCAGTATTTTGACAAGTATTCTTTAAAGTATACTTGTTATGAAAGGTATCAACTAAAACAATATGAAGGAACTGATGTACATCATTTGATTGCATTACCAGATAATTATTCTGAACAAAAAAAAATGCCGGTTTTATTTGAATTGACAGGTAATAAGTGGACATATGGTAATGGAACTGTAGAAGAAGCACATTTTGCCCTTTCATTATGCCTTAAAAGGGATTTTATTGTAGTTGTAGTTCCGTATATATCTACTTCAGGAAAAGAAAATCAAGTATTGTGGTGGGGTGATGAGAAGCTTACTGTCTCTTATTTGAAAGATTTGATAAAATCTATTTCAAGTTCATATAATGTAGATATGGATAATCTCTTTTTATGTGGATTCTCCAGAGGGGCTATAGGAGTCAGTTATATTGGTTTATATGACGATGAGATAGCTTCATATTGGAAAGGGTTTATTTCTCATGACCATTTTGATGGATTTAGAGAATGGAAAAATACAACTTGGGGAACTCCTTATGAGAAATATCGAGCATCTGCTATAAAAAGGCTTTCTCGAGTTCATGGAAGAGAATGGTATGTTTCGTATAATGGAATTGATAAACAATCTTATCAGGATAGTCTGAAATCAATGGGGGTTGAAAATAAAGGTCAATTCAGTTACCAACCAATAAATGTGACTTTTAGATTTCCTCATATACCAAATTCATATTTTAAAAGTGCCCATACTGATTTGTGGCCTGCATTCGATTTGCCAGAAAGTCGGAATGTAAGAAATTGGTTGAATAAAATGTTAGATTCAGGCATATAGATGTTTTTATTTCTAAAAAGATGATATTATTTATAATTTAATTTATTTTGTGTATGTTTTTTATATCAAAATGAGACTTTATATTGTTTTTTTATTTTGCCTGTTTTTTATAATTGACATTAATTCTAAAGTAACATATAATTTCCCGGATAAGGTAGTCAGTAATTGTTATGAACAAGATGTTCAAAAATGTTATTCACTAATTGAAAATCAGGCTCATTATTTATTAACACTGGTTAAACCATGGAATGGTAATATTAACTATAAGCTTATAACACAGTCACAAGGAGTGGAAGAACATATTACCCGTCCAAATACCGGAGCTGTTGCTATATTTTCATTTCTATATCGTTTTGGTGATTATGATGAAAATATTGTAGGCATATCTCGTAATGAACTTCTGAATACTGTAATTGTCCCTATGATGCGCTATTTGATTAGTGTACATAAAACAGGTAATTTGACATTTGATAATGGCAAACAATGGGGTATGAGTTGGCAGTCGGCTCATTGGACACATCAATTGGCACAGGGAGCAGCTACTATCTGGAATGATTTGCCTTATGATATACGTTTAGGTATTAAAAAGTTGGTTTCTGTTGAAGCTAACAGAATTGCTGAATTGGATCCACCATATTCGTTAAAAAATGATAGTAAATCAGAAGAAAATGCTTGGAATGCAGGTGCACTTTCATCTGCAATATTATTAATGCCTGATAACCCTAATGTCGTTTTGTGGGATAAATCATTACAGCGGTGGTTAGTATCTTCTTATGTATGTCCTAATGATAGTTTTTCAACAGCTATAATAGATGGTGTCCGTATGAAGGATATTTATGAAGGTGCAAATATATATAATGATTATACTCTAGAAAATCATGGGATAGTACATCCTGATTATATGACTGCATGTACATTAAAAGGTGAGATAATGATTGATTACCTTGCTTCAGGACGTGTACCAACTGATGCTTGTATGTTTAATGTTGATAAAATTTATGAACAATTGAAACTGATGTTACTGCCTTCAGGTGGTTTTTTATATCCTACAGGTCAGGATTGGGCAATAAACCGTCACAGTGATTGGGCAAATATTCATGCCTTTTGTCTTTATTATTATAAAGATCCTGTGGCTTTATATTGGTTAAGGGTTACTTTGGATGTTATTGAGAAGATGCAGTCAAGACATATTGATAAACGTATATATGGTGAGAATGAGAATTTTTTCCCTTCTTCTCAAACATTATCTGGATTAGGTCTTGTTGATTGTTGGAAGATGCTAATGTTGGCATCTCCATTAAAAGAGTTAGAACCAGATAATAATGTCTCACGTATGTACCCAAATGGAAAGTTTTATATCCGACGTTTAAAAAATTCAGTCCATAGTATAGCTTGGGGAAAAAGAATACAAATTCAGTCAATGTCATGGAGTAAGGATCCTATAATGGCTCCTGACTGGAAGAATTGTATTGGTAATGTACGATTGCAAGGTGATAAAAAGAGCTTACCGGTTGAGTTAAGGTCAATATATATAGATACATTATCTAACAGCATTAAATTTAAAATTGAAGTTTTACATGGAAAATCAATACTTTCAAATCTAAATGTATCCTCTAATGATAATGGAGAATTGATAATTTCTGAAAAATTACAGGCTTTGGCAGATGTAAAAACAGAAGAAATTTCAACATTATCTTTCGGAATCCTGAATCATCCGCATTGGATTGAAGAGAAAGGATATAGAACAGTTAAAAATAATAATAAAGAATTTAGATTTTCTTCTTTGTCAGGTAATGATGAATTATTGTCAGGAACTCAAATTACAATAGACGATAGAATGTCAATAAGTACTTTAAAACCAGTTAACGGAATTTATATTTGCGCTAAAGAATGGTTTCGCTCAAAAGTTTTTGATTATCTTATTTTAAATAGGATTAAGGGCTCTTATAGTTGGAAAAAAGGAGATGTAATAAGTGAAAATACTGTAAAATTGAAGTACGCAGAGGATGTAAATTAACGTGAGTTCGAAATAAAATAAAAAAATAGACAGTTGACCGTCATTGACAATATTCACGTCAATGGCGGGCTTCTTTTCAAAAAAGCGTAAACATTCGATAAAGTACACATTGTATTTCTCATAAAATAGAAAACTCGATATCAACTTTAATCAAAAGCTAATATCGAGTTCTATTCTTCAACATAAATATTTAAACTCCAATTGGATTTGTATTGGATTTCTCCAACTTCCAAACATCCGGAAGAAGTTCACGAACATTTTCCCAGACCCTTTTTCCAGATAATATGGAAGTCTGGTTATTACATCATTCAGCCATTCCCTTTGGTTAACTTCCTGTGTCTTACATGTAGCTAATAGTGAGCATATAATTGCTGTATATTCGGCTGACTCATGGTTAACACAAAAGAGAAAGTTCTTATTGGACAGAGTCAGTGGCCTTAGTGCATTCTCCGCCAAATTATTATCAATTTTCAGATTTCCTTCTTTCAGATAATTTTTCATTCTTGGCCAAAGAGGATAAGTATAGGTAATAGCCTGTTCCATACGACTTCTTGGTGATACTTTACCGTAAGTCTGTTCCATCCATTTTTCAAAGGAGTCAAGTTTTGGTGCGGCTAAACGCTGACAGAGTTCACATTTTTCATCGGCATTTAGTTTCTAAGTATCTGCAACCTGTTCAATATGATATAATTCCTGTATTTGTTTAAGGGTATATTCAACAAGTAATTTATTTTCATCCAGTGCCAACTCCATATGTCGCCTGATATGGGCAAGGCAAGCAATAAGGCACACGTCTTTATTACCCACAAACGTATTGTAGGCACTGTATCCGTCACTTTGAAGATATCCTTTGAAGTTCTTTAATAAATTTTTGATTGTCTGTCCAGATCGTGAACCGTCATCATAATTGAAGATGACCAGCTTTTCCATAACAGCCCTGACCAACCATAAATATTCCTTATCAGTTTTTCCTTTCCCTTTATTAATGACCCGTACTGTTGTCTCATCTGCCTGAACATAGCCTCAGCCTGTTATGAACCTTAACAATTCCGTATAAAGAGGTCTTAACAACTCACATACCGACTTAAACCAACCGCTTAAAGAACTTTCAGGCAATCGTACACCCATATGCCTGTATTCCTTTAACTAACGATAAAACGGTACATGATATTCATATTTCTGTAGAAGTATTTCAGCCAGCATGGAAGGTCCTGCCAGACATTTGTATATAGGAGAAGGTGGAAGAGGTGCTATTATAACACCACTTTCACCTTCATTGGGAAAACTTAAATTATTTTGAGTCCGTATTTGGAACGTACAATTTCTTTAACATATAACTTTCCAGGTTCAAATTCAAGCGTACGTGTGCGTTCTTCACCTATACGACGATAACTATTCAGATTCACATTATCAGGTTCGACAATAACTTCTACAACAGGTAGACCATCTAACAGTTCCCTATTACGACGGGATTCCTTTTTCTTTCCGTCAGGTTTGCATATCCTGACAACTGAATCAGTCTCTGTAAGATCAGTTTCTTCCGGCCTTGGATTAGGTAAGGTATCAAACAGGAAAAGCAGGTTGAATCAAAGGTCGCGAGTTTTTCGTTCTTTCTGCCGAAAAGCTGTCTGTTTGACCAGGCTACTTGAGACAGGAGTTCTTGCACTTTTTGTTGCAGATCTCTCGTCTGTTCCATAAGTTGCTGATTTGATTCGACAAGGGTACGATTAGTCTCCAGAATCCCTTTATCTGCTCCTGTTACCACTTGATTATTAATTCCAACGTATCTGCTTGAATCATTCTTTTCGTTTCTTATTATGATGTAAAGATACGGTAAACCATGCAGTTACACAAGTTTCTGAGGCTCTTTTGAATTAATAAAAACCATCTTTTCGACTGGCTTTAAGACGTTTGAGCCGCTCACTCGGATTATCAGTTATACCTTCTACCATCATTACCAGATCGCACCATTCCATGGAATAGGAACGGCTTTCACTATCATAGGCAGGAAGTCTGAATGTACCTTTTTCAAAGCGTTTAACGTATAATACCATACCTCCAACTTCTGCATACAGGAGTTTCATGGTTGTTTACAAAGATAAACACATCGCCAAGCCGGACGTAATATCCCATTTTATCATGAACTACTCCACAAAGAGAATTTATTCCCTTGCGCATATCTGTCTTGCCGGAACATAGGAAGTATCGCATCGTATCATTCAGACAGAACATGACTACATAATTTACTGATCAGACCATAAATAATTTCAGTATTACTCAAACTGTTAAGATGTATCTTTATACCAAATGGAAGCTCTATGGTTACATGCCTGTCACCACATAATGAGGTGGAAATTGTAGGACTATGATTAATATTAAGAGGAATAAACGAATCACCAATTGGCTCGATATGTTTGGTATAGGGGTGACTCAAACCGTATTTTTTCTTCCAATAATGAAAACAGATACGGAATAAGATTCATTATCACAGAAATCCTTTATTGTTAGTCCACTGGACTGTTGGCGCTTATATAGCGCTAAAAACTCTTCTTTACTCATTGATCGTTTCATTACTACTTTTTGATCGCAAAGTAATGGAAGAGTTTTTAGAGCTACAATGTGTATTTTATCGGATGCTTACTATTTTCCAAATTTTCAACATTTACATAAAAAAATACTGCTATATAGAGAAGCAAATAAAATTTCTTTTGCTAACATAGTTTTAACATTAAAGTGAGTTTCTAATATTAAAAATATATCCTAAGACTTATCGGCTATTCTTCTGTAAAATTAGTATTTACTCAATTCCGTGTCAATTATACTTCTCAATTTCTCAGCCTTTTTCGGATATTTCTCTATTACATTATTCTTCTCTGCAATATCATTCTTCAAACAATAAAGTTCACCTTTACTCTTTTGTTGTGAGTATTTTGAATTTTGTTTGGTATTTTGAATTCTGGGCATTATAAATTTCCAGTCCCCCGTAGTTACGGCCAACTGATGAGCAGACTCTATAACATATTCACGTCCTTTTTTATCCTTACCCAATAACGCTTTCAATTGGTCAGAACTATCACCTGCAGCCCCTCTTGGAATATAAACGCCTACCAAAGCAGCCATAGAAGCAAATAAGTCTATATGAGAAATAAGGGCCTTAGAAGTCCCCTCTGCTATTCTTCCTTTCCAGCTTACAATAAAGGGGACACGTGTTCCGGCCTCATATATACTATATTTAGTACCTCTAAACTGAGCCCATGGCCTGTGAGAACCAAGAAGTTCCTTTGCCTGATCTTTATAGCCATCATCTATCACAGGACCATTATCACTTGTAAGGACTATCAAGGTATTCTCCAATATTCCATTACGTTCCAATGCCTCAATTATTTGTCCAACTGTCCAATCAAACTGGAGAATAGCATCACCACGATAGCCCATACCACTCTTACCACGAAATCTTTCATGTGGATATCTAGGAACATGTACGTCATTTGTTCCGACATACAGGAAAAATGACTTATCAGACTCCTTTTCAATAAACTGTACCGCCTTTGCTGTTATAGTATCAGCTATATTCTCATCCTTCCACAAAGCTCTACCTCCACCCTTCATATAGCCAATACGAGAAATGCCATTTACAATAGATTGATTATGTCCGTGTGACGGGTGTAACTTGGTTAGTAGTTCCGGATTATCCTTTCCTGTCGGCTCACCCGGAAAGTTTTTCTTATAACTTACATATATAGGATGATCCGAGTCATAATTGGCAACCCTTGTATTTTCTATCCATACACAGGGAACTCTATCACCGGTAGCAGCCATAAGATATGAATAATCAAACCCTATATCCTGAGGTCCCGGACTTATTGTACCATTCCAATCCTGTGTACCACTCTTGTCTCCAAGCCCCAGATGCCATTTTCCTATAGCACCGGTTTTATATCCTGCTAATTTAAACATATCTGCTATTGTAATCTGTTCCGGACGTATAATCATACCTGCATCTCCAGGTGCAATACCAGTATCATCCCTTCTCCAACTATAACAACCCGTAAATAAAGAATATCTGGATGGAGTACTAGTTGCAGCAACAGAGTGAGCATCCGTAAAAAGAATTCCCATATTTGCCAGTCTGTCAACATTAGGTGTGTTAATTGTTTTCTCACCATAGCAACTCAAATCACCATAGCCCAAATCATCAGCAACAATAAATATTACATTCGGAGTTTTCCTCTGTTCAGTAGCATAAACCTGCCCAACAGCAATTGTAGAAATAAAGGCTGTTGTAAAAAACTTAAAATCTTTCATGGTATTCCTTTCCGTTTAAAACCCAAACAAAGTTGGATAATTCATTATTATTTAATTTAGTATTATAATTTTACATCAAGATATTAAGATGTTACATTGATAGAAGTATTTTTTAAAACAACATGATTTTAATATCAAAGTTAATTTTTATTTATAATGCACTTAAGTTTCTAAAGTACAAAACTTGCAATTTAAAAGTAACAAAAAATGTATAAGACGATCTAAAAGAATTTATTCACATTTAAACTTTAATATAAATGAACAAAAAATTTATTTCTCATACGAAAAAAGCCAATTCTCATTCCTGATATGAGATTTGTTCATGATATTCTTTAAATCTTTTACAATTGCTGGATATAAAGAATATACATTTGCAATTTCAGAAGGATCAGCATTAAGATTATATAATTCGTAAACTTCTTCGTCTGGTTTATTAACATTTAATCTTATTAGTTTCCATCTATCTTTAATAACGGCTTGTTTACCACCACGCTCATGAAACTCAAAATATAAATAATCGTGTTTTTTCTGTTTCCCATATCCCAACACTGTTGGCAAATATGAAATACCATCAATATTCTTTGGCTTTTCAACATTAATCAAATCACATACTGTTGGCATAAAATCCCAAAAAGTTGATTCATGGAAAGATATAGAACCAGGTTTTATGACAGCTGGCCAATGGATTATAAAAGGAGTTCTAATTCCACCTTCATATAAATCCCTTTTTATACCTCTAAATGGTCCGTTACTATCAAAATACTTTGGATTGTGTCCTCCTTCTTCATGTGTTCCATTGTCAGAAGTAAATATTATAATCGTATTATCCAGAATATTTTTCTCTTTCAGGAGATTTATTATACTTTGAACCCCATAGTCCAAACGTGTCACCATCGAAGCAAATGTAGTACGAGGTTTAGAACCTTTTCTATATTTTTTACCTTTTGTCGCAGGTTCATCAAATTTCCCATCATAATCGTAAAACTCATTTTCAGGTACTATTAAATGTTGATGAGGAATTGTTGGCGTTAAATAAAGGAAAAAAGGTTTATCATAGTTCTTGTTCAAAAAATTAAGAGCTTTTTCAATTATCAAATCATGTGAATAGACTTTATTGTCTAATATTATAGGATTATTATTTTCAAAAAGTTGATCAGGATAATAATTATGTGCATTTGCTTGTCCTAAATATCCGAAAAAATAATCAAAGCCTTGATTATTAGGATGTCCTTCTCCAGACGGTCCCCCTAATCCCCATTTACCTATACATGCTGTAGTATAATCCTTTATTTTGAAAATCTCACCTAATGTAATTTCCTCATCAGCCAAATTTAAATCATATTTACGATTATCTTTTCCTATATATCCTTTATTACCTCTTATATAAGAATGTCCTGTATGTTTACCTGTTAATAAAGAGCATCTTGAAGGCGCACTAACTGTTGAGCCAGAATAATGTTGTGTAAACTTCATTCCATTATTAGCCAAATAATCTATAGCAGGTGTTTTAATTCTATCCTGTCCATAACAACCTAAATCTCCTATACCTAAATCATCAGCTAAAATAAAAATAACATTAGGAGTTTCCTTATTATTCTCAATAGTACCAGAGAATACAGGTAAACAATTTCCTGCAAATAACAATAAATAATATGGTTTCATTTCTAATATAAGTTCATTAATATTTATAACCACAAATACTTCATTAAAATAGTCAAAATTAATATCACTGCAGAATATTTTAACTAAAGATGGTCAAACCTATAAACAAGTAATATTAAATTGCACTAAATTTTCATGTAGAAAAATACCTATTTAAATCTGAAAAATATAGTTCTAAATCAAAATGGTAAAATAGTTAATATTTCATCAAATACACCAATAAGTAAATAAAAAAAGAAAAAGAATATTTTTTATAGCAATATATATTATTATCAACCCCCCATTTTATATATTCACCTTTATATAAAAAATCCATCAAAGTTCTCAAAGTTTTTTTTGTCTACGTAAAAAATCTGCTATACGCTCTAACCATTCGTAACTTCCAGTTCCTGGATTAGCTTTTCTCTGAAAACAATGTTTGCGTAATGCTAAAGTATGAAGTTCAGACTGTATTCCCATACTACGCATTCTTTCCCAGACTTTTACAGAACCCATAGAAGAATACGTATCTGCATCTCCATGAATAAAAAGCATTGGGGAAGTCTTTATATCAAAACTAAAATCTGAAACTATAACATCATCATCATTATTTCCTTTATTTGTATTTATACCATTAATACCATCTGTAAGTACATATGCCGGATAAATACCTATTCCCCATTGTACATTACATGGTATATTGTCAATTTCATCGATTGGAAGATATGATCTGTGTAAAGAAGAAGTAACTCCCATTAAAGTAAGGTGGCCACCAGCAGAACTTCCCATTATACCTATCTGGTTGGAATCTAGACCATAATATGCAGCCTGAGAACGAACGACCCTGATTGCACGCTGTAAATCCTCCCATGCACTTATATGCTTTGGCAATCCTTTCGGACGAGGTGTCCTATATTTCAATGTTACCACAACCATCCCAAGTCTGTTCAGATATCTGCGAACAGGAGCAACCTCAAATTCATCCGGGTTATTATTCGTATATGCACCACCACTATATATAATTTGTATAGATTTTGTTTTCAGTTCTTTCGGAAAGTGCCATTCAATATATGGAATGACCTGATGTCCTTGCATATTCGGTATCTTACCTATAGGCCATATCGCTTGTTTGATAACATTTTTCCTGTCATCATCACTTTTATATCTGTCCATTATACTTTCTTCGGGACTAAGCTCTCCCATAATGCCTAATTGTCTAAGAAACTCTATTCCACATTCCAAACCATATACTCCATGATACATATCCGGATATATATGTAATTCAGAAGGTATATTCATCCTACGCAATTGCCTGTAAATTAGCGTACTTCCATTAGGAGAATGCTCATCAGCCCCACCATGATGAAGGCTTATTGGACATGTTTTGTTATCGAAGTGAAAACACTCGGAAAGTTTTACATCAGGACCATACCCTTGCAACCATGCATGTGTGCCATTTTCACTGTCAGTAGTTACATAAACAGGAGAATTTATTATTGCAAAATTTAAATGGCAAGATATAGAATCAATTTTATCTATCGGCTCATAAGATCTACTCTGAGAATTAGTAGACAATAATAAAGCTAAATGTGAGCCGGCAGACATTGATACCACACCTATTTTTTCAGGATCAAACCCTCGTTTCACTGACTCATTCCTTATTAAACGAACAGCTCTTTGCCCATCTTCCCAAGCTGTTTTATAAAAAGGAATTCCTTCTGGACGTGGAGTACGATATACCAGATTCACACATTGAAAACCAAGATTAGAGAATATTCCATACCATGATTTTATCATTGAGATATCACATCCTGTATTATATTCTTCACCAGATATAAATACTATACACGCTCCATTTGTTACAGCAGGCTTATCAAACCATTTTATATAAGCTATGTTGTCTTCTTTTAAATTAAATTCCAAAGGGTTAGCTCCTTCTGATATAACAACAGTTTGATGTGACTGACTATCAGGCATTTTATTATCCGGCCATAACCTTTGTAATTCACTCGCATTACACGGTAATAAAAATAACAACAATGAAAACATTAATGCTGCATTTGTTCGCTTTAAATATTTAAACGACAACAATACCATTTGTATATTCATAATCAATTTATAAACTATTTTAAATTATTATCAAATATATTATTTTCATATGATAAGAAAAATGACTTATCCAACAATAAAGTTTTTTCACATACTTATTAAATTATAATACCCGATATTATATTTATCTTTTAGTCATTAATACCAACACCAAACTGTAGCTGTTGTTTCTCAACCTCTTTTACCTTAAGTTGGTTTAACTCCTTTCGCAATCTGATGATTTCTTTTTCTTGTTCACTCTTCTTGGGATTATCATTGTAAAACTTATTATCAACAATTTCCGAATTAAGATCCTTCTCTGAATATAATTCACGCTTATCACTTTCAAAAGTTTCAAATTCTATTGTACCTTCCAAAGGTCTCGACTCTCCAGGAACATCCAATGATGCTGTGAGTTTTATCGAGCCCTGCCTGTTTGTGGCCTGTACAAGAGCAACGGCACTTCCCCATTCAATCTTTTGCGGATTAACTCCTGCGACTTCACCCCCCAATAAATGCCCTTCACCCTCAATACTAAACCGTATCATTGAGTTGTTCAGACGTTTTACATTTCCGTTCTTATCCACAATTTCTGCTATAACAGTTATAACATCTGAACCGTCAGCTCGCAATGCCAGTGTTTCACTGTCTAAATGCAATTTTATATGGTCAGCTTGACCGGCAGGATATTTCTTATGTACCGCAACGACTTTTCCGTCCATCAAACCCTCGGCAAGGAGATATGCCTGATTATGTTTTTTAGAGCGTGCCATACTTTTCCATTCCATAAAATTAAATGCATTTTCAAATTTTATTATCGGAGAAGGCATTCCCTTATGTGTTTTGTCCTTTTTATAAGTATACACCTTACCACCTTCAAATACTGTAAGACGCACTTCGTCACAATTAGAATACACTGTAATGTCTCTAGGAGAGAACGGGGTTAATTCATTGGCTATATATATCATAGGGCCATTATCCGCTATGAGCTCTGTTTTTTCCGGTGAGCGCTGTGACATGAACATGTAATAAGAAGTTTTTGGCTGACGAAAAGCATCCATTATTCCCCCATAGAAAGGATCTGCATGATAGCCGCGCTGATGGTCAAATGAATGCCAGAAGCATGCACCAACAATCTGAGAAGGTTTCTGGCATATCGTCTCATAACAAAGGATAGGATAATCCTCTATATAATATGGGTTAGCATAATGCTCCGCCTGAACAAGCATTGGAATTTCACCCCATTCCCGTGACACACGACTGTCAGAGTTGTGGGCATTCCAATCGTCTACATTATCACCCCATTCTCTGATGAAATAAGTCTTGTCTGTACGAAGTTTGCTTTCGATTGGTCTAAGAAGGAGAGGATAATAACTGTCACCATTGGCTCCATGGTCACATGCCGCTATACTATATGGATATGGATATTCTTCTTCACATATTTCAAGGGCTTTTTTGGCAAAATAATCTGGATAGTTCGTTTCATTCAATATTGGTTCCCAAAAGAACAGAGACGCATGATTTCTGTGAATACGGATCATGTTACGAATATCGGAATATATCCTTTCTGCAAATATCGGTTCTTTATTCCAGAACTGCCATCCAGGAACTTCTACAAGGGCAAACAATCCAAGTTCGTCACAAGCATCCATAAATGCAGGATCAATAACATAATGTGTTCTTATAACCTTTAAACCTGCATCACGAAGTTTTTTTGCATCTCTCCACTGTAGTGAATTAGGAAGAGCATTTCCCAATACTGCAAAATCCTGATGGCGGTTGGTACCCATTATTTTGCCATTATAAGGTTTACCATTTATCCAAAGGCCATCTGTTTGCTTAAACTCAATACTTCTTATTCCTATCCTACGTCTATATCCGTCAATGACATTTCCTTTATTATCTTCTATGATAATATCCAGATTATAAAGATACGGATTCTCAGGACTCCACAAATTGGGACTTTCAATAAACATTGAGCACAGAGTATGCTTTGCCTTACCTGAAGATAAACTTATTTGTTTACTTTTCTTACTGACCAAATTATTATTTCTGTCTTTAAGAGAAAAAAAGACATTAACAGATGTAGATTTACTGGAAGAGTTACGGATATGGGCCTTAATATTAACTTCTGCATTTTTATCAGATACCTTGTCATAAGACACAAATACTCCTCCACCAGCAATCTCATTTTCGTAGTTGGCATCAGTAATGAAGACATCGTTATGAACTATCAACCAACAATCACGATATATACCTCCAAAATACGTAAAATCCAACAGACTCTGAGATTTACCAACAGGATAGAGAGGGTCGTCACTATTATCTGCCTTTACAGCAATAACATTCTCTTTACCATATTTCAAATAGTCAGTCACATCAACTATAATTGGAAGATATCCTCCATAGTGTTTTTTTATCAGTTTGCCATTGAGATAAACCTCCGACTTTCCCATTATTGCCTCAAAATGAAGAAAAATTTTCTTTCCTATAAATGACTCCTCAGGTGTAAAACGCTTTCTGTACCAAACGATTCCTTGGTAATTGGCACAACCACTAGATTCAATCGGAAGATATTCCAAACCATGAGGAACTGATACTGTTTCCCAGGACGAATCATCAAAGTCCAATGCATAAGGAATGCCAAGCACATCACCCTTATAGAACCTCCATGCCAGATTCATTGAATACACATATCTGCCAGTTCCTGGCAATTCATAAAATCCAGCAGTTGAAAAATTTGCATAATCAGCCGATGAAATATTTAAAGATAAAGACAGCAATAACAATATTATAAAATATTTTATATACATATAGTACAATTTTATTTATGATAATTGATATATATATAATTTTAGCGGTAAAAATTTACATAATTTGATACAAAAAAATCATGTAAGATCCCTATTCTCCGAACAACTCTTGCTGTTGTTCCATATTCTCCAGATCCTTCTGAACATTTATCTCCTTAATAATCTTTTTTTTACCACACATAACTGCAACACTCTCAGATTTTCTTTTCACTGTCCATGTGTCATATATATATTTTTGAGGTGATACTGTCGTTTCAAATACCAGTTCTCCTGATTTAATGGAATTAACACCTTCACCACATATACTTGCCTTTATTCTAATCTTTCCAGGTTTTGATGTAGTTCTTATTAATATAGGTGCACTTCCCCAATTAGCTCTGACAGGATTTAATCCCAAAGAATAATCTCCTAAAATTTCTCCTTCGCCTTCGATTGAAAAATGTATTATATTATTATTCAGTCTTTTTACAGTACCTTCATTATCTACAACCTCAGCAATTGCAACTACCACATCAGAACCATCAGCAACAACCGGCATTCCATTATTATCCAGTCTTATCCGGATTTCATAACTCTTCCTTGACGGAATTCTTTTATGTGTTGCAACAACCTTTCCATTAATCAATCCTTCAGCCAATAGGTAAACCTCCTTCTGTCTTCCGGCACGTGAAAGTTTTTTTGTTTCCATAAAATCGAAAGCATCATTAAATGTAATGATAGGTGAAGGCATCTTTAATGAAGACTCATCACGTTTCCATATCAACTGTTTTCCATTCTCGAATATGGTCAGGCGTACCTCTTCACAATTGGAATATACCGTTACATCAGAAGGTGAAAACGGTGTCATCTCGTTTGCAATATAAACCATAGGACCTGTTTCAATCTTAAGATTATCATTTGTATAATTAGGACGCTGAGACATAAACATGTAATATGATGTCTTCGGTTGCCGGTAAGAATCCATTATACCGCCATAAAATGATATTGGGCTGCAACCACGCTGATGGTCAAACGAATGCCATAAAGCACCTCCTATATGAGAAGGTGGGGTTCTGTAAAGGCTCTCAATACAAGTCGCAGAATATTTAGGATATGCATAATGTTCAGCCTGAATAAGCATAGGTACCTCTCCCCAGGCACGGCATACCCTGCTTGTTGAATTATGTGCGCTCCAGTCATCAACATTATCTCCAAACTCTCTGGTAAAATATACTTTATCCTTTTCTCTTTCTATACTGGGGTGTGAGTAAATCACAGGATAATACTTTATGCCATATTGTCTTTCATTTCTTCCATTCTTAGAATAGTCAGAAGCAGAATAAGCATTATAGCCTTTCATTTCTTCATCTACACATTTTTTTGCGTTCAATGCAAAATCTTCAGGGTATATGGTTTCATTCAATATCGGTTCATAGAACAGTAATGATGGTCTGTTACGATCTCTCCTTACCATATTACGTATATTATCATATACGCGTTCAGAGAATACAGAATCTTTATTATAAAACTGCCACCCGGGAGTTGCATCAATAATAAATAATCCCAATTCATCGCATGCATCCAGAAAAGCGGGATCCTGAGGATAATGGGCTGAACGAATAATTTTCATACCAGCATTTCTTAATTTAAATGCATCCCTCCAATGTAATGAATTAGGAAGTGCATTACCTAGAACAGCAAAATCCTGATGCCTGTTAGCACCTATCAATTTATCATAAGGTTTCCCATTAAGCCAAAAACCTTCCTTTCCCTTCATCTCTAGAGAACGAATACCCAAACGTTGCCTGTATCCATCTATAACATTGCCATTCTTATCTTTCACCTCGACTGTAAGCCAATACAGATATGGCGATTCAGGGGACCATAAACAAGGATTGTCAACTTTCATATCAGCCAAAACATATTCTGTACGGTTGGATTTTATTGAATATTTTTTTAGGCACTCTGTTATTTGCTTGCCTGATAAGTCTGTCAAACTGAAATCCACAGATCCGCTATTAGTTTCTTGGCTATCATTACGCAAATGAAGCTGTAGGGATATTGTAGCTTTTTTATTGCTTACATCATAATAACGGACAAACAATCCTCCGCCTCCTACCTCATCCTCGAGATTAGGATCGGTTATGTATAAATTGTCATGCGTTATCAACCAGCAGTCTCTATATATACCACCGAAGTAAGTGAAATCAAGAGCATACTGAGGTCTTCCGGGAGCATAGGACTTGTCATTACTGTTGTCAGCACAAACTGCTATAATATTTTCATTGTCCTTATATACATAATCAGTCACATCAATGACAACAGGAAGATAACCACCATAATTTTCCTTTACAAACCTGCCATTAATCCAGATTTTTGATTTTCCCATTATTCCCTCAAAATGAAGAAATATCTTTTTATTCAGTTCAAATCCATCAAGTCTAAAATGCTTTCTATACCAAACTATACCCTGATAATTTATATCTCCACTGGCTTCTTCAGGCAATAATTCTATTCCATCTGGCAATGATACTATATTCCACTCACTATCATCAAAGCTCTCAATATATGCATTATCAATATCTCCTTTATAAAATCTCCAAGCCATGTTCATATTAAAGACCTTTCTACCACTATTGGGTATTTCATAAAAACCGGCGGTAGAAAACAGTGGTAATTCCATAGAACTGACAACTCCGATATATGATATAAGGAATATAATCAGAAACAATTTAATTCTTTCCATATATAATACCATTTATAGTTCTTAATATTTATTATTGTAAATCAGGCAATATCGGGTGTAAGGTCTTACCTTCCTTATCTACAGGATATTGTGCATTCTCATTCTCAAGGCGTTTTATCATCTGCTCACACATCCACCTGAGTTGTGAGGGATTAGAAGATGAAAGATCATTATTCTCGTATGGGTCGTCTGAAAGATTATATAATTTATAAGAAGGAACACCACCTTTCTCAGGATTATAATAATAAATAATCTTCCATTTATCCTTTCTGTAAGACGTAAAGTAACTGCCACGATGCTTGTGAGGGAAATGCATCAAGACATCATCACGTCTTGATCTGTCTTTCTTACCGGAAAGCAGTTTCTTTATATCACTGCCATCCAATATATGATTCTTAGGCAAATCAACATTAGCTGCAGACAGGACTGTAGGAAATACATCCATTATGGTACCAATTTCAGTCTGGACAAAATTCTGTTTTATAGGAAACTTCTTCTGGAATTTATTTGAAGAATCAGGCTTGGCCCAAGATACTATAAAAGGAACTCTTACTCCACCTTCATATTCAGAACCTTTTTTACCTTTCAATGGCGCGGATGAAGCATGGTCTTCAGGATCACCAAGCGGAGCGTCACTTCCATTGTCACCTATGAAAAATATCAAGGTATTCTCTGCCACACCCAATTCCTCGAGATTATACAGCAAATCACCTAAGGATTTATCCATACCTTCTATCAAGGTGGCAAATGCTCTTGCATTGTCACTCTTCTTACCTTTAGGATAATTATCAATAAAACGTTCATCCTTCTCAAAAGGGGAATGAACAGCATAATGCGCAAGATTCAAATAAAAGGGCTTACCCTCAGATACCGATTTCTTTATCTCTTTACATGCCTCGTTTGTCAATGCATCAGTCAGAAATGTATTGGTCCCATGATATTCTTCTAAATCAGGAACAGCCTTTGTACGCTGTCCCTTTATCCAACCATATCCGTTTTCTCCATGATAACTACCAGGATGTCCTATTGCACAACCGGCAACATTAATATCAAATCCTATAACCTTAGGGTCTTTCCCTTCACTTTGGTTACACCCAAAATGTGCTTTTCCTATATGGATTGTCCTGTAACCGGCAGATTTTAACAATGACGGATAAGTTATGCTGGAGGAATTTAATCCTTTCCAGTTCCATTCTTTGGGACCATAATCATTTCTGTTATTATAATTTTCTGAAATCCAGTTTGTAGTATGATGACGTGCTGAATTCTGACCTGTCATAATTGATATTCGTGAGGGTGAACTTACACTTTGAGCATAAAAGGTAGAAAAACGTGCACCTTGTTCAGCCAAACGTTCCATATTGGGGGTTCTATACCAGTTGTTCAAAGGTTGGGGTAAAAGAGTTCCGTTGGAATCTGTAATAAATGGTACAGAAGTATCCATAACTCCCATATCATCAACCAAAAAAACAACTATATTAGGACGGTCCTGCGAATAAAGTGTTACAGAACTTAAAAACATTAAACATAAAAGACTTTTATTATTCATCGTTATATATTTTAAATAAAAAAATATCATTACAAAACAACAGGATACAATGTACTTTCAGAAAAAAAATCCGTAGTTTCTACAGAACAGGAATTGATATAACGTGGAGGATTATCGAAACCTACATCTATTTTATAAGGGCCCAAATGCAACCAGATATAGAATCATGGAGTCTCTCCATTACGATTATTCTCTTTAAATTTGTTATTTTAGATAATAATTCTTTCCTCCTACTTTATGAAATGTCGCCATAGAGAGCATTTTAGATTTTGTAAAAGTAAGATAAACACAATTATTTTCTACGAAATTATCACTAGAACAACTATGAAAATAACTTCAGAATCATCGACCTAATATTTCGTCTTCTTACTGAAAGTTATCAAATATCTATTTGAAGAAAAACGTCACTTCTTGTTATAAATACTCAAACCACAAAAACTTCAAAGCACTTTAAAGGCCTTCAATTCTATAATCACAACCGTCTATTACTCTTTATCATCATAATCCTTTGGAATTGTTTTATTCATAATTTTATCACTACAGCCAATTAACAGAAAAAAGAAGAATAAGTATAACTGTAATATCCTGCACAAGCTTAATATACTATTATATTTTATAAGTTCACATTATTGACGAAATGATTTTATAAGATAACTTCATGAAAACTGTTTTATATACCTAAAATTAGCATCCCATTTTTTTATCTCATCAAGCAACATCTTGACAATCTCAGTGTTATAGCCTGCTACATTTGTCTTTTCCTCAATATCGTATTTCAGATTATACAACCTTACGTGTTCGTATTTCCTATCAACATGCAGTTTCCAAGTATATTTACGTGCACATATACCATTACGTGTTCTCCAAAATAAAGTTCTTTCCGGTATGGCTTTACCCTCTGTCATCATCCTAAGTATACTGTAGCCATCATGCTCTACACCTTTCATGTCTATACCAGTAGCCTCACATACCGTAGGCATAATATCAAAAGTCATCAATATCTCGTCAGAAACACTTCCCGGCCTTATATGACCACACCATCTCGCTATGGAAGAAACTCTGTGACCTCCCTCCAACAACGAACCCTTACCGCCAGACCAAGGAAAATTGGAGGCATATTTAGCACCTCCATTATCAGAAAAGAAAAAAATCAAAGTTTCCTCGTCAAGTTTCAAATCTTTTATAACCTTCATTATTCTTCCCACATTATCATCAACAGACTCTACCATCTCTTTGTATATTATCTCATAGTCCGCACGTCCTGTTCCAGTAACTTTCAGTTTACCGTCAGAAATAGAACGTACAGCCCTATCATTAGGTCCTTGCAATGGATAATGACATGCTTCATAAGGCACATAAACAAAAAAAGGCCTATCCTTCTTTTCCTTTATATACTCCACTGCATGATCTGTTATTATATCTGTAGTATAACCAACCTCAGGTTTTATAATATCATTCTCCCACCAATCCTCATAACCTTCCTGATCTATATGCGAAAAATAGTCAACATTACCAGCAACATAACCCACAAACCTGTCAAAACCGTGGTTCACTGGATTATATTTTTTGTCATAGCCAAGATGCCATTTACCAAAAATTGCGGTCTCATAATTTTTCTGTTTCAGAAGCTTTGCAATAGTAGGTATATCTGTTGATAAACCATATTTGCGATGAGAAGCTGCAGTTATAACGCCTTCTATTCCTGAATATTGTTGGTATCTTCCAGTCATCAGAGCCGCACGAGTTGGACTTGATACGACTCCATTTGTATGAAAATCCGTAAAAATAATACCTTCTTTCGCTAATCTATCAATATTGGGCGTTTTGTGAGACTTGTTTCCGTAACAAGCAAAATCACTGTAACCCATATCATCAACAACTATGATTACAATATTGGGCAGAACTTCACTATTAATATTTCCGGCATATATATCCTCGCCAATTGCCCCAAAACTGACTAAAATAGGGAAATATATTATTTTCATAATTCAATGTTTTTTTTATTTTATATATTCACATAAGTTTTCTAATCTTCTCCACCTGTTTCCAAGTGTTTCCCTTATCATTTTTTTGAGAGATACCTGGTGTACTTCGTCCTTCATTGATATAACATAAAAGTAAAGATTTTAATTCTTGTACTTTATTGGGATAGTCGTTGACAAGATTATGCCTCTCACTAGGATCAGATTCCATATCATAAAGCTGCATTGAAGGTAAATTCTTAATTATACTATCATTCTTTCCAGGACGCGGATAACTCCAACCACCGGAACTGGCAGACAATAACAACTTCCACTTTCCCTGTCTAATGGTAAATTCACCATTTATTGAATGATGAACTGTCGCTTCACGAATGGTAGAAACTTCCTTCACCGAATATAAGGCAGGAAGAATATTATAACTGTCCTCACCTTCTGTATCCAACAAATTATAATCGTTTATAGCAGCAAAAGTGGCATAAAAATCAGTCAGACAGACCGTTTGTTGTATCTTATGATGAGATATCTTCGAAGGCCAACGAACTAAACATGGTATTCTATGACCACCGTCATATAGATCCGCCTTATGACCACGATATATATAATTGGAATGATGCCCCTTCTCCTCCATTATGGAGATTCCAGCCGCAGGACTACAACCATTGTCAGCAGTAAACACTATTATTGTATTATTGTCTTCACCAGATTTTTTTGCAGCATCAAGTATTTTACCAACCATGGCGTCAACACGAAGGACATAATCACCATATTCACCTATTCCTGATTTACCACTGAATTCATCTGTTGGAAGTATCGGAGTATGAGGAGCCGGTAGAGGAAGATAAAGGAAATAAGGGTCCGACGACTTGGATTTTTCCAATATATATTTACATCCCTTTTCTATTATATGTGACAACACTTCTTCATGACGAAAATCAGAAGAAGTAGGTCCCTTACGCCACCAACTATATTTCCCTTTATTCTCAGTTATGGTATCAGGGATAGCCGTCGGCATATCATTCTCAACATACACATACGGAGGCATATCAAGCGAACCGCAGAAACCATAAAAATAATCAAACCCCAAAGTTGTCGGACCGTTTTTAATCGGTTTCCCATAGTCTATATTTTTTATACCTGCATCTATATTGTACCAATCCCAGCCAAGATGCCATTTCCCTATTGCACCGGTATTATAACCTTGTTTTTTAAGCATAGAAGCCATAGTTTCACGTGTAGAAGGTATTAAGGCCTTGGAATAACCGTTCAAAACTCCCTGTTTTAAAGTAGAACGCCAATTATAACGCCCAGTCAATATTCCATATCTTGTAGGTGTACTTACGGAAGATGAAGAATGACAATCCATAAGAACGGCTCCCTCATCTGCCATCATGTCAAGATTATATGTCTTAATTTTAGAACCTCCATTGAGATAGGAAATATCACCAAACCCCATATCATCGGCAAGGATAAATATAATATTAGGACGTTTTTCCGTATTTGCCAAACATAAAGATGATGAATATAAAACAAATGCGGAGAATAATAATTCAGTTTTCATAATTTCTAAGATTAAAACTATACAAATTAATGTATTTGTCTATTTAAAAGTATTTTTCAAGAAAAGAATAACTTCTTTCATACAACAGTAAAAATTTTTATCTCCATTGTTTTTCCTAAAGAATGAACCATTGAAGAAACCATGATCTGCTCCTTTAAATGGAACCAGCTTACAATCATTACCATACTTATCCATCAATGTTTTGAATGTCAATGCATTTTTATAAGGCACTGTTTTGTCTGCTGTTCCATGCATTATAAGTGTCGGAGGCAATCCTGATGTGATGTTATGATTAGGTGACAGAGACAGTTCATTACCATCGAAGCATTTCATTCCATAACCATCCTTAGTTGTATCCAATACTGGATTATACAATATCAACGCATTAGGTTTTGAAGATATCATTTCTTCTCCCGATGAATCAAAAACTGCAGTACATAATGCTATATGTCCACCGGCTGATCCTCCGCTTGCGAATATTCTCTGAGGATTTATACCAAATTTCTTGTAATTACTCCTAATATAAATAATGGCATCTCTTGCATCTTCAACACAATCAAAAGGAGTTACACTGTCACTATTCATTGTTCTGTAATCTGCAGATATAGCAACATAACCTTTAGACACTAAAAATTTACACTGCTGATAAAATTGTCTTGCACTACCAGACTTCCATCCTCCTCCAAAAAAATGGACAACAACTGTTCTGTTATTTATCACACTACTATTTTCAGGATAAAATACATGCAAACGTAATTCGCCTTTTAATGTTTTTTTATATACAATTCTTTCATCTGGTACAATATTATTATTAGCATATAGAATTGTTGATAAAAAGAACAGCAATAAACTTATCCTGATTTTCATAAATACCACCATTTTTAAAGTTTTTCTTAAACATCAGAATGCAGATTTTATTGCATTTATTACTGGAACTGACAATTCTTTATACCCTTCTTTATTATAGTGAACATCATTATCCCCATTACCATTTCTTTCATGTATACCTATGGAAATATCATAAAGTTCATTTATTGGAATATTATTAGATTCCATTACCTTACGTGCTACAGAATTATACTTTTCCACATCCTCGGAATAACGTCCTGGTTCTTTGTTCGGAACCATTGTAGTTGTAGCAAATATCAACTTGGCATCAGTTTTTTTAAGTATTTTTACTATTTCTCTTAAATTTTGCTCATAATCTTCTAACGATGTGGTTAGCTTTCCGTTCTTCTTATCCCGGTTTGAAGGAGTACTTCTATAACATAGGTCATGCAATCCGAAATTGAAATGAATGACATCCCAATCTGTATCTCCTAACCAGCTTTTCAAACTATCAACACCAATTCCTGTATAACGGGCATTACCTCTATTATGAAAGACATCAGCCACATCATTAAGACCTTCTTTAACATAAGGTGTATAACCAATAGATATAGAATCACCAATTATAAGAACTTTTTTCTTTGATTCTGTAAATGAAAACAATGAAAAACAAACTAATAAAAATAATAATTTAAACTTCATAATAATTAAAATATGGTAAAAAATCAATAATTCTTTATGTAAAATCTATTTATTGATAAACCTAATATTAAAAAACAACTTATTTATTAAAAAATATTCTTACCTACAATCTTTATTTATTATTGAAATATCTTCTCAGAAATTATTCTCGTAAACGGTTAACTGTATATTTGTCCCATCTATGTCCAATATAAAAATCATATCATAAATAAAAACTTAGGTTCATAGATTTTTAAATTAATTGAATATTTATATTATTGAAAATCAGGCAGTACCGGATACAAGATCTTACCTTCCTTATCTACAGGATATTGTGCATTCTCATTCTCAAGGCGTTTTATCATCTGCTCACACATCCACCTGAGTTGTGAGGGATTAGAAGATGAAAGATCATTATTCTCGTATGGGTCGTCTGAAAGATTATATAATTTATAAGAAGGAACACCACCTTTCTCAGGATTATAATAATAAATAATCTTCCATTTATCCTTTCTGTAAGACGTAAAGTAACTGCCACGATGCTTGTGAGGGAAATGCATCAAGACATCATCACGTCTTGATCTGTCTTTCTTACCGGAAAGCAGTTTCTTTATATCACTGCCATCCAATATATGATTCTTAGGCAAATCAACATTAGCTGCAGACAGGACTGTAGGAAATACATCCATTATGGTACCAATTTCAGTCTGGACAAAATTCTGTTTTATAGGAAACTTCTTCTGGAATTTATTTGAAGAATCAGGCTTGGCCCAAGATACTATAAAAGGAACTCTTACTCCACCTTCATATTCAGAACCTTTTTTACCTTTCAATGGCGCGGATGAAGCATGGTCTTCAGGATCACCAAGCGGAGCGTCACTTCCATTGTCACCTATGAAAAATATCAAGGTATTCTCTGCCACACCCAATTCCTCGAGATTATACAGCAAATCACCTAAGGATTTATCCATACCTTCTATCAAGGTGGCAAATGCTCTTGCATTGTCACTCTTCTTACCTTTAGGATAATTATCAATAAAACGTTCATCCTTCTCAAAAGGGGAATGAACAGCATAATGCGCAAGATTCAAATAAAAGGGCTTACCCTCAGATACCGATTTCTTTATCTCTTTACATGCCTCGTTTGTCAATGCATCAGTCAGAAATGTATTGGTCCCATGATATTCTTCTAAATCAGGAACAGCCTTTGTACGCTGTCCCTTTATCCAACCATATCCGTTTTCTCCATGATAACTACCAGGATGTCCTATTGCACAACCGGCAACATTAATATCAAATCCTATAACCTTAGGGTCTTTCCCTTCACTTTGGTTACACCCAAAATGTGCTTTTCCTATATGGATTGTCCTGTAACCGGCAGATTTTAACAATGACGGATAAGTTATGCTGGAGGAATTTAATCCTTTCCAGTTCCATTCTTTGGGACCATAATCATTTCTGTTATTATAATTTTCTGAAATCCAGTTTGTAGTATGATGACGTGCTGAATTCTGACCTGTCATAATTGATATTCGTGAGGGTGAACTTACACTTTGAGCATAAAAGGTAGAAAAACGTGCACCTTGTTCAGCCAAACGTTCCATATTGGGGGTTCTATACCAGTTGTTCAAAGGTTGGGGTAAAAGAGTTCCGTTGGAATCTGTAATAAATGGTACAGAAGTATCCATAACTCCCATATCATCAACCAAAAAAACAACTATATTAGGACGGTCCTGCGAATAAAGTGTTACAGAACTTAAAAACATTAAACATAAAAGACTTTTATTATTCATCGTTATATATTTTAAATAAAAAAATATCATTCCAGAACAACAGGATACAATGTACCTCCAGGAGGAAAATCCGTAGAATCTACAGGGCGGAAATTTGTATAACGAGTTGGATTGTCTGAACCTACACTCACTTCATAAGGCCCTAAATAAAGCTGGTCATCAGACCATGGTGTTTTTCCCTCACGATTATCTTCCTTACATCTATTCTTATAAATAAAATTCTTTTTACCAACTTTATGTATAGTTGCCCATGGCCCCATTATTGCATTATAAGCATTTGACATCGTTGAAGGAAGATAAACACGATTATTCTCTACAAGATTATCACCACCGTCATTATTATGAAAAGTAACTTCCTGACACAATTCATTATCATAAAGTACATTCTGTTTTGTACCAGGATCTTGAAATGAAAGGTGTCTAAGTCTGGATACACGACAGTTAGTTATAAGGTTTTTTGATCCACCTATAAAAAAGTATCCATGCCCTCCTCCACCTTTACAGAAAGATCTGTCCATTTCTGCATTTCGTATTGTATTATTATTACCAGTTACCCATATAGAATGAGATGCGTTATTTATTAATTTCACATTATCAACATAACAATTCTTTGAGCCTCGCATATTTACAGTCATAAAATCAGCATAAGCAGGTAATTCATCCTTACCCAAATTATCATCCTTAGGATAATTCTGTCCATCCTCATTCAACCAGCCACCTATAACTGTAACATTCCGTAGTCCTACATTAGTACCATTATACATACTAATCACACCGAATGTCTTTGGGGATATTTTGGGGTCAATTGTAATTATAACACCATCACGACTTTCTCCAATCAATACTGCATTGTTATAAAGTCTGATTCCAGTATTCATGGTATAATTACCATTTTTCAATAATGCTACTACTTTTTCATATTTATTATTCTCAAAATAAGCTTTAATTTCATTGAAGTTTGTACCAGGTTCAAACACCTTTGTTACCTCCTTAAGTTGATCTTCAAGATGCGGAATTCCACCTTGCTTACCGGCCTGTCTCCATATCTGCATTTGAGCGTTATATTTATAATTCTCAGAGAACTTAGATTCGTCAAAAGTGACTTCCGGGTCACCTACCTGATATTTTGTTTCTTTACGTTTATATTTAGGCTGTTTCAGAACAAATTCCTTTTTACCATTTGAAAATCCATCGTATATAAACGACGTTATAGTTGCTTCACGATCATCATAAAAATTAAACTCGGTATTCACTTGAACTTCTATAGGAGTCTCAGGACATGCCTTTCCGTTTTTGGAATTTAAAGTGACCCAGGATCTATTAGAAGAAATGCGCCACTCTCTATTAGAATAGATTTTTATTGTTCTCGAACCACCTCTAGCTTCAATATTATCTTCCCAACCTTCTATTTTAAACACCCAATCCTCTATAGGCTTTGTTTCTTCTTCCTCTTCTGGAATATCATCTTTCTTTATTTCATCACTACAGCTACAAAAAAATAATGTCATAAATAATACCCCCAATGACATTATACACAAACTGAATCTGTGATTAAATTCTAATATGTTTTTTGTTTTCATGGTCATTTATATTTAATTGTAAGAATATTTATTTTATTATTCAGTAATGAATGAAGATACAGGTAAACCGTTAGTTCCCCAAAGACTTCCTTCAACATAATTTTTATATCCATAACGAACTATTACCGGTTCCTTCACATTTTCGCTATATACCTCAACTAATTTTCTATTAACAATACGAGCCTTGGCAGTATAAAAAACACTATCTCTACCAGCTATTTCAAAATCACGTAATGGTTTATACTTTGATGTAAGGCCTAGAGGAGCTCTTTCAAATGAAAGAATTATTCGATTACCTTTTATTTCATGTGAAATATATCTTGGAGATTCTCCAATTATACCTTTAATATTATAAGTCTTGGACAATGCCAAATAAGCCAATCTGTTTCCAACTTCCATCTTTTGTGATGGATGAATACAGGTTTCATTGCCAATATCCAACGTAACTACCATTGCTACATTAGGTATATTCTTCTCACAATTATACTGCGCCTCTCTTAATTTAGCTGTGCCAATAGAATCTTTATTTTCATAACAATGCGGTGCTATCTGTACATAATAAAACGGAAGTTCAACATTGTTAAGTTGTGTACGCCAATCATTTACAAACGTTTTAAACAAAGATTCATATTGAGAAGGATTATCTCTATTTGATTCACCCTGATACCATATAACACCTTTGAAGGAAAATTTCTTTATAGGATTAATCATCCCATTATAAAGCATTGATGCAGCCCATTGCGGTTTATCCACTTTTGAGTCATCCCTCAAATGATTAAGAGAAATCTCAGGATATGTTTTCAACGTTTCCGTAGTCATCCATGACTGTATTTTTGACCCACCCCAACTTGAATTGACAAGTCCTATAGGAATGTTCAACGTTCTATACAGCTGAAGACCAAAAAAGTATGCTGTAGCACTAAAATCCGAAACATTTTCCGGAGTATTCACATTCCATTTTCCCTGACAATCATCTAAAGCCTTTTTTGAAGGATTTTTACTAACACTAAAAAGTCGTATCGGTGTATCAGGTCTTGCGTTTACTATCGTTTCTGTTGAATTTTCAACAGGTTGTCCTGAAAAGCCCTTAATAGGCATTTCCATATTTGACTGTCCTGAACACAACCAGACCTCACCTAAATAAATATCTGATAACTTATGAATATTACCATCATTAAATTTAATATTATAAGGTCCACCAGCATCGCCAGTCTCTACTGTAAGTTCCCAATATCCACTTGAATTTATTTGAGCTTTATAAACTTTTGAATTCCATGAGGTAAACACTTCTATAAATTCTTTACTGTCACTATACCCCCATAATTTTACATTACTATTTCGTTGCAAAACCATGTGATCCGATATTATTGACGGCAAAATAACTTTTGCATTCAAAGAAATAATCATCAATAACGATAACAATAGATATAATATTCTTTTATAAACCATACACAGAAACTTCTAATTTTAAATATCATCCTTTCCATTTATTTTATTTACTTACATAATTTATTCAATTATGCTCATAATATTCGAACTGCGTAGTAAACTTTAAATTTCTATATTAAAAGCTTAGTATTTAAAATCATACGCTCCGAACTACTAATAAATTATATCAGTATTATCCAACTAACCTTTTAACAACACCAGTAATTTATAACAGACGTTACCATAATTATCATCTTTCTTAAAAACAATATTTTACGTAAATGTTATAACCAATTATATAAAATCAGATATAATCAAAATATATTTTTATGATTATGGCATCAAAACAATAATAGACTATTAAAAAAAGTAATAATTTATCAACAAACAAAATACTGATTAAATTAAATAAAGTCTATAGAAAGAGAAATCTGAGGATAAAAATCTCAGTTTCTCTTTCTTCTCTATATAAAACCTATCTAAAACTTTAACTACTTATAGTTTTCTGGATCTTCATCTCTCCATTCTTTGACTCCATCCCTTATTCTGTTACGAAAAACAAGAGTATCATTGGCTACAATATAACTGCCATCCCCATTGGTAATCTTGTAATTAAGGAACATTTTACGATCCTGAAGCAGTTTGGGATTATTATATTTACATTCACCTACACTCTGTATCGAATATCCAACGCCCTCAGGCGCTAACAAATCGATAGTATTGTCTTCCTTTAATTTTATATTCATTTTGTAATCAATATTATTGGCAGCCATACTTGACATAACACTATTCGGGGCAGATGTTACAAGTGTATTTATGTAATTATCATCCATAGGTATTTTAAACGCAATCTTCTTTCTCTCAGTTTCCTCTCCTTGAGCATTATAATAAACATATTCTCCATAGTTATAATAATAACCGAAAAGTTTACACTCATATTTTACACCTATTACAGTATATTCCTTTCCAGCCATTAGAGAATCTGCATCTGCTCTAATTATCCTAATTGGCAAGACATACTTGGGACTTATAGTTTCTGTATAATTTTTTAGGAATCCATCCTGCATTTCAACAGAAACAATACCGGCATACCTTCCTTTATCAATAGTCATTTTCTCATAATTACTTAAAGAATACCATTCTGAAGGTAGCAATTCAAGACTCTCTAATTTGGCTGTTGAATTCTTTATGTGATCAAACTTAGACGTTTTCATTTTATCAAGTATAGTTTCATCAATTATACTCGGATCTATTTCAAAATAGACTTCACGTTTTTTATCATTTGACATTACACCTCCTAAAACAGCACCAAAATCGAATTTATTACGTTCACCGATTATAAAACTACGCACATCAACCTGATGAGTAAAATAAATACCGGAATAATCATAATCCTTAATATAATCTTCATAACATGATGTACAACACACCAATACAGATAAAATCAATAATAATTTCTTCATACTCATAATATAATTATTTAGACCAAGTATTCCAACCTTCATTTTGTTCAAGATTATCATCTTTAAGAATATCACCATAAGGTATCGGAATAAACAAAGATGGAAATTCCCTATTTTCAACTTCCTGTACCTCATATATAAATGTTCCGTCGGTTTTCTTTGTTACATTAATTTTATGTACAGGTTTATTTATTTCATTTACATTAGTAGCCCAACGGCGTATATCGAAGAAACGCTGTCCTTCAAAACAAAACTCAATACGCCTCTCGTTATGTACAAGTTCACGAAAAGTTTCATAATCTTCGGCAGCTTCTTCAAGATAAGGGTCTGAATCAGCAAAAATGGCCTTATTATCATAAGTCTTACGGCTTCGAAGATATTTCAATGCATCTTTAGGTGATATCCCGAAAAATGTACTGTTAGGATCTTTTGTATATTCATTTGCCGCCTCAGCAAAAGCAAGGACCATGTGTTCCCATCTGTAATAATGTTTCACATGTGGACCTTTATAAACATTTGCAGCACTCCAATCAAGATCAGGATAAACCATTTTTCTTATGTGGTATCCTGTACGGCTTACTTTTGCCAAACCCGGTGAATCCTTCCCCCATTCACCGGAAGTCTCATCAAACCATGTTTCAAAAGTGTAGTCATGTTTATTTGTCGATCCAGGATAAAATATAACTGAATAGAAACGAGGGTCCCTGTTTGCATAAGGATTATTTGAATCATAAAGTTTTTGTCCCTCTGGATGCTCCTTTGGATACCCGTTACTCATAGGAAAAGCATCTACTAAATCATGAGTAGCCCCTAATACTCCATCTCCTCTAAATCCTACAGGATAGAACTCTTTTTCATGACTGTCATTAGTATCTGTATTACCATCCCTGCGACTTACAAATATACCATTGGGAGAACATGCATCAAACCAATTCAACCTATTACTCCAAACGAAACCGCCGGACACATTATCTGTATTCAATTTAAAATCCATCACTTCCTTTGCATATTCAGCCGCTTTTTTCCACCGCTCCATATCTCCATTAGGATTAAATAATGGACTAGCGTATGTAAGATACATATCAGCTAAAATAGCTCTCGTTGTAATACCGTCTATCCTTCCCCAATTACAACCTCCCAATATACCCTGATATGTTCGTAATTCTTCATCTGTATACAAAAAATCCCTATGCGCCAAAGGTAATAAGGCATAAGCAGCTTCACAGTCTGACAAAATCTGTTCAACACATTTATCATAACTTGAGCGCGTATAATAAATCTGTTCGGAATCTACTGTCACCTTTTCTGTAATGATAGGTGTACCAAGCATTTCTCCTGATTTTATACCTCTTCCACCGTAAGTTTTAAGTAATCTCCATTCCATAAATGCACGAAGACCATACGCCTCTCCCTGCAATCTTTTCTTAAATGCTTCATCAAGTTTTGGGTCCAAATAATATTTGTTATTCAACCCCATATTATCATCAAGGAATATATTAAGATTAGCAATAGCTTTATATGAAGAACTCCATATTCCTGAAAAGGGATCCTGTGAATTATTACTTCTACCAGTTGCAAATTTTACAACTTGGTCATTTACACTTGTCAAGACAGCATCATCAGTAGTACAATCCAAACGATTACCTTCTATAGTTCTATAGTTCCTTGGTATTTGTTCGTACGCATAGCCGACTAGCCCACTTACGTAATTTTGAAATTTTTCCATTTCTTCATCATCCACCTGACCGTATGGATACGGATCAAGCAAAGAATCACATCCGGATAAAATCACAGAAAATATTATTGCAAAAGATAATTTATTTCTCATATTTTTTTATTTTAAAATGTAAATTTCAAACCACCTGTATAAGTTGAATACAAAGGATATACATCTATTCCAGATGACATAGATTCAGGATCTGTATCCTTTATTCCGGAAATAGTTAGCAAATTTGCACCACGAACAAAAACTCGAATACCTCCTATCCCCCATTTATCGCATATTCTTGAAGGAATATTATATGCAAGTTCAACATTCTGTAGTTTAAAATAACTCATATTACGCAACCAGAAAGAAGAATCCTGAAAATTATGCTCAACTTTATAATAAGTCAAACGTGGATATTCACCTCCAATATTGTCTCTTACCCATGTTGAGTAATTGTTTTCACCGCTTCCACCTCTATAATAAGAGCTTGGTAATAGTCCTTCTCTTCCGGCTACTCCTGTTCCGACTGCTGTTAATTCTAATCCTTTATACTCTAAATTAATGTTGATTGCATAATTGAGTTTAGGAGTTGAATTACCTATACAAGCCTTATCATTATTATTTATTACTCCATCACCATTCATATCCTTATATTTCAGATCTCCTGCCTTCAAATCAGTAGAGAATGAAGATTTTACAGGATCATTCAACGCTTCTTCATCAGAGGCATACTTACCTGTACAAATCAGACCGTAAATATCACCGGTAGCTTTACCTGATTTTGAACGATACCATTTCTCGTTTTCAGGATAATTGGGCTCGTCGAGTTTAAGATACAAAGCATTATTACGTAAAAGATTTAATCCTATTCTATAATTTAAATCACCTATTTTATCTTTATATGAAGCCATAATCTCTACCCCATGAAATCTCGTTTTTGAGAAATTCTGATATGGTAAGACCTTGAAACCCAAATAGCTTGGATAATAATTAGACGGTTGTATAATCTGACCTTTTCTTGTTCTGTTATAATAAGACACATCAACATGTAACCTTTTATCAAACATCATAACTTCTCCACCCACAGTAAATTCATCCATATAAATCCAATCAAGATTAGGATTTCCAAGTGTGGTATATTGTGTAGAACTTGTAGAAGAAGTATTATTTCCTATCCAGTCTGACGAAGGACCTCCTGGATATCCAAAGGCATCAGCGCCATCGCTCTTCCAGTTTGATTCATATTTATATGTCGTACGATATGTAACGTCACCAACTCGTCCTATTTGGGCACGTAGTTTCAAGAAATCTACAACTTCACATTTTTTCATAAATTTCTCGTCAGAAAGTATCCATGCAGCCCCAAATGTAGGAAACATCTTATACCTATTCTTAGGAGCATAATAATTAGAACCGACGTAGTTTACAACTCCCTGGAAAATATATTTATCCTTAAGTATATACGATAAATCAAATATTCCGTTGGCCTGACGTATTGGTTCTTTATAACCTTCACGGACCCAATTACTCAGATTCATTGTAAGACCGGTTTTTAACTGATGATTTCCAAATGTTCTGTCATAAGAAAGACGTTCATACGCAGTATATTTAACACTATAATATTGATGTAACTTACTTTCACCTGAAGCAAGAGTCTCCCCCCTCACCTTTTCTGTATCATATCCATTTTCTGCTTCCGGATTAGGAATAATATAATAAGCCGCATATTGTTCACTTTTTCCTACACGTGTAAGATAAGAACCGTTGAATCCTATATACGAAGTAGATTTCAAGCCCTTGATCAAATGCCCAAAATCTATATCAAGCGAAACATTACCAATACCTGAACGATTAATTTCAGAATAATATCCACATCCTTCAATTCCTCCTATTGGATTATTAGGGTATGTCTTAGATATGGCATACATTGGCCTGCCAGTAGCATCACTAAAACCGATATGAACAGGATATGCGACAGGACTATTATTATTCACATGAGATATCAATGAGGTAAACTCATTTATATCTTCAGTGGAACCATAATTTGGAGAATGTCTGATACTTATATTTCCGGCAAAATCAAACCGTATTTTCATTATATCATTGAGCCTTACATCAAGATTTGTTCTAACATTAAGTCTATTGTAATCAGCCTTTCTGCCCAATTTGTAGATATCACCTTCACCGGTATATCCTATATAAGCAGCATACTGTACATTCCTGTTTCCTCCAATGGAAGAGACATTCGCTCTCTGATAAGAGCGTGTGTTTTTAAACATCATATCACGCCAATTTACATTAGGATATAATGGGTTATAAGGGTCGTTTAATGCATACTGTGATATAGCTTCATCGCTATACAACGGTTCAAGTCCACTATTAACTCTTGCCATATTATTTAGTCTTGCATAATCTACCCCATTTGTGTATTCTGGGAAACGATCCACAACACTGATACCACCTTCTAAGTTAACACTGATTCTTCTATCGTTAACTTTTCCTCGTTTTGTTCTGATATACATTATAGCCTGTGCGGCTGGTCCATAAAGAGACCTCGTTACAGGATCTTTCACCAACGTAACACTCTCAATTTCTTCCGGATCAAGAGGCATTTCCGTTATGTCAACCTGAATGTCATCAATAACATAGACCACACCCTGTCCACGTGAATATTCATCCACTTTCGAAGTGATACCATTGGTAGCATTCATCTCCTCAGCATGCAAGCCAGGTTGTCCATCTTTCTCGGATGAAGTATATCCAGACAAAAGACCTGTCATGGCGTTGCGCAAATCCGATGTCGGATATTTAGACAAATCATTTCCTGTAAGAGTAGAAAGATTGTCTGTTGCATAACGACTGTATGTAGAACTGTATGGTATACTGACAACATCATCAGAAGACTTAAGAAAAGCTGCTTCACTTAATACTATATTACCTCTAATCGCAAGATTTGAGACTATGCCTGAATATTTCTCATACCCCAACATACTGACTGACACAACAGCCGAAGGTTTTGAAACGAATGTCAATTCCCCGTTTACATCTGTAGTTGCATGTATTAATCCTTCACCTACTACTACAGATGCACCAGGAATTGCTTCACCTTTCTCATCCGTAACCTTTATTGTTACAGATATCTGGTTATTAACTTTTGATTGTTTTTGTGCCTCTACTTTTGTAGACATCAAAGTTATAAACAGCACAAATATGCAGAAAGCAATTTTATCCACACTTCTTAATATATTTCTAGTATTCATATATTATATTATTTTAATTACCAATATGGATTCAATGAAGTATCAAAATCCTTGAACTGATAATACATATTCAGAGTAAAAGGGAAACGATACATAGCATCATGCCATATAGTCATTTGTTTTGTATCTATCAAAGGCAATCTTGTATATCTATACCCTTCCGGATAAGCTGTTATATCATAATTACCGGAAAGTTTTTCTACATCCATACCATATAATGTTACCCCTCTTTGTTTTGAAGAATCCATCCAACGATTACAGTCGTAAAAATAATGACCTATAAATGCTAACTCTATACTACGTTCATTTTTTATGCGTTCCCTAAATACATCCTTATTTATAAGATATTCCGGACGAACGTCCCCCTGTTCTGCACGATCTCGAATAACCATCAATGCTTGATAAGATGTCATACCTCCTTCGACCGAGCCTTCTGGACCTCCTATTTCATTGGCAGCTTCAGCATAATTAAGATATAATTCGCTAAGCATAAATAAAGGATCTGTAATTTCTTTACTTCCAGTATTTGTCCAATTTATATCGCCAGTCAATCTCTTTTGCATGTATCCAGTAAAAGCATATCCTTTAAACTTATCAGAAATAATACAATCCGACTCCAATTTTGTACCATCAGTTTTTATCTGATACCACATATTTATTTTGTTCTGTATAGATGCGGACTGATGTTTCTTCTTATATACTGTAGGAGCCATATTATAGAATATAGTATGATAAAATCTTTTATCCAATCCTTTATAAGGAGTCTGTGGATTATATACACCAGCTTCAATTGCTTTATTCCTTTCTTCTTCAGTATTCATTGGAAAAGCCAATTGACCATTTACTGGCGCTATCTCATACCTATCTACAAAGTTCTGTGTTGGTAAAATACCCGTGGCATAACCGGTATTATTCATCATCGGCCCTGTCAATAGAGTTGTCATACCCTCGCTCTTAAAATTCAATTTACCATGTGAATCTGCCCAAATCTGTTCATTTGTATACTTTTTATTATAAGTATTATCAAGCCACTGTTCTATAGGAAGAAGTATATATCCATTATCTTCAGCCACTCTTATAGCCTCAAGACTAGCCTTTGCAGCGTCTATCCATAACTGTTGATCGTTATTATTATTATTTAATGGACTGGCAGCATAAAGCAAAGCTCTTGATTTTAAAGCCAAAGCAGCACATCCGTTAGGCTGATTCAATTTATATGTTGTAGATAAGTTACCTGTTTCTCCAGGTTTAGGATCTCGCCTCACCTTATTAGCCTTGACAAAATTCTCATAAGCCAAGTCCATATCTGCCGCTATTGCTTTATAAGTATCAACAGCAGACAATCTTGGCATATCAAAATCATCATCAGAAGCTAATGGTTCATACATATATGGCATGCCTCCCCACATACGACATAACTGGAAATACGCATATCCTCTGAAAAAGTATGCCTGAGCAAGCAAATCATATATTTCTTCCTCGCTTATGGCATTTTCCACTCTGTCGATATTGGCAATAACATTGTTACATATACGTATTGATACAAAACTCTCTTTAAAAATAGGACGACGTTCTGATATAAGTATACTAACTCCTTCTTTCCAATTTCCATTAATTACACTTCTTGCATATCCAGCACCATTTTCTGCTGCATCTGTCAATTCTTCAAATGACCATTTTGATCCCCATTTACTAAGATAAAGAGGATTTCCATTTCTCATTTTTGAATAAACAGGATTAAAATAGGCTCTAATATTATTCATATCTGTAAAAACTTCCTCTTCCTTAAGATTGGCATCCGGTGATATATTGAGAAAATCCGTACAAGATGATGTTATAGAAACTATTATTCCATATAATAACAATTTATATATTTTTTTCATAATCGTAATTATTTAGAAGTCCATATTAAAACCAATTCTAGCACTTGCCATTTGAGGATATGTACCCTCTTTATATAACTTAGATTCAGGATCTCCCATAGGTAATTCAGTAAACATCAACAGATTAGTTCCATCAACAAAGACATTAAAATTGTTCATTCCTAATACTTTCTTCAGAAATTTAGATTTTACATTATAAGCAAGCCTTATTTCCTTCAATTTTATATAATTTGCTCTTACCCATGAAAAACCCTGTATACCTAACTCAAAACCGTCATAATCATCTCCACCAGCAAATGACAAACTCGCAGCTCCCATACCATGATGAGTAGCATCATGATTATCAGGTCTCCAATAATCAACCTGATTCTCATGCATGACAACCTCAGTAGAAAAGAATTCTTTAAAGAATGCGGAATTATATAAAACATATTTTCCTATGTTCCCATACCAAACCATACTCATAGAAAAATTCTTATATTTCAATCCTCCTGTCAATGAAAATGAGCAAGGAGCATAATTACTCCCTTTTATTGAAAAAACATCCAAATTATCAATAACACCATCCGAATTATAATCAATATATTTATATCCACCTGTAGTAGCCATATACTTACTAATGCTTGTACTAGGATAAATATGAGATTCATCTATTGAATTAAAGAAATTACCGTCAATCGTAATCTGTCCGCTATTTCTTCCGCCATAGGCCTTACCTGCTATTTTCTGGTACTCAGGAGCATATGGTAGATCATCCTTACTTAGAATACGGTTTTCTGTAAATCCTGCCATAGCCTGAATATTATAATCAAGACCGTATGTTGTATGTTTTCTATAACCGACTTCAATTTCCATACCATGCTTCTTCATACTTCCAATGTTAAGATCTTTGAATGAAGTTCCCACAAATATATTATAACGAGGACTTAACAACATTTTGTCACGCTTTTCCTGATATAAATCCAAGCCCAATGTTAGTTCATTGTTAAGAAAGCTCATCTCAATACCAATATCCTGCTTACGTGCTTCTTCCCATTGAGCATGAAGATTAGGAATCTTGTCTTCAGTAATATTACTACCATTTTTAGAATATTCACTAATATAAAGCCAACGGTTTGCCGACGCATCACTACCGACAAGTCCATCCGAATACCTTACTTTGAATTTATTTATCCATGGAAAAGCCTTTTTGAAAAACTTTTCCTGCGAAATGACCCATCCTATTGCAAAAGAAGGGAAAAGTCCGAATCTGTTTGATGGAGCAAATTTCTCACTTCCTGTATATCCTACATTAAATTCAAAAAGATAACGTTTACCGTAATCGTATGTAGCACGCCCAACCCATGATTCATACAGATAAGGATAACCAGCACCTATATGGTTTATATCACGGTTCATAAGAGCAAGTCCTGTTACATTATGTTTACCAAAAGAACGGTCGTATCTCAAAGAAAACTCATAATGCAAAGCTTTATTAAAACTGCCAAGTCCACCTACACCAAGATTGGGATTCTCAACCTCATGATAATAGAAATCTCCTTCACCCTGCATTTTCCACGGATTTTGATCTGTTCCTATTCTTTCAGGATAAAAAGTCCAAAATTTCTGATTGTATGAAGAAGTAAGTGATGTATGTGTATAATATGTATTAAATGCTACCTTTGCCTGTAAAGACAATCCTTTGGTTATAAAATCAAGTTTTTGGTTCAGTACCAAGTCTGTAAACAGTTTCATTGAATTAGTCTGATTGAAATTCCCTAAATGTAAGATTGAATAAGGATTCTGATTTTTTACTGGGAAAGGAGCCATATCTGGTGATACTAACCTTATTCCATGTGCGTCAGGATAATACAAATCAGGAAATTCTTCAAGCATCCAAGCTGGATAATAAGCAGGATAATTCACACTGGAAGTAGAAAATACACTCCTCCAAGGGGAAGAACCTGGAGATTTATTAATAGAGATATCACCTCCAACCTTTAATTGTAATTTTGTAGATTTAGTAAGTTTGAAATCAAGATTAGTACGATAGTTAAATCTTCTATAATCAAAATTTGCATCATGATACTTATTATTTCCCTGATATGCAGTAAATAAGGAAGATTCTCTCATGAAACCAATAGAACTAAAATAATTTACAAATTCTGTACCTCCACTTAAATTTGCATTTGCATTTGTGACATTAGCAAAATTATTAGTAAGTTCATCAAGCCAGTCTACGTCTGGATACATAATAGCTTCCAACGGAGAAGAAGGATTAACATATTTTTGAATTGTAGACTGAGAAACAAGTTGTTCATATTTCTCAGAATTCATCAACTGTTCATTATAAGCATTCAATACTGTTCCTGCATCCACATGTTTTGGTAACTTTGTTGCCCACGAAATACCATGATTAAAAGAAATTTTAAATTTAGGATTACCTATTTTTCCTTCTTTTGTAGTGACAATTATAACACCATTGGCTCCACGAGCACCAAATACAGCAGTAGCAGAAGCATCTTTTAATACTGAAATTGTTTCTATTTCATTCGGATCAAGATCCGTGAAATCACGTTCAATACCATCTACCAATACCAACGGTTTACTTCCATTCCAACTTGATATACCACGAATTATGATCTCCGCATCATTTTTACCAGGTTGTCCACTTGTCTGCATAGTCATAACTCCTGACAACTTTCCTGTTATTGCATTAGTAATATTAGGTGTTCCTGAATTAACCAAATCTTCACTACCTACTTGAGAAATCGCTCCTACAACACTTTCTTTTTTCTGAGTTCCATATCCAACAACGACAACCTCATCAAGTTGCTCTACATCCTCGGACATCACCAAACTTACAAACCTTCTGTTACCCACAACTTCCTCCTTATTGGAATATCCCAAAAAAGAGAATTGCAACACATCTTTATTACTTGAAACATTAATCACATAATTTCCATCAAAATCAGTAATTGTTCCAGACGATGAACCTTTAACCATGACTGTCGCTCCAATTACAGGTTCTCCATTTTCATCTATCACTCGTCCGCGAACTTCTATTTTTGCGTCCTTATCCTTAGTAAAAACCTTAGTTTGCTTTTCTGTTCTCTTTGCTACATATATCTGTTTGCCATCCATAGAAAAGGTTAAACCTGTATCCTTAAATACACTATTCAACAATTCTGCTGTTAACTCAACAGACTTTACAGATATAGAAGCTTTCTGTTTTAAATCCAAATTAGAAGGATAAAAAAAAGAACAATTACTTTTCTCTTCTATAGCCAAGAATATTTTTTCCAAGGGCTGATTTTTGATATTTAAAGTCAGAATAATTTTTTCATCATTATTATGTACGACTTCTGCCGCCGACAAGGTAAAGCCGGACGGAACAATAGCAAATACAGCAAAACTATAAATATACCTAAATATTAACCGATTTAATCCATTGTATATTTTTTTCCTCATATATTTGTAACGATTATAAGTTTAACATGTTAATGTTAATTATCTATTCAATGAGACCGAGTGAATATTGCAGTATTCTCTCGGTTTTCTGTTTTAAGGTTTCATGTTTTCATATCTCAGTTTATTAAAAGGTTAATAATTAAAATTCGCTCACTCATAAATATGAACGTATTTGTTCATTTCTTATACTCACATTTTCTTTATTTTTTTCAAAAAAAAAAGGAAACACCGAAATGTTTCCTCTATATTGTTATATATAAATTACTTATAATCAAAATTTTATACAGTATAAGTTATTACCTTTCTTATCAAATTTTATAGGTAGAAAACCTCCTAGACTTTTCAAAGCTTCATCAAATGTCGGTTTAATTTCAAGTCTTCCAGTATATAAATTATTTTCTGCAAAATCTTCGGACAAGTTATAATTTACATTAACACCATAATATTTCGCCAAATCGGACAAAATATAAATAATAGATTTTTGATCATAATACAAAACACCGTTAATCCAACATATATAATTTTTCACATCAACAGTCTCAACAGTGGCATCACCATCATGTATATTATATTTCTGAGAGGGAGTCAATACTACAGTCGATTCCGCCTCTTCGTGTTTTCCTACTGAAACAGAACCAGAAACAAGCACCACACTTTCATTTTGTTCATCTGAATATGAAGACACATTGAATTTTGTACCCAGTACTCTGACATCCATTCCTTTTGTCCTTACATAAAATGGTTTTCCTTTATCTGGAGCAACCTCTATATAAATTTCACCATCAACAAATATTTCCCTTTTATCCGAAGAAAAAGATTTTGGATAAACGACTCTTGTACCTGAGTTGACCCACAAATTTGACCCATCAGCCAACACTAATTTACTTCTTTTACCCCTTGGAGTTATCAACTCATTATATTGCGCAACACTTTCCTTTTCTACATACTTTTCTTTCTTTTCTTCTTTACCAATAGATATCGTTTCCGATGATTTACTATAATTAATAACACTTTCATCTTCTTTCATACTGATTTTTCTGTCATCAGAAAGCAATAGTACTATTTCATCACTTACCTTCTCTTCAGATTGCTTACTATTCATGGCAAAAGTCATTATATCCAATTTATCCTTTTCTGAATAATAATTGATATAGGCCTTGTATCCAACCAAACACAATAAAAAGAAAGATGCCGCAATACCTATAATTTTGAATATGTTAAGAGTCAACAATCTACGCTTATCCACTTCACAAAATGACATCAATATCTCTTTCTCAAGATTACCAATCTCGTCATCGGACAGTCTAACATCATCCGTGTCATTACTAATAGATTTAATATATTCGCAAGCAGCCCTATATTCATCAACTCGTTTCATTATTATTAGCTCATTTTTCCAAAAAGCCTCCGACTCTTCTGTAGGATTGTTGACAGATTCTATGAAATATGAATCATGAAGAAAATCTTCAAACCCATAATCAACATATTTATTTCTTAATGTTTCTTCCATATATCTACCGTTTTCATTAAAAGAACGAAAAATAGGTGGATTTATACCCATATTATTCTATTAATATTAGTTAAGATACTCATTCCTACCTCTTTTTATAACTCTATGTATAAGATTATCCACAGACTGATATTTCATATCCATCGCCACCGCTATATCCTTTATACTCATATTTTCCACAAACCGCATCCGGATAATTTTACGTTGATGAGGATTTAACATTTCCATAAACTCTCTTAAACATTTAGATTTACATATATTTAATTCTTTATTCACATACTCTTCCTCAATATCGAATCCTTCAGACGAGTCAATTTCCGTTGGTTCTAAAGAAGAATTAAATTTAACTGTCCTACGCAACTCATCTATTATGATATTTTTCAAAACTATATGTAAATAAATCTTTACATTCGTTACTTTAGATATTTTTCCTCTGTTCTTATAAATTTTGAGAAAAGCCTCATGAATACAGTCTTTCACCAACTCTCTGTCATCCGTAAACTGTATTCCAAACCTAAAAAGGTTTTGTACATATCTACGATATAACATAGAAAAAGCTTCCTTGTCGCCAGACAAGAAATTTTTCCAAATTATAATATCATCATTCTCTTCCCCCATAAATTTACAATTGTAACATAGAATAGAACTCAACTATTTATTTTTAGGTTAATAAACATCAAGTTGCAATTATCGGGAAAAAAAATAAATAAAACAAGTTAAAAACACATTTTTAATAAAACATTCTATATTCAGAAGACAAATTCGCTCTAATAATACTTATCAAAAAACGCCTTGTCATTTGATTTAAAATAACAGTTCATTTAAAATCAAATGACAAGGCGTTTATTTAAAACCTCTACAACCTTTATAAAGTCTTCAATTTATACACTACAAAAGACATAGGCTGCAAAGAATCTGAAAGAATATTTTTCTCAACTTTTACATTTCCCTTCTTTGGTAATATCATATCAGGATCATCAAAAGTATTTTCTTTTTCCAGATTATCAGAATGAAGCGAGATAGTCTCCACATCATTCTGTAACTTTTTCTTCTTCAATCCCTTAAAGTCTATCTTTATATTCTGTGTATCACTGGAGGTATTGACAACTTTAATTATATACATCTGTGCATCTTCATCCCAAACCGCACTTGCAAACAGACCGTTCTGTTCTTTATCACCACATACGGCATTGTCGTCCATAGTCAGTTTCAATGCATGTGTTCCTTTGTTTGTAGCATAAAGTTGCTGAACATAATAGCTACATGTTTTCAACACAGAAAGATTATCGAACCAAATCAAGTCCGGACGCCACTGCCATCCTTCTACGTGTGCCAGCAAAGGAGCGTATGTAGCCATCTTGACGATATCAGAATTCCTTTCCAATCCTGTCATGAAAGCCGCTTCAAGTAATGCAGCACGGAAATGGTTCCATTTTTTTCCAGGAACATGACATGCATACTCACCTGCAAAAACCTTAGGACCCTTCCTATCATAGCTGTCATATCTCTTTCCCTGAGAAATGAACCAGTTGTCAGGACGATAGAAATGTTCGTCTACCAAATCTACCTTAAGTTCCTTCATTCCCTTCCAAAGATGATCAAATTCCTTACCTTCAGGATATGGTCCTGACGAACCTACTATCTTGATTTCAGGGTGCTGCTTTCTAAGAACTTCTACAAAAGCTCTCAGTCTGTCAACATAAATCTGCCCCCATTGTTCATTACCGATACCCAGATACTTCAGATTGAATGGTTCAGGATGTCCCATTTCTGCTCTCAACTTTCCCCATTTTGTTTCTGTACTACCATTGGCAAATTCTATCAAATCCAAAGCATCCTGAACAAACATATCAAGACTGTCAGCTGACATCTGACAATCATCGCTATTCTGGTACTGACACAACAGACCGCAGTTCAAAATAGGCAAAGGTTCGGCTCCTATATCTTCGGACAACAGGAAATATTCATAAAAGCCTAATCCGTATGACTGGAAATAGTCAGGAAAGAACCTGTGAGGGAAAGTATAATGCCATCTGTTCTCATTAGTAGGTCTGTTTTCTACCTGTCCAACAGTTTCTTTCCACTGATATCTGGACGATGCGTCAGTACCTTCTACTATACATCCTCCCGGAAATCTGAATACGTCAGGCGAAAGATCATACAATGCCTGTACAAGATCTTTTCTCAGACCATTCTTTCTTCCTTTCCAGGTATCTACAGGGAACAGTGACACATGTTCCAAATCCACACTACCTTTAGTTTCAAGGAATATACGAAGATGTGCCTTCTTCTCTTCAACTTTAGGTTTAAGTGTAATTTCATATTTATTCCACTCATCAGACACTACTTCAACTTTTCCGGAAGTAATAACCTGACTTTCACCCATAGTGTCGTTATCAATAAGTTCTACCCGTATTCTTTGACCTTTACCACGAGCCCACACAGAAAAACGATATTCATTGTCTGCCTTAAGCCCAATTCCAAAGTAGCCTTCATTCTCGATTCCGGTATGTTTATGAGGGTGTGAAGCTTTACTTAAACGAACATAATGAGGATTACGGTTGAAAGGTCCGTCGTTCATCAGAACAACATTTCCAAATACGTTCCACCCCATTAAATTCTGATCGAACTCAAAAGATCTGTTCTTTACCAATTCAGCATACAATCCTCCATCAGCCCCAAAATTTATATCCTCGAAAAACAACCCGTACATAGTAGGGCTTATTTCAGATATGACTTTGTTGGCATGTACAGTCATTATATTTTCATTGGCATAAACAGTCCCAGCAGCTGACATAAGAGATAAGGCTGCGGCTATAAATGTGTTTTTACTTCTCATGGTTTAATATTATTTTTTAAGTTTTTATGAGCAAATTATCATTTAAAGTTACCTGTTTGTTAATAAACGAAACAATTTTATACTTGCAAAGATAATGCCTAACTTCGAATAACAGATGATTTATATAATATTTTTTGAAGCATAATCTTAAATTTCACATATAAACGAATATAACAGACAGGTTATGAACGGACCTTCAATTTTAACGTTCTTACCGGTCGTAGATAATATTTCACAGTCTTACCTGCCGGCCTGATATTAGTTGCTCCAAACATACTGAATGCATACCCACCATTTTCACACAGATATCTGTTCTCTGTATAAAAAATATTATGTCCATTTTCCTCCAAATAAGTATTCAGTTCACCAAGATTCTTGGAAAACTCCTTAAAGAAATCTTCGGCTTCTTCTCTAGTGAAAGTTCTCCAATCAGAGATACCGTCAATTTCATAGTTACTCAATATTTCCAAAGCCTCACCTTCTTCATATATCTGAAACCATTGGTCGGGAGATATGACAGTTACTAAAGCCTCTCCTGTTTCTATCTCTTCTGATTTCCATAAATAGAAAGGCCCCCATATTGCGTTTGGCGAAGGAAGCTCATCTACATAAAATACATCATCCGGATCTACAGAAGTTTCATCGTCGGGCTCATCATTATCATTTTCATCTCCACCATCCTCATCGTCAACCGTATTACCGTTTTCAAAATCAATAACAACTTCTTCTTCCATATTCCAACCACTTATCTGAAAATCTCCATCCATACTTAAATCTTCATCAAATCCTCCGGTAAATTTATAAGGTTGTCCTGATTTTAAGCCTCCGGAAAATATATATTGATACTCTTTTATTTCATTGTCATAGTCAAGTCTTACTGTTACTGTTGTCTTCTCTCCTTCTGCCGGGAATAAGAACTTCTGACCGGAAATCCACTTACCGTTATTCAACTCACAAGCTATAACCGCACTTTGTATTCTATCAGAAAATCCTCCTTCGACATGATGACCACAACATACAGGGGATATTTCCACATTCACACTCCTTACCTCTGTTGGAATATTACTAAACTCAAATTCAGTAGAAGAAACAATATAGATGGGAATAAAATTTATCTCCGTCTGCTTGTCTATATTCAATGTGGAATGTGCAGACATGACTGGCTTATCAGATATTCCAGAAGCATTTATGGATATCATAGGTTTACCATTTATATCGTTCATAAGAATGAAATTATCCTTGTCTACCCCAAGAAAAGCATTTACTGAATACTTGCCTTTATTGACAGATGCCAGAATACCATCACCCTCCTCATAATAAAACTCTGTAATGGCAGAAGTAGTTTTTTCCACACAAAAAATGCGAACCGGATATTCCAGTTCAATAATATCACCATTTTGATTCTTACGAAATTTTAAATAGACATTTACTACTCCGTCTTCATCGGAGGTATCATCATTTTCATTGATTGTGTATTTACTACATGAAAAAAGTAATGTAACAAAGAGCAACACTAATGGATATAACTTAATTCTACAAACCATAATACACCCTATATCAAGAATTTACACCACTAATATATATAATATTTATAAAAAATGCTATATACTGTTCCATAAAAAACAGTATATAGCATAAAAACAATTATTAATAACAAATCAATAGGTCAATGCCGGATCATGATAAACATCAATATGTGTCTATTCATATCAAAAAATAAATTTATTTTCTGTAAGCAATAGTAGCCGACTGAGGTGCTGCAGCAAGAGTCTTACCCTTGGAATCTTTCAAGCCTTTCTCCGGTGAAATCTTTCCATCGTAACAAACCAAACGGTATGTTCCTTCCGGCACCTCAACCTTTGCAGTTTTAGTTCCAGCGTTAAGTATCACTGTTATATCCTTCCACTCCTCACCTTCAGGCTGTCCCTTGATGCGAAATGCCACAACCCCCTTAGTCCCGGGATTTATAAATTCAAGATGTTCATAAACCTTATCGGCTGTACCCAAACGGAATGCAGGATGAACCTTACGAAGAGCAATAAGTCCTTTTATATATTCGTAAGAATCGTTATGCTGCTTTTTCAGACGCCAGTCTATCACATTAATTGAATCAGGACTGTTATATGAATTCTTAACTCCCTTCTTGTCGCGCATCAGTTCATCACCTGTAAAGATGAAAGGAACGCCCTGTGATGTAAATACAGCCGTTTCTGCCAACTTCAATAAACGCATACGCTGCTTAGTGTCAGCTTTTGGAGCTGTAATGAGAAGACGGTCGCCTATACAGTGATCATCATGGCAGCTTATATAGCTTATCATCTGAGTAGGCTGTGCTGTCCATGATGCAGGATAGTCCTTCAAAGCCTCTTTCAACTGAGGATGAGGTAGTGCAGCAGCAATACCGAACATAACACCCGACTCATATCCCTTACCTTCAGTGACAAAAGCTCCCTTAGCATCGTCACTCCATGAGCCACGCAAGCTGTCGCGGAATTCATCGCTGAATGCAGCAATTCCGGGCATCTGCCATGTGTTGGCCTTCATAGCCAGTTTTTCTTTAGGATATTTAGGAGCGCTTGCAGCCCATCCTTCGCCATAAATGAAAATTGTAGGGTCAATCTTATCAAGTTCGGTACGAATAGCCTTCATAGTCTCTATATCATGTATTCCCATAAGATCGAAACGGAAGCCATCAACATGGTATTCATTCACCCAATGTTTCACTGATTCCACTATATAACGGCGCACCATATCACGATCACTAGCAGTCTCATTTCCACAGCCTGAACCATTGGCAAATGTTCCATCCTCATTCTGACGATAGAAATATCCAGGTACTGTCAATTCAAAATTACTGTGTTCTGTATTGAAAGTATGATTATATACTACATCCATTATCACTCTGATACCAGCCTTATGGAGTGACTGCACCATCTGCTTGAACTCACGAATTCTGACTTCAGGCTTGTACGGATCTGTTGAATATGAGCCGTCAGGCACATTGTAGTTCTGAGGGTCATATCCCCAATTATACTGAGGTGTATCAAGCTTAGTTTCATCTACAGACGCATAATCGTATGACGGAAGAATATGAACATGAGTGATACCTAGCTCCTTCAAGTGGTCAATACCTGTAGTCTGTCCATAAATGTTTCTGGTTCCTTCTTCAGTCAAAGCAAGAAATTTTCCCTTGTTTTCAATACCAGACAAACTGTCTAACGAGAAATCACGATGATGCATTTCATACAGAATAATGTCATTGAAACTCTTCAGTTCTGGACGTTTGTCATTTTCCCAACCTTCAGGATTAGTACTATTCAAGTCCAATATGGCAGCACGCTTGCCGTTCACACCTACAGCCTTTGCCATCACTCCCGGAGTATCGTCAAGCCATTTACCGTCAATACATACATTGAATGTATAGAACTTGCCGTTAAGATCTTCATCGACTTCTGCAGTCCACTGCCCGTTATCTCCACGACTCATTTTCACAGAATTCACCGCCTGACTGCCAATTCCTTCATCAAATATATTAACTCTTACAGCCTCTGCAGTAGGCGCCCACAGCATAAAGTTTGTCGACTTGGGGGTATATACCATTTCCGTCCATTCGGTAGAGAATGACGGATAGTCTGCATACGACTCATACCTGTTAGTCTCCCCACAACCTATAGTAGTTACTATCAGTGGTAATGTCATCAGTTGTTTTAGTTTTATCATGATACTATCGTCAAAATAAATAAAAAGATAATTAATTCCATAGAAATAATCCAAAATCTCTTAACTACTCAACTTTTCATATTCAGACTAATTCTTTATCATATCATTTAGTTATTAATAAGAAAATTAGAATAAATAACAAAGTCATGTGGAGCTACAGTCGGCTGTGTTCCGGCAACATTACTTACCTGTTCAGCACTGATAAAGTTATAATATCCGCTCCAACCCGACGGGACTTGAGCTGAAGATGTCTGTTCTTCTGTCGTAAAATTACCCACAATGAAAAGTTTCTTTCCGTCTATACTTTCAATTGAAATATTACGGCATCCTTCCCAATAACTTTCAGATACTTCCCATCTGAATGTCGCATCAGAAGAGAAAAGCTGTGGTAGTTTATTTCTAAGTTTAAGAATAAGGGTATAAGTCTCTGTGAGTTTTTTTCTATACTGATCATTCAAATACTCCCAATGTAAAGGCTTACGTCCTGTACGACCATTCTCTTCAATAGAAACATCATAACCCATTTCTCCAAACTGCCATATCATTTTCGGTCCTGGTACAGTAAGGAAAAAAGCCGTATTTGTAGCCATACTTTTCATTCGGTTTGCCAGATTAGTTTTTAAGTCACCATTACCGTACTCCTTTGCCTTAAAAGCAGTACGTTCTTCGTCATGGCTCTCCATAAAACTTATATAGCCACCGAACTTCATATTATTAGTGCCTGTATATATTCCTTCAAAACCACTGTCGTCTTGCCAACCCATTCCAGACTGGCAATACGCATTGTTACCATTTCTCCATAGTTTAAGACCATAGTCTGCAAGTTCTTTTTCTTCTTTATCACAACAGAAATGTTCCAATATAACCACGGCATTTTCGTTTGCCTCATGAATAGCGTCATAATAATCTTTCAAAACAGCTATACGATTTCCATCATAATCAGATGCGGTACTTTCACTACATTGACGCTGAGTGAAACCTTTCGTAAGGTCAAAACGGAAACCATCTATCTTGTATTCATCTAGTAAGAATTTGAGGTTTCGTTTTACGAAAGTCTTTACAAGCTCTGATTCATGGTTGAAATCATGGAATACACCATAAGGATGAGGTGCATCAACATTAAACCACGGATTATTAGCTGCTGTCTTATTATTCTTGCTGTCCCAATACAATTTTGCAAAAGGATGTGCTCCTGTTGCATGATTATATACCACATCAAATAGAACGGCTATTCCCCTATTGTGACATTCATCAATAAACCTCTTATACATTTCTTTTGTTCCGTATGCTTTGTCCATGGCAAAGAAGAAGCATGGGTTATATCCCCAACTGTCGTTACCATCGAATTCCTGTACCGGCATCAGCTCTATGGCATTTATTCCAAGACCTTCCAGATAGTCAAGTTTGCTTATTGCGCCATTAAGATCGGATGTTGAAGTAAAGTCTCTGAGGTGCAATTCATATATAAGGAGATTATCTATGTCCTTTATCTTGAAATCATTATTATGCCATGGATATTCATCCTTATTAATCTTGAATGTAGAAACTATTCCTATACCTTTCTCCGGATAAACCATTTCAGACGAAGGATATGTCGATTCAGGGATATACTTATCATTATCAGGGTCAAGAATCTTTTCGGAATATGCATCAGCCAGTCTAATTACATCACCGTCTTTAGTTCCTGTATAATATTGGAAGCGATATTCCTTTTCCGGATCCAAATTTTCAACAGTTATCCACCAGCATCCGGCTAAATTATCCCTATACATTTGAGAAGTGCCGTCATTGGCTAATGTCCAGTTATTGAAATCACCTAATATGTATGCAAAGTCTTTATGATTTCCATTCTTATCCTTATCATAGAAAGCAAAAGTCACACTGCTTCCACCTGATATATTTATACCTTCTACTGTCCCTGCCGGCATAGTCTGCTCAATTATAGGAGCAGGTTGGAAAGCTGTGTATTTATTATCGGTTACCTCAATAAAAGAATCTTCTTCTATTCCCTTCTTACTACCATCGGAACTACGTATTACTATACCAAGTTTATTAATAGCAGTCTCACCCGAAGCAAACCATTCTCTTATAGATGGAGAAAGAGATATAGACCAGCAATTGTCATCCTTCTTCGTCATTTTACATTTGGCTATGTTCTCGTTCCATTCGGCAGGAACAAAAGCCCATACACCTTGAGTGATAACTCCGGTGTGAATATAAACATCTCCCATATAGCCGTAAAGCTTTGATTTTACAGGAGCCTTAAAGTTAATAGTAAGTTCAGAATCAGCATCAGGATTTTCAGGTGACCAAGTGAGTCCTTCCTTTAATGTCTCTTCATTGTCATCTCCTTCATCACTTGAATCATTTCCTGAATTTTCACTATCCGATTCATTATCAAAAGTCTTGTCCTGACATGAACTTTGAGTAAATATGAACAATGAAATTAATATATAGAAACCTATTTGAAGAGTCTTTTTCATGGTAGTCAGGTTAAAAAAAGAATTGCCACCCATCGGAACTTTTGTATTCCTCCGAATGGCAATTCATTGATTATAATTAGTTATTATCTTGCAAAGAAGGCAAATTGGCCTGTTATATCATTAAAGAATACATCGTATGTACCTGCAGGAAGTTTAAAGTTAGCTCCATTTAGATCAGCTTTACCAAAAGGAATATCACCTAAATTTACGCCAGTACCCCAACTTACTGTCCATGCTTTATCTGCATTAAACTTCAGTTCACTTTCACTTTCTACTGTAAAATTATTTATATACCAATTATGTGGAGCAGCTTTAATCAATTGTACATTATCAACCTGGTTCCAACCATTAAATCCACCTACTAAACCGATTGATGTATACTCAACGACACTTTGATTCTCTTCTTTAACCATCTCATATTTCATTTCAATGAGATTTAATGTTAATGTATATATTCCATTGTCAGGTGTCTGAATTGCACCAACATTTCCTTGAACTAATTTACCTTCTAGATTTGTATCACCATCAATCTGTGTACCAATGGCATTGTCCCAATTTCCAAAATCAGCAGCCGCCCATATTTTAAAGTTAGGAGTTCCAGCATTATTATTCGAAAAATCTGTTGTATATGTAAAAATACTCTCTTCCAAATTTACAGGATATAAGGCACAACTCTTAGTTCCTGTATTCCAACCTTGTATATTGCCAACAATATAATATTCCGGGATTATCAAAGGTTTTTTAGGCGTAATATTTACAGAAACTTTTTCAGCACTTAAAAACAAAGCTTCTCCATCAATATTCATACTAGCTTCAGCTTTAAGAGCAAGCGTGCGCATTTCATCTTTCTTTCCATACAAGTCTTCTATAGTTTTCTGCAGTACTTCTACGCTAGCTTTACCTTCCTCATTAACTTCAATCTTACGCCATTCCTCAACATCTTGTTTTGATACATAAGCTGTAAGATTTTCAATTTTACTGCCTTCTACCTGATTATTTACCTGATAAGAAAAAAGTATCACAGAATCTTCTGTTGCTGTTTCTAGATTAATATCAGCTGCCGGCGTAATAGTCATGCCTGAAGCTGCAAGAATTTCTTCCTGTTCCCAAGTCTGTGGAGCTGCAACATCTGCATTGAAATCTTCATTACATGAAGCCAAACCTATCATTGCAGCAAATATAGCTGTATATAAAAATTTCTTTTTCATAGATCCATTTTAATTTAGCTTGTCGGGGAAAAATTATCCCCGACAACATTTTTATATTATTCAATTTTACCAGTTCCGGCTGTGAAGTTGATATATAGTTTCTGACCTACAGCACCCTGAATACGTGCCTGATCACCACCATTACCTCTATATTCCAATTTATTGTTGAAAACCATAAATTCACTTCTCCACCAGTCGTGACCTTCCAATACTACGCACGCACGTACTTCACCGGCATTTGTAAACGCAGGAGATACAAAGAATTCGTCTGCTACCTGAGGAACCGTAAATTTCAAAGCTTCTTCCGGAGCCCATTTATCTCCAATTACAGGTCCAAACAAATATACTGCAGGCTCATTAATATCCATGGTATATCTAAGTTCAGCTCCTTCTATTGCTGCCTTAACAACCAATAAATACCATCCTCCTTTAGTAAAGCCAATCTTTCCAGAATTATCTGTTACAACAGCTTCATAATTATCATTAATTGTCGTTTCTGCAAATCCGGCACTAGTTTCTTCTGTTGAAGTTTGACTTAACTTGATACTACTGTTTTCAGGAATAAATATCAATCTCCAGAATTTTCCTTCAACTCCATTTACAGGAACCATCTCAAGTGTATTGTCCCAATTCCATTCACAGAAGTCACCACCGATATACAATTTCTTTGGAATCTCAATTGGCGGTAAAGTATATTCCAATTCTGTTTTTATCTCGATAGAATTTGAATAAACAGGCTCTTTAAGATCTGTTACAACAGCTTTTAGTCTTAAATATAAAGGAGTCTGAAGAGGGAAATCGTCTTTAACCTTACCTTCTGCTATGAAAAGGTTTGTAGCACAAACTGCCAACTCATTAGTCTTTACCTCCATTTTAGCAGTAGTAAACTGCGTAGGCAGCACTTGTACTTTTTCAAAATCATCAGTCAAAGAGATTTCCAAAGTATACGTAACGGCTGCAGTAAAACCATAATCAGGCTGTGAACAAGTCAGCCAAATATGAGAAGAACTGTTCAAATCGAAAATATTACCAGACAAAGCCGGTTTATTCAAGGTAAACGTTTCCGGCTGGTTATATACAGGATTGGAATCTCTATCGCTATCGCAAGAAGAGAAAATGGCCATTCCTGCAAGTAATAATGTAAATATCTTATTTTTCATAATTTATATCTTTATAATGTCATTAAAACAACATAATATTAATATCCGAAATTTTGTTCAAGATTAGGATTTGCCACTATTTCCTTTGTCGGTATCGGATAAAGATTTCTATAAGCGTCAAAGTTTGTACCTTCCTTTGTACCACCTTTCCAATCCCAAACATAGTCAGTATTTCCACCAAACTTACCAAATCTGATAAGATCTATACGACGACGTCCTTCGAAAGCAAATTCCCTACACCATTCGTCACAAATATCATTCAATGAATATGTAGGTTGTTTTGTTGCATTTGCTCTATCTCTAAGATCGTCAATATAAGGTTTAGCCTCATCAGGTAGTTCAAGCCTTGTTTTTGCCTCTGCTATAATCAGATATGCTTCCGCAACTCTCATGAAAGGAACATCCATATCTACAAATTTGGCATCTTTTGGTGTTGCACCTGTAGAATATTTATTTGTAAACTTCGCACAAGAATATCCGTGAGTAAAATTGGATACATCTTCAACTTCAAGCTCTCTGTCTTTTCCATAGAACAAAGCACGGTCGTCTTTAGCTTGTTTTACCATTTCATTTTCATCAACATTTGGAGCATCATTGTTAGGGAAGAACATAGTCATCATCTGTTTTCTTGCTCTATTACCAGCCCAGTTTTCACTTGTTCCGGCATTATTCATGTCTGTTTTATGAGTAGCAGCAACCAAGAACGTACCACAACCATAGTTTTGTGTATCTATACCATCCTGAAGTATCGGAAGAATGATTTCATTCTGTGCACCATTGGTATTATTATCACCCATGAACAGATTTTTATATGGTTTACAAAGAGTATATCCGGATTCAAGTACCTTTTCTGCATAAGTAACCGCCAATCCCCACTGTGGAGTTCCTGTATAGACTTCAGCATTAAGATAAAGTCTAGCCAACAATAACCATGCAGCAGCCTTGTCTACTCGACCGTATGTGTTTGTTTTAGGGTCTTTCATATCATCCACACACTCCAGAAGCTCTTTCTCTATGAATTCATATATTGTTTTCCTGTCAGACTGCTCTGCTTGCTCTGTAGAAACCTTTACAATAAGAGGTATATTACCATAAAAATCCATTGCATAATAATAATATAATGCTCTTAGAAATCTGGCTTCTGCCCTAAGATCTGTTGCAGTTGCATCATCTACAGTATTCTCTAAGAAATAGTTTGCCATTGTTATACCAAAATATAATCTGTAATACATGGCTGTCATCATTCCGTGTGAAGCATCCCACTGAGTAAAATTATATTCAGGCACACCTGCATCACCCCAGCAACATACAGCCTCATCAGTAGGCAATTCATTCATATTCCATAATTGTCTGAAGAAATCTGATGTTCCCTCATCTATACCGTCAATGTCACCATTACCTGCAGGTCCGATATTACCTGTTAATGCCATATTAGCATATATCTTTGCAAAAATAGGATCTCTGTTAAATTCAACAGAAGTACTTTTATCTATTGTAGGGTCAACATTCAGGTCACCGATACATGAACTAGTTCCCATAGCCAATGTAAAAGCTACTGCAGGAACCAGATGTTTTAATATATAGAATTTCATAATTTTCCTTTTTAAGTTAAGTTATTAGAAATTAAGGCTTAATCCAATCATTGAAACCAAAGGACGTGGATAAATGTTATTATCAATACCACCGCTCACTTCAGGATCAAGTCCTTTATATTTTGTAATGGTAAACACATTCTGTACAGTAGCATAAACTCTACCTCCCAACTTACCAATAAGATTATTGAAAGAATATCCCAAAGTTATATTATCACACTTCAAGAATGATGCATTCTGAACAAAATAGTCTGACATAAAATAGTTTCCTATACCTTGGAAATTTTTCTCCAAATGCGGCTTTGCATAGTTGGTAAAGAATCCAGATTGTGCATAAACAGCAGCCTTACCTATGTTTGAGTTATTAGACTCTACATTGTTAAATACATAATTATTTAAACTAGCACGAAGAGTAAAACTGAAATCCCAATTCTTATATATCATCTTTGATGATAATCCCATCAATACATCAGCAGCAGGTTTCTTATAGAAATATCTATCTTGATCACTTATTATACCATCACCATTACGATCGACATATGTATTTTCGATAGGCATACCCTTTTCATCATATACTTGCTGATATACATAGAAAGAATTAGCAGGATGTCCTACTGAATGAGCCTGAACTGTATTACCTGTTCCACCGGAAATACCACCAGTAGCGATATAGTATCCTTCCTGATCACCTGTCGTAAGCTCGGTAATCTCATTCTTATTCCATGTCAAGTTATAACTCAAATCCCAAATGAAATCATTGGTCTGAATAACTTTTCCACCTATAGTAAATTCAATACCTGTATTCTCTAACGTACCGACGTTACTCAAAACTGTATTTTTAAAGTTAGAACCAGCAGCTACGTTTACAGTCTGAAGCAAATCTCTCGTCTGACGTTTATAAAAATCAATAGAAGAAGTAAATCTACCATTCAAGATTCCAAAATCCATACCAGCATTCCATGTAGTAGTTTTTTCCCATGTAAGATTTGTATTATAAGCATTAGGTCTTGACAATGATCCATCACCGATTATAGGGTAATATGCGTGTTCTTTATTTTCAACATATGAAACAAAGTAACTGTATTCACTAATACCTTCCTGTTGACCAGTAATACCCCATCCTAAACGGAGCTTCCAATCAGACATCCAATCATATTTCTTAGCAAAAGCTTCTTCATTAATTCTCCATGCAAAAGCAAATGAAGGGAATGTACCCCATCTGTTATTCTTATTAAATTTAGAAGAGCCATCGGCACGTACTGTTGCTGTAAGCATATATCTGTCTAGAAGAGTATAATTGGCACGTCCGAAGAAAGATACGAGGTAACTTTCGTTTGCCCATTCATTAGTCTTCACGTCATACTTTTGTCCTGCAAGTTCAGTATTATTGTTTGTAGCCTGATAAAATCCCCAACTATCGCTTGTACCTTCTCTATAGAAATGCTGCCATTCATAACCTCCCATCACGCTTATGTCATGGTTCTTCAATTCTTTAGAATATTGTAAATAAGATGTAAGCAACATATTAGATTTATCTATTACATCAAAACTATGTCTTCCATAATAGTTATTGCTAGCTGAGCGAGGATCTATATCATTAGTCTGTTTACCGGTTGATAAATCCATACCTGCATTAACGTGGAAATTAAATTCAGGCATAAAATGGAATTTATAATCCAATTCAATGTTTCCGATCAATGATTTGGAAGTGGCACGGTTATTTTGAAATTCCAAAGTAGCTACCGGATTCTGTTGTGCCAATGAGTTATATGCCAAAGGCCATGATGAGTCGTTGTACTCATTGTTTCCTGTCCACTGGAAATACCCACCAAAAGAAGTTACATAATCAGGATCATTATTATATATGGATTGAGTTGGATCAAATGTAGCAGCTGCTCCTACTACACCACCGTCTGCATATCTGTTCTTTGCAATCATACCTTTAAGATTGGCATTAATTTTAAGATGATCATCAAAGAATGTAGGTGCAATACTAAATGAACCTGTATAACGTTCAAAATTAGATGTCTTGATAATACCGTTTTGATTAGTATAACCAAAAGAAACACGGAAAGGTGCACCTTTGATATTACCAGCTGCAGTTACATTGTGGTCAGTACTCCATGCTGCACGATAGATCTGATCCTGCCAGTCTGTATTGGCAGAACCCAACTTTCCATACTGTTCGCTGTCCTTACCATAAATACCTGCAATGAATTCACGATATTCATTACCATCCATTACGTCCAAAGTTTCTTTAACATTACTCAAAGAAACGTTTCCGTTATACGAAACTTTAACTTTTCCTGATTTAGAACCTTTCTTTGTAGTTATAATGATTACACCATTAGAAGCACGAGAACCATAGATAGCAGTGGCAGAAGCATCCTTCAATACTGTAAAACTCTCAATATCATTTGGATTGACCATTGAAAGTGGGTTTGAAAGACCTTGCACCCCCTTATCATCCATTGCAAAACCATCAATAACTATCAAAGGGTTATTAGAAGCATTTAATGAAGATCCACCACGAATACGTATTGTTGAACCACCACCTGGTGTACCACCATCAGATATTACACTAACACCTGCAATCTTACCTTGCATCATGTCTTGTGCATTGGTTACCAATCCTCTATTCATTTCGTCCGGCTTAATTGCTGTAACCGAACCTGTAAGGTCATTTTTCTTTGCTGTACCATAACCAATAACCACAACATCTTCCAACAATTGAGTATCATCTTGTAAAATAACATTCATCTGTTCAGCTGCAGGAAGTTCCTGAGGCTGATAGCCTATAAACGAAATTACTATAATATCTCCTTTATTAGCCTGAAGAGTGAAAACACCGTCAAAATCAGTGATTGTACCATTTGTTGTACCTTTTACAATTACATTTGCACCAATTACGGGTTCTCCAGTCTTGTCTTTCACAATACCATTGACTGTTATAGCTTGTGCAAAGCCTTGTACAGCCATCAGCATTCCTACCAAACATAATAGCAGGAACTTTCCATTAGAATTTAAGATTTTACTTTTCATTTGTTATTTAATTAAGTGTTAATAAATAGCCTAAATAAAATATACCTATTGAAAACTTAGATTTACCCTAATAAAAACATCTTTCATATTTTGATTTTACAATACCTAATAGGTTATTCCTACCTTTAAGCAACTGTATAAACCTTGTTTTTACCTTCAAAAATATATTATTCAGATTTTGTATGACTATTTGATTTCTTTAATTGATATGGCATAACCACCACCCACACCTGCAGTAAGTTTAAGTTTTGACTTGTTTGTCACTTTTTTCTTGGTGATGGTATATGCCTGTGGATTATTATCCCAAGATATTCCTTTTGCATCAGCATATATAATAGCCTCATATTTCTTGTCTGGAGTCAGGAAATCAAGTTTAAGATCGGATTTGTGTCCGTTATATCCGGCTGTACATCCTACATACCAGTCGTCTGTACCTTTGGCACGACGTGCAATAGTAATGTATTCACCCGGTTCAGCTTCAAGGTAACGGCTTTCGTCCCAGTCTATAGCCACATCCTTAATAAACTGGAAAGCATCCATAAAGCGTTCATAGTTCTCAGGAATATCTGCTGCCATCTGGAGAGGACTGTACATAGTGACATAAAGTGCCAACTGACGTACCAATGTACTGCGTACGCGAGATGTATTTGTAGGATTCATCTTACTGCAATCAAGCTCAAATATACCAGGAGTATAATCCATAGGGCCTCCTATCAGACGAGTGAAAGGAAGTATAGTGGTATGATTTACATTACTTCCACCGAATGATTCATATTCTGTTCCACGAGCTGACTCATTACCAATCAAATTAGGATATGTACGGCACAAACCTGTAGGACGTACTGCTTCATGAGCATTTACCATAATTTTATAGTCGGCAGCCTTTTTAACTGCGTAAAGATAGTGGTCAACCATCCACTGTCCGTAATGATGTTCTCCACGAGGAATAATATCGCCCACGTATCCACTCTTTACAGAGTTATATCCGTTATCTACCATAAACTGATAGGCCTTGTCCATGTGGCGTTCATAGTTTCTTACAGAAGAAGATGTTTCATGGTGCATCATCATTTTAACACCCTTGCCGGCTGCATAACGGTGAAGCTCTTTCACATCAAAGTCTGGATAAGGAGTTACGAAATCAAACACATAATCTTTTGTTTTGCCAAACCAGTCTTCCCATCCTTCATTCCATCCTTCAACAAGTACTGCATCAAATCCGTGTGCAGCTGCAAAGTCAATGTATTTCTTCACATTTTCTGTATTGGCAGAATGTTTTCCGTTAGGTTTTGTCTGTTTATAATCTGTAATTCCAAGTTTGACGCTAGGAACTTCATCAGTATAAGCCCATGAACCTTTTCCGGTAATCATATCCCACCATACGCCTACATACTTCACAGGATGTATCCATGATGTATCTTCTATCTTACATGGTTCATTAAGGTTTAATGTAACACGAGCAGCCAATATATTACGTGCATCATCACTTGCAATCACAGTACGCCAAGGAGATACACATGGAGTCTGCATGTGACCTTTATCACCTCTGGCATCAGGTGTAAGCCATGATTCGAAAATCATATTCTTGTCATCAAGATTAAGGTGCATGCATGAATAATCCACCAATGCTGCTTCATGAAGATTAATATACAGACCATCATCAGTTTTCATCATAAGAGCTGTCTGAACTCCTGTAGGCGAGAATACATACTGAGATGAATTAGGAGTGATTGCGTCTTTCATTTTTCCACGGATTTCACTCAGACGTGATGTAGTGTAATCATATTCCTGAGTATCATAATCTCCCGGAATCCAGAAAGCCGTATGGTCTCCAGCCATTGCAAACTGAGAATGTTCTTCCTTGATAATGAAATAATTAAGATTCTTCTGCTGAGGGAACTCATAGCGGAAGCCTAAACCATCGTTAAACAAGCGGAAACGTATTACTATGTAACGGTCGTTTGACGGCTGGTCAAGCGTAACAGCCAGTTCGTTATAGTTATTGCGAATTTCTTTTTCTTCTCCCCAAACAGGACTCCAAGTCTCATCAAAAGTGGAAGTACTTGTATCTTTTATTTTAAAACCAGTCATAAGATTGGTTTTTGCGTCAAGCTGATCTTTGTCTGTACGTTCCGTCCATTCGAAAGTTGTCTTCTTATTTGCATCTTCTTTTTTAAGTTCAAGTCCCAATGTGCTTGGCTTAATAACCGGCTTATCTTTATAAGAAAGTTCATAAACCGGTGCCCCCTCAGGACTGAGACTAAAATTCATAACAAAATTACCATCAGGCGAAGTAAGTTTCTGGGCATTCACTGCCATAGCGAAACAAATACATGATGTTAATGAAAAAAAACTTTTAAGGTTCATAGCTTTTCAGGTATTTAAGTTTTAAAATTTCAGGTTAGAAAAACTCTCTGCTGCAAAAGTATGGTTCTTAGTAACGCTTTTCTTGATTTAGAAATAAAATATAAATGTCATATTGCAGAAAATATTACATAAACATCTGATTATATGACATTTATATCTATATAGCAATAACTGATTTTATAAATGATTTTTAGAAGGTCAAAAGTAGTATTCCACGTTTTTCAAGAAGTAATTCATCATTTAAAGCCACTTTTTTTCCTGTAATAAAGTCAGTTGCCTCAGATTTCGGAAGTACTTCCTTATATGGTGCTAGATTTAAAGTCTGATTTTCGTCTGTTCCATTCATAACAACTACTACAGAGCTGTCATTATACTTTCTTTCATATACATAAATTCCATTACGTATAGCGAAATGTTTCATCGTACCTTTACATATAGCCTCGTTACCTTTTCTGAAATTCAAAAGCTTACGAGTATAATCGAATGCTTCGTTCTGAAGTTCTGTTCTACCCTCACGTGTAAAACAGTTTACTTTATCTCCTTTCCATCCACCAGGAAAATCACGACGCAGATATCCGTCTCCTTCACTCTTATCGGCTGCCATAAGGATTTCCGTTCCGTAATATATTTGAGGAATTCCTCTTGTTGTTAGCAAATATGTTATTGCCTGTTTATAACGTGTGATGTTTTTTGAATCTTCTTCATTCTTACAGAAACGAGATGTATCATGATTATCAAGGAATGTCAAAAGGCTCATAGGATTGGCATATACGAAATCCTGAGTATGGTAATCATATAATCTGTAAAGACCGCCTGACCATTCGGTAGTTTCCTCATCAAAAGCTTTTGTCATAAGATCTGTAAGAGGAAAATCCATCACTGTAGGAAGATTTGAGTTCTTAGGAGCGGCAAGCTTGCTGTCTTTCTGCCAATAAGAAACAAGAACATTGCTATTTAGCCATGTTTCGCCTACGATATTGAAATGAGGATATTCTTCAAGAACCTCCTTGCACCATGTTGACATAAAATCATAATCAGCATATGGATGAGTGTCCTGACGTATTCCGTTGATTCCTGCATATTCTATCCACCATATACTGCTCTGGATAAGATAACGGGCAACGTGACGGTTTCTCTGATTCAAATCAGGCATAACCTGAGTAAACCATCCGTCTGTAGCTATGGCCTTTTCATAATCAGAAGCATGAATATCCATTACGCTTGCTGTCTTAAACGATGTCTGTACATAATTGGAACGGAAATTAAACCAATCATCCTGAGGTCTGTCCTTGAACAGATAGTTTTCACTTCCGCAATGATTGAAAATCATATCCATAACAACTTTCAATCCTTTACCGTGAGCCTCGTTTACCAATTGAAGGAACTCTTCGTTACTACCAAAACGTCTGTCTATCTGATAGTAATCAGTTATGGCATATCCATGATACGAGCCATCTTTCATGTCGTTTTCCTGTGTAGGATTAAGCCAGACAGCTGTCACACCAAGATCAGATATATAGTCCAAATGTTCTGATATACCTTTAAAATCTCCACCATGACGGGCATACTGTTCATTTCGGTCAACTTTATTTTCCAACATTCCAGGCACTACATCGTTTTCAGGATTTCCGTTTGCAAATCTGTCCGGCATTATAAGATAAAGAACATCACTTGAAGTAAATCCTTCTATATCCGAGCCTTTACGTGTACGCTCTTTCAGTTCGTACGGAACTTTAGTTACCTTGCGACCATTCTTAAGTATTATATCAAACTTCTGTGCCTTAGCATCATTCAGGTCAAGATAAATGATAAGATAATTGGAATTGGACTGTCTGACTATTTCCTTCAGATAAATATTTTTACTGGAAATGGAGACTTCGGAAGAAGATATGTCATCGCCGTAAAGCAAAACTTGTAATTCCGAGTTTTTCATTCCGGCCCACCAGAATGTAGGTGCAACCTTCTTAATTACCGCATACGATTTTGAAGAAAAAGGAAATAATAATGACAATACAGCCATAACGGTTAACAGTGTTTGTTTCATGATATTGATTTTTACATTTAAATATTGATATATTGCAAATTTAAGATTATTGTGGATACTTTATTATCAGCATAATAAAAAATATAAACATATTGAGCATATAAATCATTGATATTAAATATATTACTCAATGTATATCACACAAAAAATATAAATAAAAACATATTTAAATGTCGATAAAATAACACTCGCGTTTTTGTACTTATAGATAAAAAAACATATTTTTGTATCAGCTCTAAATTAAATGTCATGAAAAACATATTTATAATACTAATTTATATTCTTATTATACCTACGATTTTAAAAGCCAATCCAGAAAATGAAAAGTTGTTGAAAGAACTCGATAAAGTAATTTCAAACAAAAAATATTATCATAATCTGAGAGAAGAGAAGTTATCCCAATTAAAGGACAGTCTCAAGCGTTCTAATGATATAAGTGAAAAATATAACATTAGTGGCGCTCTTTTCTATGAATACTTGCATTATCAGGCAGATTCATCATTATATTATATTAATATGAAGCACAAATACTTTCCGTTGCTTAACAATCCGGAACTTGAAGACGAAATACTAATAAACAGAGCTGAAGTATTCGGAGTTATGGGAATGTATAATGAGGCTAAAAATGAACTTGACAAGGTTAATAAAGCCAATATAACCAATAAAGGACTTTTAGGATATTACTATAGAACTCGCAGAGCATACTACGGATGGCTTGCAGATTATACTGCTGACGACAATGCCAGCAAATGTTATTCCTTAAAAACTGAAATTTACAGAGATTCCATTTCACAACTGGGAATAACAGACATTAACTTCAAAATAAATCAAGCCGAAAGAATGATTCATGACGGTGACTATAGGAATGCTATAAAAGCTTTGTTACCGTTGTTGTCAGATTCAATAAACTTAAAACGAAAGGTATATGTGAACTATACTTTATCAGATGCTTATGAAGCAATAGGAGACACATCAAGCCAAATAAAGTATCTTGCAAATACAGCAATAATGGATATAAAGATGGCAGAACGTGAATATGCTTCGCTACAGAAACTGGCATTACTTATGTATCATCAAGGGAATCTGGACAGAGCTTACAATTACTTGTCATGTTCCATGGAAGATGCAGTAGCTGCCAATGCAAGACTACGATTTCTTGAGGTAACGCAAATATATCCTATCATAGATAATGCATACCAAAAAAAAGAAGCTGAAAAACAAAATGCGACAAGACGACTGCTTATTGGTATAAGTGTATTAGCCTTTCTTCTTATAATAGCAACTTTCTACCTTTACTATTGGATGAAGAAACTATCTATTATGAGAAGAAATCTGTACAAGGCCAACAAGAAACTTGTTGAAGCTAATAGAAATCTTGCCCAAACAGGTAAAATAAAGGAAGTATATATAGCTAAATATCTGGACCGATGCGTTGTATATCTTGAAAAACTGGAACAATACAGACGTTCACTTGAAAAGCTTGCAATGGCATCTAAAATAGACCAACTGTTCAAGACTATACGGTCTGAAGAATTCATACGAGACGAAAGAAAGCTATTCTACGATGAATTTGACCGTTCATTTCTGGATCTTTTTCCAAATTTCGTAGAAGACTTTAATAATCTGCTTACGGATGATGGTAAAATATACCCCAAAAAGGATGAACATCTGAATACGGAACTAAGAATATTTGCCTTGATAAGACTGGGAGTGACAGATGCAAATCGTATAGCACATTTTCTAGGGTACTCACTGGCAACAGTATACAATTATAGAAGCAAAATCAGGAACAAAGCCAAAGGAGACAAAGACAGATTTGAACAGGATGTTATGAACTTATAATCAATCATATTTCATTAACCTATAGACCAAAATAATAATAAAACATATAACTATATCATGAAAAAAATACCTGATTTGAGTTTCTGGAAACTATGGAATATAAGTTTCGGATTCTTTGGTGTGCAGATTGCATATGCATTACAAAGTGCTAATATCAGTAGGATTTTCTCCACACTAGGAGCAGACCCTCACAGTCTTAGTTATTTCTGGATTCTGCCCCCATTGGCAGGAATCATCGTACAGCCAATCATAGGCGCCTTGAGCGACAAAACTTGGTGTCGTTTCGGGCGAAGAATTCCATATCTGTTTATCGGAGCAATTATAGCAGTTATGGTTATGTGCCTGTTGCCTAATGCCGGAAGTTTTGGCATGTCTGTATCAGCAGCCATGATTTTTGGTCTGCTTTCGTTAATGTTTCTTGATACTTCAATAAATATTGCCATGCAACCGTTCAAAATGATGGTTGGTGACATGGTAAACGAAAAACAGAAGGGACTGGCATACTCAATCCAAAGTTTCCTTTGTAATGCCGGTAGCCTTGCTGGTTATTTATTTCCGTTCATTTTCTCGGCCATAGGTATAAGCAATATAGCTCCAAAAGGAGTGATTCCTGATTCTGTGATATATTCGTTCTATATAGGAGCAGCCATACTTATTATGTGTGTAATTTACACTACAATAAAAGTCAAGGAATATCCACCACAACTATATGCAGAATACCATGGAATAAACAACGAACAAAAAGAAGAAAAAACAAATGTATTTAAACTTCTGGTGAAAGCTCCAAAAGCATTTTGGACAGTAGGCCTTGTACAATTTTTCTGTTGGGCTGCATTTATGTTCATGTGGACTTACACAAACGGAACGGTTGCAGCAGGAGTGTTTGACACGCCTTCAGTAGAAATAACAAAAGAGGGAATTAAAAGTCTGGTGCTTGACACACAGTCATACCAATATCAGAATGCTGGTGACTGGGTGGGGATTCTATTTGCCGTGCAAGCTATAGGTTCCGTTATATGGGCCACAGTATTACCCTTGATAAAGAATCGTAAACTGGCTTATTCGCTAAGTCTTGTACTTGGAGGAATAGGATTTATATCAATTATGTTTATAAATAACCAATATGGACTTTTTGTATCATTTCTTTTAATAGGTTGTGCTTGGGCTGCTATGCTGGCACTTCCTTTTACAATCCTTACAAACGCATTGACAGGAGGTCACATGGGAACATATCTGGGACTCTTCAACTGTACAATATGTATCCCCCAAATTATAGCAGCATTAGCAGGAGGATGGATTCTGAAAATGTTCACTTCTCCAGGAAGCGTTCCTCCGGAAGTAAACATGCTTGTATTGGCAGGAATACTTCTTATCATTGGAGCTTTATCTGTAGGAATCATAAAAGAGAAAGAATAAAGCTTATACTTTACTTTAAAAGGCACAAATGACCATTATTGTCATTTATGCCTTTAATATCTCACTCAGTAATATCTTCAGAGGATTTATCTTTCCCTTGCATATAAATCAAATCATTATTTTTTATATACCGTTGGTAATACGAAAGCAATAACGTCGTACAAGGTAGCGCTATAATCATACCTAGCATACCCATCAATGAGCCCCATACAGACAACGACAATAATATAATGGCAGGATTCAATCCTGTTATCTTGCCCATTACCTTAGGGACAATATACATATCCTGAATAGCCTGTACCACACAAAATACTAAAAGCGCAAGTCCTAAAATTACCCAAAAACTTTCTCCAGTATCAGCAGCCTTCAACAGAGCTAATATCACTGTAGGAACAAAACCTATAATCTGAAGATAAGGGACCATATTAAGCAAGCCTATAAACATTCCCAAACCTATTGCCAAAGGAAAATCAATTATAAGAAAACCGATACTGAACAATATTCCTACGCAAAATGCCACAAGTGACTGTCCACGAAAATACTTATTCATACTATCTTTAATGTCTTCTATTACTCCCATTACCATTCCTCTGTGTTTTGCTGGTAATAGTGTAACCCACCCTTCGGCAATTTCTTCATAATCCAATAATATGAAAAACAGATACAGTAAAACAATGAACAATGTAAATATTGTCAATACAATATTGTATGAAGTAGACAATAATGACCACATTTTCGGTAGAACACTTTTTAATGCATCAACAAAATTTTCAGAATTTAATTTTTCCTGTACCCATTGCCAATTGACATTATCATGTAAGAACTCAGTCAAATCTTTAGGTATAGAAGTAAACTTTCCTCCTTCCGAGAAATATATCTCCAGTAAAGATTTCAGTTTTACACACTCCTCAACCATAGGCGGAACAATCAGATAAAATGCTCCTGTCAACAAAACAATAATGCTCAACATCACTAGAAAAATAGCCAATGCCCTGTTCTTTATTCTTAGTTTATCTTGATAGAACTTTACCATAGGATACATAAGATAAGCTATTATCCAGGCAATAAAGAAAGGTAGAAGCACACCACTAAGCCTATTAAGCAGATATAATACTGCAATAAAAACAACCCCACCCAATACTCCACGGATAAAGCTGTCAAACGTTATTTTCTTTTGACCATTCATAAAGTATTTTCTTTTATTTGCATATATGCAAAAATACAATTCTTGTTTGTAAATTCTAATAATTAAACTCCAAAATTAGTGGTAATCATTATAATAGAGCTTTTAAAATACAACTTCTGTTAAATATTAACACAAAATCACCTTAAAGACCAAAAACTTTCTACCTTTGCTACGAACGACGTCAAAAACAGAAATATGGGTAAACTATATGTAGTGCCTACACCTGTAGGAAACTTGGAAGATATGACTTTACGGGCAATTCGTGTATTGAAAGAAGCAGATCTGATTCTGGCTGAAGATACACGAACTTCGGGAATTCTCTTAAAACATTTTGAGATTAAGAATTCAATGCAGTCTCATCACAAATTCAACGAACATCAAACAGTAGAACACATTGTATCAAGAATAAAGGCTGGCGAAACCATAGCTCTGATATCAGATGCTGGAACACCGGGGATTTCCGATCCAGGATTTCTAGTAGTACGAGAATGTGTTCGAAACGGAATAGAAGTACAGTGCCTTCCAGGAGCAACAGCTTTCGTACCGGCCATAGTTTCTTCAGGACTACCTAACGAACGTTTCTGTTTCGAAGGATTTCTGCCTCAAAAAAAAGGTAGAATGACAAGGCTAAACTCACTGGTTGACGAAAGTCGTACAATGATATTCTACGAATCTCCATACCGATTACTTAAAACACTGACCCAATTTGCTGAAATTTTCGGAAAAGAACGGCCTGTATCAGTGTGTCGCGAAATCTCAAAGCTTCATGAAGAGAGCGTCAGAGGGACACTGGAAGAAGTAATAAACCATTTCACCGAGATAGAACCAAGAGGTGAAATAGTTATAGTACTGGGAGGCAAAGAAGAACAAAAGAATAACTCTAAACAGTAATAATTATGAAAAAAGTAGTATTAACCTCATTGTGTTTTGCAGCATTACTGGCTTCATGCAACAATCTTGGTCAAAAAAAGGATGCGCTACAAGCGCAAAACGATTCATTAATGTCTGAATTGTCTAACCGCAATGCCGAATTGGACGAGATTATGGGGGCATTCAATGAAATACAAGAAGGTTTTCGCGAAATAAACGAAGCTGAAAACAGAGTTGACCTTAATGGCGGTGCAATAGAAAGTCAGTCTGCTGCCAATAAAATCAAGGATGATATCAGATTTATCAGCCAGAAACTGAAAGACAACAGAGAAAAAATTGCAGAACTGGAAAAACAACTGAAAAATAGTAATTATAAAAGTGCACAGCTCAAACGTGCTCTTGAAAATCTTACAGCTGAACTAGCTGCCAAGCAACAACAGATCGAAACTCTTCAGTCTGAGCTGGCTTCAAAGAACATAAGAATAGCTGAACTTGACGAAGCTGTTACTGATCTTACAAAGAATGTTGACCAGTTGTCTGCAGAAAATGAAGAAAAAAGCAAAACAGTTGCAGCTCAAGACAAGGCTCTTAATACTGCATGGTACGTTTTCGGAACAAAAAGTGAACTGAAAGACCAGAAGATATTAAAAGGTGGCGACGTTCTGAAAGATAATGATTTCAATAAGGAATATTTCACAGAAATCGACATTCGCAAAGATAAGGTAATTAAACTATACTCTAAACGTGCTGAATTGCTGACTACTCATCCTGAAGGTTCTTATAAACTTGAAAAAGATGATAAGGGACAATACGTTCTCGAGATAACCAATCCTAACAATTTCTGGAGCGTTTCAAGATATCTGGTTATTCAAGTAAGATAATTACATCTGATAAATAAATTATGGCATGCAGAACTTTAAAATGATTCTGCATGCCATTTTTATATATTATAAGGCTTATTTATCATTCCATTGACTTAAGCATTCTCTTTAATACCACAGTGGCAGAAATCTCACGGTTTGCAGCTTCAGGTATAACAAGAGAAGTTGGAGCCTCTATCACATCGTCTGTTACAATCATATTTCTTCGTACAGGCAAACAATGCATAAAATAAGCATTATTTGTCACAGCCATGTGTGCAGCATCTACAGTCCAGCTCATATCCTTTGACAACACTTTTCCATAGCTCTCTGGATTTGTTACTCCGGGACATGCCCAGTTCTTGGCATAAATAAAGTCTGCACCTTCGAAAGCTTTGAGCTGGTTATATTCAACTTTTGCGCCACGGACAAATTTAGGGTCAAGCTCATAACCTTCAGGATGAGTTATCACAAAATCAACATCTGCCTCATTCATAAAATCGGCAAATGAATTTGGCACTGCCTGAGGCAAAGCCTTTGGATGAGGAGCCCATGTCAGAACTACTTTAGGACGGTCTTTCTTCTTGTACTCTTCAATGGTAATCAAATCGGCAAAAGCCTGAAGCGGATGACCTGTAGCTGCCTCCATAGAGAAAACCGGCTTACCAGAATACTGAATAAACTGATTAAGTATCTTTTCCGTATAATCGTCCGTACGGCTTTCAAACTGTGCAAAAGAACGAACGCCGATAATATCACAATAAGATGCCATCACTGGAATAGCTTCAAGCAAGTGTTCGCTCTTGTCGCCATCCATTACTACACCACGTTCTGTCTCCAGCTTCCATGCTCCCTGATTAACATCAAGCACTATTACATCCATACCAAGATTTCTTGCTGCCTTCTGTGTGCTCAAGCGGGTACGTAGACTATTGTTGAAGAATATCAGCAAACAGGTCTTATGCCTGCCCAACGATTCATATTTATAACGGTCTTTCTTTATCTCAAAAGCTTCGGACAAGGCTGTTTTCAAGTCTCCCAAATCGAATACATTTGTATATGTTTTCATAACGTTTATGTATATTAATTAGTTTATCTCTACAAAAATACTACAAAAATGCAATAATATTCTATTTTAGCATACTTTTATTGCATAAATTTCCCATTACAATTATTTTCTTATTTGCCCATTACCTTCAATCAACCATTTGTATGTAGTGATTTCTCTCAGTCCCATAGGGCCTCTGGCATGAAGTTTCTGGGTACTGATACCGATCTCAGCACCCAAGCCAAACTGGGCACCATCGGTAAATGATGTCGGAGCATTGACATATACACAGGCGGCATCTACTGCTCTCTTAAAATAATCTGCTGCCCTGTTATCCTCAGTAACAATGCACTCACTATGTTTTGAACTATACTTAAATATGTGGTTTATTGCCTCGTCAATGGAACTGACAGTTTTAATGGACATCTTGTAATCAAGAAATTCTGTACCGAAACTTTCCTGAGTGGCATGATGTAATAATTCCTGTGGATAAAATCCTTTAAGAGCATCATAAGAATTCTTGTCGGCATAAATGATAACATTACTTATCGATAGCATGGAACAGATTTCTGGTAAGTCATCAAGTCTGTCAGAATGTATCAACAGACAATCAAGAGCATTACATACGCTTACCCTTCGTGTCTTTGCATTATTGACAATGCCGGTTCCTATTTTAACATCACCGGCAAGATCAAAATAAGTATGACATATTCCCGCTCCTGTTTCAATTACAGGAACTGTAGATTCTTTTCTGACATAATTTATCAGATTACTGCTGCCACGCGGGATTATAAGATCAATAAAGTCATTAGCATGTAACAGCTCTGCTGTAGCTTCACGGTCCGGTGGGAGCAAGCTGACTATATTCCTGTCAACACCGAATTTATCAAGCACTCCATGAATTATATCAACAATAGCTTTGTTGGAATTATAAGCATCACTTCCGCCTTTTAATATACATGCATTACCACTCTTCAAACATAAAGAGAAAACATCAAAACTAACATTAGGACGTGCTTCATATATAATACCTATTACCCCGAAAGGTACACTGACCTTCTTCAAGACCAAACCATTCGGACGCACATCCTCGTATAAGACATTTCCTAAAGGCGAGGGAAGCTTCGATACGTTCTTTATATCTGACGCTATATCGTCAATTCTAGAGGCTGTAAGCCTCAATCTGTCATATTTAGGATCAGATATATCCATACTATCCAAATCCTTTGAATTTGCCTCCAAAATCGCTTTATTATTGGCTATAGCAGCATCAGCAACAGCTACAAGTATTTCATTGATTAATTTCACATCAAGTAAAGCTAACTTACGCGAAGCCAGCTTTACAGCCTGAAAAGTTTCATAAAGTTCCATAATTAACTGTTTTTCAATCCATTTTTCGCAAAAATATGATTAATATTCGAAATATGTCCATTTAAGTTAAAAAAACTTCGATATTATTCGAATTATATCATGCTATATAATGTTTCACACTATTTTCTTGCATTTAAGAAGAAAAAAAACTAACTTTGGAAATAAGACAGAGATTATTAACCCTAGTATTACTAACCGTTTAAAAACAATGACTATGGCAGACATCAATTATGAAGCATTAGTGGAGGTTTTCAAAGGTAGCCTTTGGGAAGCTGAATTAGTAAAAGGGCTATTGGAATCTGAAGGAGTTCAGGCTATGATTAAAGACGAAACATTATCAGCAGTTACGTCTCCATACTCAGAAATGGGCGGAGCTGTATTGGTAATGGTTAATAAAGAAGAGGAAGTTTATGCAAGAAAACTAATTGCAGAAAGAAAACAATAAATAACCTATTATTTCACAATCACATCATTTCAGACTTATCTTATTGTAATTCCATGTCTGGAACTTATTAGTGAATATTCATCTTCTCAGAAGAGTTTATTCTGGATTTCTCAGATCCTGATTTTATAACCTGTATAAACGCAAGAATCCCCGACGTATCTCTACCTCGGGGATCTCTCTTATAAAACGGCGACTACCTACTCTCCCACAATATGCAGTACCATCGGCGTGACGAAG
>NZ_CALDPF010000051.1 GCF_937912035.1 uncultured Bacteroides sp.
GGATATTCCACACACTCGATGCTCTTGATGTTGTTCTGAGCAAGGATAGCTGCAGGACCACCGATAGAACCAAGATAGAAACCACCGTGTTTCTTACAAGCGTCTGTCACAGCCTGGCTACGGTTACCTTTAGCAAGCATAATCATGCTGCCTCCATGGCTCTGGAACAGATCAACGTATGGGTCCATACGTCCGGCTGTTGTAGGTCCCATAGAACCACAAGCCATACCTGCCGGAGTCTTGGCAGGACCGGCATAATAGATAGGATGATCTTTGATATACTGTGGAAGGTCTTCACCACGGTCAAGACGTTCTTTCAGTTTTGCGTGTGCGATGTCGCGACCTACGATGATAGTACCATTCAAAGAAAGACGAGTAGCTACTGGATACTTGTCAAGTTCTGCAAGGATTTCCGGCATAGGACGGTTCAAGTCAATCTTAACAGCGTTACCTTCACCTGCCTGACGCAATTCTTCAGGAATCAGTTCGCCCGGGTTTGAATCAAGTTTTTCAATCCAGATACCGTCTTTGTTGATTTTACAACGGATGTTACGGTCAGCCGAGCAAGAAACGCCAAGACCTACAGGGCAAGATGCTCCATGGCGTGGCAAACGGATGATACGTACATCGTGTGCATAGTATTTACCACCGAACTGTGCACCCAAACCGATACGGTGAGCTTCTTCCAATACCTGTTTTTCAAGTTCCACGTCGCGGAAAGCGCGTCCGTATTCATTACCTGTAGTAGGCAGATTATCGTAGAAACGAGTAGAAGCAAGTTTCACTGTCAGCAAGTTCTTTTCAGCTGAAGTACCACCGATTACGAATGCGATGTGATATGGAGGACAAGCTGCTGTACCCAAAGTCTTCATCTTTTCTACAAGGAAAGGAACAAGAGTAGCCGGGTTAAGGATAGCCTTAGTTTCCTGATAGAGGTAAGTCTTGTTTGCAGAGCCACCACCCTTAGTCACGCAGAGGAATTCGTATTCCATACCCTGAGTAGCTTCGATGTCAATCTGAGCAGGCAGGTTGCAACGTGTATTTACTTCTTCGTACATTGTAAGAGGAGCGTTCTGTGAGTAGCGCAGGTTCTCTTCAGTATATGTCTTGTAAACACCAAGTGACAGAGCCTCTTCATCGCAGTATCCTGTCCATACCTGCTGACCTTTTTCACCATGGATGATAGCAGTACCTGTATCCTGGCAGAAAGGAAGTACTCCCTTAGCCGCAACTTCAGCGTTACGAAGGAATGTCAAAGCTACGTATTTATCGTTGTCGCTGGCTTCCGGGTCAGTAAGGATTTTTGCAACCTGTTCGTTGTGCGAACGGCGAAGCATAAAAGATACATCGCGGAAAGCCGCATTAGCCATAGCTGTCAAACCTTCTTTTTCAATCTTCAAGATAGGTTTACCTTCAAACTCGCTTACTGATACATAGTCCTTAGTAAGCAGATAATACTCTGTATTGTCATGTCCATGTTCGAACATTGGCTGATACTTAAATTCTGGTGTTGCCATATTCTTTTAAGTTTTTGAGTTATTGAGTTTCTAGTTATTAGTTACTTTGTCTTATTCTTCGCTTTCGTATGTCTGATAGAGGAAGTCATTATAAGGATACTTCTGAACATGCAGTTCGCGTACCTTCTTGTACAGCATATTCTTGAAATCCTCCAGGTTCGACTTGTCCTTGGCAGAGATAAAGATACAGTTGTCGTCCATCTTTGCCATCCATGTATTCATCAGTTCCTCCAGCGTAATGTTTTCCTTCGTCTTCGGAGTCAGGTCATCCTCTGCCTTTTCCACATAGCTGTAGGCATCAATCTTGTTGAATACTATCATACTCTGCTTTCCTCCGGCACCTATATCTGATATGGTTTTCTCCACAACCTGTATCTGTTCTTCAAAATCAGGATGTGAGATATCTACCACATGTACCAGAAGGTCTGCCTCGCGCACCTCGTCAAGAGTCGATTTGAATGACTCTACCAGGTCGGTAGGCAACTTGCGTATGAAACCTACAGTATCGGAAAGCAGGAAAGGAAGATTTTCAATGATAACTTTTCTCACAGTAGTGTCAAGTGTGGCAAACAGTTTGTTTTCTGCAAACACTTCACTCTTTGCAAGAAGGTTCATTATTGTTGATTTTCCTACGTTGGTATATCCCACGAGCGCCACACGTATCATGCGTCCGCGGTTCTTTCGCTGTGTAGATTTCTGAGTGTCTATTTCTGCAAGTCTCTGTTTGAGCAACGCCATACGGTTAAGGATGATACGGCGGTCCATTTCCAGCTGGGTTTCACCAGGTCCACGAAGTCCCACAGAACCTTTACCACCTCCGGCACCGGAACCACCACCCTGACGTTCAAGGTGCGTCCACAGACGTTGCAGTCTTGGCAACATATATTTATACTGTGCCAGCTCTACCTGAGTCTTGGCATTTGCTGTCTGTGCCCTCATGGCAAATATATCAAGAATAAGCGAAGTACGGTCAAGAATCTTCACCTTCAGTTCGTTTTCAATGTTTCTGAGCTGCTTGGCGGAAAGTTCGTCATCGAATATCACCATACCTATCTCCGTTTCCTCGTCTTCATTCATCTGCAGAAGATATTCCTTTATCTCCTGAAGTTTTCCCTTACCCACGTATGTCACTGAGTTTGGAGTATCAAGCTTCTGGGTGAAACGTGTCACGACTTCTGCACCGGCAGTCTCTGCCAGGAATGCCAATTCGTCAAGATATTCATTTGTCTTTCTTTCGTTCTGGTTTTGGGTTATCAGGCCCACCAATACAGCCTTCTCGGTCTGTGCTTCGGATATTACAAATTCTTTCATTAATGATATATGTATATTCTGGATGCAAACTTAACTAAAAATCTCCGTTTATTTTCATTATAAAGATAAAATAACGCATCATAAAGCTGTTATTTTTTCATTCTTCCTTTTTATTCTATATCTTTTTTATTATCTTTATACCACAACAAACGTTTTAAAGCCTTAAATTATGAACAACATTTCCGACATTACAATCCTTGTGGCAGTCCTTGCATTAGCATTATGGCCGGCGATAATAGTTTACCTTTCATGGAGAAGGGAAAAGAAGATAATAAGTAGTTTAAAAAACGGATTTCCTGCTGCCGATACACCTAAAATATCTACAGAGGAACTTATTGTTTCCACACTGAAAAAAATGGGATGCAACCCCGAGAAGAATGAAGACGGTAATATAGGATTCATGTATCAGGGTGACGATTTCTACCTGTCGTTCCAGGATGAAGTACCTTTTGTAATGATATGGTATCCGTGGTGGGGAACAATTAATGCCGACAATCCTGTTCTGCCATATCTGAAAGAAGTCATCAATGCAGTGAACATAAGCTCGTTCATCACTACGGTTTTCATGGCCGAGAATGAAGGCGACAAAGAAATCGGTATTCACTCGCACTGCCATACATTCTTCACAGAAAGTGTTCTGGAGCCCGAAGAACATCTGAAACTGATACTTGACAGTTTCTTTGACACAAGAAACGCGATAAAAGAGAACATAGACAAACTAGGATCTGCCATTTCCGAAGAAGACGAAGGAGCGAAGAAGGAAAGGGTAATAGTGAAAGGGTTCTCTGCTTACAAGGAAAATTCCAAACCGATTGAGAAAAAGGAAATAAAAGAAGAGGAAAAACAGCAATAAATTATTATTGATCCAGACACAAAAAAAACGGGCTGTCATTCGATGTAAAACGGGCTGTCATTTTACATCGAATGACAGTTCATTTTTTTATAACGTATCATCAGCTGTTTTACGCATGCTGAACTCACACCCGCAATACTGCTGATTATAAAAATTATATTCCTTTATTATGGCAATTCGGCGCTCGCTCAAACCACCCTTACGCCAGTTCTGTTCCCACCAAACTACATCAGGATAAGGCTCTACAGCATAATGTCCGGCCTCGTTTATCTGTTCAAGGCTTTTCCATCGTGATGAAGCCAAAGTTGTGGTTATAACGGTAAAGCCATGCTCATGTGCATAACGTGCCGTATCACGCAAGCGCATCTTGAAACAGCGAAGGCAGCGTCCTCCCCTCTCAGGCTCATTCTCCATACCTTTTATACATTCCAGCCACTGCGGATGATCATAATCGGCATCTATGATATCGAGTCCCAACGACTTGGCATATCTGGTACACTCATCCTTGCGGATATTATACTCCTCAAGAGGATAAATGTTGGGATTGCAATAATATATGGTAGGACGCACTCCATGCTGCATCAGACATTCTATTATTGCTGACGAACATGGAGCACAACAGGTGTGAAGCAGAACCTTGTCCGCTCCTCCCGGCACCTCTATCTGAAACTTGTTTTTCTTCATAAACCGTTATTTATTATTGGTGTTCCTCTGATATGCTATCCGCGGTGTTCCGTTTGCAACATAAATTATTCCGCATCTCACAAAACCATTCTTCTCAAGAAGATGCTGCATTACCTTATTGTCATGATGAGTATCAACACGCAGACATGGGGATATTAAAGAGCTCCACTCTATACACATTGATGCTATACCCTTGACACTACCGTCCGATGCCAGACGATGTATGACATAATACGGTTCATTGTCAGGCCAATCACCATCTTCTATGTAGGAGTATGTAGGATCGGGACCTTTAATAAGACAGAACGTGGCAACAATATTTCCGTTTTCCTTATTTACACAGACGAAACAATGTCCGTCTGCTATTTCCTTACAGATAAATTCCTCTTGCGGATAACCGTTTATCCACTGATTAGGATTTCCGGAAGATTTCATAAACTCTCTGGCTATGGAAAATATCTGCATCAGCCTGTCAATATCAGCAGTAACGGCTTTTCTTATTTCTATGTTCATTATATCTGGATAAATTACGGATACAAAAGTAGTTTTTTAATACGTATTCACCTTTATATTTACCAACTATTTACTCAACCATATCAAAAAAAAATCACAAAAATAACTAATTATACTTTTTGAAACAAAAACATAAAGGTATCAGACATTTACATACATATATTTTTACGTTTATACAAAATTCTTTTGACATGTTTTATTATTTTTGCATCGAAAACAATTTATTGAAATGAATTTTACACATTTAAAAACTACCATTATGAAAAAAAATGTATTCTTTTGTCTAATCAGCCTTATGTTTCTTTCATTAAATTTCGCATTTGCACAAGAAAAAAGTGCTAAAGAAATTATGGAAGAAAGAAAGGAAATTGCAAAATTATCAAAAAAAGCATTAAGTGAAAGAGCATCAAAGGATGCAAGAAGTGAAGCTAAAAGACTAAAAAAACAAGGTTGGCAGATTGCTCCGGGAGCACTTCCACTTGACAAACAACTCGACAAATCATACTTGATGCAATATGAGTATGATGAAAACGGATATCAGAAATACCTCATGGGAGAAGCTATAAGTACAGGTGAAAACTATGACGGTGCGAAAATGCAGGCATTGGAACTCGCCAAACAAAATCTTGCAGCACAGGTTCAGACTGAAATTACCGCTCTTGTAGAGAATCAGGTTGCTAACTCACAATTGTCAGCAGAAGATGCTGCAACTGTTACAAAAAGTATCATGTCAAGCAAGAACCTCATTTCTCAAAGCATAGGAAGAACTATTACAGTAATGGAGGTTTACCGTACTTTAGAAAACAAGAATAAAGAGGTACTTATAAGAATAGCATACAATAGTGCAATGGCTAAGCAGGTTGCAAAAAATGCCGTAAGAAAATCTCTTGAAAGCGAAGGTGATGAAATGAGTAAAGATCTTGACAAACTGCTTAACTGGTAATTCATAATGAGAAAGTTCCTTTCAATATTTATATTGATATTTATACCGTGTACTTTTTTTGCCCAAAAGACAAAAAAGGTATGCGGTGAATATATATATTACGTTCCTTCAAACCAATCACTTGAACAAGCCAAAAACATAGCTTTGGACAGAGCAAAGCTGCAAGCCTTGGCCGATGAATTCGGAACAATAGTCAGTCAGACCAACTCAACAGTCATAACAAACGAAAATGGTAAAACCGACAACCGTTTCTTCTCTCTTAGTGGAAGTGAAGTCAAGGGAGAATGGCTTGAAAACGATGGAGAACCACAATATGAAATAACATACGAACAGAATATGCTCGTAGTGAAATGTAGCGTGTGTGGTAGAGCCAGAGAAATAAAGAATTCATCCATTGATTTCAAGGCTATGATTCTAAGAAACGGTACAAGCGAAAGATTCATAAGCAAGGAATTTCATGACAACGACTATATGTACCTTCTTTTCCAGGCACCAGTGGACGGATATGTAGCAGCATATCTTATTGATGAAACACCAACAGCATTTTGTCTTTTACCTTATCAGAATGACAGCGACGGACAACAAAAGGTAATACACGGTCAGCAGTACGTATTCTTCTCGCCGGAAATGGCAAAAGAAGAGATTAATCTGGTAGATCAGTATTCATTGGCTTGCTCAGGAACAGTAGAGCATAACCAGATATATGTAATTTTCTCGCCTACACCTTTCGTAAAAGCTGTAGACAACGTAGGAGGGAAATATATGCCAAGACAGCTTGATTATATGAAATTCAAAGAATGGCTGTCCAACTGTAAAAAGCTCGATCCTAAAATGAGTGTAAAGATATTACACATGGAAATCAGACCTTAACATTAGATTTAGATATGAAAAAGCCCGTTCTTATATTAGTATTAGGATTATGTTGCTTGTATCTTTCACCTGTAAAATCACAAAACCAAAGTCCGGATGAAATATACAAACAATTCAAACAACAGAAAGTAGAAGAATACATAGAATTCAGAAATGAAATAAACAAGAAATATTCTGAATTCATGAGAAACAGATGGGCCTGGTTTAATCCGGAAGAGTCAATAAAGGATAAAGAAAAGGATATTAAGCCTATGCCTGCTCCTGAGGCTCCGGATCAAAACGAACTTAAAAATCAGAAAAAGGAGATTTTAAATTATAAGAATATTATAAAAATAAAAGGGGAAAAAGGAAAAGAACAACCTAAACCGATATGTCCAATCAGGGAAGTCACACAAGACGAAACTTATTTCAAGTTTACCGCATACGGTACAGACATGAAAGTAAGATTCAAGGAAATGTCGAAATACAAACTTAAAGGTGCTGGAGAAAATGATGTAGCCGACATGTGGAACTATCTGTCAGGCAATGCATTCAACAATCTGATAAGAGACTGTCTGACATTGAGAATAAAACACAACCTGTGTGATTGGGCCTATCTTAATATTTTAAAAGAATTAAGCAGTCAGTATTATGGCGCTGAATCAAATGAAGCCGTAGTGTTACAGACATTCCTGTTCAACCAATCGGGATACAAGACAAGAATAGGAAGGTCTAAATCAAACAGACTATACATAATGATAGCAAGCGACAATACTATTTATGGCAAACGTTACTTCAATATACAAAATGAGATGTTCTATCCACTGGATTTTGAGGAAAACGGATTATTCATATTCGCAAAGGATTTTCCCGGAGAAACATCAATGAATCTGGATATCAAAAAAGAACAGAAGTTCGACGTAGCAATATCAGAATCACACCTGATAAAATCAAAAACAAAAGATTCTATCAGTGTTGACTTAAAATTCAATACCAACCTGATGAACTTCTATTTCTCTTATCCTCAATCTCATTCGAATAATGATGAAATGACAAAATGGATAGTATATGCTTCCACACCATTAAGTGAAGAGACTAAAGAACAATTATATCCTATACTTAAAGAAAAAATAAGCGGAAAGAACGAAGTTGAAGCAGCAAATGTATTGATAGGATTCGTACAAACAGCTTTCGAATATCAGCTGGACGACCTTGTATGGGGACAAGACAGACCATTTTTCCCTGAAGAGACATTATTCTATCCTTTCAGCGACTGTGAAGACAGATCAGCACTGTTTACCACACTGGTGAGAGATTTACTTGGACTGGAAACAGTACTATTATACTATCCGGGCCATCTTGCTTCGGCTGTGAAATTCAACGAAAAAGTTGAAGGAGAAACATTGGTAATCGACGATTGCGAATACACTTACTGTGAACCGACATGTAACAGTTATGTGCCAGTCGGATGGTGTCCGCCTAATCTTAAGAATTTAAAACCAACCGTAATAAAATATTAAAGATAAAATAAGAATATAGTATGAAAATCGATTTAACTTTTAAAGGCAAAAGCCTATTTGCCTGTATGCTTACTGCTACTTTAGGTATAAATGTAGCAAGTGCCCAGATTAATTACAAGAAGGAATTTCCGTCACAGTATGAAATAAAAATGTTTGATAATACAACTTATTGTATTGCATACCTGTCAAACGGTGAATTGCTTGCATTGAGAGACAATCCTATCACCACATACACTAAACTGAACAACATGGTATTCAATCCAACCGGAAGTTCCATAGCTGTTTCAAGACCAGGTAAAGATATAATGATTTTCTCTTTCTATAAAAAAGACAGAAAACTGTTTACTCTAAAAGAGAAGAGAAAAGAATATAAAAAGGCTGAAACAACAAGTATGTGCTATTCGGACAACGCAAGACATTTCATCGAAGGTACATCTGCTAATGAAATTATCATTTACGATACTAAAGAATACCTGCCTCAGGCATATATAAAGACAAGTTCACCAGCAACATCTCTTGAGATGAGTTCGAATAATTATTTCATTGCTTCAAGCCATGGAAATGAAATAAACATTTGGAATTTCAATACTAAAGAACTTAGAAAAAACATAAAGACAGGCGCTACTTTAACAGGTAGTTGCTTTAATAAAGACGCATCTCAATTTGCTGTTACCACAAAAGAAAAAGGGCTGGAAATATTCGACACCAAGACATGGACAGTGTGTCACACTTTCGACAGTATTGGAGGAACATTGAGAAATCCATATTTTCACCCGGACGGCAAGTATATAGCAGTAGTAAAAGACGATAGCAAAGTGATTGTTATCAACCTGAAGAACAACAAAATAGAGCAAGAAATTGATGAAGCCGACAAAGGAATTTCAAGACTGAAATTCTTTATGGATAATCAGAGCAAAGACGTTTTCATGATTTCAGGAAGAAAGAAATCCATATCTTTCTGGGATGCTAACGGACTAAATCCATTCTATGGAAAATTGGTAAACAGCGAAGTTGATGCCAAAATGAATGAATGGATGAAGATGATGCAAGGCGAAACAATGGAAGAATATGCTATCCGTGTGAACGACGAAACACGCCTCAAGCAACAGATTTTATTTGAAAATGAGGCTGCAACAAAACTTGCCGGCGACAGAATCTCTTTGGAAAATCCGTTCATAGGTAATTATGACACAACAAACGGAATGCTTAACGTAGGGTTCAACACTATGTCGTCTATCGCACTTGAGGTGCCTATGGAAGATCTGGACTCATTCAAAGACAGTAAAGACCTGAAATTTGAAAATGCAGTTTACTACCTGAATGAGAATGATGAATTCGAACTGGCATACGTGGAAGTTAAAAACGAAACTACTAACAAAGTTTATATTTATGATAATCTTGGAAGACAAAAAATGTCTGCTATACAAGATGACAGTAATTTCGTTCCTCTGGAAATCATACAACAAGCCAGCCAGGAAGAAGCCAAACTGGAAGCAATCAAAGAGAATGTTGTAGCTGAAAACAAGCAGGATGAACTGATTACAGATAATACACAGATTAATGTCAAGACAGAAGTCGTACCTGATGTTAATGCCAACGGAGAAAAAATTCTGAACTACAAGGTCGGCTACCAGTATGAGGTTATAAATAAGGAGTTCTCCGCAAAAGAAGACTTCCCGTCAGGTGGATATGACATACAAAACTCAAATGCGGCAATGTCATTGATGAAGATTATCAAGAACGCCTTTGAAGGCGAATTTGCAAACTATCTGGGTGAAGGAAAACAGGTTAAAATCATAATTACCGGTTCTGCAGATGCAAGCCCAATACGAAGCAAGATTGCATATAAAGGACAATATGGTGAATTCGTCGATGAGCCATACTACAAAGACGGTAATCTTGATAACATAACAGTGACAAAAGAAAGCGGAATTACAAGAAACGAACAGTTGGCGCTTCTTAGAGCTGCCGGAGTTATGGACTATATAAAGAACAATGTCAACACACTGAAAACTACGAAAAACGAATTTGAATATCACGTTGAAGTAGCAAAAGAAAGAGGTGGTGAATTCAGACGTATAAATATCGAGTTCCTTATTGTGGATGCTTTCCCTAACGCTAAAAAATAATTATTGATTAATATCACATGACATACTAAAGAAGGGCTGATAATATTCATTACAGTCCTTCTATTTTAATTTCTTTATATTATGGTTAAATTAATTTTTTCATTCTTACTGCTGGTATCTTGTTCGATATGTACATTTGCCCAAGATGCAGGCAGCTTATACAAGAAAGCAAATCAGCAATATGTTCTTTTTGAAAGTGAAAAGGACAAAGGCAACAACATGAACAGCATGTATGCTTATTTATGGGAATCATACAGAGACTTTGCCGAACTTACAAGAACAGACAATAATTCAAGCTATATTAACGGTACAAAAAACAGATTGCGCTCAATGTATCCGTTCCTTTTGAATGCCGCACTGTATTATTATGAGCAGAAGGAAACATCAAAAGCTTTTGACTTTGCTTCGGCTTATATCGATGTAAGATACATGCCAATTTTCAGAAGCGAGATGCTTCCAAAGGATGACAGATACAATTCAATAGTATATTTTGCAGCCGTTTCGGCTTATAATCTGCAAAAACTGGAAATAGCAAAAAAGTATTTCAATCTATATCTTGAGACTGGAGACCAGACACAGGAAAAAGACTGTTACGTTTATCTGAACATGATTTATATGAATCAGAAAAACTATGCAGAACAGGAAAAGATACTGGAAAAAGCAATTCAAAAGTACCCTGTTTCACTTGATTTCCTATACAATCTTGTCAATGTACATATTGCCACAAACAATATGCCTAAACTACTGAATGCTATTGACAGAATTCTTACTATAGATCCAAACAACTTACAGGTTCTGCCTATTAAAGCCAGAATATTGGAAAAACAGGGAAACAACATAGAAGCCCTTGACATATATAAAAGACTATATGCACTTGCTCCTAACAATTTCGAATTACTGACAGGACTGGCACGTGCCAACTTTAATGTTGCAACAAAAATAGTAAACGACGGAGCAACTATAGCCAGCGACACGGAATATGCACTGGTAAGACAAAAGGCAGCTACATACCTGCTTGAAGCCCAGAAACTGTTCCTGCAGATTTTGAAACAGAAACCTGAATCAAAGATGTATATGCAAGGACTTGCCGGAGTATATCAATATATGGATATGAAGAGTGAATATGAAGTACTAAATAAAATAATAGCCGACGGTGCTTCGTTTACTACATTTGAACCAAGATTGATGGCTTATAATGAAGCATTAAAGAAAGTTGAAAACGTAGCAGACAATACAACTTCAACACCTGTTCCTTTAGATCCGGCACAGCTTGTAATCAGAGTGGACAGTTTCATCGATGGAAATAACAATAGGGTTATTGATGCAGGTGAAAGCTTTGCTGTTAAATTTACCATAGAAAATAAAGGTAAAGGCGATGCTTATAGTATTAGGTTAAGACTTTCAGAGCAACAGGGATATGACCAATATTTTGAAGGTCCGAGAGAAATTGACGGTGGAAACATAGAAGCCGGAAAGTCGAAAGAATACACTTTCAGATATCTTGTAAAGAAAGAAATGCCAACTGTTCTTACAAAAATCAACATCTATGCTTTCGAGGCCAACGGATTCGACGCAGATCCTTCGGAACTGATTGTAAACGCTCAGGAATATGCCATGCCAAGACTTAAAATTGCCGACCATCAGTTCTTTGCTTCTAACGGTTCTTCAATCACTCTAGGTTCCAACGGTAAACTGACTATTGCTTTACAAAACTTCGGTACGAAGACTGCTAAGAATGTAAAAGTAAACTTCAGACTTCCAAAGAATGTATATACTACAGATTCACCTGAAATGATAATAGACAGTATAGCTCCTGGAGATGTGGCTACATTGGATTATGGATTTATTGTAAACAAAAGATTCGCAGAAGACTCTGTAGCCGTAATGCTGACTGCTGTAGAAGAAACCCAATCGTCACATATCAACGAAGCATATAAAGTTAAAGTCGGAGAATATCTTACAGCTGCAAACTCTATAAAGATAAACGGTAAGATTGCCAACAGAAAAGTAAATGTACAGGATTTCCAACTGTCGTTCAAGAGCGAACTTCTTGAAGACATTCCAGAAGGAGCTGTAAACAATCACAGATATGCCTTGATTATCGGTAATGAAGACTACAGTATGACAGGAGCAAATGCTGAAATCAATGTACCATACGCTGTAAATGATGCCATGATATTCAGAGAATACTGTGTAAGAACATTTGGTATCCCGACAGGACAAATTAAGGTAATACCAAATGCCACTGCCGGTATGATGCATGAACAGCTCGACTGGTTGCTCAACATGGCAAGTACAGACCCAGAGGCTGAACTATTCTTCTACTACTCCGGACACGGAAACAATGATGAAGCGACAAAACAGGCATATCTCCTGCCAGTAGATATCACCGGTAAGAACATACACCTTGGTATTTCTCTTGCCGACCTGTATCAAAGACTGGCTACATATCCTGTAAAAGGTGCGTATGTATTCCTTGACGCATGTTTCAGCGGTGGTTACAAGAGTGCTGCTCCTCTGATAGCACAAAAGGGTGTTCGTGTCGTTCCTAAATTAGGAATGCCACAGGGAAATACAATCAGTTTCTCTTCAAGTAGCGGTGACCAGACATCCAGTGTATATCATGACAAGAAACAGGGATATTACACTTACTACCTGTTAAAGACAATTAAAGATGCAAAGGGCGATATCACTATGCAGGAACTATTTGAAAGAACAAATGCCGAAGTGAAGAAAGCTACAGCTCTATTGGGTAAAATGCAGGAGCCACAATATATTGTATCTCCTACATGGAAAGACTGGAGTAATATCCAACTAAAAACTCCGGAAACATTATCTATACCTGTAAATAATTCACCTGCAAATTAATATATCAACTTTAATATTATATGAAACTCGGCCGCTCTTGTAGCAGCCGAGTTTTTTTATGGTATAAAAAAAGGACAGCCTTAACTATCACAGATAGTCAAGACTGCCCTCATAATTATTTCAGAACGGAATGTTACCGCTAAAACTGTAGTCTAAAATTATTTACCGCTCAACTGTTTGTCCATTGCCGCTGCGGCACGACGACCGTCACCCATGGCAAGGATAACTGTAGCACCACCGCGAACGATGTCACCACCTGCGTAAATTGTAGGAATTGAAGACTGCATATCTTCATTTACTGCAATTGTACCTTTACGTCCAAGTTCCAAGCCAGGAATAGAATTTGGAACGATAGGATTAGGAGATACACCTACGCTGACGATAGCCATATCGATATCTATTGTTTCGATAGCTCCAGGTATGGCAACAGGACTGCGACGACCTGAAGCGTCAGGTTCGCCAAGTTCCATCTTCTGAAGAACAACCTGTTTCACACGACCTTTTTCGTCGGCAATATATTCAATAGGGTTATGCAGTGTAAGGAACTCTACTCCTTCTTCCTTGGCATGCTTAACTTCTTCAAGACGTGCAGGCATTTCAGCTTCCGAACGGCGATAGATTATCATTGCCTTTTCTGCACCGAGACGGCGTGCTGTACGGACAGAGTCCATAGCAGTGTTACCACCACCGATTACAGCTACTCGCTTACCGAATGTGACAGGAGTATCAGAATCTTCGCTTGCAGCATCCATCAGGTTGACACGTGTCAGGTACTCATTCGATGACATGATATTGATAGAGTTCTCACCCGGAATATTCATAAAGTTAGGCAGACCGGCACCTGATGCAACAAAGACACCTTTGAATCCTTCTTTCTCGAGGTCTTCCACACTTACAGTCTTACCGATAATACAGTCCTTAACGAATTCCACACCCATCTTAGAAAGGTTGTCTATTTCTACGTCAACAATCTTGTTAGGAAGACGGAATTCAGGAATACCGTATTTCAACACACCACCAATTTCATGCAAAGCCTCGAACACCGTTACATCGTAACCCATCTTTGCCATATCGCCAGCAAATGAAAGACCTGCAGGACCAGAACCAACAACTGCTACTTTGATTCCTTTCTTTTCAGCTATTTCAGGTACAGAAATCTGTCCGCTTTCGCGTTCATAATCGGCAGCGAAACGTTCAAGATAGCCGATGGCTACAGCCTCGTGTCCCATCTTCAGGTGGATACATTTAGACTCGCACTGTTTTTCCTGTGGACATACACGACCGCAAACAGCCGGAAGTGCACTAGTCTGTTTCAATACACGTGCAGCTTCAAGGAACTCACCACGCTCTATATTCTTTATAAATGTCGGTATATTGATTCCTACAGGACAACCTTCCATACATGAAGGATTGGCACAGTCAAGACAACGTTTAGCTTCTGTCAGAGCCTGTTCTTCATTCAAGCCCAGGTTAACTTCTTCCTTACGGCTGTGTGAACGGTATTCAGGATCAAGCTCGTTCATATGTACACGTGGGATAAGCGTACGTTCTTTCGGTTTCATACTCTTACGCAATTCTTCACGCCACTGTGCAGAACGGTCGTCAGCCGGTTTTACAGCCTCGCATGTATCCGGTTTAGGATCGAGCTTGTGGATTTCCTCTACTTCAATATCCTTGAACGCCCCCATACGTTTCAACATTTCATCGAAATCAACCTGATGTCCATCGAACTCAGGACCATCCACACAAACGAACTTAGTCTTGCCTCCTACAGTGATACGGCATGCACCACACATACCTGTACCGTCAACCATGATAGTATTCAAAGATACATCTGTAGGAATTTCGTATTTCTTTGTGAGCAGACAAACGAACTTCATCATGATGGCAGGACCAATGGCAAAACACTTATCTACCTTTTCGCGCTTGATTACTTCTTCAATACCTTCTGTAACCAGACCTTTCTTTCCATATGAACCATCGTCAGTCATGATAATTACTTCGTCAGAACTTGCACGCATCTCGTTTTCCAGAATGATAAGTTCCTTTGAACGTCCGGCCAGTACTGTAATAACCTTATTCCCGGCAGCCTTCAGAGCCTGAACGATAGGAAGCATAGGAGCTACTCCTACTCCACCTCCGGCACAAACTACAGTACCAAAGTTTTCAATGTGTGTAGCTTTACCCAAAGGTCCTACTACGTCTGTGATATAATCTCCCTCGTTCAACTCACAAAGACGAGTTGAAGACAATCCCACTTTCTGAACCACCAATGTAATTGTACCTTTCACAGGATCTGCTTCGGCTATGGTAAGAGGCATACGTTCACCCTTATCGCCTACACGTACAATGACAAAATGACCTGCTTTACGAGATTTTGCAATCAGAGGAGCTTCAATAACAAGCTTAAAAACTTTCTCTGAAAAATGTTCTTTTGAAATAATTTTGTTCATTTTAAACTCTTAAAGTTAGTTATATTTCAGATTCTCATTCTTTTTGTTTCAACCTCGCAAAGGTATAACAAATAAAAATACTTACAAAAGAAATATATAAAATAACAACAATACACACAAAAAAAGGACAATCGATGACTATTTATTCTTAAAAAAAAGACTTTGATATTAAATAAAATGTATCTTTGCATACGTCTTAACATTTTGTATTTTGATGAATAATATACTGGAGAACATAAAAATAATGATTAAAGACGGCCGTATAGCCGAAGCCAAGGAAGCTCTGGACAGAATTATTGAACAGAACACAGAATACGCTGACAGAGCTTATTATCTTAAAGGAAATGCATGTAGAAAACTTGGTGACTGGCAAGGCGCGCTCAACAATTATCAGGAAGCCATAAACATCAATCCGGAAAGCCCGGCAAAAGATGCCAGAGCCATGATGATGGATATCCTGAATTTCTATAATAAAGATATGTTTAATCAATAAAACTCTAAATACGTATATATATGGCTAAAATGAAAGGAGTGGTGGTAGTAAACACCGAGCGATGCAAAGGATGTAACCTTTGTGTTGTTGCTTGCCCGCTTAAAGTATTGGCTCTTACTCCAAAAGTAAATCAAAAAGGATATAATTATGTACAGCAGGTGGTAGAAGACACTTGCAACGGTTGTTCATCATGCGCTATCGTATGTCCAGACGGTTGCCTGACTGTTTACAGAGCAAAATGTGAATAACCATACTATTAAGAATAAACGATAAATAAAGAAAAATATGGCAGAAGAAGTAGTTCTAATGAAAGGTAACGAAGCCATAGCACACGCCGCAATACGTATCGGTGTGGACGGATACTTCGGTTACCCTATCACTCCGCAATCAGAAGTGCTTGAAACACTGGCTGAACAGAAGCCATGGGAAACAACCGGAATGGTGGTTCTGCAGGCAGAGAGTGAAGTTGCCGCAATAAACATGGTATATGGTGGTGCGGGAACAGGAAAAATGGTAATGACATCATCATCAAGTCCCGGAGTCAGCCTTAAACAGGAAGGTATATCTTATATAGCAGGAGCAGAATTGCCTTGTCTTATCGTAAACGTAATGCGTGGAGGTCCGGGACTGGGAACAATACAGCCAAGTCAGGCAGACTATTTCCAGACTACAAAGGGAGGAGGACACGGTGACTATCGCCTGATAGCACTTGCACCGGCATCAGTTCAGGAAATGGCTGATTTCGTAAAACTAGGTTTTGACCTGGCATTCAAATACCGTAATCCGGCAATGATACTTGCAGACGGTGTAATAGGTCAGATGATGGAAAAGGTGGTATTGCCTGAGCCACGCCCAAGACGTACAGATGAAGAAATAATCGAACAGTGTCCTTGGGCATCGACAGGATGTAAAGGACGCAAACCTATCGTAATCACTTCTCTGGAACTTGATCCTGCCGTAATGGAACAGAGAAACTTACATCTGCAGAACAAATATGCGGAAATAGAAGCCAACGAAAGACGTTATGAGGAAATAGAATGCGAAGATGCAGAATACCTGATAGTAGCATTCGGTTCATGCGCTCGTATAGCACAAAAGGCAATGGAACATGCACGCGAGGAAGGTATAAAGGTAGGTCTGTTCCGTCCTATAACATTATGGCCGTTCCCATCTCCGGAAATTGCAGAAAGAGCAAAACAAGTCAAAGGTATATTGGTGGTAGAACTCAACAGCGGACAAATGATTGAAGATGTAAAACTGGCTGTAGAGTGCAACGTACCTGTACACCATTTCGGCCGTTTGGGCGGTATCGTACCTGATCCGGACGAAGTGGTAGATGCTTTGAAAGAAAAACTCATTAAATAACCCCAGTAAGAAGAAATAATGGACAACGACAAGATAAGAAACATATTGAACATTCTGTTCATGCTTGGAGCACTGGCATCTATTATCCTATATTTCACTTTAGGCGATGACAAAACCGTATTCTTTTATGTGTGCGGCGCTTCACTGTTCCTGAAGATGATAGAATTCGTGTTCCGCTTCTTACTATGACAATTACGGAGGAAAATAATATGACAAAAGAAGAAATAATGAAGCCGGAAAATCTGGTTTACCAGAAGCCGAAACTGCTTAACGATAATCCGATGCACTACTGCCCGGGATGTAGCCACGGTGTGGTACACAAGCTTATTGCCGAAGTAATAGAAGAAATGGGAATGAGCGAAAAGGCTATAGGAGTCAGCCCTGTGGGATGTGCAGTATTCATGTATAACTACCTTGACATTGACTGTCAGGAAGCGGCCCACGGACGTGCGCCTGCACTAGCCACTGCAATAAAGAGACTATGGCCTGACAGACTGGTATTTACATATCAGGGAGACGGCGACCTGGCATGTATAGGTACAGCAGAAACAATACACGCACTCAACAGGGGTGAAAATATTACCATTATCTTCATAAACAACGCAATATACGGTATGACAGGCGGACAGATGGCTCCTACTACACTGGTGGGAATGAAAACAGCTACTTGTCCTTACGGACGTGATCCTGAAATACACGGATATCCGCTTAAAATGACTGAAATTGCCGCCACACTGCAAGGAACCTGTTATGTTACAAGACAGTCAGTTCATACTGTCGCAGCCATCCGCAAGGCAAAGAAAGCCATAAGAAAAGCATTCGAAAACTCTATGCAGGGAAAAGGCTCGAACCTGGTGGAAATAGTATCTACATGTAACTCCGGTTGGAAAATGTCACCGGAAAAAGCCAACAAATGGATGGAAGAGAACATGTTCCCATTCTACCCGCTAGGCGACCTGAAGGACACTACTTTATAATATTCAATCACTCTATTATTCAAAAAGAAAATGAAGCATGAAATAATTATAGCCGGATTTGGAGGACAGGGAGTTTTGTCCATGGGTAAAATTCTTGCTTACTCCGGATTGATGGAAAACAAGGAAGTGACCTGGATGCCGGCATACGGACCTGAACAGAGAGGTGGAACTGCAAACGTAACGGTTATTGTGAGCGACGAAAGAATATCATCTCCTATATTAAGCAAATATGACTGCGCCATAATATTGAACCAGCCATCACTTGCAAAATTTGAGAGTAAGGTAAAACCTGGTGGAATACTTATCTACGACGGATATGGAATTATCAATCCTCCTACCAGAAAAGATATAAAAGTTTACCGTATTGATGCCATGGATGAAGCAAACGAACGCAACATGGCGAAGACTTTCAACATGATAGTACTTGGCGGATTGCTGAAACTGATGCCGGTAGTATCAACAGAAAGTGTAGTAAAAGCATTGCGAAAGACTTTGCCTGAACGTCACCACCACCTCATACCGATGAACGAAGAAGCTATACGCATTGGTATGGAAATAATAAAAGAAGCATAAAAAATCATTATTATATCCTATATGTTAAAAAGGAGGAATAATCTCTTAACGATTATCCTCCTTTTTTCGTTTTTATATTGTATCTTTGAATAAGATAGACTGAACCTCGGATTTACAAACCGAAAACTATATTTTCGTTTTGTACTTCTCTCGTTTTGCACTATCTTTGCCACGATATGAGAAAGATACTTATTACAGCTATATTTATACTTGCGTGCATAAGCATGTTTGCACAGGCACAGAACATGATGCAAAACCAATACGGTTCTTCTGCGTCAGGGGTTAGCAGTAATCGTTTCGACAGAAACGGTAATCCCATAGACACAACTGCTGTTAACGACGCAAGCACTATACCTGTGGGACTCAGCTCATGGGTTATCGAAGAACGCTTTGGAAATAAAACCACAATACCTGTGGACACTCTTCAATTCGGATTCCAAAACACAAACGACAATGGCGGACCTACAGGACACTATACATATCTTGGAAATCTTGGTTCACCACGTATTTCACACGTATTTTTTGAAAGAGCAGAGACTACACAGGAATTCTTCACAGACCCGTATGACTTTGCATACCTTACTCCTGAAAAAATAATATATACAAATACAAAATCACCATTTACAAATCTAACATACTACAAACATGGTTCAGGTAGAAGAGCTGAGGAAAGATTCAAGGCTTATTTCGCAGTAAATGCCAACAAAAGACTCGGATTCGGTTTCAACATTGACTATATTTACGGTAGAGGTAAATACCTAAACCAGTCTACCGCACTTTTCAATGGGAACCTGTTCGCTTATTATCATGGTGACAAATACGAGATGCACTTCAGCTTCTTGAATGATAATATGAAGATCACTGAAAACGGAGGTATCGCTGATGACAGATATGTGACACAACCTATAGAAATGGCTGAGGGAGGAAGAGTTTTCAAGTCATACGAAATACCGACAAACTTGCAGGATATATGGAATAAAAACACTGGCTATCATGCATTTCTGACACACAGATACAATTTAGGTTTTTATAAAGATGAAACAAACGAAAATGATACAATAGCGAAAGAGATTTTTGTTCCGGTGACCAGCTTCATACATACCGTAAAGGTAGATATGAACACACGCCGTTATATTTCTTATAATGATACACAAAACAGAGAGTATTTCCAAAATCATTATCTAGGGAATGACTCTACAGACATTACCAAATACATGTCTGTAAAGAACACTGTAGGAATATCCTTGAGAGAGGGATTCAACAAATGGGCGAAAGCAGGGCTGACAGCTTTCGTCAGTTTCGAACATAGAAGATTCTCGATGACTGACAGTATAGAAGGGAAAGCCGGACAGTTCATGAGAGATTACAAGGAGAATGTCCTATCAGTAGGAGGACAGCTTATAAAATCACAGGGTAAGACATTGCATTATGATGTGCTTGGCGAGATAGCTGTACTTGGAGAAGACATAGGACAATTTAATATTGAAGGAAAAGGTGACTTGAACTTCAAGCTGTTCAATGATACCGTAAGACTTGACGCTAAAGCATACATAAAGAATCAGAACCCTGCATTCTACTATCGTCATTTCCACTCAAAACATTATTGGTGGGACAATGACTTGTCAATGATTACACGAACTAAGATTGAAGGCAAACTGAGTATTGACAAATGGAAAACCCAATTACATGCAGGTGTGGAGAATATAACAAACTACACTTATCTAGACAATACTTCGGTGGCATACACAGGTGGTGAAGGAGAGGCTACGACCTACAAAAACGACATAGCTGTGAAACAACATTCGGGTAACATACAGGTGTTCAGTGCAAAACTGAGACAGGACTTTAAATTTGGAATATTGCATCTGGACAATGAAGTAATTTATCAGAAGAGCAGCAACAGCAACATATTACCACTACCTGAACTGGTTCTTTACCATAACCTATATATCAGAGCCGGACTTGCCAAGAAAGTTCTGACTGTAGAGTTGGGTGCGGATGTCAGGTATTTCACACAATACTATGCTCCTGATTATGCACCAGCAATTGGTCAATTCTATCTACAGAACAAAGACACAAGATATAAGTTGGGAGGATATCCGCTAGTAAACGGATACATAAATCTACATCTTAAACGTACACGTTTTTTTGTAATGATGTATAATCTTGTTCAGGGCACAGGAGAAAGAAGTTATTTCCTTGCTCCACATTATCCCCTAAACCCAAGAGGCCTGAAACTAGGTATTTCATGGAATTTCTTCGATTAATTTCAAATAAAGACAGTTTGATTATATGGTAAGAAAACTTCTGAAATATATAATATCCATAATAGTCGTATCGACTGTTATAATACTATTGTTCTCCAGAAAAAAGCCGGAAGAGAAATTCTACTCTAGAGACTATCCCGGAATAATGGAATCAGGAGTTATAAAGGCTGTAACTGAATATAATGCCCTAAGTTTTTATATATTTAAAGGAGAGACCTATGGGTTTGATTATGAAATCTTAAATGCTTTTGCAAAAGAAAAAGGACTAAAACTTGAAATGACGCCTGAAATGAGTTATGAGAAAAGAATCAAAGGTGTCATTGAAGGAAGGTACGATATGATTGCATTGGGAACAGCTACAACCTCAGAACTTAAAGACAGTATTTTATTTACAAATCCTTTCGCTATAGGAAAACAAATTCTTATTCAGAGAAAGGATGAAAACAATCATATTGACAGTCCTCTTAAACTTGCAGGAAAGACTATAAATATAATAAAGGATTCACCCGCACTGATGAGAATAAATAATCTAATGGACGAAATAGGTGATTCCATATATATAAAAGAAATAACCGATTATGGTCCTGAACAACTCTTGGCTATGGTATCAGCAGGAGACATTGATTATGCGGTGTGCGATGAGAGGACAGCAAAAATGTATGCCAAAAGATTTAAGAATCTTGATCTGAACACAAACATAAGCTTTAACCAATTTTACTCATGGGGAATTAACAGAAATGCACCAATACTGCTGGACAGTATAAACTGTTGGCTGGAAAGATATATCAAAACTAAAGAATATAAAGATTTATATAAAGAATACTTTAACCGAAATTATTAGCTCCGTTATGATGAAATTTGACAAGGTAAATTGGGGTTTCATAGGATGCGGTGAAGTAACAGAAAAAAAGAGTGGCCCCGCATTCAATATGGTAGAAGGATCCAAAGTAGTTGCAGTGATGAGCCGCGACGAAGAAAAGGTAAAATCGTATGCAGAAAGACATAACATACCCAAATGGTATACTGATGCACAGGAACTTATTGGAGATGAAGAAGTAAATGCCATCTATATAGCCACACCTCCTTCATCACATGCCACATTTGCAATAATGGCGATGAAAGCCGGTAAACCTGTTTATATAGAAAAACCAATGGCTGCATCGTACGAAGACTGTGCCAGAATAAACAGAATATCGAAAGAAACAGGCATTCCATGTTTCGTTGCATACTACAGACGATACCTTCCTTACTTCCAGAAAGTCAAAGAGCTGGTAAAATCAGGAGAAATAGGTAATGTAATAAACGTTCAGATAAGGTTTGCACAGCCTCCAAGAGCATTGGACTATAACACCAAGAATCTTCCATGGCGTGTACAACCTGTAATATCGGGAGGTGGATATTTCTATGACCTGGCTCCTCATCAACTTGATTTACTCCAAGACATGTTCGGTTGTATACTTGAAGCCGAAGGTTATAAAAGCAACAGAGGAGGGCTTTACGAAGCCGAAGATACTATAAGTGCATGCTTCAAATTTGACTCAGGATTGCCTGGTTCAGGATCATGGTGTTTCGTAGCTCATGAATCAGCAAAAGAGGACAGAATAGAAATTATAGGTGACAAAGGTATGATATGTTTCTCAATATTCACATACGACCCTATAGCGCTTCATACGGAAAGAGGACGTGAGGAAATTGTTCTCCAGAACCCGCCACACGTACAGTTACCTTTGATAAAAGCAGTAGTGGAACATCTGCAAGGAAAATCTATCTGTACATGTGATGGAGTAAGTGCAACACCTACAAACTGGGTTATGGACAGGATTTTAAATAAACTATAAAAGTGCGAATTAGAGCTCGTGTAACAATATTAACATTATTATACCTCATTCCAAGCTTTCTTTTCGCTCAGGAAATGAGGAAGGATTTAGTGCGAATACACGATTCTATTCCTACAGAAACAATATTGAAGAAACAATCATCAGCTCAGACTAAGAATTTTATAAACAAAGCCGTAGACTGGTTTAATAAAACCGACACATCTTACATCCTACCCAATAAGTATAACCTTACTTTTATGCTGGAACAAAGTACATGGTTTGAACATTATCACTTAGGAAGTACAAATAATGATGGTAACAAGATACTAGGATTTGCTCCCAAAGTAAATACAAAACTGGGATTTTATTTCGGTTGGAGATGGATTTTTCTGGGATATTCATTCGATTTAGGTAGCTTATTCAACAATAAAAAAGACCAAAAAAGGACAGAGACAGTTTTCAATCTCTATAGTGCAAAATTTGGTCTGGACCTATATTACAGAAAAACAGGCAGTAATTTCAAAATCACAAAATGTAAGAATTTCAACTTGTCACAAGACTACATTGGAGTTGATTTCGATGGTTTCAACAGTAGTATAAAAGGATTGAACGCATATTACATATTCAAAAGCGACAAATACTCTTATCCTGCAGCATACAGCCAGTCCACTAACCAAAAGAAAAGTTGCGGTTCACCAATGGTGGGATTTGCTTATTCACAACATAAGATATCGTTTGACAATACAAAATTGCCACAGGAAATACAAAATCAGATAACTCCTTCACTCAATTTTAAAAGTTTGAGCTACACCGATTTTAATCTAAGTGTAGGATATGGATATAACTGGGTTTTCGCAAAAAACTGTCTTCTAAACATATCTCTCCTTCCGGCTATAGGATATAAAAAAGCTAAAATAAACGGCATACCTACTAACTTATACTCCGACTGGACACAATGGGTAAAAGATATAAACTTTGACCTTATCACCAGGGCCGGTATAACATGGAACAACAGTAAATACTACGTTGGAGCCACATTTCTTCTGCATACTTACGACTATAGAAAAGACAATATTTCCATGACAAACTCTTTCGGAAGCCTAAAAATATATGCAGGATTCAATTTTTGGAAAAGAAAACAGTATCGCCGTTCTGAATAAATCGTTCAAGAAACAAAAACAATATTCAAATCATGCTCATCTCAATTCAACTTAAAGACTATAGGTCATTATATTGAATTTTCGAACAACTTTTATTAATTTTGCAACCGATTATACATTTCGTAAAAACAAATAATAATTATATATAAATCATGGAATTAGCAAGTAAGTACAATCCCGCAGATGTGGAAGGAAAATGGTACCAGTATTGGCTGGACAACAAACTTTTCAGTTCTAAACCGGACGGACGAGAACCATATACCGTCGTAATCCCACCACCAAATGTGACCGGAGTACTCCACATGGGACACATGCTTAACAATACTATACAGGACATCCTCGTACGTCGTGCCCGTATGATGGGTAAGAACGCATGCTGGGTTCCTGGTACAGACCACGCATCTATCGCTACAGAAGCGAAGGTTGTGAACAAACTGGCTCAGCAGGGTATAAAGAAAACTGACCTCACAAGAGAGGAATTCCTGAAACATGCCTGGGAATGGACCCACGAACACGGAGGCATCATCCTGAAGCAGTTGCGTAAACTTGGAGCCTCATGCGACTGGGACCGTACTGCTTTCACTATGGACGAAGAAAGAAGCAAGAGTGTGATAAAGGTGTTTGTTGATCTTTACAACAAGGGACTTATCTACCGCGGTGTACGTATGGTTAACTGGGACCCTAAAGCCCTGACAGCTCTTTCGGACGAAGAAGTCATATATAAGGAAGAACACAGCAAGCTATACTACCTAAGATATAAGGTTGAAGGTGATGCTGAGGGACGTTACGCTATAGTCGCCACTACACGTCCTGAAACAATCATGGGTGATACAGCAATGTGTATCAATCCTAATGACCCTAAAAACGAATGGCTGAAGGGTAAAAAGGTGATTGTTCCGCTAGTGAACAGAGTAATACCTGTTATCGAAGACGACTATGTAGATATAGAGTTTGGTACTGGATGCTTGAAGGTTACTCCCGCACACGATGTGAACGACTATATGCTGGGCGAAAAATATAACCTCCAGTCAATAGATATTTTCAATGACAACGGTACTATCAGCGAGGCTGCAGGAATGTATGTAGGCATGGACCGTTTCGACGTTCGCGAACAGATTGAAAAAGATCTTGCTGCAGCAGGTCTGCTTGAAAAAGTTGAAGCATACAACAACAAGGTCGGTTTCTCTGAACGTACAAACGTTGCCATCGAACCTAAACTGTCAATGCAGTGGTTCCTCAAGATGAAACACTTTGCAGACATGGCATTGCCACCTGTAATGAATGATGAACTGAAATTCTATCCTGCCAAATACAAGAACACTTACAAGTATTGGATGGAAAACATCAAGGACTGGTGTATAAGCCGTCAGTTGTGGTGGGGACACAGAATTCCTGCTTACTTTTTGCCTCAGGGTGGATTTGTTGTAGCAGAAACAGCTGAAGAAGCTTTGAAACTTGCCATTGAGAAAACAGGCAACAAGGATATGAAGATTGAAGACCTACGTCAGGATGAAGACTGTCTGGACACATGGTTCTCTTCATGGTTGTGGCCTATCTCTCTGTTCGACGGAATCAACAATCCGGGCAACGAGGAAATAAAATACTACTACCCTACTGCCGACCTTGTAACAGGACCGGACATCATATTCTTCTGGGTGGCACGTATGATTATGGCAGGATATGAATATATGGGCGACATGCCTTTCAAGAATGTTTACTTCACCGGTATCGTACGCGATAAAATCGGCCGTAAGATGTCCAAGTCACTGGGTAACTCACCAGACCCACTTGAACTGATAGACAAATATGGTGCCGACGGTGTACGTATGGGTATGATGCTTGCTGCACCTGCAGGAAACGATATCCTGTTTGACGACGCTCTCTGCGAACAGGGACGTAACTTCAACAACAAGATATGGAACGCATTCCGTCTGGTTAAGGGATGGAACGTAGAAGGCAACGAACAGCCTGAATACGCACGCCTGGCAACTGAATGGTTCGAAGCTATGCTTGCCAAAACTACAGCTGAAGTAAACGACCTATTTAGCAAATACCGTCTGAGCGAGGCTCTTATGGTGGTTTACAAGCTGTTCTGGGACGAATTTTCAAGCTGGTATCTTGAAATGGTGAAACCTGCATACGGACAACCTATTGACAGTGTGACTTACGAAAAGACTTTGAGCTTCTTCGATACATTGCTCAAGCTTCTGCATCCGTTCATGCCATTCATTACTGAAGAGTTGTGGCAGCACATCTATGACCGCAAGGATGGTGAAAGCATCATGACTCAGACTCTTAATATGACAGAGACTTACGATGAAACTATCATAAACAAATTTGAAGCTGTAAAAGAAGTTATCGGTGGCATCCGTACTATCAGACTTCAGAAGAACATTGCTCAGAAAGAGGCTTTGAATCTTGAAGTGGTTGGAGAAAGCCCTGTAGCAGACTTCAATGCTGTGATAGAGAAATTGTGTAACCTGTCTGAAATAGCACAGGTAGATGCAAAGGCAGAAGGTGCAGCTTCGTTCATGGTTGGTACAACTGAATATGCAGTTCCTCTGGGCAACCTTATCAACGTGGAAGAAGAGCTGAAGAAACTTGAAGCAGACCTGAAATATCAGGAAGGATTCCTCATGAGCGTAATGAAGAAGCTAAGCAACGAGAAGTTTGTAAGCAAGGCTCCGGCTAACGTTATTGAAATGGAACGCAAGAAACAGGCTGATGCAGAAACCAAGATTGCAGCACTGAAAGAAAGCATCGCTGCCTTGAAAAAATAATCAACCGAATATATTTCTATAAACAAAAAATGAACAGTCCGAAAGGCTGTTCATTTTTTGTTTATAGAGGTGTATCCCGTTTTTCCAAGAAAACAGATTCTATCTGATATGATGTAATTTAACCACTTCACCCAATTCAGGAATCATGACATCCATATTCCTTTTTCTGGCCTCAGCAGCAAATACATGAGGCGGATCAAATAAAGGTTCATCTGAAAGGTCGAAAGTGCCATAATGCATCGGTATAGTCATTCGTGCACCCATCTCAGCAGAAGCAGTAAGGGCATCGTATGGAGATATGTGGTTGGGTTTCATAAACCATCGTGGCTTATATGCACCTATTCCAATCATACAATAGTCAATGTGTGGGAAAATATCAGATAACTCCTTAAAATGGTGAGCGTATCCCGTATCACCGCTATTATAAATAGTTATTCCGTCTGCCTGTATCATAAAAGCTCCCCAAAGGCGCTCACCGCCATCACTCACTCCTCTTTTGCTCCAGTGCTGTGCCGGAAGGAAGGTCAGACAAAGACCGTCATCCTTATGCTGCTGGTACCATCCGGCTTCGATTACCTCCATTTCAGGAAACCATCCTTTTATCAGTTGTCCGGTACCGATACCACAAAACAATTTCATTCCGGGATTTTCGGAAACCAGACGAGCCACACTCGGTTTGTCAAGATGATCGAAATGGTCATGACTGATAAGCAAATAATCTATATTCCTGAATATTGAAGGATCGGCAGGAAAAGTACTCCTTCTCTTCACAAAAGGTATGCTTCCGAAAACAGGATCAATCATGAAACGTTTTCCACCTAATTGAAGAAAGAAAGAATTATGCCCCAACCAAATCAGCGAATTACCTGTTACCGAATCAAGATTATGGAGATACCTAACATTAGGATTCCACTTTATCCTACGCTTTTCTTTCCTTTGCGGATTAGGCGAGAATCTCCACTTCAATATACTTCCCATTCCAGGACGCCATCTATGCTGACGGTTAAAGAATTTACCTTTAACGGAAGGATTGCCACGCCAACGTGGATTCACAGTATGTAATTGTTCATTCTTTCTAAATGAAATCCTTTCTCCCATAAGCTTTGTTTAAGATAAAAAAAAGGGGAAAGATTATATCTACAAGTATATAATCTTACCCCGATTATCAAAATATCCTCATTATTTTTCCAAAAGGTCTTTCAAGAATGCGTCTAGTTCCTCATCAAGTCCTTTCAATAGTTCATCATTAAGCAATAAAGTATCTTCATCATCAACTAACATCAATTCAGCCACAGTCTCTTTGTCCTCATCTACCAAAACAAAAGAATATGGCTTAAGCAAAGACAGTTTTTCAAAATATCCCTGATCACTCAATGCTGCGATTTCTGAACGCAGAACAGGTTCGATGTCTTTCATAAAATCCTCAGATTCACATTCCACCCATTCATCTATAATAGTACGAGCCAATTCTTCATCATCGTCATTGAATATCAATAGTTCTCCACTATCCTGCTTCGGTTGCAAATGTATATCTGTAACAACAGTATTCTCATCGCCCGAAACATATCTGCATAATGCTTCTCTTATAGATGACGATATAGCTGCACGTGTTTTTTCACTAACATTCATAGGCATAAAATATTTATTACCTCAAAATTACTAAAAATTATAAAGTTTCAAAACAAACAGCTCAGAAATTGTTATTAAAACGACCCATTTGGACATTCAAGTTACCCAATTCATTTTTTCTCTTATTGAACTGAGCAGTATAATACTTTAGAACCATCTCCTCTTCAGAACCCGTAGCCACGCAATCAGCTGCTTTTTTCAACCACTCTTCCGCCTTTTCCATATCTCCTGTCATCTCAAACGAAAGCGACAGGTTATATGCTGCCCTAAACTTTGTATTTCCTTTTTTCTGACGATTATAAACCTTTGTCCACAATTCTCTGGCTGAACTCCAATCATCCTCTCTTACGTAAACACCGGCATCCCTCATTTCGACACATCCCCCGTCAAAATAAATTCTGTTAACAGTCTGCCAATAAGGAACTATTTTATTACAAATAACAGATGAAGCATGTCTGGTACATTCATCAATAAGCTCCTTCTCTGATATTTTATTTACAAGATCGAAATACAAAGTATCTTTAGAAACTAGTTCAGCAACCGGTTTTTGTCTCTGAGGAATATATAACCGTACAACAGGTACAACCTGCGCCTGCAAAACAGGAATGGAAACATCCCAACCAGGATTAGTGAGCTCTTTCTTTTGTACATCTAAAAATAATCTTTCAAATGAAATTATCATATCAACTCCCAACATTGAAGAAAGTCTGCTTACTTCATCAGTTGAAAGACTTACAGAATGAGAATCTGAACAAAGAGCCGAGTCACAAATTATGACTTGATTAAAATACTTACTGTCAGCCAAATAACTGGATAGTGTTTCTGCGGCTTGCTTTCCTTCAGCTTCTATTTGTCCCAATGTGAGAATATTCTTTTTGGGTGCGGGACGCGATGGCATGTTGTTTACCACTCCAACTACCGAGATTTGATACGGAAAATTAACCTCAGCTGGTGATAACTGATCGAAAGTAAGTGTTTTTACAGTACTGCATGATGAAAGAAAAGCACTTACAAGGCCAATAATATATAAAGCATATTTCTTCATAATATGTTTAGTTTTAATCTGTACAAAATTAATATATTTCTGAATATTATGAAGTTAAAAGGTAATAAAGGTATAATAATAAAGGCCGTCCCTTTGTTAAGAGACGACCTTTAAAAGGTGGGTTTTATTAAAATTCTTATACTTTACCGTGACAATTTTTGTATTTTAAACCACTTCCACAAGGACATGGATCGTTTCTTCCAACAGTTTTATCTGCCTTGTAAGGTTCGTTTTTCACTTCACGAGTATCCTTACCAGCAGCATTCTGCTGAGCCTGATCATTTAAATCAACTTTTTCTTCCTTGTATTGCTGTTTTCTTGGAGCTGGTTCTGGTGCAGCCTCACGTACCTGTTCTGGTTCCTGCACCGGTATCTGACCACGCATAAGAACAGAAATTGTATTATTATTGATCTTCGAAACCATATTATCGAACAGTTTCACTGACTCAAGCTTAAAAATCAATAATGGATCTTTCTGTTCGTAGCTTGCGTTTTGTACAGAATGTTTAAGCTCATCAAGTTCACGAAGATTCTCCTTCCAAGCCTCATCAATAGTATGAAGAAGTATAGCCTTTTCGAAAGCCTTCACAATCTCTTTTGATTCTGATTCGTATGCAGCCTTCAGGTTTACAGGAATATTATACATACGTTTTCCGTCAGTAATAGGAATCATGATGTTTTCGTACATCTGTCCCTGATTTTCATATACCTGCTTGATTACAGGATTAGCTATTTGTGCCATACGTTCAGTTTTACGCTTGAAGATTTCCATAGCAGCATCGAATGTCTTTTCAGTAAGTACATTCTTATCCTTAGATGTGAATTCTTCTTCCGTAAACGGAGTTTCCATTGCTAATGTCTGTAGAATTTCCATCTTAGCTTCATGATATGTTGCCATATCCAAGGCATTGGCACAGCGTTCCCAAATCATATTTACGATATCCATACCGATACGCTCACCCATAAGAGCATGACGACGTTTAGTATAAACTACATTACGTTGCTTATTCATCACGTCATCATATTCAAGCAGACGCTTACGGATACCAAAATTGTTTTCTTCGACTTTCTTCTGTGCACGTTCGATAGAATTAGAAATCATCTTGTGTTCTATCATCTCGCCTTCCTTGAATCCCAACTTGTCCATTACAGATGCTATACGGTCAGAAGAGAACAGACGCATCAAATCGTCTTCGAGTGAAACGAAGAATACAGAAGAACCCGGGTCTCCCTGACGTCCGGCACGACCACGCAACTGACGGTCAACACGACGAGATTCATGACGCTCAGTACCAATAATAGCCAAACCTCCGGCTGCTTTTACTTCATCGCTTAACTTGATATCGGTACCACGACCTGCCATGTTTGTGGCAATAGTAACGGTACGTCCCAAACCGGCTTTAGCAACAATATCAGCTTCTTTCTGATGTAATTTGGCATTAAGTACGTTATGTTCAATCTTACGGAGAGTAAGCATCTTGCTCAACATTTCAGAGATTTCTACAGATGTAGTACCGACCAATACAGGACGTCCCATTTCAACCATCTTTTCAATCTCTTCGATTACAGCCTTATATTTTTCACGCTTAGTCTTATAAACACGGTCGTTCATATCCTTACGCGCGATAGGACGGTTAGTAGGGATAGTCACAACATCAAGTTTATAGATATCCCAGAATTCGCCTGCTTCTGTTTCTGCAGTACCTGTCATACCTGACAGTTTGTGATACATACGGAAATAGTTCTGAAGAGTGATTGTAGCGAATGTCTGTGTAGCTGCTTCTACCTTTACACCTTCCTTGGCTTCGACAGCCTGATGCAAACCGTCGCTCCAACGACGACCATCCATTATACGTCCAGTCTGTTCGTCAACGATTTTAACCTGACCATCCATTACCACATAGTCAGTATCTTTTTCGAACATTGTATATGCCTTAAGCAACTGGTTGATAGTATGAACTCGTTCAGACTTGATAGCGTAATTGGTCATCAATTCATCCTTCTTAGCCAACTTTTCTTCGTCAGACAAGGAAGTTTCGTTTTCAAGTTCTGACAATTGTGCCGCTATATCAGGAAGAACAAAGAGCGTAGGATCCTGAGAATTACCTGTAATAAGTTCAATTCCCTTATCAGTAAGGTCTGCACTCTTCATCTTTTCATCAATAACGAAATAGAGAGGTTCTACAGCCTCAGGCATACGCTTGTTGTTTGCTTCCATATAAATGGCCTCTGTCTTCAACATACCAGCCTTGATACCCGGTTCGCTGAGGAATTTGATAAGAGGTTTGTTCTTTGGAAGAGCCTTATGGCTACGGAACAAAGAAAGGAATCCTTCTTCCACCTCTTCCTTCTTGTCTGAAGCTATAAGACGTTTTGCATCAGCCAGATATTGTGTAGCAAGTTTACGCTGAGCCTCTACCAGACGTTCTACCAACGGACGAAGAACTTCGAACAACTGCTGGTCGCCTTTAGGAACAGGACCTGATATAATAAGAGGAGTACGTGCATCGTCAATCAAAACCGAGTCAACCTCATCGACAATAGCATAGTTATGTTTGCGCTGTACAAGATCCTTAGGGCTGTTTGCCATATTGTCACGCAGATAGTCGAAACCGAATTCGTTGTTTGTACCGAATGTGATATCTGCCATATATGCACGACGACGTGCAGCAGAGTTCGGCTGATGCTTGTCAATACAGTCAACGCTCAATCCATGGAACATATAGAGAGGACCCATCCATTCAGAGTCACGTTTTGCTAGGTAGTCATTGACTGTAACCACATGAACACCGTTACCTGTCAATGCATTAAGGAATACAGGCAATGTAGCCACAAGAGTCTTACCTTCACCTGTTGCCATTTCCGCGATCTTGCCCTGATGAAGAACTACACCACCAAAGAGCTGTACATCGTAGTGTATCATACTCCATTTCATATCGTTACCGCCTGCAACCCAATGGTTCTTCCATATAGCCTTGTCACCTTCAATGCGGACAAAGTCTTTTCCCATTGCTGCCAGTTCGCGGTCGAAATCAGTAGCAGTAACTTCTATCTCTTCGTTTTGGGTGAAACGTCTTGCTGTATCTTTTACTATAGCAAAAGCTACAGGAAGCACATCATTAAGTGCTTTTTCATATTTGTCAAGAACTTCTTTCTCCAGTTTATCTATCTGTGCGAATATAGGCTCACGCTTTTCGATGTCTGTAGATTCGATTGTAGCTTTAAGCTCTTCAATTTTCTTGTTTTCCTCTACGGCAGAATCTTTGATATATTTTTTCAATTCTTCCGTTTTGGCACGCAACTCATCATTACTCAGCTTCTCTATTTCAGGGTATGCAGCTTTAATTTTTTCTACCCATGGCTGAATTTCCTTCATGTCACGAGAAGCTTTGTTCCCGAACAACTTGCTTATAAATTCATTAAATCCCATTATATATTTTATTTTTTATTTACCGATTAATGCCGTTAAATAAATTCAACGGCGTACAAAGATAATTAAAAACCGTCAAAATGCGGTAATTGCAAAGATTTATTTACGTATTCCTGTCAAAGGAGCCACTACACTGGCGTTAGGAGCCCTTATACGCATGAAATGTGCCAGCGTTGGAGCAACAGCTGCCACTTTTACAGGTGAATATAGAATTTCTGGTTTTATATTATATCCAAAAAAGAATACAGGAACCGAAGTATATGCTTCACGTTCAACTCTAATAGTATTAGTATATTCATCTACAACTTTCCAACCCGGTAATATTTCTATATATAAATCTCCGGAACATTCTCTGGTAAATGAATTCCTAATCTTTTCAATTTTAGGATCCCATGCCCCAAGCAAAAGACGCTGTGAAGAGTATGCAGAACGTATGCCGCTCATCTGTATAATAAATTCGGATGAACGCGTCATTACCTCAGCAAGATTCAAATTCTTTTCTTCAATGAACTTATGATTAAGATATATCTGATTGCCATAACTCGTTTCTACATACTGTCCCTGGCCATAAATGGCCATGAGATACATATTCAGTAAAGCAGAGCATCGTTTAAGATGAAATTCACCAGTTGGTATCTTATATTGAGGCAAATCTTCGGGTTCTGGAGAACGATAACCTGTAGAAGTAATAAAAATAAGGGTATTCTTCAGACCAACCTTTTTATCGACCATATCAAGTAAATCCCCAATACTATTATCCAAACGGACATACATATCCTGAATCTGCATAGCATATTCTGTATCAGGCTTACCATCGTAATTCCCGGCATAATAGCCTAGCGTCAGCAAATCCGGAGTATCATCCAACCCAGCATTAGTATTATTAAGAAAGACATTAACAAGTTTATTAACCTCATCGTTTACGTAAGGACTGGTCTTAAATTTCTTATATTTGTACAGACGTTCATCTGTAAAACTATGTTTAAATGTCAGTTGTTTTGCTTCTGTAGTGATATATTTATAAGCCGTAACAGGTAAATATGGCCCCCACGTTATTTGGTCTATTCTGAAATCAAGTCCATTACGGTCGTTAAAGTTAGTCACCCATTCAGGAAATGCCCCATAATAAGTTGTTCCACTCCATTTTCCATTTTCATCATTAATCCAAAAGGCTCCCTTTGCAGCATGACCTGCTCCCATTATTGCCATTTCTTTAGTTGGAGCAATGGAATATACATGAGACTGTCCGTGAGTTGAGACCATCAGTTCATCAGCGAGATTTGAAACAGAAAGATGTTGCGGAGATGTATTTTCTGATGTATATATGCCCATATATGCCTTGTCGTCGACACTCTTGACTACGCAAAGCGTATTTCTGTCCATCCAATTATTTCCTACAACACCATTATAATAAGGAGTTGTACCTGTATAGATAGAAGCTACAGATGAAGTCTGATCAGGTTTTATGAAATCATACTCACCATTCATATATACACGTCCTTCCTTAAAAAGACGTTTGAAACCTCTTTCACCATACATGGATGAAAAAGCCTCAATATAATCTGTACGCAACTGATCAATAGTCAGACCTATTACCAATTTAGGAACAGCCGGAACATCCTGTGCATTAATTCCGGAAATAACTATAGCAGTAATTAAAGATGTTATAAATCGTTCTCTCATTTTTATTTTCTATAAACTATCTGATGGCTCACAGCATTAAACAACAAACTAAGTGCCAAAAGTAATACCGATAAATCAATTTCTTGCGGTATTAGCGGTAATATCACTATAAAAAATGTTAAATACACAGAATTTATTAAATGCCACCTATCATTTCGACGTTTTATGTCGTTATAAATCATTAACGGCAAATAAAATAATGGTATAGGATTAAATAACATAATAAGCCAATTGGAATCCACAGTAGGGTGTATTGAAAAGAAGAATAAGAAAGCAATTATACATCCTGCCAGCCCCTGAGACAAATAAAGAATCAAATCCCACACCCAGTAGATTTTCTTCTTAATAATCTGAACAAACGCTATTATGATGTTCAAGAAAAGGAAAAATGTAGCACAAGAAATCGGACTAAATGGAAAAGAATTCTCGTAATCAACTGACGGATCAGCATCAACTATCACCTCTTCCTTTAATACCAAAGGCCTGACCTCTCCATTAACACATTTGATATATGCACTATCAGCAAAGGAACGCATATAAAAAGGAGAAAACATTTGTTGACGAATATCTATAGTTTTATCCGCACCAGCACCTAAACACAGGTCTATACCGAATCTCTCCCAATTAAATCCTATTGTAAATTCATGTATAATGCCTCGGAATGTCTTTTCGGGGAACGATACTGGATATTCAACTTCTCCATTTATACACTTTTCGATCTGATCTCTGGCTCTAGTTGTACAATTATCATAAAAATAATTATACCTATAAACTCTGTTTTGTGGAAGATAGTTTGTAAAAAGAAGATTCTGGAGTTTGATTTTCTCATCATAAGTAAGATTCAATACTTGTTGATATACAGCAGAGCCTCTAAACATATATTCTGCTTTGAAAGACCTTATATCATTTACACCTAACTGGTAATCGGTTTCACCTTTGATAAAACGATAAATAAAATTAGGTGAAGAAAAACTGAACATTCCGTAATTAAATACTAAATCTTTGTTTTGAGTAAAATTCTGATATCTTATTGCCGTATGTCCAAACAAAGAATATATTTCAGTTCCGGGGGAACATGTAAGCAAACTAAACTGTATGCTGTCACGTTTTTGCGAGTATGACTGCATTACTCCCCAAATAGCTAACAGAGAGACAAGTACTCTTAATTTATTGAGAAACATAGTTTATTAAAGTGCATATTTGTAATTTCGGACACAAAAATAAGACTAATTATCTATAAATATAAAACAAAACATCTATTTTATTGCAATTATTACCCATTTTTTCCTTTACTTTGCATGCAATACTAAATTATGCATTGTGAATTTAATAATAGACATTGGTAATACTGTTGCCAAACTTGCGGTTTTCGATGGAGATGAACAAATAGAAGTACTTAGAGGTTCGAACCATTCATTGGACTGTATGAAAATACTTTGTCATAAATACAAAATTGATAAATGTATTATAGCATCAGTCATTACGTTAAGTAATACAATAAAAAGACAATTGTCAGGAGTTGATTTTCCGGTATTGGAATTAACACACGAAACACCAGTACCTATAATCAATAAATACAAAACCCCTTCAACACTAGGAATGGATAGATTGGCCGCAGTTGTTGGAGCAAACTATCTGAAGCCTGATAGAGATATATTAGTGATTGACGCAGGAACAGCATTGACTTTTGAATTTATAGATGCCAATGCAACATATTGGGGTGGAAACATATCACCTGGGATTTATACAAGATTCAAATCATTAAGTGCATGCTGTGATAAATTGCCTTTGATAGAAAAAGGAGGAGAAATTCCTGATATAGGATATAACACAGAAACTGCCATAAGAGCAGGTGTTATTAAAGGTATAGAATTTGAGATTAAAGGATATATATCACAAATGCAGAAAAAATATCCCGACCTTTTAGTTTTTTTAACTGGCGGAGATAAATTTTCTTTTGATACAAAATTAAAAAGTATCATCTTTGCAGATAGATTTTTAGTTTTAAAAGGTTTAAATAGAATATTAAATTATAATGTTAAGTAAAAAGGTACTTATTAGCGCTATATTTGCTACTGCATCAATATATGCAGCAGCTCAATCCAGCACTAACTCTCCATATACAAGATTCGGATTTGGAGACTTGTCTGACCAAGTCTTTACAAGTAATGCAGCAATGGGAGGAGTGGGTCATGCACTTCGTTCAAACAAACATATAAATACTATGAATCCGGCATCTTATACGTCTGTAGACTCACTTTCATTCATGTTTGACATTGGTTTCAGTATGAAAAGTTCGAACTATGAAGAAAACAGTATAAAATCCAATGCCAGAAATTCTAGTTTTGATTATTTGGCAATACAATTCCGTCTACACCCAAGAATTGGCATGGTAATAGGATTCACACCTTTTTCAACTATAGGATATAAATTCAGTTCAAGCGAATACGTTGCTAACAGCAATAATGTCAGTGTAACGAATACATTTTACGGAGATGGAGGAACTAATACCATTTTTGCAGGTTTAGGATTCAAAGTTCTCAAGAATTTGTCTGTGGGTGCCAATATTGGATATTTATACGGAAACCAAGAATACAGTACGACAGCAACTTTAAGTAATGGTGGTGATTATACCATAAATTATAGAAACCTCAACGTAAAAAGCTACAAACTTGATATTGGACTGCAATACACACAGCCTTTAAATAAGAACAACAACATTACACTTGGATTAACATACGGACTTGGCCATAATCTGAATACTACAGAGGTTATCGGTACCCAAGTAACAGACGGAAGCAGTTATACTTCAACCAACGAAAATACGTATTTTGATGGTTACGGAATTCCTTCTACATACGGCATAGGACTTGCATACCAATATAAAAATAATCTGACCGTCAGTATGGACTACACCTTACAACAATGGTCAAAAGTAAAACTATCTAATGTTTCTGGAATGTATAATGACAGAAATAAGATTGCAGCCGGTATAGAATATATTCCAAATCAGATTGGACGAAATTTCTTTGAAAGAATATCATATAGAGCAGGAGCTTATTATACTTCTCCCTATATCAAAATTCCAAATGATATAAACGAGACTTCATATTCTGACGGCGCAAAAGAAATTGGAGTGAGTGCTGGATTCGGATTTCCTCTTACTCTTTTCCAGCGCAAAACAGTTTTGAGCATTACAGGACAATATATAAACCTATCGCCAAGTAACAAAAATCTGATGTCGGAAAACAGATTTGTTCTTAAATTAGGTTTAACGCTAAACGAACCATGGTTCATGAAATGGAGAGTTAATTAAACAAGTACACAATAAACAATTAAATTAATATACGATGAGAATGAAGATGTTTACAATGCTGTGTGCTTTAACCTTAGGTACTACAGCTTCTTTTGCTCAAAAAGGAGTAGAAGATGGTTCTAGATTTGGACATGGAGAAGATAGTATCCGTTGTCTTCAGAACATAAGTATTTATACTGAATATGTAAAAACAGACAATTTCAAGGATGCTTACAAACCTTGGAAAGCAGTGTTCACAGAAGCACCTTTCGCACAAGTAGGAACTTATACAAATGGTGCAAAGATTCTTCGCGGATTAATTCAAAGTACTAAAGACGCCGCTCAGCAGAAAGCATATCTGGATGAACTGTTAGCTGTACACGATCAACGTATCAAATATCTTGACCAACTTAACAAATTGGTAAAGAGCAAAGCAACTGAGGGATCTATTATAGGTATGAAAGTGCACGATTATATCGTATTCTCTGGAAAGAATATCGATGTAAACAAGGCATACGAATGGGCTAAGCAAGGTATTGACATGGAAAAAGATAAATCTGATTATTTCATGTTCCTTGATATGATGGATATGTCATCTCGTAAATTAAAAGCAGATGACACCCACAAAGAACAGTTTATTCAGGATTATCTGACTGTCTCTGGATATGCTGATGCCGCATTTAAAGCAGAAAAGAAAGAAAAGATGAAAGAATTGCTTAAAACTACAAAAGATAATGTTGACGCATATTTCATAAATAGTGGTGCAGCTTCATGCGAAAATCTACAGGCAATCTATGGTCCAAAAGTTGCACAGAACAAAACAAATCTTGATTACCTGAAACAGGTTATCACTGTAATGCAACTTCTGAAATGTACTGAAGAAGAAGCTTACTTCGAAGCTTCTGAAGCTGCTCATGCAATAGAACCGACTGCTGCTACTGCTGCTGGATGTGGTTACATGTATTATAAGAAAGGTGACTTAGACAAGAGTATAAGCTACTTTGACCAGGCTATCGAACTTGAACAAGATCCATTGAAAAAAGCAGAATACTGCTACAATGCGGGAGTCATCCTGTTCAGCAAAAAACAGTTGAGTCGCGCTAAACAATATTGCAATAAAGCAATTTCATTCAACAATAATTATGGAGATGCCTATATTCTTATAGCACAAATGTATGCATCAAGTCCAAACTGGAGTGATGAAGCTGCTCTCAACAAATGTACTTTCTTCGCTGTTATCGACAAATTACAGCGTGCTAAGAGTGTAGATCCAAGTGTTACTGAAAAAGCTAACGAACTTATCAGAACATATTCTGCTTACACTCCTAAAGACGAAGATTTGTTCTTCCTTGGACTGAGCAAAGGCCACACTGTAACTATCGGTGGATGGATAGGAGAAACAACAACAATCAGATAATAATATATGTCATATAGACAAAGTATTTTCAATATCAGAAATTACATAAGCATAACAGTTGCCGCATGGGCAACTGTTATGTTTCTTTTTTTTCCTTCATGCGGAGGAAAAGAAAAAAAACTGGCTGAAGCAATTGATGAAAATGATTCTTTACCAGATATGCACAGTACCGGTATCGTTTCATACGTTTCGGACTCCGGTATGATCAGATACAAGATAATAACTGACGAATGGCTTGTGTTCAGCAAGAAGAATCCACCATACTGGGCATTTGAAAAAGGCTTGTATCTTGAAAAGTTCGACACCCTTTTCAGAGTAGATGCCAGTATAAAAGCTGACACAGCTTACTACCATGAAAAAAAAGAAACATGGGAACTGAGAGGCAATGTACACATACAAAATCAGTTGGGTGATAAATTTGATACTGAACTTCTGTTTTGGGATCAGGCAAAAGAACGTATATATTCTGACAAATTCATAAAGATAGAGCAAGAAGACAAAATTCTAACAGGTTATGGATTTGAATCAAATCAAGAAATGACTGAATATGAAATATTTACCCCAACAGGTATTTTTACAGTAGAAGACACAACTCCTGCTGATTCAACTAATATACAGACCAATAACAGACAGTAATTCATATAATATTCAAATACATTTCTTTCCTAATAAATATCAATTAGAATAATGGGTATAATTCTTGAACTAATTATAACAATGGCTTTTTCTGCATTCTTCTCTGGAATGGAAATAGCTTTCGTTTCATCGAACAAGTTAAGGTTTGAGATGGAGAAAACAAACAATTTCTCAACTAAAATATTAACTATATTCTACAAAAACCCAAACAACTTCATATCTACTATGCTAGTGGGAAACAATATTGCCTTGGTAATATATGGTATTCTCATGGCTGAAATTATTGAAAAACATATATTGTCAGGAATTATAACAAACGAAGCGGTGCTTGTCGTAACACAGACTATTATCTCAACATTGATAATACTTATAACAGGCGAGTTTCTTCCCAAGACTCTATTTAAAATAAATCCAAATCTAACTCTTAAAATTTTCTGTGTTCCAACTTATATATGTTATCTAGTACTGTATCCCATAAGTAAATTTTCCGCATTCATATCTACGTCAATATTAAGACTTGCTGGAAAGAAAATAAAAAAAGAGGATAGTGAAAAAGCATTTTCAAAAGTAGATTTAGACTATCTGATTGAAAGTAGTATAGACGACACTGTAAAAGAAAATGAAATAGAGCCTGAGATACAGATATTCCGTAACGTACTTGACTTCTCGAACATCAAAGTAAAGGATTGTATGATACCTAGAACGGAAATCATAGCTGTGGAAACCGGTACGAAAAAAGAAGAAATAATGAAAGTATTCATCGACAGCGGTTTAAGTAAAATTATAGTTTTCAAAGATAACATAGATAATATTATAGGATACATACATTCGTCCGAAATGTTCAATACAAGAGATGAATGGGAAAGTAATATTAAATCGATACCAGTAGTTCCTGAAAGCATGAGTGCCAACAAGCTTATGCAACTTCTGATGCAACAAAAAAAATCTCTTGCAGTAATAGTAGATGAATTTGGAGGAACGTCAGGAATTATTGCATTAGAAGACCTTGTTGAAGAGTTGCTTGGCGACATTGAGGACGAACATGACAACAAAAATATTATAGCAAAAGCCATAAACGAAAATGAATACATATTGTCAGGAAGATTGGAGATAGAAGAAATAAACGAAAAATTCAACCTTAATCTTCCGGAAAGCGATGAATATCAAACACTGGGCGGATTAATAATCAATGAATTTCAAAGGATTCCAAAACCTCACGAGAACATCGTTGTTGACAAGTTTCAATTCAATATAATAAAGGCTACAAGCACCAAAATAGAGTTGGTTAAACTGAAATTACAGAAATAAGCATTTTTTTCTACAGAAAATAGCAACTCAAAAACATTTTTCGTATCTTCGTGCGCTAATTACAGAAAAACAATAAACAAAAAATAATAATTTTAAATGGCAACTTTACAAACAATTAGAAGCAAAGGACCATTATTGGTCATTGTTATCGGTATTGCCCTCTTCGCCTTTATTGCAGGCGACGCATGGAAAATATTCCAGCCACATCAAGGAAGGCAAGACATCGGAGAAATTAATGGAGAAACAGTCTCCGCAGAAGATTATCAAAAGCTGGTTGATGAATACACAGAAGTAATCAAACTTACTAACGGATTAGCTTCACTCAATGAGACACAATTGGCCAGTGTAAAAGATCAAGTATGGCAATCATACGTGAACAACAAACTCATTGCTGAACAAGCAGAAGAGCTGGGACTTACTGTTACTGATGCTGAAATTCAAGCAATAATTGACGAAGGTACACATCCCATGCTGATGAATACTCCTTTCAGAAATCCTCAAACAGGAGCTTTCGACAAAGATATGTTGAAAAAATTCCTAGTAGACTATTCAAATTTAAGTTCAAGCCAAATGCCTGCACAGTATGTTGAATATTATCAGACAATGGGTAATTTCTGGAACTTTATTGAAAAGACACTCAGACAGTCTACATTGGCTGAAAAATATCAGAATCTGATTGCTAAGTCTTTGATTTCAAATCCAGCGTCTGCTGAAGATGCCTTCAAGGCTCGCAATGAACAAAGCGATCTGCTTATGGCTGCAGTCCCATATTCAGCTGTAAATGATTCATTGGTGAAAGTATCTGACGACGAAATAAAGAAACTTTACAACGAAAGAAAAGAACAGTTTAAGCAATTGGCTGAAACACGCAACATCCTTTTTGTTGACATCCAGGTACTTCCATCTGATGCAGACAGAAAAGCAGTATTGGACGAAGTTACTGAATATTCTGAACAACTAGACAATACAACATCGGATTATGGAACATTCGTACGTTCTACAGGTTCTACAGTATCATATTCAGATATACCTGTAAATAAATCTGTTCTTCCTTCTGATGTAGTTGCTCGTCTTGATTCAATCGGTATTAACGAAGTATTCGGACCTTACTATAGCCAGACTGATGATTCATATAACGCATTTAAAATCATAGAAAAAGTAAATGCACCTGATTCTATTCAATTCCGCCAGATACAGGTATATGCTGATACTGAAGACAAGACAAAAACACTTACAGACAGTATCTATAATGCCATTAAGAATGGAGCTGATTTTGAAGAAGTGGCAAAAATCTATGGTCAAACAGGCGAATCAAATTGGGTAAGTGCAACTTCTTGGGAAGGAGGACAGCTTAACTCTGAAAATGAAACATTCATCAAGACTCTGATAAACCAACCTGTAAAAGAACTTGCCAAATTAAATATTGGTCAAGCAAACATTATTTTGCAGGTTATGAACAAAAAGAGTATGCAAAATAAATATAAAGTTGCTGTCATAAAGCGTAATGTTGAATTCAGCAATGATACTTACAATGATGCATATAACAAGTTCAGCCAGTTTGTAGCACAAAGCAATACAATAGAAGAACTTGAAAAAAATGCAGAAGAATATGGTTATACTGTTATTCCAAGAACAGACTTCTCTTCGTCAGAACACTATGTTGGTGGGGTTCCATCTACAAAAGAAGTCATCCGCTGGATTTTCAGTGCAAAAGAAGGTGATGTTTCGCCATTGTACGAATGCGGAAACAATGACCACATAATGGTAGCAGCACTTGAAAGAATTAATCCTGTAGGATACAGAAACATAAATTCTGTAGCAGATATGCTTCGCAGCGAAATCCGCCGTGACAAGAAAGCAGAAATGATTATGGCAGACATGAAAGCTTGTACATCAATAGATCAGGCTAAAGCTATTAAGAATGCAGTAAGCGACACTGTTAAACACGTAACATTCTCTGCACCAGCATATATATCAATGACTAGAGGAAGCGAACCAGTAATCGGTGCTGTAGCATCAAAAACAGCAGTAAACACAACAAGTGCACCTGTAAAAGGTAACGCTGGAGTTTATATGGTTCAAGTATTGAACAAAGAAAACAGTACAGAAAAAATGGACATTAAGTCTGAAGAAGCAACTCTGACAAATATGTATGCAAGATTTGCAACACAATTCATAAATGATTTATATCAGAAAGCTGAAGTAACAGATAACCGTTACTTATATTTCTAAGCAATATAAATCAATAAAAAAATAATAGGATATGTTCTTTATGAAGATCATATCCTATTATTTTTTATTAAGTAGACACATTCATCAAGCCAAAAAATTACAATTATTTTTAGCATCGGAAAGTTATCAAGATAAAAAAAATCCAAGAAGATTCATGTAATATTACAATGATTCTTTTCCTTGTTACAAGAACTCACAGATAAGACTATGACATAGGATATAAGCTAATCTGATTTTCAATAAATATTATTACTGAAAAACAATGTTTTAAAGAAAAAAACGTACTGAAATATTGATTATATAAAGTATTTGAAGTATCTTTGCAGCCGATTTTAGTCCGTGTAGGTAAACAAGTGATTGCAAGAATCAATCCACCTTACGGAAGAAACCCGTTTAATAATTATAATAAAATGTACGTAATCGTAGAAATTAACGGTCAGCAGTTCAAGGCTGAAGAAGGCAAGAAACTGTTTGTACACCACATTCAGAACGCTGAAAACGGCGCAACTGTTGAATTTGACAAAGTTTTGTTGGTTGACAACAATGGTACTGTAACTGTAGGTGCTCCTACTGTAGAAGGTGCGAAAGTGGTATGCGAAGTTAAATCAAACCTTGTAAAAGGTGACAAAGTATTAGTATTCCACAAGAAGAGAAGAAAAGGTTATAGAAAACTGAACGGTCACCGTCAGCAGTTTACAGAATTGACAATCAAACAAGTTATTGCTTAATCATTAAAACGTAGAAGAAAATGGCACATAAAAAAGGTGTAGGTAGTTCTAAGAACGGTCGTGAATCAGAAAGCAAAAGATTAGGCGTAAAGATATTTGGTGGTTCAGCTTGCAAAGCTGGTAACATTATTGTTCGTCAAAGAGGAACAGTTCACAACCCAGGTAACAATGTAGGTATGGGTAGCGATCACACTCTTTACGCATTAGTAGATGGTACAGTATGTTTCAAGAAAGGTCGTGAAAACAGAAGCTATGTTTCTGTAATTCCTTGCGCTGAAGCATAAAAAACTCTATTTTGAAGATTTTAAAAAAGGTACGTCAATAAAAAGGCGTACCTTTTCTTTTTTTATAGAACGAACATACGAAACAATCATATACATCAATACTTAATTAAAATAAAGAATTTTCTATCCATTATAAGTAAAATAACGGATACGACTTATTATTTAAATGTTTTAAAATGATTCTTTTTTCGGATCAACGTAAAAACCTGAAGAGTTAATTCAATAAAATATTATCTTTGCCCACAAGAATAAAATACAATGAAAACAAACAGTTATCATTTCTTTCTTCGCGAAGGAATTCTTGATTAATTCAACATATCAGATGCAAAGGAAAGCAGTACAGAAATAGTAATTTATCTTGAAGAGAAGAATGAAGCTCCACGAGAGCGCTCTTTTCCATGTACAGAAACTTGCTCATGAAGCAGTTCAGGACATGAGAGTTAAATCCAGCAAGGAAGCACTTAATGAAGAGTCCGTACAGATAGAGCATGCAAAGGCATGTGGAAAGATATATCATGCTCCGGTATTTGAAAATTGAGACTCAAGGAAACTGTTGTTGACCAGAAGTATATATAAGAAAGAATCATTATGGACAGAATCACAACGTATACGTGCCAATATTCTGTTCAGACAAGTATCCGGATATAAAGAAAGCGTACTATCTTTCCATGAGACTAGGATTTATTTATCACCAGTTCAGACATAAGGATGTAGCCTTGACAAAGCTTGCCAGGTGATATGACAAAGTGAACAAATCAGAATTCCTTGCCTTTGGAAGAGTAGCAAGGTTAATACAAACACATTATCTTGAAATAATAATCTACTTCGAGAAACGTTCCACGAACACAGCTTCTGAGTCCTTTAACGCTAAAATAAAGAACTTTCGCTCACAGGTCAGGGGAGTGAAGGATAGAACTTTCTGTTTAGACTGTCGAAAATTTATGCGTAATTTGAGAATTCCTCAGTTTTTTACGTTGATCCATTTTAAGGACATTTACTGAATACCCTATATAAACAAAAAAAAGACATTTAAGAAGTATACACTCCTAAATGTCTTTTATCAAATTATTATACTTAGTAGCGGGAACCGGGATTGAACCGGTGACCTCATGATTATGAAACGCGTATAACACGTTTTCTTTCTATTTCTTATAATGCTATTATATAGCACATTACGTGTATTTTCGAGAGCAAATATAATATTTATTTTCATCCGTAATCATACTGTTTCTTCTATTTTCCCCTCTATTTGTGCAATTCTTGTGCAAATTATTTTTGTTTGATTAATAATTGAATATCATTAATGATTATATTTATATTATTCTGTTCCTCATCAGGTATAGAATTTAGTTCCATTAAAGCAGATAAAGATTGTCCAAGTGTACTAAGTTGAGATTTAGCACTTCCCAATTTAAGACCTTTACCGGCTTGTTTTAATAATCGCAGGTCATATAAGCTTATCATTTCAGAATAAAAATCAAAATACTTTTCCAAAAATGGTTTATCTTTAAATGAAATATCCCATTCATCCATATCAATTATTTTACTATCTGATAAATATGCAATTACAACTAATTGCCTATAACTCAACTGTTCAATAACTTTCAATAAGATATTCGCTTTTTCAAAACTGATATCTACATTAAAACAGATATTTACCAATAGATTGGAATAATATTTTAACTTCTTTTCTTCGTATTCATCCCTAGATTTTAGTAAAGTCCCTTCAAGGAGCTTTTGAGCAGAAGAACTATCACTATTGTCACTAGTCCAAAAATTATCATTTCTAGGATATTCTCCTTGCTGTAATTTTATTTGTATTTTGTCTATTGCATATGAGAACGTATTTTTTACTCTATTTGACTCCTTCTCACTCAACATACGTTTAGCAAAGTCTTTTATTGTCGTAGATAATGCAGGAGCAATTAAAGCTCCTCCAATAGCTCCTAATGGTCCTGTTGCAATAAGACCAATAGCTACAGATGCAGCTCCAGCAAACGTATCTGAAGCTACATCAATAATTTTGTCTTTATTCTTAATATCCATAAATCATTATATTATAACACTTATCTTCATTTTATATAAATATCATAATTCTATATACTTAACACTTAAAGCACCATAATAAAGTTATTCTTTTTATCTAAATTCATATATGCATTAATAAATTAATAAAATATTCTTCATGTTTTTCTCTATCTAAATCAAATACATTACATTCTTTTGTATTAAAAGCATAATTCATTACCTTTCTACAGATTTCATCTGTTTCTTGTACTATCATTGTCAATTCCTTTATTTTGTCTGTTTTAAATCTATCTCCGTGTACAACCTTTGACCGAAACGAATAAGCCTGTTTTAAAATCTTAAAGATGTGTATTCTCTCCTCCTTATTTTTTGATAAAAATAATGCAACACGTTCCGAAAGTTTATGTGACAGTTCTGTACTATCATTTAAAAATAAACACTCTAAGCATGAACAATAACTTGTTATTTTTAAACCTAAATCGCTACAATTTCTTGCGTTTTGAATATAATAATTAGCAATTGTAATTCTATGGTGATTTTGAATATTTACAGATTGAATTCTTTCTGTTTCTATTTTCATATTATTTCTTAAGAATATTGCGGCTTGATTCAATTCTTTTGTTGAAAATGTAACATTTGAACATTCTCCTTTACAATCATATCTAGTAACACAGATTCTATTACTTGAATAGTGTGTTGTATAACCATAATTTCTTTGATATTGTAAAAATCCTAATTCAAAATCAACAGCATTATCCTTTATACTCCATAATCCAAATAAGAATGAAGATAATATACAAAGATGTTCATCTAAATATTCAATTGGAGATATTACATTTTCATCGAAACAACTTTCACAGAATGCAATTAAAGGTGCTTTTTGTGTCAAATATTCATATTCTATATTTCCTATAGCCTCCTTTAGACCTCTATTAAGATAGGTTTTAATATCACTCAGTTTATTCGTTATTTTCAATATTGGAAACGATTCATTTATTTCATTCAAATTTAAAGTAATAGCTTTTGACAAATCGTTACATGCTATATTATTTAACGCACATAAAAAAACAGACTTCATCATAAAATAAATAATTTATTTGTTTCAAGAATAAATAGTTTTTAATGACAAACAAATATATAATCAAAATTATAAAAAGTAATATTTTAACAAACAGATTTTCAAGAACAATATTCATTTAAATATCCTAATAATTTTCATTTCAAATTTGTCAGTTTAATTTCAAACATCATGTAAAAAACACTTAAAAATCCGTCAACATTTCATTCAACTTATATTTTCCAAAAATAGAGGATATATAACAGGTAAGCAATTCCGCTTACAATTAAACTATTGAAGCATGATTAAAGTAGTAAAAAACGGAGTTGTTGTATCTGTATTGCTTGATACACGAACAGTAAACAAAGAAGGAACTTATCCTGTAAAAATAAAGGTATATTTTCAGGGAAAACCAAAGTATTATCCAACAGGAATCTGTATGAGCACTAAAGAAGAGCTTGAAGAGGTTCTTGAAAGTAAGTCAAAAAAGAATATTGAAATACAGGATATAATCGGTAAAGAGTTGAGCAGGATTTTAAAGAATGTTGATATTCTTGTAGAACGTGGAACTTTCTCATTCAGCAATCTAAATAACATGCTTGGAAAAAATATTGGGGGAACTTTGAATGAAATGATTTCCGCAAAAATTAAAGAGCTTGAGAATGAAGAAAAATTTGGAACTTCCGCATTTTATAAAGGAACTCTTTCGCTGCTCAAACGTTACATGAAACACGATGTTCCTATAAATGAAGTTACAGTTGAATGGTTAAACGATCTTGAGAAATTCATATTGAAAACAGCAAATCAGACAACTGTAGCGATGAACATGAGAAACATTCGTGCCACTATGAATATAGCTAAACAGGTGGGAGTTATCAGAGAATCAGATTATCCTTTCGGCAGGGGCAAATACCAGATTAAAGAAGGTTCTGGAAAAAAGAAAGCACTCAACAAGAAACAGCTTAAAGCCATTGCTGAATATAGTGATGGAAGCATGACTACTGAATTTTATCGTGATTTATGGCTGTTTATTTATTTCTGCAATGGACTGAATGTCGCTGACTTGATAAGTCTTAAATTCTCAGATATTCAAAACGGTGAAATATCATTTATCAGAAAGAAGACAAAAGACAGAACACGTGATGTAAAACGTATCTATGCAGCGATAACACCTGAAATGTATTCAATAATCAATAAATGGGGGAATGACCCTAAAAAAAGTGTCTATATTTTCCCGTTTTTAAAACCTGGTGACAGTGCGTGGGAACATGAGAAGAAAAAGAAGAATCTCACAAAACTGATAAATAAAAGAATGAAAATGATAGGTGAGAAACTAAATTTGGGAAAGATAACAACCTACGTTGCAAGACATACCTATGCAACTGTATTAAGAAATGAAGGTGTTCCTATTTCAATAATATCACCAATGTTGGGACATAGCAGTGTTACAACAACAGAGATATACCTTGCAGATTTGGAATCTGAATACAGAGCCAAAAATGCAAGCCTATTGAGCTTCTAAAGCCACATATAAGCTCTATACGAGCCATATTTTGATTTTCAGCCCGATACTCCTGATTGCAGAGGAATCGGGCCTTTTCATTGTTAAATTACTGGTACGAGGGATTGAAACATATCTTGAACGGTTAAAGTCATGTTAAAATTTGGAAATCGTTTATATTTTGGGAAAAAAGAGGATATATGTAATGTCTGATGATTCAATGACTAATGAAATTATAAACATCAAATATAAAAGACTTATGACACAGAAGAAAAAGAATCAGAATGAACAAGAAGTGAAAACCAAAGCCACTAAATCCAAAAGGAAATCAAGTAAGAAAGAAATCAATCTTCAAAAAGTAGATTTATCTGTTCAAGAAGAACCTGTACAGGAAAATCCTATTGATGAGAATATAGAAGATGAAAAAAAGGACTATACGGTCGAAGAAATTCTTGACACTATAAAACCAGATGATGATTGCGAAGAAGAATCCAATTCTGGGTATGATGCAATACTTGCAAAGTTTGACAAGACACTTGAAGAAATTGATGAACGTTTCAAATCAAACGAAGAACTTACAGAAAGATTGCTTAAAGAGCATCAAGAATGTGAATCTTTTATAGATGAATTTCTTAATGAGGATGATTGACTAAATTTGTAACCGCAACAGTCTCTTTATGAGATGAAACATTTGTAATGTACCTTATTTTTCGTAATTTTGTATCGTCATGCAAAACATGACAGACATATTAGAAATTTAAGGTACACGAAAGTGTTTAACTGATTCTCCGGAATAAAGTCTGGTAAACTATTAACGAACGAGAATGAGTAAACATCTCTCGCGTCATATCCGTATATGGCGTGGGGAGACTGTTGCTTGTTTTAGTTCAAGGGTTTTACCAGAGCCTTTTCCGTAAAATGAGTTAACAGCCCTCACGCTTTCTTTATTTATAAACTTCTTCTTTTGTGGGCTGGGAAGAACGGAATAAATACTGGTATATGAAAAAGTTTTTATTAATGCTTGGTGCGGTAGCTTTTATGACTGCATGTAAAGATGATGGTTCCGGTAATGGTGGTTCTATTAATTATGAGGAGGGATATAAATATCTGACAAGTCTTAATGTCAGTGATGCAAAAATGATTTATCAGAAAACAGCTACAGGAAGAACAAGAGCTGAAACTGGAAATACTTATTACAAAGTTGATTTATCTGGAAATGAAGTAAAATTGTCAATTAGAGGTGAAGATGGTCAAGACCATAACATTGGTATTCATAAGGTTTTGAAATTGAGTAATAAGGTAATTCTTGTAAATCCAGTATCACAAGATATTGTTGATTTAATCTATAAACCAGGTCCAAATGATATAAATATTAGTGTTATGAATGGTGATACGAAATATCTTTCTCTTGTTGATATCCAATCAGAAAAGATATACCATTGGCCTGAGGAAATGGAAATATATTTATATGATGATATCGAATTAAAAACTATAGATAATCAAGAAAACATATATTTAGCTTACTCTATTTCTAAATATCCAGAATATAGTCAAATATATAAATTGAACACTTCTGATTTTACTTTACAAAAGATGTTGCCAGATAATGTGGTATGCAATGGGTTTACAGTAACAGATAATGGATTTATTGTATATTGGAATGGAGTGGAACAACAACAAAATTGTCGTGTCAAATGTCCAGGTGGTAAGATTTATCCTATTAAAGATACCTATACATTTATTCTCAATGGTATTTTGTATTCGATTCGTGGTAAAGAGATTATTAGATATGAAACGATTGGTGATAATGAATTAAAAGAAAAAAATGTCTGTACAATACCTTATGATAATACATATTGGGAATTTATACCAAACTATGTACGAAATACTATGGTGATAAATGGTAATTTAGAATTTGACGGAGAAAAATGTATTGAATTTGATAGGCAAATATCTATTGGAAATCTGCATACAAGCAAAGCATGGTATTCTTACAGCAATACAATTTTCTCTAAAATAGCAATGCTGGATTATAAAGAGTCTCAGTTTGAAATTTCGAATTATGAAATACAAACTCTTTCTGTCAATTCAGAGAGTCCTAACATTACATTTACCGGATTTAGGTATTCAGATGGTGCAAATGTGGTGGGAACTATTACAGAATCAGACGAAATAGTTATCGACAATGTTGCTGAAAATGGCAACAAAATCATCAATCTTATTCCGTTGAACTAATTATCATATAAATAAAAAATCCTTCTTTTGCTCGTGCAATGGGAGGATTTTTTGTTTTATACATATCATTATGGCAATAAAAATAGAATTTTACCAACTGATAACTCCTATACATATAGCAAAGAAATATTTTCCGAAACAATATGAAAATGATTCTTGCTGGAATGATGTAGTTATATGTACACCAATGGGAGCAATGAATTCCTTTGACATAAACTCCATTATCAGAGAATGTGAAAAATTGGGATTAAGAAGATTCAAAGAAAAAAACAGAGAAAGAATCATCGGAGATTATTATATAGGTACTCAATCCGGACTTGACGATACATTCCAATATAAGAAAAGCAACTGGATTAGAGTTCATAATGGTGTAGCATGGAATCCATATTTTCCTTATGGGAAAAATATTCCAGAAGAGTTTCCATGTTTCTATGGTGGTTTTTACTATGAATCAAAACAGGTATGGGAAGAATCAAAAACAGCGTTATTATGTTTTAATGACATACTTGATAAATATAATTTGAAACGACAGCCCATAAAAGAAGAAAATCTTCTTTCTGAGATAATATCAAGTATTCCGGAGAAAACACCTTATGATAACTTCTTCTATGAACTCTCACAAAGAACGCTTGAACAGGAATTTATCGAATATCAAAAACATAACAATATCTAACCAATATTTATCCTCTTATTTCTGGGAATCATTGTTCTTCATATATCTTCGTACCGGGTAGATGTTTTTCCTTGGTATTAACAGAAACATATACTCAATCCCAAATGAGGCAGTTTTCGTCTCCCGTATCGAGCTTTTTTCCTCTCCCCTATACCCAATATAAGAAAGCAAGAACTATCTCAAATATGGAAGAATAAATTCAAAGTAAAATAATTTTACATAATGAATAAAATGAACTATTTTATATAAAAAGTTTTTATATGAAGAACTATTTAAAATATAATATAGAAATATAGTTTGTAGTAAAAACAGTTCATTTTATTCATTCTTAATATTTAACTATATGTCAAGAATGAAATAGAGTCTTCCATATCTGAGGTGTGTTCTGGCTTAGTTTTGATAAAGATAGTCGGATAAAGGGGATAACCTTCAACGTATGTATCTTTACCATTCTTTAGTTTATCGATATGGGGAGTATAACTAATTCCACAACCGTAGATCGTTAAAATATTTCCTTTCCTATGCCGCTTTCTTAAATTATAAGAATGTGATATAACCTTGAATTTATAATCTCCAAGATACTTTAAATCAATAAAATAACGTGGAAACCACCCGATTCTATAAGTCTCTCCTTTTTTCATTTTCTCTACTACAAAGTCTTTCGGATTAAATAGTGTGTCTTCTGTGATTACTTCTCTTCTAAGAATCCTGCAAAAGTCACTCCAACATTCATATCCCAAAGCTATACAGATTATATCTAATGTACTTTCATTGGGAGGATTTCCTTTTATTTCTTTATTTGTTATACCTTCTTCTTTCCAATAATATCTAAGAGTACGTTCTGATATAGTAGGAAGTTTTCCATTTTCATCCAGTTCCTCAGTTTTATATTTTCTTTTACGAGCATATTCATTATCAATTATATTCTTTGCTCGAGTAACGTTATATAGGTGTACTCCGTAGTTATCAAAAAAATAATTATCCAGTTCTTTTATTAAATCCCAAAAATCTTCTGATATACTTCTTTTCATGATAAATGTTAAAAGCAAGTTAATATTACTGATGAGAACAAGTCTGCACAACTCTGCACTCACATTCAATTTACTTTGCTACCATAATCAAAAACATTAGTATTATGAATGAAAAAGTAACATTTGAGACATTACCGTCAGCTATTATGGAACTGACAGAAAAGGTAGATTTGCTAATCAGTATGTTTAGCACAAAAATAGAAAAAAGGGAGGAAATTCCAAAGTATATGAATACGGAAACCGCTCTTAAATATTTGAGAAAGACTGGTCTAAATATAAGCAAGTCAAAACTGTATAAGTTAACTGCTTCCAATAGCATACCTGTCTATAAAGAAGGAAACAGCTTGTTCTTTACTCAACAAGAGCTTGACAAATGGTGTGAGGAGAATATTCAAATCAAATTGAATAAAGAAAGATTTTTATCAACAATTAAAAAATTCAATTATGGGAAATGATTTATTTTTAAGCAAAATTGAAAGTAACGATGAAATTTTAGAAGGTAATGCAGTAGATAGTTTTGTATATTATACTACGGCATACAGAAAACAGATAGATAAGTATTTCATGTTGAAAGACGTTCTTGATTCTATTTTTACAATTGATTTCTTGCTTGCTTATTATAAAAATAATGAAGAGAAGAGAAAACTTATCTATCATTTGAGAAAGGACATCGAAGAAAAAACGGAAAATGCCCAAAATGCTAAGGACATATTAAAAAATTTAGACCCTACAACAGAATGTAAAATATCTATTATCATTGAATATCTACTTCGCCTTTTTGAAAAGAAAAATTCAGGATTGGCTGTAATTAATGGCAAAGTGTATTTTTACAATGGATGTTATTGGGAAATAATGGAAGATGATTTTGTAAAGCACTTTCTGTCTTTTGTAGCTGAAAAAAGTGGCTTGCCTCATTTCCAGGTAACTAAGGTTAGATTTATGGAAGCTTTATTCAAACAGCTTCTGTCTTCCTCTGTATCACCTGTTCCGGAAAAAACGAAAGAAGTAAAAATAAATCTGCAAAATGGAACTTTTGTATGTAATGATGGAAGTTTTGAAATTCGTTCATTTTCTCCAGATGATATGCTTACATATCAGTTACCATTTGATTATAACCCAAATGCCAAAGCCGAAAAGTTTACTGAATTTCTGGAATATGTTGTTCCTGAAAAAGAAGCAAGAATGGTAATTGCAGAGTATATTGCTTATGTCTTTGCAAAACATCTAAGGTGGGAAAAATGTATGGTACTTTATGGAAGCGGATGTAATGGAAAATCAGTTTTGATTGATGTTATATCAGCTCTACTTGGAAAACAGAACGTATGTAATATACCATTGGGCAGATTATGTGAAGCAAATGGGTATTATCGTGCTGAAATGGGAAATTATCTGCTAAATGCCTGTTCGGAAATGGGAAGCAAAGACAGTGACCCGGAAATGGTAAAGCAATTATTCAGTAACGACCCTGTAAGTGCACGTTCACCATACGGAAAGCCTATTACAGTTTCTAATTATTGCCGTTTTCTGTTCAGTACAAACTACATATCAAATAAAGATATGGAACAGACAAACGGGTTTTTCAGAAGGTTTTTATTTGTCATGTTTGAAGTGACAATTCCGGAATGGAAAAAGAATCCGAACTTAGCTAAAGAAATAATAGAAGATGAACTAAGCGGAGTATTCAATTGGGTGCTTGAAGGTTTGCAAAGGATATTAGAACCTGGAAGACAAGGATTCACATATTCCGCACAAATAGATAAGGCAAACAGAGACTTTGAAAGAAACAGTAACAGTGTTGCTCTGTTTATGTCAGAAAAATATCTACAGCCTTCAAGTACAAAACATAGAGACGCAAAAGATTTGTATAATGAATACAAGTTTTTCTGTGAGGAAAACCGCTATGGTGCAGTAAGCAAACAGGAGTTTTTAAGAAGGCTTGAAACTCAATTAAAATATTTCATCAAAAGGAAAGCAACAAACAACGCTACATGGGTATATTGTGAAGAAATCAAGAATACCGAAAAAGAGGACAACACTCTTGTTGGCAAATTAGAAGCAGAAGGTATTATAAACTCTAATAAAAGGAAATATTTATGATACAGAATTTAAAAGTTTCATTGTTTAGCCGTAAGGATATTATAGTTCCTACAAGAACTGTCAATATTGGGGAATGGTTGTTACATAAAAATGAATATACTCCTATAGTCGAGAAGTTGAGAAATACCTCAAATGATAAGGAGAGGAAACACTTGAAAAATTCATTGCCAGCTATAACGGTAAGCGGAATATTTTCAAAACGTAGAGCAGATTGTATGATAAGTCCTTCTAATTTAATCTGTATTGATATTGACGGGAAAGATAACCCGTCAGTATCAGATATGGAAGTCTTAAAAGCGAGATTGGCTAAACTGCCATACGTTATGTATTGTGGACTTTCCGCAAGTGGTAAAGGGGTGTTCTGTATTATTCAATACGATGATTTTGGCAAGCACAAACTTCATTTCAATGCTTTGCAACAGGAGTTTAAAGAAATGGGAATTATCATTGATTCAAGTTGCAGTGACATTTGTAGGTTGCGTTTCTATTCGTATGACGAACACCCTTATATAAATTGGAGCGCAGAAGTATATACACATACTTTGGAAAAATCCAATACAGCATTGAAAGCAAAGGAAATCATTCCAAAGAACAGTCCCGACAGACAAATTTCAAATGAAACTCCCCAATACCTATCTCTTGAAGAAGAATTGTTACAACCATCCAACCTTGATTTTGCAAGTGCCACGCCATTGTGTAAGACAGAAGAGGCAGAAAGATTGCTGAATCTGGTTATTGAAAGGAAGATTGATATAACTCAAATTTATAACGATTGGATTAAAATAGGTCTTGTAATAAAAAATCTGTTTGGAGAGAAAGGACTTGATTTATTTTTGAATGTAAGTAGCTTTTATCCCAATTATTGCCAGGAAGAAGCTGAAAATAAATACTTTGAACTAAATGAGAAAAGATATAGAGCTAATACTCAAAGTCTGTTTGATATAGCGGCGAAATATGGAATACATAGATAACCATTTAAAACAATATTATTATGAACAAGAAAGTAAAAGATAAAAAAGAAAGTAAGTTCTCATTTGATAAGGAATTTCCTAAAATGACAGATACTATTTATTTAATTAACAACAACTCTGGTCATGGTATAAGTCAAATATGGTACATCTTAAAGAATATGAAAATCATAAAATCGTGATGAGAACACTACTCATTCAAATTTATTGCGATATGGAGGGATAACTACCGGTGTGTAGATTATCCCTTTTATTATACTCATTTGTGCAATTTTTTGTGCAAGAAGATTCGTTCTCATACAATAATATATAATCTAAGCCTCATCATCGGACATCTTCAAGCAGTGTACAGAACATACCGTTAAGAAAGAACAAGTAAATTGAAGAAAAGCAAAGAAAGATATTTTTGAGGTAGTTTTTTCTTACGATTTCATTGATTATCACCATTTTACCTCAACTTTTGTGCAAAATCTGTGCAAGGAGCTATATAAACAAAAAAAGACATCTAAGAAATATACATTCTTAAATGCCTGATAATTAATCTGTTATATCTTGTAGCGGGAACCGGGATTGAACCGGTGACCTCATGATTATGAATCATGCGCTCTAACCAGCTGAGCTATCCCGCCATTGTTTCTCGATTGCGGGTGCAAAG
>NZ_CALDPF010000052.1 GCF_937912035.1 uncultured Bacteroides sp.
GCCTACATCTTCTGTTCGGACGAAAAAATTCTGGAAGTGAACAGACAGTATCTGCAACATGATTATTACACTGACATCATCACATTCGACTATTGCGAAGGCAAGCGAATATCAGGCGACCTGTTCATCAGCCTTGACACTGTAAGGACAAATGCCGAACAGTTCGGAGCGGAATACGATACGGAACTGCACCGAGTGATTATCCACGGAATCTTGCACCTATGCGGAATAAACGACAAGGGACCGGGAGAAAGAGAGATAATGGAAGCAGCAGAGAACAAAGCACTGGATATGCTTAAGGAAATGAAATAATTAGAACAAAAGTAGTGGGGCGGGAATTTCTCGCCCTACTTTGTTAAATGATATTTGCAAGGGGAAAAAACAACGATAATTTTCACTAATTTTGTACCCAGTAATAAACATCATAATTCAATGGAATTTAAGTACGACGTTATTGTAATCGGTGCCGGTCATGCAGGTTGTGAAGCTGCTGCGGCAGCAGCCAATCTTGGGTCCAAGACATGTCTGATAACAATGGACATGAACAAGATTGCACAGATGAGCTGCAACCCTGCGGTAGGTGGTATTGCAAAGGGACAGATAGTAAGAGAGATTGACGCATTGGGCGGATACATGGGATTGGTAACAGACAAGACTGCCATACAATTCCGAATGCTGAACCGTTCAAAAGGTCCTGCCATGTGGAGCCCTCGCGCGCAGTGCGACAGAGGCAAATTTATCTGGGCATGGAGAGAGATTCTTGAGAACATTCCTAACCTGCATATATGGCAGGATACTGTGGAAGAACTTATAATCGAGAACGGGGAAGTTAAAGGACTGACAACTTGCTGGGGCGTGACATTCTATGCAAAATGTATTGTTCTCACTGCAGGTACATTCCTCAACGGACTTATGCACATAGGACGCAAGATGCTTGCCGGAGGACGTTGCGCAGAACCTGCTTCTTATCATCTTACTGAGTCTATAACCAGACATGGCATCACTGCCGGAAGAATGAAAACAGGTACACCGGTAAGAATTGACGCAAGAAGTGTACACTTCGATCTCATGGAGCCTCAGGACGGCGAAAATGACTTCCACAGATTTTCATTCATAAGTAAGCCAAGAGAACTTAAACAACTTCAGTGCTGGACTTGTTTTACTAACGAAGAGGTTCATGCCACACTGAGAAACGGACTGGCGGACTCCCCTCTTTACAACGGACAAATCCAGAGTATCGGTCCTCGCTACTGCCCGAGTATAGAAACGAAAATCGTAACTTTCCCGGACAAACCGCAGCACCAGCTTTTCCTGGAACCGGAAGGAGAAACTACACAGGAACTTTACCTAAACGGGTTCTCCTCTTCCCTACCTATGGACATCCAGCTTGAGGCTTTGAAGAAGATTCCTTGCTTTAAGGATGTGGTGCTTTACCGCTCGGGATATGCCATAGAATACGATTACTTCGACCCTACCCAACTCAAGCATACACTTGAATCGAAGATCGTAAAGAACCTGTTCTTTGCAGGTCAGGTGAACGGTACTACCGGTTACGAGGAAGCAGGCGGTCAAGGTATCATTGCAGGTATCAATGCTCATATCAACTGTCATGGTGGAGAGCCTTTCGTATTGGGAAGAGACGAAGCCTATATCGGCGTTCTGATAGACGACCTTGTTACAAAAGGTGTGGACGAACCTTACCGTATGTTTACTTCAAGAGCAGAATACAGAATCTTACTGAGACAGGATGATGCCGACTTCAGACTTACAGAAAAAGCATACAAGCTAGGACTTGCAAAACAGAACAGATACGACATCCTCTGCAAGAAGCGTGAAGAGATAGAGAAGATAGTGGAATTCACCAAGACCTACTCTATCAAGGCAGACAAGATAAACGATGGTCTGGAAGCATTAGGAACAGCAAGACTGGTTCACGGATGTAAGCTAATCGACCTGATAAGCCGTCCGCAGATTACGATAGAAAACATCGCTCCTCTTGTTCCGGCATTCAAGGCTGTTCTCGACAGAATAGAAGACCGCAAGGAAGAAATTATAGAGGCTGCCGAGGTACAGATAAAATACAAGGGATACATCGACCGCGAGAGAATGATAGCCGACAAGATACACCGTCTGGAGTCAATCAAGATAAAAGGCAAGTTCGACTATGATACCCTCCAGTCACTGTCAACCGAGGCAAGACAAAAGCTAAAGAAGATAGATCCTGAGACACTGGCACAGGCAAGCCGAATACCGGGTATATCTCCTAGCGACATCAATGTACTACTTGTTCTCATGGGACGATAAAACGATGTTTCACGTGAAACAATTTGTTTAAGGATTACCCGTAAATCACTGTAAATAAAGGAAAACGCCTTAAAGTTTAAAGTGAGGTTAACGTAAAACTTTAAGGTTAGAACAAATAAAATCAAAACCAATGAACAAAGAAACTTTAAGAAAGAACCTCCGTGAGATTCCAGACTTCCCTAAGCCGGGAATTCTATTCTATGACGTTACTACCCTATTCAAAAACAGCGAGTGCCTTAGCGGTCTGATAAATGAGCTGTATGAAATGTACAAGGACAAAGGCATCACTAAAGTAGTAGGAATCGAGTCAAGAGGATTCATCCTTGGCGGTGCTCTGGCTGCAAGACTTGGAGCCGGTTTTATCATGGCCCGCAAGCCGGGAAAGCTTCCGGCAGAAGTAATTGAAGAAACTTACGAAAAGGAATACGGAACTGACACTATCCAACTTCATAAGGATGCCATCAACGAAGACGATGTGGTATTACTTCATGACGATCTTCTTGCCACAGGCGGAACTATGGCAGCTACACACAGACTGGTTAAGAAAGCCGGAGCAAAAGAAACATATATCAACTTCGTTATAGAGCTGAAAGACCTTAACGGAAGAAAGGCTTTCCCTTCCGATGTTGACGTCACAACAATACTTGAACTCTAAATATTTTTTCAGCAATAATGGATTCGAAAGAGGAACTTAAAACCAACGATTATCTTAGGGGAATTGTCTTGAACCTGCCGGACAGTCCGGGAATTTATCAATACCTGAACGCCGAAGGTACAATCATCTATGTGGGCAAGGCAAAGAACCTGAAAAGACGCGTATATTCGTATTTTGCAAAGGAGCACCAATCGGCAAAGACAAGGATTCTGGTAAGCAAGATTGCGGATATAAAATACATTGTGGTAAACTCAGAGGAGGATGCATTATTGCTGGAAAATAACCTGATCAAAAAATATAAGCCACGATACAACGTCCTGCTTAAAGACGACAAGAGCTACCCTTCTATCTGCATCAGCAACGAGTATTTTCCACGTGTTTTCAAGACACGGAAGATAATCAGAAAAGAAGGTACATACTTCGGTCCTTATAGCCACGTCCCTTCAATGATGGCAGTATTGGAGCTTATAAAGAAACTATACAATCTGCGCACCTGCCATCTGGCACTTACACCGGAAAACATATCGCAAGGGAAATTCAAGGTTTGCCTGGAATATCATATCAAGAACTGCAAAGGGCCATGTATAGGACTTCAAAGCCACGAAGAATACATGAAGCAGATAGCCGAAATAAAAGAGATTCTGAAAGGCAATACACGCATCATAAGCGACATGCTGATGGACGAGATGCAGAAGCTGGCAAGCGAACTGAAGTTTGAAGAGGCGCATAAAATAAAGCTGAAATACGACCTCGTAGAAAACTATAGATCGAAGAGCGAGGTGGTAAGTTCAGTACTTCACAACATCGATGTATTCTCTATAGAAACTGACGAAGGAGTGGCATATATCAATTATCTGCACATCACGAACGGATGCATAAACCAGGCCTTCACTTTCGAATATAAAGTGCGGATGAACGAAACAAAAGAGGAGCTCCTGCAATTGGGTATTGTGGAGATGCGCGAAAGATACCAGAGCAAATCGAAAGAGATAATAGTTCCGTTCGAACTGGATATGGAGATGAACGGAGTGATATTTACAGTGCCACAAAGAGGAGACAAAAAACATCTTCTGGAACTGTCTATCCTGAACGTAAAACAATATAAAGTGGATCGCCTGAAACAGGCAGAAAAGCTTAATCCGGAGCAAAGAAGCGTAAGACTGATGAAGGAGATCCAAGAACAGCTTCACCTGGAAAAAATGCCTGTACATATAGAATGCTTCGATAACTCGAACATTCAGGGCTCTGACGCCGTAGCAGCTTGCGTAGTTTTCAAGAAAGCGAAACCAAGCAAAAAGGACTACAGAAAATACATTATAAAAACCGTGGAAGGCCCCGACGATTATGCTTCGATGCAGGAGGTGGTGAGACGAAGATATACACGTATTTTAGACGAGCAGGGCGAACTGCCTGACGTTATTCTGACAGATGGTGGAAAAGGACAGATGGAAGTTGTAAGACAGGTAATAGAAAATGAGCTTCACCTCAACATTCCAATCGTGGGACTGGCAAAAGACAACCGCCACAGAACATCGGAAGTGCTCGCCGGATTCCCACCACAGACCATAGGAATAAAACAGGGAACTCCCCTATTCCATCTGCTTGAAAACATTCAGGACGAAGTACACAGATTTGCCATAACCTTCCATAGAGACAAGAGAAGCAAGAGCCAGATAGCATCGGCACTGGACAACATCAAGGGTATCGGAGAAAAAAAGAAAACGGCGCTTCTGAAGACTTTTAAGAGCGTCAGACGAATAAAGGAAGCCAGCATAGAGGAATTATCCAAAGTTGTAGGAGAAGCCTCTGCAAAGGCCGTAAAAGAGGAATTAAACAAGGAATAATTTTATCAAAATATGAGACTAGTTATACAGAGAGTAAGCCATGCATCGGTAACCATAAACGGCGTGTGCAAATCGGCAATTAAGGAAGGTTTCATGATACTTGTAGGTATAGAGGAAGCCGACACTAAAGAAGATGCCGACTGGCTGTGCAAAAAGGTTATCGGACTGAGAGTGTTCGACGATGAAAACGGAGTGATGAACAAATCTATCATGGACATAAACGGTGAGATTCTAATCGTAAGCCAATTCACTCTTATGGCTTCTACAAAAAAAGGGAACAGACCGTCGTACATTAGAGCTGCCGGACATGAGACCGCTATCCCACTCTATGAATACTTCTGCAGCGAAGTAAGCAAGGCATTGGGTAAAGAAGTTGGCACAGGTGAATTCGGGGCAGACATGAAAGTAGAGCTGCTTAACAACGGCCCTGTAACCATATTGATAGATTCAAAAAACAAAGAATAAATATGACATTTGATGAAGCCCAGAAAACAGTTGACAACTGGATTAAGGAATACGGAGTAAGATATTTCAGTGAACTTACCAATATGGCGGTTCTTACCGAAGAGGTTGGAGAACTAGCCAGAGTGATGTCAAGAAAATACGGCGACCAGTCGTTCAAGGAAGGTGAAAACCAGGATCCGACAGACGAAATGGCCGATGTACTATGGGTACTGCTCTGCCTGGCAAACCAGACAGGCGTGAACCTTACGGAAGCATTCAAGAAGAATATCGAAAAGAAAACTTCAAGAGATAAAGACAGACATAAAAACAATCCAAAACTATAATGCTTATGAGTTACAACGAAGAAAACATCTACGATTTTGAACAGGAACATGACCACGAGCATGAACATGAGATGCCTACAAGTGATAAATACACAGAGGCACTGAACAAGTATAACACCGCCATAAAGGACGATGAAATAACTTATGCAACGGATAATATTCTGAATAAATATCTTCATGAGAACAGCACAAAAGATGTAAAGAAATTTTTATTCAATTGCATAGACCTCACAAGTCTGAAATGTACAGACAGCGAAGAAAGCATACTTAAATTCACAGAGAAGGTTAATGAGTTTGTTGACAAATATCCTGACCTGAAAAACGTTGCCGCAATCTGTGTTTACCCTAATATGGCAGAAATTGTGAACGACGCTCTGGAAGCGGACGATGTCAAGATAGCATGCGTTTCAGGAGGCTTTCCGTCATCACAGACATTCACCGAAGTCAAAGTAGCCGAAACAGCAATGGCTATACACGCAGGTGCCGACGAGATTGATATCGTTATGCCGGTAGGCAAATTCCTTAGCGGAGACTACGAGGGAATGTGCGATGAAATAGAGGAGCTGAAAGCCGTTTGTGGAGAAAAACCACTGAAAGTAATACTTGAGACAGGAGTACTGGGAAGCGCTTCTAATATAAAGAAAGCTTCTATCCTGGCGATGTATGCAGGCGCTGACTTCATCAAGACTTCTACCGGAAAGGAAAGCATAGGAGCAACTCCCGAGGCTGCTTTTATAATGTGTAAGGCAATAAAGGAATACTTCCTTGAAACAGGAATAAAGATCGGTTTTAAAGCTGCCGGAGGTATAAATACAGTGGAAGATGCCTTGAAATATTATACAATAGCCAAAGAAGTACTTGGAGAAGAATGGCTGAACGAGGGACTATTCCGCATCGGAACAAGTCGTCTTACAAACCTTTTACTTTCGGACATAACAGGTGAAGACATCAAGTTCTTCTAAATCTACATAAAACGAAAAAGGACGGTTTCCCGTCCTTTTTTTATTTCTTTCTGTCAATTACATAATCAATATAAGCAGTCAATGCAAGCCTTATATCCTGTGGTATATATTCAGGCAATAAGTCTAGCGCCTTGTTTCTATAATCACGCATAACCTTATCGGCATACTCTATTCCACCCTCTTTTTTAACCGTCTCAACAAACGACATGATTTCGTCTTTGCTGGCTTTCATACCTCTTATGCGCAAGGCTAAAGCATTCAAGGCATCATCATTCATCTTATTCAGGACATATATTGCAGGCAGGGTAAGTTTACCTTCAATCATATCGTTTCCGGTAGGCTTTCCTATGTTTTCATCTTCAAAATAATCAAAGATATCATCCTTTATCTGAAATGCAATACCAAGCATTTCTCCAAATGATGCTGCACTTTCAACCTCTTTTTCCGATGCACCTACAGCAACTGCTCCACACTCTGCTGCAGCAGCAAACAACGCTGCAGTTTTTCTGCGTATTACATTGAAATAATCTTCTTCTGAGAATTCTTTATTCGAAAGATTGGCCAACTGTATCACCTCACCCAAAGAAAGATCCTGACCAAGATCGGACACCAGTTCAACCAGCTTGATGTTTTTGGTCAATGAGGCATGTTTCAAACAAGTAGCCAGGATATAATCGCCAACCAAAACCGAAAGTTTGTTATTATAAACAGCATTTACAGACTGCTGTCCCCTACGTTCACTACTCTCATCCACCACATCATCATGAACAAGACTTGCCGTATGAAGCAATTCAAGCGACAGAGCTACATGCCTTACTGAATCATCTATAACGCCATAAGCTTTGGCAACAAGCATAACCAATATCGGCCTCATCATCTTGCCACTCCTATTCTTGATATATGCAAGCACATTGTCAAGAAGCGGATTATCACTCTTTAATGACGAAACGAATAGCTCTCTGAAAGCCTCCAACTCATTTGTAATAGGTTGTTTTATTATATCTACTGTGTTCATCGGGAATAAATTAGCGTACAAAAGTAATAATAAAACGGGGAATACGGTATTTTTTTGTACTTTTACATGAAATTTCATTATTAATTCACACTATATGGATAAACTTTTTCTACTCGATGCCTACGCATTAATCTACCGTGCATATTACGCATTAATCAAAAGTCCCAGAATAAACTCGAAAGGTTTCAACACATCAGCTATCCTGGGTTTTGTAAATACACTTGAAGATGTATTGAAAAAAGAATCGCCTACCCATATCGGTGTAGCTTTCGACCCATCAGGTCCGACATTCAGACACGAAGCATACAAGGAATACAAAGCACAGAGAGAAGAAACTCCTGAAGCAATACGACTGTCAGTTCCTATTATAAAGGATATAATCAGAGCTTACAAGATTCCTATACTGGAAGTTCCGGGATACGAAGCTGACGACGTTATCGGCACACTTGCCACCGAGGCCGGCAAAAGAGGTATCACAACTTATATGATGACTCCCGACAAAGACTACGGCCAGCTGGTAAGCGAGAACGTATTCATGTACAGACCTAAGTATGGCGACAAGGAATTCGACATAATGGGTATCGAAGAAGTAAAAGCAAAATTCAATATAGAATCTACCAGTCAGGTAATCGATATGCTTGGACTTATGGGTGACTCGTCAGACAATATACCGGGGTGTCCTGGCGTTGGCGAGAAAACCGCCCAGAAACTTATCTCGGAATTCGGAAACATAGAAAACCTGCTTGAACATACAGACCAGTTGAAAGGAGCAATAAAGACAAAGGTAGAATCGAATGTCGAAAAGATAAAATTCTCAAAGTTTCTCGCCACTATAAAAACTGACGTTCCTATCGAACTTGACATGGATTCACTGAAACGTGAAACTCCGGATGAGGAAAAACTCAGAAACATTTTCGAGGAGCTGGAATTCCGTACTCTATTGGAAAGGGTATTCAAATCCGACAAAAAGCCGGCAGCAAAACCGGCACCCGAAAAACAGGCACTCCAAGGCGATCTCTTTGGATTTTTTGCCGACGACAATACGGAAGAACAGAAAAATTCAAGTCTCAAAAGGCTTGAAGACACCGACTACGACTATCAACTCATTGATACAGAGGATAAAATAAACGATTTTTTAAGAATAATCCTTACAAAGGAAATTATCAGTCTAGATACGGAGACTACAGGCACCGACGCAATGAGCGCAGAACTGGTAGGAATGAGCTTCAGTTACAAAGAAAACCAGGCTTTTTATGTTCCTGTTCCGCAAAACAGGGAAGAAGCTCAAAAAATCGTCGATAAGTTCAAACCTGTATTCGAAAATGAAAAATCCATAAAGGTAGGACAGAACATAAAATACGATATGATTGTCCTTGGCAATTATGGAGTCAGCATTAAAGGACATATGTTCGACACCATGATTGCTCATTACGTGTTGCAGCCGGAACTGCATCATGGTATGGACTATCTGGCAGAAGTATATCTTAAATATGACACCATAAAGATAGAAGAGCTGATTGGCACAAAAGGAAAGAACCAACGGAACATGCGCGACCTCTCTCCTAACGATATATATAAATATGCATGCGAGGATGCAGACGTAACGCTCAAACTTAAGAACATTCTTGAAAAGGAACTTGAGACTAACGGTGTGAAAGAACTGTTTGAAGAAATAGAGATGCCACTTGTTCCTGTGCTTGCATATATCGAAAGAAACGGAGTGAGAATAGATACCGAAGCGCTGAAAGAAACTTCCAGACACTTCACCATAAGAATGCGCGAAATAGAAGAAGAAATCTACAAACTTGCAGGAATGGAATTCAATGTATCTTCTCCTAAACAGGTAGGTGAAGTTCTTTTCGACAGACTTAAGATTGTAGAAAAAGCCAAGAAAACCAAGACAGGCCAATACGTAACATCGGAAGAGGTTCTGGAAAGTCTGAAAGGCAAACATCAGATAGTAGAAAAAATTCTTGACTACAGAGGATTGAAAAAACTGCTCAGCACATATATAGATGCACTGCCTGAACTTATCAATCCGAAGACAGGAAGGATACATACATCTTTCAACCAAACAGTAACTGCTACAGGAAGATTAAGCTCAAGCAATCCTAACCTGCAGAACATTCCGGTCAGAGACAATGACGGAAAAGAAATAAGAAAAGCATTTATTCCGGACGACGGATGCGAATTCTTTTCTGCCGACTATTCTCAGATAGAGCTTAGAATAATGGCACACCTGAGCGAAGACGACAATATGATTGAAGCATTCAGAGAGGAGCAGGATATTCATGCAGCGACTGCAGCAAAAATATATAAGATAAATATAGACGAAGTGACCAGAGAACAAAGAAGCAAAGCAAAAACTGCAAACTTCGGAATTATATACGGTATATCTGTCTTCGGGCTTGCGGAACGTCTGAATGTAGATCGCAAAGAAGCCAAGGAACTTATTGACGGATATTTCGAAAACTATCCGAAAGTAAAAGCCTATATGGACGAAAACATACGCTCTGCAAGGGATAAAGGTTACATTGAGACAATTTTCAAGCGCAAAAGGTATCTTCCTGACATAAACTCAAGAAATGCCGTTGTTAGAGGGTATGCCGAACGAAATGCAATTAACGCCCCTATTCAGGGTAGTGCAGCCGATATTATCAAAGTAGCCATGATAAGAATATACAAACGCTTCATAGATGAAGGCATCAAGTCTAAAATGATACTACAGGTACACGATGAACTCAATTTCAGCGTGTTGAGAGAAGAAAAAGAAAAAGTGCAGCAAATTGTGATATCCGAAATGGAGGCTGCTTACAAAATGAAAGTACCTTTGCTTGCAGACTGTGGTTGGGGTCAAAATTGGCTTGAAGCGCATTAATTTATCTAAATTGTAAACAGAAGTTAAATAACTAACATTTTGCTAATTTATAGCCATTTTTTAGGGATAAACTATACAACATATCAAAATAACATCTATATTTGCACCGCAATCAAGAACAAAATGTAAGTTAAACCTAAAACAATAAAAATATGAAAGCTATGAATTTTATCAAAACCTTGTTAGTAATTGTAACAGTTTTTATCGCTAATGCTACTATTTCAGCTGCTAAGTTGAATAACAACCTGATTTACAACGCAGAAGAAGTTGACGGAGTGAAAGTTGCAGAAACAGTCTATAAGATGGATAACAATCTGCTAACTAAATACATGAAGTACAACTATAAATATGATGAAAATAACCAGATGACTGAAAATTTGTCACAGAAATGGAATGCTGAAAGCAACTGTTGGGTAAACGATTTAAAAATCTGTTATACATACGACAAGAAGAGCGTTACAACAGAATACTACAAATGGAACAGCAAGAAGGGTACATTCATCCTTATTCCTGACATGACAGTTACAATGGATAAATAAAAAACAAGCAGATAAAATCAGTAAACATAAATCTCTCTAAATTTTAGGAGGTATCTTTGGAAGATACCTCCTTTTTTTGCTATATGACTACCATTCTTTGGTTATATTATTAGAAATAAGTACCTTTGCAAAGTTTTAGATCTAAAAATAAAAAACTTAAATATATTTATGGCTCTACAATGTGGTATTGTCGGCCTACCTAACGTAGGCAAATCGACACTTTTCAATTGCTTATCTAATGCAAAGGCTCAGGCAGCCAATTTCCCATTCTGTACAATTGAACCTAACGTAGGTGTAATCACTGTACCTGACGAACGTCTTAACAAACTGGCAGAACTTATAAATCCTAACCGAATAGTTCCTACAACAGTAGAAATCGTTGATATCGCCGGTCTGGTAAAAGGAGCTAGCAAGGGCGAAGGTCTTGGTAACAAATTCCTTGCAAACATCCGCGAAACAGACGCTATCATCCACGTTTTGCGTTGCTTCGACGATGATAACGTCACTCACGTTGACGGAAGCGTTGATCCTGTACGCGACAAGGAGATTATCGATACCGAACTTCAGCTGAAAGACCTTGAAACTATTGAAAGCCGCATACAGAAAGTGCAGAAACAGGCACAGACAGGTGGCGACAAGGTTGCAAAACAGACATACGAGGTACTTGTACAGTACAAGGAAGCCCTTGAACAGGGAAAATCAGCACGTACAGTACAGTTCGAAACAAAAGACGAACAGAAGATAGCAAGAGAACTGTTCCTCATCACCAGCAAACCTGTACTTTATGTATGCAATGTGGATGAAGCAAGCGCTGTAAACGGAAACAAATACGTTGAACAGGTTCGCGAAGCCGTAAAAGACGAAAATGCTGAAATCCTTATAGTTGCAGCCAAGACAGAAGCAGACATTGCCGAACTTGAAACATACGAAGACCGTCAGATGTTCCTTCAGGAAGTAGGTCTGGAAGAATCAGGCGTGACACGACTCATCAAGGCTGCCTACAAACTGCTTGACCTTGAGACATTCATAACAGCCGGAGTACAGGAAGTGAGAGCTTGGACATACCGCAAAGGCTGGAAAGCTCCACAATGTGCCGGTGTTATCCACACAGACTTCGAAAAAGGCTTTATCCGTGCCGAAGTAATCAAATACGACGATTACATCAAATACGGTTCTGAAGCAGCTGTAAAAGAAGCTGGTAAGATGAATGTCGAAGGAAAGGACTATGTAGTTCAGGACGGCGACATCATGCACTTCAGATTCAATGTATAATTTCAATTATATATGCAAAAGAAATATCTAATCATAGGAACCGGCGGCGTTGGAGGCAGCATCGCCGGTTTTTTGGCATTAAACGGTGAGGACGTCACCTGCATAGCACGTGGCGCGCACCTTGAGGCAATCCGAAGCAAAGGACTGCACCTGAAATCCGATCTTAAAGGAGAACACTTTCTGAACGTAAAAGCCTGTACATCCGAAGAATACAACGACAAGGCTGACGTTATTTTCGTATGCGTAAAAGGATATTCCATCGATTCCATAAAAGATGTACTTGAACGCGCCTCAACACCTGACACACTGGTTATTCCGATACTTAATGTCTATGGCACAGGACCTAGAATAGGACGTCTTGCCCCATCGGTGAAAGTTCTTGACGGATGTATATACATAGTAGGTTTCGTATCCGGCGAAGGCGAAATAACCCAAATGGGAACGATTTTCCGCCTCGTATTCGGCGCACGTCCGGAACAGGGTGTTTCCCATGAAAGACTTGAAGAAATAGCCGATACACTGCGTAAATGCGGTATTAAGGTAGATGTATCCGACGATATAAACCGTGATACATTCATAAAATGGGCATTCATTTCTGCCATGGCCTGTACAGGAGCATATCATGATGTCCCGATGGGTGAAGTACAGCACGAAGGCGAAGTGCGTGACACATTTAAAGGCTTGTCAAACGAGAGTGCAGAGATAGGCCGTCGCCTGGGAGTAATATTCCCTGAAGACCCTGTAGAATATAATCTGAAGGTAATCGACAAGCTCGATCCTCACAGCACGGCATCAATGCAGAAAGATATAGCACGCGGACACCAATCCGAAATACAAGGGATGCTATTCGATATGATAGACCTAGGCGAAAAGCTTGGAGTAAACCTCGACACATATCATAAGGTTGCCAAAAAGTTCATAAAATAAGTATAGGTATCTCCTATTTTATGAACATCATCGCCACACCTGCTGTTATTTAATACAAAACGACACTAAGAATGAAAGACAGAGAAAAGAGAGTACTAGTAGGCATGAGCGGCGGAATAGACAGTTCTGCCACATGCATCATGCTTCAGGAAAAAGGATATGAAGTAGTGGGCGTAACCATGCGCACATGGGACATAGCGTCGCAGTTCACAACCCCCGGTCAGGAAGAGCCGAACTTTGTGCTCGAAGCAAAAGCACTGGCAGAAAGACTGGGTATAGAACACCATGTGGCAGACGTTCGCGAGGAATTCAAGCAGGTGATAGTGAAGTATTTCATCGATGAATACATGCGTGGCCGCACCCCTAACCCATGCGTTATGTGCAATCCGCTTTTCAAGGAAAGGATATTGTGCGAATGGGCTGACAAGACCAATTGTGCCTACATAGCAACAGGTCATTACTGCCGTATGGAGGAAAGAAACGGAAACAGATATATACTCACAGGCGACGACAGTACAAAAGACCAGTCGTATTTCCTATGGAAACTTCCTCAGGAGATACTCCGCAGAATGATGTTCCCGCTAGGTGGAATGACTAAGATAGAGGTAAGGGAATACCTTGCATCGAAAGGCTTCGAAGCCAAGGCCAAGGGAGGAGAAAGCATGGAAATATGCTTTATCGACAAGGACTACAGAGACTTCCTGAAAGAGCATTGTCCTGACATAGACGAGGAAATAGGCCCGGGCTGGTTTGTTGACAGCAAGGGGCTGAAATTAGGTCAGCATAAGGGATTTGCCTATTACACCATAGGACAGCGCAAAGGTCTGGAAATAGCACTGGGAAAACCTGCCTACGTACTGAAAATAAACCCAGCAAAGAATACAGTAATGTTGGGCGATGCAGAGCAACTAAAGACTGAATACATGCTGGTGGAAGACATCAATGCTGCCGACATAAACGAGATTCTTACATGCCCCGAACTGTCAGTAAGAATACGCTACAGAAGCAAGCCTATTCCATGCACCGCTACCCTATTGGATGATGGACGCATGATGGTGCATTTCAGCGTCGAAGCATCGGCCATCACACCGGGACAGTCTGCCGTATTCTACGACGGCAACCGCGTTCTGGGAGGTGGTTTCATTGCCTTCCAGAACGAAGTGAAGAAGATTGTCAGCGGTATGACGCAGCAAACTCTTTAGAAACAGAATTATGTACGCTGCGGCACACTTCAGCGCTGAAGTCAATGCCGCAGCGTATTATCTTGTCCCAATCGGTTTCCGAAAGACCGGACAAATCATCTTTTCCGATATTGTTCTTTATAAGCCCATATACCACACCGGCATTGAAGTTATCGCCCGCACCTACGGTACTCACAGTTTCTATCGGCTCAACGCCGTATGTCTTATTGAATTTACCCGTATATAGGTGTATATCCTTATCGGCATCAGTACAGATAAAGTTCTTACAATAAAAACCGACGTTATTCTTATAAACTTTATCAGGATCGTTTATTTTGAACAGGTTCTGGAAGTCCTCAGTCGAGCCGCGCAGAATATCCGCATACTCAAAATTCTCAAGCACGGTAGGCATAAGTTTAATAGCCTCCGACAAATGATTGCTTCTGAAATTCACGTCATAATATATTATGGCGCCATTATCCTTGGCCATGTCCATTACTTCCTTAATCTTGTCACGAAGCAAAGGCGATATAGCATAATACGAACCTATCATCAGTATATCATCCTTACCAATTTCCGGCATTTTTACGTCCAGCCTCAACTTAGGATAATCCTTGTAGAAAATATATTCCGCATCGTTCCTTTCATTCAGGAAAGCCAATGATACGGGCGATTTTCCGTCAGGAAACACATTAACGCTATCAGTCTTCACACCGTTTTCACGCATATTCTCAAGGATAATCTGCCCTACCCTGTCGTTACCAGTCTCGCTTATGAACGTTACGTCCATACCCATTCTTCCCAACGACACTATACCGTTATATACCGAACCTCCCGGCACAGCTGCCTGTGGCTGTCCGTCTCTGAAAAGTATATCGAGTATCGTCTCTCCTATACCTATAATCTTTCGCATATTTTTTAGTTTACAAGTTAAATAGTTACTAGTTGACGAGAGACCAGTTGACGAGGTTCCCTAGTATCTGGTTCCTAGTATCTAATATCTTATTTTATCATCTCCACCAGTTCTTCGAACGAGTTTGCCACCTTATAAAAATTCTTCAGTGGCGAGTGAGCAAAGTGCTGTTTCTCCAGTCCGTCAAGGAAGGCAATGACTCCATCCCAAAATCCGTTTATATTGTAGAAAATCACCTGCTTTCTGTGGTATCCTATAGTAGCAGATGCCATTACGCTGAACACCTCATCCAATGTTCCCACTCCTCCGGGCAATGCTATCGACACATCCGATTCGCGCAACATCACGTCTTTCCTTTCACTCAGATTGTCAGTACGGAAAACCACGTCGCAAAGGTCACTGGTCTTTCCACGCTCCTCCACTATGGTAGGCACCACTCCCATGACCATAGCTCCGTGCGCCTTAGCCTCTGCTGCTATCTCTTCCATAAGTCCTGAACTGGTACCGCCATAAACCAAAGTTTTACCGTTATCACCCATCCAGGCACCTAGCTCGCGTGCCTTTTCGGCATATATGTTATCAATGTCCTGCGATGCAGAACAAAATACTGCTATATGTTCCATACTAATATGAATTTTATTCACAAATATGGAGATAAAAATTGACACTATTCACAGGCCTGATACGTTTTTTTTAAATGGCCTGTCATTTAAGTTCAAACGACAGCCCATTTTACCTTAAATGACAGGCCATTTTTTTATAACGAAAACCTTTCTTAAATTTGCACCGTACAATAATTTAAAAATGAACACAATATCTACATATACACTTGCAAACGGGCTGAGGATAATACACTGCCCCAGCCCAACCGACGTAGTCTATTGCGGATATGCCATTAACGCAGGCACACGCGACGAAAAAGACTACGAACAGGGAATAGCCCATTTTGTGGAACATCTCCTTTTTAAGGGTACCACACACCGCCGTGCATGGCACATACTCAACCGTATGGAAAACGTAGGCGGCGACCTCAATGCCTACACCAACAAGGAAGAGACCGTTGTCTATAGCGCCTTCCTGAGACAGCATTTCATGCGTGCCGCCGAACTTCTTACCGACATCGTATTCCACAGCACATTTCCGGAAAACCAGATAGAGAAAGAAGTGGAAGTCATAATAGACGAAATACAGAGCTACGAAGACAGCCCTGCAGAACTTATATTCGACGATTTCGAGGAACTGATATTTCCCGACCATCCGCTGGGAAGAAATATCCTCGGAAAACCGGAACTGCTCAGAGGATTCGGTCCGGAAGACGCGCTACGCTTCACAGGCAGCAGATACAAGACTGGCAACATGGTATTTTTCGTATTAGGAAATATACCGTTCAGGAAAGTTACAGATACAATCGAGAAACTTACTCGCGACATCACACCATACACATCTCCTGTAGACGGACGCACCTCTCCCCTGCCTTACGTTCCACGCGACCTCATTCTGAGCCGGGATACGCATCAGTCACACGTCATGATTGGTACCAGAGCCTACGACGCACACAACAACCGGCGTACAGGTCTTTATCTTCTTAACAACATACTTGGCGGTCCGGGTATGAACAGCCGTCTGAATGTAGTCCTCAGAGAGAAAAATGCCCTTGTATATAATGTAGAATCGAACCTCACATCATACACCGATACCGGAGTGTTCAGTATATACTTCGGCTGCGATCAGGAAGACAGAGACCGCTGTATAGAACTGACAAAGAAGGAACTCAAGAAACTGAGAGATAACCATATAAAAGAAAGCCAGCTCTCGGCAGCCAAGAAACAGATTATAGGGCAACTGGGAGTAGCATCGGACAATTTTGAGAACTGCGCCCTCGACATGGGAAAATGTTTCCTACATTACAACCGCTACGAAGAAAAAGAAGAAGTCTTTAAGCGAATAGAAAGTATAACATCTAAGGAACTTCTTGAAATCTCCAACGAGATATTCAGCGAAGAACGCCTATCCACGCTGATTTATGAATAACTCAAGTTTAGCTTCGCTTTCTGTTGAACGAAGTAAAACACCGCAAAAACACGAAGCGAAATACCGCAAAAACACGAAGTAAAACGCCACAAAAATACGAAGCATCTTTGATAAATTATTAATTTACAGTACTTTTGTAGAAAAACACAAATTTGATATGAAAGATTATAAGAAAAGAATAGTAGATGATGAATTGGCCTTACGTTTGGAAGCATTTGGAGCTGTACAGATAAAAGGTCCAAAGTGGTGTGGAAAAACAACAACTGCAATGGAACATTCAAATAGCTATATAAAGTTGCAGGATCCGGATAGAAGAGCCGGTTATCTGGCTACAGCTAGAACAAAGCCTTCATTACTCCTTAAGGGTGAAACACCAAGACTTATCGATGAATGGCAAGATGCTCCAGTTCTTTGGGATGCAGTACGTATGGCTGTTGATGAAAGAAGAGCTAAAGGGCAGTTTATACTAACAGGTTCAACTGTCATTGACGAAAAGAAGCAAGAAGGAGAAGAATATCAACGATTCCATTCAGGTACCGGTAGAATATCTACCATGACAATGTACCCTATGAGTTTATATGAATCTGAAGAGTCAAATGGGGAAATATCAATTAAGGACTTATTTGAAAATAAAGAAATAGATATAGATGGAATAATGTCTTCAATGTCTATAGAGAAGCTCATTTTTGCCGCATGTCGTGGAGGATGGCCGGAATCTATGACAGTAATGAACGAAAAAGCCCAGTTATTGATAGCCAAAGATTATATAAATGTGGTATGCAACGAAGATATATCAAGAATTGATAACGTACAAAGAAATCCTTCTTTAGCAAGACTTATTCTACGCTCATACGGACGAAATGTCTGCACTTTAATACAAAAAACAAAGATGCTTGCAGATGTATCAGTGGAAATGGAAAGTATATCAATGAAAACATTTGATGATTATGTCAGTGCACTTGAAAGGCTCTTTGTAATAGAAAATATAGAAGCATGGTGTCCGGCTATACGTTCAGCAAGTGCCATTAGAAGCAGTCAGAAAAGATGCTTTACAGATCCGTCCATCGCAGTTGCAGCATTGGGAGCCTCTCCACAAATGCTGGAACTTGATTTAAGGACTTTCGGATTCATTTTCGAATGTATGTGTATCCGTGACCTTAAGGTTTACTCACAAAGTTTAGGCGGCAGGGTCTCTTACTATAATGACAGATATGGACTTGAAGCTGACATTGTTCTACATTTAGAAGATGGCCGTTATGCCCTAATTGAATGCAAACTTGGCAGCCGTGAAATTGACGAAGGGGCAAAGCATCTGTTGGAAATAAAAAGGCTAATAAGAGAAAAGAATGAGCAGGAAAAGCAGATGCCACTAAGAGAACCCGACTTGATGATTGTATTAACAGGTGGAGAAATGGCATATAAGAGAGAAGACGGAGTATATGTTATACCTTTGGGTTGTTTGAAGAACTAAAGAAAGCATCACTTCGAAGGAACTTCTCGAAATCTCCAATGAAATATTCAGCGAAGAACGTCTATCCACACTAATTTATGAGGTTTGATATTTTTCCCATCTGAAGCAGTTGTCAAGGATTCCTTTACAACTAAATCCATCAGATTAAAAAAACCACGGTTTTCGGTGAGTTTTTTTTATCAATAAATCATTAATTTTAGCTCCGCAAGAACACAGTAAAAAAAATCTTTTACCACATAAGTGCGAATTTTTACCACATAGTGCATGGTTTCTACCTGATAGTAATAAATCACAAGAATCGCATTTGTAGAAACGTAAAGCATTGATTATCTTTGGAATGAACAATTAATGAGATATGGGAGATATGGGAAACATAAGAAAAGCCAAAGACAACGAGAAAATAAGGCTTCTGGTCAATGAATGGGTGAAAAACAAAGAATACCTGAAAAACGACATAGGAATTGAAAAACTAGGTAAAAAACTAGGAGTAAACCGTACATATATATCCAACTACATAAACGACACATATCAGGTTAACTTCAATACCTGGATTCACCGGATGAGAATTACCGATGCCAAACAAATGATTATCGACAATCCGGGCATTACTATGGGGCAAATATCCATAATGACAGGTTACACAGATCAGGCACACTTCAGCAAACTGTTCAAACAGATAACCGGTGTATCCCCTATGAAGTGGAGGAAACAAGTATCTGACAACGGAGAAAACTCTTAACAGAAACATTCATGGATAATTAATATTTATTATTTTACAAAATATAAATTATCCATGAATTAGCAATAGTTTTTAACTATAAATCTAAAGCTACGAAACACCATTTCATCTATAAATTTAACGTTAAAATTACACTTTATAACTTTAAAGCCAAAATAATCTATCTATTACAATCAAATAATGTTATATAACATCAATCTTTAAATATTTACCTTTAGACAAATAAAATCCATTATTATTTTATAATTTTGGGAATACAGGTAACAATAAATAGGGAAAGAATAAAAACAATAAAAAATTAATTTAAAACACAAAGTTCCGCCGGAACTTTGACTAATACTAAGAGAAGAATTTTAAAGATAATACTTTAACTAATAACCTTAATTTATTAACCTAAAAAAGGAAACAGTATGAGAAAATGGACTTATCTCGTAGCTGCTCTACTCATGAGCGGAACAGCTGCAACTTTCACAAGCTGTATTGACACTACCGAACCTGCGGGTATCGAAGAAATGCGCAGTGCTAAGGCTGAATTGCTAAAAGCTAAAGCTGCAGTGCAAACTGCATTGGCAGCAAAAGAACAAGCCAGGGCTGAAGGTATTAAACTTGAAAATGCGGGGTTGGAAATTGATAACCAAATTGCGGCATTGAATTTAGAACTTCAACAAGCTATTAACGAATGGAAAAAAGACTCGATACAAGCAGAAAGAGATTCGTTAGCAGTAAGCCTTGAAACCCTACTTCTAAAATTAAACAAGCAAAAAGCTGAAGCAGACTATAAACTTCAGGAAGCTTTGGAAAAGATAAATATCAACCTCATTACTATGAAGGATGATATGTATGCAAGAGAGCTCAGCTACTATAAAGCACTATTAGTTGGTGGTCCTTATATAAAAGAAGATGGAACAATCGGAAATATGACTGGAACAGGAGCACAAACACAGTTAGCTATAGAACAAAATAGCTTGCTAAGCTTAAAGATGCTGCAAATTGCTTTTGAAGCCGAAAAGGAAAACTACAAAGCAACACTTGAAACAAGAAAGGCTGAACAGGAAGCTGTTCTTAAAATCCATCAATCATTACTGGAATCAGTACAAGCAATTAAAGATGCATCCACAGATAATGCAGCAGAAATTGCAGAAAAAATAGCAGCTAAGAAAAATGAATTAAGGGCTTTGGATACCGAGGAAAGTGATAAGATTAAACAGATTCAAGAAGCGGCCGATGCATTGCTTCCTGCAGTAAATGAAACAAATAAAGAAAGAGAAAAACTAGAAAAGAAAGAAATCTATACAATTAAGAAAACGGACGAACTTGTTAAAATTGCAAATGAATTATATACGGCAGTAAATAGAACAGGTAACAGTTATTTCATTCTTGATGCGTTTCAATATAATAGTACTACTGGAGAATATGAGTTAACAGGTGACATTGAATCCAAGGCACTAAATATGCTAAATAGAAAAAACGGTATTTCAAGTTTAGCAAATGAGGTAATGCAAAAGTATTATTTTGATTTTGAGAATGCATATTTTACTATAATAGGGACCGCTCTGTCATCATATCCTTTTAATGAAGATGGTTCTGTAAAAGAAGAATATCTTTCAAAAATAAATAATGAATTAGAGAGATGGGCTATTGACGCTGAACAGGTAGAAAAAGCATATAAAGCAGACGAGAAGGCATGGCTTGATGCGTATGGGGCTTATATGGCAGCATTATATACTTATACAAACTATAAGAATGGACAAAATTACTATGATGCTACATCAAAAGCTATTGAGGAATACAAAAAATCAACCGATAAGACACTTGCAAAAGCAAACGAACTTAGAACATTAGTACGTACTTATATTGCTAATCGTGAAAAGGTGGACGGAGCAGTAAGTACTGCTTCAGGAACATTCTACGATAATTATAAGGATGCTCTTACAGATGCGAATAAAGCTCAGTTTGATAGTGAGATACAAGACCTGGATTTAGGAACACCAACTATTAGCACAACTTATAATAGTAACGGTAGTAATGAAAATAACTTATTGGATAAATTCATCGAAGCTACAAGAACATTCTTAGGATCAAATGCCTCTACACTTGCAATGTGTAAGGAACCTATGAAAGTTGTTAATGGAGATGAAACCACTTACGTAGTTCCGGAGGGTCTTGAGCCTGTTGGAGAAAGTAATTTTGAAACTTATCTTAATAATCAAAAAACTATAAGCGTAATTGATAATATTGATACATGGGTAGCTCTCTACCAGACTTTGGATAAGGACGCACAAACATTGACCGATACATATAATGAAATCAATGCTACAATTAATGCAGCTAATACCGCATCATTAGATAAGCTTGAAACATTATGGAAACTTGAGGTTGAAGGATTCTTAATTAAAGGAACAAATTCCACTGACATTTGGGTATCAAGTACTCTGAGTAATGACTATAGAAACCCATATTATTCAATATATGCTAGTGGTAGTTATCTAACAAAAGCTCAAGTAATCAGAGATGAAATTAATGCATTAGAAAATATTCAGAGTGGTAATACCATTGATTATGTATATTATGTTGAATATAACAATAAATATGAAGTAAGAACAGGAACTATTGACAATGCTATCAAAGCAATAGAAGCTCAAATTGAAGCAAAAGAAGGACAACTGATTACAACAAATACACTCATAAAGCTGTTTGAAGAACAAGGATTTATAAGTGAAAATTGGAATCCAGAAGAATATCCAACTGACAACAATTGCGGAGCAGTACTTGAAAATTCAATTAAAGCTCAGGAAGATGTAGTTAAATTATATGAAGCTGAAGTTGCACGTATTGAGGCTATTATAAACAACCTTCTTGCAGCAATGTCTGGTGAATAAATTAATCTCTTAAACTAAAAAGTATGATAAAAAAACTATGCATATTACTTCTGTCTGTATGTACAGTTGCGCCAGGAATGGCGCAACAATACAGCAGCAGTGATGCGTCGTTTGCCCCAAAGAAAGGTCAATGGCAGGTTTCTGCAGTGATTGGCAACAACCAGATGTTCGATCAGAATATGGAATATCTACTGCCGACTTACTGGAATGGAAGTACCAATTCAGAATTTGCCTTTAATAACCCTGTTGGACTTCCCGGAACAAATTTCCAGTCCGGCGATCCGGGATATTGGCTTAATTTGGGTAAACTGAATAGTAATACACTGATGAACCTTATTGGTATTCAGGGAAAATATTTCCTTACAGATCGTTGGGATATAAACGCAATGTTCAGTATGAATATTAATGCAACCCCTTCAAGAGACTACATTGAAGGAGACCATAGCGTTCCAGAATTCCCAATACAGGACTATAAATACATCGAAGGCAGAATACAAAACGCCTGGACTGTTCAGTTAGGTTCAAATTATTATTTTAATACAAAGAACGAACGCATCAATCTCTATTTAGGTGGAGTACTGGGTTGGCAAATGGGTAGAATAGAGACATCATACCCTTACACCGGTGAAACCGTAATAGATGAAGATATGAGTGAAGAAACTGATGAAGATTTAAACACTGAAAGCGTACAGCTCTATACTCCAAACTCACGTGCAGGACAGATTTTCGGTCTGAGAGTAGGTGCAGTGGCAGGTATAGAATACAGCATCGCCAAAGGTTTGATTTTTGGCTTCGAAGTACAACCAGTGTCTTATCGTTATGACTGTATCCAGATTTGTCCTAAAGGTTCTGCTGTATATCAGGCAGGTCATCACAGTATCGGACTATTTGCAACTCCGAACTTGAAGATTGGATTCAGATTCTAAACCCGAGAAAAGTCCAAATAGAAATTCTAACCTGATTATTAAAGCACTCCACACGAAGTTGCGGAGTGCTTTTTTAAACTTAATGACTATAATATGAAAAGTTTCAAACTTTTAGGTATAAGCGCATTCGCGTTTCTATTAATATCCTGCGGACAGACAGTAACCAATGGATATAGAATTAACGGTAAAATAACAAATCCGAAATACGACGAAAGAACAGTTTATATGGTGGATGCAAATGGAGAAAAATGCGACAGCGCCACAGTGAAAGACTGCAAATTCACATTCGAAGGGAAACCTGACGTGACAAAAGTTATGGAGCTGATAGTATGCGAAAACGACAGCGATATGTTCCCAGTTACACTACCAGTAGTACTTGAAAAAGGCGAAATCACAGTCGAGATGGGCGACATGGTATACGTAGCTGCTACTGAAGAGAACGATAGAATGATGAAATTCCTAATGGAAAAAGATAAATTCATAGACAACATTTATGAAAAGTCACTGTCTGCTGACTCTGTAAAATCTGAATTCGCAACCTTTATCGTACAGCAAGTACTCAAAAACGGGAACTCCACAGTAGGGAAATATATTTTCAACTCATATAAAGGTAAACTTGATGAAACACAGATTGAGGAATGCAATAAAATAGTGAAATGATTTATAGCCGGCATGTCCGGCTTTTTTTATCTTCTCAAGCAATTTTAGATTAAAAACGCCCTTATTCTGATTATACCTTATCTCATGATTCTTAAAATCTGAAACCAATTTTCAATGAAGTACAAGTTAATACTCTAATATCGCGATGAACAACATTGTACGAAGTGATACCCTCCGACTAGATTTTCATTACGGTGCAGTTATTTTAAAAGTCATGTATCATATCTTTCATGATACCGTATTATATATCTGTCATAAATATACCCTGATAGCACATACGGTATCCGCATTGTTGGTTGGCATGAAGAAAATTTCAAAAAGAGCTATAAATAAGAGCACAATAAAATGGATTAAACATCAGAACGAAATATATAGATCGAATTAATAATCACAAGGGTATTAAATAAACACATACACCGCAATTCTTTGAAAAACAAAATCTTATAGTTAAATTTGCAAAAACAAAATTTTGAGATTATGGGAAATTATATCAGATTCGACTGGGCAATGAAACGCCTGCTAAGGGACAAGGCTAACTTTCAGGTACTGGAAGGACTGCTCACTACCCTACTGAACGAAAAAATAACCATAAAGAACCTGCTGGAAAGCGAGAGCAATCAGGAAGAGGAATATGACAAGTATAACCGTGTGGATATGCTGGCGGAAAACTCAAAAGGGAACCTAATCCTGATTGAAGTGCAGAACAACAACGAATATGCCTACTTCCAAAGAATGCTTTTCGGTACATCAAAACTGGTGACTGAATACATAAACAGAGGAGAAGGATACGACAAGGTAAGAAAAATATACAGTATAAATATCGTCTATTTCACTCTCGGACACGGAAAGGACATTGTTTATCATGGAAAGACTGAATTCCGCGGAATTCATACTAACGATGTATTGGAACTGAGTCCGTTCCAAAAGCAGACATTCAAGGTAAATGAAGTAAGCCAACTTTATCCGGAATATTATATCCTGAAAGTAAACGACTTCAATAAAGTGGCAAAAACTCCGTTAGAGGAATGGATTTATTATCTGAACACAGGAGAAATACCGGAAGGAGCAAACGCCCCTGGTCTGGACGTGGTTAGAGAAAAACTCAAAATAGACAATATGACTAAAGTAGAGAAAGAAGCATACTACAGACACCTTGACAATATCGTGATTCTGAGAGACAATATAAATACAGAGAGGGCGGAAGGCAGGGCAGAAGGAAAAGCGGAAGGTAGAGCGGAAGGCAGGGCGGAAGGTTTGGAAGTAGGAAGAGCAGAAGGAGAAAAGCTCAAACAGACGGAAATTGCCCGTAATATGAAGAATATGGGAATGGATGTAAGTACTATTGGTGCAATTACAGGAATGTCAGAAGAGGAAATTAGTAAAATTTGAACCAGCTGTAACCTTCATCCAATATATTCCACACATGTTTCTGATTATCACTTTTTATTAGTACATTTGCAGCATTATTATCCGGATAAACAATAAAAACTGAAATAAATGAAGATAGAAGACAAGCTGACAGCAGCGATACTGCAAGGTATCAAGCAACTGTACGGACAGGAAGTACCTGAAAAAATGATACAGTTGCAGAAGACTAAGAAAGAGTTCGAAGGTCATTTAACCTTGGTTGTGTTCCCTTTCCTGAAAATGTCAAAGAAAGGCCCTGAACAGACTGCACAGGAAATAGGTGAATATCTGAAACAGAACGAACCGGCAATAGCAGAATTCAATGTGATAAAGGGATTCCTGAACCTGACTATTGCATCGGACGTTTGGGTAGAACTGCTCAACACTATACATAAGGACGATAAATGGGGAATTAAAGACGCTACAGACGAGTCTCCATTGGTAATGATTGAATATTCATCGCCTAACACAAACAAACCTTTGCATCTTGGACACGTGCGTAACAACCTGCTTGGTAACGCACTGGCTAATGTTATGGCTGCAAACGGTAATAAGGTGGTGAAGACAAACATCGTGAACGACCGTGGTATCCATATCTGCAAATCTATGCTGGCATGGCTGAAATACGGTAACGGCGAAACTCCTGAATCATCAGGCAAGAAGGGTGACCACCTGATTGGTGATTACTACGTGGCTTTCGACAAGCATTATAAAGCTGAAGTAAAGGAACTTACCGCTAAATTCATGGCTGAAGGCATGAACGAAGAAGAAGCCAAGGCTAAGGCTGAAGCAGAATCGCCACTGATGCTTGAAGCACGCGAAATGTTGCGTAAATGGGAAGCTAATGATCCTGAAGTACGCGGTCTGTGGAAGATGATGAACGACTGGGTATATGCAGGTTTCGACGAAACTTACAAGATGATGGGCGTAAGTTTCGACAAGATATACTACGAATCAGAAACCTATCTGGAAGGTAAGGAAAAGGTTATGGAAGGGCTTGAAAAAGGTTTCTTCTATAGAAAAGAAGACGGTTCTGTATGGGCTGACCTTACTGCCGAAGGCCTTGACCACAAGCTTCTGCTCCGTGGTGACGGTACATCCGTATATATGACTCAGGACATAGGTACAGCGAAACTTCGTTTCCAGGACTACCCTATCAACAAGATGATTTACGTGGTGGGTAACGAACAGAACTATCACTTCCAGGTTCTTTCTATCCTGCTCGACAAACTTGGCTTCGAATGGGGTAAGGACCTTGTACACTTCTCTTACGGTATGGTGGAACTTCCAGAAGGTAAGATGAAGAGCCGCGAAGGTACTGTAGTCGATGCCGACGACCTGATGGAAGCAATGATTGAAACTGCAAAGGAAACAAGCGCTGAACTTGGAAAACTTGATGGTCTGACTAAGGAAGAAGCCGATGATATAGCACGTATAGTAGGTCTTGGAGCATTGAAATACTTCATCCTGAAGGTGGATGCAAGAAAGAACATGACTTTCAATCCTAAGGAATCTATCGACTTCAACGGTAATACAGGACCATTTATCCAATATACTTATGCACGTATCCAGTCTATTTTGAGAAAGGCTGCAGAAGCTGGTATAAACATTCCTGAGACACTTAATACCGGTATTGAGTTAAGCACTAAGGAAGAAGGTCTGATACAGATGCTTGCCGACTTCAGAAACGTGGTGGCACAGGCTGGAAGCGACTATAATCCTTCGATCATTGCCAACTATGCCTACGACCTGGTTAAGGAATATAACCAGTTCTATCATGATTTCAGCATCCTGCGCGAAGAAAACGAGGCTCTCAAGGTGTTCCGCCTTGCACTGAGCAAGAACGTAGGAAAGGTTGTAAAACTGGCTATGGGACTTCTTGGTATCGAAGTACCTGAAAGAATGTAATAATGGCAGGAAAGAAATACTATACAGTCTGGAAAGGTGTAAATCCTGGGGTATATGATTCATGGACTGACTGCCAGCTCCAGATAAAAGGTTTCAAAGGCGCGCTCTACAAATCCTTCAATACGAGGGAAGAAGCAGAGCACGCCTTTGCTTCACCTGCGCATGAGTTCATGAATCCTCCCGGCAGAAAAAGCGGAGAAAGCACTGCCCAAAAACAGGAAGCAAATCTTCCAGAAAATTTCAACTTCGAATGTATAGCCGTAGATGCCGCATGTAGCGGAAATCCTGGTATGATGGAGTATCGCGGTGTGTATCTGCGAACCGGAGAACAGATTTTCCATTTCGGACCTGTATATGGAACTAACAACATTGGCGAATTCCTTGCAATAGTACACGGACTGGCACTGCTGAAACAGAAAGGACTGGACATGCCTATATATTCTGACAGCAGAAACGCTCAGCTGTGGGTGAAACAAAAGAAATGCAAGACCAATCTTGTGAGAAATGCCAAAACAGAGGAACTGTTCAAGTATATAGAAAGGGCTGAGAACTGGCTGAAGAACAACTCCTACTCCACTCCTATCCTGAAATGGCAAACAGACCTGTGGGGCGAAATTCCTGCCGATTTCGGACGAAAGTAATAATAATAAAGAACGCTGCTTAAACAGTATTTAAAAAGCTCTAAAATACCGTTTAAACAGCGTTTAATTTTTATCCAGCTGATTATTATTACAAGTTTTTATCTTTTATAATACTGCGCCAGATAAAATGCTCGGCGAAGTGCCATATACGTAAAAAACAGTGAAAAAACAGAGCATATAAAGAATGTTATACCGGTAGAAACCATTATGTTTCACAAACCAACTATTGGCGAGACAATACCGCCAAAAGCAAAACCTAATGCGCCTAACAAAGCTGATGCTACTCCAGCGTTAGAACGTTCACAGTCCAAGGCCAATGTATTGGAAGAAGTAAATGTCAGTCCAATCATGGAAAGCAAACCGATAAGCAGGATCTCATAAACCCAGAAATTACAATCCAGACAAAGAGCAATCATAAGGAAAAATGAGACAATGACCATACCAACACATCCTATGTATAAAGCCTGCTCAGGATGAGTAAACCTGGCCGCTGAAGCGGCTGAGACTACTATTGCCACAGCATTAATACCAAAGAATACACTGAACATAAAAGGAGAAAATCCATAATGTTGCTGCATAATGAAAGGCGCGGAAGCAATATTTGCAAATATTACTCCTTGAGCAAATCCAAACTGAAAAATATAACACAAATATCTGCGATTGTGAATAACTGACACAAATCCATTATATACATCCCCCCAACACGTATTGCCACGCCGTTCGGAAGAAAGAGTTTCCTTAAAATGAAAACTTCCCAGCAATAAAATAACACCTATACAGAAAAGTGTCCAAAATATACCTTGCCATCCCAAACTTTCTGCCATCCCCCCTCCTGCTATTGGTGCAGCTATAGGAGCCACACCATTTATTGCACCTATAATGGCAAGCATTTTTGCAAGTTCCTTACCCGAAAAATTATCAGCAGCAATGGAACGCGAAATAACTATTCCTCCCGCACCGGCAATACCCTGCACAACACGCCAGCCCACAAACTGCATTATGGTGGATGAAAACAAACATCCTATTGTTGATAATAAGAATAGGAACATAGCCATAATCAAAGGAAAACGTCGGCCATATTTATCACTCAAAGGTCCGAAAAACAATTGCCCTACTGCAAGTCCTATCATACTTGCCGTAAGTCCAAGCTGTACTTGTGAAGACGTTGTGACAAAATACTCTGTCATAGCAGGCAAAGTAGGCAAATACATATCAGTTACGAATGGACCAAAAGCAGTAAGCAAACCTAAAAATACCAGAATAAATAATTGTGAATTCTCTTTTACCATAAATACCATATTAATAACGCTGCAAAATTAGACATACTTATAATTATTGCAGTTGTCATTTAACGCATAAAATATTTCATAATAAGAACATATACATTCCTAAAGTTTTGTAATAGGTTTGAAAATAAAAAGATGCACAATCGTTATAAGGATGTTTCAACAATGAAATACCATAAGAATACTTTTGCACCCAGAAAACATTGTTTAACAACCAAAGAAATGAAAACAAAACTTTATCAAACTATTTTGATCTTTATGGTTCTGTTCAATTGCACAGGACTATTGTTAGCACAAGACAACAAAGCTATTATTTCAGGTATTGTCACCGATGAAACAAAAATGGGAGTAATTGGTGCTGCCGTACAAATCAAAAATGAGTCAACAGGTTTCAGTACCGGATCAATCACTAACGAAAACGGTGAATACACCATCAAGCAGCTGCCTCTTGGCGGTCCTTACAGCATCACTGTTTCATATGTCGGTTACGGTGACCAGAAAAGAACAGGATATACACTAAATCAGGGCGATGTAGTACGCATAGACTTCCAGATGAAAGAAGAAAGTGTTACTCTCGAAACTGTTGAAGTCGTAGCAAACTCACTAAAAAATACAATCTCTACTACAGGTTCGGCAACTTCTGTTACAGAAAGAGACCTGGCCAAACTTCCGGTCAACGGACGTAACTTTACTTCACTTGTCGATCTTTCTCCTTTAAGTACAGGTTCAAGCCTTTCAGGACAGCTTGCTTCATCGACCAACTATACTATAGACGGTATGACTGCAAAAAATCCTACATCAGGAGGTAGTACAACAAGCCGTAACGGAGTTCCTTACGCTATTTCAATGGAAGCTATCCGCGAGTTCAAGGTAGTAACAAACCAATATGACGTAACTAACGGACGTGCCGGAGGTGGTACAGTAAGTACTGTAACAAAATCGGGAACAAACACTTTCAAAGGTAGCGCATTTACATTTGCACGCGCAAACTGGCTGTCAAGCCCTTATGATATACGTGGGAACAAGAGAGATAATGACTTCTCAACTTATCAGTTTGGTGCATCGTTAAGCGGTGCCATTGTAAAGGATAGGGCACATTTCTTCATCGCTTGGGATCATCAGGCAGACTCCCGTCCGTTATACATTGCTGATATTCAAAGCGCTGCAGACGAAAAGCGTTATAATCTAAGCACTGAGACCCGCGACAGATACTTACAGATTGCACGCGACAAATATGGAGTTTCACAAAATCCACAATTCGGAGCTTTCGACAAGAAACAGAGCACTGACGCAGTCTTTGCACGTATAGACTGGCAGATAAACGCCACAAACCTGTTGACTTTCACAGACAACTTTGTGAACGACATGAACAACATGGGACTTGGCGACAATACTGCAATCAACATTTATGAGTCATACGGAGACGTTCATTCATTAAACAACAGTGCCATGGCTACATTGCGTTCTGTAGTAGGTCCTAAGGGTACTAATGAACTGAAAATACAACACTTATATACCCTGGAAGAGTCTATGCCTGGAAAAGAGCTTCCATCTGAAAACATACCACGTGCTATTGTAAGCAATGTAGAATCACAGATTGACGGTAAGACTGCAGTTACAAGCATACAGCTTGGAGGACAGCGTTACAGCCCTGAAAACTTCTACAACCACGTTCTTCAACTTGTAGATAACTTCTATTACAGTACAAACAAAATAAACTACACATACGGTATCGACATGATGTACACATACATGAACTCAAGATACGGTAGTGAGGCTAACGGACGTTTCTATTTCAACGGACTTGATGCTTTCGACAATCTTGAACCATACCGCTATGTACGTGAGGTTTACCTGACAGATGATGAACGTGTAAAACAGAATATCCTTAATGCAGGCGCATACGCACAGTTGCAGACTAAACTGTTCAAAGGATTTGAGCTGGTTGCAGGATTGCGTCTGGACAATGCCACTTATTTCAATCATGGAGCTTTCAATCAGACTGTTTACGATGAACTAGGACTTCGCACAGACAACGGAATGTCAACATTCCAGGTACAGCCTCGTTTGCAGATTACATGGGATATAAACGACAAACACAAAGACATCATACGTGCAGGTGCAGGTATATTCGCTTCGGATATCAACAACTATGCAATGATCAACAATATGGTGTTCGACGGTACAAAGACAGCATCAATAGACATCACTCTTGACAAAAACAGTTCAAACTATAATGAGATGCTGAATCTGATAAGACCGAATTTCCCTTCATATCGTGAAGATCCTTCTACAGCACCGGGAAAAGAGCTGTTCGACAATCCTAATGTAGAAAAGATTTCTACAATCAACATGAATGGGGCAGACTGCAGGGTTCCTGTAATTTACAAAGCCAACCTTTCGTACACACATTTCTTCAACGACCGATTGAAAGTGAGTGTAGCTGGATATATGACTTTAGGACGCAACAACTATATGTATATTGACAGAAACATGGTGGACGATCCTTATTTCCGCATTGAAGCTGAAGGAAACCGCGGAGTATATGTACCTGCAAATACTATCGACGCCAATGGTGTAGCAGACTGGAAGCAGGGTAGAAAGACCACTGAAGTAGGCCGCGTTCTTGAAATGGTAAGCGAAGGTAAGGTTAATCAATTCGCATTCGTAATTGACGGTACATGGAGATATTTCAAGGATGGAGAACTTTCATTCAGCTATACTTGGAATGATACTAAAGATAATACTTCTTACAACGGTAACGTAGCCAACTCAGCAACTCTGTCACAGATGGTTGTTGACGATCCTCGCGACTTGAGCAAGATGTCTTACTCAAACAACCAGTTCCGCCACAAAGTGGTAGTTTACGGTTCGGCTCCGACATTCTGGGGTATCAGCGTAGGCGCACGCTTCTCAGGTATTGGAGGTACACGCTATTCACTTATAGTAGGTGGTAATGTAAACGGTGACTTCGTTGACTCTAACGACCTGGCTTATATATACGATCCGAACGATCCTAAAACTCCTGAATATCTGCGTAACGGCATCAACGATATCCTGAACAACCCTGATGTGGAAGAAAGCACAAAGGACTATATCAGAAAAAGCTTCGGCAAAGTGGCAGAACGTAATGGCGGTGTAAACGGTTTCTATGGTACACTTGATTTAAGACTTGCCAAGAAATTCAAGATTTACAAACAACAAAATCTCGAACTGTCAGTTGATATCTTCAACGTAGCAAACCTCCTGAACAAAAACTGGGGAGCTGGACATAACCTTGGAGCACAGAAGATATACAGCATAAAAGGATTTGATCAGAATAAAAAAGAATATATTTACAACGTAAATGCTAATACAGGTGTATCAAGCCTTAACGGTACTCCATATCAGTTCCAGATTGGTTTGAGATATGCTTTCTAATAAAAACTGATATATTAAACAATAAATATTATGGAACTTAAAAACATTCTTTTGGGATGCACACTGGCATTCATGACTTACACTGCACAGGCACAGACACAGATAATAGCTCATCGCGGATACTGGAAAACAGAGAATTCTGCCCAAAACTCAATTACCGGACTGCAGAAAGCTGCAGAAGCCAAAGTTTATGGCTCGGAATTTGATGTTCAGCTCACAGGCGACGGAGTGATTGTTGTGAACCACGATGACAACGTAAACGGAATAACAATTGCCGAAGTTCCTTACAGCAAACTTAACGGAATAAAGCTGAAAAACGGAGAAAAAATCCCTACACTGAAAGAATATCTTGCAGAAGGAAAGAAGTTAAAGGATATACAGATGATACTGGAAATCAAGCCTCACAAGACAAAAGAACAGGAAAAGGAAATTTCAGAAAAAGCCGTTAAAATGGTAAAGGAAGCAAGAATGGAAAAACAAGTGGAATACATTTCATTCAGCAAATACATTTGTGAGACTCTGGCAAAACTAACTCCAGAATCCGAGATAGCATATCTGAAGGGGGATATCTCGCCTAAAGAGCTTAAGGAAAAGGGAATAAATGGTATAGACTATCATTACAAAGTATTCGAAAAAAAGCCTGAATGGGTAAAAGAAGCACACGAGCTGGGTATGAAAGTAAACGTATGGACAGTAAACAATACGGAAGATATCAAAAACATGCTCAAGCTGAATGTTGATTATATCACTACAGACCATCCTGTAGAGGCCGCAGGACTTGCAAGTAACAAGAATTAAACAGAAACATAACACTTAGGAAATAGGGATGTAACATTGCATCCCTATTTTTGTATCGTGAAATTAAAACATGAAAGAGATGAAAACAACAATTTTCAAAGGTATTATTTTTGGATTATCTGTATTGGGACTCTCACTATCTGCAAATGCAGAAGACTATGTAAACGAAAACAGCAATGTTTCTACCAAGAAGGTACTTGTCATCGGTCTGGATAACGTAAACTCAAACTACTTTCCACAAAGTATGATTACAGAAGAAACAGGCATACCAACCGACAGTATCAGCTACACTTATAACAAGATTATCACAAACAACATTATCCAGTCAAACAAAGACAAGGATTATACGTTTGTTTCCCCGGTTGTTTCATCCGAAATAAACGAAATCATAGACAACATTCAGCTGAAAGGGGAGGAGGAAGAAAGATATATCGATCTCAGCAGTATCGACAATAATGAATATCATCGACTTATTGATGCCTCAAACGCCGACTATGTACTGTTCTTGAATCAGCACTATTTGAAATGGCAGGAAAAGCCTTTAAGAACACTTTTCCACTTTGTAAGTTACTCGCTGTATGACAAAAACCAGAAAGAAATCACAAAGGGAAATAACTATTTCACTTGCATGAACCTCGAAAAAGCAGACAAATTGAGCAAGGCTAGCCGTAAGAGTTCATCAAAAATAGCCTCAACCGTAATAAAAAGCATAAAGAAATAATTGATTGAAATTCTTTTAGGGACACTTCTAATAATTACCATATCATAATTATGATACGATCATGCCGCGACTGTTGCATGTATCGTATCATTTTTTATTTCACACGTCTGTTCAACTGATTGTTAGCCTTTTCCGGCTTGGACTTTCCAATACGTTTGCCACTGCTTTTTTTCTTTGCTCCCTGCTTGGCCTTGAAAGCAAAAGGATTATTATTCTTTTTTATCGGCATAATGGATATAAATTTTAATGCGGAACAAATTTACTGTATTTTTATTTTATGTCAAAACACGTTTTCAGTCAAAAAATATTCATTTTATTACCGAAATAAGAAAATATACTTTACTTTTGCCAATAATATAATAAAAATCAGAGCAATATGACCTTATTTGATTATTCGCATATACTTACAGACATTGTTGACAAATTGTCGGACAACAACTCTTACCGCGGACTTTTCCACCAACATAAGGACGGAGAGCCTTTACCTTCGGGAAAAGCCCTGGAAGAAATCATCGACTTGTCAAGGGCAATATTGTTTCCGGGATATTTCGGAAAGTCGAATATCAACAGCCAGAACATAAACTATCATATCGGAGTCAATCTGGAAAGACTGTTCGAGCTGCTTACCGAACAGATCCAAGCCGGTCTGTGCTTCGGAGTAGAGAACAACGGAATGGAAACAAAAGACGAACCTTGCCGCGATACGGCTGCCCATATTGCATCTGAATTTATCAGCCGTCTGCCTGAAATAAGGAGTATTCTTGCTACGGATGTGGAAGCTGCATATTACGGCGATCCTGCTGCGACATGTTTTGGGGAAATAATCTGCTGTTACCCGATTATAAGGGCGATTACAAACTATAGAATAGCACACGAACTATATACTCTGAATGTTCCTCTCATACCAAGAATAATAACCGAAATGGCACACTCGGAAACTGGTATTGATATTCATCCGGGAGCCACGATAGGGCATCACTTCACAATAGACCATGGAACGGGTGTGGTAATAGGGGCGACATGTATCATAGGCAACAATGTGAAACTGTATCAGGGTGTTACCCTCGGAGCAAAGAGTTTCCCTATGGACGAAAACGGAAATCCTATAAAGGGAATACCAAGACATCCTATACTTGAAGATGATGTTGTGGTTTATTCAAACGCTACAATCCTTGGACGTATCACGATAGGAAAGGGGGCAACCATCGGAGGAAATATCTGGGTTACCGAAAGCGTTCCGGCCGGGGCACGCATAGTGCAAAGGAAATGATACAACATTGAGCCATACAGAAATAAAATACTCCGGTACTTCACTAACTGCTGTACCGGAGTATTTTCGGTTTATAAAATCGAGAAAGCTTACTTTAAAATCCATTCCAATGGTAAAGAAATGAAATTCATGGAATAATGGTCACTCATTGTTCCATCCTCGTAGTATATACCTATTGAGCCATCTTCACATTTCACTATAGTGGAATATGCTCCAGGAAGGCTGTTAAACACGTATTTGTACGGCCATGTTTTTCCCTTATCCTTGCTGGCATAAATTGTAAGGTTCCGGCGATCTTCGGCATTTGGCATTGTATGCAGATATATATCCTCGGAATATACCAGCATATCGGCATTACAGCTGTTACCCCACAAATCCTTATTCGTATAACCATTGCCCCAAGTAAGTCCTCCATCATGCGAGACATTGAATCCCCTTTCTCCACTACGACGTGTAGATATTATTACCGTACCGTCATGCTCTTCCACAAGCTTAGCCTCATCACCGCCCTTGAAGACAGCATTTTTTGATACATTCCAAGTCTTTCCTTCATCGTCAGAATAAATAATATAATTGTAATACGGCCAATCAGAGAATTTACAAACCATGGCAAACATTATTCTACCGTTTGCAGATTTTCTTTTCTGATGTTTAAGACACAATCCTTTACCTGACGTGACAAACAAGCCCTGAAGTTTTGCAGAAGCATCCTTATATGATGCATCGTATATCATATCTGATATCTCACGAGGACGTTCCCATGTCTTGCCTCCGTCGCTACTCGATGTCTGATAAACTCTGATACGCTCATCGTATGTAGAACGCTGATACCTGCGGTCAGCAGCCATAAGGCAGATTATCTTGCCTGAAGGGGTCTCTACAATTGCTGCATCACCATATCCATAGTCAGGTCCCTGGTTATTTATACTGTCATGATACTCTCCGGCAATAGTTTTGGCATCACTCCATGTAACACCATTATCATCACTATACCTTGCCACCAGATCAATCTTGTTTGGCAAGTCATCATTGCTGTTATATCGTCTGTCTGTTACGGTCAGTATACGTCCTTTATACTGTTTATTCCCAAGAACAATCATTGCCGGTATTCTATAAAACTCAGAACCGCTGTCCCATGGATTGAACAGCATAGTCTGTATTTCGTATATACAGGTTGTGCCTTTCGGATTTCCTGATTCCAGTGACATTAGAGTTCCGTCCTTGAACAAGAGACCTTCGCATGAAGAATCTATCTGGTTACCGATATTTGCACCAGACGAAATATCTGCTGTCAACCACAGATAATTCACATCTTTCAACGGAACGTAATTCGAAGAAAAACGAATTTCAAAACTTTCTGACTTTGCAGAAGAAGGCACAGAACTTTCTGCAAGAAGGATAGAATAATCCTTGATGTCACCGTTCAGGAATGGTGTCTGTGTGGCATATACTTTAAGTGATGAAATGTCTCCCAAATCAGTAGTACCGTCCAATGAAACTTTAATTCCTGATAGGAGAGGAGCTTCTTTTTGTAAATCTCTTTTCAGATTAATTCGCAATAAAATATGGTCCTTGTTACCTTTACCAGCTGTCAGGAAACCTTGATCAACGGTAATATCTGTAATGCCATTATTAGTAGCATTAACAACAGATGAACCTAACAACAAAGAAAATAGAAATAAAATTGATTTAATTTTCATCGTACAAAAAATTTAAAGTGTGAATAACAATATTTTATTGGGGAATAACAGGTATTAAAGATTTGTCATCCTTTCCTATAGGATACTGAGCGCCTTCCAGTTCAAGCCTTTTCACCATCAACTTGCACAGCTTTCTTACTTTATCACGGTTCTCCGATGCCACATCGTTTTTCTCATACGGATCATCAGCCAGATTATACAGTTTATACGACGGTACACCATCCTTATCCGGATTATAATAATAAATCAGTTTCCAGTCGCCTTTTCTGTACGTAGTGAAATAGTTTCCACGGTGTTCGTGAGGGAAATGTATCAATAAATCATCCCTACGGTTTCTGTCTTTTTTTCCGGCAAAAAGTTTCTTCAAGTCACTTCCGTCAAGTACATGACCTTTCGGAGCCTCTACACCTGCAATGGAAAGCACAGTAGGGTAGATATCCATTATTGTACCCATCTGTGTCTGCACATAATTCCGCGCGACAGGATATTCTTTCTGGAACTTGTTCGTATCATCAGGTTTAGCCCATGCGGCAATGAACGGTACACGTACTCCTCCCTCATATTCAGCTCCTTTCTTACCTTTCAGCGGTGCTGACGAGCCATAATCAGCCGCACCACCAAGAGGAGCGTTACTGCCGTTATCGCCCAGGAATATAATCATAGTATTCTCGGCTATTCCCATTTCGTTCAGCTTGTCCAACAAATCACCAAGGGATTTGTCCATACCTTCCACAAGTGCGGCAAAAGCTCGAGCGTCATCCTTCTTTATACGGGGATAATTATCTATAAAACGTTTATCTACATCAAGCGGAGTATGTACCGCATAGTGCGACATATTCAGATAGAAAGGTTTTCCTTCTGCCACAGCCTTTTGTATTTCCTTAACAGCCTCTAGAGTAAGCGCATCTGAAAGAAAAGTATCAGTTCCGTGATATTTATCCAAATTGGGTACAGCTCTTTTCCTGTTGCCTGCAATATGTCCATATCCGTTTTCACCCAAATAACTTCCAGGTTCACCTATAGATGAACCTCCCACATTTACATCAAAACCCAGTTTAATAGGGTCTTCACCCTCACTGCCGAAACATCCGAAATGCGCCTTACCGATATGTATTGTCTTATAGCCTGCCTTGCTAAGTACAAGTGGATAAATCATATCTGTACGTTCAAGTCCCCTCCAGTTCCATTCATACGGCCCGTACGTATCGCGGTTATTGCTTTCAGAGTTAATCCAGTTTGTTGTGTGATGTCGTGCCGCATTCTGTCCAGTCATCATCGATGTCCTCGACGGCGAGCTCACGCTTTGTGCATAAAACGTAGAGAAACGCACTCCCTGTGAAGCTAGACGCTCCATATTCGGAGTTCGATACCACTCATTAAGCGGTTGCATTTCAGGTTCACCGGATTTATTTATGATAAAAGGTACAGAAGTATCCATCAGTCCCATGTCGTCAACCAGAAATACTATGATGTTCGGTCTGTCCTGTGCCGAAAGTAAAGAAAGGAATGGCATACATGACAAGGATGTGATTATAGATTTTTTCATATATAAGTTATTAGAAGTAAGTATCGCAAAGGTATGGAAATTATTCTATTTGACCATATTGTAAACACTAAATATCATGACAAGAAAGGATTAATACCTTTAAATATTCTATAAATACAACCTATGTTTTTATAAATACAAGTTATATTTATAAAGATACAAGTTGTATTTACATATATATAAGATATACTTATATAAAACTTCTAGATGTTATTCTAAATTTGAGCAATAAACAGTTTTAATATTTTTCGAATATAACTGTTATTGCCTAACTTTGTGACTTGTGAAAAAAATTAACCTGATTACAAACTGACAATATCTGAAAATCATGAAAAAATTAAGTTTCCTGTTTTTGTTGTTAATATCTAATATCAATATCATCTTAGCACAGGATTTATACGAGAAAAAAGTTTTTGTCTCTCAAAGTGGTGACAGTATTAATTATCGTCTGCTTACCCCTGAAAATCAAATAAAAGGTAAAAAATATCCATTGGTATTATTTTTACATGGTGCCGGAGAAAGAGGAAGTGACAACCAGAAGCAATTGACTCATGGTGGACAGATGTTTTTAAATCCTGTAAATCGTGAAAAATATCCGGCATTTGTCTTATTCCCTCAGTGTCCTGAAAACGCTTATTGGGCTTATAGTGTTCGTCCTGGTTCTTTTATACCCGAACAGATGCCACAAAACGAGGAAATGCCTATTACATTTCAGACGGTAAAAGAAATGTTGGATAGTTACTTAACAAATCCTGCCGTGGATAAATCAAGAATCTACATAATAGGACTGTCTATGGGTGCCATGGGAACATTTGATATGGTAGCCCGTTTCCCTGGTATTTTCGCTGCTGCAATACCTATTTGCGGTACGGTAAATCCCCAAAGATTGTCTGTCGCCAAAGATGTAAATTTCAGAATATTTCATGGTGATGCGGACAATGTCGTGCCGGTAGAAGGATCAAGAGAAGCATATAAAGCATTGAAAGCCACAGGCGCATCAGTGGAATATATAGAATTCCCTGGATGCAATCATGGCAGCTGGAATCCGGCCTTCAATTATCCGGACTTTATGGAATGGCTTTTCAAACAAAAGAAAAAATAAACTCAAAATCAGCAATCACCCCTTCCTGGCAGCAATATATACTCCAAGCATTACCAATATAACACCGGCTACGGCATAGCCGGTCAAGGTTTCATCAAGAAAAATGGACGCTGCAACTGTTGTAAACAATGGGTTAAGATACAGATAGTTAGATGACATTATAGTGCCTATACGCATCAGTACCACATTCCATACAACGAAGCATACAAGTGAGGCCAAAACACTAAGAAACATTATGTTAAGAAATACCTCATAGCGAAGAAAACCTTCGACAGGGAATGAAGGCGGATTGACTACAAATGTGGGCAGAACACATAAAGCTCCGTAAAAGAAAACTTTCCTTGTAATAAAGACCGAGTTATATTTCTTCGAAAGTTTGTTTATTATCAGGCTATAGAATGCCCACGACAATGCAGCGGCAAGTGTCAGCAAGTCTCCTACGGGCGACAACTTCAGAATGACACTGCCGTTGAATATAAGAATAGCCACACCAACCAGTGCGACTAATGATCCTACAGCCCATCCACGCCCCACTTTACTGTCTTTGTTTACCCAAAGAGACATAGCGGTTGTTATCAGCGGAGTTATGCATATAATAAAAGCAACATTAGTGGTCTGAGTAAACTGCAATGCCGTATTTTCCGTGATAAAATACAGTGTACCACCAGTCAGTCCGGCTGCCAGTAAAGTAAGCTCGTCTTTTACATTCTCGGAAAATATCCTGCGCGGCGAAATAAACCATATTCCGATATACGCAATCACAAAGCGTATAAAGAAAATCTCATGAGGAGTCAAACCATTGTTTATCAGAACTTTTGTAGATATAAATGTGGTTCCCCAAACAGCTACCGTCAGTATCGCCAGAATATGATATTTAGCATTGTGCAAACTTGTCATATCGTCTTTATAAATTTACACCGCAAAATTAGATATTTTTCAACATTAATCACTGATAAATTCTACTATATAAGAGTTATCATGCATATATTTGCACACGAATTATAAAATCATTCAACAATGTTATACTTTTACACAGACTATATGGAAGGGGCACACCCGGAAGTGATGCGCCGACTTATGGAGACTAATCTTGAACATACCACAGGATATGGCTCCGACCAATATACACAGAAAGCAAAACAGCTTATCAGAGAGGCTTGCGGACAGCCTGAAGCTGCCGTACATTTCCTTGTGGGAGGTACACAGACCAATGCCACAGTTATAGACGCACTGCTAAGACATCACGAAGGAGTACTGGCTGCCGAAAGCGCACATATAAATGTTCATGAATCGGGAGCGATAGAGGCTACAGGACACAAAGTACTGACTCTACCCCAATATGAAGGCAAAATCAAGGCTGAAGATATAGAGAAATATATATCCGATTTCTACCGCGACGAGACTTACGAACACATGGTTGCCCCGGGAATGGTTTATATCTCTCATCCTACAGAATACGGGACACTATACAGTCTTGAGGAACTGGAAAGCATAAGCCGTGTATGTCGTAAGGCAGATATTCCACTTTATATGGACGGAGCAAGACTAGGTTACGGTCTGGCGGCAGAAGGAACAGACGTAACACTGAAAGATGTGGCAAGGCTGTGTGATGTGTTCTACATAGGAGGAACAAAGGTTGGTGCCCTCTTCGGTGAGGCTGTAGTTGCAGCAAATCCGAAACGTCTGCCTCATTTCTTTCCTCTGATAAAACAGCACGGTGCACTGCTGGCAAAAGGAAGACTGCAGGGAATCCAGTTTGATACACTGTTCACCGACGGATTATATCTGAACATCGCAAAACATGCTGTCCTCATGGCAATGAAACTGAAACAAGCTTTCAAGGACAAAGGATATAAGATTTATATAGACTCGCCTACAAACCAGCAGTTCGTATGTCTGCCAAACACAGAGATTGACAGACTTTCACCTCATGCCGGATTTGAGCTCTGGGGACCGCGCGGAGAGAAGGAAACAGTAGTAAGATTTGTCACCAGTTGGGCCACACGCGAAGAAGACGTGGACGCTTTTATAGAATTATTATAAGAAACACCGCTAAATCGTTGATTAAGCGACTGAAATTACGTAATTTTGTACCCTAAAACAAAATTACGTAATTTTTTTTCAAACATGAATCAAGAATTCGAGCTTATCGCCAAAACATTCCAGGGACTGGAAGAAGTATTGGCACAAGAACTCACTGAATTGGGAGCCGGCAACATCGAAATTGGTCGCCGCATGGTTTCTTTCACAGGCGACAAGGCAATGATGTACAAAGCAAACTTTTGCCTGCGTACTGCAATCCGCATTCTTAAACCAATCAAACATTTTACTGCCAACTCGGCCGACGAAGTTTACGATGCTGTAAAAAGCATTGAATGGGATGAATATCTTGACAATATGAGCAGCTTCAGTGTAGATGCTGTAGTATTCTCTGAAGAATTCCGCCATTCAAAATTCGTTGCATACAAGGTAAAAGATGCCATTGTGGACTATTTCCGCGAAAAGACAGGAAACCGTCCGTCTGTACGCATCAGTAAGCCTGATTTGGGTATTAACATCCACATTGCAGAAAACCAGTGTACTTTGTCACTCGACAGCTCCGGCGAGTCTCTTCACCGCCGCGGTTACCGTCAGGAACAGGTGGAGGCTCCGCTTAACGAAGTTCTCGCTGCCGGAATGATATTGATGACAGGTTGGAGAGGCGAGTGCGACCTTATCGACCCTATGTGCGGTTCTGGTACTATTCCTATCGAGGCTGCACTGATAGCACGCAACATCGCTCCGGGTGTGTTCCGCAAAGAATTCGGATTCGAAAAATGGAAAGATTTCGACCGCGAACTTCTCGACTCAATCTATAACGACGACTCGCAGGAAAAAGAATTCAACCATAAGATATACGGTTATGACAACAATCCTAAGGCAAATGAGATTGCCACTCACAACATCAAGGCTGCCGGAGTGAGCAAGGATATCATACTGAAAATCCAACCGTTCCAGCAGTTTGAACAGCCTGCAGAAAAGAGCATCATCATTACAAACCCTCCATACGGTGAGAGAATCTCATCGGACGACTTGCTTGGTCTGTACAAGATGATAGGAGAAAGACTGAAACATGCTTTCACTGGTAACGATGCATGGATATTAAGCTACCGTAACGAATGTTTCGACCAGATAGGACTTAAGCCAAGTGTGAAAATACGTCTGATGAACGGTGCTCTGGAATGTCAGTTCCGCCAGTATCAGTTGTTCGACGGCAAGTTCAAGGCGTTCAGAAGTGGTGAGGAAGGAAAGAACTTCAAGGCCAAGAGTGAAGAAAGAAGCGAAAGACCAAGAAGAAGGAGTGAGAAACCTGATTTCGGCAAAGGTGACCGCAAGGACAGAAAACCTTTCGGCAACGACAAAGGTGATAGAAGAGACCGTAAAGACGGCGATACAAAATCTGAATTCAGAGGAAGAAGAGCCGGCGACGGAAAAGAATTCACACGCGAAAGAAAGAGCGAATTCAAATACCGCGACGAAAACAAGCCACGCACTCCACGCCCGTCAACAGACGACGGACGTCCTAAAGGCGCGCCTGCACCAAGATATATGCACAGCAGACGCAAGCCGGAAGACTTATTGTCAACAGAAGAAAACAACGTTGATTAATACATATCCTTGCTGGGTAAAACCTTACCCAGCAAGGTTTCATATTTTTAAAACGATTCTATAACGTAACAGAAAAAACATGATTCTCAAGAACAAAATTATAACCCTATTGAGTATAATGGCACTTAATATCCCTACTACAGGAATCCTGGCACAGGAAAAGACTTCGTTCACACTACAGGATGTAATACCGGGAGGTGACAACTATTTCAACCTCATTCCAAAAAGAATGTCAGGCCTGAAATGGTGGGGCGACGTATGTATCCGCACAGGAGTGGAGGAGATAGTATCTATCGACACAAAGAACGGAAAGGAAAAGACTATCATCACCTTAGAAGAAATAAATTCTGCATTGCAGGCTGACGAGAAGACCAAGGGTATCAAGCAGCTACGTTCGCTCATGGGTGCTTCAATGCCTTGGGGAGATGAGAAAGAAATACTTCTCTCACACGACGGTAACATCATAGTTTATGACTTCGAAGACAAGACCGTAAAATCGGCTATCAAAATAAACAAGGGAGCTGCCAATATTGATTTCTGCAAAGAAAGCATGACTGTGGCATATACAGTGGGTGACAACCTACATATAGCTTCCGAGAAAATAGCAGACAAGCAGGTTAATCCTGACATCGACATTGAAAAAGCCGCATGCGGTGCTAACGATATACACGACATCGTTTACGGACAGGCTGTACACCGTAATGAATTCGGTATTTACAAGGGTACATTCTGGAGTCCTGAAGGAAAATACCTTGCTTTCTACCGAATGGATCAGAGTATGGTGACAGACTATCCGCAAGTAAATACCACTACACGCACAGCAACCCTAGAACCTGACAAATATCCTATGGCAGGCATGACAAGCCATAAGGTAACAGTTGGAATATATAATCCAGAGAGCGGAAAGACAGTCTATCTGGATGCAGGCGACCCTACAGACAGATATTTCACAAACATATCATGGGCTCCTGACGAGGAAAACATCTATGTGATAGAAGTGAACCGCGACCAGAACTATGCACAACTCGTTAAGTACGATGCCGAAACAGGTAAGAAAATCGGTGTACTGTACGAGGAATCTCATCCTAAATATGTTGAGCCTCAGCATCCTCTGACATTCCTACCATGGGATGAGACAAAATTCATCTACCAGAGCCAGAGAGACGGCTTCAATCATCTGTATCTGTTCGATACTAAGAAACCTAGACCTGTCACATTGGAACTGATAGAAGGTATGAACAAATACAAAGAATATGTAGAGGTAAAACAGCTCACCAAAGGCAACTGGCTGATACAGGATATCCTCGGTTTCAACGAAGCGAAGAAGGAAATCATCATTGCATCTACAGAGGCTTCACCTTTGCAGACTAACATCTACAGCCTCAACATAAATAGCGGCAAACGTACTTTGATTGGCAAGGAAGACGGTAACCATAGAGCACAACTCTCTGCCGGTGGTAATTATATAATCGACAACATGACTTCGTTCAGTGTAGCAGGCGAAACAAGCATACTCCCTACAAACGGCAAAAAGGGTATTACTATCTTCACTTCAAGCGACCCTATGCCTGAGATATTCAATATGCCTGAGATAACTCTTGGAACAATAAAGGCTGCAGACGGCAAGACTGATCTTTACTACAGACTTATCAAGCCGGTTAACTTCGACCCTAACAAGAAATATCCTGCTATAATCTACGTGTATGGCGGTCCTCACGCACAGATGATACACAACACTCGTTTCTACGATGCGCGCGGATGGGACTTGTACATGGCTCAGAAAGGATATGTAATGCTTACAGTTGACAGCCGTGGCAGCGACAACCGCGGACGAGAATTCGAGAACTGTACTTTCCGTCAACTTGGTGTGGAAGAAATGAAAGACCAGGTGGAAGGAGCAAAGATGCTGCAGTCACTTCCATACGTTGATGCAAATAGGATAGGAGTACACGGATGGAGCTTCGGAGGATTCATGACTACAAACCTTATGCTCACTTATCCTGAAATTTTCAAGGTTGGTGTAGCCGGAGGTCCGGTTATCGACTGGAAATACTACGAGGTGATGTACGGCGAAAGGTACATGGACACACCGGAAACTAATCCTGAAGGATACAAAAACTCAAACCTGAACCTGAAAGCAGGAAACCTGAAAGGACGACTACTGATTATTATCGGTGGAGAAGACCCGACATGCGTTCCTCAGCACAGCTATACCTTCCTGCGCTCATGTATTGATGCAGGAACACATCCTGACTTCTTCGTTTATCCTGAATCAGGACATAACATGATTGGAACAGAAAGAGTTCATCTGCATGAACACATTTCGAGATACTTTGACGACTTCTTAAAATAAAAAACTTAAAACCAAAATATAATATGAAACTCTTACTACTTGGCTCAGGCGGCCGCGAACATGCTCTGGCATGGAAAATTGCACAAAGCTCAAAAGTTGAGAAATTGTACATCGCTCCGGGAAATGCCGGAACACGCGAAGTTGGTGAAAATGTAGCTATCAAGGCTGACGATTTTAATGCCATCAAACAGTTTGTTGTTGAAAACAAGGTTGATATGGTGGTAGTAGGTCCGGAAGATCCATTGGTAAAGGGTGTATATGACTTTTTCCGCGACGACGAAGCATTGAAATCAATCCCAGTTATAGGCCCTTCTAAAGCCGGTGCAGTGCTTGAAGGAAGTAAGGAATTTGCAAAAGGATTCATGCAGCGTCACAATATCCCTACGGCAGGCTACAAGAGCATTACAGCCGAAAACCTTGAAGAAGGATTGGCTTTCCTTGAGACTCTTGAAGCTCCATACGTGCTTAAAGCTGACGGATTGTGTGCCGGAAAAGGTGTATTGATTCTCCCTACACTGGAAGAAGCTAAGAAGGAACTGAAGGAAATGCTTGGCGGTATGTTCGGAAGTGCTTCTGCCACTGTTGTTATCGAAGAATTCCTTAGCGGTATAGAATGTTCTGTTTTCGTTCTTACAGACGGAAAGAACTACAAGATATTACCTGAAGCAAAAGACTACAAACGTATCGGCGAAGGCGACAAAGGTCTTAACACAGGAGGTATGGGTTCTGTATCACCTGTTCCGTTTGCAAATGCAGAATGGATGAAGAAGGTGGAAGACCGTATCATACGTCCTACTGTAGAAGGTCTTGCAGAAGAAGGTATCGACTATAAGGGATTCATCTTCTTCGGACTTATCAACGTGAAGGGCGAACCAATGGTGATAGAATACAACGTACGTATGGGTGACCCTGAAACAGAAAGCGTGATGCTCCGTATCAAGAGCGACCTGGTTGACCTGCTCGAAGGTGTTGCAGAAGGTAACCTCGACCAGCGTGTTCTTGAGATAGACCCTCGCTCGGCTGTATGCGTTATGCTGGTATCAGGAGGATATCCTGAAGCATACGACAAAGGATTCCCTATGAGCGGCATAGAAGACGCTAAAGCAGGCGGAAGCATAGTATTCCATGCCGGAACAGCTGTTAAGGACGGACAGGTAGTAACTGCCGGAGGACGTGTCATCGCTGTAAGTTCTTACGGAGCAAACAAGGAAGAAGCCTTGGCTATGTCGTTCCAGAATGCCGGCAAGATACAGTTCGAGAAGAAATATTTCCGTTCAGACATAGGTTTCGATTTATAATATATCATGCGTAACCGCTTTCAATATGAGATAGCTACCGGGAGACTGACTCTTCCGGTAGCTATCATATTATCATTAATTCTGTGGATAGCATCTTTCAACGATAAATTGGAGGTTGCATCATTTCTGACAGGAGGTTTGGTAACATATCTTCTCATTGAGTTCAATACTTCATTTGCCCTTGTACGAAGCCGTTCATCGTTGCCCTCTGCCTTATTTGCCATACTTTATTCATCATCTTTGTTCCTTCATGAATATGGTAAAGGGGAATGCTGGATTCTGTTACTTTTCATGGGAAGTCTTTATTGTCTGCTCAAGAGTTATGAATTAAGCAACGCATCTAAATATATCTTCCACGCCTTTTTATGGCTAGGCATAGCAAGTCTGATAGAACCGGGAGTGATTCTTTCTGTACCGCTGGTATTCATCTTAATGTTTCAGCTCAGGTCATTCAGCTTCAAGACTTTCTTTGCGGGTATTATTGGTCTTTGTACTCCGTACTGGCTGATAACAGGATATGACCTATATACTGGAAAAGACCTGATGTTTATCACATGGTTCGACAATATTTTTGAATGGAATACAAACATATACAGTAACTTTCCGATACATCATATTGTAACAGCCGGGGGGGTATTATTACTATCTACTGTAAGCGGAATAAACAGTCTTATAGAATCACAAAGTGATAAGGTAAGGAACAGAATCATGATAATGGTAATAAACACTATAGGAATATATGAAACTATTCTCATGATTGCGCAACCTGCTATGCTTAAAACAATATTTCCCATTATAATAACAATGGGATCTATCCTTTACGGATATATCATGATACAGAAGACAAACAGGTTTACATATATTTTTATGATATTTTCACTGGTTATAACCGCTCTTATGGCATTATATAACCTGATGATTCATTTTTCGACGAACATAGGATTATAAGATATCATGGATACAATGCTACAGTTTCTCACAGAATGGGGTTATTGGGGAATGTTCATTTCAGCATTCCTGGCAGGAACAGTGTTGCCGTTCAGTTCGGAAGCCGTATTGCTGGCATGTATCGGACTTGGACTTGACCCTATACTGTCCACACTATCCACCACAGCAGGAAATGCTTTGGGAGGACTGACATGCTACTGGATAGGACATCTTGGAAAGATGGAATGGATAGAAAAGTATCTGGGGGTGAAAAAGAAACAGATGGACAAGGCAGAAAGATTTATCAAAGGAAAAGGTTCATGGATAGCTTTCCTGTCATTTCTGCCGGTTATAGGTGACGCTATACTGGTAGTATTGGGACTGATGAGAGCCAACGCACTTATAGTTACAATATCCATGACTTTGGGAAAACTTGCAAGATATGCCATTCTTGTAGCCACAACCCTGAAACTGATATCCTTATAACAAACAATTAAGGTTATGGAAATAGAAAAAACAGCAGATGGAAGCTATACACTGTTCGTTCCGGAACTGGACGAGCATTATCACTCTGTGAAAGGAGCATTGACAGAGTCGGAACACATATTCATCAATATGGGTCTTAAACATTCACAGGCTACGTCACCACATATACTGGAAATTGGTTTTGGAACAGGACTAAATGCCTTCCTGACATCTCTCGAAGCCAAAAATGAGAAGAGAAACATATTCTATACCACTATAGAGAAATTTCCTCTTGATATGGAGACTATAAAGCTTCTTGAGTATCCGAAACTTATCGCACCGGAAGAAAGCGAACTGTTTTACTCTATCCACAATGCAGAATGGAACTCACCGCAAACCGTATCAGAGCATTTCACTATTGAAAAAATAGAAGGTGATTTTACTGAATATAATTTCAGAAAAGGCTACGACATTATATATTTTGATGCCTTTGCACCTGAAAAACAACCTGAAATGTGGAACCAGACACTGTTTAACAACCTATATGATGTATTGAACAACAACGGAATACTCACCACATATTGTGCAAAAGGAGTTGTAAGACGGATGCTTCAGAAAGCGGGTTTCATAGTGGAACGCTTGGCAGGTCCTCCGGGAGGCAAAAGAGAAATACTGAGAGGGACCAAAAAGAAATGAAATCTTACACAAAACGAAATGTGCAGGAAACAGCATAATGATTAATCTTTTAAATTTTGATTGTAACATGAAAACATTATTATCTATTATATGCCTGCTTCTGGCTTTTTCATCATGCAGTAACACTGAAAAAAACGATAAGCCTACAATAACCGTCACAATAGAACCGCTAAGATATTTCACAGAAGTCATTGCAGGCGATAAATTCAAAGTAGTGAGCATGGTACCGGCCGGCAGCAGCCCGGAAACTTACGACCCGACTCCACAACAAATGGTCAACCTTAGTAAGAGTGTTGCATATCTGCGTATAGGATATATAGGATTCGAACAGTCGTGGACTGGCAAACTACAGGAAAGTCTTCCGAAACTACCATTCTACGATACTTCCGCCGGGGTAAATCTCATACACCAGCAATGTTCACACTCACATGACAACAGTGCACAGGAGAACCATGTACACGGCGTAGAACCACACATCTGGAATTCTACAGAGAACGCTAAAATAATAGCCAATAACATCTGTAACGCACTGCAAGAACTGGACAGCAAGAACTCGGAATACTATAACAGCAGACTGGACAGTCTTACAAAAATAATAGAAAATACCGATGAAAAAATAAAGGAAATAATTACTGATGCAGACAAGACTTTCCTTATCTATCATCCGGCTTTGACTTACTTTGCCAGAGATTACGGTCTGGAACAAATCAGTATTGAGGAAGGCGGAAAAGAACCGTCGCCCGCTCATCTGCAGTCACTAATAAAACTGTGTAAAGACAAGAACGCCAAAGTAATATTCGTGCAGCAGGAGTTCGACATGCGCAATGCAGAAACTATAGCCAAGGAACTTGGAGTGGAAGTTGTTCCGGTTAATCCGTTAAACTACAACTGGACTGAAGAGATGATAAATACAGCAAAGGCACTACATACAAAAGAAGTTTCAACCAACGAATAATGAATAACCGCATAATAAAAATAGAGAATTTGTCCGCAGGATATGAGAATAAGACCGTCCTTCATGACATAAATCTGGAGATAGCAGAAAAGGATTTCCTTGGCATTATAGGTCCGAACGGCGGAGGAAAAACCACACTGATGAAGGTGATACTGGGACTTCTGGAACCTACCGAAGGAAAAATAACCTATTATGATAACGGTACCCCCACAGAAAGACTGGAAATAGGCTATCTGCCGCAATATAATTCAATAGACAAGAAATTCCCTATATCTGTTTACGAAGTTATTCTTTCCGGGCTTAACAGACAAAAAAACCTGTTCAGAAGATTCACAAAAGAACATCATGAAAGAGTAAAGAAAACTATCTCCATGATGGGACTCGAAGGAATGGAAAACAAGCCGATAGGACAGCTGAGCGGAGGACAGATGCAAAGAGCTTTATTAGGTAGAGCCATTGTTTCAGATCCTAAGGCAATAATACTTGACGAGCCAAATACCTATATCGACAAGCGTTTCGAAGCCAGACTGTATTCACTGCTTGAGGAAATAAACAAGGAAAGGACTATAATACTTGTAAGCCACGACATAGGATCAGTACTGCAAAATGTAAAGAGTATAGCTTGCGTAAACGGCACTTTGGACTATCACCCTCAAAGCGAAGTCTCTGCCGAATGGATAGAAGAAAAGCTGCAATGCCCTATTGAACTGCTTGGACACGGTGAACTGCCGCACAGAGTACTCAAAAAACACAATCATAAAGACTAATAAAAACTACAGTAATTTTATTTTCACAAATAAAATTTTATCCCATAAAAAACGCTTTGTCATTCGATGTAAAATGCCTTGTCGTTTAACTTCGAATGACAAAGCATTTATTTTTTAATGATCTAATAAGAAATATAGATCTATAAGTACGAAAAAAGTTAAAGAAAATTTGGAAGATAACATAAAAAGATAGTATCTTTGCCACGCATTTCGAAAGAAAGCAATTAAGTTTGGACTATGGTGTAATGGTAGCACAACAGGTTTTGGTTCTGTTTGTCCAGGTTCGAATCCTGGTAGTCCAACACAAGAAAGCCTCAAGAGATAATCTCTTGGGGCTTTCTTGTTTATATAACTATGTAACAAAAACGAATATTTATTCACCGACAATAATATACTATCAATTCGTAATATAATATACATATCAAATTGTAAGCAATATGAGTACAAAATATTCAAATTACAGTATAAAACATTTTTCTTGTATATCAAATATAACATAAAAGAAAAAAGTGTACCTTTGCGACCGATTTCAAGCAACACAAAAACTTATAAATTGATATTAAAAATGAAAATAATCTGGTCTATACGATCTTTTAATTTCACTAATGTGCCATAGAATATACTCCAAGCGAGGATTTTTATTTTCTATGTCTAATTTTAATTTATAACTTTACATGTTCATTTTTATTTCTATTATGGCAATAGGTGCCTTGATAGGCTATAGTCTACGCAGTAAAAAAGACCTAAGCAAGGTAACTGTACTTATACAAATTGTAGTTTGTCTTCTTTTATTCATTCTAGGACTATCTGTAGGGGCAAACGAACTAATAATCAACAATCTGACTTACTACTGCGAACAGGCAGCGATAATATCTGCCTTAAGCCTCGTAGGAAGCTCTGTAGCAGCCATGCTGGTATTCAACATGTTTTTCAAGAAAGGAACCGGAAAATGAAAGGAAGTATAATGATTCTGGTATTCTTTATATTAGGATGTCTGGGCGGTTATTTTGTTACAATGGATTTCGATGCGCATCAGCTCTCGGTATATGTACTCTATGTACTTATGCTTTTGCTTGGCATCAATCTTGGAGGTAATCAGGACATAAAAGGATTTGCATCGCAACTGAGTTTTAAGATGCTTCTTGTCCCAATGGCTACAGTGGCAGGAACTTTCGTTTTCTCTGCAATTGCAGCATTTATTCTGAGCAGATGGAGCATATTCGACTGTATGGCAGTTGGTAGTGGTTTTGCATACTATTCCGTATCTTCAGTTCTTATAACCCAGCTTAAAACACCAAGCATAGGACTTCAGCTTGCCACAGAACTAGGAACTATTGCCCTGCTTGCAAATATATTCCGCGAAATGACGGCCCTGATTTGTGCCCCGGTAATAAGAAAATATTTCGGGCAGCTTGCACCTATATCTGCCGCAGGTATAGGATCATCTGATATTCTATTAGCTACTATCAGCAAATATTCAGGCAAGGAAGCAATTCCATTGGCTATTCTTCACGGAATTCTGATAAACCTGAGCGTACCATTCTTCGTATCGTTATTCTGTAATTTATAATAAGAAACAAAAACCGCCGGCTAGAGATATGTGATGTATATCTAGCCGGCGGTTTTTACTATATTTTATCGTGCAAAACGTATAGACATAAAAAAAGGAGTACCGCTGTACTCCAACCTTTGTTAACCTTAAAATCTAATACTATGAAAAACACAGTACAAAGGTACGGACTTTCCGGTAATCTGCAAGTATTTCAGCCAAAAATCTATGCTTTATAACATAGTTTAATAAATAAAGAAAATGCTCCACGTTTGTTAACAACATGGAGCATTTATGTTAATTGTTAAAAGCATTATTTTCTATTGAGTTCTTCCATTTCTTTTGTAGCCACAGCCAAGGCTTCATTTATATTGCTACAGATATTTTCCTTACCAAGGAGTTCATAGAATCCTGATTTCTCAAGTGTCTTATGTACATGCTCATTTACACCAGACAGGATGATATGTATATTCTCCTTCTGCGACATGTGGCAAAGTGTAGTAAGGTTATGAATACCTGTAGAATCGATAAACGGAACCTTACGCATACGTATGATACGAATCTTAGGTCTATCACCCAGCTGCGCCATCATATCCTCAAATTTGGTTGCTATACCGAAGAAATAAGGACCGTTAATCTCATACACCTCTACACCATCAGGAATAATAAGATGCTCTTCGTGTACTTCCATATCCGATTCCTTATTAGGGTCAAGTTCGTTCTTTATAACGGAAATCTGAGTAGTTTCCATCACACGTTTCATAAACAATACACAGGCAATGAGCAATCCCACTTCGATAGCCACTGTCAAATCGAATATTACTGTAAGGAAGAATGTAATAAGAAGAACTGTAACATCCGATTTAGGGTTCTTGAGCAATCCCATAAACACTCTCCATCCGCTCATATTATATGATACAATAACCAATACTCCGGCAAGACATGCCATAGGTATATACTGAGCAAGCGGCATTAAGAAAAGAAGTATCAGAAGAAGAACTATTGCATGTACAATTCCTGACACAGGAGACTTTCCTCCGTTATTGATATTTGTCATAGTACGGGCAATTGCTCCTGTTGCAGGAATACCTCCGAAAATAGGAGATACCACATTGGCAATACCCTGAGCTATGAGTTCTGTATTTGAATCGTGTCTGTCACCAATCACACCATCAGCCACAGCAGCAGAAAGCAAAGATTCTATTGCTCCAAGAACTGCTATAGTTATCGCTACAGGGAAAAGGTTCTGTATTGCCTCCCAATTTATCGCAGGAACAGCTGCCGAAGGAAGTTCAGCCTTAATACTGAAACGATCGCCGATAGTATCAATACATGTGATTCCTGCATACTGCTTAAGTAAATACACTCCTACAGTAACCAGAATAATTGCAACAAGCGAACCTGGCACTTTCTTTGAGAACTTTGGAGTTATAGCTATGATAAACACACTGACAACACTTACTATGGCATTCCACCAGTTCACAGTATCAAAATGTCTGAAATAGAGCATCCATTTACCAATGAAATCTCCAGGAACCTTTTCTCCCCTGAAATCAAGGCCGAAGATGTCTGCTATCTGTGTAGTAAAGATAGTCACGGCAATACCGCTCGTAAAACCTATAATAATAGGATAGGGGATAAACTTTATAACAGTTCCCAACTTGAATACACCTAATAATATAAGCAGGACTCCCGCCATCATAGTGGCAACCATAAGTCCACTCAATCCATATTGCTGGATAATACCGTAGATGATAACAATAAAAGCACCTGTAGGACCACCTATCTGCACCTTACTGCCACCAAGGAACGAAATGATAAATCCAGCCACAATAGCCGTAATGATACCTTTTTCAGGAGTTACACCTGAAGCAATACCAAACGCGATAGCCAACGGCAAGGCTACAATACCTACTATTATACCCGCCATCAAATCAGTCATGAAATCTGATTTACTGTAATTCTTGAGTGTAGAAAACAGTTTAGGATGAAACTCAACCCCTTTCATAAAACAATCTTATTTCTATTTATAAATATTTTTTTGCAAAATTACGTATTTTCTGCCATATAACATACTTTTATAACCATATAAATTATGATTTGACATTAAAAGCTTAAAAGATTATAAATTAAAAATTGTAATGATTACAAATTTGAATAAATATATTACATTTGCAGTGTGAAAATAAAACAAGAAGTTTAACCCAACAAAATAACTACAATTATGGAAAAAAGCATCAAAGGAACAAGAACAGAGAAAAATTTGGCAATCTCATTTGCAGGTGAATCACAGGCAAGAATGCGTTACACTTATTTTGCAAGTGTAGCAAAGAAAGAAGGTTACGAACAGATTTCAGCAATCTTCACCGAAACTGCAGACCAGGAAAAGGAACACGCAAAACGTATGTTCAAATGGCTTGAAGGCGGAATGGTAGAAATTACAGCTAGCTATCCAGCAGGCGTAATCGGTACAACACTTGAAAACCTGAAAGCAGCAGCTGCCGGCGAAAACGAAGAATGGTCATTGGATTACCCACGTTTTGCTGACATCGCAGACGAAGAAGGTTTCCCTGCAATCGCAAAAATGTATCGTGAAATTGCTGTAGCTGAAAAGGGACACGAAGAAAGATACAGAGCTTTCGTTAAGAATATCGAAGAAGGAAAGGTATTCAAGAAAGATGTTGAAACAGTATGGCAGTGCCGCAACTGTGGTTATGTGCACGTAGGTACAGAGGCTCCTGAAGTATGTCCTGCATGTCTTCACCCACAAGCTTATTTCGAAGTTAAAAAGAACAACTACTAATAACTGTTCATTCCCTAAATCATAGATATACAGGTTGCCTCGTGAAAATGTACCTACATTTGATCAGGGCAACCTGTCCTATTTTATAACAATACAAAAACCTGCAATAGAAGAATACCTACTTTTAGGTATTGTAAATAAAATCAGGACTTTTGAACTTTGCAGGTGTATATAAAACTATAAAAAACTTAAGCGTATGAGAATAGAATCAATCAAAGGACGTGAAATTTTGGATTCACGCGGCAACCCGACAGTAGAAGTAGAAGTTCGTCTGGAATCAGGAATTACAGGTAGAGCATCTGTTCCTTCAGGAGCATCAACAGGCGAAAACGAGGCTCTTGAGCTGCGCGATAACGACAAAACCAGATACGGCGGTAAAGGCGTACTGAAAGCTGTATATAACGTAAACAATGTCATTGCACCTGCACTTACAGGTTGGTCTGCACTGCAACAGAGGGCCATAGACAACAAGATGCTTGAACTGGACGGTACAAAGACCAAATCAAAACTCGGAGCAAACGCAATTCTCGGTGTATCACTTGCAGTGGCAAAAGCTGCCGCAAACTATCTTGATATTCCTCTCTACAGATACATTGGCGGTGTGAACACATACACTTTACCTGTACCTATGATGAACATCATAAACGGAGGCTCTCACAGCGATGCTCCTATAGCCTTCCAGGAATTCATGATTCGTCCTGTAGGTGCAGCATCCTTCCGCGAAGGACTCAGAATGGGCGCAGAAGTCTTCCATGCCCTTAAAAAAGTACTTCACGACAGAGGACTCAGCACTGCAGTAGGCGATGAGGGTGGATTTGCACCTTCACTCAACGGTACAGAAGACGCTCTTGAATCAATAATCTCTGCTATCAAAGCCGCAGGATACGAACCGGGAAAAGACATTATGATTGGTATGGACTGCGCTTCGTCAGAGTTCTACAAGAATGGAATATACGATTACACAATCTTCGAAGGAGAAAAAGGAAAGAAACGTACTTCTGACGAACAGATTGACTATCTAGAAGAATTGATAAACAAATATCCTATCGACTCAATAGAAGACGGTATGAGCGAAAACGACTGGGATGGCTGGAAAAAACTTACAGAAAGAATCGGCGACAGATGCCAGCTGGTTGGCGACGACCTGTTCGTTACTAACGTGGAATTCCTCTCAAAAGGTATAGAAATGGGATGCGGAAACTCAATCCTGATAAAAGTAAACCAGATAGGTTCGCTGAGCGAAACACTCGATGCAATAGAAATGGCACACAGACATGGCTATACAACTGTTACATCACACCGCTCGGGAGAAACAGAAGATGCCACAATAGCAGACATCGCTGTAGCAACCAACAGCGGTCAGATAAAGACAGGCTCTTTAAGCCGCTCGGACAGAATGGCAAAATACAACCAGCTTCTCCGTATCGAAGAAGAACTTGGAGACCTGGCAAAATACGGATATAAAAGAATAAAGTAACCTGCCCATAATTCAACGGTTATCACCTCAAAACAGCCGTATTTCGGTAAAAAATGAGGTGATAATCACTTTTTTTGAAAAAAAATCGGTCAAAGTATTGCAAGTACGGAAAATTGTTGTACCTTTGCACCGCAATTGAGACATAAAACAACTCAAAAGCCGAGAATAATTGGTGCGTTAGTTCAGTTGGTTAGAATACATGCCTGTCACGCATGGGGTCACGGG
>NZ_CALDPF010000053.1 GCF_937912035.1 uncultured Bacteroides sp.
ATTATTGTTCATTCTTATGTTTTTCTCCCTTTTGGAAACTCAGGAGGTATCATTCGTGTTCCGATTAATGTCCTTTTTTTGAATAGTCATTTGTGACCTGTTTCCGGCATGGCAGTGCTGGGAATTATTGACAAAGGTATAACAAGTACACATTCGATTCCTAGTAATAACGGATTGAGATCACGAACATTCTGAAGTGGCAGGAGGCCGACAGTATGCTTTTTGATTTCTACCCTTTAATAATGAATCCTACTGTACTACTGTAAAAAATAGGGTATTAATATACATCTTTTTTGGAAACGATCTGGAAAGTATACTACGCAAGGGGCACGGTGGAATTCCGTAAGGACTGCGAGTGGAAGGGAGTGGTCTGCCAACTCGATATTTGTCCTTATTGCCATCGCACCCTAGCCTGAACACATTATCTAAACAGCTATATTTGCAAATTGGAATGTGACCGTAAGTATTATAAGGCAAAGCAGGGAGATAGGCTGGAGCTGAGCAGCAACCCGATATCTCGCATGACCGAGATAAACAACTAAAGTGAAAGGCAATGAATATTCTCATCCTAAATACTATTATAAACAACCTACAAAAGAATAATCGTATGAATGACAAGAAAATGACAAAAAGTATGATTCTGAAAGGCGTGACAGCGGCAATTTGCATCACGGCAATACTACTTGCAGGCTGCTCCACTGTCTATGAGGAAAAGATGGTATACAATAACATCGAAATTCCTTTCAAGAATGATTTCCCTACGGACACTGTGACTTACGACAAGCTGCGAGCAGAACATACCCGAATCCTCCTGAACCTGAGCGATCCTTCATCAAAAATCGTGAACAAGGCAGACTGCACTTTCCGTACAGACCAACTTGTTACCGTAACAGGGGCGGAAGAGGACGACTTGCTCCGCATCACCAGCTGGTCGGCAAAGACTATTCATAAAGTGAGTCTGGAGATGTATATACCTGAGGCCGAGGAATATTTGCCTGTGGCTTACCTCGACTCTATTCCTGCGTTCTCCAGTTTCGAATTCAAGCCCTCGTTCGTGGGTAAGAGGAGCGTGTGTCGCACGATGGATGGGGGCTTCGTGAGTTTAGAATGTCCTCACCTTGACATGGAACGGATGAAGGTGCGCCTAGTGAGCGACGACGAACATCTCGAGAAGCTGTCAAAGATAGATGCTAAATGGACATGCAGTTTTTCTAACTACAGCTGGACACCTACCGCTGGAGATAACTGTCCCTACCGAGAACTGCGTCCCATCTACGCCCGCGAGTGGGTGGTGATTGTGACTAACTACGCCTATATGATGACTACACTCGAATATAATTATGTGATGTCCCACTTCAGAGAGGTGATGGGCGGCGATCTGTGCGATAACGACAGAAATCTGTTCAATGCTGAAAAATACCAGACGGAGAAGGAACGCTTCAAATCAGAAAAGACATTCCGCTTGGGACAGAGCAGTCCAGCCTATGGCGGACTGGGAGGTGGATACATTTGGGCAGTGACAGACTGGAATTTCTACGGGCACTACGCCTCGTTCAGCGGCTGGGAATCCATTGCACACGAGTTTATGCACTGCATGGGCTACTCTCACAACAGTAACATGACTTATGCTGCCAATAACGGTGAAGGGGTGAACGTGGGCTGGACAGAGTTTATCTGGCAACTGCACCTGTGGCTGAGCTACAAGGGTGACCTGCCCTATCCCAACCGCAATCTGTTGGGTTTCCATAAGCCAGAGAATGCCTCGTATAGGGACTGTGATATCAGTGCTATCTTTCAGGACGATACAGTGCTGAAGCAGAATATTGAGAGATTCTGCAGGCAGAGCCGGCTAGTGAAATACTTCACCGAGCACCCGATAGATACAGTCACTATACCTAAAGAGAAGGAGGAAATGAGATGAGAAGCCGAATGATGATAGGCGTAGGGGTTGCGTTAGCGTTGACGGCCTGCGAGCAGACTGAGGTAAGGGAAATCACAGAAGACCGTTACCTGCCACAGCCAATGGATACAGTGAAGATAACGGACAATTATTATCTAGACGGCTATATATCACGTGGGGCAGAGGATATAGGTGAGGGACGCACGTTGCAGGCAGTGAACCTCTTCCTTGATGGGGACGAGCTATACGTGGCAAACTTTGCCGAGAGATGCGTGGACGTTTTTGACGTAAAGCGCTTGACTTATAAACGGAGCATCTCCAACGGAGAGCGCACTTTTGTCCGTGATATTTATGTGGAGGATGGGCACCTGTTTGTAGCTGCTGGTGACAGTCGGGAGGTGCAGGTGTTCGATAAACATTCTGGGACGTACTTAACTCGTCTGGGTACAGGCATATGGCCGGTAAGTAACGTGTCGTGGGCGGGCTGTGTGGCTGCCACGAAGAACTTCGTCTTCGTACGTGACTCGAAGGAGACTAACGTACGGGTGTTCGACCGTAAGGCGGTTCTGTTGACGGCAGTGAACAACAACACCGTGTTTGCCAAGCTAGGTACTGGCAGCGACTTTATTGGTAGCAGTACAGAACCGCATGGTGAATCCTATGACATGGAGGTCATCGGTGACTCACTGTATGCCTTCATTCCTCGCTCGGGAACAATCTACGCATGGAATATACATGAGATAGCAGACAAGAAGAATGATACGCCTACTTCTGTAACCTGGTCAAGCGGCGTAAAGATCTGTTCGGTAGCGAAAGGAAGGAACGACAGCTTATTGTTTGTAGCAATGGTAAAGGACGGGAAAACACAACTTGCGGAAATAGCCTTATCGGACTTTCAGAGCCGGAATTTTGACCGCCCTCTCCGGCTGTTCGTTTCGGACAGCCGGGTGAGGCTCTCCCCACAGCCTATAGTTACTTACCTAGAAGAGAGAATAATACTGCCCAACGGAGATAAGCTGGAATGCTGGGAAATACGGAATAATCCTTCGTTTGTGATATTGCCGACGAGGTGATATATACAATGAGTTATTTTTTATCTAAATTACTTCAAATATCAAAATGAAAGGTCAACTATTTAAGTATAACTTTGCCTTTTGTGGAATAGGCTTAATTAGAGAAATCCAGTAAATACCATAAAATTAGACAACTAATTTATAGCCAGATTATTGCGAATTAGTTGGCCTTTTGGTATCTTTAGGTATTCCGTGTGACAAGAAGTCGTACAAGTAATTGTTCAGCACTGTGCCTGAACCTATTGTTCCGTCAATAGTAGTCTAAAGAGGCGTACTTTACCAGTAATGGTTTAGTGCGAAGTCCTCTTGACAATGCAGTCCTTTACAAAAATATCCAATGTATAGGTTGTTAGGCTGACTGATATGAGTAACATATGTGAATCGCTATACCATCGTAATAAAGAAATAGCTTACGGATATTTATAAGCTATAACCAAAAGGTGGGTAGTCAGGATAGTCTTTTTGGAATGTAAGGCTACACGGACATCATACTGGCGGTGGAGGGGCGGGCTCTAAGTCGGGCGTCAGTTACTTGTACGGAACTTGGTAAACCCGTATTTCTCCTGTCTATGTCAGGCAGGTAAGCCAATTGCAAGAAAAGCCGAATGTGGTGCGGGTAAAGGATTGCGGAGAAAGTGAATGATTCTGTGTAATGCGGAGGATAGAGGTTTAAACATCACCCCATGCGAAATCAGGCAGACTTCCGCAGGGTAATTCTTTGTGAAACGATTGTAGAACTTTAATAAAATGAAGAAACTGCAAATGAGCAAGGCAAAAGCCGAGTGTGCATCTTTAACCGTACGAAACACGACATGAAAAGATATCGATTCTTCCAAATATGAGCGTAAGGTGAGAAAACTGCAGGTCCGAATAGCAAAGGCCCACAAAGAAAAGAGGTACAACAAGGTAAAGGCCTTACGGTACCTACTTGCCACTTCCTACGAAGCCAAGGCATTGGCGATAAGGAAAGTAACTTCCAATAAAGGTAAACGTACGGCAGGGGTTGACCATATGAAGTGGGACACTGATGCCAAGAAAATAGAAGCTATATGTTTATTGAAAAGGAGAGGATATAAGGCCTTCCCGCTGAGGAAGGTCAACATAGCCAAAGCAAATGGCAAGACAAGATCTTTGGGAATACCAACCATGAAGGACAGAGCCGTGCAGGATATATCTTATGGCTTTAGAACTTATAACTGAAAGTGAAGCGGATGCGAACTCATATGGGTTCAGAAAGTTTAGAAGTACTGCAGATGCAATAGACGCACTTCATAGATGGTTGAGTAGAGACTGTTTACCACAATGGATACTGGAAGGTGACATTAAGGGTTGTTTTGATCATATTAATCATGAATGGCTTCTCAACAATGTGTAGATTGACAGGCTGGTATTAAGGAGATGGCTGAAAAGCGGAGTAGTATTTAATTTCCAAGTATCAATAGATACGCTACACTTTTTCTTTTCGTTGGCAAATCTTAATCCGTATCTTCGTAGCATGAAAGAAGATATACGGATGCGCCAAAAATGGCTTGAGCTATACGTCGAAACGGGTTCTGTGACAAAAACTGCCTTTCGGTGCGGGATTACCCGTTCCACGTTATACCGTTGGATAAATTGCGAGAAAGAACAAGGCAAGTCGGAATTGTCCGATAAGTCTAAACGTCCATCAAGACTTGCCAATATGAAGATAACACCTGAAATTGAAACCATTATCCTTAATCTGCGTGAGACGAGAAGATGGGGAACGCAACGGATTGCCAACTATCTGCTTAGGAAGAGAATAAAGCTCTCAGGCATGACGGTGTGGCGTGTGTTGAAAAGCATCAGGTCAAAGCTGTTGTGAAACGTTGCGAGAAATTTATTTCTTCTTCCAGCCGATTTTTTCCATCGGCAACATCCGGATAACCATATACCCCCGCCGTTGTTCATGGCGGCAGGAAAAACATGCCTGACGGCGATACGTGACGCGCGACTCGTGCCCGCGTGTCGCCATCGGTCGTTATGTCTAACCCCGAAAAGTCAAACAATATTATGGATCAACTCAAACGAATCGCGTTCACATTGCTGCTTGCCCTGGCGGTATTCCCGCTGTCCGCACAACAAGACAAGGTGGTAGACAGTGAAGCCTACCTTTTGTAACTCGTAACTTTGCCGCATCACTTTTTCGTAACATTAAATATTTCACTTTACGAAAACTATATTTATGTAGAAAATGGATGCAAAAAAGATTACAGAAGACTATCAAGACTGGCATAACATTGCCGAACTTCGACTTCTTGGCTTGAGCCGTTCTCAAATAGCAAAGAAGCTGCAACTTCCTCCTGGCAGAGTCATGCGGCTTTCCCGATTAAATGTTGATGAGCTTCTTCAACATGGCAATCGTCCGCGCCCTTCTTATTCCTGCCGTCTCGATCCTTATGAGGAGTCAGTTAAGCATTTGCTGATAACCTGTCCTTATTATTCTTCCACCCAGATTCATGAATATCTAAAGGAGAATAATCCCTCTTTTCCAAAAGTCTGTGAAAAGACTGTTTTCAATTACGTAAAAAAAATACGTAAAAGATACGATATACCTGCAAGAGTATAATTTTTTGCAGCAACAATCTTTTGTTCAGAATTCAATAAGAATCTGAACTGCATCCTTATTACCGAAATTTAAATAAAAGACATTATGAAATCCGTTATTTCAGACAATAAGATTATTCCATTCCTGCCTTGTTATAAAAGGACATCACAGTTGCATGAAACCAAAGTCAGTGATCTGAAAACTGTATATGGATGTAATGGATATGCGGTTTATGATTATATAGAAAATGAGATATTCCGTACAGGAAACCATTCATTGTATTGGTGTAAGAATATGCTTTGCAGAGTAGCGGACTATTGGGCACTCTCTCCGGAAGAAGTGGAGAAAATCGTGGAGTATTGTATTCAGGTTGACTTGTTCAATGCTGAGTTGTATACCAAGTATCATATTCTTACATCCGCAGAAATCAGGCAACAGTATAATAATGCCGGTTTCTTCATGGCTGCCAATTCATAATCACTAATCCGAAAATACTATGTTGATAAGATGTGAAATGTTAAAAAAACTGGCAAACGCTTTTATAGAGGTAGCCAAAGAGGAGAACCTGCCTGTAAATATCACAATGGGCAGGTCTTATACAGACTCCGGCGGTTCCAGACAAGTTGGTATTATTCTTGAATTTGACAGTTGGAACTCGAAAATCATCAATGATAAATTAGCTGACACCATCAACAGAATCTTCGAACTTAAATAATATATTAATTTAACCTTCAGCCAATTTTGTTATTAAGTCACTGTACCATCTTACAACATCCATTACTTGATAAAGGCAAGACCTAAAGATAAAAGGAGACTGGGTTTCTTTTACATATTCTGAAATTTGTAAATTTAAATCAACCCTTTTATGTGAACCATCTTGCGTAATATCTATCAGTTTCTCTATGGTGTGAGATATTGCTTTAGGGATGATGGAGTCGTTCGGCTTATTGACAAAATTATTATTCCTATAACCGCTTTTACCCACAATTAATCTTTCAAACATCCAATAGGAACAACATAAACACCATCTGTCCGTCTATAGGCAAAATCTCCGACACCAGTTAGTACCATACAAAAAGCAGGTGCCTTCATTCGGGAAGTATCAATAATATTGGTAAGTGCAGTTAATGTCTTAGCTCCATCCTCAATAAGTTTTTCTCCGCCTAATTTTATCTCAATTAAACCATATGCACCATTACGCAAATGCACCACAGCATCACATTCCAAACCATTTTTATCCCTATAATGGTAGACTGAACCATCCAAAGCATCTGCATAAACGCGAAGATCACGGATACACATCGTCTCAAAAAACAATCCAAATGTATTCAAATCATTAACCAGGTCATTAGGCCCAAGCCCCAAAGCAGCAACTCCCAATGAAGGATCTACATAATATCTTGTGTCAGATGTGCGCACTGCTGTTTTGCTTCTCAGATTTGGATTCCATGCCGGCATATCTTCTATCACAAATATTTTTCGTAAAGCAGTAAGGTATGCTCCTACTGTCTCATCGCTGATGTTTCCAGTATCATTTGTTGATATATCAGCAAGAATTGTTGCTATGCTTGCTTGAGAGCCCTGATGTCTAGCATATGAACGCATAATTCTTTTTGCTCGCTCCTCGTCTCTTTTCACGTTATCTACTCGCGATATATCACTATTTGTAATGGCTTTATAATACTCCGTCACTTGCGATAATGCTGCCTTTTCCGTTTTCTTTTGCAGAGACTTAGGCCAACCGCCACGACAAGCGGCAAATGCAAGCATTGGCAATGTCAGTTTGTTTAATGCTCCTATTCTATCAGGAGTAAGAAACAAATCCGACAAACTAACCTCTCCTGTAGATTCTCCTGACTCCCAAAGACTCATAGGACGCATAGTAAGCCATCCGTATCTTCCAGTTCCAGTATGATGAATTTCTTTCATATCAGCTGGAACTGCAGATCCTGTAAGCATAAACTGACCATCGTCATCTCTATGATCAACTTCAAACCGAATGGCATCCCAAAACTGAGGAACATGTTGCCATTCATCAATCAAACGTGGCGTTTCTCCTTCAAGCAAAAAACGGATATTAGTTTGCGCCATCTGTTTATACTGTTCTTGCTTTACTGGGTCGTCCATATAAATGATGCTTTTAGCTTGTTGTTCAGCCGTAGTCGTCTTACCACAAGCCTTTGGACCTTCAATTAAAACAGCCCCCATTGCCTCTAACTTATCACGCAATAATTTATCTGCTATTCGATTTTTATATTCCATGGATACATAGTTTTTGCAAAGATAGGGAAATAGTTTATGAATCATATAAATTGCAACACAAATTTGGAAATTTGGATAAAATACATTTGGAAATTTGGCGTATTTTTGTTTGGCAATTTGGCGAATTATAATTATTTCCTTCGACTTTTCGTTTGCTGCTTACATACCGTTACTATCGCAAACATCAAACACCTCCTCCGATAAGCTTCTTCCTCTTCGTCAGATCTCCGGCCATCCCAAAGCAGGTCAGAGGTCGAGCCACCACCTCCGGAGGAAACCGGTACGGGTTGTCCACCGATAAGTGCATCGGCAACGGCAAAAATCAGATTGCGCGCCGATGGTATAGCCAGCTGGTCAAGCAGTGTATTCAACTCTGACTCCAAACTTTCGTTTGTGTCAGAAAGAGATTTGTTCTCCCGTCTCAGTTGATAAAGCTCCCCATAATCCGCCAATACATTACGCTGGGCGGCTTCAACCTGCCGTGCAGCATCATTCCTGTACAGTGATTCTATCTTGCGGACAATTTCGGTAAACTGCTTGGCAATACGTTGGTTCTGCCGCTCGACCCATTTGTCAGTACCGAACAAGGGTACTTTCTCGGTAATTTGAGGTGGCATGAAATCAACTTTGTGGTTGCGGAACGGCTGAACAACTGAACGTGCTTTTGTCGCATCTGCGGTCAGCCGCTCCAGTTCCTGCTCCTTTGCGTGGAGCTTGTCGGTCTTGTCTTCGAGTTTGGTCTGATACTCGGCAATGAGTTTCTGTATATCCGCTTTCTGCGCTTCATATCTGTCGAGTGTGATCTTGCCGGAAGCCAGTTCCTTTTCCGTCTCTTCAAGTTGCAGCCTATAACTGAAAATCTTTGATTCCAGATTCCGCATCATGGATTGAAGTCCCTTGACGGCTTTCTCCGCCTGTTTTGCCTCCTTGGTCAGTTTGCGGATATAATCGCGTTTGTGCAGATGATGCACGTTACGCCCCTCAATACTGTCACCTCGTTCGAGACCGTATTTGCTACCGACATCTTCATACAAGAATGTGTGCATTTCTTTCAATATCTGACCATATTCATAGCGGTCTTTCCCGAACTTTGCCGACCACATCACACACTTCCGTCCGCTTTTGGGGCGAATACCAACAGGAACAACCAAGGCATGAATATGCGGACTGCTCTCATCAAGATGTACCTGAAACCCGACAATGTTCTCCTGCCCGTATATTTGGACACACCAGTCATAGACATCTTTCGCCCAATTCTCGATTTCCTCGCAACGGTGCAGGTGGCTGTTGTCCGCACCTTTCTCCAGATTGACGGACTGATTCCCGAAAGCCATTTCAAGCGTCCGGTCATGGTTTCCTCCGAAGACAAACTTAGCGCAACAGTTCGGTTGGATTTTGCTGTCCGCCTTGAACGGCTTCCAACCCAATTCGTCCAGCCGTTCTTGCAGACGGACTTCAAGCGATTTCTCCTGATAACCCAACGGATGTATCTTTCCGTCAGGACCGATCTCGAAATTCAATTTCATTCTGGTCCTGTCGTAGTGGTTGGTCGGATCCTGATTCTTTCTGTCAATCTTGTCATCGTTCCAACGTCTTTCATTTTCATTGGCCTCTGCCGTGCCGAATGATTTGCCGGCTCCGACGTGCATAGCTTGTTTTATATCTGTATTCATATAGGTATTCTTTTTATAAATGATTTATGTTTGAGCTTGCTCACTCCGAACCGGATTCTGCCGGATGCCGGAGGAACTTTATTGCTGTCAGGCAAAAAGTCCTTATTATGTTATGGACTTTCTTATAAATTCCCGAAGTAAGACTTCGGATTACTCCACCAATGCCAGATCCAGTCCGTCAATGAGCAACTGCAAAGCAGGGTTACGCTGTATCATCAGTTGAAGTATTTGACGTTTGGACGGTGAAAAGAGAAAGAAATCTGCAATGTCCAACCCTTGACTGCGTTGTTCTTCAGTCGCTGTACGTTCTAGAATGTCAGAGACAGTAACCTTTTTACAAATGCCAGATAATAAAGCGGACTTCGCGTTCCATTGTTCGGTTGCTCCTAAATCAGGGATGAGAGTAACCTCCCTGCCTTTGAGAACCTGCATAGCTTCACTGTTGAAACAACCGTTCTTTCCACCTGTTGCCAGCCATATATAATCGGGGATAAAATGGCTCATTACAACAGCGGTCTTTTCACTTTCCACCAGCATTACCG
>NZ_CALDPF010000054.1 GCF_937912035.1 uncultured Bacteroides sp.
TCAGAATGTGAAAAGAATCCTGATCTTGCAGCCGGACAGAATCCTGGATGGTAATAGCATATTAAATAAAAAAAGCGCCTTAATAGGCGCTTTTTTTATTTTTAGTTATTTGTCGAATTTTTCCGATAAACTTGTGGAGTAACTCCATACTGATTTTTGAAACATCTGCTGAAATAAACCGGCGAACTGAAACCACATTTATCACCTATTTCAGCTACAGGCAAATCCGGATATTTAAGAAGCATTGCGGCAGCATACTTCAATCTGTAATTCAATATGAAATTATTTGGTGTCATACCAGTCAAAGCCTTAAATTTTGAGTAAAGAACCGAACGTCCGATACCTATCTCCTTACATAATTCCGGAACGTCGAATTCCGTATCATCTATATGTGCCTCAATTGCTTCGGAAGTCCTTTTAAGAATATCCTGATCAAGTAAATTTATACTTGTAAGATCTACTTCAGTTATCGGTTTCTTACGTATCTGATTATGAATCAACAATCTGTTCCTAACAAGACTATTGGCTCTAGCTAGAAGGATATTTGAATTAAACGGCTTCGATATATAATCGTCGGCCCCTCTGTTAAGTCCCTCAATATTCTGTTCTACAGTGTTTAATGCAGTAAGAAGTATAACTGGAATATGACATAAATCAATATTATTCTTTATTCTCATACACATCTCTGTGCCCGACATCTCCGGCATCATTATATCTGAAACGATAAGATCCGGTTTATATTCGTTAGCCTTATCCAATCCCTCTTTGCCATTGACAGCTGTTATAACAAAATAAAATGGAGAAAACAGATTATCAAGAACCTTAAGCAACTCAGCATTGTCTTCTACAATCAGTACACTATATTTTTTCTCTTCATTATTTTCTTCCAGAAGTGAATTATCATCAGGTCTGCTTATCTCAGTATCAACCTCCATATCAACATAATTCTTTATTTCACCCAGGTTTTCCCTATTCTCCTCTATAAAGTGCACGTGCGGGTCATTTACATATTCTGAATCACCTAATGGAAGTCTCACCGTAAATATACTACCTTCACCTAATTTACTGTCCAACAAGATTTTACCATGATGTTTTTCAACAATACTTTTTGTAAATGCTAGTCCTATACCAGTACCTGTTGATGTGTAATCATCATTCTTGTCTTCAATCTGGTAAAAACGTTCGAAAATACGCGTAGAATCTTCGGCAGATATACCTTTTCCTGTATCACGTATGGAAATATCCACACTATCTCCAGACGATGTGATGTTTATTTCCACACACCCTTCTTCTGTGTACTTAAGTGCATTCGAAAGCAAATTGAAAAAAACCTTTTCCAATAAACTTGAATCAAACCAACACAATAAATTCTCTACTTCCGAATGGAATTCATACTTTAATCCTTTACGTCCGGCAAAATCACTAAAAACAGAAAATATATCCTTTACGAAAGAGCAAATATCCCTTTGCACCAAATGTAATGTATATTTATTCTGTGTAAACTTCCTGAAATCCAACAGGTCAGATATCAGACTATACATGTATTGCGCGTTCTGTTTTAATTTCAATACCTTGTTATAAACAACCGGTTGTAGATTAGGAATCTGCAATAAAGTATCTATATGACTTATTATCAGTGTTAATGGGGTACGGAATTCATGGCTGACATTCGTAAAGAATACAAGTTTCTCATGATTCAACTGTTCGATATGATGTTTTTCAAATCTTTCTTTCTCAAGTGAATACGCAAGATTCTTCTTCTCATTCTTATAGCGTACAATTAACCACGTTATACTCGTAAATGTAATCAAATATAATACCCATGCATACCAGGTATTATACCATGGAGATTGAATATTGATATCAAGTCTGGCTACATTCTTTCCATTTTCACCTCCAGTACGTACACACAATACATACTTTCCAGGAGTAAGATTTGTATAACGAACAAAGGGAACTGCCGTGGAAGTCCAGGCATCATCGAATCCCTCAAGTTTATATTCATAAATCTGCTGTACATGCCTATCAATATAATCGGAACTTGCAAACTCAATTATAAGATTATTTTCCGATGCAGACAATTTTAACTCGTGAGTAAAAGCCAATATCTTGCTTAATATACCTCCATTCTCCGAAGGATGAATAAGATTGTTATTCACGTAAATACCGGAAAAATATATCGGTTGCTGCTGTTGCATTGGAGTCAGAAAGTCCGATTCCTCAACTCGTGTAATACCTTTCGTATCTCCTACATAAATGACATTATTGGGTGCAACACAAATTCCGCATCCCCATATAATAGGTGCTTTCAAATAATTCTGTTTTATAGTGGAAAATGTTTTTCCGGTTGTATCAAACATAGTTATCCCTTTATCACCAGTAATCATTAGTTTCCCATTAGATGTTAACTGTGACACATAGCAATAATTACTAGGAAGATTACTATTATCCTTAGTATAAGTTTCAAGTCTTTTTGTTGATATGTCATATACCAGTAAACCGCTTCCGAGCGTAGAAATGTATAGTCGGTTCTGTGCAGACAATATATGTGATATTTCTCCCTGAATATGAAGTTCTATTATTTGCCGGTTATAAGGTTCGTTCAAGGATATAGCCATTATGTCATTTCCTTTTGTAGCATAAAAAACATCATTCTCATCAATATCAAAAGTCAAAGTTTCTTCAAAAAAATCAGGATATTTTTTAAATACATTCTGTTTTGTATCAAGAAAAAAAATTCCTTCTCTTGAAGAAATGACTATTCCATTTTTCCAGTTTTCTATGTGATGTATAATCTCACCAGGATTATCCAATGATGATTTATTGTCAGTCATATAATTATAAAATACACCTTTATTGATATCATATCGTGACAGACCACCAAGATGTGTACCTATATAAAGCATATTATTGGACTCATCATAACACAGACTCTTAATATTATTATGAGGAATTCCATGCGAGGATGATTGCGAAGTAAACTGTTTTACTATTTTCCAATTTCTATCTATACAGCTTATTCCACCACCATCTGTACTTATCCACAAATTGTCGTTTTTATCAATTACCATTTCGCCTATATAGGAATAATATAGACCTGACAATTCTTTTGCCTGATAATCATAATGTATTACGCTGTTTTTTGTTGGATTAAAATAGTTTACTCCTCCAAAATAACTGCCAGCCCATATTGTTCCCTGGCGGTCTTTATAAAGAGAAAATATTGACGGATGATTCAATCCACCTACATATTGAGGAATATTCACCGCAGAATAGATTTTATTTTTTGCATCATATTTCTGAAGTCCCATAAAAGTTCCAAACCATACATTCCCATCGTCATCTTCCACAAATTCACGAATCTGAGGATCAATGATTCCGTTTACTCCATTCGGACACAACGGAACCTTCTCCAGATTATCATTACTTAATCTATAAAGTCCTTTCATTCTGGTTCCAATCCAAAAATCATGTCTCGAATCTTCAAAAATTCTATATATATCTTCTCCATCAAGAATACATTGTTCCTCCCAAACAGCTTTAACAGGTGATATTATTACGCCATTGGTTGTTCCTATATACATATTTTCCTTATTTATATCAATCACATTGATATGTGTATCCTCCGGTAAAATCTTAAAGATTGATTTCTTTTTACTCAGAGGATTATATAAGAAAAGATTATTTTTTTGTGCAAATAGAATATTCCCTTCATATTCCGTAATTGCTGTCACATCTCCTTCAGCATCAATCCTGCTGAACAAGTCCGACTCCACATCATAAGAATATAAGAAGAAATCTGAAATAAAAAATATCTTGCTTCTATCAGAAAGATTATCCGATACTATATATGACACACTATTACCTATCCATAACTTTCCATTTTCACCATTATCCACTTCGCCTTTATATGATGTTATTCTACCACCATCATATACATTCAACCCCTCTCTCGTTCCAAACCACATTCTTCCTAATGTATCTTGACCTATTGCCATAACCGAAGGCTGGGACAAACCGTTATTGACATCAAGATTATGAAAATATTGTGCATTCAGTTTAAGTGACACAATTGCAAGGAATATAAATACAATCAAATACACTTTCCTAATCATAGTAAGAATATAATCTAAACTTTTTCTAATCAACATACTTTATATAATACACTCACAGAGTTTAAAGTTATAGAAATTTATTGTCTAAGTAATAGTTTTTGAGAAAGAATTTGTATTAGAAATGTAAAAATCTCCTTTTATACCGAAAGTAAAATATATGTTTTTATATATCTTTGTAAAGAACAATAATCTTGAATCTTATATGAGAACCGTAAAACTGATAACATGTTATAAATTATTTCAGACAAGAGTGATAAAAGGTACACCTGAAAATGAAGGGATTACCATGCTATCTGCGTCTCCTCCAAGAACGGAACACTGGGAATATGTCTGTAAAGACTGTGGAAAAGCATTTGACAAAACTGTGGGAAAAATACTATAACTTAATTTTATGACTAATATATGAAAAAAATTATCTTTTCAATTATTTGTATTTTATGTTATTCTTTCGGAATTAATGCGAAAGAAACTAACTTACTGGAAAACAGCCTCACTATTGAACAGCTGAAAACAGCATTACTGCCAACTGAACAGTGGATAAATTATCCTTCTTATAAGGACCGCTCGGAATGGGACAGACGTATTCCTTCCGATATTCGCGAGAACATTATCAAGGAAGGTGAAAAGGCCTTGTCATATCAATGGAAGCCTGATCTTGCGACAGACTATCTGGCTTATAAACGTAATGGACAAATTCTGACCGGCAGGAAAAACCAGATGACACTTAATACTCTTCTTTTAGCAGAATTGGTGGAAGGTAAAGGACGTTTCATAGACGCCATTATAAATGGTGCATGGTTTCTGTGTGAAGTTTCATGGGTACATTCTGCTCATGCCTATTTCCAGAAAGATCAGTCCGGACTTCCCGATCCTGAAGAACCTACAGTAGAACTTGTAGTTGCAGATATAGGAGCTCAAATGGCCTGGATATATTATTTTTTACATGAGGAATTGGATAAAGTCAGCCCTCTAATAGCCAAAAGAATAAAAAATACAGTTTATGAACGATTGATAAATCCTTATTACGCGCGCACTGATTATTGGTGGATGGGATTTACAGGAAGAGAAGTAAACAACTGGAATATCTGGATCAATTATAACATGCTGCAAGCTGTGTTGTTACTGGAAAATAATCCTTCTGACAAAGCAAAATATATTTTCCAGCTAATGCGTTCTGTTGATTATTATATTGATGTACAAAATCCAGACGGTGCATGCGAGGAAGGACCATCTTATTTCGGCCATGCAGGAGCTAATCTGATAAAGTTTCTTGATTTGCTGGATAGAGCAACCGGAGGTAAAGTAAATATATTCTCGAATGAGAAAATAAAGAATATAGGTAGCTATATACGCAGAGTAAATATAAACGACCAGTATTTTGTGAACTTTTCAGATGCAGCTGCCAGATGTTTTGTAAGTCCAGGAGCAGTATATTTGTATGGCAAAAGAATAAACGACAGACAGTTAATGGGATTTGCTTCCGATTTCGCACGTAATAATGACTGGAAAAACAAATTACACACAGGTAGCTTGTTTGCCAGATTGCTGGATGATGTATTGGATGCCCAAGAAATTCTGGATGGTGAAGGCGCTTCTATTGAAGAACTCTCATATTATTTTGAAGACAGTCAACTAGCAGTAGCAAGAGACTCACGCCAATCTGACAAAGGTTTCTATTTTGCTGCACATGGAAGCAATAATGGAGTACCTCACAATCATAATGACGTAGGTAGTTGTATGTTGTATTTTAATGGAAAGCCTGTTTTGATAGATGTTGGAGTGGGAGTTTATACCAAGAAAACATTTAGCAGCGAACGTTATTCAATATGGACTATGCAGTCAGGATATCACAATCTTCCTACAATAAATGGTGTAGACCAACATGATGGAAAACAATATCGTGCAAAAGATGTAAGATTTTCAGACAAAGGTAGGAATGTTTTTTTCAGTGCCGATATAGCTTCTGCATATCCTAAAGAAGCCGGAGTTTCCAGTTGGATCCGTTCTTATACTCTTAAACGCAATCGTGAATTTATAGTTTCTGACCAGTGGAAATTAGAAAAACTGAATGATAACTCACAGCAGATATTGAATTTCATGACTGTATGTACTCCGGAAGTGAAGGATGGATGTTTGTTATTAAAACATTCAGATTTCACACTAAAAATGAAATTTGATAACGATGTATTCAAGCCTACTGTAGAAACTATTCCTCTCAATGACAAGAATTTGACATCAAACTGGAAAATGACACATATTTATCGTATCAGATTAAATATAATAAAGCCTTCTATTACAGGAAAGACACAAGTTACAGTGAGTAAAGCCGATTGATACGCTAATGACTATATATAATAATAGCTGTTTAAACAGTGTTCAAATACTGTTTAAACAGCTATTTATTTGATTATTATTATCTTACGATATTTACTTCAGCCACTCCCACACGGTCATCGTTAAGCAATATTCTCAGGTCGCTGGCTGTTGTTCCCTTAAATGTATAAGTTATCGGTTTACCATATTCGGTTACTGTTCCATTATAAACTGTTAAGAACTGTCCTCCACCACCTGAAAGCTGTATTTCGAATGTTGAAGGAAGATTATTCTCACGCACGAAAGTTATCGACACTTCATCCACCTTAGGATTTCCTTTCAGTGCAAATGTCAGATAATCACCCTTGTTTCCTTGCCAGTAAGTGGTGTTGTCACCATCCAAAACTTTCATCACATCTTCCGGATTTGTGCTTGCCGATACCGGTTTTTCTGATTTCTCGGCTTCCAAACGTGCATTACGTGTATGATAATCCTCTACATTAAGCACTACAGACTGTCTGATATCCTCGGATGACGCTCCTGCCATTACTACAAACTCTCCTGGTTCTACCACCCACTTCATATCTGCATCAAGAAGTTCAAGATGCTTTCTGTCGATAGTAAATTTCACTTCTTTTGTTTCTCCCGGCTGCAAATGAACACGTTCGAAACCGGCAAGATTCTTTTCGTACGTTGTGACACTGCTCACTACATCTCGTGTATATAACTGTACTACCTCATCTCCTGCCATGTTTCCGGTGTTTTTTACTTTCAGAGTTACTGTTGCAGTCTCTTTTGGAGTGATAACCTTAGGGCTTATCTGTATATCAGAATATTCGAAAGTAGTATAACTTAAACCATAACCGAATGGATAAAGCGGACCATTGATGCGTGACATATTTCCTTTGAGACCTGGATTTTTTCCTCCATCAACCTGCGAAGCAGGCTTTGCAGGGAAATTAAACGGTATCTGTCCTACAGTTTTAGGGAATGTTACTGTGAGCTTTCCACCCGGATTATAATCGCCAAACAATATATCAGCAACTGCTGTTCCACCTTTTGAACCAGGATACCATGCTTCAAGGATTGCAGGAACAAACTTGTCAGCCCAGTTCACAGATAGCGGACGACCGTTTATCAAAACAAGAACAACTGGTTTTCCTGTAGCTTGAACAGCCTGAAGTAACTGCAACTGACGTCCCGGAAGTTCAAGACTTGTACGCGATTTGTTCTCTCCGCATGTACGCTGTCCTCCTCCCAAAACAACTACAGCAACATCAGATTTCAATGCGTTTTCAACAGCTATGTCAATTTCCTTTTTCTCGTCTGCAGTAAGCGGATAGTCTATGATTTCACTCTCAGGCCAGTTTGCGTCAACAAGGTCGCAACCTTTAGTGTAAAGCACTTCGGCCTTTCCTGAAACTTTATCCTTTATACCCTCAAGTACTGTAGTAACATCCACTGCAAGAGGACCATAGTGTGTCAATGCATAACCTTCTTCGTTTGCATTAGGACCACAAACAGATATAGTCTTCACTTTATTTATATCCAAAGGAAGAGTATTATTATCGTTCTTCAGAAGTACAATACTTTCGCGAGATGCCTGAAGAGCCAGAGCTTCATGTTCAGGGTTTTCAACAACCTTGTCAGCTTCTGCCAATTGCATCTGGTAAGGCGAATCGAACAATCCAACGAGGAATTTTACTCTTAATATATCACGTACTCTGCTATTGATAGTCTCTTCGCTAATACCTCCTTCTTTTACAAGTTCTCTTAATGGTTTTACATACGATTCAGGAGAACGGAAAGTACATCTGACATTTAGTCCAGCCTCAACACTCTGACGCACGGCCTCTTTCATATCTTTTGCAGTCCCGTGTTTGGTATACAGATATTCCACAGCATCACTGTCCGAAACTACATATCCACGGAATCCCATTTCTCCACGCAAACGCTCTGTGAGCCAATAATAACTGCCTTGAACCGGAATACCGTCGTAATCATTATATGAGCTCATAACACCAAGCAAACCAGTTTCCTGAATCACTCTCTTGAAAGGATATACATGTATCATCTCTACTTCACGCGGCGGCATCTGAGGGTCAACTCGCGCCATACCTTCACGTGCTCCCTTGTTATTGCTGTAAGCTACAAAGTGCTTTGCTGTTGCTGCCACCTGATAGTCTTTTTGCATTCCTTTCACCATCTCTATACCTAGTTCGGCAACAAGATACGGTGACTCACCATAAACCTCTTCGTATCGTCCCCAACGCTGGTCACGACCTACATCAAGAATAGGTGCATAAACATTGGTATATCCCAACATGCGTGCCTCATATCCGGTTATTTCTCCTATACGGCGCACAAGATTTCTGTTCCATGTGTGTCCGATACCGAGTTGGGTAGGGAAGTTAGTAGCACGATAACTCTCCACTCCACGGATACCTTCGTTAGTGAAATCAACAGGAATACCAAGTCTGGTTTCTTCTACAAAGAACCGTTGTACCTCGTTCAAAGCCCATGCGTGACGTGATGCCGGCCATACGTTAGGATTGTCCGATGGAGGAAGTCCCCACTGCTGAAAGCCATTAAGATGTTCATCTATGGCACCTATACCATCTTTCCACAATGAATTTTTCCATTCTGGAGTAGGAAGGTCATCTTTTAGTACACGTTTGTAACCATAAAGAGTTACCATCTGACATGTTTTCTCTTCCATGGTCATCTGGCTCAGAAGGTCTTCAATACGACTGTCAAGTGGCGCAGAAGGATCTTCATAAACATCCTTTACACCATTCTTGTTGAAATCTATCCATCCTTTATGGTATATTTCCTTTTTTACAGGCTTATAAACGGAAGGAATTTTTTGAGCGGAAACCAATGTTCCACCAAGAGCTAAAAGTGATAATGTGATTAATAATTTCATATAAATGGTTTTGAATAAGGTTTGTACTTTGCACAAAGATAATTAATAATAGATTATACGCCAATTATATAAACCATATTCACAAAAAAAGTGCTTCGTAAATCAATACGAAGCACTAGCCTTTATTCCTGCATCTTCCAGAAGATGTAATATTCTGTCCAATTCCTCATGAGTAGCCTTTTGCAGATGAGTATCCGGAGTCTCACGGTCTATGGTATAAATCATGACTTGACGTGGAGCAATCTGTTTTACCGTTTCAAGCCACGGTAGTACGTAATCATCATGCGTATTGTCAACATCCACACCTTCGTCTGTAGTTCCTTTAAGAAACATAGTCTGGATTATTAACTGACCGTTAAATGCTTTTATACAGTCTATTATATGATTCAAGTCATAGTTTCCAACAGGTTTATCAACAGTGTTTATATAATCAATATTCACCGTATCAAGTTTCAGGATATTATTGTCAACTTTCATCAAAGCATTGAATACTTCCGGCTTATGAATAAATGTTGAATTACTCAATACACTTACCTTAGCCTGTGGGAAATACTTGTTTCTAAGTTCAATCGTATCGTCTATGATTTCCGCAAAATGCGGATGAGCAGTAGGTTCACCATTTCCGGCAAATGTCAATACATCAGGAAACGGTCCGTTTGCCTTCATGTCAATAAGCTTTGATTCAAGAGCTACTTTTACCTCTTCACGTGTTGGAAGTTTCTTTTTCGGACGATGATCCTTATTATAACCGCACTCGCAATATATGCAGTCAAAAGAACAGAACTTACCGTCTGACGGCAGAAGATTTATTCCCAATGACACTCCAAGACGACGACTGTGTATCGGTCCGAAAATAGGAGAAGGATATATTATTGTTGACATATTATGTTTTAAGTTTTTAAGTTATTGGCAAAAATAAGGAAAATATCAGTACGTTATCAACATACGGTTACCATTTTATTCTCAACTGAAACTGTATATCTGCCTTGTTATTTCCCTGTATTTCTTCTGTACCCGAACTGATGGTATTCCTATCTATATAGTGTGTCCATCCGAATTTAGCCTGAAACATTAGAAATTTCCTATAATTATACTGTAATTTCAAAGCTGCTCTTGTTCCTTTTCCATAAAACGAAGACATAGAGAAAGCATAAAGTAATCCAGGTTCGTAAAGATATACACGAGAATTATAATCATCTGTTGAAAACCATGCACCGCTTACGGATGCTTTCACTGGAAACGAGTCATAACCTAAATTTGCCGAAGCAGAAAGCAGAAAACCATTTGTTGTTCCCTGTCCCCAATATCCAGTATTGGTATAATCGGCAAGAACTTTAACAGAGTTATTATCATTCAGTGAATAATTCACCTGATATCTTGCTCTATGGCGTATATACGGCAAAACATATTTTCCACCATCGTCAGCAGTATAGTTCTGAGCCTTGTTTTTTACACTGTACTTTATTAACATAGACAGTGAATTGCTATGTGAATAACTCAACTGACATACTCCCTCTATCCCGGATGTACCTGACATATCCACACGATATCTTTTCCATGGAAAATAGAAGTAATCAACATAACATAATAACTTTGTTCTACGTATAGCACTGGTTTCCAGTCCTAAATAAATACAGGCCTCATTCTGTATTCGTGAATTCTCACCAAAAGAATTAGCATAGAGACTCTGATATTTCTTATCATAATACCTGTTGATAAGTGTTATATCTGTATCAACAGTCGGTGAATAACATAAAGAATTTATTGTTGCGATTGCTCCACATTTGTCAACTGCCGTCTCTCCGGAAATCATAAATTTGTTCAGAAAAAATTTATAGAATGCCCCGGCATTGAAAAAATCCTTTCCTCGGGGATAATAATGATTGTAAGGCTGATAATCAGGATTCAACACTTTATCAAAACAGTTATAAACAGCTGTTAATCCATATTCAACATTTTTTCCATTATATGTTAAGTTACTGCCAACCACGTGGTTATATATAGTATTTCTCTTTTCAATATCCTTATATAACCTATGATATCCATCAGTTTTCAACGATCTTATAAACTGGTTTTCAACACGTGCATCCATGTTTCTGAACGAATAAAAAAGTGTCGCCTCCCATCTTTTTGACAACTTATAAGTAGCGGCAATTCCCTGAAGGTAATTATATTCACCTGTAGAAGTATATTTTGATATACCCTGCCCTGTGCGCCTCAATGAGGAAGAAGAAGTATATTTCCCCATAGTGAACCCCATGTTCATAACAAGTCCGTATCCAAATGATGCCTTATAATTACCTAAAGCCACAGACTTGAACCGACTTACATTCTGCAAAAATATATAAGCAGAGTAGAAATCGTATCCTTTCCTGTTATAGAGTCTGAAGAAAGGCTCTCCGAGATCTTTCTCAGCTGTCAGTCCGAAATAAACCTGCTTGTTATACTCAAATCTATAACGGATATTATTATAAAACGGACTACCATAATATTTCTTGTTAGGACTGTCAACAAGCACATTATCAGGATAATCAGCATATCCTGCTTTCTGATTTAACGGGATATCAACACGTGTTGTTAATTCCTGCCGGTTATATTTCATCATACGTTTAATACTGAATTTATCTTTATCATCAGCAGCAGGCCCTATATAAATGAAGTATTCCAGAAACTTCCTTGTCTGCCAATCCATTCCTTCAACACCAAGCAATTCGTTTTTACTGACCACAGGACCATACTTATATACATAATAAAGTATGTTCTCTATCATCTTATCAGACAGGAAAGGTAACTGTTCAAGCTGTTCTTTAGTCAAAGTGTTAAAATTGAACGGATTTTCGGCTATTTCGGACAATTCTTCATACTGTTCAAACAATGTGGCAATATTTTCATCATCGACTGCCATTTCCTGCCATTCGATAATATCAGATTGTGAATATAAACAAGTTATAAAAACACAACTCATTGAAACATAAACAACTAATCTACTTATCCACATATTGTTTATAATTTTATGAACAATAAAATTAATAATTTTATCGACAATATTATCGTTTTTATTCCTATTTTTGCGTAAATGAGTAAATACATATACATATTAATTTTTGCGTGCTTTTTAACATTTCCTGGATTAAGGGCACAAGACATATCACAAAACAAAGGATATATGGTAAAAGTATGTGTGTATGAAGGAGATACGATACCATATATAACTCTGCGGAATGTGTATGTGTACCCGAAAATGAAATTCAAGAATAAAAAACAGGAAAGATATTATTATCGCCTGGTTAGAGACGTAAAGAAAACACTGCCTATAGCCAAGGAAATTAGAAATATTGTAATAGAGACATACGAATATCTGGAAACTCTCCCCGACGAAAAAGCCAAAGACAAACATATCAAGGCTGTAGAGAAAGGATTAAAAGAGCAATACACTCCAAGAATGAAGAAATTGACATTTTCACAGGGCAAATTGTTGATAAAGTTGGTAAACCGTGAATGTAACCAATCATCATACCAACTGGTTAAGGCTTTCATGGGACCTTTCAAAGCCGGATTCTATCAGACATTCGCCGCATTGTTCGGTGCCAGCCTCAAAAAAGAATACAGACCGGAAGACGAAGATGAGATGGTGGAACGTATAATTACCCTTGTTGAAAACGGACAGCTATAAAACATTTATCCACAATATAAACACATGATTTACAAATGTTTATATTGTGGATAATTACGTTATTAATAATGTTATCAACAGTTATTTCTGAACTCCATAAGCTTGTTGGCAAACTCCCATAACACAATTCCGGCAGTTACGGATACATTCAGTGAATGTTTTGTGCCATACTGAGGTATTTCTATACATCCGTCGCACATGTCAACAACCTCCTGTTTTACTCCCTTCACCTCATTTCCCATTACTATTGCATATTTCTTGTCCCTATCCAGAACCATATCACCAAGCATCGTACTACCTTCGCACTGTTCTATCGACAATACTGTATATCCAGCCTCATGCAACTCATTTACAGCATCTTGTGTGTTCTGACAATATTTCCAGTCAACTGTATTTTCTGCCCCCAAAGCTGTCTTGTGCATCTCTGCATTAGGAGGAGTGGCTGTAATTCCGCAAAGATATATCCTGTTGACAAGGAAAGCATCCGAAGTACGGAATACAGCACCAATGTTGTGCAGACTTCTCACTTCATCAAGTACCACAACCAGAGGAAGCTTGTCTGCCTCCTTGAATTCTTCCACCGTCAGACGGTTCATTTCCGTTATTTTCAGCTTTCTTATTTCAGACATACCTATTTATTTACAATTACTGTCCGCAAAGATAAAAACAATATTAATAACCCTGTTGAAATCTGTTGAAAAGGTGTAGAAAACATGTAGAAAACATGAGAATAGATTTTTAAAACTATTTCTTGCATTTATGAATCAAACATTTATAAGAATCTGGAAACCAACAATCCAAAAAACTTACCGGAAAGTTTCCGAAACAATTTGAACACAATTTTAATAAGAAATGAATAGTTGATAAACAGAAAGTTTTTAACTTTGCACAATATCAACAAAATGTTAATATACCAACTAAGTACTGAATTATCAGCACTTAACGCTGTTGAATCGTTATTGATACAGTAAGCACTTATATTAATAACTTAAAAAGCAAGAAATACAGTATTATTTTTGCCAACACAATCAACAGCCTATTAATAGCATCATAGGATTTCTTTTAAAAAGAAGAAAAAATAAAATATTTATAGTTATGAAAGAAGAATGGTTGAAAAAGGGTTATGTGGATGAACCCGTAGATAAGACACTGGACTTGAAAGCCGAGATAGACAAGCTCCGCAAGGAAAAGAATGCCGTGATACTGGGGCACTTCTACCAGGCGGACGAAATACAGGAAATTGCCGATTTCATTGGCGACAGCCTTGCGCTTGCACAATGGGCGGCAAAGACCGATGCTGAAATAATTGTGATGTGCGGTGTCCACTTCATGGGAGAGACTGCTAAGATACTGTGTCCCGACAAGAAAGTTCTCATTCCGGATTTCAACGCAGGATGTTCGTTGGCCGACAGCTGTCCTGCCGACAAATTTGCCGAGTTCGTTAAGCAGCACCCTGACCACACCGTAATTTCATACGTCAATACAAGTGCGGCAGTCAAGGCTGTGACAGACGTTGTGGTTACATCTACCAATGCCAAACAGATAGTGGAAAGCTTCCCTGCCGACCAGCCAATGATCTTCGGTCCGGACAAGAACCTTGGAAACTACATAAATTCCGTTACAGGCCGAAATATGCTTCTTTGGGACGGAGCATGCCATGTACACGAAAAATTCTCTGTAGAGAAGATTATAGAGCTTAAAAAGCAGTATCCTGATGCCGATGTGCTGGTACATCCTGAGTGTAAGGGAGCGGTAGCCAAACTGGCAGACAAGATTGGTTCTACTGCAGGACTGCTGAAACATGCAATTAACAGTGATAAGAAAGACTTTATAGTAGCTACTGAAAGCGGAATACTGTTCGAGATGCGACGCAAATGTCCTAATAAGAACTTCATTCCTGCACCACCGGAGGACAGTACCTGCGCATGCAATGAATGTAACTTCATGCGCCTGAACACTCTGGAAAAACTCTATAACACACTGAAATACGAATGGCCTGAGGTTGTGGTGGACGAAGCGATAGCTAAAGAAGCAATAAAGCCTATAAAGCGTATGCTTGACATATCTGCTAAACTTGGATTGTAAAATTTGTATTTTAACAATTAACATAAATGCTCCATGTTGTTAACAAACATGGAGCATTTTCTTTATTTATTAAACTATGTTATAAAGCATGGATTTTTGGCTGAAATACTTGCAGATTACCAGAAAGTCCGTACCTTTGTACTGTGTTTTTCATAGTATTAGATTTTAAGGTTAACAAAGGTTGGAGTACAGCGGTACTCCTTTTTTTATGTCTATACGTTTCGTCGTATATTAATCGGATTTTCCTTGTTGATATGTTTTAAAAAAATGACAGTTCATTTTAATTAAAACGACAGTTCGTTTAAGTTCGAATGACAGTTCATTTATTATTGATAATAAATTTCGTATTATGTTGTATATTATGTAGAAATAGCATAGTTTTGTGTTCAGAGAAAATATCATTAAAAATTTAATATCTATGAGAAAGAGTTACAAAAGTTTGTTAGGTTTGGTTAGTCTTGTAGGAGCATTGTTTTTAAATGCATGTGATACAACATCTGTTAAGGTAAATGACATTTCTATTATTCCTCTTCCAAACAGTATAGTTGAAACTAATTCTATATTTACTCTTCCTGAAAAGTGTACCATAGGAGTAACAGACAAAAGTCTTATTCCTGCGGCAGAGTATATGGTTGGATTATTAAGTAAGTCTACAGGCTATGATTTTTCAATCGTTGAAGGAAAAGGTGACATTAACCTCTCTTTATCAGGTTCTGAAGTAGATTTGGAGGGATATTCTTTGGTGTCAACAAGTAAGAACGTATCCATTTCCGGTAATTCGTATGCCGGGGTAATATATGGTATAGAAACATTAAGACAGTTGTTACCTTCGGCAATAGAAAGCAAGAGTGTAGTTAAAGGAATAGACTGGGTTATTCCGTCGGTAGAGATAAATGATAATCCACGATTCAGTTGGCGAGGTTTGATGCTTGATGTCTCAAGACATTTTTATGATAAAGAAGAAGTAAAAGAACTTCTGGATCTTATGGCTCTTTATAAGATGAATAAATTTCATTGGCATCTGACAGATGATCAGGGATGGAGAGTAGAAATAAAAAAATACCCTTTGCTTACTGAAAAAGGTGCATGGAGAAAGTACAATTCACATGACAAGAGTTGTATGAGTATGGCCAAAGAGCAAGATAATACTGATTTTCTTATTCCTGAAGAAAAAATCAGAGTGGTTGAAGGGGATACTCTTTATGGAGGATTCTATACTCAGAATGATATCAGGGAAATAGTGTCATATGCTCAGGTAAGAGGTATTGATATTATTCCTGAAATTGATATGCCAGGACACATGCTTGCTGCAGTAAGTAATTATGATGGTGTTTCATGTTTCAAGACAACAGGTTGGGGAACAACCTTCTCATCTCCAGTATGTCCTGGAAAGGAATCGGCTATGGAGTTCTGTAAAAATGTATACAGTGAAATAATTCCTTTATTTCCTTATAAATATATCCATATAGGTGGTGATGAGGTAGAGAAGACAAACTGGAAGAAATGTCCTGATTGTCAGAAACGGATACGTGATAAAAAACTTAAATCTGAAGAAGAACTTCAGTCATGGTTTATTCATGAGATGGAAGCTTTCTTCAATTCACATGGAAAAGAAATGATAGGTTGGGATGAGATTCTTGAAGGAGGACTTTCAAAAACTGCTACAGTTATGTGGTGGCGCTCGTGGGCCAAGAATGCTCCTATGAAAACAACATCACAGGGAAATAATATTATTTTTACACCTAACTCTCAGTTCTATCTTGATTATGCGCAGGATATAAAGTCACTTCCTAATATATATAATTATGACCCCTCAAAGGAATTTACAGAGAATCCGGAACTGATGAAACAGATGCTTGGTGTGCAGGGAAATATTTGGTGCGAGTGGATTCCTTCAAGAGAACGTATGCAGTATATGGCTGCTCCTCGTATGCAGGCTATTGCCGAGCTTGGTTGGAGTAATCCTCAACAGAAAAATTGGGAAGGATTTAAGAAAAGGCTTTCAAATCAGTTTGAGAGATTGAATGTGATGAATGTTAATTATAGAATTCCTGATATAGAAGGATTCTACAAGACCAACGTGTTTATTGGAGAGTGTGATGTGAAGATTTCCTGTATGGATCCTACAGCTGAAATACGTTACACCACAGATGGAAGTATTCCTACATTGAGTTCTGCTAAATATGATGGTAATTTGAAAATATCTGAGACTACAAAGTTTACTTTCCGTACTTTCCGTGCCAGTGGAAAACCTTGTGATATTTTTACAACTAAATTCATTAAAGGTGAGTTTTCACCTGCATCGTCAGAGAAACCGTCAGTAGAAGGAATAGAGGCTGTATGGTATGACTTTAAGGGAAATAAGTGTGCCGATATAGACAAAGCAAAGAAAAACGGAACATATAAGGTGTCAGAAGTATCTATTCCTGAAGGTGTAAAGGGAAATATAGGTCTCGTGATAAATTGCTTTGTCAATATTCCTGAAGATGGAATATATACTTTCTCTCTTACTTCCGACGATGGAAGTACACTAGTTATAGATGGAGATATGGTAATTGATAACGATGGTCCTCATGGCCCTCGTGAAGTTGTAGGCCAGAAGGCTTTGGCAAAGGGATATCATCCTGTTGAAGTAAGATACTTCGACAGCAACGGTGGTATGCTTAAAATGGAAGTGAAGGATAGTAAAGGAAATGTTATTCCGGCTGATATATTGTTCGGCAAAAATTAAGTTTAATAGAATGAATAATATAATTATGAAATCATTAAATCTCAAAACTTTAGCTTTTATAGCTTTAAATAGTATAGCTTTGTCAATGCCTGTTTTTTCACAAAGCGGTTATGTACCTTCCGAGAGTAATTTACAGGCCCGTAAAGAATTCAGCGACAGTAAATTTGGAGTGTTCATCCATTGGGGAATTTACAGTATGTTTGGTCAGGGTGAATGGTATATGACTAATGCAGGTATAGACTGTCATGAATATGCCAAGGCGGCTTCCGGTTTCTATCCTATACGTTTTGATGCAAAGAAATGGGTTTCTGCCATAAAGGAAGCGGGGGCCAAGTATATATGTTTTACTACCAGACATCATGACGGATTCTCAATGTTTGATACAAAATATTCAGATTATAATATTGTAGATGCCACCCCTTTCAAACGTGATGTAGTGAAAGAACTGGCAGAAGAATGTAAGAAGCAAGGGATAAAACTTCATCTTTATTATTCACATCTCGACTGGACACGTGAAGATTATTACCCATACGGACGAACAGGAAGAAATACAGGTCGTACAAAACATGGAAACTGGAATGATTATTTTAATTTTATGAACAACCAGTTGACAGAACTTCTGACCAATTACGGACCTATAGGTGCAATATGGTTCGATGGAGTGTGGGATCAGCCGGATGATTTTAACTGGCGTCTTGACGAACAGTATTCATTGATTCATAAGCTTCAGCCTGCTTGTATGATTGGAAACAATCATCATAAGAAACCGATAGAGGGTGAGGATTTCCAGATGTTTGAACGCGATCTGCCTGGTGAAAACAAGGCTGGTCTTTCTTCTGAATCTGAGATAGGGCAGCTTCCTCTTGAAACTTGTGAAACCATGAACGGTATGTGGGGATATAAGATTCAGGATCAGAATTACAAATCGGTATCCGAGCTTATAAGGCTTCTTGTCAAGGCATCAGGTAAGGGAGCAAACCTTTTGATGAATGTAGGTCCTCAGCCTAACGGTGAGATTCCTGCTGTAGCCTTGGAACGTTTGAAAGGAATGGGTGAATGGCTTTCCAAATATGGTGAAACTGTTTATGGCACAACAAGAGGTGATGTTATGACAGCCGATTGGGGTACGACAACCAGAAAAGGTAATACACTATATGTACATATACTTACAGACAATATGCCTCAATTTGTTACCTTGCCTTTGAAAGATAAAGTATTGAGTGCAGTAAATCTGAATACAGGTACCAAGGTTTCTTATGAAAAGATTAAAGGAGGAATAGTTTTGCATACAGAGAATCTGGAGTCTGAAATTGACTGTATTGTTGAATTGAAGTTGAAATAATTATGACAGCAATGAACAAACTCGTAAATCTATTATTAGGAGGATTGCTGTTGGCTATTCCTGCCGAAGCACAAAACAAAAATATATATCACAAAGGTTGGATAGATTTCAACAAGAATGGGGTGAAGGATATTTATGAAGATTCTTCACAGCCTGTTGAAAAGAGAGTTGAAAACCTATTGCAACAGATGAATATTAATGAGAAGACTTGTCAGTTGGCTACACTCTATGGATACGGGCGGGTACTGAAGGATTCTCTGCCGACAGAAAACTGGAAAAATGAAATTTGGAAGGATGGCATAGCCAATATCGACGAAATGCTGAATGGTGTTGGAGGAAAATCTAAACGTGTAGAGCAGATGCTTTATCCGTTCAGCAATCATGCCGAGGCTATCAATAAAATCCAGAAATGGTTTATAGAGGAGACCAGGCTTGGAATCCCAGTTGATTTCAGCAATGAAGGTATTCACGGACTTAATCATACCAAGGCTACTCCATTGCCTGCTCCAATAGCTATAGGAAGTACATGGAATAAAGAACTTGTATATAGAGCAGGAGAGATAGTGGGACAGGAAGCTAAAGCTTTGGGATATACTAATATATATGCTCCTATTCTTGATGTGGTTCGTGATCCCAGATGGGGACGCACTTTGGAATGTTATGGCGAAGATCCTTATCTGATAGCAACTATGGGAACACAGATGGTGGATGGAATACAGTCGCAGGGTGTTGCATCTACATTGAAACATTTTGCTGTTTATAGTGTACCTAAAGGTGGTAGGGACGGTAATTGCAGAACGGATCCACACGTTGCTCCAAGAGAAATGCATCAGATTTATTTGTATCCTTTCAAGAAAGTAATCCGTGAAGCGCATCCTATGGGAGTGATGAGTAGTTACAACGATTGGGACGGAGTACCTGTTACAGCCAGCTATTATTTTCTTACCGAACTTCTTAGGGAGGAGTATGGTTTCGACGGATATGTGGTGAGTGACAGTGAGGCTGTGGAGTATGTTCATACAAAACATCGTGTGGCAGAAACATACGATGATGCAGTACGTCAGGTTCTTGAAGCCGGATTGAACGTCAGAACTCATTTTACTCCACCTTCTGATTTTATTATGCCTATCCGCCGTCTTTTGGAAGAAAAGAAAATTTCTATGGCTACAATAGATAAACGAGTTGCTGAAGTGTTGAGTGTGAAATTCCGTCTTGGACTTTTTGATCATCCATACATAGAGAAAGTAAAGGAATCCGATAAGGTGGGTGGTGTGGATCGTAATATTGATTTCGTCAAGCAGATACAGCAGCAGTCTTTGGTTTTGTTGAAAAATGAAGGGAATCTTTTACCTCTTGACAAAAACAAAATAAAAAAGATACTTGTAACTGGTCCGTTAGCTGATGAAAGTAATTTTATGGAAAGCCGTTACGGCCCTAACAGACTGGATAAAGTAACGGTACTGAAAGGTTTGCGCAAATATCTTCAAGGTAGTGTGGAAGTTGATTATGCTAAAGGATGTGATGTAATTAATAAAGGATGGCCTTCTACAGAGATTTTGCCAGAGTCTCTTTCTGATAAAGAAAAATCAGATATTCGTACTGCTGTTGATAAGGCAGAGGATTCTGATGTCATTATAGCTGTATTGGGAGAAGATGAGTATAGAACGGGTGAAAGTCGCTCACGTACTTCACTGGATTTTCCTGGACGTCAGCAGGAATTGCTTGAAGCATTATATGCTACAGGAAAACCTGTTATATTGGTGTTGATAAACGGACAGCCGCTGACTATCAACTGGGCAGATAAGTATATACCTTCAATTCTTGAAACATGGTTTCCAAGTTGTCAGGGAGGAACGGTAATAGCCGAGGCTCTGTTTGGAGATTATAATCCGGGTGGGAAACTTACAGTTACTTTCCCAAAATCTGTCGGTCAGATAGAACTTAATTTCCCGTTCAAGCCAGGTTCACATGGTTCTCAGCCACAATCAGGTCCTAATGGTTCTGGTTCAACACGTGTATTGGGTGAACTTTATCCTTTTGGTCACGGACTTAGTTACACAAGTTTTGAATATTCCGATATGAAGGTTACTCCTCTTGAGCAGCGCACTCAGGGAAATTATATAATAACTTTCAATATTACCAATACAGGAAAGCGTCAAGGTGATGAGATTGTTCAGCTATATGTTCGCGACAAATATAGCAGTGTAATAGCTTACGATTCTGTTTTACGTGGTTTTGAGCGTGTATCTTTAAATCCAGGAGAAACAAAACAGATAACATTTGAGCTTACTCCTGAGGATTTACAGTTGTTGGACCGTAATATGCATTGGACTGTAGAACCTGGGGAATTTGAGTTTATGATAGGTGCTTCAAGTAAGGATATAAAGTTGAGAAAGATAGTAAAGGCATTGCAATAATTGTTTTTATTATTTTTTTGAAAGTTGTAGTACTTTATTTTATTAGTCTTTAATTATGAAAAGAATAATTATTTTGATTATCATGATGTGGGGCGTTTTTAATAATGAAACGTCCTATATCTGTGCACAGACTGCTATTGAAAAAGGTCTGAACAGTATTAACCGTATTTCTGCCGAAGCTATAGTTGTTTTCCTTGCAGATGATGAATTACAAGGCCGCGAAGCCGGATTCAATGGTTCACGTATTGCGGCACGCTATCTTGCGGCTAATCTCAAGGAAGCTGGTATTAATCCTCTTTATGGTAACAGTTATTTTCAACCTTTTGAAGCCTGTGCCAAGGAAAGACAACAGAAAGGGGCTCGTTGGTGGGTACATCCTGATTCTATCTCGCATTTCAAGAACGGAACATACCGTTCACTACAAATGGCTAATGTACTTGGTATAATTCCAGGCGAAAGAACTGACGAATATGTTATTGTTGGTGCACATTTTGATCATTTAGGTGTTGATGAGACTCTTGCTAATGATCCTATCTATAATGGTGCCGATGACAATGCTTCCGGGGTATCAGCTGTATTGCAGATAGCGCGTGCTTTTAAGGCTAGCGGAAAGAAACCAATGCGTAATGTCATAATTGCTTTCTGGGATGGAGAAGAAAAAGGATTGCTGGGTTCACGTTATTTTGTACAGAATTGTAATTTTATAGGCAAAATAAAGGGGTATTTGAATTTTGATATGATTGGACGTAACAGTAAACCTGATCGTCCTAATCATGTAGTTTATTTTTATACAGCTTCTCATCCGTCTTTCGGTCAGTGGCTTAAAGATGATATTGTCCGATATGGACTTCGTCTTGAACCTGATTATCGTCCATGGGACCGTCCTGTTGGAGGTAGTGATAATGCGTCTTTCGCTGTACATGAAATTCCTATAATATGGTATCATACAGATGGACATCCTGACTATCACCAGCCTTCGGATCATTCTGAACGTCTGAATTGGGAAAAGGTGGTAGATATAACAAAAGCATCTTTTCTTAATGTATGGAATCTGGCTAATGAAATTGATTATTAGTATTTGATTGTCTTATAAACAATTATTATTATGAAAATCTGTTTTATTGCTTTTATTTTGACCATTGCACATTGTTTAAATTTGTCTGGTCAGCAGACGTCTGTATTTGGTGATTTAGGTAATGGCTTGTTTAGGAATCCTGTGATTCCTTCGGATTATAGTGATCCGGATGTAATCAGAGTAGGCGAAGACTATTATGCAATTGCTTCTACGTTTTGTTTTTCACCAGGAATGATTGTTATACATTCAAAAGACTTGGTTAATTGGGAAATAATAAATCATGTGGTTGATGATATATCATTCCTTAATCCTGAACTTGACTGGTCCGAGATGAAAGGATACTATAATGGTGTATGGGCAGGCTCACTACGTTTACATAATGGAAAGTTTTATTGTCATTTTGCTACTCCACGTGGAGGTTGGTTTGTTGCCACTACTACAGATATAAGGGGAAAATGGGAAGTAAAAGCAATGAAAGATAGTAATGGAAGAGAGTTGCGTGGTCGTGGATGGGATGATGTCTGCCCTCTATGGGATGATGATGGACAAGCATATATCATAGCAAGTAATTTCGGTAAGTACTGGTTTCCGCATATTTATAAAATGAGTCCTGATGGGACTCAGTTGCTTGACGGTGTAATAGATAGTAATTGTGATGTCACAAAGAATATTGATATTATCGGTGGGTATGTAGTAAAGCCCTATAGGACTGCTGAGGCTAATAAATTATACAAGTGGAATGGAATGTATTATATATATTTCAGTGAAGTTCGTGAAATTCATGGAAATAAGGTCAGAGTTCCTGTTATGCGAAGGTCAAAAAGTATTTATGGTCCATACGAAGAACAACTGTTGATGCATTCTCAGGGAAAGAATATTGATAAAGAGCCTAATCAAGGTACTATAATAGATACTGAGGATGGAAAATGGTATTTTGTCACTCATCATGGAACAGGCGATTTTGATGGTCGAGTATTGAGCGTTTTACCGGTTGAGTGGAGAGATGGATGGCCGCATATCGGAAAGGATACTGATAATGATGGAGTAGGTGAAATGGTTTGGGAGCTTAATAGGCCTGTCAGTAAAGTTTATAAAGGGAAAATCCAGACGTCAGATTATTTTGATTCACAAATATTAGGACATCAGTGGGAATTCAATCATCAACCAAAAGAAGGAAAGTGGTCATTAAATGAACGTAAAGGTTATTTAAGATTATATGCTTTCGGACAATTAAGAAAGGGTGATTTCTTTTCTACAGGAAATGTTGTATCTCAACGTTATATTAGATGGGGAAAAGGCGAAGCTGTTACACGCATTGATATCAAAGGTATGACTGATGGTCAGGTAGCAGGATTGTCTCATTTTAATGGGGGGAAGGATTATGCTTGCATATCTGTATCTAAAAATGGTAGTAATTTAAGTATAGTTTATAAAAGTAAAAATGGAAAAAACGATGAATTAACTGTTAATCTTGGTAATATATCTTCCAAACAACGAACTATATGGTTAAAAACTGAAATAGATTTTTCCGGTATAGCTGTTTTTTATTGGAGTACAAACGGCAAAAAATATAATTTATGTAATGAAGAATATTTATTGAAGTGGGGAAATTACAGAGGAAGTAGAATTGGAATTTTCACGTATAATAATAAGCAGGAAAAAGGATATATAGATATTGACTATATGACTTATGATGAAATAAAAAAATAACTATTATTTATGAAAAAACAACTTATAATAATTGCTATTTTAAGTTTCTGTTTCGGATTTACAATAGCCCAAACCACAAGTAAATTTATACTTGATATGGTTCATAATAATCCGGGAGAGAAACCTTACGATACACCATATACAGACCCTTTTTTCCTAAAACAGGAGGGGTTTAATGGTTCAGTTCCACACTGGCATATAAATTGTGCCATAATGTATGATAAATTCAATAGGAAACTTACACGTAAAGGTACAGAAGAGTATAATTGGATATTAAATCATTCAGAGAAAATTAAAAAGAAGTTGGAAGATTTTGAGAAAGCGAATATTGCAACTTATCCTTTTACTGACTTCCTAGTTTTTCCTGAGTCTGTATGGAAAGTTTACGGGAATGAGATATCAAATGAAGACTCTAATGATAAGCATAGAAAACCTGATATAAGAAAAAAACGCACACAGGAACTGTTAAGATTTCAGATAGATGAAATATTCAGAACATTTCCTGATTTAGATGGTATTACTTTACGATTTGGAGAAACATATCTACATGATACTCCATTTCATATTGGTAATAGTCCTATAAATAATAAGGAAGGAAAGATTGAGGATCATATTCTGCTTATAAATATTCTGAGAGAACAGGTTTGCGAAAAATGGAACAAAAAATTATTTTACAGAACTTGGGATTTTGGATATAACTTTCATAATAGTCCGGAATTCTATCTTGCTGTTACCAATCAGATTGAGCCACATGAAAATTTAATTTTTTCTATTAAATACCAACAGGATGATTATCACAGAATGACCCCTTTCAATCCAAGTTTAGGTATAGGTAAACATCAGCAACTGGTTGAATCACAATCCAGAATGGAAGCATATGGAAAGGCTGCACATCCATATTATACTGCAAAAGGAGTAATAGAAGGATGGCCGGAAACCGTTTTTGAAATTGAATTCGGATCACATAGATTTACAGGAAAAAAGAATGATATTAATAAACCAAGAGGATTAAAAGATGTAATAAAAACAGGGCTAATATCAGGGGTAGTCACTTGGTCTAACGGTGGAGGATGGCAGGGACCATATATAAATAATGAGTTTTGGTCTGCACTTAACACTTATGTAGTTTCAAACTGGGCAAAGAATCCAAATAAAACTGAGGAACAATTATTTTTTGAGTATGCGGAAAAAAATGGAATAAGGGGGTACTCTGCCTATTGTTTAAGGCAATTGGCTATGTTAAGTATTGAGGGAGTAAGAAAAGGACATGCCAACAGTTATACCAAGAACAATATGTGGTGGACACGTGATGAGTTTTTCAGTTGGTCAGGAAATAAAGGTGTAATAGATGAGATTATTTCGAAAAATGTAAAAGAAAAAGTAATAGCCGAAAAAGAAGAGGCAAGTGCTATTTGGACAGCTATAGAAGCATTGTCAAAACAGGTAGAGTGTGATAATGATGATTTGGAGGAATTTATTAAGGTTTCATCTGTTTATGGGAGAATCAAGTATCAGCTGATAGAATCCATGTGGAAGCTGATGATAGAATATGAAGAAATACAGAGAGGTAAAAGTGCTGATAAAGAATATATCAAGAAAGAACTTCTGAAGTATGATTCATTATGGAAAGAGTGGAAGTCATTAAAAGATAATAATGAATGTTGCGCGACTATCTATACTGATATGGCATTCAGAAATGATAAAAAAGGTAGTATAGGGGAGTTGGCAGACAAAATGAGAAAAATAATTTCTACCAAATGAAAGGTTGAACTGTTCAAAAATACTTTTTCTGTAATTGGGACTATTATATAATACTATTTACTATTTAAAAATTTATGAAGAAAATTTTATTGTTCTATTTGTTTAGTTTATATACTATAATTTTGAGCGCTTCTGAATTACTTGTTGAGGCAGAGAGTTTTACAAATAAAGGAGGTTGGGTTGTTGATCAGCAATTTATGGATCTGATGGGATCTTCTTATTTGATGGCTCATGGAATGGGTGTACCTGTAGCTGATGCCGAAACTGAAGTGGTTTTTCCGGAGTCAGGAAAATATAAAGTTTATGTCCGTACATATAATTGGACATCTCCATGGTATAATGGTAAAGGTCCTGGAAAATTTACATTGATTGTTGGAAATAGAAAACTGTCCAATCAATTAGGAACCGAAGGAGATAAATGGATTTGGCAGTATGCGGGAACAGTTTCTGTAAAATCCAATCTTCCTGTAAAGTTACAGTTAAAGGATCTGACTGGATTCAATGGTCGTTGTGATGCTATTTATTTTACACAGAATATGAATCCGGAATTACCGACTTCTTTAACAGATTTGTATGATATGCGTGAACGCTTATTAAATAAATCTCGTTCATCTACTTCCGCTGGTGAGTATGATTTGGTTGTGATAGGTGCCGGTATAGCAGGGATGAGTGCTGCTGTTTCTGCGGCACGTTTAGGTTGTAAAGTAGCTTTGATAAATGATCGTCCTGTGTTAGGTGGAAATAACAGTTCTGAAATACGTGTACATTTAGGAGGTCAGATATGTGTAGGTCCATACGAAAATCTGGGAAATCTTCAGAAAGAATTTGGTCCAACAAGAAAAGGTAATGCACAGCCGGCAGAGTTTTATGAAGATGAAAAGAAAATGGAGTGGATACTTAAGGAAAAGAATGTGAAACTTTTTATGAATTTCCGTGCTATAAAAGTTGAAAAATATGGGAATAGCATTAAGTCTGTGACTGCAAAACATATTGAGACAGGTGACGAGCTGTTTTTTTCAGCTCCGTTATTTGTTGATTGTACCGGTGATGGTACTATAGGTTATCTTGCCGGTGCAAATTATAGGATGGGAAGAGAATCAAAGTCTGATTTTGGAGAAACAACAGCGCCTGAAGTGTCTGATAGTCTTACTATGGGAGCTTCTGTACAATGGTATTCAATTAAAACAGATGCTCCGGCAAAATTCCCGGTTTTTGAATATGGCTTGAATTTTAATGAAGAAAGTTCTGAAAAGGTAACAATGGGAGAATGGACATGGGAAACAGGAATGAATTTTAATCAAATATATGATTTTGAACGTATAAGAGATTATGGTTTGATGGTAGTATATTCAAATTGGAGCTTCCTGAAAAATAAGTATACTAAGAAAAATGACTATAAGAATCGTACTCTGGGCTGGGTAGCTTATATTTCTGGAAAAAGAGAATCAAGACGTCTTATGGGAGATTATATTCTGAAGGAATCTGATTTCAGGAGATATATAGTTCATGAAGATGCAACTGCCTGTACAAGTTGGACTATTGATTTACACTATCCTGATCCTAAGAATACTGAATATTTTCCAAATGGTGAATTTAAGTCTATAGCAAAGCATATTAAGATTTATCCTTATCCTATTCCATATAGATGCTTATATTCAAGAAATGTAGATAACCTTTTTATGGCTGGTCGAAATATAAGCGTAACACATGTAGCTCTTGGAACAGTCAGAGTTATGCGAACAGCTGGTATGATGGGTGAGGTTGTAGGTATGGCTGCTTCTTTATGTAAAAAGTATAATGTTAAGCCTAGAGCAATCTATCTGGATTATCTTAAAGAATTAAGAGAGCTTATGAAGGAGGGTGTAGGTAATAAAGAATTACCTAATAATCAGAAATATAATACCGGCGCATCACTGAAAAAATATCCAGTTGTAGTAGAATAATAGAAAAAAATATCCTATTTGTAAGTTTTTTACATTTTAATATATTTAGAGGATTTCTTGTTTTTGTTTTAAGCTAGGGTGTACGTGTTTTGGTTGATTAATTGTTGTGACCTAACGTACCCTAGCTTATATTTTTTATGATAAATGTAAAATAAATATATGTTTATATCGTATGTTGGATATCGGTATATTATATAAAAATACATTTATATGTACTATTTTCCATTTATATTGTTTTATTTATCTGTTACTTTCGCATTACTCTTTTATAGAAGAGCCTTTCTATATAATCTTTGTTTAACTTAATAATTAGATTATAGAAGACAGAAAAAGTAAATCTTTGTTTAATTACTTTAAATAGATATGTTGGTTATTTCTTCGTTGATTTGTTTGAAGAATATTGCCAGCATTGGTGTAGTTTTTAGGAATAAAGTGTTTTAAGACGTCAGATTATAATCTTATATTGTATAATTAAATTTTATATTATGGAATCATTTGTAAGGAAATTATGCGCCGGATTGATGTGTGTATGTGGATTGTCTGTTTATGCTACAGATTATTATGTGGCAACAGATGGAGATGATATGAATGTAGGTAGTATTGAAAAACCTTTTGCAACTTTGTCTAAAGCTCTTAAATTAGTTCAACCTGGTGATAATATATATCTGCGTGGAGGTGAATATAATGTTACTGAAGATTGGATTATGGACAGGACTGGAAATAAGAATTATGCTAAGGTGTTTGATATTAAACAGAAGGGAAGTTCATCAAGTCCTATTTGTGTTATTGGTTATGAAGGGGAACGGCCGGTACTTAATATGGAGCAAATCAAACTTACAGATCGCCGTGTTGCCGTATTTTATATTTCTGGTAGTTATTGGAGATTCAAAAATTTTGAAGTTATAGGTACTCAGGTAGCAATTAAAGGCCATACTCAGTCTGAAGCTTTTCGTATTGAAGGAGGAAATAATAATATATTGGAAAATATAGATGTACATGATGGTATGGCTATAGGTTTTTATTTGGTGAAAGGTATGAATAATTTAGTTTTGAATTGTGATGCTCATGATAATTATGATGGATATTCTGAAGGTGATTCAGGGAATGTAGATGGATTTGGGGGACATGCAAATAAGGAAACTAGTACTGGAAATATATTTAGAGGTTGTCGTGCTTGGAACAATGGAGATGATGGTTTTGATTTGATTAATTGTTATGCTTCATATATTATAGAGAATTGTTGGGCATTTCGTAATGGATATAAACCTCATTCCATAGAATCTTCTGGTGGAAATGGAGCTGGTTTTAAATCTGGTGGATATGGTATGGGAGATTTAAAAAAGGTACCAAATCCGATACCGCAACATACAGTACGTTATTGTTTAGCATATTATAATCGTCAGCAAGGATTCTATGCTAATCATCATCTTGGAGGATTGATTTTTGAAAACAATACAGCTTATAAAAATCCAAGTAATTATAATATGTTGAATAGAAAATCGTCAAGTGAGGCTGTAGATGTACCTGGATATGGACATATTATTAAAAATAATTTATCATTAAGTCCTCGTAATTCTGGGGATTCCCCACAGCATTTAATTAATATAGATAATAATCTTTCTGAAATAAAAAACAATTCATTTGCACCAAATGACTTGAATTTGTTAGAGTCTGATTTTGTGAGCTTGAATGAACAAGAACTAATGGGACCTCGTAAATCTGACGGAAGTCTTCCTGATATAAATTTTTTACGATTGACAAATAATGCAAATTTTCGTTTCTCTGGAATGGGATGTTTTGTAAATGATGAGGCTGTTGATTATAGTTGGATAAAAGAACCAGCAATTGTACTGGAAAATGGAGTGGCTCGTATTGTTGGCGATAATTCTAACTCTTTTAATAAATTTTACGTTAATGAAAAAGAAGTAAGTATAGAAAATGGAGTTGTTGATTTGACTTCAATGAGTGGAAAATTAAACTTGAAAGCAACAAGTGAAAATGGAGCAGCTGCAACTCTTCTTATTAATAAATAATAAACGTGTAAGTTATGAGAACATTATTAAGTATTCATTTTTTCTGTATATTGTTTTTGGGAATAGTTGCTAATGTGTTAACTTCTTGTAAAGATGAGGTGGAAGGTGTATCTGAATTATCTCTTGAACAAACTGAAATTCAGATAAAAGAAGGAGAGATGGTTTCTGTAAAAATAATTGGAGGAAGTGGAAATTATCAAATTTCTTTATCAGATGAGAAATTAGTTGTTGCACAGATAGAAAATAATAAAATAAATATCAGTGCACTATTGGCTGGTAGTGTAACTTTAACTGTTACTGATGACAATGGCCAAACAGTAGTCCTTAATATTATTATTACCTCTAGAATAATGGATTCAGATAGACAGAGGTTTGTTTGGACAAATAGTATATTTCTAGATGAACCTAATGGTTGGGGGTTGACTGTTTTTGAAAATAAGGTCGCTGTAACTTCTTGTGTGGATCAGATTCAATATGTGTTGGAATGGGAAGGAGATTCTACAATAGGAAAGAAGTTAAATGCTATTTTGACTACTTATAAAAAAGGTGAAGATCCTAGTAAAATAGAATTAACTGGACTTGAAATATTGGATATTAAAGAGCAATGTTATTTTATTACTTTTTCTGTTGATAATAAGATTGGTGAACTTGTTTTTATAAAGTAGCCATTAATTTTTTGTTAGGGAAATATACGATATGAAAATTAATATGTTGTATGCAATCTCTCAATGTATCTTATTAGAAATATGGAGTTAATTATAAATACTTTTATGATTTTCAAAAGCATATATAGGTTTAGACATTGATTTTGACTTGTGAGAATTACATGAAAATACATTTATATGTACGATTTTCTATTCCTATAATTTGACTTATCAATTACTTTTGCAATACAATTTATAAAAGAGTTTTTTAATATTTGCTTTGTTTAACTTAATTATTAAAGTATGAGAGACAGAAAGAAAACAACTCTGTTGAACTGCCGAAAACAACATCGGTGGTTATTTCTCTTTAGTTTACTTGCTGGAACAATGGCTCCTCCTATGGGAGTCCAGCATTTGTCGGCTGCTACAAATATCGTGCAGCAAAATGTGTCTATAGTTGGTAAAGTTGTAGACAGTAACGGAGAACCTATTATTGGTGCAAATGTTATAGTGGAAAAACAGTCTACTAATGGTACCATTACTGATATTGATGGTATGTTTAGGTTGAATGTACCTAAAGGTGCCAAGTTAATAGTCTCCTTTATTGGATATTCAACTCAAACTGTAGTTGCAAAACCTGATATGGAGGTCGTTCTTAAAGATGATTCACAAATGTTAGGTGAAGTTGAGGTTGTGGCTTATGGTGTACAGAAAAAAGTTTCTGTAACAGGATCTATAGCCAGTGTTAAAGGTGAAGAGTTGGTGAAAACTCCAACAGGATCTATTTCCAATATGTTGTCTGGTCAGATGGCTGGTTTGACTACAGTACAGTATTCTGGAGAACCTGGTAGTGATGCTGCTCAGATATTTGTTCGTGGTCAGGCTACATGGAATCAATCTGCTCCTCTTATTCAGGTAGATGGTGTAGAACGTGATTTTAATGATATTGACCCAAATGAAATTGAAAGTATTTCTATTTTGAAGGATGCTTCTGCTACAGCTGTATTTGGTGTACGTGGTGCCAATGGTGTTGTATTGATTACAACAAAACGTGGTAGAGAAGGTAAAGCAAAAATCTCAGTATCTTCATCAGCAAGTATTATTGCTCCTACAAAACCTATTGAGATGGTTAATTCGTATCAGTATGCTACGTTTTATAATATGATAAATAAATTGGATGGAACTGAACCTGTATTTGATGAAAAAATTATTCAGAAGTTTAAGGATGGTTCTGATCCAATTCGTTTTCCTAGTGTAGACTGGATTGATTATTGTTTGAAAGATATGGCAATCCAGACTCAGCATAATGTTAATATTTCAGGTGGTACAGACCGTATTCGTTACTTCATTTCAGCTGGTGCCTATACACAGGGAGGTTTATTTAAAGAGTTTGATTTACCTTACAATCTGTCTTATCAGTATAATCGTTTCAATTACCGCTCTAATTTGGATATTGATGTAACCAAGACTACTACTTTGACAATGAATATTGCAGGTAATGTGAATAATTCTTCAAAACCTTATACAGGTCAAGGTAGTGCTGGTATGCTGATAAATATGTATTATTCAACACCTTTCTCTAGTCCGGGCTTTGTTGACGGAAAATTGGTCAATGCAGCAAGTGATTATGCTGACTTGCGTTTACCTTTTGTTGGAGGCAATGGTTTAGGATATTATGGTGGAGGTTTTATGGCTACAAGTAATAATACATTGACCTCTGACTTACAGTTGAAACAGAAACTTGATTTTATTACTAAAGGCTTGTCTTTCCATATTAAAGGTTCATATAATAGTGGTTTTACAGCTTATACACAAGCTAGTGCTGGAATAGCTACTTATACCCCAGTGTTACAGGATGACGGAACTATAGCTTATAAGAAATATGGACAGAATAGTCAGTTAAAGTATGAGGATAAAAGTCCGGCTAAGTCACGTAACTGGTACATGGAAGCAGCTTTTAACTATGCTCGTAATTTTGGTGATCACCATGTAACTGGTTTAGTATTGTATAATCAATCAAAAACTTATTATCCTTCTGCTTATTCAGATATTCCAAGAGGTTTGGTAGGTTTGGTAGGTCGTGCAACATATGATTGGAAAAACCGCTATTTGGCTGAATTTAATGTTGGTTACAATGGTTCAGAAAACTATGCTCCAGGTAAACGTTTTGGTACTTTCCCTGCTGGTTCTATAGGTTGGGTAGTAAGTGAAGAAGATTTCTGGAAACCTGTAAAGCCAGTAGTTAGTTTCTTGAAATTCCGTTATACATTGGGTATGGTTGGTAATGACAGTTTTGATGGAAATACTCAACGATTCCTATATTTGGCCGATCCATATACTGTAAATAACTCTACATTAATAAATCGTGATGGTCATGGTTTCTTGTTTGGAATCAATAATTCTACTGCAAGCCCTGGTGCATATGAAAGTTCTAAAAATAATCAGGATGTAACTTGGGAAAAAGCATTAAAAATGAACTTTGGTGTTGATGCCAATTTCTTTAATGATCGTCTTCGTACAACATTTGATTATTATCATGAAGATAGAACTGATATTATGTTGCAGGATGGAACAGCTCCTTCAGTATTGGGATTTGCACTTCCGGTTGCTAATTTAGGTTCTATGTGTAGTTGGGGATGGGAGCTTTCATTGAAATGGAATGATCAGATTGGAAGCGATTTTCGTTATAATTTAGGCTTGAACCTTATGTATAACCAGAATAAGGTTGTAGAGCGCAAGGAAGCACCTGTAAACTATGAATATATGTATCAAAAAGGACGTAGATTAGGAGCTAGAAGTCAATATTTATTCTTTGAGTATTATGATCCTGAAACTACTCCGGCACGTTATAAAGAAGTATATGGTGTTGAAATGCCAGAACAGTTGGCAGCAGACCAATTGCAGGCAGGTGACTGTGTATATGTTGACTTAAGTGGCGATGGTAAAATTGATGCTAATGATATGTCACGTGATTATGGATTTACAGATGATCCTGAATATATGGCCGGTTTGAATATGGGATTCTCTTGGAAAGGATTAGATGTGTCTATGCAATGGACAGGTGCTTGGAATGTAAGTAGAAGTATTTCCAGTGTATTCCGTAAGCCATTTACTGATAGAAATGATTCAGATCAGGGTGGTTTGTTATCTTATATGCTAGATAATACATGGACACCTGAGAATCCTGATCCTAATGCTGCTTATCCTCGTCCTACATTTACTCGTGATACAAATAACTATGTAGAATCAACATTGTGGGAAAAGGATTCTAAATATCTTCGTTTGAAGAATCTGCAGATTGCTTATAATTTTGATTTACCTTTTATGAAAAAATTGAAGTTGAATACTTTCCAATTGGCTTTGACTGGTTATAATTTACTAACCTTTACTCCTTATATTTGGGGAGATCCTGAGTCTAGAGCAAGTAGTTCTCCTTCTTACCCTTTGACAAAAACGTATTCGTTGAGTCTGAAATTAGGTTTTTAACATTATATGTATAGAAAAATGAAGAAATATAATAATTGGATATTAAGGCTTGCTTCAGGAGTTTTTGTTACTTCTATGTTGGCTACCTCTTGTGTAGATGAAATCAAGTTTGGTAGCGCATTCCTGGAAAAGGCTCCAGGTGGTTCTGTGACCAAAGATACAGTTTTCAATAATGCTGAGTATACTCGTCAGTTCCTTAATAATCTGTACGGTATGCAATATTATGGCCTTCCATATAAAAATGTAAGTAATCAGGAAAGTTCTAATAATTATGTTGGTAAACCTGAAGCATTGACAGATTTGTATGTATTTACTTATTCCGGCGCTGGTATTACTGGACCTTATTTTTCAGGAACACATTCTGCAAATTATGGTAAGCGTTCGGATAAATTTGATTATCTTAGAAATAATATTTGGGAAGCTGTTCGTGCTGCATGGATGTTGATAGAAAATATTGATGCTGTACCAGGATTAAGTGATGATGAAAAGAAGTCAATGGTAGCTCAGGCTAAATGTATTCTTGCATCTCGTTATTTTGATGTTTTCCGTCATTATGGAGGAGTTCCTTTGATTAAATCAACGTTTTCAGGAACAGATGCATCTTATTCGATGCCTCGTAATAGTGTGGAGGAAACTGTGAATTTTATGGTACAATTGTTAGATGAAGCTGCAGCTGTTTTACCATGGAGTGTCGAGACACCTGCTTCAGATGCTGGACGTTGGAATCGTGCTGCTGCTCTTGCTTATAAATGTAGAATTTTACAGTTCGCTGCGTCTCCTTTGTTTAATGATGATGAACCTTATTATCCAGGTGTGACAGACAATCCGGCTATTTGGTATGGTGGATATAAAGCTGAATTGTGGGATCGCTGTTTGGAAGCCTGCGATCAGTTCTTCACAGAACTGGGAAATAATGGTGTATATCATTTGCAGCAGGCTAATGGTACACGTCCGGAAGACTATCGTTTGGCTTATCGTTCAGGTTATGCAAACTTGGATAGTCCTGAAGTTCTGTTGAGTACTCGTGTTATTGATTATGATGCTTTTAAATCAAGTCACTACAATTGGCATCAGTGGGGAGATCCATTGATGAGTATTCATCGTGGATATAGTCCTACTCAGGAATATGTTGAAATGTTCCCATGGAAGGATGGAACACCTTTTGATTGGGAAAAGACAAAGGCTGAGGGAAAATTGGATGAAATGTTTCTGACTGGTAATGCTGAAGACCAGAATATATCATTAACTCGTGATCCACGTTTGTATGAAGAAGCTGTTGTTAATGGTATGCAGATTTCAATGGACTGGACTACAGGAAACATGTCAGGTCGTAGCTTTGAAGCATGGTATGGTGGTAAAGATGCCGGTGAAGGTCCGAAAACACAAACAGCTTCCTTTGCTACAGGATATGCTCCGATGAAGTTTTTGATGGGTAATGATATGCTTCGTCGTTATGTTCATTGGCCTTGCGTTCGTTTGTCTGAATTGTATTTAATTTATGCTGAAGCTTTGATGCAGAGTCAGAAGGGTGATATGCAAAAAGCTATAGATCAGATTGATATAGTACGTGCGCGTGTAGGTATGAAAGGATTAGTTGAATGTAATCCTGATAAAAATCTGTTGACAGATAAGAATGCTCTGCTTGAAGAAATTTTGCGTGAACGTGCATGCGAATTAGGTATGGAAGATGCACGTTTCTTTGACTTGATTCGTTATAAGCGTGCTGATGTATTTTCTAAACAACTTCATGGATTATTGATGTATCGTTTGGATGAAAATGGCCAGCGTCGCGATGTACCATGGTATGGTAAGGATGATAAGAACATGCCTTTCCCAAGTAAATATGAGTATGAAAAGTATGAATTGGATAATCCTGTACGTTACTGGTGGACTAATGGATTTGATCCTAAATGGTACTTGTCTCCTTTCCCTGCAACAGAAGTAAACAAAGGGTATGGATTGGTACAGAATCCGGGATGGTAATGAACATACTAACAACATTTTTTTGATTGAATGATTATGAATAAAAATAAATTGATAATTTCTACTTTCTGTGTCGCAGTAGCTGTACAATCCAATGCTCAGGAATCTAAAGACAGTATATCTGCTGGTGTACCGGAGAAGTATGGCAAAATGGTACAAATTGGGTATCAGAAAGCACAGACACTAGAAGAAACTACTGCTTCAACTTCTATTATATATAATGAAGAGTTTAACAAACGTAGTGCAAAGAATATTGCCAATTCTTTATTTGGTTATGGAACAGGTTTGACAGTTTTGCAAGGTGCAGGTTCTTATGCTGATCATAATCCAACTTTATTGGTAAGAGGTCTGAAAACTCTTTCAGGAACAAAAACATTGATATTGGTTGATGGTATTGAACGTGACATCAAGGATATTACAGCAGAGGAGGTTGAATCTGTAAGTATATTAAAAGATGCAGCTGCTGTAGCTTTGTATGGTTATAAAGGTATTGATGGTGTTATTAATATCACAACTAAACGTGGTAAATATAATTCTAAAGAGATTAAATTTAAGTATGAGCATGGCAATGGTTGGCAGGTACGTAAGCCTCAATTTGTAGACAGTTATACTTATGCCAATGCTATGAATGAAGCTTTAAAAAATGATCAGCTTTCTCCACGTTATCTGCCAGAAGAATTAGAGGCATTTAAGAGCGGAAAATATCCTTTCTTGTATCCAAATGTAGATTGGATGGGTGAAACTTTCCGTAATCACGATGCTACTAATATTTATAATATCAGTTTCCGTGGTGGTGCCAGTAAGTTCCGTTATTATGCAATGGCCGATTTGACAACAAATAAGGGTTTTATAGCTAATCCTTATATGAATGAAGGTTATTCTACTCAGGATCAATATTCAAAAGCTAACTTGCGTACAAACTTGGATATAGATTTGACTGAGAACACCAAATTGAAACTGAATATTTTAGGATCACTTTCCGAAACTAGGGCACAAAGTGGAGATTTATGGGATATGATTTACACTTTACCTTCTGCTGCTTTTCCTGCTCGCCTTGAGAATGGTGTATGGGGAGGTAATTCTATTTGGGCAGGTACAAAAAATCCTGTAGCTATGTCTCAAGCTTCTGCCTATACAAAATATCATGAAAGAACTCTTTTTGCCGATATGACATTGACGCAGGATCTTTCTATGATTACACCAGGATTGGGTGCGAGTGCTTTGTTGGCTTACGATAACTATGCCCAGTATTATGAGGATCATTCCAGAACATTTGTTTATGGTAGTAATACTGTAACCGCATGGGAAAACGGTGTACCTACAGAAACAGCTTATTATACAGATGGTAAAGATTCTTCTATGGGAACCGGATCAAGTTGTAATGCTTTTACCCGTGCGTTTAATTTTGCAGCTACTTTGTTCTATGACAAGCAGATTAATGATGATAATAAGATTTATAGTCAGTTGAAGTGGGATTATGAATATCGTAATAATAAAGGTGTAGACCAAACATGGTATAGAGGAAATGCATCTTTCTTTACTCATTATGGCTATAAAGATAGATATTTTGCAGATTTGACATTAGTGGCTTCTGTTTCTAATATGTTGGCTCCAGGTCATAGATGGGGATTCTCACCAACTTTAGGTTTGGCTTGGGTTATGTCAAAAGAAGACTTCCTAAAGGATGTTTCATGGATTGACTTTATGAAGTTACGTGCATCTGCAGGTATTATCAATACAGACCGTATCCCTGAATCCAATTATTGGGAACAAACATACGGAAGCGGTAATGGTTATGCATTTGATACAAACTACTCTGTAGGTACCAGTTCTTGGACATTAGGACGTTTGGCTTCTCTTAATTCTACTCATGAAAAAGGTTATAAATATAACTTCGGTTTGGATATGAGTTTGTTTAAGGGGTTGGATATTAATTTTGATACATATTATGAAAGACGTTCTGATATTTGGGTATCTTCAAGCGGTCATTATTCCAGTGTGTTAGGTTTTACAGCTCCGTATGAAAATGGTGGTATCGTTGATAGTTGGGGAGCTGAACTTGGAGTGAAATATAATAAGCAGTTCGGAGATGTATTACTTAATCTAGGTGGAAATCTGGCTGTAGCTAAGAATAAAATAGTAGAGCAGATGGAAGAACCGAAAATGTATGAGAACCTTGTTACAACAGGAGATCGTTTAGAGCAAATTTACGGTTTGGTAGCTGAAGGTCTTTTTAAGGATCAGGCGGAAATAGATGACAGTCCTAAACAGTCTTTTGGAACAGTACGTCCAGGTGATATCAAGTACAAGGATATTAACGGTGATAAAGTAATTGATGCAAATGATAAGGTTGCTATAGGTTACAGTACTTCAGCTCCTGAAATCTATTATTCTTTCAATTTAGGAGTAGAGTGGAAAGGTCTTGGTTTAGATGCTATGTTCCAGGGTACAGGACGTTATTCAGCTGTATTGAATACTAAGAGTTTATATTGGCCTTTAGTTAACAATACTACAATATCTCAAGAATATTATGATAACCGTTGGACTGAAGATAATCTTGATGCTAAGTATCCACGTTTGAGCTCTCAAAGTAATGAAAACAATTATCAGACTAATACATTGTGGCTGGCAGATCGTTCTTTCTTGAAGTTACGTTCTGTAGAATTATATTATAAGTTCCCACAAAATATGGTAAAGAAAAGCAAAATCTTAAGTAATGCCAAGATTTACGTAAGAGGAATTGATTTACTTTGTTTTGATAAAATAAAGATTTCTGATCCGGAATCTTATGGAGCAACTTATCCTTTGACAAGCAGTGTTGTTGCAGGTTTGACTATTGAATTTTAATGATTAATTTTTAAATTGAATTTTTATATGAAACTTAAGAATATATTAAGTGGAGTTGCCTGTACATTAGCTTTGACATCTTGTAATTGGGATTATCATGAATATTCCAATTACGGTAAAGATTATGTGCAGGAAACTTACGACAATGTGATAGGTATGGTTACCAATATATATGCCATGTTGGATTATGATTTTGGTCAAACATATAGTGGTGGAATGTTAGCTTCTGCTTGTGATGAAGCAGAATATGCTTACGTATCCAATGATATTTGTGACTTTACTAATGGATCATGGAGTCCGGCAAATCCAATGTCTTCTATTTGGACATCAAGTTTTAAAGGTATTCAGGCATGTAATCAATATTTGGCAGAATTTCAGGGGCTTACTTTTGATGAACTTAAACTGAACGATGACTATCGTGCTCAAATGTTCCGTTATCATAATAGTTTCAATGAGGCACGTTTTTTGAGAGCTTATTTCTATTTCAATCTGGCTCGTGCTTATGGTGATGTCCCTTATTTTACAGAGATGGTTTCAACAGATAAAGTTAATACATTGACTCGCACTCCGGTACAAGAAATTTTCAATTCAATAATCGAGGAATGTGATGAGTTATACTTCAAATTACCAGCTGATTATACAAAACTTGGACTTGATGGTATAAGTCCGGCAGAAAACGGTCGTGTAACTCGTTATGCGGCATTAGCTTTGAAAGCCAGAGCTGCATTGTATGCAGCAAGTCCTTTGTTTAATAAGAATAATGATAAAGAGCTGTGGAAAAGAGCTGCTGAAGCGAACAAGGCTGTTATAGATACTTGTGCTAAATATGATTTTAAGCTTGGTGAATATACTGAATTGTGGGGACCTGATAACTGGACAAACAAGGAAATGATTTTTGTTCGTCGTTATTTTGTAAATGGTGGAGACAATGTAATGGAAGGATATAACTTCCCAATGGGTGTTCCTGGTGGTAAATCAGGTAACTGTCCAACACAGAATCTGGTTGATGCTTATGAAATGAAGGCTACAGGTAAGTTATGGAATGAACCAGGAAGTGGTTATGATCCTGCTAATCCTTATGAAGGTCGTGATCCACGTTTTGCAATGACAATTGTAAAAAATGGAGATACTAAATGGCCTTCTAAAAATGCCAGTCCTATAGAGACCTTTTATGGTGGCTTAAATGCTGAGCCTCTCTCTGGTGCAACACCTACAGGTTATTATTTGAAGAAATATTTGGATTCTGCTATTGATTTAAGTGCAAGTAGTACTACTAATAAAGCACGTCATTCATGGATTACTTATCGTTTGGGTGAGTTTTACTTAAATTATGCAGAAGCAGTATTTAAATATACGGAATCGGCAGATGACCCTTCTGAATATGAAATGACAGCACGTGAAGCTGTAAATGTAATCCGTAATCGTGTTGGAGTTGAAATGCCTCCGTTGCCAACAGGACTCTCTTCTCAGGATTTCTGGACAAAATATCAGAATGAACGCATGGTTGAGCTTGCTTTTGAAGGTCATCGTTTTTATGATTTAAGAAGATGGAAAGAGGGTGATAAATTGAAGAGTATTACAGAAATGAAACTGACTAAAAATCCTGACGGTTCAATTACATACGAACGTAATGTAGTGAACCGTACTTGGGACGAAAAAATGTATTTATTCCCAATTCCTCAGTCTGAACGTTTAAAAAATCCTAATCTGGAACAGAATCCGGGATGGTAAATAAGAAAGGGGAAACTGAATATTCAGTTTCCCCTTTTATTCTATTTTGAGGTTAAATATACTTTTGTATCTTTACAATATAAATTATAAGGAGATATTTAAGTTTGTTATTCTAATTGATAAGTCTTTATTGTATTGACGAATAGACTTGTAAGTATTGAAAAATGATTATGAAGAATTTATTTGTTTTATTGTCGTTTTGTATTGTAATATTTTTAGGCTCTTGTTTGAGTGAGGAAAATGAACGTTGGTCTGATTTTTCAGGTGTGTATGTAACTGTAGCGGGAGATGATGTTCAGGGTTATCGTCTGTATACTGACTTTGATGCTGTTTTAGAACCAACCCAAGAAAGTCTTAGTCAATTGGAATGGTTAAAAGAGGCTAGGCGTGTGATAGTTGGTTTTGATATGATTGAGGAAACGGAGGAATTAAAACCAGGTCAAGTATATTCTGTTATATTGAAATCTGCTCAGCAAATACCAACATTTATTGTAGGAGTAGATACGTTAAGTGTAGATTACCAAAATGGAGGTAAAGATTCAATTGCTCTTAAAAATGAACCTATACGTTCAATTGAAGAAAGTAAAGGTTCGTTTTATGTAAAAAATGGGTATTTAAATTTAGTACCAACATTTGATTATTCTCCTGTTAATCCTGTTTATTTTTTGTTGTATTATGACGGTGTGAAAGATATTGATGTTGTTAATAACAAGTTTTGTCTAAATCTTTACTTTAATAATAGTACTGAGTCTCCTTATGGTGAAATTTCTTCATTTATCAGTATGGAAATACCTTATGGAATTTATTCTAGGTTTATTGGTGCTGGAAAAGAAGATTCAGACTCAATAACTTGCCGTTTGAATGTTGAAGCATTTTCAGGAAATAAAGAAATCGAATGTAAGTTATCTCTTAAAGACTTGCAATTACCATGATTATTATAGACAGTATGATCTGTTAAGTTTTAGGTGTACAATTACCTATGTAAATTGGATTATTTTCTATTTGTTATACAGTGTATTAGGAATACTTTTGTGTATTCACATATAAAAAAACTGTATAATATCATGAGAAAATTTTTTCTTTCAATTTCATTCTTTATGCTTTGTGGTGGATATGTTTCTGCCCAGTTTGGTAAATGTACACCGTCAGAGATGACCAGTTATAAAGATGCTCAGACCGGGCATACAATCACAGTATTGACTGATACTTTACAAAATGACCGCTTTCTTTATCAAACTGATCCTATGTGGACATCTGATGGAAAATATCTGATATTTCGTTCATCAAGCCGTGCTGGTGACAAAGAACAAGAAGAAATCATGCCGGATGGCAAAAAGCGCAAATGGAGGCCAACACAGATGTTTTTTATTGAGATGTCTACCGGTAAAATAATTCAGGCTACAGAAGGTACTGATTTGGGAGGCATATATTTGGCAAATAAAAGTAATCGTATGTTCATCAGCAGGAAACAGCAAGGTAAATGGAACATGTACGTTATGAATCTTGATAAATTTTTTGAAGATGTGAAACGTCAGAAAGTTGGACATCCTGCTGATTATGAAAGTCTGATTGGTACTTTCCCTACAGAAATGGGACGTCCGGGAGGCTTTGCTGTAGACTGTAACGATGATTATGCTTATATTACTGTAGAGCGTGAAGGAACACCTGAGGAGATGGAACGTATGAATAAGAATACATTTAAACCTGAAGGTAATCAGCCGATAAAGATTCAGCCAACTTTATGTGGTATTCGTAAGATGAACCTGGCAACAGGAAAAGTGGAAAAGGTGATTGATACCGAGTTTAAAGTTGGTCATATCCAAACCAGTCGTTTTACATCTGGAGAGATAGTTTTCTGTAATGAGACAGGCGGTGATGCTCATCAACGTATGTGGTTTTGTACTGCTGATGGAAAAGTATTTAAACCGTTGTATAAAGAAACAGCTCTTGATTGGGTAACTCATGAAACATTTGCTTCGAAAGACTATGTATATTTTAATGTTTTAGGTTTCCAGCCACGTTTACGTAAGCAGGCCAATGGTATTCTACGCATTAACTTACGTACTGATGATGTAGATTTGTTGGGGCAAGTTGAAATGGAGAAGGATCGTCAGGCTATTGAGGGACAGTTAGTTGGACGTGGTTTTTGGCATTGTAATGCCAGTCGTGATGATAGATGGGCTGTAGGTGATACATTTGGTGGAAATGTTTGGCTGATTAATCTACAGACTGGTGAACGTCATCAGTTAGTTTCAGATACAAAAATGCGTCCTGACCATGCACATCCTAGCTTTAGTCCTGACGGAACTAAGGTACTTTTACAATCCGGTCATTTTACAAATGGAAAACGATTAAATTTAATGATGGTGGATATTTCTTCATTTGATAATTAATAAATTCATATAATAAGTAAACTATGTATAGACTTTTATTTATATTTCTGATTAGTTTTTGGATGTACCCTTTGTCTGCAATGGAGCAAAGTGTACGTGGAAAGTATAATTTCAATGCAGAGTGGCTTTTAAATATAGGTGACAATGCTGATGCAAAAGAGATTAAGTTTGATGATCGTAATTGGAAACGTGTTACTTTACCCCGTCCATTTAATGAAGATGAGGCTTTTAAACTTAGTATTGAACAATTGACAGATACTGTAGTATGGTATCGTAAGCACTTTCGTTTGCCTGCAGGTTCAAAAGGGAAGAAAGTGTTTGTAGAGTTTGAAGGAGTACGTCAGGGAGCTGACTTTTATATTAATGGAAAAACTATAGGATTACATGAAAATGGAGCAATGGCTGTAGGTTTTGATTTGACTCCTTATATTCGTTATAGTGGCGATAATGTATTGGCTGTTAGAGTTGACAATAATTGGAACTACAGAGAACGTGCGACGAATACCAAATATCAATGGAGTGATCGTAATTTTAATGCTAATTATGGTGGAATTCCTAAAAATGTATGGTTGCATGTGACAGATAAATTGTATCAGACACTTCCTTTATACAGTAATCTGAAAACAACCGGTGTTTATATATATGCAAATGATATACGTGTAAAATCAAGAAAAGCTGTTATACATGCAGAATCTGAGGTATATAATGAATACAGTCGCGCTAAAGAAGTCCTTTATCGTGCAGAGCTAATAGATCGTGACGGACAACTTCTGAAAACTTTTGAAAGTACACCAGTAGTTGTTGCTCCTGGTGAGAAAGTAGTATTGAAAGCATTTTCCGAGGTTGATAACCTTCATTTCTGGAGTTGGGGATACGGTTATTTGTATGTAGTAAGAACTAGTTTGTGGGTTGACGGCAAGAAGATAGATGAAGTCGACACTCGCACTGGTTTTCGTAAAACCCGTTTTGGGAAAGGTATGATTTGGTTGAATGACCGTGTTATTCAAGTAAAGGGCTTTGCTCAACGCACTAGTAATGAATGGCCTGGAGTAGGTATGAGTGTTCCGGCATGGCTAAGTGATTATAGTAATGGTTTGATGGTAGAAGGAAATGCTAATCTGGTACGCTGGATGCATATTACTCCTTGGAAGCAGGATATTGAATCTTGTGACCGTGTCGGTTTAATGCAGGCCATGCCTGCCGGTGATGCTGAAAAGGATAGACAGGGACGTCAGTGGGAACAACGTGTGGAACTTATGCGAGATGCTATTATATACAATAGAAATAATCCTAGTATTATTTTTTATGAGTGTGGAAATGAATCTATTAGCAGAGAGCACATGAATGAGATGAAAGCAATACGTGATCAGTATGATCCAAATGGGGGACGAGCTATCGGTTCTCGTGAGATGCTTGATATACGTGAGGCAGAGTATGGTGGTGAAATGCTATATATAAACAAAAGTAAGCATCATCCTATGTGGGCAATGGAATATTGTCGTGATGAAGGTTTACGTAAATACTGGGATGAATATTCTTATCCGTATCACAAGAATGGTGAAGGAAACGATGCTTTCCGCTCTGCTATGACTAATAAGGTTCAGAAAAAGGTAGATGCAAGAGCTTATAACCATAATCAGGACTCATTTACAATAGAAAATGTGATAAGATGGTTCGATTATTGGCGGGAACGTCCTGGTACTGGTGATCGTGTAAGTTCAGGAGGTGTCAAGATAATATTCTCAGATACTAATACTCACTATCGTGGAGTTGAAAATTATCGTCGTAGTGGCGTAACAGATCCTATGCGAATCCCTAAAGATCCGTTCTTTGCACATCAGGTAATGTGGGATGGATGGGTTGATATTGAAAATCCACGAATCCATATAATAGGCCATTGGAATTACAATGATACGGTTGTAAAACCTGTCTATGTTGTATCTAACACGGAACAGGTAGAATTGTTCTTGAATGGTAAATCTATGGGACTTGGAAGACAAACACATCGTTTTCTGTATACCTTTGACAATATAGCATTTATTCCTGGAAAGTTGGAGGCTGTTGGTTATGATGAAAATGGCAAAGAAACTTGTCGTACAGAACTTACTACATCAGGTGAGGCTGAGCAAATAAAATTGAGTGTCATACAAAATCCAAAAGGCTGGAAGGCTGATGGAGCTGATATGATATTGCTACAGGTAGAGGTGACTGATAAGGACGGTAATCGTTGTCCGTTGGCTAATAACCTTATCCATTTCGATTTGGAAGGACCTGCTGAGTGGCGTGGAGGTATTGCTCAAGGACCTGATAACTATATTTTGTCTAAAGATTTACCTGTAGAGTGTGGTATTAATCGTGCGTTGATTCGTTCACTTGTAGATTCAGGAAAGGTACATATTAAGGCTACTGCTGATGGTTTGAAACCTGCTGAGTTAGAATTGTCTACTTTGCCAGTTGAAGTAGAACATGGACTTAGCAATTATATACCTGGTGATGAGTTGGAAGGCCGCCTTACTCGTGGTGAAACACCATTATCCCCTTCTTATACTATTACCAAAGTAGATGTTGGAATCCTTTCAGCATCAGCAGGGGCAAATACTGATAAAGCCGTAAATAGTTTTGATGATAATGAATTAAGTGAATGGTCTAACGATGGACGTTTACAGACTGCTTGGATTACATATAAGATGGAGCGTAGAGCTATGGTTGATGAAATTTGTATGAAACTTACAGGTTGGCGTATGAGAAGTTATCCACTGGAAATATATGCAGGAAAAGAACTTATATGGAGTGGAGATACAGAAAAAAGTTTGGGCTACATACATCTGAATGTAAAACCTGTATTGGCAGATGAGATTACTATTCGTTTGAAAGGGGCAAGTAAAGAAGGAGATGAATTTGGACAGATTGTTGAGGTTGCTGCTCCTGCTGCAGGTGAATTGGATTTGTTTAAAGCTAAAAATGGTGATAAGACAAATCATGAATTAAGAATTGTAGAAATTGAGTTTAAGGAAAATCTGAATCAATGAATTGTAAACAACGAATATATTATGCTATAGTATTGATATTGGGGCTTTTAGCCCCAATATCTTTAATAGGACAACCCTATTTGGCCGAACATTTGAATAGAGGAATGGTAGGTATACCGGTTGATGGTGGCATGTACTTAAGTTGGAGAATGTTGTATGAAGATAAACAAAATACATTCTTTGATATTTATAGGATAGATGATAGCGGAAAAGAATTGAAGTTAAATGATAGTCCGATTAAGAATACTACTGATTTTTTTGATTCAAAGGTAGATTGGACAATAAATAACCGTTGGTCATTACGTCTGAATAATAATGAAGTGGCTAGTTGGACATTTCCAAAGAATAAGGAGCGTGTTCCTTATATATCTATTCCTATAGATAGGCCAGAAGGAGGTGAGATTGCCGGTATTTCTTATCATTATCAGGCTAATGATGCAAGTATTGGCGATTTGGATGGAGACGGTGAATATGAGATTGTATTGAAGTGGAATCCGTCTAATGCCAAGAATCCTCCTCAGCGTGGCCTCTCTGGGAATACATTTCTGGATGCGTATAAATTGAATGGACAGAAATTATGGCGTATTGATTTGGGACATAATATTCGTTCTGGGGCAGCAACAACCAATTTTTTGGTCTTTGATTTTGATATGGATGGTAAAGCTGAAATATGCTGTAAAACCGCTGATGGAACAGTTGATGGTGAGGGACATGTTTTGGGTGACAAGAATGTAGATTGGAGAACACTGGATAAGGACTCTCCAACTTATGGAAAAATAGTGAAAGGACCTGAATTCTTGACAGTTTTTGATGGAGAGACAGGGCGTGCTTTGGATTCTCATGAATATATTCCTACACGTTATCCATTGGATGGTTGGGGAGGTATTGGAGGTAATTGTGGAAATGATAATACAGGAGGACGGTCAGATCGTTTTTCAGCTTGTGTAGCTCTTTTGGATGGTAAAACCCCTTCTCCTGTTATGATTAGGGGATGGTATGGACGTACAGTTGTGGTAGCGTGGACATTCGTTGGAAAAAAGTTACGTCCATTGTGGACTTTTGATAGTGCTTGTCCCGGATATGAAGGCTATTCTGGAATGGCTAACCATGGAGTGACAGTTGCAGATTTTGATGGAGATGGGTTTGATGAAATTTGTGTGGGTGCTATGACGGTCGATCATAATGGGAACGGACTTTATACTACCGGTCTCAGACATGGTGATGCTATGCATGTAGGTAAACTTATTCCTTCTAGGAAAGGAATACAGGTTTTTGGTGTCCATGAGAATGAAGGTAATCACCCAATTGTAAAAAAGACACCTGCTTTAGCAATGTTCGATGGTGCTACCGGTCATATTATTTGGCAAGATGGTTTTGGAAAAGACGCAGGTAGAGGTGTGGCTGCAAATATTGATCCTAGATTCGATGGAGCTGAATGTTGGTGTAATTATGGAGGTTTGCGTAGGGGAGATACTGGAGAAATTATCACTTCCAAGAAACCATCTTCTTGTAATTTTAACATATATTGGGATGCCGATTCTTTGTCTGAATTACTAGATCATACTTCTATAAGTAAGTGGAATTGGATAACAGAGACTACAGATTTAGTAATGAAGGCAGAAGGTGTTGTGTCAAATAACGGAACAAAAGGTAATCCTTGTTTATCAGGAGATATTTTGGGAGATTGGCGTGAAGAAGTGATTTGGGCTGATGAGAATCAGAAAGAATTAAGAATTTATGTAACTACAGTTCAAGCCGAAAATAAACGTGTTACTTTAATGAACGATCGCCAATATAGATTGGCTATAGCTTGGCAGAATGTAGCTTATAACCAACCTCCACATACAAGTTATTGATATATTTTTATGTCTTTTGTGAACCTGAATTGTGTACATTAATGATTTTAATCTTAAAAATATTCATAATCTACAATAAATTACTACTTTTGTAGCAAACCTTAAAATATTACAGAATGTGATTTATTATTGTGTATATGTAATTACATCGTTTCTATAAGATTGTTAACCTATTTCTCATGTTGGTTAATAATTGGAGATATTGTACATTAGAATAGTTTTTTATTACATTTTTCAAGTGTAAGATATCTCTCATTTTTGTGATATTAATAAGTTGGATGAATTGTTGACAATTAATTTAAGTAAAATCATTTATATAAATTACTATGAAGTATTTTTATTGTTTATTGTTTTTTAGTATTTTAAATGTATCTTGTTTATTTTCTCAGAGGTTAAGTATAGACTTGAATGAAAACTGGAATTTCCGCTTTTCTCATCAAGTAGAAAGAACTACGCGTAGAGTGGACTTACCACATACTTGGAATACTGTTGACGCTTTGGTTGGCAAAAGAGATTACAAACGTGGTGTAGGTAATTATTATAAAACAGTTTTCATTAAGAATGAATGGAAAGGCAAACGTCTGTTTATCAGATTCAAAGGTGCTAATACTGTGACTAATCTTTTATTGAATGGAAAACATATAGGTGAACATAGAGGAGGTTATGGTGCCTTTATATTTGAACTTACTGACTTTGTGAAGTATGGTGAAAACAATAAATTGTGGGTGAGAGTCAACAATGCAGAACAACTTGATATTATGCCCCTGGTTGGAGATTTTAATATGTATGGCGGTATTTACAGAGGAGTAGAACTTATAGTGACTGACCAGTTGTGTATTTCTCCATTAGATTATGCTTCACCAGGAGTGTATCTTCATCAGGAATCGGTTAGTAAAGACAATGCAAAGATTTCAGCGGAGGTACTTTTGTCTTCCTCTAAGTTAAATACATCAGCCGATGTTTGTGTTAAAGTCTTAGACGGTAAAAAAATAGTCTTGAATGAAAATAAAGAGATAAAGATAAATAATAAAGATGAGCGTATTTTCATTCCTCTGGAAATAAAGAATCCAAGATTATGGAATGGACGTAAGGATCCGTTTATGTATGAAGTTCTGGTTGAACTGAAAGTAAATGATAAAGTCATAGATTCAGTGAAACAGCCTCTTGGACTGAGATATTATTGTACTGACCCTCAGAAAGGTTTTTTCCTTAATGGAGAGTATCTGAAACTGAAAGGAGTTTGCCGTCATCAGGACAGGGCCGAGGTAGGAAATGCGTTGCATTATTCTCACCATGAAGAAGATGTACTGATAATGCTTAATATGGGAGCAAATGCAGTGCGTCTGGCTCACTATCCTCAGGCAACAGAAGTTTATGATTTAATGGACAAACATGGAATTGTGGTTTGGGCTGAAATTCCTTTTGTCGGTCCTGGTGGATATGATGATAAAGGATTTATTGATCAGAAATCGTTCAAGGAAAACGGTAAGGAACAGCTTAGAGAACTTATCAGACAACATTATAATCATCCTTCAATATGTTTTTGGGGTATATTCAATGAATTGAAAGAACAGGGAGACAACCCTATATCATATATTAAAGAACTTAATGCTTTGGCTCATGAAGAAGATTCTACACGTCCTACAACAGCTGCAAGTAATCAAAGCGGAGATATAAATTTCCTAACAGACAATATAGCTTGGAATCGTTATGATGGATGGTATGGAGGAGATCCTAATTCTCTTGCCGTATTTCTTGATAAAACCCATGCAGCACATCCGGAAATAAAGATAGGTATTAGTGAATATGGAGCCGGAGCAAGTATTTATCATCAGCAGGATAGCTTGAAAAAGGTTTCTCCAAACAGTTGGTGGCATCCTGAAAACTGGCAGACATATTACCATAGAAAAAATTGGGAAATAATTTCCGAACGTCCGTTTGTATGGGGTAGTTTTATTTGGAATCTTTTTGATTTTGGTGCCGCACACCGTACAGAAGGTGACAGACCTGGTATTAATGACAAAGGACTAGTTACTTTCGACCGTAAAGTATTCAAGGATTCATATTTCTATTACAAAGCTAATTGGAATAAGGAAGATCCTATGATATATATAGCAGAAAAACGTAATAATAGACGGAAATCAGGGACTCAGAATATTATGGTGTTTACTACTCAAAAAGAAGTGGAATTATGGATAAACGGAGAATCTTACGGCAGAAAGGAAGCAGATAAGTATAGTACAGTTTTATGGGAAAACGTAAAACTTGTGGATGGAAATAACTTGATAAAAGTAGTTGATGTAAAGAATAAAAAACTATATGATTCCTGTGAAATTATAGTAGTTAATAATTAAAAATATGAATAAGAAGTTCTTACTTATATTTTTATCTGTTTTCTACTCTCTTAGTTGTATTTCTAAGGTATCAGTGAATCCTGTTTTTGAATCTGAAAGAGCACGTGTAATTATAACTACAGATGGCGAGGCGGATGATAGGGCTTCTATGGTACGTTTTTTGCTTTCTTCCAATGAATTTGATGTGGAAGGAATTATAAATAGCAGTTCTCAATTTCACTGGGTAGGAGGTACAGGATGGAATGCATTTCATCCTGTAGAATGGATAAAGGAATACATAGATTATTATAGTAAGATTTACGATAATCTTTTATTACATGATAAACGTTATCCTTCTCCTGAATTTTTATTGAGTAAATGGAAAATTGGAAATATAAAAGGAGATGGAGAATATCACGAAAGGACTGAAGGAGCTAAATTTATAGCGAATGTTCTTATGGAGGATAATAAGGATCCGCGTCCAATCTGGATTCAGGCATGGGGAGGATGTAATACACTTGCTTCAGCTCTGAAAATAATTCAGGAAGATTATCCGGATAAGATGAAGCATGTGGCTGCAAAAATCCGTTTGTTTTTGATTTGGGAACAGGATAAGGCATATCAGGAATATATTCGTCCTAACTGGGAACATTTTCAGATGCCGGTCATTATTTCAGATCAGTTTGATTGTATGGCTTATATTTGGTCCGAGGTATTACCATCTTCGGTACAGACTTTTTTCAAGAGAGAATGGATTACACCTAACATTTTACAAGGGCATGGTGTATTATGCGAAGCATATCCAAATAAGAAAGGAGCTTTTAATGCTGAGGGTGATACACCTGCTTTTCTTCATACTATGTCAACAGGCCTTCGTAACATGGAAAATCCGGGATATGGTGGTTGGGGTGGACGCTACGTCAAGGTAAGAAATAACGTTTGGATGGATCCACAGCCATCTTCTGAATATAAGTACCCTGATGGACAATACGGTTTTGACAATAGTTGGTCGAAAATGATGGAGCATTATAAAGATTCGGTACAAATCGTAATGCGTACGCATTATTTTAAACCATTATGGAGATGGCTTGAACAGGTACAAAAGGATTTTGCGGCCAGAGCAGATTGGTGTGTAAATGATTATGAATCAGCGAATCATCATCCTATTGTAAATCTAAATATCGAGTCTTTGGACTTGAATGCCAAAACAGGTGATAGAATTATTTTGGATGCTTCAAAAAGTGTAGATCCTGATGGTGATAATCTTAGTTATCACTGGTGGATGTATCCCGAAGCAGGAAAATATAAAGGAGATTTTTATTTTGAATCAAATGAAGTTAATACTGTTTTAGAAATTCCGCTAGATGCCCGTTCGGGAGAAACTATACATATTATATGTGAGGTGTCGGATGATGGTGTACCTTCGCTTACTAAATATAAAAGAATAATTATACATGTAATAGATTAATATTGAGACTAATATAAAGTATTGATAGCATAAAAAATTTAATATTATTAGAACAATGAAAAAGATTTCTGTATTTACACTTATTGTATGTTTATTCTTAAGTGTACCAGGTTTTGCAAAATCCAAGAAAGAGGATAATGTTAGTGACAGAGAAGCATGGTGTGAAATCATTTATAAAATGGCTGAACCTGTACTTTCAAATATGAGTAAGGGAAAACTGCAGGAGAGGATGGCTGTAGAAGTAAGTCCGAGATGGGATGGCAGAAGCAAAAAAGTAACTTATATGGAATGTTTTGGACGTTTGATGGATGGTATAGCTCCGTGGCTTGCATTACCAGATGATAATACTAAAGAAGGAAAAATGAGAAAACAGCTTCGTGAATGGGCATTAGCTTCATACGCCCATGCCGTCGATCCTGAGAGTCCAGACTATCTATTATGGAGAGGTTCGGGTCAGGCATTGGTAGATGCTGCTTTTCTTGCTGAAAGTTTCTTAAGAGGTTATGATGCCTTATGGGTTCCTTTGGATAGCATTACCAAGCAGCGTTATATAAAGGAATTTACTCAATTACGTCGTGTAAACCCGCCTTATTCTAACTGGTTATTGTTTTCTGCTACTGTAGAAACATTTTTACATAAGGCAGGGGCACAGCATGACGAGTATAGAATTGTTTCAGCTTTACGAAAGATAGATGAATGGTATGTTGGTGACGGATGGTATTCTGACGGTCCTCGTTTTGCATTCGATTATTATAATAGCTTTGTTATACAACCCATGTATGTGGATTGTCTTGAAGCGAGAAAAGATAGCAGAGGTTGGAAGGTTTCGTACGATAAGGCTGTAAAGCGTATGCAGAGATATGGTGTGGTACTTGAAAGACTGATATCGCCAGAAGGAACTTTCCCTGTATTCGGACGTTCCATTACTTATCGTACTGGTGTATTGCAGCCATTGGCAATGTTAGCATGGCAGGAAAAACTACCTTCAGAGTTATCAAACGGACAGGTCAGAGCTGCTATGACTGCTGTGATAAAGAATATGTTTAAGGATGATCGTAATTATAATAAAGAAGGATTCCTCAAACTTGGATTTAATGGTTCGCAGCCAAATATTTCAGACAGCTATACTAATAATGGTAGTCTTTATTTGGCCTCATTTGCATTCTTGCCATTAGGCTTGTCTGCTGATCATCCTTTCTGGACTTCTGAACCTGAATCATGGACTTCAAAGAAGGCTTGGGAAGGTGAAGATTTTCCTAAAGATCATGCTATGCATGAATAATTTCTGATATATACAAAATATTAGTCCCAACCGAGGATATTTTATTTCCAGGTCGGGACTAATTTATTATATATATGTTTATTATTTTTCGTTACCCCATTTCTTCATAAGGTTATCCATTTCTTTCTGTGTAATAGGTATTATTGTTCCATGGCGTGGGTGGAAATTCATCTTTACTTCGTTGTCTATTACCTTGAAGTCTTTCAGATTAGTTGATTCTGTGAATTGATATGCCCCTTTTTTATATACATCATACATTAATATATATTTATCTTCATTTATTAGTTTAAAAACACTTGAACCTTCAACAGATTCTTTTGTTTGCTGTTTATATTTCGGATCCTCTTTCCATTTTCCTGAAGTTAGAGAAGAAGTTGTTGCTATTTTAATACCATCTCCATGTCCTTCTGTTTTATAAAATAGATGGAATAATCCGTCTTTATAAATAATATCTCCGTCGATACAAGATTTCTTGTCGGATGGCATAAATAGTACCTTAGGTTCTCCTATAATGTCAGTAAAGCTGTTGTTTGCGTATGCGTAATATATTATGTCAGGTCCGTCAGCATGTTTCATAGACCAATAGATCATATATTTCTTTGCTGCAGGATCATATATTGTCTGTGGGGCCCAGACGCGCTTTAGGTTTTCTTGATTTTTGTACTTCTTCTGGATATTGATAATAGAATGTTTCCAGTTTATCAAGTCTTCTGATTTTAGCAAAACCATAGCTCGGTTTGAGTCCCAACCATTATGGCATACCATATCGGTAACTACCATATAGAATGTTTTCCCATCTTCACATCTCAGTATATGTGGATCTCTTACTCCTCCTGTCGAACTTATAATTTTGGAATCAATAACAGGCTTATTATTATTTAGAGCTGTATATGTATATCCATCCTTACTGATAGCAAAATGTATTGCTTCCTGTGAGATGTGATTACCAGTAAAATAGGTAAATAGGTATCCTGAGAAATTTTTTCCATCAGAATGGTTCTGTGCACTTGCATTTAGGAATGATAATACTGCGAATATTATCAAGATAGTTGTCTTTTTCATGTTTATCGTTTTTAGTATTAGTTATTATGAATAATATTTTTTTGCTAAGTTCGTTATAACAAATGACAGTGCAAAATGTAATATTCCTTTTTAAGTGGCAAATGTACAATTATACATATAAATATATGAAATTACATTTCCCATACTGTCTAATTTTGTTCCTTTGCAATAAAATCTAATTTATAAATATATGAAACGCTATTTTTATTCTTTATTGTTTTTGGGATTGAGCCTTGGAATTTATGCTCAGAATAAAAATAATAATATTCCCAGACCTATGCAAGATGTTAATCTTGTAGTAGATAACACCTTGGATAGTCTTAATCTTGCCAATACAGCAAGACCGATTTCTGGTTCGACTAGAAAAGGTGACAATCCTGTGTTGTTTTTAGTTGGAAACTCTACGATGAGAACAGGCACCCTAGGTAATGGTAACAACGGACAGTGGGGTTGGGGATACTATGTTCATGAGTATTTTGATTTATCAAAGATTACTGTAGAGAATCATGCTTTGGGTGGTATGAGTAGTAGAACTTTCTATAATAAGTTATGGCCTGATGTTCTTAAAGGTGTAAAAAAAGGTGATTGGGTAATTATAGAATTAGGCCATAACGACAATGGACCATACGATAGTGGAAGGGCCAGAGCTTCTATACCTGGTATAGGTAAGGAAACACTTGAGGTTACAATTAAAGAAACTGGTGTAAAGGAAACTGTATATACTTATGGAGAGTATATGCGTAAGTTTATAAAAGATGTAAAATCCAAAGGAGCTTTTCCAATTCTTATGTCGTTGACTCCTAGAAATGCATGGGAAGATAAAGATAGTACTATTATAACTAGAGTGAACAAAACATTTGGACTTTGGGCTAAGCAAGTTGCCAAAAAAGAAAAAGTTCCTTTTATTGACTTGAATGAAATCTCAGCCAAGAAGTTTGAAAAGTTTGGAAAAGAGAAAGTAAAATATATGTTCTACTTGGATAGAATTCATACAAGTGCTTTTGGTGCCAGGGTAAATGCAGAATCAGCTATTGAAGGTATAAGAACGTATAAAGGACTTAAACTTGCAAATTATCTTCTTAAACAAGAAACCGATGATAAAACAGGTGCTACTAGAAAAAAAAGTTGTCCGGTTTTGTTTACAATAGGAGATAGTACTGTGAAGAATACAGATAATGGAGACAGTATGTGGGGCTGGGGAAGTGTAATATCTGAATGGTTTGATTTGGATAAAATTTCTGTAGAGAATCATGCAATGGCAGGCAGAAGTGCCAGGACATTCCTTGATGAAGGAAGATGGGATAAAATATATAATGCTCTTCAGCCTGGTGATTTTGTTATTATTCAGTTTGGACATAATGATGCAGGCCAGATAAATACAGGTAAGGCAAGAGCTGAGTTACCTGGTTTTGGTGATGATAGTAAGGTATTTAAGATGGAAAAAACCGGAAAGTATCAGGTTATATATACTTTTGGCTGGTATTTGAGGAAGTTTGTTTTGGATGTATTGGAAAAAGGTGCTCATCCTATATTACTTAGCCATACTCCAAGAAATATGTGGGATAACGGTATGATTATAAGAAATACCGATAGCTTTGGTAATTGGACAAAACAAGCTGCGGAGAGAACAGGTGCCATTTATATCGACTTGAATAAGATAACTGCAGATAAGTTACAGGAAATAGGTTATAATTCAGGTTTGAAATATGTAAATGAATATTTCAAGAATGATCATACCCATACATCATTAAAAGGGGCAAAACTAAATGCACAGAGTATTGTGGATGGTCTTTTACAATCGGAAAGTGAATTGAAGAACTATTTGAAGAACTAAAGAACAACCTTATGAAAAGTAAAATTATAAGTTTATTTTTTTTATCACTAATTGGTTTATCTTCTTATGGACAAACTAATTATGATAATAATAAAATGATAAAAGAAAGACTAGGACGTGGACTAGTTGCACTGAGAGAGGATAGTAAAAAGGTATTTTTGTCATGGAGGTATTTGTCGACAGATAATATAGGAACTTCATTTAATGTTTACCGTGATGGTAAAATGATTGCTAATGTATCTTCCACTGAGGGTACATTTTATCAGGATAACAATAATGTAGAGAAAAATTGTGAATATAGAGTAGTGCCTGTAGTCAATGGTATAGAAAATAATGAATCAATAGGTATATATAATATAAAAGCAAATTCTTCAATAGGTTATATTGATATTCCGTTAGACAGGCCTGCTGACGGTGTTACTCCAACCGGAGAGAAGTATACATACAATGCCAATGACGCATCTATAGGTGATGTCGACGGAGATGGTGTATATGAATATATATTGAAATGGGATCCTTCGAATTCTAAGGATAATTCACAGAATGGCTACACTGGAAATGTTTTTATCGACTGTTATCGTCTGACAGGAGAGAAACTGTGGAGAATAGATTTAGGCAAAAATATAAGGGCAGGTGCACATTATACTCAGATAATGGTATATGATTTGGATGGTGACGGACGTTCTGAGGTATATATGAGAACATCTGACGGTACAATTGACGGATGCGGAAATGTAATAGGCGACAAGAATGCAGACTATCGTGTTCATGGTGACAAAAATCAGGGTAGGATTCTTACCGGTAACGAATTTCTTACTGTGTTTGATGGATTATCCGGTAAGGCTTTAAAAACAGTTGATTATATACCGGAAAGAGGAAATCTTGCTGATTGGGGTGATACATGGGCAAACAGAAGTGACAGATTTCTTGCTGCTGTGGCATATCTTGACGGTAAGAACCCCAGTGTCGTATTCTGTAGAGGTTATTACACTAGAGCTGTATTGGCAGCATACGATTGGAATGGTAAGGACTTATCTGTAAAGTGGATTTTTGACAGTAACAATACAGGTTGTGAAAAATATGCGGGTCAGGGAAATCATAATCTAAGAGTTGCTGATATTGACAAAGATGGTTGTGATGAGATTGTTTATGGTTCATGTACAATAGATCACGATGGAACAGGCTTATATTCTACAGGTATGGGACATGGTGATGCTTTGCATTTAACTCAGTTTGTTCCTGATAAAGATGCTCTTCAGGTATGGGCATGTCATGAAAATAAAAAAGACGGAGCGTCGCTAAGAGATGCAGCTACTGGTAAGGTTATTTTCCAAATGCCTGTAAAGAAGGACGTAGGAAGATGTATGGCTGCAGATATAGATCCGGAAAATTACGGTGTTGAGATGTTTGCAGGAGTTAGTAAACGTTATCAGAATGATATTCCTGAGTTTGAAAGAAAAGAAGGGGTAACTTATATCAAGCCTACTTCTGGTATTTTAAATTATAAAGGTGAAACAATAGCCGAAGACGTTCAAGGACTCTCAAATAATATGGCTGTATGGTGGGACGGTGACTTACTGAGAGAACTTTTAGATAAGAATGTTATCAGCAAATATGATTGGAAATCAAAAAAATGTAATGTGTTGAAGGTTTTTGAAGGTACAACATGGAATAACGGAACAAAATCAAATCCTTGTCTTCAGGGAGATTTTATTGGTGACTGGAGAGAAGAAGTTCTAATGAGGACATCTGATAATTCAAGTTTGAGATTGTATGTTTCTACTATACCTACAGAATATCGTTTTTATACTTTTCTTGAAGATCCTGTATATAGAATAAGTATTGCTACTCAGAATGTTGCATATAACCAGCCAACACAACCAGGTTTCTATTTTGGTCCTGATTTGAAGGGTGAATTTAGAGGGTATATTTTTAAATGATAATTTTATGTATATGTTAATCTTTGACTAGAGTTGTAATAGTAAATTTTACTTGTCCCCTTTTTCGTTTTTACTTAGTAAAAAATAATCGAAAAAGGGGATTTTATATATAATATGTGGCCAAAAAGGTGTATAAGCAATATTTTCCATGTTTTCTGTACAAAAATCCATGTCTTATGTAGCCGTTTTATATAATTTTGCATTATATGATAATTTTAATGATTTTATCACTTTTGTTTAACTAAATGTTTAATTATGAGAAACAGCAAAAAAAATCGTTTGTTTAGCCGGATATTTTTTATCCAATGGCTTTTTCTTGCTGCGCTTTTTTCTTCAGTTGCTATTAGTAGCTATGCGCAGATTAAGACTATTTCTGGTAAAATAGTTGATTCTACAGGTCAACCTGTTATTGGAGCTAGTGTATTGGTGAAAGGTACTACCATTGGTGTTATATCTGATATTGATGGTAATTTCTCTTTACAGGGAGTCGATGAGAATGCAACTATTTCTGTGAGTTTTGTTGGTTATAAAACTCAGGAAATTCCTGTTGCCGGGAAAACCCAATTTAATGTAACCTTAAAGGATGATACAGAAGTATTGGATGAAGTGGTTGTAGTTGGTTATGGTGTTCAGAAGAAATCTGATGTGACAGGTGCTTTGGTTAGTGTATCTTCTGAAGAACTTAATACTAAACCTGTGTCAAATGCATTTGAGGCTTTGCAGGGTAAAGTTGCTGGTGTAGACATTACCTCAAATCAACGTCCTGGTGAGATTGGTAGTATAAGTATACGTGGTAATCGTTCTCTAAGTGCTTCAAATTCTCCATTGTATGTAGTGGATGGAGTTCCTTTGAATTCTGGAGGTATTGAAACTATTAATCCGCGTGACATAGAATCTATTGATATTTTAAAAGATGCTTCTTCAACTGCTATTTATGGTTCTCGTGGTGCTAATGGTGTTATTCTTATCACTACAAAACGTGGTAAATCAGGTACTTTATCTTTGAATTATTCAGGTTCTGTAACTGTTGAAAACTTGGTTGATAAATCACCGGCAATGAGTGCCAGTGATTATATTACATGGCGTCGTTGGGCGTATTATAACTCAAATCCTTCAGCAAATCCTATGGGTGACCAACCTAATTATGATAAAGACCAGGATTATTTTGCTGGGGATCCAGCTGCATTGGCCAATGTCAATAGAGGTTGGGTAAATGGACAATGGGATGGCTCAAAAGTAATTGATACTGATTGGGGTGGAATGGTAACACAGACTGGTATAACTCATGAACATACATTAAGTGCTAGCGGTGGTACAGAAAATATGCAAGGTTTTTTCTCTGTAGGTTATTTGAATAATACAGGTACTCAGAAAGGTCAGGAATATGAACGTTATAATATGGCTATGTCAGTAGATATTCAAGCAAAACCGTGGTTTAAGATGGGTGGATCTGTTAATGCTGCTTGGAGTGTTCAGAATTATGGTTATTCTCGTACTGGTCAGTCTTCTAATTCAGGACCAACAGATATATACAGTGCTGCTAAGGCTTTACCTCGTTACACAGTACCTTATGATGAAGAAGGAAATTTGATAACAAATCCTGGAGGTTCAGCTGTGAATGCATATACTGTTGTTGATGAATGGACAAAATCTACTGATAACAGACAGAATTTCAGAGCATTAGGAAGCTTTTACGCTCAGATTGATTTTGGTAAAATGTGGGAACCTCTTGAAGGCTTGAGTTACAAATTTGCTTTTGGTCCTGATTTCCGTCATTACAGAAAGGGTATTTTTATTGATAGTAGTTCTGCTGTACGTGCTGGAGGTAGTAATTATGCAAGTTGGAATACTGATCGTTATTTCTCTTGGACACTTGATAACATGGTAATGTACAATAAGACTTTCAATGAGCATTCAATTGGAGTGACATTATTACAGAGTGCTTCAAAATTTAATCATGAAAGTGGTAATATGAGTGAACAAAATGTATTGATTCCTGAGTTTTTATGGAATAATATGGGATTAATTGATATTACTAATACCAAATATGCTGCTGGGATGGGTACAGGATTGTCTGAAAACCAACTAGCTTCGTATATGGCTCGTGTAAACTATTCTTTCAGAGATCGTTATCTTTTAACTGTTTCTGGTCGTTATGATGGTTCTTCTGTATTGGCAGAAGGTAACAAATGGGATTTTTTCCCATCTGCTGCTTTAGGTTGGCGTATTGACCAAGAAGCATTTATGCAGGATGTGAAGTGGGTTGATCAATTAAAACTACGTTTAGGTATGGGTACTACGGGTAATGCTGCTGTATCTGCTTATGGTACATTAGGTGTTATTGGTGCATATTGGATGCCTTTCAGTACAGGTAACAGTATGATATTTGTAACAAATGACCCTTATTATTCAAAATCATCAAATTTAATGCCAAATAAAGATCTTGGTTGGGAAAAGACTACTCAATATAACTACGGTGTTGACTTTAGTTTCTTAAAAGGTCGTATAGGTGGTAGTATGGATATTTATCATTCGAAAACTTCAGACCTTTTGATGCAGATGACAATACCTTCATTAAGTGGATATCCTGGTATGATGGCAAATGTTGGTCAGACTAAGAATTTTGGTGTAGATTTGACTTTAAATTTAGTACCTATTCGTTTGAAAGATTTTGAATGGGCTTCAGATATTAATCTTTCATATCAGAAAGATGAAATAGTAGAGTTGTCAAATGGTAAAGTCGATGATATTTCAAATGCGTGGTTTATTGGTCAGTCAATAGCAGTACATTATGGTATTGCATCTGATGGATTGTGGCAGGAAAGTGATGCAGAAGAAATGGCGAAATTTAATGCAAACGGACATAAATTTGAAATAGGTAAAGTTAAACCAATTGATCAGGATGGTAACTATAAGATAGATGAAGATGACCGTATAATTCTTGGAAACAAAAATCCTAGATGGACTATGGGGTGGACAAATACATTTAGTTATAAAGGTCTTGATTTGAGTGTAGAACTTTATGGACGATTCAAATATATGATTAGTACTGGTGGTGAAGGACAGTATGGTATGTATAACCAGCGTGAGATTGATTATTGGAGACCTGATAATACAGATGCTGAATGGCAGAAACCTATATATAGTACTGCTGGTGGGGATGAATATTCTAGTTTACTTGGATTTAAGGAAGCTTCATTTATTAAGGTACGTAACTTGTCTTTGGGATACAACTTTAGTAAGAATATTTGTGATAAGTTGAGAATAGGATCACTTAAAGTTTATGCACAAGGTAAGAATTTAGGTGATTTATTTACAACTGTTGATTTTATGGATTTGGATTTAGGAACTACATATTTTAATCGTGGATTTACATTTGGTCTGCAGATTGGTTTCTAAAGTATATATTAAACATTTAAATTAGTATTTTATGAATAACATAAAAAATCAATTGTATATAGGTGCTTTAGCACTATCGTTGGTTGCAGGTTCTACTGCTTGTACTGACGAATTTTTGAAGGAAAATTCCAATCATATGGTAACTGATGGTCTATTGGAGACAGCTGATGGCGCTTTGGCAATGGCTGCAGGTTTATATGGGAATATACGTTGGCATTTTGGATATGAATGGGCTTATGGTATTACTCTTTATGGTACAGATGAATTTACTAATGGAGCAGATTTGACAAGTGAACCGTGGAATACTTATGATACAAGATTAAATCCTCTTGACTGTACAGTAGCGACAGGGGCTGCTAATAATAACTGTCCAGGTGTATCTGCATTATGGAATCAGATGTATTATGGTATTTCTACAGCTAATTTGGTAATCTCAAAGGTCGGAAAAGTAGCTGATGAAGATAGTCGTAATAAGGCTATGGGAGAGGCTTATTTTTTAAGAGGATATAATTATTATCGTTTGTTCTCTCAATACGGTGGCGTAGTATTACAGACAGAACCTTTACAAGGTGTAGTACGCAGCTTTGAGCGTGCTAGTGCTGAAGAAACATTAAATCAAGTAATATCTGATTTTGAACAAGCCTATAGATTGCTTCCTACAAATAAATGGCGTGGTAATGGAACTTGGACACGTTATACAGCAGCTCATTTTTTGGCAAAAGCTTTATTGTATCGTCAAAGTGAGCGTTGTCAGGATTGGAATTCTAAATATCCTGCAAAAACAGATTTAGAGCGTGCAATAACGTTATGTAATGAGGTTATTAAAGCATGTCCTCTAGCTAAGGATTATAACCAGCTTTATGCAGAATGGACAGGAGTTGATTGTGCAAATGAAGGTCTTAGTGAGATTTTGATGGCTGCTGAACATAATGATGATAGCTCTACTCAAGGACGATTTGGTAATCGCTCATATAATTATTTCAATCCACAGTTCTCTAATTTTTCTGGAGGTTGGGTTCAGCGTGGTCAGTATATTGGAGGTATGGATTTTCAACGTTGCCGTCCTACAGAATATAGTTATTCTATTTTTGATAATGTGAATGATTCACGAATGTGGAAAACTTTCAAGACTGTTTTTGGATTGAATAGTATTGCTGAGGATGTTGCAAAAGTAGTAGAAAACAATGGAATTAAAGAAGATCAGGTTCCAACTTTGGGAGATTATGGAATTTTGTTTATCTTAAATAAAAAAGATGATACACACATAGACGAATCTACTTATGGTACATTTGGTCGTGGAGCAATTCCTCATACATTTGTTCATCCTGAAACTGGTAAGTGGGTACCCAATGTTTTTCCTGTATTCTTGAATGGAGAGTATGTAATGAATACTTACGGAGTTAGTGGTGATCCTTCACAGTCTAATGTTTTTTGTGGTATTAATAAAACCGAAGATGGTACTCGTACAGCAGAAAAAGGTGATGCACATCGTGATGTTATCATGGCTCGTACAGGTGAAACATATTTGGTTAAGGCTGAAGCACAAGTAAGGTTAGAAGATTATCAAGGAGCAATTGTAACAGTAAATGAACTTCGTGCTAGAGCTCAATGGAAAGAAGGTGAAGACCGTGAGTTTTATACAGATGGATCAATGGCTTTTGCGGAAAATACTACGGCAAATGCAACATTGGGAAAATGTAAGGATGCAACAGGACGTAAATTAACTAATTCTGAGGCACATGAGGTATCATTCATACAGAAAAACACATATTATTTATCAACAGGCATTGAGCGTACAACTGCGGCCTCTAATCTTCAAATTGCTGATTATCATAACCTTCCTGCTGAAGATGAGGTAATCTTATCAGCTTTAGGTTGTAGGACAGATAAAGAACGTATGATAAATTTTATTTTAAATGAACGTACACGTGAATTATTGGGTGAATGGAATCGTTGGGAAGAACTGAGTCGTACAGGTATGTTAATTAAACGTGCTAAAATGTTTAATCCAGAGGCTCAGGCTATAACTGAGGGTAAACATGAACTTCGTCCTATTCCTCAAACATTCTTGGATGGGTTACAACATGAAGATGGTACGAATTATTCTGATGCTGAAAAAGCAGCAATGCAAAATCCTGGATATTGATTTATTTCATTATGATTAGTTAAAATAGGGTTAGTCTTGAGCCCTAGTAAATTTTATAATCTTACTCAGGTCTACAATAGATATGTATTCCTGAGTAAGTTTTTTGTAGGTATTATTTTTATATACAAATCAATATTTATGAATAAATTTATTATTTTCTTAATTGGGTTGTTAGCATCATTAAACTGTTTAGCTACAGAAAGTGTAAAATCAGGTCTTGATAAGAAATCTTTCAATAAGTATTGGAAGGTGGAATCCGAATCTCCTGATTATAGGGTATCTTTCAATAGTGATACTTGTGAAATTTTATCTCCTAAAGGTCTTACTTTATGGAGAAAAGAGAAAATATCTGGAGATGTAACTATAGAATATGATGCATGTGTGGTGTATAATGGGGCTGAAGGGGAACGTCTAAGTGACTTGAATTGTTTTTGGATGGCTTCTGATCCTAAATATCCAAATAATATATTTAAAAGAGAGGATTGGAGAAAAGGTGTATTCTTGAATTGCTATACATTGGAAATGTATTATTTGGGATATGGAGGTAATCATAATTCTACTACCAGATTCAGAAGATATACCGGTGATGAAAGAGGAGTTGATCAGGCAAGTTTCAGACCTACTATATTGAAAGAATATAAAGATAAGGATAATTTACTTGTTGCAAATAAATGGTATCATATAAAGTTGGTTAGTAAGGGTAATAGAGTTCAGTATTATATTGATGGAAAATTACTCGTCGATTTTGTTGATGTTAATCCTCTGAAGTCAGGATGGTTTGGATTCAGGACTACACTTTCTAAAACACGTATTACTAACTTTAAATATACACGTATAGTAGAAGACTCGAATAATATATCTTTGCATTGGGTGGGTGATGTACCTTCTACATCGGCTGGAGTTAGCTTTGGTGTTCCATTCAATATGGGTGAACTGAAAACGACAGATAGAATAACGCTTAAAACAAAAAATGGAGAGCCTTTACTGGCTGATTCATGGGTAAATGCTTATTGGCCTGATGGCTCTGTAAAATGGGCTGGGGTTTCTGCTTATATTCCTGCCAAGTCTGATTCCTTGTTTGTAGTGGTGGATAATAAACCAAATAAGGATACTAAGAAAAAACTAAATGAACTGGAGAATAGTGTAAAACCTGTTGATGTAAATGAAACAGAAAAACAGTTTATAATTTCCAACGATATTCTTAAGGCATATATACCTAAACAAGGAGCTTTCGTGTTAGATAGCTTGTATAGAAATGGAAAGAAGGTTGGTGGAAGTGCAGATTTGTTACTGACTACTCAATCTAATCAGGATATTACCAAATCAGATATTGAACAATATGTAACTTCTATTAATAATGTATCGCTTGAAAATGTTAATTCAGTACGTACCTTGGTGAAAATAGAAGGTGTTCATAAAGCTGATACTGGAAAACAGTTACTGCCTTTTGTTCTTAGAATGTATTTTTATAGAGGTAGTGAACAGATAAAAATGGTTCATTCTTTCATTTATGACGGTGACCAGAATAAGGATTTTATTCGTTCTTTAGGTTTACGCTTTTCTGTTCCAATGAGAGATGAATTGTATAACAGGCATGTTGCTTTTTCGTGTGGAGAAAATGGAGTATGGAGTGAACCTGTCAAACCTCTTGTTGGTAGAAGAGTATTGACTTTGAATGGTGACAATACATTCCAGAAACAGCAAATGGACGGTAAAAGAATACCTGAATATGAAAAATTCGATTCTAAGAATAAAAATCTCATAGATAATTGGGCTTCTTGGGATGGATATAGATTGAGTCAGCTTACAGATAATTCTTTCTCAATAAGAAAGAGGGCTACTTCAGATAGTCCTTGGATTGGAACATTTACTGGTGAAAAGTCTAATGGTTATGTTTTTGTTGGTGGTGTAAGTGGAGGTATTGGTGTCTCATTAAAGGATTTCTGGCAATCATATCCTACAAGTCTTGAAGTTTGTGATGCAAGAAGTGAAGAGGCTTCTATAATTGTTTGGCTGTGGAGTCCTGAGTCTGAGTGTATGGATTTGAGGCATTATGACAAGGTGGCTCATGATCTTAATGCAAGTTATGAAGATGTTCAGGAGGGAATGAGTACTCCGTTTGGGATATCCAGAACACATTCAATTACACTTATTGCTCATGAAAAATATCCGGGTAAGGCTGGTGTTGCCGATTATGCACAAGCTTGTTCTGAAGATTCAAAATTGTTCTGTACACCTGAATATTTGCATAAGAAGAAGGCTTTTGGAATATGGTCACTTCCTGACTATTCGAATGAACAAAGAGCTAAGGTTGAAAATCGCCTTAACCAGTATCTTGATATATATAAGAAGGCTGTGGAACAGCATAAATGGTATGGATTCTGGAATTATGGTGATTTTATGCATGCATACGACCCTATAAGACATTCATGGAGATATGATGTAGGGGGATATGCATGGGATAATACTGAACTGGCATCAAATATGTGGCTATGGTATAGTTTCTTAAGGACAGGACGGAAAGATATTTGGGATATGGCTGAGGCTATGACCAGACATAATTCGGAGGTTGATGTTTATCATATTGGTGATAATGCCGGTTTGGGTAGTAGACATAATGTAAGTCATTGGGGATGTGGCGCAAAAGAGGCTAGAATCAGTCAGGCTGCATGGAACAGATTCTATTATTATCTTACAACAGATGAAAGAATTGGAGACTTGATGACCGAGGTGAAAGATTGTGATCAAAAACTTTATACTTTGGACCCTATGCGTTTGGCTGAACCTAGGGAAAAATTCCCTTGTTCTGCTCCGGCACGTCTTCGTATCGGACCTGACTGGTTGGCTTATGCTGGTAACTGGATGACAGAATGGGAAAGAACTAAAAATATAAAGTATAGGGATAAGATTATTGCTGGAATGAAAAGTATTTCAGAACTTCCAAACGGATTATTTACAGGAAATCTAGCCTTAGGATTTGATCCAGCTACAGGAATAATATCATATACCGGAGATCCTAAAAGAATGAATACAAATCATCTTATGACAATTATGGGAGGATTTGAAGTGATGAATGAATTGCAGACGATGGTAAATATGCCTGAATTTGAAAAATGTTGGCTGGATCATGCTGCGAATTATAAGAGTTATGCATTGAAAATTTCACATAACAAATTCAGGGTTGTCAGATTGATGGCTTATGCAGCATGGCATAACTACGATCCTGAACTTTCTGCTCAGGCATGGGATGATCTGTGGAATAGAAATGAGCATTTTGAAGCTCCTGAGTTTAAGGTTAATATTATAGAAACTCCTGAGGTTCCTTCGGATATTTATGAATGTCCTACAATCAGTACAAATGATGCTGCATTGTGGAGTCTGGATGCTATATATATGTTGGAAACTATACCTCAATACTAATAACTTATGTATTTATGTGTTTGTACACAAATAGACATACTTGTGTATAATATTCTATTTAAGAGCATATGAATTGGAACTAATTTTGCAGCAGATGAATTATCTTATAATTAATATGCCATGAGTTATGAAAAATAGAAAACTTACTATGTTAATGGCAGCTTGCTCTATTGCTGTAGCAAGTTGTACACAGTCTGAACCGGAACAATTGGTTGGACTTAAAATGGAAAAGCTGGGACGTGGTGTTGTTGCTGTAAGAGAATCACAAGATAAAGTCGCTTTGTCTTGGAGATATCTTGTAACTGATGATAAGAATACAGTATTCAATGTGTATCGTAATGGAGAAAAGATAGCTGAAATTCCTGCTGGAACAGGTACTTTCTATACTGATGCTTATAATGGTCAATCGGCAGTAGAGTATTCGGTAGTACCTGTTGTAAACGGAAAAGAATTGTCTGAAAATGGTAATTCATATACTCTTCCAGAAAATTCTCCAGTCGGATATATAGACATTAAACTGGATAAACCTGAGGATGGTGTTACACCTGCTGGGGAGAAATATTCTTATGAAGCAAATGATGCATCAATAGGTGACGTTGATGGTGATGGTAATTACGAATATATTTTGAAATGGAATCCTACTAATGCTCATGATAATGCACATGACGGTTATACAGGAAATGTACTGATAGACTGTTATAGACTGACAGGTGAAAAATTATGGCGTATAGATTTGGGTAGAAATGTACGTGCCGGAGCTCATTATACGCAGTTTATGGTATATGACTTGGACGGTGATGGACGTTCGGAAGTTTATATGAAAACCTCTGATGGTACTATTGACGGTAAAGGTAATATTATAGGTGATGCAACTGCTGATTATAGAGAAAAGGGTGATCCAAATGCTCCTAAAGGTGGTGACTTTGGCGCCAATGACCCTAGAAGCAAGGCAAAACCTGGAGATCCTTTGAGAAATCAGGGTAGAATATTGACAGGTAATGAATATCTTACAGTGTTTGACGGACTGACAGGTGAGGCTCTTAAGACTGTAGATTATGTACCGGCTAGAGGAAATCTTATGGATTGGGGAGATAACAGAGCTAATAGAAGTGACAGATTCCTTGCTACTGTAGCATATCTTGACGGAAAGAAACCTAGCGTAGTTTTTTGTAGAGGTTATTATACAAGAGCGGTACTTGCTGCATACGATTGGGACGGTAAGGATTTGTCTGTAAAATGGGTTTTCGACAGTAATAATCCTGGATGCGAAGCATACGCAGGACAGGGAAACCATAACCTGAGAGTGGCTGATGTTGATGGAGATGGATGTGATGAAATAGTTTATGGATCATGTACTATCGACAATGATGGAACAGGATTGTATTCTACAGGTATGGGACATGGTGATGCTATGCATCTTACTAAGTTTATACCTGGCTCTGATAAATATCAGGTGTGGTGTTGTCATGAAAATCGTAAGGATGGAACATCATTTAGAGATGCAGCGACTGGTGAGGTTATATTCCAGTTCCCTATGAAACAGGATGTAGGAAGATGTATGGCCGCTGATATTGATCCTACAAATGAAGGTGTTGAAATGTTTGGTGGTTATCAGTCAAAGACTGCAAAACAGAATGTAAATGCTAATGGCAATACAAGTCTTGATTGGTTGGAGGCTTCTGGTGGTATTGTTAATTATAAGGGTGAAGTAATAGCAAGTAATGTTCCAGGATTGTCATATAATATGGCTGTATGGTGGGATGGAGATTTGCTTAGAGAATTACTAGACAAGAATGAAGTTAGCAAATACGACTGGAATAATAAGAAGTTTGATATAATTCAGACATTCGAAGGTGCTGAATGGAATAATGGAACAAAAGCAAATCCATGTTTGCAGGGTGACTTTATCGGAGACTGGAGAGAAGAAGTACTTATGAGAACAGCCGATAGCAAATCTATGAGATTATATGTTACAACTATTCCGACAGAATACAGATTCCATTCTTTTGTTACAGATCCTGTTTACCGTATAAGTATAGCAACTCAGAATGTTGCTTATAATCAGCCTACACAACCTGGTTTCTATTTTGGACCTGATTTGAAGGGCGAATTTAGAGGTTATGTTATCAAGTAAGAATTTTTTAACTTTATAATTAATTATGAATAAACCATTATTTAGTATGGCTCTGCTGATGATGTTGTCGGCAGGTATGAATGTAAATGCACAGAAGAAAAAAGAAGTGATGAACGATTCTAATACTCCGTTACATTTACTTGAACCTGATTATACTGTGGGTTATGGGGTAATTGAATCGTCAGAAGTTAAGAAGGATATAGATAAAGTTTTGAAATATCTGGAATCAACAACTCCAACAAGGGTGGTTGATAAACGTAATGGCAAGGTGATTACCGATTATGCAAATATGGATGCAAATGCACAGCTGGAAAGAGGTGCATTCAGATTGGCTAGTTACGAATGGGGTGTTACATATTCTGCAATGTTGGCTGCTGCCGAAATTACAGGTGATGATCAGTATAAGAAATATGTATACGATAGATTTAATTTTTTGGCTGAAGTAGCTCCATATTTTAAGAAGGTATACGAAAAGTATGGAACTACAGATCCTCAGATGTTACAAATCCTTACTCCACATGCTTTGGATGATGCCGGTGCGGTTTGTGCTGCTATGATGAAGGCTCAGATGAAAGATAAAGAACTTAAGCTTCAGGATCTGATTACAAATTATTTCAACTTTATCATGTATAAGGAATATAGACTTGCTGATGGTACTTTTGCAAGAAACAGGCCTTATCATAATACTTTGTGGTTGGATGATATGTTTATGGGTATACCTGCTGTTGCTTTGATGGGTAAATATGCATCTGATAATGGAGATAAATATCTTCAAGAATCTGTTAAACAGATACTGCAGTTTGCTGAACGTATGTTTGTACCTGAAGTTGGTTTGTTCCGTCATGGTTGGGTGGAAGGAATGAAAGATCATCCTGCTTTCCATTGGGGACGCGCAAACGGTTGGGCTATCCTGACAATGTGCGAGGTATTAGATGTATTACCTCAGGATTATCCAGAAAGAGGTAAGATTATTGATTTATTGCGTGCTCATGTACGTGGATTGGCTGCATGTCAAAGCAAGGATGGATTCTGGCATCAGTTGTTGGATAGAAACGATTCATATCTGGAAACTTCTGCTACTGCAATATATGTATATTGTATGGCTCACGCAATAAACGAAGGTTGGATTGATGCGTTGGCATACGGCCCGGTTGTACAGTTAGGCTGGCATGCTGTTTCATCTGCAATTAATGAAGAAGGTCAAGTCGAAGGTGTTTGTGTAGGTACAGGTATGGGATATGATCCTGCTTTCTATTACTATCGTCCTGTAAATGTCTATGCTGCACATGGTTATGGTCCTGTAATTTGGGCTGGTGCTGAAATGATTCGTCTGTTGAATAATCAGCATCCTAAAATGAATGACAGTGCTGTACATTTTTATCCAACTGAACAGCAGACAAAAGAACCTATATTCTTCTATTCAGAACCAGGTAATCCTAGAGAGTTTGTTGCTGGGGTAAGCCGTTTGAATGATAAGGCACCGGTAGTGTTCTTGATAGGTGATTCTACAGTTAAGTGTGGTAAAGGTAACGGTGAGAATAATATGTGGGGTTGGGGAAGTTTCTTCGAAAATTATTTTGATCTCTCGAAAATCACTGTTGAAAACTGTGCGCTTGGTGGTAGAAGCAGTAGAACTTATATTTCTGAAGGATTGTGGAGTAGGGTTCTTCCGGCACTTAAGAAAGGCGATTATTTGTTGATTGATTTCGGACACAATGATGGCGGACCTCTTAATACAGGTAGAGCACGCGGATCATTGGCTGGCTCGGATGACAAGTCTCAGAAAGTTGTGATGGAGAGAGATGGCAGAACAGAAGAAGTTTATACTTTCGGAAAATACATCCGTACATATATACGTCAGGCTAAAGCTAAGGGAGTTAACGTTATAGTTCTTTCTCATACACCTGGCAACAGATGGGATAATGGAAAAGTAAAGAGATGTGATAACACATACGGATTATGGGCCAAAGAAGTTGCGGCTCAAGAAGGAGTTACTTTTGTAGATTTGAATGCTATAACAGCAGATAAACTTGAAAAAATGGGAAAGGAGAAATCCGCATCATATTTTGTAGATAGTGTTCATAATACTAAAGAAGGTGCTATTCTAAATGCTGAATCTGTAATAGAAGGCATTAAAGCTACAAAGTCTGACTTGAACAAATTTATTAAGTAACAGTCTACATTTTATTGTTATGAAGGCCAGGGGTGTTTTAAACTCTTGGCCTTTATTTTTGCGATTAATGTACAATTATATAATATATGTGTATGATTTTCCATTGTCAGTTGTCTGACTATTTGATTTATTTGCATATTATTTAATATTATAATCGACTATGAAGCTTAAATTAAACCTTTATTCTTTATTTCTTGTAGTTAATACATGTTTTGTTTGTGCATCGGCTTATGCTGACAGTATATCTGTGGTTGTGGAAAATAATTGGAGTAAACCAAAGTATAATGAACCAGTTGTACTTACTTCGAATGAAATTCCTTTTTTGAATTCCGGTGAGAATATTGTTGTTATGGATGGAGATAAAATTATCCCTGTTCAGTTGGATGATCTGAATTCTGACTCAGAATATGATGAACTTGTTTTTGTTGCAGACATACCTGCCAAAGACTCGAAAACTTTCATTATCAAGACAACAGAAGAGAAAATAACATATACTCCACGTGTTCATGCTCAAATGATGATAAATGATAAAAAGTCAAGATTTCCGCATATATCTTCGATGACAGTACCTGGAACTACAAAGTTTGGAGATATATATGATGCTTTGTATCATCATGGTCCTGCCTTTGAGTCGGAACTGGTTGGTTTCAGGGTTTACTTTGACAATCGTCAGTCTGTAGACATATATGGAAAAAAACATAAACGTCTGGAATTGAGTGAAACAAATTTCTATACTACCGCCAAACAAAAATCCGAAGGATATGGATGTGATATATTATGGGCTGGCACCAGTATTGGACTTGGATCATTTAGAGGATGGTCCAACAATAACTATGTGACATTGGACAGTGTAGAAAGCAGAACCGGCGGTGTATTGGCGTATGGTCCTGTACGTACTGTTGTTGAATTCAAAGATAAGGATTGGGTTATAAATGGACGCGTACTTAATATCAGTCAGAGATATGTGCTTTATTCCGGACACCGTGATGTAAATGTCTCTATTGATTTTAAAGGTGATACAAATAATATGTTGTTTTGTACAGGAGTACAGAAATTGGAGAAAAATAACACAGGTTTTGTTTTAGAAAATGGTTTGGCAGGATCTTGGGGTAGAAACTTTCCTGATAAAAATGATACTATAAACAATAAGATAGAAACTTTGGGATTAGGTATTAATGTTCCGACAAAGTTTGTGAATAAAACTGTAGAAGAAACGAATAATTATTTGATTCTTGTAAATCCAAAAAGCAATACTCTGGATTATAATATCATATTCTTTAGTGAGAAAGAAGAAAATGGTATGAGAGGAAGTAAGGAGTGGTTTGGATATTTGAAAGAATGGAGAGAAGGACTGAACACTCCATGTAAGGTGTATGTAAAAAAGTAATAAGGAAATGTTTATGAGGATATTGGGTTTTGTCTTATGTGCTTTTCTGACTTTCTCTCAAGTTATTTATGCTGAAGGATTTATTGACTTAAAAGGTAAATGGTCCTTTCAAATCGATAGTCTGGATAGAGGTGTTAAAGAAAAATGGTATATTGGACATTTAAACGATAATATAAATTTACCGGCATCTATGCCGGAAAAACTTAAGGGTGATATTGTTTCTTCTTCTACAAAGTGGACAGGAACATTATACGACAGTACATATTATTATAATCCTTATTTCGATAAATACAGGAAAGAAGGTAATGTAAAATTACCTTTCTTTCTTACTCCTGATAGGCATTATGTCGGTGTAGCTTGGTATCAGAAAAAAATTGAGATTCCAGCTGACTGGAAGGGTAGAAAGATTTATTTATTTCTTGAGCGTCCACATATAGAAACAAATGTTTGGATTAATGGAAAGAAAGTTGGAATGCAGAATAGTCTGTGTGTTCCTCACGAATATGATATTACAGAATATGTTGACTATGGGAAAAATAATACTTTGTCTGTTAGTGTTGACAATAGGATAAAAGAAATAAATGTGGGACCCGATTCTCATAGTATTACAGACCAGACACAGGGAAACTGGAATGGGATAGTAGGTAGAATTGGAATTTATTCATCTCCTGAAATACATATAACAGATGTGCAAGTTTATCCTGATGTAGATAAAGGTGAAGCTTTGGTAAAAATCAGGTTGGAAGGAAAAGGTAAAACGAAGTTGAGATTATCAGCAGAAAGTTTTAACTCAGATTTAAAACATATTGTTCCAACGGTAGAAACTAGTGTAAAGCTTGGTAGAAATGTCACAGAAACAAGCATTGTTCTTCCTATGGGGGATGATTTTCAGTTGTGGGATGAATTTAATCCAGCCTTGTATAAACTTAAGGTTGAATCTATATTGGAAGGAGAGACTGAGGTTAAAGAAGTCCAATTCGGTATGAGAAAATTCGAAATAAAGGGTAAGTGGTTTTATGTGAATAACCGGAAAATAATGCTTAGAGGTACGGTTGAGAACTGCTTGTTTCCTAATACAGGTTATCCTCCAATGGATGTTGAAAGCTGGGAAAGAGTTTTCAGAATATGTAGGAATTACGGATTAAACCACATGCGTTTCCATTCATATTGTCCGCCGGAAGCTGCTTTTATAGCAGCAGATTTGGTTGGATTCTATTTACAGCCAGAGGGACCGAGTTGGCCTAATCATGGCTCAGGACTTGGCTTAGGTAAACCTATTGATGAATATCTGATGAATGAAACAAAAGCTTTAACCAAGGCATACGGTAATTATGCTTCATTTTGTATGTTGGCTTGTGGTAATGAACCGTATGGAAATTGGGTAAGTTGGGTAAGTGATTTTGTAGATTACTGGAAAAATGAGGATAACAGGCGTGTGTATACTGGGGCATCAGTAGGAAACGGTTGGCAATGGCAGCCTAAAAGCCAATATCATGTAAAGGCTGGTGCAAGAGGATTGACTTGGAAGAATAAACGTCCTTCAACAATGGATGATTATAGATTCCAGAATGGTCTGGACACTGTTAAACAACCATATGTATCACATGAAACCGGACAATGGTGTGTTTTCCCGAATTTCAATGAAATCAATAAATATACAGGAGTAAATAAGGCAAAGAATTTTGAGATATTCCGTGATATATTGAGGGATAATGGCATGGAAGATATGGGACACAAATTTCTTATGGCAAGTGGAAAGTTACAATCTATCTGTTATAAATACGAGATTGAGAAAACTTTGCGAACTCCTGATTATGCCGGATTTCAGTTACTGGCATTAAATGATTATTCAGGTCAGGGAAGTGCGCTTGTTGGTGTTCTTGATGTTTTCTTTGAGGAAAAAGGTTATATAAATTCTGATGAATGGAGGACATTCTGTTCTGCTACAGTTCCTTTAATGAGAACTTCAAAGTTTATTTATAAGAATAGTGAGAATCTTAAAGCAGATATAGAAGTAGCTCATTTTGGTGTAAAAGCATTGAAAAATGTCGATGTTTCTTATACTGTTACTGATGATAATAAAAAAGTCTTATACAGTGGGGTCTTTCCTGCTTGCAGTATTAATATAGGCAATTGTAATAATATTGGAGAAATAAATATACCTCTTAATAATATAATTGTAGCAAAGAAGATTACTCTGGAAGTGGGTATTAATGGTTCGGAAGCTAAAAATAGCTGGAACTTTTGGGTATATCCTGAGTCTGTTGAAATAAATAATAGTGAGGTGTATATAACAGACTATTTGGATAAAAAAGCATTGGATATTTTGCAGGAAGGTGGTAAAGTCCTTATTATTGCTAACGGAAAAATTTCATACGGAAAAAGTATTGTACAGAGATTCTTGCCTGTGTTCTGGAATACATCATGGTTTAAGATGAGACCACCTCATACTACTGGTATATATTTGAACAATAAACATCCGTTATTTAAATCTTTCCCGACTGACTATCATAGTGATTTACAGTGGTGGGAACTGGTGAATAACTGTCAGGTAATGAGGTTTAGTGATTTCCCGGCAAACTTTAGACCTCTAGTGCAAAGTATTGATACCTGGTTCTTAAGCCGTAAAATAGGTATACTTTTTGAGGCTAATGTATTGAATGGAAAATTGATAATGACAAGTATGGATTTGAATTCAGACTTGGATGACAGAATTGTTGCACGCCAGATGCGTAAATCTATTTTGGATTATATGAACTCTGACTATTTCAGACCTGAATATAATATCAGTACTGACTTGGTGATGAGCTTGTTCAATAAAATTGACAATGGAGTAGAATTATATACAAACGACTCTCCAGATGAACTTAAACCTAAGATAAACTGAAATAACTTTAACCAGGGACTGTCATTCAGTCTCATAAAATAATTGATATGAAAAGAGAAGCTTTTAAAATGTATTTGAAGAAAGGCTGTGAAGAAGAGTATGAAAGACGTCATGCTGCTATATGGCCTGAGTTGAAATCTTTGTTGTCTGAATCCGGAGTGTCGGAATATTCTATTTTCTGGGATAAGGATACCAATATCCTTTTTGCTTTCCAGAAGGTGAGTGGTGATAATGGCTCGCAAGATTTAGGAAACACTGAGATTGTAAAGAAATGGTGGGACTACATGGCTGATATCATGGAAGTCAACCCAGACAATTCACCTGTGACAATAGAGCTCAAGGAAGTATTTTATATGGACTAAATTGTCATATTTAATCGATTGGTAAAATGTTGTCGTCAAGAGTTTTATCAATCGATTTTTATTTTTACTTCCAACCTAGGTATTTATCAACTATAGACGGATTTAATTTTGTAAAAATCAACATGTTGCAAATTGTATTTATTTGATGTATTTTTGAAACGAATTTTATGAAAAACAATATGAAGAACAGTATGAAGACACTATTTTTTTCTATTTTATGCTGCTGTTTATTTACAGAAGTGACTTTTGCCCAGAAATCTTGGTTTGATGAAGACGATCTTGTTACCACAGGAGCTTACTATTATCCTGAGCATTGGGATGAGGGTCAATGGGAAAGGGACTTGAAACGTATGCATGAATTGGGTTTTGAATTTACACATTTTGCAGAGTTTGCATGGGCTCAGCTGGAACCGTCAGAGGGGGTATATAATTTTGAGTGGTTGGACAAAGCTGTTGCCTTGGCTGATAAATACGACCTGAAAGTAATAATGTGTACATCTACAGCTACTCCTCCTGTATGGTTGAGTAGAAAATATCCGGAGGTTTTATTACGTTCAGAGGATGGTACTATTTGCGATCATGGTGCAAGACAGCATGCGTCATTCGCATCTACAACATATAGAAATCTTGCATATAAGATGATTGAGGAACTGGCAAAGCATTATGGTAATGATAGTAGAATCATAGGATGGCAGTTGGATAATGAGCCTACAGTACAGTTTGATTACAGTTATCAGGCTGAAATGGGTTTCCGATCTTTCCTGGCTGACAAATACAAGGATATTGATTCATTGAATAATGCTTGGGGAACATCTTTCTGGAGTGAGGTTTATTCTTCTTTTTCCGAAATCACACTCCCTAAGACAGCTCAGATGTTTATGAATCATCATCAGATTTTGGATTATCGTCGTTATGCTGCAAAACAAACCAATGATTTTCTAGATGAACAGGCTCGTATAATTAAAAAGTATGCAAAAAACCAATGGGTTACGACCAATTATATTCCTGATTATGATAAAGGTCATATAGGTGGAAGCAAGGAGCTTGATTTTGTAAGTTATACCAGATATATGGTATATGGTGACAATGAAGGTATCGGACGTCGTGGATTTAGGGTAGGTAATCCTTTGAGAATAGCTTTAGCTAATGATTTCTTCAGACCTATAAGTGAGACATACGGTGTAATGGAATTACAGCCAGGACAGGTGAACTGGGGAAGTATAAATCCACAACCTTATCCGGGAGCAGTAAGATTATGGTTGTGGAGTGTTTTTGCCGGTGGGGCAGATTTTATTTGTACTTATAGATACAGACAGCCTTTGTTTGGAACAGAGCAATATCATTATGGAATTGTTGGAACTGATGGTGTGACTCTTACTAGTGGTGGTAAAGAATATGAGATTTTCATGAAAGAAATAAAGTCTTTACGAGGAAAGGTAAAATCAAAATCAACAAAACCGGAATCATATCTTAATAGAAAGACTGCTATTTTGTGGAATCATGAAAATTATTGGAGTATTGACAGACAAAAACAGAATAGGACATGGGATACATTTAAGCACTTGGACAAATATTATAAGGTATTAAAGTCATACGGTGCACCTGTTGATATTATTTCTGAAGATATGGATTTCACAAAATATAAGGTTTTAATAGTTCCTGCTTATCAGTTGGCGGATAAAGAACTGGTAGATAAATGGCAGAACTATGTAAAACAAGGTGGAAATCTTGTTATTACCTGCAGAACTGCACAGAAGGACAGATTCGGACGCTTGCCTGAAAGTAAGTTTGGTTCGATGATATATGATCTTACTGGAAACGAAATAGAGTTCTATGACTTGTTACTGCCTGACAGTCCGGGATTAGTGACAATGGATAACAAATCTTATAAATGGAATACATGGGGCGAGATTCTTATTCCTGAAAGTAAAAATGAAGTATGGGCTACATACTCAGAAGAGTTCTATGAAGGTAAACCTGCTGTAACGTTCAAGCAAGATGGTGCAGGTAGTGTTACATATATAGGTGTAGATACCCAAAATGGTGAACTGGAACATGATGTATTGAATAAGTTATACAAAAGGCTTAATATAGATGTAATGGATTTACCATACGGTATATCTGTAGAATATAGAAACGGTTTAGGTGTAGTGCTTAATTATAGTGACAAGCCTTATCATTTCCAGCTTCCAGAAGGAGGAAAGGTTATAATCGGTAAAGAAGATGTATCTCCTGTAGATGTAATGGTGTTTAAATATTGATATTCATTATACTTTTATATGCTGAAAATGCGATAATATTCTTTTGAAGACCATATCGTGTTTTCAGCATATTTTATGTTTATTGATTTAATCACTTATCCGAATATAGTTATAATTATTGGCATTATTTTGTTTCTATCCTTTTTTATTTAATTTTGCAGTACAATCATATAATTATTGTATTATAATGTTTTGTTATATAGTGTTAACTGATAAATGAAATTTAATGTTGATGTCTTCTATAAAAAATAAACAAAGGATGAGAATAAATCATTTATTATTTATATTTCTTCTTTTTGCTTATAAAGCATACTCTTCGGTTAATGTGTCTTCTGTCAGGCTTGATGTGTCTGATGGCTTATCTAATAATACTGTTCGTTCGATGTATCAAGATTCAAAAGGATTTATATGGTTTGGTACATTAAATGGATTGACCCGATATGATGGTATCTCATTTAAAACATATACTCCATCACAAAAAGAGACACTGTCTTTGCCTGATCACAGGGTCAGAGGAATTTTTGAGGATTCAAATGGTTTTTTATGGGTGAAAACAGTGGCAGATCTTTATGGGTGCTATAACACTAAAACAGAAGAGTTTGTTGATTTTACAGGCTGCGGAGAGTATAATGATTTTTATAGAAACCATTATTTCTCTAAAACGGAAAATAATGTGATGTGGTTATGGGGTGATCTTAATGGTTGCAGGCGTATATTATATAAAGACGGTAAATTTTCTTCAGTTTCTTTTTTAAATTCAGAAAGGGATAATATTATTATAAATGATTTAAAAGATGGTGGAGATAAATTGACTTGGATAGCTACCAGCAAAGGACTATATTACTGGGATGGTGTTAAAATACATACAGTAAATAATAAGAAGAACTTTAGACTAATCCAAGATTATAAATCTAAAACATTTTTTGTTACTGTAAGAGGAGAAATCTATTGCTTTGATAATCAGAGAAAGGAATTATCTCTTGTATCTGATCTTAGAATGGAACGTAAATCAAAAATAACAGGCGCTTTTTCTGTTGGTAACAAATGGAATATCTTTTATAGTGAGGGAAGTATATCATTTGATATGAATATGCATAAGCTTGTTCCAATAGAAACTTCACTTAATATATCAAAGGCTTTGATTCTGGAAGACAATAAACATAACTACTGGATATATAATAACACAGGTATTCTAAGATATGTAAATGTAAATACTGGTAAGGTAAAAGCATTTGATGTAACACAGAATGTTGATGTTGATTATATAGATGAGGAGCGTTTCGATGTGGTACATGATTCTAGAGATATAATTTGGATAGCTACTTATGGTAATGGACTTTTCACATATGATATTAACAATGATGTTTTTAGTCAGATAGAAGCTAAAAACGGTAATTCTCCATATATTTTTGGATCTAATTATTTGTTGGATATAATGGAGGATAAGATAGGAAATATATGGGTTAGCTCTGAATTTACCGGTGTTTCCAAGTTGTATATGATTAACAAAGGAGCATTTATGGTATATCCTAATGTTTCCGAGAGAATTGACAGGTCTAATACTGTAAGATGCTTGTCATATATAAATGATGAACTTTATGTATTTACACGTACAGGTACTTGTTCGGTTTATGATAAAGATTTAAATTTAAAATCATCATCTATTCTTGATACTAATATATATGCATTGTTAGAAGATTCGGAAGGTAATAAATGGTATGGCTCCAGAGGTAAGGGTTTGATTATAGATAATGTGGTATATAGGAGTGTTTGGAATGATTCACTCTCTTTGTCATCTAATCATGTTTATAGTATGTTTATGGACTCTGAAAAAAGAGTATGGATTGCTACATTGGGTGGAGGATTGAATCTTGCGATAAAGAATGACGGGAAATATATATTCAAACATTTTTTTAATAAGACATATGGACAAAAAAGAGTAAGGACAATCAGTCAAGACTCTAACGGATGGATGTGGATAGGTACTGATGAAGGTTTGTTCGTTTTTAATCCAGATGAATTAATAAAAAATCCAGATTCATATTATCATTATTCGTTTAATAATGGCTTGTTTAAGAGTAATGAAATAAGATGTATAGAATCAGATTCAAAAGGTAATATCTGGATATCTGAGGCAGGTGCAGGCTTTGCTTACTGCAATGTGCAGGAGAATGATTATTCAAGGTTAAAATTTGAACACTTTGGTACAGAAGATGGCTTGATTAATAATATGGTTCAGAAGTTCGTGGAAGATCCTTTCGGACGAATGTGGATTTCTACTGAATACGGAATATCATGTTTTAGTCTTGAAAAGAAAGAATTCAAGAATTTTTTCTTCTCTAATATAGACCTAGGTAATACATTTTGCGAGAATTGTGGTATTGGTCTGGATAATGGTAATCTAGTATTTGGTACTAATTATGGATTTATGGTCATTGATCCACGGCAGGTAAAGTTAGTGGAGAATGATATTTTTGTAACATTTACTGATTTAAAAGTAAATGGAGTGTCTGTCAAACCCAATGAGAAGGATTCTCCAATTGTAAGTTCTTTGCCTTTTGTCAATGAAATAGAATTAAATTATTCACAGAATTCGTTTGTGGTAGAGTTTTCAACCATGGATTTTGATATGGGTAACTCTAAATACAGTTTCATACTTAAGGATTATGATAAGGAATGGCGTTCACCATCTAATATTAATTTTGCTGCATACAAAAATTTGCCATACGGTACATATTATCTTCACGTAAAGGCTTGTAATGCATCAGGGAAATGGGGCACTGAAGATTCTGTTTTGAAAATTGTGGTTAATCCTCCGTTTTGGAGAACATCGTTAGCCTATTTTATATATTTTATTTTATTGTCTGTTTTGCTGTATATTGTTATTATGGTATTTAATAAGATGAATAATTTACGCAATCAGATAAAGGTCGAAGAGCAAATGACAGAATTCAAGTTGGTTTTCTTTACGAATATATCTCATGAGTTCAGAACTCCGCTTTCATTGATTCAAGGTGCTTTGGAAAAAATAAATTCCATACCTAATATACCTAAGGATATGGTTTATTCTATTAAATTAATGGATAGAAGCACTAAAAGGATGATGAGACTTGTAAATCAGTTAATAGAATTCAGAAAAATGCAGAAAAATAAATTATCATTGTCTTTGGAAGAAACAGATATTATATCTTTTATAAATGATATTTATTTGGACTTTAAGGATGCGGCAGAATCTAAGAAAATGGATTTTGTTTTTACCTCATCTGAGAATTCTTATTTAATGTATTTTGATAAAAGTAAAGTTGATAAGATAGTTTATAATTTATTGTCGAATGCATTTAAATATACTCCTTCAGGTGGAAAAATTGAATTGAGTTTGTTTGTAAATACCGATAATTCGACTTTTGACATAAAAGTATCTGATACAGGAGTTGGAATATCTAAAGAAGAACGCAAGGAATTATTCAAACGTTTTACTCATAATAGAATATCAGGTAACAGCATGGGTATTGGATTGAACCTTACTTATGAACTTGTTACTATTCATAAAGGTAGTATACGTTTTGACGATAATGTCAACGGTGGTTCAATTTTCACAATATCTCTGCCTTTAGGTACAGATTTATATGGATCTGAAGACTTCTTGGAATCTGATAGTCCAGTGTTTAAAGAAGAAAAGGAACATAGCGATCATGTTATAGTGAATGATATAGATGAAAGTTTTGAGGAACGTATTGTTACTCCGCTTAATAAAAAAAGGATATTAATTGTTGAGGATGATAATGATGTCAGAAGTTATTTAAAGGAGACATTGAGTAAATATTTTGAGGTTATTGCCGAAGCTGATGGAAAGAGTGGATTGGAGTATGTACGTTCTTCTGAGGTAGATTTGATTATAAGTGACGTTATGATGCCTGGAATGTCGGGCTTTGAATTGACGAAACTGTTGAAAAACGATTTTACTACAAGTCACATACCAATAGTTCTTCTTACTGCCCTGGAAACGTCAGAAAGTTATCTTGAGGGTATAGAAGTGGGTGCGGATTCATACATAACAAAGCCATTCAGTACAAAGCTATTAGTGGCAAGAGTGTTTAAGCTAATAAGTCAGCGCGAGAAACTTAGAGAAAAATTTTCTAAGGATCCTACTGCTATACATGATGCTTTATGTACGACAGATAAAGATAAGGAGTTTGCAGATAGTCTTTCGAAAGTAGTTGATGAACATCTGTCTAATGAAAATCTTTCAGTAGATGAATTGGCTTCATTATTGGGGGTAGGACGTTCTATATTCTATAGAAAAGTGAAGGGTATCACAGGATATTCACCAAATGAATATATCAGAATAAAGAGGATGCGTAAGGCTACAACTTTACTTTTAGAAGGTAAGATGAATATTTCAGAAATATCATATAGTGTTGGAATAGCAGATCCTTTTTATTTCAGTAAATGCTTTAAAAGCCAGTTTGGCGTTTCACCTTCCACTTATCAGAAACTGAAAGGTAAATTACCTGATTCTGATAAGACAGAAGATTAGTCTTTGTTTTGTAGTTTATAATCTTGATTGTATAGCTTGTAAATATGAGGAAATATCTGTTTTTTTTATTTTTATATTATAGTGTAACGGCATTTGCATTGTCTGCAGGGTTTTCAATAAAGTCATCACAGAAAATTGATATATCTGTTGAAAAAAAAGAAGAAGGTATCGTAAAAAATGCGTTGAGGCTGCTTGAACATGACTTATCGTCTGTTCTTGATGTTACTGTTAATTTTGGCAATAAAGGTAATATTATTATTGGTACGTTAGGGAAAAGTAATCTTGTAGAATCTCTGAATATTGATTTTTCTTGTATCAGAAATAAATCTCAGGCATTTGTCATTTCTGTTATGCCTGATAATACGTTGGCCATAGTTGGTAGTGACTGTCATGGAACAGCTTATGGTATAATGGAGTTCTCAAGACTTCTTGGAGTATCTCCATGGGAATGGTGGGCCGATGTAAAACCTCGTAAAAAGGAAAGCTTTAGTCTCGCCTCTGGTTATTTTGATGCTCAGTGTCCGTCTGTGAAATATAGGGGTATATTTATTAATGATGAAGACTGGGGATTATTGCCATGGAGTAATAAGAATTACGAGAAGGGCAATAACCCTGGGGTAATAGGCCCTGAGACAAATAAGCGTATTTTTGAACTGCTTCTTCGCCTGAAAGCGAATGCGTATTGGCCTGCCATGCATGAGTGCACTTATCCTTTCTTCATGACAGAAGGAAATATGGAGGTAGCCAAAGATTATGGTATATATGTGGGAGGTTCTCATTGTGAACCTATGGCATGCAGCACAGCCGGAGAATGGCCACTTAGAGGTAATGGAGAATATGATTTTGTAAATAACAGTTCCAATGTAATTGATTTTTGGCAGAAACGTGTAAAAGAAGTATCAGGTCAGGAGATTATTTATACATTAGGGATGAGAGGTGTGCATGACGGTAAGATGCAAGGTGCAAAAACTGTAGAAGAACAAAAGAAGGTTCTGGATAATGTTATTGCTGAGCAACGTAACATGCTGACTGAGTTTGTTGATAAGAATCTTAATAATATTCCACAGGTATTCATCCCTTATAAGGAGGTACTTGATATATATAATTATGGCTTAGATGTACCGGATGATGTAACATTAATGTGGTGTGATGATAATTATGGATATATCAGACATTTCCCTAATGAGAATGAGATAAAGCGTAAAGGAGGTAATGGTATTTATTATCATGTATCTTATTGGGGGCGCCCTCATGATTATTTGTGGCTTGGAACGTTTAGTCCTTATTTGTTATATCAGCAAATGAAACTGGCTTATGACAGTGGTATTCAGAAAATATGGATTTTAAATGTTGGTGATATAAAACCAGCTGAATATCAGATAGAGTTATTCATGGATATGGCATGGAATATTAATGATGTAGCTGAAAACGGGGTTAGTAAACAATTGTATAGTTATCTGAACAGGGATTTTGGTAGTGTTGTGGCTAAAGACTTGTTACCTTTATTGAATGAACATTACAGACTTGCATATATTCGTAAGCCTGAGTTTATGGGAAATACTCGTGTAGAAGAATATGAGAAAAAGGCCTATTACAATACTGTCAGGGATTTGGAATGGAGTGAGGATTATTTGTTGGAAAGAGTAAATAATTATGAGTCTATTTCATCAAAGGTTGATGCTTTAAAGAAAGAAGTTCCTGAAACGTTATTGGATGCTTATTTTCAATTGGCGGAATATCCTATAAAAGGAGCCGCTGAGATGAATAAGAAGTTTATTTATGCCCAACTGGCAAGGCATAATTTGATGGACTGGAGTAAAAGTGAAATTGCTTATGATAGTATAATGACTTTGACATCAATATATAATAGAGGTATAGGCAATAATGGTAAATGGAATTTTATTATGGATGCCAAGCCAAGGAAACTGCCTGTTTTTGAAAAAGTAAAGAAATCTCTTTCTGAAAGCAGATTGTTGAATGATGATAGACCGGTGTTTGTTATGAATGCCATAGAAACAGTTTCCGGTAATGTTTCGCCATGCGAAGGTCTTGGTTATGAAGGTAAGGCTGGTATGATTTCAAAGGATTCATCTGTGTCGTATGAGTTTGGTTGTATAGACTCTGACTCCGTTGATGTTGAGGTATGCTTGTTACCTTCTCATCCGGTTTCTGGGAACAGCTTGCGCTTTATTATTGAACTTGATGGAGTAAAGTCAATGCCTATTCATTATGAGACAAAAGGTAGAAGTGAGGAATGGAAACAGAATGTCCTTAGAAATCAGGCCCGCAAGAAGATTACTTTACCTGTAAGTAATTCAAACAGGCATAAACTTTCGATAAAAGCATTGGATAATGGTGTTATCCTCGATCAGATATTGATATTTAAAAAATAGTTTGAAACCTGATGGATTAATTTCCATCAGGTTTTTCAATTTCTGTAAACGGACTATTGTTCCACAAAAAGTCTGAAGGATTGTCAGGACTTGAAGGGTCGAATGTAATATAGTCTTTTCTGATATTCTTAACAAAAGGAAGATTTAGTCTTTTTATTTCTTCTATTACGCATTTAGCAATCTCGTAAGCACCGAAAGGATTGAAGTGTGTGTTATCGGCAAGTGCAGTTGTTTGTCCCGGATAACTTCCTGCAGGATAATGAACAAAAAGTTTTTTGGATTCTTCTACACCCATGGCTTCGTATAAAGTTCGTGTCAGTTTGTTAAGTTCTATAACCGGAATGTTTTCTTTTTCTGCAACCCATCTCATGGCATCCGGATAATCCTCATGTGTATCTTTTATATGTCCGTTGTTATCGAATGAACGTCTTTGGGTTGGGGTAACGAATATAGGTATACCACCTTTTGCTCTTATTTCATCAACAAATGTTTTGAGATACATGGCAAATGAGTAATATGCTCCACATCCAGGGCCTTTAAGTTTTTGGTCATTATGTCCGAATTCGATGAACATATAATCACCTTCTTTCATCTCACTTAATGCTTTCTTCAATCGTTTGGCTTTGATAAACGTGTCTGTACGTTCTCCGCTTTCTGCATAATTAGCAATACAAATGTTATCGTCAAAGAAATAAGTAATCATTTGTCCCCAACTGGCCCATGGCTCATTATCCTGGTCTACAACAGTTGAGTTCCCTGCTAAAAATATTGTTGTTACATTATCAATTTTTTCTATTTTTAAAGATGATACACACGGTTTTTCTCCATTAAATTCGAATGTCAGTTTGTTATCCCAGTTCAGTTTGTTTTTTTCTCTATCTTTTATCTTTACAAACTCTTTTTCATTTATTTGAGTATTTCTTTTGTTTATAATAAAGCTGAATGTCTTGAATTCATTCTTTTTAGTGACAACATTATTTAGGAAGAGTCGTCTTGATTCACCCCTTACTGTTGTGATACCATTTTCCTTCTTGTCTCCAATGGTAATTGTTACTCTATAATTACCATCTGGTACATTGACTGAAAAGTAATAAGGAGTATTACTATTTTTCTTTGGCGCGGGAAGAATGTCATAACCATATCCGTTGGTGCCAGGATAAATATTCTCCTGATTTATTTTGATTACATTTTCTACATTCTTACGGTTGGAAAAATCAAATAAATAGTCTTGTGCACTTAAATAGCCTGAAACTGGTGCACTCGCTAAGAGAACAGATAATAATAATGTTTTCATGTGTAGATATTTAATTGTTATTTTAACTTTAAATCAATCTTATATTCTAGTCTTTTTTGACAATTGCAAAGTTAACCAAATGCAATTGTCTGGAAATGGAATATTATACATAAGAATTGAATTTTGTTTCAAAAATTTATTGATATCAGCTCTAATTGGAAATAATATATTAGCAATTGTAGTTAGAAAGAATTTGAAACGCATGAAAAAAATAATGGTGCAATCCGGTTTCCCTGTTGCACCATTACAATTAATGAGAATTTTTGTCTGGTATTTAGTTCTTGTGTTATTCTGCTGTTATTTCAATTACGTGGCTTTGAGTATGTGTAAAACCGAATACTTCTATTCCTACTTTCATAAGATAATCACCGGAGAAAGTTTTACCATTTGATTTGAATCTTGATTTTGTTCCAGGCATAAGATTTATTTCTTCCACTTTATATATCTTGTTTGCATCAAGTCCTTGAAGTTTTACATTCATAAGTTTTTCCTGATAGCGTGGGTGGATATCATAGGCGAATAATACTGCCTTGTTTTGGTCTTTGCTAACATAGTTTACAGCCATATGGTTTGATTCGTATGGTGAAACCAGTCTGAATTGGTCGCCCTCCATGATTGCAGGATTCAATCTTTTCCAGTTGTTCACGGCAGTCTGGCAATATTCCAGTTCTTCTGCACTCATTTCTTTAAGACCTATATCGAAACCGAGTTTGCACATTGAAGCCACGTCTGTACGGAATTTTACGGAGGTGTTCTTATTCCAGCTTGTAACGTGTGCACACATAGCCTTTGCAGGGAAGAACTGTGAAAATCCCCATTGTATGTAGATACGTTCTATAGGGTCAGTGTTGTCACTGCACCAGAATTCGGTAAAATATTTCAAAGCTTCGTAATCGCATCGTGCACCACCACCAGAACAAAGCATCATCGGAACATTAGGATAATTTTTGTTCACCCTTTTCATTACGTTGTATACACCGCGAACGTGATCAATATACATATTACCTTGTTTGTTTTTCAGATATGGAGAGTAGATGTTTGTTATAGGGCTGTTGCAATCCCATTTGAAGAATGCTATTTCTGGATTTTCTTTCATCAGATTTTCTACTACGTTATAAACATAATCCTGCACTTCAGGATTACTCAAGTCGAGGACTAACTGATTACGGTAGTAGTAAATTTTTCTGTTTTCATCGTGAATAGCCCAGTCTGGATGTTTTTCGAAAAGTTCGCTCTTAGGATTTACCATCTCAGGTTCAATCCATATACCAAATTTAACTCCAGCTTCTTTTGCAGAATTAACGAGTGCAGGAATACCTCCTGGCAATTTACTGTGTGTCACTTCCCAGTCTCCAAGTCCGGCTTTGTCATCCTTGCGAGGATATTTGTTTGCAAACCATCCGTCGTCAAGAAGGAACATGTCTACTCCAAGGTGTTTGGCTTCTTTCATCAGTTCAGCCAATATCTCTTGGTCAAAATCGAATGCAGTGTTCTCCCAGTTGTTCAGAAGAGTCAGTCTTTCGCCTTTACCATCTTTCAGACTATAGTTTCTAGCCCAGTTATGGAAGTTGCGACTTCCTTCTGATGTTCCATTATAGCTAAGAGTGAATATGAATTCTGGTGTAGTGAATACTTCGTTCTTAGGTAGTTCATAATTTGATGCGTATGGATTGATTGCGGGGATTACACGTAGATTACCGACGTTGTCTACTTCGAAAGTGAAACGGAAGTTACCTGTCCATCCCAATGTTCCCATCAGCACTTCACCATGATTTTCTGCTACAGGTTGGTCAAGTCCTATTTCGAAAAAAGGATGTGTATGCATTGCTGCACGGCTTCCAAGTTTTGTGTCGATTACTTTTTTTCCGAATAGCAACTGCTGGCTACTCATTTGTGCTTCTTTTGCCCAGTCACTACTGAATTCTGTCAGATAGTACGATGCACGGTTGAAGTATAACATTGTAGAAGCGTATGTGGAAAGAGTGATAGGTTTCTTTTCCTGATGTTTGATTTCGCTCCATGTTTTGATTATGTTTTCTTCAGGATATGCCACATAGTGGAGTGTAACATCTACAGGATATTTGTCATCGCGGAGATTGATTGTAGTTTGTGTACCTCCTTCAACTTCTTTGGTTGATGAAGATATATAATATAAATATGTAGAAGTCTTTCCATCGTTGTGAGTGATTGCTATTGCCGGTTCATAGAATTCTTCGTTTCCAGAACCGCTGTAAACCTCCCAACCGCGTTGGCTGACGCTGGCGTCAGTTCCGGGATGTACATTCCATTTGAGGTTTTTTATATCTTTTTCGTGAAGTAATTTTTCACCTAAATAAGTTTGATAAAGACGACCATTATCGGCTACCTGGAGTATCAGGTCTGTCTGATTTGTTGAAATACGGAATACTTTGTTTTCTGCATTTGTGTGTAAGGTCATACACGCAAGTGCACCGGCAATGATTAATTTTTTCATGGTTATTATTTATTAGTTATTGAATCTTTTTGTTCTCTAAATAAAAGTACATATGTTTTCCATTATGAGATATACAAATATATGATTAATCATAGAGTTATTTCTATTATAGTAGACATAAAGTAGATTCTTTAATTGATTATTTTAGTATAATGGGTTGTAATCCAATGCTTTATGATAATATGCTTTAACGCGTAAAGTAGATTTTGATTTATTCGAAACTTTGCTTATTTTTGTATCATACTCTTTAATGTTGTGCTTTATGAAGAAAATAGTTCTATTAGTTTTGCTTATAAACTGTGTCTTGTTTGCATATGCCGTAAATGATATTACAAAGTTATATAGTGAGCTGGATGCTGCATTATTACGCAGAAATGAATTTTCTTTAATAAAAGAATCCCGTATAGATAGTATCAAAAAAATAAAAACTGTTGGTATGGGAAATTCTGCATTGTTTGAATTATACGATAAAGTATTTGAAGAGTATTATACATATAGGTCTGATTCAGCTTATTATTATTTGTCATTGTTGGATAAAATAGCTTTGAAAGCTTCTGATGACAGATATATTCAGAAATGTAATATAAACCGTTCGTTGTTGCTTGCCACTACAGGATATTTTTCTCAATCTTTGGATATATTAAATAATATAGAAAGGGCCAAAATTGATAAATCATTGTTGTTGGATTATTTTTCGGCCTACGAATGGGTTTATAGTGTATGGAGCGAATATTCTGCAGATGACAATTTCTCTATAGACTTTAAAGATAAAGAAGTATTGTATATAGACTCTATGTTGCAGGTTATTGATCCTTCATCACATGAGTTTATGTATTGGAGTGGAGAACTGAAAGCTAGAAATGGAAATCAGTATGAGGCTCAAAGATTTTATGAAAAAGCATTGAATGGTTTGAGGGTAAATACCCGACTTTATGCGTGTGTAACGTGTGGTCTTGCTTTCACTCATAGAAGCCAGGGGAATATGCGTGAGTATGAGAAGTACCTTATAATGTCGGCTATCTCGGATATAACCTGTCCTTTGAAGGAAAATCTATCCATGCAGGAGCTTGCAATGTTTCTTTATAAAAGCAAGGAACCGGATTTGGAAAGGGCCAATAGGTATATCAGTTATTCCATGGAAGATGCTATGTTTTATAATAATAGGTTGAGAATGTTAGAGATTGCCAAGAAATTTCCTCCTATTGTAAATGCTTATCAGAGTAAATGGATAGAAAAGAACAAGGTGCTTGTGAAGGCTGTATATTTTATTAGTTTTCTTGGCATAATGCTTGTTCTTGCCATGCTGTATATTTTCAGGCAGTTTAAACTTCTCGGTAGGCAAAGGGCCATAGTGACAGATATGAATATACAACTCAAAGATTTGAATTCTGAACTTATGAAAACTAATCGTACGCGTGAAGAATATGTCAGTTTGTTCATAGAGCTTTGTGCGGCTTATATTGATAAACTCAATAAATATCAGGATCTGGTGAGAAGAAAAGTCAAAGCAAAACAGATAGATGATTTGCTGAAAATGGTTAATAGCACTAAAATGACAGATAGTGACGCAATGCAATTCTTTGTGAATTTTGATACAGCTTTTGTAACTCTATATCCTGATTTTGTTTCTGAGTTTAATAAACTTCTTAGAGAAGGTGAAGAGATCGTTCCTGGTAAAGGTGATATTTTAAACACAGAGTTGAGAATTTTTGCTCTTATTAGATTGGGTATTAAGGATAGTTCAAAGATTGCTACTTTACTTTTCTATTCTCCGCAAACTATTTATAATTACCGTACTGCAGTCAAGAACAAGGCTAGGAATAGAGATGAGTTTGAGGAGAAGGTAAAAGGACTTTGTTCTATAGAATAATTGATTATAGTGTAAGATTAAACCTTATTAGCAATTTTACATATTTCAGTGGTATATGTATTAGTGTATTTAGGCGCTAGTAGTGACTTTGGTGCCAAGCTATAAGTTTTATTTTTGAGTCTGCATTTTCAGTTATGACTGCAGGTTTGTCAAGACATTGTTATCGTTACACGTTCGTGTTACGGTCGTAACACCTACGTGTTACACTCGTTACACGTTCGTGTCACGCGCGTTGCACGTCCGTGTCACGCCAAGTTTGTTTTGTCGTTATAAATAATTATTTCTTGTGTCTTATTATTTATGCATGTTTTCCCCTTTATGGAAATCAAGATTTCCAGGGTTTGAGCTAAATATATAATTATAATGTGTGTTGATTTATTATATAATTCTGTGTGTAATTCACCTGTAAATTTTTTATTTCTTTTCCCCCATTGATTAACAGCTAGTTATGTATATAGTTATAATTTTTTTGAAAAAAAAGTTGTCAAATGTATTGCAG
>NZ_CALDPF010000055.1 GCF_937912035.1 uncultured Bacteroides sp.
CCGCCAATCTGGAATTCTGGGAAACATACACAGCAAAAGACGTTACTCCCTATCTGCAAGCTGCCGACACCAAGTTGCGTGCCATCGTTGCAAGCGAAACTCCGGCAGAAGAGGCAGACAGCGCAGCTACCGAAGCTCCTGCCGTAGCCCAAGCTACCAGCACAGCCGACAGTCTTGCCGCTGCTTTAAAGGGTGAAAACAAGACACAAACCGCTGACCTTGCACAAATAAAGAAAGAACACCCGCTGTTCGCAATCTTGCAAGTCAACCCCAGCGGACAAGGTCCTGTTGTAGCCTATGCCAACTACAAGGATACAGCTGAAATCAACAGATACCTTTCCATGCCGGAAGTTCAAGCCGAAATGCCGAAAGACTTGCGTCTGAAATGGGGAGTATCTCCTTATGAATATGATCCGAAAGCTCAGACTTTCGAACTTTATGCCATCCGTTCTACAGAACGTAACGGCAAGGCGCCTCTGGAAGGTGATGTAGTGGTTAGCGCCAAAGACGAATACGACCATTACGGTAAACCTGCCGTAAGTATGTCCATGAACACTGACGGTGCACGCCGTTGGGCTCAGCTCACCAAGCAGAATATCGGCAAGAGCATCGCTATCGTGCTGGACGGTTACGTTTACTCCGCACCGAACGTAAACAATGAAATCACTGGTGGTAACTCACAGATTACCGGTCACTTTACTCCGGAACAAGCAAAAGACTTGGCAAACGTATTGAGATCAGGTAAGATGCCGGCTCCCGCACATATCGTACAAGAAGACATCGTTGGTCCTTCACTGGGACAAGCTTCCATCAATGCCGGTATCATGTCATTCATCGTAGCATTGATTCTGCTGATGGTTTACATGTGCTCCATGTACGGATTCATTCCGGGTATGGTGGCCAACGGCGCTCTGGTGCTGAACTTGTTCTTCACGTTGGGTATCCTTTCTTCTTTCCAGGCAGCATTGACGATGTCCGGTATTGCCGGTATGGTGTTGGCGCTGGGTATGGCTGTGGATGCCAACGTATTGATTTACGAGCGTACCAAAGAAGAACTCCGTGCAGGCAAGGGTGTGAAGAAAGCATTGGCTGACGGTTACTCCAACGCCTTCTCTGCTATCTTCGACTCCAACTTGACGTCTATCATCACCGGTATCATCCTGTTCAACTTCGGTACAGGTCCTATCCGTGGTTTCGCCACTACATTGATTATCGGTATCCTCTGCTCATTCTTTACAGCAGTGTTCCTGACTCGTATTGTTTACGAACACTATATGAATAAAGACAAGTGGTTGAACCTTACATTCACAACAGGTATCTCTAAGAACCTGATGCAGAATGTGCACTATAACTTCATGGGTGCTACAAAGAAATCATTCACTGTTTGGGGTATCGTTATTGTAGTATGTATCATCTCATTCTTCGTTCGTGGTCTTGCACAGAGTATCGACTTCACTGGTGGACGTAACTTTGTAGTTCAGTTCGAACAGGTAGTTCAGCCTGAAACAGTACGCAGCTTGCTCCAGTCTAAGGTTGGTGATGCAAACGTACAGGCTATCGCTCTTGGTACAGACGGTAAGACTATCCGTGTAACTACCAACTACCGTATCGAAGAAGATTCTCCAACTATCGATGCTGAAATCGAAGCATTCCTTTACGAATCTTTGAAAGAAGGTAACTTGCTTGGTGAAGGTACAACACTTGAAATCTTCATCGATCGTGATAACCGTGCCGGAGGTTCTATTATCAGTTCTCAGAAGGTAGGTCCTAGTGTGGCAGACGATATTAAGACTTCTGCTATCTGGTCAGTAGTATTGGCCCTTATAGCAATCGGTCTGTATATCCTTATCCGATTCAACAATATTGCATTCAGTATCGGTGCTACAGTAGCCCTGGTTATTGATACATTGCTGATTATCGGTGCTTATTCATTGTGTTATGGCTGGATGCCGTTCTCACTTGAAATAGACCAGACATTTATCGGAGCTATTCTGACAGCTATCGGTTACTCTATCAACGATAAGGTGGTTATCTTCGACCGTGTGCGTGAGTTCTTCGGTTTGTATCCACAGCGTAACCGTATGCAGTTGTTCAATGATTCCCTGAATACAACACTTGCCCGTACAATCAATACTTCACTCAGTACACTTATCGTATTGTTAAGTATCTTGATTCTTGGTGGTGACAGCATCCGCAGCTTCGCGTTCGCAATGATTCTTGGTGTTGTAATCGGTACTCTTTCTTCATTGTTTGTGGCTTCTCCTGTTGCTTACCTTACTATGGGTAACAAGATGCCTGAAGGTGAAAAGAAAGCTTGATATAAGTAATTAATTTATCTAAATAAGTTTGTTTTTACAAACTAATGATACAAATGAGTATTTGAAAGAGTTTACTATTTCTAATGCTCATTTGTATCTTTTTTTATTGAAACATAGAAGGCAAATCAGCTTGTTAACCTAATTGATGATTTAGCTTTATATTCTGATACAATCATATAGCTGATATTCAGCTTGTTATTTCGGGGAGAATTATATTATATGAAAAAAATATCTTATATGATTTTGTCAATTTTCTTATGTTTGACAATGTCTTTAAATGGTCAGGAGATTATTCCTTCAGATTCACCTAATGAAACTCAAAAACGAATGGTGGAACGTGGGTATGGAATGTTTATGCACTTTGGAGTAAACACCTTTGTAGATATGGAATGGTCGGACGGCAGTGTTCCGGTTTCAAAATATAATCCTGTGTCATTGGATTGTGACCAATGGGTAAAAGTCGCTAGAGATGCCGGTTTCCGTTATATATTGCTTACTACTAAACACCATGACGGATTCTGTCTTTGGGACAGCAAGTATACGGATTATGATGTCGCTTCTTCGCCAGTAAAAACAGATGTTGTAGCAGAGGTAGCCAAAGCTTGTAAGAAATACGGTATTCAATTTGCTATATATTATTCGTTATGGGATAGAAATGCACCTTGCTACAAAGATAAAGACACGGAGAAATATGTAGACTATATGTGTGGACAATTGACTGAACTTCTTACGAATTATGGTCCTGTTTGTGAGTTGTGGCTTGACGGAGGTTGGGACAGACCAGTAAAAGACTGGAATCTTCCAAAAGTGTATAATTTAGTAAAGAAACTCCAGCCATATTGTGCAATGGGAGTTAATCACACTATAGAATTAAAAGAAGGTGGACGTAAGTTTGCTTTACCTGATTCAATGATTGTTGATAACAAATATTATTTTCAGTATTTCCCTAGTGACTTCCGTTTATGGGATCCTAAAATTGCGCATAAGGCTGATAAAAAACAGTATTTGTATAAGGGAGAATCATATTATGTCCCTTTCGAACATACTATTTGTATAAGTAAGTATTGGTCATGGTTTAATAAAAAAGATCCTCAGCCTAGTCGTGATTTAGATGAGTTGGAAGAACTTTTCTATTGGTGTACGGACAATAATAATACTTTGGTTATGAATATTCCTCCAGATTATACTGGAAGAATACGTGAACATGAAGCTAATACCGCAATAGCTCTTGCCAAAAGACTTGGACTTAAAAAAGGTTTTCCACTTCCTAAAAACGGAAAGTTCATATCCATGAATGCACCTGTCGAGGTCTCGTCATTTGAGAACGATAAGAATGGAGTTCATGATGGCAGTAAATTATTGGATGGTGGTATGCAGACTTATTGGATGGCGAAAGATAGTCTGGGACATTTTATTGTAACTCTGAACCCTGATGATTCTTTTAATAAAATATCTATTTTTGAATATTGTGATGTTAAATCTTCGTCTGATGGATTTACTAATATAAGGGTTAATCGTATTCAGAAATATAAGATCTCAATTCTGAAAAATGGTATGTGGCAGGAGATTTATTTGAGTGATGAACCTATGGGAGATTGTAAGGTTTTCAGATTCCCTAAATCCTATAAAGCTGAAAAGATTAGATTTGATGTTTTAGAATCTGTGGGAAACCCCGGAATTTATGAGTTCAATGTGATAGATTTTAATAGACATAAATAGAATAACGTTACTTGTTAAACATTAGAATATAATAAATCTCTAATACTATGAAATTATTGCGATTAAAGTATTTTTTATTAGCATTAGGCTGTTATATTAATATAAATGCCCAGCAAAAACTTTCTGAGTTAAATCTTTCACGTTCTTCCCAGACTTATGGAATGCCTGTTGTAGGATTGTCTGTGACAGGTGAGGAGGCTTCTGTAGCAGGGAAGAAGTGTTTAGATCCAGTTGGAGTTCATTCGGAGAGTGTTATAAAAGTTAATATTAAAGGTTTTGGAAAAAAGGTTACAGGCAGTATAGGTGTAGCAGATTCAAAAATTGACTATAGTTCGGCGGATATTTCATCTTCATCGCAACCTGACGGGACTCGTGTTTTTTATAGGAAGGTAGGTGATAAAAGATATTTTGCAGGAGTTGAAGATGAGGGTGGAATTATTAAAAAGGGTGTTGTTGTTTTCAGAATTCTAGGCGACGGTAAAGAATTGTTTTCTCGTAAGATGAGTTCAGGTGAGCAGTTGGTTTCATTCGATATTAACCTCTCCGGGGTTAAAAGACTTGAGTTTAAAGTTGAAAATGGAGGAGATGGTTATAGTGGTGATTTTGCCGTATGGTCAGATGTGGATATTGAGTACGACAAGTTCCAGGCTCCAGCTATCAGTACAGAGTCTATTATTGAAGGCGAAGGGGTTTCTAAGGAAGCTTGGAACAGAATGTCATCCAAGTTGAGTAAACTTCCTGTTTCTGATTATCCTTCGATGAAACGTAGTGAAACGGACTGGCTGGTATCTCCGGATGGTTATAAGGCTGAAGTAATGGCCGGAATTGATGGTAAATCAATCGTAATAACAAATGGACTTACATCCAGAGTTTTCAGGATAATGCCAAATCTTGCCACAGTAGATATTGTTAATCAGATGTCGGGCGAGAATATGCTTAGAGCAATTAGCAGTGAAGGAGAACTAACCATTAATGGGGAGAGATGGTCTCTAGGTGGATTGGAAGGTCAGCCAGAGCGTGGATATCTTAAACTTGAATGGATAGATGATATGACTGTAGCAAATCGTTCGTTCATTGTCGATGATTTTGAAATATCAGATTCAATACATTCTTTGGATTGGGCTAGAAGCCGCTGGGCTTTGAACAAGAAGCTCCCTACCGGTAAATCTCTTACATTTATAATGCGTGGAACTGGTGAGGTCTCAAATCTTAAAGTAAAACTTCACTTCGACATATATGACCATGTACCTGTAATAAGAAAACATTTGGAAATTTTCAATGACGGTGATGAACTGGTAAATCTTGACTCTTTCAAACTTGAACATTTGTTTTTTGCAGAACCGGAGTCGACAGAAGGAGATATGTCAAGACGATACCTGCCAAATATCCATATAGAGAGTGACTATACCATGGGTGGAGCATTTTGGGAGTATACGGGTGACAGAACGGAACATTGGACTACCGACAAGGAATATACTTCACAATGTAACTATGGTTTAAATACCTTATGTACATTGGATGTATATAATGAAATGGGTCCTGATGTGGAAGTAACAAAAGATTCTCCTTTTTCATCCTATAAGGTATATGAGATGCCTATAGATACGTACGACCGTGAACGTAAAGGTCTTTTTCTGCGTAGATTTTATCGTACTATAGCTCCATGGACAACTGAAAATCCTATCTTTATGCATCTTACCACTATAGACGAAAATATAGTCAAAAGAGCTGTAGACCAGTGTGCCGAAGTTGGCTATGAAATGATTATTCTTTCATTCGGCTCTGGAATGAATGCCGAGACAACAGATGAAAAGCATATTGCTTATATTAAGTCCTTGGTTGACTATGCAAAGAGCAAGGGAATCGAGATGGGTGGCTATTCTCTTCTTGCCAGTAGATGGATAAGTGATGAAGTAGATGTGATAAACCCTGTTACAGGAAAACGTGGAGGTGCTACATTTTCAAATGTAAATAATTGATTGTATTTTTGTTGTTTATTAAGTGTTTATAATCAAAATACAAATTAAACTTCTTTCCACCATGAAAAATATCACTTATACAGTATTACTGCTGACGTTTATACTTGGATGTAGTAAATCCAATATTTCAACAAACAATTTCATATCAATAGACAGGGAAAGGTTTGTTGATTCAAAAGGATGTGAAGTCATTCTTAACGGCATAAACCACGTTACAAAGAATCCTGAAACAAATTTCATGAGCCAAAATGACAGTATAATCTTTACTAAATTTCGTGATTATGGTTTCAACTGTATCAGATATGGATTGTCATGGGCTATGCTGGAACCTCAACCTGGAGTTTATAATCAAAAATATCTGGAGGAGCTTGATAAAAGAATTAAATGGGCTAAAAGCAATAATATAAGGCTGATACTTGATATGCATCAGGATTTATTTTCGGTAAAATATGGAAACGGAGCACCCGAATGGGTGAGTCTTGACAATGGATTACAGCATCTTACCGGAGAAATATGGAGTGATTCGTATATTATAAGTCCTGCTGTACAATCCTGTTTTGATAATTTCTGGAACAACAAATCCGTAGAAGACGGATTAGGAGTGCAGGATCATTATATACAGGTATGGAAAACAATTGCTGAAAGATATTCAGAATGTGATGCCATAATAGGATATGACATAATGAATGAACCATTTCCTGGTAGTGATGGACAAATGGTTTTCAATAGTATGATTGAAGGTTATGTTTCTTATATGAATGAATCTGACAAGAATATAACTAGTGATATAAATGAACTATGGGCAGATGAACGGGAAAGGATAAAACTTCTAAAAGTGTTGAACAATAAAGACCTGTTTTTTAAGATAACGGAATATGCAAAGCCATTGGTTGATAAATTTGAACAGGGAAAACTTAGTGCTTTTTACCAAAAAGCCAGGGATGCAATACGAAGTGTAGACAAAAATCATATTCTTTTCCTGGAACATTGCTATTTTGGAAATATGGGAATAAAAAGCACTTTCAAGGTTCCTGTAGATGAATATGGAAAGACGGACAATTTATGTGCATACGCGCCTCATGCGTACGATTTGGTGGTAGATACAGAGTTCTCAGATGTTTTGGAAAGTAACAGACTGGAATTTATATTTGACCAGATAATAAAATCATCAAAAGAAAGACAGATACCGATATGGCTGGGAGAATGGGGGGCTTTCTATGATATAAACAAAAAATATGAACGTCCGGCAAATTTCCATAAGAAAATAATCGAAACCAATCTCATGGGGCAAGCTTTTTGGAGCTGGTGGGATTATATTGACAAACAAGATTTCTTCTATAGTACCTTATCAAGAACATATCCGGTTTATATTAATGGAAGAATCATAAAGTATGGAAATAATGAAGTTGGGTTTGAATGTGAATGGGACGAGAAATCAAATGATGAAAACTCTTGTATATATTTATCGAACATATCAGGAATCGGTCAGATAGAGATTGAGCCAAAATCGAAATATACCATTGTACCACTTAATAATAATAGTATTGGAGGACATATTTATATTAAATCAGTCGGGGGAAAAAGATTTATAAGTATAAAATACAAATAACATGTACACAAATATAACAAGATGTCTTAATGATAATCATTTGTGATAGTGTGTAACCATAAAAAAAAGAGGTTGTCTCATTTGAGACAACCTCAACTAACAATTATTTTCCAAACTTTTCTTTTAGCTTCACAAGCATATCGCGTGTCATTGCATCCAGGTCATATTCAGGTTTCCAACCCCATTCTTCGCGTGCACAAGTATCGTCAAGTGAGTTAGGCCATGAATCTGCTATAGCCTGTCTGAGTGGGTCGACTTTGTAAACCATCTTGAAATCCGGTTCGTATTCTTTTATTTTGTTATATATGATTTCTGGATCAAAACTCATTGAAGCGATATTGAACGAGTTACGGTGAATGAATTTGCTTGGATCGGCTTCCATAATTTCAACAGCAGCACGAAGAGCGTCAGGCATATACATCATATCCATAAATGTACCTTGTGCTATAGGGCATTCGAAAGTTTCCCCTTTAGCTGCAGAATAGTAAATATCAACTGCATAGTCTGTTGTTCCACCACCCGGAGGAGTTACGTATGAAATCAATCCCGGGAATCTTACAGAACGTGTATCTACACCGAATCGTATGTGATAGTAATCACTCAGGAGTTCTCCTGAAACCTTTGTTACCCCATACATAGTTCTAGGATTGCGTATTGTATCCTGTGGAGTCTTGTCTTTAGGTGTATTATTACCGAAAACGCCAATAGAACTTGGAGTAAATACTGCGCAATTCATGGTTCTGGCAACTTCAAGGACGTTGAAAAGTCCACCCATACCTATTTTCCATGCAAGCTGTGGTTTCGCTTCTGCAACGGCTGAAAGTAGTGCTGCCAGATTGTATATAGTATCTATTTTATATCTTGAGACAGTTTCTGCTATCTGTTGCTCATTTGTAATATCAACTATTGCACATGGACCGGATTCTCTGATTGTTTCGTTAGGTTCTGCACCTGGTATGTATCCTGCTACAATATTACCATTGTACATACCTCTTAATTTCATGGTTAGTTCAGATCCGATTTGACCGGTTGAACCGATGATAAGGATATTTTTCATAAATTCATTTGGTTTGGTTAATCATATTTTCTGCAAAGATATTTATAGTTTAAATAATTATGAAAAAATATGCGTAATAAATACTGAAATTCAAAAAAAAATCGGAACTTTGGCGTGAGTTATATTAGTTATACCTTAATGAATGTCTATTATTAAAAACTTTTTTTATTAACCTCATACAGATATATTATGTACGGAAAATTTCAAAACTTCCTGGCAGAAGAATTATCTAATATAGAAGCTGCCGGATTATACAAGAAGGAAAGAATCATTACTACACCTCAACGTGCTGATATTAAGGTAAATGCCGGTGAAGATGTGTTGAATTTTTGTGCCAATAATTATTTAGGACTGTCTGATAATAAGCGCCTGATAGACGCTGCGAAGGCTGCCATGGATACTCACGGATATGGAATGTCGTCAGTACGTTTTATTTGCGGTACTCAGGATTTGCACAAACAGCTTGAGGCTGCAATCTCTGATTATTTCAAGACTGAGGATACTATTCTTTACGCTGCATGTTTCGATGCCAATGGTGGACTATTCGAACCACTTCTTACAGAAGAAGACGCAATTATATCTGACGCGTTGAATCACGCATCTATCATTGATGGAGTACGTTTGTGTAAAGCTAAACGTTATCGTTATGCAAACGCTGATATGGCTGATTTGGAACGTTGTCTTCAGGAAGCACAGGCACAGAGATTCCGTATCATCGCAACAGATGGTGTGTTCTCTATGGACGGAAATGTCGCTCCAATGGATAAAATCTGTGATTTGGCAGAGAAATATGATGCTTTAGTTATGGTGGACGAGTCACATTCTGCAGGAGTGGTAGGTCCTACAGGTCATGGAGTAGCCGAACAGTTTGGAGTGTATGGCCGTGTAGATATATTCACAGGTACTTTGGGTAAGGCGTTTGGTGGTGCTATGGGTGGTTTCACTACCGGTAGAAAAGAAATTATTGATATGCTTCGCCAGCGTTCACGTCCTTATCTGTTCTCTAACTCTGTTGCACCTGCTATTATTGGAGCAAGTCTTGAAATGTTCAAGATGTTGAAGGAAAGTAATGCACTGCATGACAAATTGATGGAAAATGTAAACTATTTCCGCGACAATATGCTTGCTGCCGGGTTCGATATAAAACCTACACAGAGTGCTATTTGTGCTGTTATGTTATATGATGCCAAATTGTCACAAGACTTTGCCGCACGTATGCAGGAAGAAGGAATATATGTTACCGGATTCTATTATCCTGTTGTACCAAAAGGACAGGCACGTATACGTGTTCAGTTGTCAGCAGGCCACGAACGTGCACATCTTGACAAAGCTATCGCTGCGTTTATTAAAGTGGGTAAAGAATTGGGAGTTATCAAATAAGATTGCATAAAAAAAGAAGCACATGTTAATGCATTTCGCAATGTATTAGATGTGCTTCTTTCTTATGCATTATGTAATGCATTCATTTATTGGACTTTCTTTCGTACCCTCGAGGGGAATCGAACCCCTATCTAAAGTTTAGGAAACTTCTATTCTATCCGTTGAACTACAAGGGCGGTTAGTTCTGAGAATCTTGCAAATGTTTTTCAAATGCTTTGCAAAAATACATCTTTTTACTGATTGTGCAATAATTTATGTGAAAAAAATAAATAGTTGTACTTTTTGTAAAAAATAATCGTATTTTGTTGTTTTTGTGAAAGAAGTTTCACATTTTTGTAGACATTAATATTTTTGAGAATTTAAATTAGCAACATTATGGCAGAAGAAATAACAGTCAAGGAGATTGATGAAGTGGTAGTACGCTTCTCAGGTGACTCTGGCGATGGTATGCAGTTGGCCGGAAATATGTTTTCCAATATATCAGCTACAGAGGGAAATGATATAAGTACTTTCCCTGATTATCCTGCAGATATTCGTGCTCCGCAAGGAACACTTACAGGTGTGTCCGGATTTCAGGTACATATAGGCTCCGATAAAGTTTATACACCTGGTGATAAATGCGATGTGCTTGTTGCAATGAATCCGGCAGCTCTGAAAACCCAGTATAAATTCTGTAAGCCGCAATCCGTAATAATCATTGATACAGATTCGTTTACCAAACGTGATTTGGAGAAGGCACAGTTCCAGCTGGAGAATCCTTTTTCTGAACTTGGTATTAAGAATGAGGTAGTAGAGGCATCTATTACCACTATGTGTAAGGAATGTCTTAAGGATAGTGGATTGGACAATAAATCCATTCTGCGTACAAAAAATATGTTTGCCCTTGGACTGGTTTGTTGGCTTTTCCAGCGTGATGTGAAAATTGGTGAAAAGATATTGCGTGAGAAGTTTGCCAAGAAACCTGAGATAGCTGAGGCTAACGTTCAGGTATTGTATGCCGGTTATCAGTTTGGTGCAAATACTCATGCATCTGTTTCAATGAGTTATAGGGTTCCTTCAAAGAATCAGAAAGCTCATGGCCGTTATATGGATATAAATGGTAATAAGGCTACATCATACGGTCTTATTGCTGCGGCTGAGAAGGCTGGATTGCAGCTTTATCTCGGTTCATATCCTATCACTCCTGCTACAGATATACTCCACGAACTGGCCAAACATAAATCACTTGGAGTCAAGACCGTTCAGTGCGAGGATGAAATTGCCGGATGCGCTTCGGCTGTAGGTGCCGCATTTGCAGGAGCTCTGGCCGTTACTTCTACTTCCGGTCCGGGTGTCTGCCTTAAGAGTGAGGCTATGAACCTGGCTGTGATAGCAGAATTACCTCTGGTTGTCGTAAACGTACAGCGTGGAGGTCCTTCTACAGGTCTGCCAACTAAATCAGAACAGACAGACCTTCTACAGGCATTGTACGGACGTAATGGTGAAAGCCCTATGCCGGTTATTGCGGCATCATCGCCAACAGACTGTTTCGATGCTGCTTATACAGCATGTAAGATTGCTTTGGAACATATGACTCCTGTAGTTCTTCTTACTGATGCATATATCGCAAACGGTTCTGCCGCATGGAAGCTGCCGGACCTGAACGAATATCCGTCAATCAATCCTCCATACGTGACTCCTGATATGGCTTCATACTGGACTCCGTTCCTCCGCAATTATGAGACTGGTGTCCGCTATTGGGCTAAACCTGGTACAGAAGGCTTTATGCATCGTATCGGTGGTCTTGAGAAGAGCAGTGAGACAGGAGCAATCTCAACAGAACCAGAAAACCACCATCTGATGACTCAGTTGCGTGCTGAGAAGGTGGCAAAAATAGCTGATAGTATTCCATTGCTCGAAGTGGAAGGAGCAGAAGATGCTGATTTGTTGATTGTCGGTTTCGGAGGTACATACGGCCATCTTCATTCTGCAATGGATACACTAAATGCTAATGGCAAGAAAGCTGCTTTGGCACATTTCCGTTTTATCAATCCGCTTCCTAAGAATACTGAAGAGGTTCTTCGCAAGTATAAGAAGATTGTCGTTGCAGAACAGAACATGGGACAGTTTGCAGGCTATCTGCGCATGAAGATAGAAGGATTGCATTTACATCAGTTTAATCAGGTTAAAGGTCAGCCGTTTGTAGTACAGGAATTGGTTGATGCTTTCACAAAAATAATGGAGGAATAATCTATGAGCGAATCAAAATATACAGCAGCCGATTATAAAGCAGGACAGCCTCGCTGGTGTCCGGGATGTGGAGACCATGCTTTTTTGAATTCATTCCACAAGGCATTGGCAGAAATAGGTACAGCACCTAAGGATATAGCCGTTATATCAGGTATCGGATGTTCTTCACGTCTGCCTTACTATATGAACACATACGGAATGCATACAATTCACGGACGTGCTGCGGCAATTGCTACAGGAGTGAAAGTAGCCAACCCACAACTCACTGTATGGCAGATTTCCGGTGATGGTGACGGTCTTGCAATCGGTGGTAATCATTTCATACACGCTATCCGCCGTAATGTGGATATAAATATCATCCTTCTGAACAACCGTATCTATGGACTTACAAAGGGACAGTATTCTCCTACTTCAGAGAGAGGTTTTGTCAGCAAGTCATCTCCTTACGGAACAGTGGAAGACCCGTTCCGTCCTGCAGAACTTTGTTTCGGAGCACGCGGACGTTTCTTTGCACGTTGTGCGGCTGTTGACGGAAATCCTTCTGTTGAAGTGCTTAAAGCTGCAGAAAAGCATAAAGGAACTTCTGTAGTCGAGGTCCTTCAGAACTGTGTAATCTTTAATGATGGAACTCATAATTCAATCGCCAAGAAAGAGGATCGCGAGCGCAATGCCATCTATCTTGAGCATGGAAAACCTATGTTGTTCGGTCCTGACAAGGAATTCGGATTGATGCAGGAAGGTTTCGGACTCAAAGTGGTTAAGCTGGGAGAGAACGGAATAACAGAAAAGGACATCCTTGTGCATGACGCGCATTGTATGGACAATACCTTACAGTTGAAATTGGCTCTTATGGAAGGTCCTGACTTCCCTATAGCTCTTGGAGTTATTCGCGATGTTGAGGCTCCTACATACGATCAGGCAGTAGAAGAACAAATACGTGAAGTGTCTGAGAAGAAAAAATACCATAGCTTTGCTGAGCTTCTTGACACTAACGATACCTGGGAAATTTAATCTCGGATAAAACGCGGGCAAATTTCATGTAAAACGTGAGCAAGTTTAGATTTAAATTTGCCCACGTTTTTTTTAAATGTCTACCCACGTTTTTTGCTAGTCCAGATGATGATTTTTGATAAATATAAAAATATTTCTCAACTACTTTTTGTATATTTGGCCGGAGCATAATATACGATTTTTATATGAGATTACACTATATACTTTTTATACTGTTATATATATCATTATCTGCCTATTCTAAGGAATCCATACCGCGGTCTCTGAATCTGCGTGAAATTTCATCCACTCCCGAGGAACTTCTTACGGAACTCGACAGTATGGAGAAAACGGGAATGTACAAGGAGTATGAGATAAACTATCTTCGCAGCTATGCCTATTACTCATTGTGTAAATACAACAGAGCTTCCATATATGCTGATTCTGTACTTCATTCCGAAGAAGTCCGAAAAGACTCGGCAGTTATGTTTCGTACCGTTGTCATAGCCGCTGAATCGTATGCGTTTTCGTCCCGTCTGATGGATGCCGCCAATATGGTGACGTCCGTTCTGGCATATTCAAAAAGAGAAGGAAATACTACTCTTGAAGCCAATATGATGTATGTTCAGGGAATTATATGGAACAGAATGGGATTGTTCGAGAAGTCGTACAAGATAATAGATGAAGCTATATCAAAATTCAAACGTGAGACTGATATCGGCAGCAAGTTGCGTATAACTGTCATTCTCGACAAGCAGGCAGAATTATACATCGATGATTCTCTTTATGAGAAGGCATGGAAGGCATGTGAGGACCGTGAGAGTCTTATAAAAAGTATTGAGAATCATGACGAGGTCGCTTCCAATCTGATAGACAGGATGTACGGTGAATATTACAGTAAGATGGCTTATCTGTCGTTGAAGCTTAACAGACTTACACTTGCCAATAACTTCTATAATAAGTATAAGTCTACAAAAATGTCATCCACATTGCTGGGAGCGCTTGAGATAAATCCTTATCTGCTGCTTAAAGGTCAGTGTAACGATGTGATAGCCAACAATCAGGCATTTTATCTGGCTACGGACAATGCTGATACAGTGTCGGTGATTTACAGGCGTTCTCTCTTGCAGAGTGCCACCGCCTATAAAATGCTCAGGAAGTATGAGCAGGCATACCGCAGCATGGAGAAATATAATGCCATAATCGAATCATACCGCAGGAATATTGACGCTAACCGTCTGCTGGAGTTAAATCAGGCAACAGACTTTATCAAATATGAGGCAAGGATTGAGGCTGCCAGAAGCGAACTGGAGTATCGCCGTAAGATGAATATTGCTTTGTTCGTATTTATTGGTATATTGGCATTCTCCCTGATATTTATACTTATTGAGCGCATCATATTGAAGAAAAAGAACCGTGATATATCAAGATTGATAGTTGAACTGAACAAATCCTTTGAAACCTCTTCCGAAAATTTTATTCCCAATTCCGAGCATGATAATGAACCGTGTCAGGTGGATACCTCATCCGATGAGACCGGAGGAAATGAATCGATGGAACATATTTCTTCCAATTATGATTTGAGCAAGATGTCGAATGAAACTTTGTTCAGACGGTTTGATTCGATAGTAAAGAACGAGCGTCTTTATCTTGACTATACTCTCCAGCGCGACTATTATGCGTCTGTTATGGGAGTGGACCGTAACCGTTTTGCTACAGTTATCAAGGAAGCTACGGGAGGAGGCAATCTTAGTGTCTATCTTAATGACATGCGTCTTAACTATTCCGTGTTGTTGTTTCGCGAGCATCCAGAAATGTCAATAAGCGAGGTGGGCGAAGCCAGTGCCATTCCCAATCAGTCCACTTTCTACCGTTTGTTTAAGGAGAAGTACGGTTTAAGCCCTAAAATGTTCATCGAACAGTTAAAATTAGAAGAGTAATTCCTAAATTGTCATTAGATTCTTGTGTGTCATATTATTTAGGAATTGTGTCAAATTATATAAAACACTGATATATAGTATGTTATAATGCAAATTGCCAATCCGTAAAAAGCCTGTTTATGACATAATAGCAATAATTATATTTGAATATCCTTGCCGATCTTAATAACTTTGTAATGAAAATAACATCGGACTTAATCTAAAAAGAATATTCAAAAATATAACTGTTATGAAAGCATCAGGTAGATATATTTTTGCCGGCAGGAGGTGTATCATTTTATATCTGTTCCTTCTATTCTCTTCCGTGCTTTCTGCCCAGGTGGTTACTGTAAAGACAAACGCCGTATATTGGGGTACACTCACTCCTAATCTGGCTTTGGAATTTCCTCTGGGACGGAAGTTCACTACCGACTGGCATTTTCTCCTTAATCCATGGACATTTTCCGACAATAAGAAAATGAAGATGATGGCTGTCCAGCCTGAGTTGCGTTACTGGTTTTGCGAGCGTTTCAACGGACATTTTCTTGGGTTTCATCTTGTGGGTGGAATATACAATATCGGCAATATCAATACAGGTTTCAAATTTCTCGGCACCGATTTCGGTTCATTGAAAGACTATCGCTATGAAGGCTGGATGGCAGGAGCCGGAATAGGCTATGGTTATCAGTGGCTGTTGTCACGTCATTGGAGTCTGGAGGCAGAATTGGGGCTGGGATACATATATACCCGTGCGGATAAGTTCAAGTGCGCCAATTGCGGCAGCAAAATTGAGGATAACAAGCCGCACCATTACTTTGGTCCCACAAAAGCGGCATTGAATATTATTTACGTGTTTTAAAAGTTCGGGAGGCATACTGTTATGAAAGGAAAAACATTACTTTTCGGTATTTTTGCTGTGGCGGCTGCCTGTATTGCCGCCGATGTGTGCGCTCAGCAGAACTTGCAGAGCGGAGCGGTGGTGACGGAGGCTGTTGTCACACGTCATCGTGACAGTGTCACCGTGAGCATGACATTCAATCTTGACAACATAAAGATAAGGCGTGGAGGAACAGTTATACTTCAGCCAAGGTATCTGCAGACCGGAGGCAGTCAGAGCGCATGGCTTCCACCGGTGGAGGTTAAGGACCGTACGCGCGACATCTATCTGCGCCGAAATCCCGACGAGGCTTTTACCGATGAGGTTTACTGCAGTGTTGTCAAGATGCGCAAACAGCCTATGAGCATCGACTACAGTGTAACTATCCCTTACGACTCGTGGATGGACAGTTCACACCTGCAGGTGGCTGAAGACCTCTGCGGTTGCGGCGAGGTGGATAAAGGCTCTCTTGTGCAGTTTCCCGAAGCCGACCTATCGTTCACTCCCCAACTGGCATACGTAGTGCCGCAGGCAGAGCCTGTAAAGATACGCGAACTGAGCGGCCGCTCGTACCTCGATTTCCGTGTCAATCGTACTGAGATAGACCCTTCCTACAGAAAGAATCCTGTGGAGCTTAACCGTATAATAGCTTCTATCGATACAGTGAAAAATGACAGAGATTTCACCATCACATCTATCGAGATAAAAGGCTATGCTTCTCCTGAGGGAAGCTATTCATCGAACAGACGTCTGGCTGAAGGACGTACCGAGTCGTTGAAAAAATATCTCATAGACAGATACGGATTCGCGTCAACTACAATAAAGGCATCGTCCGAGCCTGAAAACTGGGAAGGTCTGGTGGAATATCTCAAGGCAAGTTCTTTGGCTGACAAGGATGCCATACTTGCCCACATAGAGAACGGACCTGAGGACATCGACCGCAAGGAGAGAGAGATAAGGCAGAAGTTCCCACAGTCATATAAAGTTATACTGAACGATTGTTATCCCGGGCTTCGCCGTACGGACTACCGCATTGACTATGTGATACGCAGTTTCAAGCTTGACGAGGCGAAAGAACTTGTAAAGACCGCCCCGCAGCGTCTCAGCCTTGAAGAGATGTTTGCCGTGGCTCAGACATACCAGCCCGGTTCGGAGGACTTTAACTATGTGTTCGACGTAGCAGTAAGGATGTATCCCGGCGACGAGACCACCAATATAAATGCCGCCAACGCATTGCTGGAGCAGGGTAGGGCAAAAGAAGCGTTGCGATATCTTGACAAGGTTAAATCGTCCGTCCCCGAAGCCGAAAACGCCCGTGGAGTGGCTTATCTGCTACTTAAGGATTACGACAGTGCCGAAGAGCATATAGAAAAGGCACTGGAGGGCAATCTGGATGCGGCAAAACATAATATGGAGTTTTTGAAATAATATTATATGTTAAATGAATTAATCTATAAATGTATGGGAAATCTAAAGTATTTTAGTTTGCTAATGGTGGCAGGCATGTTTGCTGCTTGTAGCGATAACCTGGAGAATCCGGGTAACGAAAATGACGGTCCAAAGACCGGCGAGGGATATGTAAAGGTGGCTATCAATTTGCCTACGGTAAATAGCTCGAGGGCTGGTGAAGAGCCGGGCTTTGATGATGGAGATGCAAGTGAGTATAAAGTAAACACCGGTATCATTGCTTTTTTTGAAGGTGCTAAAGATGGAACTGAAGATAAAGCAAAATTTGTAAAGGCATACGATTTAGGAAATTTAACTCAAACTGATGATACCGATGCTGGTGGAACTCCCGACCATATTTCAACCACAGTAACGACAATCCTTAATGTTCCTAAGCCAGCTGGTGATAACAAGATTTATGCTTTGGCTATTCTGAATAATGGTTCAACTGATAAAATTGTTTCAGTCAATTCACAAGGAAGCCAGCTTACATTCCATGAAGATGCCGGAGATTATGTAATAATCAATGCCGGAGACGAATTTAATACACTGATGGGTGCAGCCTGGTCTGTGGATGCTGCTACAGTGTCGGGTACTGCTGAAGGTTTCTTAATGCTTAATTCTCCATTGTATAAAACTGAACAATCAGTTAAAAAAATTCAGACTCTTGTGCCTGTAATTGTACATGATACTGAGCCGGATGAAGGTACTACAGCTGATAAAATATTTGTAGAGCGCATAGTGGCAAAAGTTGATTTGGAGCTTCCAACTTCTACTAGTGATGGTAAATATACAATTCCAGACGGTGCGTACGCCGGAAGTGAAGTAATCTTTACAGAAGCGGGTAGTGATCTTGGCTGGGTTCTTAATGTTACAAATAAGACTACCAAACCTGTAAGGGACGTTAGTAATTATAACACATGGTCAACAACAAATTCAAGCTATTTCTTTGGAACTTCAGCTGTGGATGGTGTTCAAGGTAGTTGGTCGCGTATATATTGGGCTAAAGACAATAACTACGATAAGAGTTATTTGAACGATTCAAATGAACCGGATTTGGAAAAAGTCAATGCTGACTTCAATGTATATTCAATGGATGATGAAACTGCAGCAGATGGTTCTAAAATTAAGTGGGGTCCTTATAGTACTACTGGTACGAGTGCAAAAGTAAATGCCCAATACTGTCTTGAAAATACAGATGTAGCAGTATTGACAACTGGTAATGTTCTAAATCTTAATGAGTATAACATAACCTCTGTCCTTATAAAGACAAAGTTCAACATTAAAAAAACAGGTGAAACTGATAAAGACTACTCATTCTTTACAATTGGTGACCTAGCAAATACATATACAAAAGACCAGTTCTTGGATTATGTAGCTGAGAAATGTAATATTACTACAAGTCCGCATGGCTTAACTATAAATTCTGAAGCCAAAGCCGGATATTACGAGGGTGCAGATCAACTTAAGACTTTGATTAATGGATTCAGTGATGATAATCACAATGAAGCTCTAAACAATCTTGGCAAAGTAGCATACTATTTAGACGGTGACTGCTACTATTATGCAGCTCCTATCCAGCACTTTGAGCTTACTAAACCTACTGGAAATATTACAAATGATAACTATCTTGGTAAATACGGTGTGGTTCGTAATAACTGGTATAACATCAAGATAAATAAAGTAAGCGCGCCTGGTCTTCCAGAAATAACTGACCCTGAAGAACCAGTAGAAAAGGAAGAAGGATATATCAAGTGTGAAATCAACGTCCTCTCATGGGCAAAACGTTCACAAGGCGTAGACTTATAATAAAATTATAAACTAAAAACACCTGCTGCAAGCCCAAACCCCTTGCAGCAGGTTTAACAACACTGAATAAAACAACTTTTATATGAAACAACGGCTTAAACATACATTGAAGATTCTCATGTCCGTCATTGTGCTGGGCATGTCTGTATCATCGTGTACCGACCTTATCTTCGACGACCGAAGCGGGTGCGACAGAGGTGTGTTTGTGAAATTCAAGTACGACTATAACCTCCAGCATTCCGATATGTTTGCCGATCATGTAGGAGAAGTTACCGTATACGTATTCGACGAACAGGGACGATACGTCACCGGCAAGGCAGAAGCCAACGAAGATGGTCTGGTTCCACTAAAAGATGATGACTACTCCATGTTCTTCGACCTGCCTGTAGGAAAGTATCAGTTTGTGGCATACGCACAGCAAAGAAAATATTCCGACCTTATTATTGAAGACGGAGCAAAGTTTATAAGGAGTAGAGGACTTAACGGCAGGAATATCATGATGGAAGATCTTAATGTGGAGCTTTCGCATAAAGTGTCTGATATAGATGGGAAAATCTATATCGACCATCAGAATCTTCCGCTTGATACATTGTGGCATTCCAAATCGGAAGAACCCGTGGAAGTGGTTCAGGGAAAGTATGTCTATCATACTCTCTCGCTGGTAAGGAACACTAAAGTTATTAGTGTGGTGCTCAGGGATATTGAAGAACCCGACGCCATGAACATTGATGACTATGATATGTATATTGACGGAGCGAACGTCATTCTCAACCACGACAACACGCCGGACAACAGCGTGAGGGCAAGATGTACGCCATACGTCTCGTGGAACACACAAGATCCCGTCGCCAACAGCCGTACGGGAGTGGGAAGCATGGGACATGCCGACTTCATGACTTCCAGAATAATTCTCCATGACAGTACCGCAGAAGATGAGGTGCTGGTGGTGAAAAACAAAAAGACAGGCAAAAAAGTTATAGAGGTCAATCTGCCGGACTTGCTTACCAGACTAAGCAACTATGATGAATCACACAGGTACACCAAACAGGAGTTCCTGGACCGCGGCTATGATTACGACCTTACCTTCTTTCTTGCAGGCGATAGCTGGGCTTACGTCAATGTCTCAATCGGAGTATTGGGATGGAGCAAGAGGGTTCAGAATGTTGAATTATGATCTGACATAATACTAAATACTAAGCTATTATTTTATATTTTAATTTATGCTACTTGTGTACCGACATATTATAAGGTACTGCTCGCTACTTATCATTGCCTTTTCCATGATAGGTTGTGCTGCAGATAATTTCTCCGCAGAAGTGGAGGAAGAGGAAGTCGTGCCGGGAGATTTGGTAGTGTCGATTAATGTAAATTTAGATGGTAATGGTTCTTCAAGGTCGAGTGCTGAGGATGATGAGGTGCGAATACCTGACACTGCTGATGAGAACAAGCTATCGCATGGACATCTGTTCCTTCAGAATTTAGATGATAACGGCAATCCTGTGGAGGGACAGACGATGTATTATGTAAAAGTTAGTTTGAAGAATGGAGAAAATACATTTAAACTTAAAAATATAGATTTCGGGAAGAAACGTATATATATAGCGGCCAATCTGAGTGATGGACAGGCAAGTCATTTCGCAACTACAGCAAATACCGAATATGATATTCCTAATCAGAAAGGATATAATCTGACTGAGGAATTTGCACGTAAAACAGACATTGCAATGTTCTGCACTGAGGGGCAGATATTGGATTTCATAGAAAACAAATTGTATGTGTTTGAGAAACCATTTATACTGAAACGTCTTGTGGCAAAAGTACATGTCACGGCAACAACAACTAATATAAATGATATTGAATATTGTACATTGGCAGGTCCTATGGATGGTATAGGATGGATTCGTCTGGAAAATGTGAAATACCTTATCAACGGATTGAATACCAAGAGCTACCTCATGCAGAAATATATTAATACCACTCCGGAAGACCCTAATTTCAGCATAGAAAATAATATTCATGTTAGTGATGACAATATAGACCCTATAAACTATCAGGATTTTTATTTTAACAGTATAAACAGTGTTTCGGAATATGAAAGTAATTTTGCTCAGGCTGAGAAATATGACGCAAGCAGAATTCCCATGTCGAATGATAATTCTGTTGAAAATGCATATACAGCAGGTTTGTATTGTCCGGAAAATACATTTACATTACCTTCAGACCAATCAAAGTCTGATGCATTCGGTAAATATAAGTCGGACGCATGGCCAATGGTAACACATGTGATAGTTTCGGCGAAATTCACTCCTGGGAAAATTGTGGTTGAAAGAAGTCTGGCAACTTGGGTTCAGAGTTCCAGTAATATATCGATAAGTCAGGAAGTAAGATTAAAAATAAAGGATAAAATTGATCAAGCTCCTGACCTTAATGATAGTTTTAAGTCATTATGTACTATTGAGTGTTCGTCAGAGGATGTGGCGAAAGCCGTTCTCTTGTCTTCATTGAAAATGGCAGGCTATCTTAAAGAGGATGACAATTCTCAGGGCTTGCCGGATGAAACATATTTCTGGAATGATTCAGAAAACCTTCCGATGGTGTTTACTTATGGTGCGGCTAAAATTTTTTCCGGTACCATTAATAATACTGAACAGTTTGAACAGTTTGCTACTGTTCCCGGTGGTGTAGGCTATTACTACATATATTTGGATAATACTAACTCTACATCAGGAAGTGGTACTGCGTCATACGATAGAAAGAATCCTAAGAATAGCATAGTGGAACGCAATGCCTATTATCTGGTGAACATAAAATCTTTCTCCGGTCCGGGAGACGCTACCCTTAAGGGAGATAACATATTGGTGAATACTGTAAAGGCCGAATGGAAAAATGGTGGAAATGCTGTGGTGGATTTGGAATAAGTTTGTATGGGTATGTTATTTTATTTGCAAATTGTTTCTTTTATAAAATGAATGTTTTATGATTATTGACAAGTTGACATATAAATTGAAGATTCTGTTTACGTCTGTTCTTTGTATGGGAATGACGACAGGATGTAATGATGCTTACGAACAGCCGAATACGGACAATGATGAGGCTTCGTTTATAAGCGTTCATACGACTGTCGATTCCAAGGCTGGAGAAGATGATGCGGAAAGGGCACAGCTATTGTTTTGGGATGAAGAAACATTTCATGATACATGGATAAAAAATGAAGAAAATGTAATTGCTTCTCCGTGGTTTGTCTCTATTCTTGATAATGAAATAGACTATTACAGTAAGGAAACAGGGATTGCGTTCAATACGAAAGAGAAATATCCTGTCGGTACCGATGCTACTATCCATGCTACAGGGTATTATCCTGCTGCAGCATTGTTGCCTGTAAATGGAAACTATTCCAAACTTCAGGTGCAACCAGATTATCAGAATGGTAAATTTGATTTCATGACGTGCGATGGTTGTGTTAAACATTCGGCTTCACGTGATAAACCTTTTACAAATTCGGACAAAGAATTGGAATTCCGTCATCTTATGGCATGTATCAGATTTCTTGGAGAAAGGGATGAATCGATGAATAACATTGTGGGGGTGAAAAATGTCGAGATAACTGTTTATAATGACAATCTGGATGATGGTTATAAAATATTTTATTTGCCAACTTCCTTTGAACTATATACTTATGATTCAGAGGATAATGATGCGCAGAAAGATAAATCTACTTATATTATCGGTGGATATTCACCTGCACCGGATGAAATATCTATTCATTACTCCGGTAAAATAAATATGGGCGAAAAAATAGAGCTAGGTGCTTGCTATGTAGTATCACATGATTTGAATTATAAAGATCAGTTGAAAGCTAATTATGTGGATCCTTTTGGAAAGATAGATTATAACACTGATGATACTTCCCGACCTAAATTAAAAATTAAGGTTAAAGCAGATTTCTACTCCATCAGTGGAGGTGAGACAGCTTTCACCACTGAAACATGGGATAATATGGTGATTGAAGGAGAAAAGTGGAATTTATGTGAAACAGGGGATAAGTTCATTCCAGGATATAGATATGATATACTTTTACATTTTAACCGTTCGGGAGTAACTGTAAAGGCTGAAGCAGTTCCATGGGAAGATGGAGGTATTCATGTACATCCGGTGCAACCCACAAATCCGTGAACAGTGTAATTGTACTAATTTATAATGATTGAAGTTATGGTAAAGAGAGTATATATAGCAGCTGTAAATTTGATTCTGATATCCGCGCTTTTCTTTTCATGTGTAAAGGAAGGCATGGAAGGATATGCCGATAATCCGGATGAAATAAAGATTGTGGGAAGCAAGGGGGAGAATATCTCCAGAAGTGTTCCGCCAAATGCAAATTTTAAGAAAGGTATAAGCTATCGTTTGTGGGCCTATGATAATTCACTAGAAAATGGGAAATATCTTTTTATTAACAAAGATGATATTCAAAATGGTATTATTGCTAAAGAATCTGAGGGGCATTATATTGAGATAAATGATTCCAACAGAAGTCGTCTTGTGGATAATTTCACGATATACGGACTTACTGATAATAGAACAACTGACAGAGATGCTTTTACTCCCAAATCAGGTACAACAACTGGATATACTTTTTCAATAGATGATAGTAATGAAATTCAGATTCCAACAGATACAAATTCTGTAAACGAGCAACTGACGGACTATTATAGAGGTGAGTTCGAATATGTTCGTGACAATATGCCTATTGATAGTAAAGGCTTGATTGTGATGAATTTCAAACATATCATGTCGCAGTTAAAGATAAGCATATTGCAACAGCCGGATGAAAATACGGGTGATATATATGATGATTTGAAGGTCACAAAAATAGAGCTGGAAGGTGATTACAGTTCTATGGATTATGATGTGAAAACTGATGCTTTTTCTAATTCGGTAGAATACAGTAACGGAAGTCTGAGAACTTTATGGGTATGGGATGATGCTATAACTGACGCAAATAATAAAATAACTACAGATGTAAAATATTTCGTTACTTCTACTGTCTTTCCTACATTGAGTGCTGGTAGAGAATATAATTTATATCTTACATTGGATGGTGTTGATGCTCAGAAATTCAACCTTGAGAATGGAAAAGTAAAAATAAAACTTACAGATTCAGGATTGGGAGAAACAAACCTTAATTTCAAACAAAATTATTCCTATCATATTCAGGTGTTCTTTATGTCCGGTAATGTTCATGTGATAGCAATCAGACCGGAGGTATATCCGTGGCTTGATGGTGAGACTGATAATGGTGAGGAGCAGGGAGATAAGTATGAGGAGGTAGCTTTAGGAAATACCTTGCTGTTTGACAACCTTTTGTGGGCAGACAGAAACTTGGGAGCTACGGAGTTTAGTCCGGTTGATGAAGCATCTTTTAAGAATTGTACAGGATTCTATTATCAGTTCCAAAGGAATATTCCGTATTTCCCTAAAACTTTAGAAGAAGGTGAATTGGTTTATCCTGTGACATCTAATGCGACGGCTAATACTCAAGTCCCTAAAAATAGGGATGATATTATAGATTGGCCTAATAGGGGAAGTTTCATAGAAAAAATAGAAGATATATATGAGGTTGATAATAAGAAATACGCCGGTTTTGCAGTATACAACTCAGGACAAGGGTTACCAGGTACTTTGAATTGGGCTGGTAATATCTCAGAACAACCAGTTCCTCCTGGATGGCGTATTCCTACGCCTGATGAATTTCTAAGTATTATGCCAAGTTGTCCTGCTGCAGGAAATATTACCTTTCTTAAGAATGTAAAAAAGAATGGTGCGGATTTTGGTCAGAATGAGTATGTAATATTATCAGAAAAAGTTATATCTTTAAAGGTTCCTTATGATAATAATTATGATTATTGTCCTGAAGAATACACAGATGTTAATGATGTGAACTCTGATCCTATAGGTGGGTATAGTTCTGTTTATGTTATTAGTAAATCTGATGAATTACAAGACTGTGTTGGTGCCCCAAAGTCTGGGGGACCATCTTGGGGTACTATTTATGCTATAAAGAAAATAGGGACGGATGAGGCATATAGAATGCGATGGCATATAATACGGCCTATTGCAGATGTTGATAATTATGTATTGGTTATTTCAAAATATTCTGCTTCTAAAACTGATGAGCTTCTTTTTAGGGATGATGATATAAATAATAAATATTACTATCGGAATTATGATTGGGATAATCCTTCTGCTGTAATGTATATACCAATAGTTGGAATGATAGGTTCCAATTGGAGGCCAGGACAGGTTGGAAACTTTGGTACTGAAACTATTTTATTGACAACAGATAAAGTTGACAGTAACAATTTTAAAACACTTAGAATAAAGATTGCAGGAGATAATGGTATAAATCAATATATTTTTGTCTCACAAGATTTTGGTGGTAGTGGCGGTCAGCTACGACTTGTTAGAGATATTACAAACTAAGTTATTAAACCTGACGAGTATGATTAGAACTTTGAATTTATTATATATATTTTTGTTCCTTACGGCTATAATGCTGGTTTCATGCACAGACGGTTTGCATGAAGAGGATGATCAGGAAGAAATCCCGGAAGGATGCGTGCATGTGAATTTCACTCTCTCCGGTTCGTACGGTGGACCGCTTTCAGACCTATCACGCAGTAATCCATTGGATAATTATTCACCAGTTAAGATACCGGATGGTACAACATTGTGGATTGCTGTTTATAAGCAGAGTAATGTACTTGAAAAAGTAAAATCGTTTGTGGTTAAAGGTAACACTTTGTATCCATGTAAAGTTGATGCTGATGGCAATGTTACTGACGAAAATGATGTTCCTTTATATCTTGAATCGGGAACATATACTTTCAGGGCTATTGGTCCGGCACGTCAACTTACTGATGATAAACATCTGTATATTGAGAACGGGCAATACGTGATAGCCAATGATGAAAGGGATAGGTTTAATACTGGTCTTGCTGAAACTACAAAAGGTACTGCGGGCGTAACAAAAGAACTTGATAATGAGGTAAATCCTGTGGTTGAAGTACAACTTAACCCATTGATTAATCAGACAGCCAAACTAAAATTTACAATCAAGGCAGGGGATAATGTATATAAACTTGGTGTTCAGACTACGGGTGTGGAAATAGACGGATTGCAGGATAATTATTCTATTTCAAATGATGTAAAAAGTCCGTGGAACTGGACGTTGGGTACGGATACATTAATAGCATATAGAGGCAATAAGAATACCAAGTTGACGCTTACAGAGCCTGTGGAAATTACAAATGAAAAGGTAGTGTATGAGACATCTATTCTTCCTACTGACGCTTATTCCACACCGCTTATCATATTGTTCTCAATGAGAGTGAATGGTGTCCCAAGCCAATTTCAGATGATGCTGAGCAGAAAGTTTTTTCTGACCGGTTATTCTTATCATTATATGGGAACCATAAATCTTAAAGATGGAATTGCGGCTATGGAATGGATGAATGTGGGTTGGGAAACGAATGTACCTATTATGTAGATGATGTTTATTAGGATATTTAACAAGCAATATGATTATGAATTACATGAAATATATACTGGTTGTAGTTGCAGTTTCCTTGGTAAGCGGCTTAACATGTACATCTTGTAGTGACAATATGCCTGATGATGAAACTGGAAATGTTTCGGACGGTTCTCTTACAATAAGGGTGTCGGTAACTGATTTTGAATGGGGACAGGTACCATACACTTATTCACGTGCATCTGATCCGATGACTCCGGAAATGGAAAACTCATTAAAGACACTGGCTATACTTCAGTTCGATTCCGAAGGTAGTTTACGTAGAGAATTAGGGACTCGCGAGAAGCCGTTCAAGTATATAAATCTTGTGGATGAGACAACTCCTAACGGGGTACTTACGTATAATATAACTCTTGCTCAAGATGAATTTTATCATGGCGAGAATTGTGCTATATGTATCATGGCGAATGTTCCGGAAGAAGAGGTTATGAAGGTGGTATTTACTGATCAGGAGAATAAAGTCAACACAAATTTAAAGACTTTCAGAACTGAGAAGATAACAATTCCGTATGTAACCGATCCATCGGCAAACGACAGTTACGGTCTGCAGATTGGGCATGTAAAGCATATTTATATGTTTGGAGAATATACGGGAGATGTTACATCGTCAACACAACAATTAAATATCGGACTGGGGCGTATGATTAGCCGTTTACAGATTGAAATTAAATCGGATGTGAATGTGAAAGAGGGATATGGACTGTACCTTGGAATAAAGAATCTGGAACAGGAAGTGTATTTCTATCACGGAGAAACTTCGCCAAATAACCTGTTTACTGAAGCAAATCCATTTGATATTTTAGCGAATGGTGTAAGTGATGAGAAAGTTAATCTGAAAGAGGGTGTCAAAATTTTCTTTTATGTAGCACCGAGAATGGCTAATAACCCAGAGAATGCAACTTCTTTAAACTTCTGGTATACTGATACAAAGCCTGATCCTAATAATCCAGACTATACTTTACCTCTTGGTAATCATAAGCCGGGAAGTGAAGTAGGGGATTATTCTCTTAACAGGAATACTTATTATATGTTTTATGTGAATTTGACTGAAAGGTCATCAGAATAAAATAATAAGTGTTGAATGTACATTTTATGATTAAAAGTATTATATTTGTCATAAGGTTTTTAATTAATACATAATACTTATGAACAAACATCTTTTATTCTGTGCATTCGCATTGTCATTTTCCCCATTATTCGCCCAGCAGGCTACGGTGAAAGGTCCGGACTCAAATCTTAAAGTTGATATTTCTGTAAAAGGAGGAAAGCCGCTTTATACTGTCACTTATAAGAATAATATCATTCTGGAAGATTCTCCATTGGGATTTGTCACAAGCATAGGTGATTTCAGCCAAAACGTTTCATACGTGGGACAGAAATTATCGTCAATAAAGAAAACTTATGTACAGGACAGAATCAAGCAGTCGTCTGTAAATTATAATGCAAACGAACTGAGAGTGACATTCAAAAATGCCGATAAGAATTCTTACGACGTAGTGTTCAGAGTGAGCAATAATGACATAGCTTTCCGTTATGAATTGCCGCAGTATGGCGAAACTGCATCTATAGTGATGAAGTCTGAGGCTACAGGATTTGATTTCCCTGAGAATACCACTACATTTATTTGTCCTCAGAGCGATCCTATGGTGGGTTGGAAGAGAACAAAGCCTAGCTATGAGGAGGAATATAAGGCTGATGCTCCTATTTCTACTACATCGCAGTATGGTGAGGGATATACGTTTCCATGTCTTTTCCATGTGGGAGACAACTGGGCTTTGGTGTCGGAGACTGGTGTAAGAAGCAAATACTGTGCGTCGCATCTGAGTGACGCTACCGAAGAAGGGCTTTATACTATTGCATTCCCTAATGAGGGTGAACTGAACGGACTGGGTGCGTCTACTCCGGGAATGGCACTTCCGGGAGAAACTCCGTGGCGTACTATAACTGTGGGAGATAATCTGAAACCGATAGTGGAGACTACTGTGCCTTTCGATGTAGTGGAACCATTGTACGAACCATCGCAGGAATATAAATTCGGACGTTCCACTTGGAGCTGGATACTGTGGCAGGACCCAAGCATTAATTACGAAGACCAGATAAAGTTTATCGATCTTGCGGCACAGATGGGGTATGAATATACTCTTATCGATGGTGGTTGGGAAACCAATATAGGACGTGAACGTATGGAGGAACTTTTCAAATATGCACAAAGTAAAGGTGTAGATGTATTTGTATGGTATAACTCAAACGGATACTGGAATGATGCTCCGCAGTGTGCAAAGCAGTGCATGAGTAATTCGATTGATCGTAAACGTGAGATGAAATGGCTCCAGAAATGTGGTGTGAAAGGTTTGAAGGTAGATTTCTTCGGTAGTGACAAGCAGCAGATGATGGAGCTTTATGAGGATATACTGAGTGATGCAAATGACCATGGACTGATGATAATATTCCACGGATGTACTATTCCTCGTGGTTGGGAACGTATGTATCCGAACTATGTGGGAAGTGAGGCTGTTCTTGCATCAGAGAACCTGATATTTAACCAGCATTTCGATGATAATGAGGCGTTTAATGCTACTCTTCATCCATTTATACGTAACACTGTAGGTAGTATGGAATTTGGTGGTACGATCCTGAACAAGAGACTGAACAAAACTAATGATGGAGGAACGATACGACGTACTACTGATGTGTTCCAGATTGCCACTGCTGTGCTTTTCCAGAATCCTATTCAAAACTTTGCGATAACTCCTAATAACCAGTATGATGCTCCTGCATCTATGATAGAGTTTATGAAGGAAGTTCCTACTACGTGGGACGAGACACGATTCATAGACGGTTATCCTGGCAAGTATTGTGTTTTGGCCCGCCGTCATAACGGACATTGGTATATTGCCGGGGTGAGTGCTCTGAAAGAACCTTTAAAACTTGAACTTGATCTTTCTATGTTGTCTAATGGTGATGAATGCATATATTATTATGACAACAAAAAGCGTGAACCGCAGAAGGAAACTTTAAAAATAAAGAATTCATCATCTGTCCCTGTAGTGATACAGCCTGAGGGCGGAGTGGTTATTGTGAAGTAAAACAGACAATTATATTACTGTATTAAAAGAAAATTAACGGTAGTTTATGTCCGTCATAGAATTTATTTATAACTTTGCAACCTAACATATTTTTATGCATTATGGAAAATAAACTCTTAATCTACAATACACTGAGCCGTACGAAAGAGCTTTTCAAACCGGCTCACGCACCTCATGTGGGTATGTATGTGTGCGGACCTACCGTGTATGGCGATGCTCATTTGGGACATGCACGTCCGGCAATCACTTTCGATATTCTTTTCCGTTATCTTACTCATCTGGGATATAAGGTACGTTATGTGCGAAATATCACAGACGTAGGTCATCTTGAACATGATGCCGACGACGGTGAGGACAAGATTGCAAAGAAAGCACGTCTTGAACAGCTTGAGCCGATGGAAGTAGTGCAGTATTATCTGAACCGTTACCATAAGGCTATGGAAGCACTCAATGTTCTTCCTCCAAGCATAGAACCTCATGCTTCGGGACATATTATCGAACAGATACAGCTGGTAGAAGAAATCCTGAAGAACGGATATGCTTACGAGAGTCAGGGATCTGTATACTTTGATGTAGCCAAATATAACAAAGACCATCATTACGGAAAATTGTCAGGAAGAAATCTTGATGATGTAATCAATACTACACGTGAGCTTGACGGCCAGCAGGAAAAGCATAATCCTGCCGATTTTGCCCTTTGGAAGTGTGCACAGCCTGAACATATCATGCGTTGGCCTTCACCATGGAGTGACGGTTTCCCGGGATGGCACTGTGAATGTACTGCCATGGGTAAGAAGTATCTTGGTGAGACATTTGATATCCACGGTGGAGGTATGGACCTTGTATTCCCTCACCATGAATGTGAGATAGCACAGAGTGTGGCTTCGCAGGGACATGATATGGTACGTTATTGGATGCACAATAATATGATTACAATAAACGGCCAGAAGATGGGTAAGTCTTTGGGTAATTTCATTACTCTTGATGAATTTTTCACAGGTAGCAATAAGTTACTGGCACAGGCATACTCGCCAATGACAATCCGCTTCTTTATCCTTCAGGCACATTACCGTAGTACTGTTGACTTCAGCAATGAAGCTCTTCAGGCTGCTGAAAAAGGTCTCGAACGTTTAATGGAAGGTGTAAAGAACCTTGAACGTATTACTCCTTCTAAGACCACAAGTGGTATTGAACCGGCCGGACTTCGTGAGAAATGTTATGATGCAATGAACGATGACCTTAATACTCCTATCGTTATATCACATCTTTTCGATGCTACACGTATGATAAATACTGTAATCGATAAGAAGGCTACTATCAGTGAGGCTGATCTTGAAGAGTTGAAACAGGTATTCAATATGTTTGTATTCGATATTCTTGGTCTTAAAGCAGATGCTGAGAATAATGCTGCACGCGAGGAAGCATACGGAAAGGTAGTTGATATGCTTTTGGAGCAGCGTATGGTGGCTAAGGCTAATAAGGATTGGGCTACAAGCGATAAGATACGTGACAATCTTGCTGCTTTGGGATTCGAGGTTAAAGATACCAAGGATGGATTTACTTGGAAACTGAATAAGTAATTAAAAACAGTATACTTATTAGAACGTCTGCTGAATATAGTTTAAATACTATTTAAATGGTGTTTAAACATTATTGGGCAGACGTTTGTTATATATTCGATGATTTAAGACTGAATAGTGTTTGTTATATCAGAAAATATAAAATATTAAGAAAAAACTTGTTTTTTAATATTAAACTATTATTTTTGCCATTGTAAATCAAAAAAATAGAACAATCATGAAAAAGATTTTTTCAACTCTAGTTATTATGGTGTGCTTGTTATTGGCTGTTCCTGCACAGGCACAGGTAAAATTTGGTATTAAAGGTGGTCTTGACATGTCTAAGGTAACAACTGAAATAGGAGACAACGCTACAGGTTTCTTTGTTGGTCCTATGATGGAAGCTACACTTCCTATTGTTGGTCTTGGTGTGGATGTTGCAGCTCTTTATTCTCAGTCTGGTGTAAAGCTTGAAGGAAATGATGCTGACAAACTGAAATCTATTGAAGTTCCTGTAAATTTAAAATGGACACTAGGTTTAGGTAGTACGTTGGGAGTTTTTGCGGCTGTCGGTCCTCAGTTCGGATTTAATTTGGACAATGGTGTGGATGCTGTACTTAAAAGTAAGAAATGTGCTGTTAGCGTAAATGTTGGAGTTGGATTAAAACTTTTGAGACATCTTCAGTTAGGAGTTAACTATAACATAGGTGCAAGCAAGATGACTTCCAAATATTTTGAGAATTTGGAAGAAGTAATAGAAACTGAACCAAATTTCCGTAAAAATTCATGGCAGGTTTCTTTGGCATATATGTTCTGATATAAATAATAAGATATAAACTTAGTCCCACAGGCTTCAATGTGAAAGAAGTTTGTGGGTTTTTTTTGTTCTAATTTGTAACTGAAAGATGTTATTATAGTTAAGACCTTGAACTTTTTCGTACATTTTTGTTATTGACTTAAATCAATAAAAGCCATTCTTTGAATATTATAATGAACAAATACATGTTTAATATTGTCTTTTAATCTGTGGAACATTAGATAATTAATAATTTGATAGGTATAGTTTATGAAACAAGAATTGAAAAAAGTTGAGGTAAAAGAATTGTATGTCGCACCTGTTTCCGAATGTATTGAAATAATGTCCGAAGGAATTCTTTGCGCAAGTTCGGTAGATTCAAATACGGGAGCTTTCGGATCTGAGGGAGATATATTTTGGGGTGAATGGTAATAATTGATCTGTTATGAATAAAGTAAGCAGATTTTTTCTTTTAACGGCATTACTCTTCGGCCTTTCTTCTTGCGAAAAAACTAGTGTTTCAGATAATGATACGATAGATAATTCTTCGGGAAGCGACAATGGAGAAGGAAATACTGAAGATATTGCCAATTTTAAGATATCAATGAGTGTTACAGAAGCTTCTAAATATAGTAGGGCTTCTATTGATGAAAACTTACCGGCAAACGGAGGGCAACTTCAGGTGAGATGGGATAGTGGGGATAAGGTCCGCATGATGATTGGAAGTACGGCCAATGATGTAACAGCGTGCGATTTCACCCTTGTAGGAGGTCCTTCGGTAGGTTCCGGAAATTTTGAGTATGTAGGCAATAAGGTCGAGACAAGTTATTATTACGGAATATATCCACCTATGGAAATAGGAATAAATGGAGGGGTACGATTGAATGTGCCGATAGATGGTAGAATAAGTCAGTCTGCGGCAGATGATTCACGTCATTTGGGGCAGTTCAGACCAATGTATGCGCCTCCGGTGCAGAATGAGGAAGGTGGTAATGTATTGAGAGGGGTTGTATTCAAGCATCTTACATCACTTATCATCTTTAAGGTGACAAATACTACCGGTGAGGCATTCAATCTTAATTCAATACAAATGTCAACGGCAGATGGAAATCCTATATTTTATTCGTCTGCATATTTCAATCCTCAGAATCAGACTGAGGCGGTAATGGAAGACAATCCATCTGTATCGGTAGCTTTGACCTTTGATGAGAATGGAATGCAGATCGCGTCTCAAGAGATGAAGAAAGCATATCTTCCAGTACTTCCTACAGGTGATTTTTCCACATTGCAATTAAGAGTAAAAGCAGTAACAGACAAGGGTGAGTTTGTTACGGACATTCCTATGGCTGCAAGCCAAACTATAAAAAGATTTCAAGCTGGTAGTTACTGTATTTTTAATCTGAAAAAAACAGATACAGGTATTACTGTAGAAATGGAAATATTGGGGTGGGAAGACGGTGAAACCGTAGATGTACCGGTATAATTAAAAATTTATGAACAACCTGTTGATGTTCTGAAATAGTCAATTTGCAGTTCGGCATTTAGTGGCTGAACTGCAAATGTTAAATGTTATTTTACTATATTCTTTTTAATTTCAATAAGAAGTCCTTGACAGGCATCTTCCAGTATATCCAGAACATTCTCGAATCCTTGTGCTCCACCATAATATGGATCTGGAACGTAATCAACTACTTTCGTAAGGCAATAGTCTGTCATGCGTCCAATTTTCTTTTCCGATTCAATATCAGGAGCCATATCACGAAGATTAGCAATATTGCGATCGTCCATTCCCAAAATGATATCGAAATTGTAGAAATCGTCGGTACATACAGGTCGGGACAGATGAGTAAGTCTGTAACCTCTACGTGCGGCATGCATACGCATACGTTCGTCGGGTAACTCACCTCGATGATAAGAACTTGTTCCGGCAGAATCTACTTCTACCTCATTGTCGAGGCCTTCTTTTCTTAAAAGGGTACGCATAACCTCATCTGCAGTAGCAGAACGGCATATATTGCCAAGACATACGAATAGTATCTTCATTTTCCTATATACTTTTTAAATCGTTCTACATCGGTATTAATGATCAGCTTTTCAGGAAACTCAGTCTCTGTCAGTAGCTGCATAGCATAACCATATTCGGCTATATCGAAAGATATGTGTGCATCACTTCCAAGAATGACCGGTACTTCATATTTTTTACACAACCGTAGAATTTCAATATTGTTATTTCTTGCTTCCGGTTTGTTACGACATGGTTTTAGTGAGCTGTTGTTTATCTCCAGAAGGGTGTGATATTTTTTTGATGCCAGTACGATTGGTTCGAAATCAAGGCTTGCGGTTCCGTCTCCTGGATGACTGATGATATTAATGTATGGATTTGCAATCACATTTACCATACCATGAGTGTTTTGTTCTTTGGTTCCGTGCGTATAACATAATGAGTGTATTCCTGCTATACGTATATCAAGCATACGGAGATAGAACTCGTCCATGTCGATATTACCGTTGAAATCGGTTATATTTATTTCTGCTCCTAGGAACAGTTCTATACCATACATTCGTCTTGGTACGACATGAAGATTACGGAAGTAAATGGGGTCACATGTACCAGGAATACCGGATGAGTGTTCTGTTATTCCCAGTAACTTCAGCCCTTTCGCTGATGCAGCCTGAGCCATCTCCTGCAATGTACTGAAGGCATGTCCACTTGCTATGGTATGTGTATGTACGTCTAATTCTATATTCATATTTTTAGTTGTTTTCGGTTATTTATTGTTATATAAGTACAGGTTTCCAATTAATAAGGATCTACATCGTAATAAACTGTCAATGACTTGAAACGTTCATCTTCCATTATTGCACGTTGAACCTGCTGGAGATAAGTGCGAATTTTCGACATTGATGCCTGCTGTTCAACTTTAATAACTATCTTCTTGATAAACAGTGTCTGAATTCTTCCCACAGGAGGACGGTCAGGACCTAAAATTCTGTCGCCAAGACCATTTCGCAGATAGGATGCCATACAGCTGGCTGCCTGTTCCAATACATCTTCCTTACGGTGCTTGAGATATACGTATATCAGTCTGTGGAACGGAGGGTAGTGGAACATGCTTCGTTCGGCACATTGTTCATCATAGAGCGCATTGTAATCATTGTTCACCACCTGATGTATAAGTGGAATGTCAGGTGATTTTGTTTGTAGCACTACCAGACCGCGCTTGTTTTTTCTTCCTGACCTGCCAGATACTTGGGCCATAAGCTGGAATGCTCTTTCGTACGAACGGAAGTCGGGATAGTTGAGCATGGAATCGGCATTCAGAATCCCAACTACACTAACACGGTCGAAATCTAATCCTTTGGAAACCATTTGAGTTCCAATAAGTATATCTGTCTTTCCTTCTTGAAAGTCGTTTATTATCCTCTCGTAAGCAGTACGTGTACGTGTGGTATCCATATCCATACGTGCAATTGTTGCATCGGGGAATATCTGTTTTATATCGTCCTCTACCTTTTCCGTTCCGAAGCCTCTGTTCACGAGTTCAACTCCTCCGCAAGCCGGACATGACTTGGGTACACTGTATGTATATCCGCAGTAATGACACGTCAGCTGATTCAGACCTTTATGATAGGTAAGACTCACATCGCAGTTCTTACATTTCGGTACCCATCCGCATGTACGACATTCTATCATCGGTGCAAATCCGCGACGGTTCTGAAAAAGTATAATCTGTTCCTTGTTCTCGAGTGCTTCTCTCATTTTCTGCAAAAGAAAAGGAGAAAAATGTCCGGACATGCGTCTTTTGCGTGCCAGTTCCTTTATATCAACCACTTCTATCTCCGGCAGCTGTATCTGCTGGTATCTTTCCTTCATTTCTACCAGAGCATACTTTCCGTGAGTGGCATTATAATACGATTCCAGGCTTGGAGTTGCTGTACCAAGAAGCGTTTTAGCGCCATAGAGAGATGCAAGCATTATTGCCGCACTCCGGGCATGATAGCGCGGTGCAGGGTCCTGCTGCTTATACGATGTTTCGTGTTCCTCATCTACTATCACCAATCCCAGTCTGCGGTAAGGAAGAAAGACAGACGAGCGTACGCCGAGTATCACATCATAGTCATTGTCTGTAAGCTGTTTCTGCCATATCTCCACACGTTCCGCATCAGGAAATTTAGAATGATATACCCCGAGACGTGAACCGAAAATTCTTTTCAACCTCTCAGTAATCTGTGTGGTAAGAGCTATTTCAGGAAGAAGATAAAGAACTTGCTTTCCAGCTTTGATTACTTCTTCTATTAAATGTATATAAACCTCAGTCTTTCCGCTGGCAGTAACTCCATGAAGAAGACAGATGTTTTTTTGATGGAATGATGACATTATTGAACGGAAAGCCTTTTGCTGAATCTCGTTAAGCGGATTCAATGGAACTGTTTCTGTCTTTCCGGCATTAAGACGTCCTATCTCGTAGTTATAGGTTTCGAAAATATGTTTGTCAATAAGACCGTTCAGAATTGATGAAGTAGCACCAGAAGCTTCCAATAGAGTTTTCTTTGAAACTTCTGTCAGAAGTTTTCCTTCCTGCATCCAGCCGGATAACTCTATATATTTCATTAAAAGAGCAAGCTGTTTTGGAGCTCGCGCTAAAATATCAAACTGTTTCTGAAGAACGGACTCATCGCGCATGCTGTCCTGCAAGCGCACACGGACTTCTGTCTTTGGTTTATAGTTACGTTTCAGTTCTTCCTTTACACGGATAGCATCTTTCTCCATCAGCGATTTTATTGCCGGCAGTATATTTCTGATATTTCCGGCGCGCTCTATTTGTGTTATACACTGTTCTGTGTCAACACTTAGAATATCAAGTATGCGCTGTTCTTTAGGTGAAAGAGGTTCATCTGTAACAAAATCAGGATTATATTCCACCACAGTCTCACTTTCAAGCTTCAAACCGGAAGGAAGAGCGGCCTTATAGACATCGCCAAGCGTACACAGATAATATTCTGCCACCCATTTCCAAAAGGCCAACTGGCGCTCCAACATTATAGGTGTCTTGTCAAGTACCTCGGAGATATCTTTTGTCTCGTAATCCTCAGGTGCAGAATAATGTATTTTCACTACGATGGCAGTATAATATTTCTTGACTCCGAAAGGAACTACTACACGACATCCAGTCTCTACCTGTTCCTCAAGCGACTCAGGCAAAGAGTATGTAAACGTATTTGCAATGGGAAGCGGCACTATGACATCGACGAACTTTTTCATACTGCAAAGGTACAAAAAAGGATATGCCGTTGTCTATAATATTCCCAAACTTTTATAGCTTTGTAAAAACTAAATTTATAAATAATGAAAAAATATAAGATAGGTATTATTGGTTGTGGACATATAGCCGAGAAAATGGCTGCCACTATCAACGCAATGCAAGAAGTGGAAAGTTATGCAGTGGCCTCAAGAAGTATTGAAAAAGCTTCGGATTTTGCATCGAAGTGGAATTTCAACAAGGCTTATGGAAGTTATGAAGAACTTGTTGCCGACAGTGAGGTCGATCTTGTTTATATAGCTACACCTCATTCACATCATTATGAACATGCGCGCTTGTGCATAATGAATGACAAGCCTGTACTCTGCGAGAAATCATTTACTGCTAATGCGCGTCAGGCAGAAGAACTTATCCAGTTGGCAGAAGAAAAGAATGTTTTCATAACAGAGGCTATATGGACACGTTATATGCCCCTGTCTGTTAAAATGAGAGAGCTGCTAGATGAAGGAGTAATAGGAAAACCTTATACTCTGTCAGCAAATCTTGGATATGTGATTGCTGGTAAAGAAAGAATAGCCAGGCCGGAACTTGCTGGAGGGGCACTTCTTGACATAGGAGTCTATACTTTGAATTTTGCTGCTATGGCGTTTGGAAGTGATATCAAGGAAGTACATTCTGCCTGTCAATTGACAGATACTGGAGTTGACGGGCAGGAGAACATCACTCTGTTCTATAAAGATGGTAAAATGGCCTCATTACAATCATCTGTTTATGCCAAGACAGATCGAATGGGAGTCATCTCGGGAGATAAAGGATTCATGGTTATAGAAAATATCAATAATCCTGAATGTATAAAAATTTTCGGTTCGGACTATAAGTTAAAAACCGAATACAAGGCACCGGAACAGATTACAGGTTTCGAATATCAAGTAAGAGCTTCCATTGAGGCTATTGAAAAAGGGTGGAAAGAATCGCCTTATATGCCACATAAGGAAACTATAAGAATAATGTATCTTATGGATTCTCTGCGAAAAGAATGGGGAGTGAGATATCCATGGGATTAATGGAATTTTACTTTATTACCTTAATTGTATTGTTATGAGTAAGTATTTACTTTTGTCTTTATTACTGTCGGTTTTATTATTTTCGTGTAATTCTGTACATAGAGTCTATTACGTAGACTCGTCTTGCGGTTCTGATGACTTTTCTGGTTTGTCACCAGATAAAGCCTGGAAAACAGTTAAGAACATTAAGAATATAAAACTAGAACCAGGTGATCAGTTGTTGTTCAAACGTGGTGAGGTTTTCATTGGTGAGTTTGAAATATCGGCTAGTGGGACATATAATGACAGAATCACAGTAGGCGCATATGGAGAAGCTGAAGAGAAGCCACTTATTGTCGGCAATGATGTTTCTATGTATGCAATGAAAGTCTATAATTCAAATTATTTGACAATAAAGGATCTTGAAATTGTAAATAAGGGACATGAACCTTTACCAAAGAGAACTGGTCTTAAAATAGAATGTAAAGATTATGGGGTCTCAAAGGGTATTATTGTAGATAATATAACAGTTCGCGACGTAAACGGTTCATTGGTTAAGGAACAAGGTGGAGGATCAGGTATATTGATAGTAAACTCTGGAGACAGCTTGAAATCACGATTCGATAGTCTGGTTATTGAAAATTGCCATATTTTGCGTTGCGAAAGAAATGCCATGATATGGAGTGGATATTATGACAGAAATAATTGGTTCCCAAACAAACATGTTATAATCAGAAATAATCTTATAGAAGGTGTTCCTGGAGATGGAATAGTTCCAATAGGCTGCGATAGTACTCTTATAGAATATAATGTGATGAGAAACTGCCCGGATGTACTTCCTATGACAGAAGCTGCGGCAGGTTTCTGGCCGTGGAGTTGTGACAATACAGTTATTCAATATAATGTAGTTTCTGACCATAAGGCTCCATGGGATGCTCAGGGATTTGATTCTGATTATAACTGTAATAACACTACTATCCAGTATAATTATAGTCATGATAATTATGGTGGAATGGTACTGGTTTGTAACTCAGGAAATGCAGGAAAGTATAATATAGGGAACAATAATTCCATTATAAAGTATAATATAAGTATTGGCGATGGAATACGTCCAAAAACTACCAGAGCAGGAATGTTTTCACCAAGCATACACATAGCAGGACCGGTAAGAAACACATTGATAGAAAGAAATATTATTCACTCTAATCACAGAGGGAAAAAAGATATAGACAGGTCATTAATTGTTTCTGATTCATGGGACGGATATTCAGATAATACAATTTTCAGAAAGAATATCTTCTACACAGTAGATATTGGTGATTTTGATTTAACTGAATCTACAAATAACAAATTCGATTCGAACTGGTATATCGGTTTGTATGAATCCTATCCAAAAGATGAATGTGCCCTTAAAACAAGTGACGTTTATAAGAAACTTATTATTGAAAATGATTCAGATGGATATACCGGATTACAAAAATTAATGTCAGAAAAAGTTATCTGTGGTAAGCAATTTTTCTTCGTTGATAAAAATAAAATTGAGAGTTTTTTTAATACAATGGACGAAGAATTAGTGCAAAAGTCTGAATAAAATTAATCTTTTATCATATAAAAATGGCATATGAGTTGGTAATAGCAATCCATCCTCACATGCCATCTTTTTTATAACAGAAATTGTCGGATTTCAAGAAATAGTATCAACAATGAATCTTATATTTCTGTTAAAGTTCTGATTTTACTAGTCTGTATATGATATTCTCAATTTGTATTTGAATGGCATAGGAGCAATCTTATAACTTTCCAGAGTTACAGGACCACAACTTCCGTTTCCAAGTCCTCTCATCTGTGCATCAAGATGAAGCACTATGTAAGGACGCTTCTGCAATTCCCAAGTATGATTGGCATTCATCAGATCAGCATCAGTATATCTCAATGCTGAGAATGCTACGGCACCTTCAGTCTCTATACGTATTCCGCATCCGTCTTTTCCGGTCAGTTTAAGTTCACGTAATGATTCACGATTACCCATACTCTGAGGCTTGACATACTGCTCTACCATATCGTCTACTGTAGTAGAATAACGTCCTATCATACATCCGTCTTTGCGGTCAATGTAGTTTTCCCAAGGTCCGTATGCATAATAATCTACATTCTCAAGTCCAGCGTTTACGGCACATACCAGTCCCGCGCGATAAAGTTCCTTAGTCTTAGGAGTGAGCTTGACATCCATATCAACAATACCGTTTGGCAGGAATGTATATACTATTTCAGACTCGCAAAGAGTTCCACCACGTAATGTGGTTACAACAACTCTTCCATCTGCTTCTTCAGTAATCTTGCAGGTACCTGTCGGCTCAAGACCATTTGAGGTGTCTGTAGGTCGGCGATCATTCTCGATGAAACGATGATTGTCGTACAGGAATCCTTGTTTTCCATATATCACGTCAAGACCATTTATGCGTAATTCTGTCATACGTCCTGTAGCAGTTTCAAAAGCAGCAAAGACAAAAGCATTACCAACTGTTATTTCTTTCTCATTCTTTTCAATATTCAGTTTTCCAACTTTGCTGTTTGATTTAAGAGTAGGAAGCACACTTCTTGATGAAAGTTCGAATTGTTTCTGTGCAACTACATGTCCTGTAGCCGACCATTCTGTTTGTTTAGTATTTCGCACATAAAGATTTAGCATAACTTCACATCCATTTTTTTCTGCATTCCTCAAGTTTGTTCCCGAAAGCTTCAATGCGAAATCCTGCGACATGTCAGGAGCAATGGCAGGCAGAAGCATACTATCTTTTCCTACTATGTTTCCGTTCTCTACAGTTTCCCATAAAAGTTCGTAACCGTTCAGTGTAATGAAATCATATGTATTGTTTATATTGACAGATACAGTGTTCTTCTTTACATTCTTTTCGCTCATACCAAACTTCACATACTGATATACAGCCTTAACCTCTTTCAGCTTCGGTGACTCATGTCTGGTGGCAGGAACTATACCGTTAGAACAGAAGTTACCTTGATGAGGGCCAGGGAAGTCATAACCTGTGTGGAGTCTTCCTTCATAAGTTCCGTTCAATATGTCTTTAGGCTCATATATTGCTTGATCTACCCAATCCCAAATAGCACCACCGATAGTGGAATTGCTGCTTTCAATACTTTCCCAGTATTCCTTCAGATTACCTATAGCATTACCCATGGCATGAGCATATTCGCAGATGAACATAGGTTTATCGAAAGAATTGACATACTTGTCCATCCAATCCATACCAGGATACATTTTCGAATAAAGGTCGCTGAATCTGTTACCGCCATATTCTTTTCCGTCACGAGTACTTTCATGATGTACAGGACGTGGGTCAAGACGTTTTGCAGCGTCATAGCATGCCTGGAAGTTATTACCGCCTCCACACTCATTGCCTAGACTCCAGAAAATTACACTTGGATGATTACGATCACGTAATACCATACGGTCAATACGGTCGACGAAAGCAGGAATCCACGAAGGCATATCGCTTATAGACTGGTTTGCATGGTCTTCAAGATCAGCTTCATCCATAGTATAAAGTCCGTAATAATCAAACATGGCATACATCTTTGCAGCATTAGGATAATGCGATGTACGAATAGTATTGATATTGTTTCTCTTCATCAGCAGCACGTCCTCAAGCATAGATTCTGTAGTAACCGCACGTCCGTACAAAGGATGAGTGTCATGTCTGTTCACCCCCTTGAAGAAAACGCGTTTTCCATTGATATAAACAAGGGAGCCACGTATTTCTATATCACGGAATCCGTATTTGGTAGAAAATGCCATTTCGTCTTTACCGCCATTACGCTGTATTACAGATACGGTATAAAGATCAGGTGTTTCGGCTGTCCAAGGTAGCAGGTTCTTCAGATTGAAACTAACATTCAGCTTATCAGTACGTTTCTTATTTGTAAAACTTACAGAAAGAGTCTCTTCGGCTATAGTCTTTCCGAAAGGATCCGATAGTTTTACTACTATATCCTTTTGGCCTGCTATTCCGTCACGATTATCAAGAGTAAGTTCCACATTCATTTTTCCGTCTTTATATCCTGATTCAGGAGTAAGTTCGGAGGTTATATAATGATCTCTTACACTTACTAGTGGAGTGGAATAAATGAATACATCTCTGAATATACCACTCATACGGAACATATCCTGACATTCCAGATATGAACCGTCACTCCAACGGAATACCTGCACGGCAAGTTTGTTATCTTTCTCTCTCACAAGTTTTGTGATATCAAATTCAGCTACATTATTGGCTCCCTGAGTGTATCCAACATACTCACCGTTCAAATAAACGAATGCTGCACTGTAAATACCTCCGAACTGGATAAATGTACGTTTATCCTTCCAATTATCAGGTAAATCGAAATATTTTACGTACGAACCAACTGGGTTTATACCATAGTTTTTGCCTCCATCATTGAATCCTTTGCGAGCATCAATATAAGGAGGAGTATTAGAATGAGGATATTCTACATTACAATATATAGGCCTGTCATATCCGTGCATCTCCCAATTTGACGGTACAGGAATGGTAGTCCAGCTTCTTACGTCATAATCCTCTTTATAAAAATCTACAGGACGTTCAGAGGGCTGTGATACGAAATTGAAGTACCAGTTACCATTAAGGAGTTCTACAGATTTACTTTTTGTGTAAACCCATGGCGTTGCGTAAAACTCTCTGTCTGCCATCATTTCTTTCTCACTTACGTATGGAGTATAAGTGGCATGACCTATTTCCTTATTCTCTGCAAACATGGTTTCGTCTTCCCAATACACTTTCTCACGTACAGCGGTTTGGGATGATGCTGGTGCAGCTACATTCGTCTCTGTAATTATGAAAAGTGCAGCTTCATCATTTTTTGCCTTATTGATATCCATTAGAACTACACTTCCATCTTCCTTACAGACAGCCATCCATTGGGCTTTGTTCGATGGAATCAGGTGTACATATTTGCCTTCCGGCTTAATGAGCCAAAGTTGCATTTCGTCAGATCCATTAGTTTCGACAGCCTGTACGAAACCATTATCACCTGCTTGTATCGCCAAATTATCGAAAGGGTTAACCAACCTGTAACTACCAGATAAGTCGGCTATTGACCAAAGTTGAGACTTATCAGCTTCATTGGCTGCAGAAAGTCTGATTTGGGGAGCGACTCCAGAATAAGTCCATACTTTACCTTTATACTTAACGGAACTCACTGAATACAGTTTCTTACTGTCGAAACGTTTTTGTGCATTAAGTTCCGCGAACGTAAAGGTAAATACTAACGTTGCAAGAATAAATAATAAACGATTTCTCATGGTTATAATAGGGTTTAAAAGAAGTGGCAAAGTCAATTGGATGACAATGTCACTTCTTGGTTATACACATTATAATTTCTCTTTAAGTTTTTCTTCAATAGGGTCTTTGTACTGTGCCTGAAGTTTTCTAAGTTCCTTCATCATGTCTTCAGTTATCTGTTCATAACCTTCTTTACCGTAAAGATTGTTCATTTCTTTTGGATCTTCCTGCAAGTCATAAAGTTCCCAAGAATCAATATCATTATAGAAATGAATAAGCTTATATCTTTCTGTGCGAACACCATAATGACGTTTTACCATATGTTCTGCAGGATATTCATAGAAATGATAGTAAAGCGACTTACGCCAATCAGCTGGTTTCTCACCTTTCAGTAAAGGAAGTACTGATACTCCTTGTATATCTTCAGGTATCTCAGCACCAGCTAAATCTAGGAATGTTGCCGCATGATCAATATTCTGTACCATTTGAGGAATTTCACCTTTAGCTTTAGTCTTGAAATCATCAGGAATACGCATTACAAGTGGTGTACGCATAGATTCTTCGTACATGAAACGTTTATCGAACCAACCATGCTCTCCCATATAGAAACCTTGGTCTGAAGTATAAACTATAAGAGTGTTCTTCATCAATCCTTTTTGTTCCAAATAATCAAGCAATTGGCCTACATTGTCGTCAAATGATTTCAGGACTTTGGCATAATCACGCATATATCTCTGGTATTTCCATTCTGCCAGTTCTTTACCTTTAGGATTTTTCTTGTAAAATTCATCTATGATAGGTTGGTAGAAGTCTTCATAAACTTTACGATCTTCAGGATCAAGTCTGTTAATCATTGCCTCGTATGTTGACTTAAGACGGCTGTTCTTATCGGCTCTGTACATCTTTGTGTCATACATAATATCCATATCCTTAAGAATGCCCATTTCCTGAGTTTTTGCAGCTTCTCTACCTTCATAATCGTCATAGAAATTATCAGGCATCTCAAAAGTTTTGTCTTCATATAGAGACAGATATTTCAATTCAGGCAACCAGTTACGGTGACAGGCTTTGTGATGTACAAACAGACAGAAAGGTTTATTCTTGTCTCTTTGATTCTCTAACCAGTTAATACTCTTTTCAGTAATAATATTGGTCAGATATCCTTTCTCAGTAATAGTATCGTTGTTCATTTCGATGAAGCGAGGATTGTAGTAGTCACCTTGTCCTGGGAGTATTTCCCAATAGTCAAAACCTGTAGGCAGACTCTCAAGGTGCCATTTACCGATGATAGCTGTCTGATAACCTGCTTTTTGAAGCAGTTTTGGCATAGTCTGCTGTGTACCGTCGAAAATACAAGTTGTATTATCATAAAATCCGTTTGCATGACTATGTTTTCCTGTAAACATGCATGCACGGCTTGGCCCACTGAGCGAATTGGCTACAAAACTATTGGTAAACTTCACACCCTCTGCCGCTATGCGATCAAGGTTAGGAGTCTCGACATAACGATTGTCATAACAACTCATCATCTGTGATGTGTGGTCGTCAGTCATTATATATACTATATTATACTGCTGTTCCTTTTCTTTTTTCTCTTCGGAACATGAAGTTGCCGATATAATGGCTGCTGTACCTGCAATATAAACCGACAGTCTATTATATATTATATTCATGATATTAAATTTAAAATTATAAATTTCGTATTGTATTAAATTTTACTTTTGGATATTAACACCGATTTCGTTAATATCAACTTTGGCTGGATTTCCATTTACTGAAACTGCATCCAAACGTATAAACCTAATATTGCTGGCTTCATCGATAGATATAGTTTGAGGAATTGGATTGTTCATTATGTTACTGAATTCACTGTCTTTCTTAATTGTTTTCCAGTTCTTCCCATCCGTACTTACAGCAAACGAATACTTGAATGCCATATCAGGCTTTGCTTCGGCTTTGGCAGGAGCATATGTAAATGCAGAAAGTGAAACCTTTTGTCCAAGATCAATTACCAGTGGAGAATTTGAAATTATCTTCCAGCCATCACGTGATAGGTTGTTCCATTTCTGATTAACAGCATCATCAGTAAGTGGTCTTGCGTAGTATGCGGCTACATTACATATATTAGCCTTGTTCCTTGAAGCAGTAAGAGTAATACGTATTTTTTCAGCCTTTGTAGTCGGGAATCTGAATATTCTTTTATATCCAACAGTCGTTCCCTGTGCTACAGTTTTCCACTGTCCGTCAGTTAATGCTTCTACATCAACAGCTTCTACTCTTTGACCTTTTGATATATCTTCCTGAAGCATTATTACGTTGATTTCAGAATTTGCTTTAAGTGTATATTCCTTTTGCTCTCCTTGAGCTGCTGCCCAAAGTTTATTACCGTCGGTAACTTTATTATCTGCAAAGGTCTCATCAAGATAGGTCTTGAATTCTTTTAGTCTGTTTACATCGGCTTCATTGATTAGTCCCTTTGTATCAGGAGGTATATTTAGAAGTAATACTGAATTATACCCAACAGACTGGAAATAGATGTCGGTAAGGTGTTTGAGAGATTTTACTTTATTGTCTTGATCCTCATGATAGAACCATCCCGGACGGATAGATACATCAACTTCTGACGGATACCAGAACATTTCCTTTGCTTTAGCAAGAATTTCTCTTCCACCTAGATCTTTTGACATATTATTGATGCCTAAAGTTTTATTGTTTTCTGCCGCACGCGCATACACTCCAGGAGTAATCACTGTTGCACTCCATTCAGTTTCACGACCAATACCCTTTTCATTACCAACCCAACGTACATCATCACCCATAATAGCTGTAACAGCTTTTGGCTGAAGAGTACGTATTGTAGAATAAAAAGCATCCCAGTCATATATCTGTTTCTTACCGTTAGGACCTTCTCCGTTGGCTCCATCAAACCATACTTCATGTACTTCACCATAGTTGGTTAATAGTTCAGTAAGCTGCTCAATGAAAAATTTGTTATACGCAGGAGAATCCCCATAACATTCAGCATTTCTATCCCATGGAGAAAGATAAACTCCGAATCTCATGCCGTATTTATCACAGGCATTACGTAGTTCTTTTACTACATCTCCTTTACCTCCTTTCCATGGAGAGGACTCTACAGAGTGTTTAGTAGTTTTTGTAGGCCAAAGACAAAAACCATCATGATGTTTTGCTGTGATGATAACCATTTTGAAGCCGGCATCTTTAAGAGTACGGACCCATTGTTCTGCGTCAAGTTCTGTAGGATTAAATAAGGCAGGATCTTCATTTCCGTCACCCCATTCACGTCCGGTGAAAGTATTTATACCAAAATGCAGAAAAGCCGTCAACTCCATTTTTTGCCACTCTAACTGTTGTGGTGTAGGAACTAGACGAGATGCCATATCAACTTTCTGCTCAATTGTTATACCCTCTGGAAATTCCAGATGTTTTGTGTAATATTCTTCATTTGTTGTACAAGAACAAAGAGAAAAGATAGGACATAATGCTATTGTCCTGAAAAAAAAATTACAGTTCATATTTATATATAGTTTTGGGATTTCCAAAAGAGAAGTATTAGCAAATATCGGATAAAAAAGATGTATAATCAATAAAAAAAATTTAAGGTTATTATTTGCTGTTGTTTAATTCTACTCTGCAAATATATAAAACTAATCCAATAATAATACCATTAATATAAAACAAACTGAATAAAAAAAACATTAGAAAACAAAATTCTACAAAAATACACATGTTTCTAAGTTATATTACTGTAAATTTTCATTGATATAATGCTTTTTATATTGTGTAGGAGTAACTCCGGTATATTGTTTAAAGGATGTACTAAAATATCGTGCCGATGCAAAACCTACTTTATCAGAGATTTCATTAAAATTCAGATCACTTTCTCTTATTAATTTCATTGCTTGCTCAATCCTTATCTTATTTATATAATCATTTGCTCCCATATCTGTTATAGCTTTTAATTTATTATACAAAGATGCACGACTCATTCCTATTTGGTTACATATATAAGGAATATCAAGTTCTGTGTTATCAAGATTTTCTATTATTGTTTGATTAAGTTTATCCATAAAAAGTGTATCTTTTCTAGTCAAATCACTATCTACAGATACTGGTAAATTACCAATCTGTTGGTAATGTCGTTTTGTTTGAATTCTATTATATAGTTTGTTTACTACTTTAGCCAGTAATTCTTCAATTTCAAAAGGTTTTTCCAAATAGCTGTCGGCTCCCATCATATAGCCATACTGACGGCTATCTTCATCATTTCTGGCAGTAAGTAGAATAAAAGGTATATGGCTTACAGAAATATTCTCTTTAACAGCCTTACATAACTCATAGCCATTCATTATGGGCATCATAACATCGCTCACAACAATATCAGGAAATTCTTTACATATCATTTTATAAGCTTGCTCTCCATCGTAAGCTATCAATACACGCTTAAATTGTTCCTTAAAATCTTCTGCTAAATAATTAACTAAAGTTGAATTATCATCAACTATCAGTACCACATAATCCTTCAGATTAATACTTTTTATCTTGTCTTTATCAGGCATCGCGATTTCTATAGACGATTGCGATGACAGTAGCTCATTTAAGTAATTATTATTTTGTGGTATTTCTTCGGAAATATTTTGAACAGTTGGTAATTCAAAATAAAATGTAGCTCCTTTGTCAGGGTTATTATATGCTCCTATTTTCCCTTTATGCAATTCTACTAGAATTTTTGAATAAGATAATCCAATGCCAGTTCCTTCATGTTCTTTATCCCCTTGATAAAAACGGACAAAGAGTTTCTCTGTATCAACATTTTTAAGACCAACACCCTGATCGGAAACAGAAATCCTTACATTCTTTTCATCTTCTGTAAGCTCTGTTCGTATAATTATTTTAGAATCCTGTGGACTATGTTTAATGGCATTCATAAGTAGATTGGACAAAATAACCATACATTTATCTTTATCAAAACCAATTTTGCCTATGTTGTTATCAAGTTGAAGTTCTATGCTTCCTGTTTTATCTTCACCATCTACAAAATTTGAACTGACTTCCTCAATCCATTGATTCAAATCGTAGCTCTGAATATCGAGATGTGTCATTGTCATTTCCATTTTTCTGGCATCCAGAACCATGCTGATAAGATCTTTCATTCTCTGTGCCTGATGGAATGCTATGTTCAACTGTCTAAAATATCGGTCTGAAGGTTGTATAGAATCAATAACTTTCTTCAATGGTGCATAAATCAATGTCAAAGGTGTTCTAAGCTCATGACTTATATTAATAAGAAATCTGACTTTTTCTTCATAGATCTTTTGTTCATGTTCTTTCAACATCCATTTAACACGACGGTCCTTTTTCCGTAATGCAGCAACAATAATTACTAAAACAATGAATAAGAACAGTATTGACATAATCATAATAAACCACCATGATTTATACCACGGGGGAAGTATAATAAGAGTTAATACATTTTTATTCTTAGCCCATCCACCATCTTTTTTTGTGTAGCTTACCATTATAGGATAAGTTCCAGATGCGAGCGAAGGAATATTCAATTCACTATTATAACTTGTAAAGGCATTATCCGAATGACTGTCTAATATATAATGAAACTGACGTGGACGAAGAATATCATCTCCTTCAACCAAAAAACGAATTTTGATGTTGCGTGAGTTCCATGGTAAAGATATTTCTCCATTTTTTATACAGTTCATCATATTTATTCCACCCACTGATAACTCCATAATAACCACATTGGCTTCTTTCATCTCGTCCGGTCTAAGACTAAAGGCTTCAGATTCAATACTTAACAATCCGTTTACTCCTCCTAAATAAATCCGTTCCGAATTAGATAAGAGTTTAGGCTTTTGTAAGTATTCATTTTTAAGTACCCCGTCAGACTCTCCATACAGTATAAACTTTTTGTCTGAAGGATAATATGCAAAAAGTTCCTGTCCTGCACCTATCCAGACGCGTCCTCTCTCATCGCATAAAACAGATTTAGCTTCTTTAAAAAGCGAATTTTTAATTTGAGACAATTCTCCATTGATATATGTATAGAGTCCTTTTGTTCCCACTATCCATAGAACACCATTATAATCTATTGATACTGAATTAATAAAATATGGTATGTCCGAATGGAATATGGAGTGAATATGTTTACCTGCCTTGGGTATTTTATAAATAGTTTGGGTATTATGAAAATAAGAATATAAGCTATCCTTACCAATGTAACACAACATTCCCAGTGAAACTTCAGATGTTAAGTTTATTAATTCCTCAGTCATACCTGTAGAAACATTGTATCTTACTACAGGATTTGTCAATAGGAGAATATTATTTTCTGTTTCATTGTAAAGATTGGTTGAGAGTCTGCTGTATTTTATATAATTACTTAACTTATCTTGGCTTAATTCAAAGGGACGCTTCTCACCTGTTTCTTTATTAAAGAAAAAAAGACCTTTAGAAAAAATTGATACCAATAATTCCGTAGAAGAATATTTACAGATAGATACTATTTTATCACCCCAACTAGTCGGATAATGCTTAATGGAATTATGCTTTTCGTCCAATCTATTTATACCTCCTCCATCTGTTCCTATCCATATATACTCAGAATCAGGCTCTTGATAGAGCGTAAGGACAGTGTTTTCACTTAATCCATTGTTATTACCTAATGCCACACTTGAGTATGTAATCATATAACTCAATCTGGCATTTATTAATCCACCACGAGTTGTGGCGAGCCATATATTATTCCCTTTTCTGCTACCATGAATATTCAGAATTGTATTTACAGGCAATGTATGTATATTACCTGATTCGTGTTTTAGTACTTGGATATTTCCATTCTCAGGATTAATGATATTTACTCCGCCTCCGTCTGTACCAATCCAGATCATATCATTTATCAATGTCATGCATAATATTAAATCACTGCTTAAGTTGGAATTTTGAGACGTATATTGTGCAACCAGACTACCATCTCTGGCAATTTTTTTTACACCGTTATTATAGTCAGTAATCCATAAAAAGCCTTTATTGTCAATACATAGATCAGAATAATTATTACTTTCCAGAAAGATATTCTGCTTTAATTCATCCTTTTCTATATCATATAATACAACTTTATTATTACGATTTGAACATACTATTGTGTTGTTATCCCAAAATACCATCCTTTTTATAGAGAAATCAATTTCATTTCCTAGTTCAGAAAATATCTTTGTAGACTTAGTTTCATAACTGTATTTATATAATTTATTATTTACTCCAAATAGAAGTCCATCTTCTATCTCGCATACAGCACCTGCTACTATAGATTTCCCATCATTTAAATAATATGGTATGAAATCATCTTTTTCTTTTGAATATATCAATATTCCATTTGTGGAGAGAAACCAAAGCTGTTTGTTCTTATCTTCTACAATTTGAAAAATTCTTCTATTAGACACTTCGGATTCTAAGGAAGGTATGAAATACTTCTTTAATTCAAGGCCATCATATCTGATTATTCCGTCTGAAGTATCAAGCCAAACTACACCGTTACTTTCTTCAAAAACATAATTAACGTATGAAGGCATTCCCTGCTTTAATCCTATTTGGATAAAGCTATAACTATTTCTTGCATTAAGTGTGTCACAAAAAAGAATACTTAATATAATAATCGAAAGTATATATTGCAATGTATTTTTCATATTTTTCCCATTATATGACAAAGATAAAAAAATATCGGAAGAACTTCAATTATATAATTATAAATAAGACTCTATTACTATGAGAAATTACAATAATGTATAATAATATTCTAAAAATAGCTATTTAGCCAAAAATGGAAATGAAAATAGCTATTTGTGAACATAAAGAAAAATGGCAAAACTTAGATTTGCAACGTGATTTGAAATTAATAGTAGAAAAAACAAAAATCTAAAGTATAATTTTCATTTTAATGTTTAACTAAAATTTAGTATTAATGAAAGAACAATTAAAGTATTTCTGCCTGTTAATGGTTTCAATGCTTTTGCTCTCTTTTGAAGCATTGGCCCAAGAGCAGATCGTTACGGGTAAAGTATTAGACGCTCAATTAAAAGAAGGTATGCCTGGAGTTAACGTACAAGTGAAAGGTAGTACAGTGGGAACTATTACAGATTTCGATGGTAATTATTCAATTAAGGTGAATGGATCAAAGTCTGTACTTGTATTTACTTTTATTGGTTTCTCCTCTCAGGAAGTTACTGTAGGCAACAAGACTGTGATAAATGTGGAAATGAAAGAAGATGCACAGGCTCTTGAAGAGGTTGTAGTAGTAGGTTACGGTACAGCACGTAAGGGAGACTTGACAGGTGCACTTACCACTATGCGTCCCGATGCTAATGACGCATCCAAGGCTACATCGTTGGACAATCTGTTGTCCGGTAAAGTAGCAGGACTTGTGGTCAGTTCTTCATCATCTGCAGTAGGTGCAGCGTCATCTATCACAATCCGTGGTGCGAGTTCATTGCGTGGTGACAACCAACCTCTCTATGTAATCGATAACGTTCCTCAGGCATCGGCCGGTGAATTTGCATCGTCTGGTATCAGCGGTGACTTCCAGATCAACCAGGATCCGTTGGCCGCACTTAATCCTGCCGATATTGAGGATATCACAATTCTGAAAGACGCTTCATCAACTGCTATTTATGGTTCGCGTGGTGCAAACGGTGTAATCCTTATTACAACGAAGAAGGGTAAACAGGGTAAGGCAAAGGTTAACGTAAGCGCTAATTTTACTATAGCTGAACCTACACGCCTTATGGAAATGACAAACCTGCAGGAACATGCTGCTTATATCAATTCGCGTATTTCTAACGGACAATATCCTTTCTATGTGGTTGGTGATGAAGTAAGATATGTGTTCAATGATGCTTTAGCAAATTATGATCCGAATAATCCTGAAACTTATCATTTGATTCAGTATCGTAACTGGCAGGATGAAATTTATCGTTCTGCTTTCTCTCAGACATATTCTTTGTCTGTAAATGGTGGTAGTGATAAGATGACTTATTATATATCTGCAAATTTCAAGGATATCAACGGTACAGTAAAACAGACCGGGCTTAAACAAGGCGACTTGCGTGCCAACTTGGGTATGGATCTTTCTAAGACTGTTCATCTGAATATGACAATGAGCGGTTCGCTCAGACAGAACAACATGATGGCAGGAGGTAGTACTTTGGGTGGATCAACTACAGCTATCTCTCGTACAGCTTTGGACTATGCACCGTTCGAAATGCCTGAAGGTGACCCTTCGTTCCAGGCAGAGAACAAGACTACTATCTTCAGCTGGCTTAACGACTACGAAGATGTAGCAAACGACAAAACTTTCAACATGAGTATGGACCTTTCATGGAAAATTGTAAAAGGATTGCAGTATAACCTGCGTGTGGGAGGTAACATGAATATCAACGACCGCAGCCGCTGGTATGGTCTGCAGTTGTATCAAGGTATGAACAACAATGGATATCTGGCTTTATCCACTCTGAACAAGAGCAATTATTCTGTAGAAAATGTGTTGAACTACAATACTAAGTTGGGAAATATTGCAACTTTGGATGCTACAGCCGGTGTTACATACGATGCGTATAAGTTCTTGAATCAGAATACTATCGGTTCACAGTTTACAATGTTTGACCTGCGTGAGAACGGTATTCACATGGCAGGTAATGTGCAGCATCAGGAACCAATACAGCGTGACTATCAATTGCTGTCATATTTGGGACGTATCAATCTGTCATTCCTTGACAAGTACCTGATTACAGCATCAATTCGTGCCGACGGATCCAGCAAGTTTGCACAGGGTAACCGTTGGGGTTATTTCCCTTCAGCTTCATTGGCTTGGCGTATGGAACAGGAAGAGTTCCTCAAAGATGTAGACTGGATGAGCCAGTTGAAACTGAGAGTTAGCTATGGTGTAACTGGTAATCAGAGTATTAATCCTTATTCTACATTCTCTATGTATGGTGGTGGAACTAACCATTATGCTGACGGTTCAGGAAACCAAATGGCTACACTTAGTATTACCAATTTGCCAAACAACGGACTGACATGGGAAAAGACTGCTTCATGGAATGCTGGTTTTGATTTTGGATTGTTCCGTTCAAGACTTAGCGGTACTCTTGATTTCTATGTGAAGAGAACAAATGATTTGCTTATTTCAAGAAATCTGCCTGGATCAGCCGGATTTGCATCTACGTATTATAATCAGGGATCGTTGGATAATAAAGGTATTGAACTGACACTTACAGCTCAAATTATTGACACTAAGGATTGGAAATGGAGCTTGACTGGTAACTTTGGAAAGAATAAGAGCAAAATCGTAAACTTGGGACTTATCCCAACTGAATTCGGATGTTTGGGTGAAAGAATCGGTTACTACGGTAATTCGCTTGGTGACCATTTCGGAGTAGGGCATATCTTCCTCCAGGGTGAAGAACCGGGACTGTTCCTGGGATATGCAACCCAGGGTATAGTACAAGCTGAAGATATTACAGATCAAGGTATAAGATTTACAAAACCTGACGGTACTATAGGATATTATAATGATGTATTGGGACAGAAACCTGTAGCTGGTGATGTTAAGTTTGTTGACTTCGATGGTAACGGAAGTATTGATACTTCGGACCGTAATATTATAGGTAATCCTAATCCTGACTTTACATACGGATTCCAGACTTCATTGTCATGGAAGAATCTTAGCTTATCTGCAGCATTCAACGGTGTGTATGGACGTGACATCATAAACGTGAATAATCGTTACATCAATACTCCTGGTTCAAAAGCTGGTACAGTATCTAAGAAAGCATTTGAAGGTATGTGGACTCCTGAAAACAAGTCTAACCTCTATCCATCATCTAACTTCATAGTACAGAATATGGTTATGGATAGATATGTAGAAGACGGTAGTTATCTACGTTGCTCGGACATCACTCTGAACTATGTTCTTCCTAAATCGTGGATGAAAAAGATAGGATTCCAGAATACTTCAATATTTGCGTCTGTTAAAAATGCATTCATCATTACAGACTATAGCGGATACGATCCTGAAGTGAATACTTTTGCTTTTGACGGCTTACGCCCGGGAGTTGATATGAACTCTTATCCTACTCCGCGTCAGTTTATATTCGGACTGAATGTAACATTCTAAATCAATAATAACAATAACTTACAAAGAACATAAGTCATGAAAAATATTAAATATCTGATATTATCACTTTCTGCGGCATGCTGCATGTCGTCATGTCTGGACGAAAATCCGCTATATACGCAGAACAATAAAATAGTGTTCTCAAACAGTAGTAATGCAGAACTTGCATTGCTAGGATGTTATTCTTACATGAGTACCACTTCGGCTTACGGACAACATTGGCAGGAAATTCCTGTAAGTGGTTCAGGATTTGGTTGGTCACAACGAAGCGGTAGTGATGGAATAGTAAGTTTGCAGTCACTCTCAAGTGATGGTCTTATATCAACTACGTGGAATGCAATGTACAAGGTTATTTCCGAGGTTAATGCTTATCTGGAAAATCTGAATAACAGTGGATTATCTGACGATATAAAGAAACAGTATAGTGGTGAAGCGAAGTTCTTGCGTGCTATGGCATACTATAATCTGGTATCTTTGTTCGGAGATGTTCCTTTTAAAACTTCTGCCTCTACTTCTGAAGGTATTACTATAGGACGTACACCTGCTGCAGAAGTACTTGGACATGTAATAGACGATCTTAAAGACGCAGAAGGTATTAGTGCAAAGTCAAGCGTAGGCCGTGCAAACTCATGGGCTGTAAAGGCATTCATGGGTAAAGTATATTACCGTATGGCTGCAACAGGCATCAATCCTCAGGAAAACTGGACTAACGCTAAAACTAAGTTTGATGAGGTCTATAACAATAATATTTATGATTTGGAGAATAATTTTGCGGATTTGTTCGGCGACTGGGTTTCCACTTCTAAAGAGTCTATCTTCCAGATAAACTTCAGTGTTACCTCTACAAACTGTTTCAACCGTGCAAGTAACCGTTTTTCACCTACTGCTTCTACTACAGGTGTGAACTGGAGTACATACCGAGCAACAAAGGCTGCATACGATATGCACCAAAGCATGTATCCGGGTGATCCACGTATCAATGCAACGTTCCTTACAATACACAGAAAGAGAAACGGTAATAACCAGGCAAATCCAAAACCTCAGGTGGGCGATAAGCCATCGGCAAACGACAGTGTTTACTACTATCCTTACTTTACGTATAAAGTACAGACTGGAGTAAATGCCGAGAATAAACCTGTATATGAGAAGATTCAGAAGAATGGAAAGGATGTAGAAGATAAAATCTATGTAGGAATACTGCCATATGACAAGTTTGAAAATCCTGCAAACCCAAGCTTGGAATATATGGAAGGACTACAAATTTCAGAAAATGCATCTCCAAGAGAAAAGGCTGAAATTCAAGCTTTGAAAGGTATTAGAAAAACTTTTGCAGAAAACGGAAATCAGAACGCATGGCCGGCGCATGCAAAACTCTACGACCAGAATCAGCAAGGTACTGCTTCTCATAAAAATCTTATGGTGTATAGATATGCTGAAATGCTTTTATTAATGGCCGATGTGTATAATGAACTTGACCAGACTGAAAAAGCAATAGAACTTGCAAACAAGGTACTTGCTCGTGCGCGCCGTTCAGCACAGACAGTAGTTCCTGCTACTGAACCTGCAGATTGGCCTGAAAATCTGAGCAAAGATCAGGTACGTGAAAAACTATATTTTGAACGTATCATAGAGTTGTTCGGTGAACCTGATATGTATGAAATGATGAGAATACGTGGCACAGAATTCCTGAAGAAAGCACTTGAATATCACAATAATCATGAGATAACAAGAGTTTCTGATGCTTACTATAAATCATCAGCACAAAAATGGACTGATCGTGTTTACAATGAAGGAAACTTGACTGAAGATTTCTTGAAAAAGAATTTGTTACTCCCTATTCCTGATTCGGAAAGAGATAACAACCCAGGTATTACAGACAATAACTTTGGTTATTGATATGTACACATCTAATGTTGCTGATTGTCAGATATAGAAAATGAGTCGGCGGACTTGGTTGCAGGTTCACCGACTCATTTATGTTTAAAATCAATAAGAATTTTTTTATGATAATGAAAAAAAATATATTTCCTGCAACACTGGTAGTAATGGCATTGTGCCTTGTCGTGACTGGATGTAGAACGACTGAAGAGCGGGAAATCATTCCCTCACCGGCAGAAGTGGTTGTAACGGAGAATAAAGGTTATTGTATAACTCCACATACTACAATATACGCTTTAGGCGATGAAAAGAAAGAAGTGGCAAGATATCTTTCGTCGCTTTTTGAATCTTCTTCCGGATTCAAAATACATGTTACCGAAGATGATAACGCAGCCATACGTTTTATAGCAGACAGTACCTTGGCAAAAGAATCGTACAGACTGAAGGTAGACGCCAAAGGTATTGATGTTTCTGCCTCAGACAGGAATGGTTTCTTCTATGCAGTACAGACTTTGAGAATGGCACTTCCTCCACAAATAGAGTCTTCTGAAGGAAATTCCAGACAAGAATGGTATATTCAGTCTATGGACATAAACGACGGACCTAGATTCAGCTATAGAGGACTAATGGTAGATGTCGCTCGCTATTTTATGCCCAAAGAGGATTTGATTAGGGTGATAGACTGTATGGCTATGTTGAAGCTGAATAAGCTTCATCTGCATCTGACTGATGACACAGGCTGGAGACTAGAAATAAAAAAATATCCGCGTCTGACTGAGGTCGGGGCATGGCGTCCTGACAGAGGCGACACTCCTTTTTACGGCAGAAGAAACAGACAGGAAGGCGAGAAATGTACTGTTGGTGGTTTCTACACACAGGAGGATATGAAGGAAATTATCAGATATGCTTCTGAAAGACAGATAGAGATAATTCCAGAAATTGATGTGCCGGCCCATTCGTGTGCGGCATTGGCATCATATCCTGAGTTGGCATGTCCCAACGTAAAAAAGGAAATAAATGTCCTTCCGGGATTAGGTGGACGAGACACTGAGATAATTTACTGCGCCGGTAATGAGAAGACTTTCGAGTTTTTGGGTGACGTAATTGGTGAAGTGGCAGAACTGTTCCCGTCGGAGTATATTCACATGGGTGGCGATGAGGCCAATAAGTTCTATTGGCAGACATGTCCGTTGTGTAGAAAAAGGATGAAACAGGAAGGGATTGCCCACGTAGAGGATCTGCAAGGATACTTCATGCAGAGAATGAGTGACTGTGTGAGAGCTAACGGAAAGAAAATGATGGGATGGGACGAGTTGACCAACAGCCGTGTACCGGACGGAACTGTGATTTTCGGTTGGCAAGGCTACGGTAATGCTGCATTGAAAGCTGCCGCACAGGGACACAAGTTTATACTTACTCCGGCAAGACTACTTTATCTCATCAGATATCAGGGACCTCAATGGTTCGAACCTGTAACCTACTTCGGTAACAATCTTATGAAAGATATATATGCCTACGAGCCGGTGCAGGAAAGCTGGAAAGAAGGCTACGAAGACTTATTGTTGGGCGTGCAAGCTTCTATGTGGACCGAGTTCTGTAATACGGCTGATGATGTTACCTATATGATTTTCCCACGTCTGGCTGCCTTGGCAGATATGGCATGGAGAAAGAAAGGCACAAACGACTGGGAAAAATTCCAGAAAGGATTGGATAACTTCCTGGCTCACTTGGATGTAAAGGGGGTACGCTATGCGAAGTCTATGTATAATATACAGCATAAATGTGTGCCTGCTGACGGAAGTGTAAGTGTTGAATTGCAATGTGAACGTACTGATGTGGAAAAAAGATATACTACTGACGGTAGCGCACCGAATGCGAAATCGAATTTGGTTTCAACGGCTTTTCCTGTGGAAGAGAGTACGGTTGTAAATGTTGCGTCTTTTAAGGACGGCAAACAGATGGGTGAGACTCTTTCTTTGCAGATTAATTTCAATAAAGCAACAGGAAAATCTATTGAAAGTGCAAATAAAGACGTATATTTGCTCACAAACGGTGTCAGAGGAAGTAAGAGACAGTCTGATTTTGAGTGGTGTACTTGGGCCAACTCCGATGCGGTGTTTACCATTGACCTTAAAGGTGCGCAGGAAATAGAAAGTATCGGTATAGGATGTCTAACAAACTATGGTATGGGAGTACACAAGCCTAAAAGCATTAAAGTGGAGATCTCTGATGATAATAAATCTTTCAGACTATATTCCGAAAGGAAATTCTCTGTCCAGGATATATTCCGTGAAGGAAATTTTGTGGAGGATATAGTTTTCGAGGAAGGTAATACAAGTGCTGTATACGTCAGAATTACCGCAAAAGCTGCAGGACTTATTCCTGAAAATCATTTTATGCGTCCCGGGCAGATTTCGAAATTCTGTTTTGACGAGATAATAATAAAGTGAAACAATCATTTTTTACTACAATGATAAAGGATTTGATAATTCCAAGGATATTCTGGCAATAGGATTTAAAAGTAACAGAATTATAAATTAATTTCTCATAATAGTAATTAACAACTAATGAAAAATAATATTTTGTTTACTATTGTATTTTTTATTCTCTCTTTCCAGGCCGTAGTATGTCAGGAAAGAGAGAACTCATATAAACTGATTTGGAAGGAGAACTTCAGAGGAAATAGTGTTGACGAAGAATTATGGAGTAAAATCCCAAGGGGTAAGTCAGATTGGAACAGATATATGTCCGATCATAATTCTTTATACAAGGTAAAAAGGGGAAAACTTATATTACGTGGTGTGGAAAATGAAGGAATAGTTCCAAATGATACTGCAAGGTTTCTGACCGGAGGAGTATTTACAAAAGGTAAATTTTCTGTCGGATACGGTAAGGTTGAAGTTAAAGCCAAACTTGGAGCCGCACAAGGAACGTGGCCTGCTATTTGGATGTTGCCAGAAAAAGGGAAATGGCCTAATGGAGGAGAAATAGACATTATTGAAAGATTAAATCATGATGATTTTGTGTATCAAACCATACACACGCACTACACTTATGTATTGAATGAGAAAAATATTCCTCCACATAGCGGAACAGCTGCAATTAATCCTGATGATTACAATATATACGGTGTGGAAATATTACCGGACAAAATAATATTCTCTGTAAACGGTAAACAGACACATACATACCCTAAAATAGAAACAGATAAGCAAGGACAATTCCCATTCGGTACACCATATTATTTGCTGATTGACATGCAAATAGAAGGAGCATGGGTAGGAAAAGCCAATACTGATGAACTACCTGTAGAAATGATGATAGATTGGGTGAAGGTATATGAATTAGATAATTTTTCCCGATAATTTATTTGCACATGCCCCTATATTTCTATTCCTTTGTAACCGAAAGAAAACAAAGATAAATACACCATGAAACAAACATTTGCACCTTTTGCCAAGCCGCTATATGTGATGACTAAACCTGTAGGAGCGGTATGTAACTTGGCTTGTGATTATTGCTATTACCTTGAAAAATCAAATTTATACAAGGATACATCAAAACATGTAATGAGCGACGAACTTCTGGAGCGCTTCATCAAAGAATATATAGGCTCACAGACTATGCCGCAAGTTCTCTTTACATGGCATGGGGGAGAGACGCTTATGCGTCCGCTCAGTTTCTATAAGAAAGCTGTAGAACTTCAGAAACAATATGCCGGTGGAAGAACCATTGACAACTGTATACAGACCAATGGTACATTGCTCACTGATGAGTGGTGTAAGTTCTTCAAAGAAAACAATTGGCTTGTGGGAGTATCTATTGACGGACCGCAGGAATTTCACGACGAGTATCGACGTAATAAGCAAGGACTTCCTTCGTTTGTAAAAGTAATGAGAGGTATAGAACTACTTAACAAGTATGGGGTGGAATGGAACGCCATGGCTGTAGTGAATGACTATAATGCCGATTATCCGGTGGAGTTTTATAATTTCTTCAAGTCCATAGGTTGCCATTATATTCAGTTCGCTCCAATCGTGGAGAGAATATTCAAACATAATGACGGTCGTCATCTGGCATCGCCTATGCAGGAGGGAGATAAACTGGCTGACTTTTCTGTGACTCCGGAACAATGGGGGAACTTCCTTTGCAGACTTTTCGACGAGTGGGTGAAGAACGATGTAGGGGAATATTTCATACAGATATTCGATTCTACACTGGCTAACTGGGTAGGAGAGCAACCAGGTGTATGTTCTATGGCTAAGACATGCGGACATGCCGGAGTGATGGAGTTCAACGGTGATGTATATTCGTGCGATCATTATGTGTTCCCTGAATATAAGCTTGGTAACATCTATCAGAAGACACTGGTAGAGATGATGTACAGCGAAAGACAACAGGAATTCGGACTGATGAAACAAAAATCACTACCAACACAGTGTAAGGAGTGTGAGTTCCTGTTTGTATGCAATGGTGATTGTCCTAAGAACCGTTTTGCGAAGACTGCTACGGGAGAACCGGGACTGAACTATCTGTGTAAAGGATATTATCAATTCTTCAAGCATGTAGCCCCTTATATGGACTATATGAAAAAGGAGCTTCTGGCCGAACGTGCTCCTGCAAATATTATGGAGGCTATCCGTAATGGAGAAATCGTAATAGAATAATTACCGTTACACGAACGTGTCACGCGCGTAACACCTTCGTGTAACGGGCGCGTCACGTTCGTGTTACACGCGTAACACGTCCGTGTCACGCTAACTGTTTCTTGATGTTTGGACAAAAGTTTCTTGAGTCCTGAAAAATATCTTTAGATTTTTGATAAATATTTTCTGAGTCCGGGAAATCATTTTTTTAGTTCCGGATAACTTATTCGCGTGTGATACATTGTCTTAAGTTTTTCCTTGAACACGCTTTTCACAGTAGCAATATCCTTGAATGTTATAGGACATTCCTTGAAGTAACCTTCCTGTACTTGCGAGTCAATAATCTTGTCCACCAAGGCAGAAATGCTCTCTTCCGTATATTCCGGCAGGCTTCTTGATGCCGCTTCCACAGAGTCGGCCATCATCAGTATGGCCTGTTCCTTTGTGAATGGATTAGGGCCAGGATACTGGAATGCTGTCTTGTCTACTTCCTCGTCAGGATGCTCATTCTGATATGATATGTAGAAATATTTGGTAAGTCCGTTACCATGGTGAGTGCTGATGAACTCTTTTATGACCGAAGGCAGGTTGTGCTTGTCCGCAAGTTTGAGTCCGTCGGTGATATGGCTTATCACTATCTGTGCGCTCTGTTTGTAGTTCAGTTGGTCGTGCGGATTTACTCCCGACTGGTTTTCGGTGAAAAACGCAGGGTTCAACATCTTGCCTATATCGTGATACATAGCTCCTGTACGCACCAACTGGCTGTTTGCACCTATACGGTTGGCGGCCGCTGCAGTAAGGTTGGCAAGTTGCAATGAATGCTGGAATGTTCCCGGGGCTGTTTCCGACATCTCCCTCATCAGTTTTGTGTTGATATTCGAAAGTTCTACCAAGGTAACATTGGATGTAAATCCGAAAGTCTTTTCAAGGATAAACAGCAGAGGATATGTAAACAGTAGTAGCAGTCCGTTAATGACGAAATTCATGTATACGTATGTGCTCAACTGGGCAATCTCGCTCACGTGTACCAGGTCAAGGGCAAGGTAGAGTAGAGAGTATGCCAGAGTGATGATAAAAGCGCTGTTTAGTAACTGTGATCGTTGCGACAATTCCCTCAAACTGTATATTGCGGCCATTCCTGCCACTGTCTGCAGCAGTATGAATTCGTGTGGGGTTCTGAGTGCTATGGAAGTTATAAGGATAGTTACTATGTGTGCCATAAATGCCGTACGTGAATCCAGGAATATCTTTATAAGCATTGGAATCATGGCAAATGGTACTATATAAACACTTAAAAATGCATGTTCAACCATGAGGAAAGCTATTACTGGAAATACCACAATGATACTGAACAATAGATACAGTTTTCCTCTCACTTTATAGAAATCGCAGCGGAATATCTCAAGATATACCATGAACAGAGCTACCATTATTGATACAAAAAGAATCTGTCCGAACAGTGTAAGGCGTTTTTCTGTCACTGTCTCGCTACGGTTGTTCCATTCCTTTTGCATGGAACGTAGTATATCAAACTTCTTTTGGTCTATAATTTCTCCGCGGTCTATAATCTTCTGGCCGTTCATGACATATCCTATAGCCCATGAGATATTGGAGAGGAGTTCCTGTCTGGCGGTCATGGATTTTTCCGAATCGTATGTCAGATTAGGAACAATATAGTCGTTCAGATTACATTGTTGCAACAGAATTTTGTTGAAATGAACAGTATCTGCGTTTATCAGTTTCTCGTAAGCCTCCTTTATGGTGTATATTTCACTGACACTTCTTTTGACAGCCGTGTTCTGTGTTATTGTCTGTATGGTTGAGGCTCCTTCCTGCTTCAGTTGCTCCATGTCGTTTGGAGAAATGACTCCTGTCTCGTAGATTTTCTCCAAAGTCCTTTCTATATGCCTTTTGTAGTTGGCATATTCCTTTATAATCAGCGATTTGTCGTCATAATCTTTTTTTAGCTTTTCTATCATTTCCTGTCCAGTCTCGGCATTAAGATGATAGTATGGAGAATAGAACTTTAGAATACTGTCCTGTTCTGCCTTAACCTGTTCTTCTCCTTTATATATCGGAAAATCGAATGATGCCTGAAGCAGTCCGTATTTCCATGGCTTGTTCAGTTCAAACTGATAATTGAACTTACCTTCCTTAGGCATGAAATAGACGATGATTGACACAGTGACTATAAAAATAGCACATTTGTAGAGGAGTTGTTTGTATGAAAATGTATTGTCTTTACGGAAAGTTTTCATAATCAATGTATATTTTGGGTGCAAAATAAGCAAAAAACGGGAAAATTAGATTACTTTTGCGTAATATTTTAGTTGAAAATCAATATGTCAGAAAGAAAAGTAAGAGTTCGTTTCGCGCCTAGCCCTACAGGTGCGTTGCATATCGGCGGTGTGCGTACTGCCTTGTATAATTATCTCTTTGCCCGTCAGCATGGCGGAGACCTTATTTTCCGTATAGAGGATACTGACTCAAACCGTTTCGTTCCCGGTGCGGAAGAGTATATCATCGAATCGTTCAAATGGTTGGGAATCAAATTCGATGAAGGCGTAAGTTTTGGTGGAAACTACGGACCTTACCGCCAGTCGGAACGTCGTGATATATATAAAAAATACGTTCAGGTTCTGCTTGATAACGGTAAAGCATATATTGCTTTCGATACTCCTGAAGAACTTGATGCCAAGAGAAAGGAAATCCCTAATTTCCAGTATGATGCTACTACACGCCTTTCAATGCGCAACTCATTGTCTATGAGTAAAGAAGAGGTAGATTCTCTTATCGCTGAAGGAAAACAGTATGTAGTACGTTTCAAGATAGAACCTAATGAGGATGTACATGTAAATGATATTATCCGTGGTGATGTGGTTATCAACTCGTCTATACTTGATGATAAAGTGCTGTACAAATCGGCTGACGAGCTTCCTACATATCATCTTGCAAATATTGTTGACGATCACTTGATGGAAGTTACTCACGTAATACGTGGTGAAGAATGGTTGCCTTCTGCTCCGCTTCATGTACTTCTTTACAGAGCATTCGGTTGGGCAGACACAATGCCTGAGTTCGCTCATTTGCCTTTGCTTCTTAAACCAGATGGAAACGGTAAGTTGAGTAAGCGTGACGGCGACCGTCTTGGTTTCCCTGTATTCCCATTGGAATGGCATGATCCAAAGAGTGGTGAGATTTCTTCAGGATACCGCGAATCAGGTTATCTCCCTGAAGCTGTTATCAACTTCCTTGCCTTGTTGGGCTGGAATCCAGGTAACGACCAGGAGATTATGTCGCTTGACGAACTGGTAAAACTTTTCGATTTGCATCGTTGCAGTAAGGCTGGGGCCAAATTCGATTATGAAAAGGCACGTTGGTTCAATCATGAGTATATCTTGAAGAAAGATGATGCTGAAATCGCAGAATTGTTTAAGCCTGTATTGTCAGCACATGGTGTGGATGTATCTGCATATAGTGATGCTTATTTAACTTCTGTAGTTTCATTGGTCAAGAGCCGTGTGAACTTCGTTAAGGAATTATGGGATCAGGCACGTTTCTTCTTCGTGGCTCCGGATTCATACGCTGAAAAGGATATCAAGAAACGCTGGAAAGAAGATACTCCTCGCATAATGAACGAGCTTATAGAAGTACTTCGTGGTATTGAAGATTTCAGTTCAAAACCATCTGAAGATATAGTTATCGGCTGGATTACTGAGAAGGAATACCACATGGGTAATGTTATGAATGCATTCCGTCTTGCTGTTGTGGGCGAGTGTAAAGGACCTCATATGTTTGATATTACTGAACTTCTTGGTAAGGAGGAGACTATCAGACGTATTGAAAAAGCGGTAGAAGTACTGAAATAAATTAATAATATGACATATCACCTGCTTTCTTTTTTCATGAAGTTGTTGGCTATATTGCCTTTCAGAGTGCTATATTTTTTATCGGACTGTATTTATTATTTAATATATTATATAGTCCGATACAGACGTACAATTGTGCGTAAGAACCTGATAGAGTCTTTTCCTGAAAAAAGAGAGCAGGAGATTATACTTATAGAAAAGAAATTCTATAAATTCTTTACAGATAATATATTTGAAAGCTTTAAAATGGCAACAATTTCTAGAAAAGAGATAAGTTGTCGTATGAAGTTTAAAAATGTAGAAGCTGTAAATTCACTATTAAATGAGGGAAAATCAATATCTCTGTATTTAGGCCATTACGGAAACTGGGAATGGATATCATCTATGCCTCTGCATCTAAAAGAAGGAGTAGTAGCGGCTCAGATATATCATGAACTGCATAATGATGATATGAACAGGCTCATTCTTAATAACCGTGCACGTATGGGGGCTGTAAATGTTGAAATGCGTAAAACGGCACGTTATATTAATGAACTTTCAATTCAAAATAGGGTCTCTATTATAGGTTTTATAGCTGATCAGTCACCTAAGAAGCAAGATTCGCGCTATTTCATTCCATTTTTGAATCATAATGTACCTGTGCTTACAGGAACTGAAAAAATAACAAAACATTACGGTTTCGAGGCTTTGTTCATTAAAGTACGGCGTGTTAAAAGAGGGTATTATGAGGCAGAGTTTGTTAAGATGCACGACAATCCGAAGTCATTGCCCGATTTTGAACTTACTTCTATTTATTTCAGTATGTTGGAGGATATGATTAAAGCGGCTCCTGAACTTTATTTATGGACGCACAATCGTTTTAAACATGCAATATAATTGTGTTGAAATAATGTAAAGTAAAATCAAGAGAAAAGAGTAATAAAATTATGGATATAGATTTTGTAGTCACATGGGTTGATATGGATGACCCAAAATGGCAGGCTGAATTTGCCAAATATTCGGGCAAGAAAGAAAATACCAAGAATGGAGTGTCCAAAGCAAGATTCAGAGACTATGGATTTCTGAAATACTGGTTCAGAGGAATTGAGAAATTTGCTCCATGGGTAAGAAAAATACATTTTGTCACAAGTGGACAGAAACCAGCCTGGCTTGACGAGAATAATCCTAAGATTAATCTTGTCAATCACAAAGACTATATTCCTGAACAGTTCCTTCCTACATATAACTCAGTGGTTATAGAACGATATATTCATCGGATACCTGATTTGGCGGAACATTTTGTCTATTTCAATGATGATTTCTATATTATAAGTCCTACGGGAAAGGAACGTTTTTTCCGTAATGGTTTGCCATGTGATATTGCAGTTTTTCAATATAATCCTTCATGGTCTCAATGGTATCGGAGAATAAAGAATAATCTGAAAATAATAAACCGTTGTTTTGATAAGAAAGAAGTAATGGCACGCGACCATGATAAATGGTTCCATCCAAGTTATGGATCACGTGCACGTTGGAATTATATACTTAAACCTTACGGTAAGTTTATTACTTTACGCACTCCCCATAACGCACAACCATATTTGAAGAGTACTTTTGAGGAAGTTTGGGCTGTGGCGGAAAAAGAACTTACTGAGACTTCTGTCAATAAATTCCGTGCATTGAATGACTATACGCCTGAGCTGTTCAGGACATGGCAGATATGCCGGGGAAATTTTGAGCCATATAATACATATAGTGACACAAAAATGTTTCCTCTAATGGTCAGACCAAAACAGGCCGTAAAAGCTATCTATAATCAATCATACAAATTAATATGTCTGAATGATAATGTACATATTCGTAATTATGAACAGGTTATGGAGAATATAAATAATGCTTTTGAATCAATACTTCCTGAAAAGTCAAGTTTTGAACTGTAAATATTTTAACTTCAATCCTTATCCCGATGAATAAAGTACTGGCTGAAATAATAGCAGGGGTCATTCCTTATAAAATGACACGTAATAAGTGGCGTGGAATTCTTCGATATGGGCTATTGAATGCTATAAAGCTGAAATATCGGATGAAACGTGATAAGACTGTTCCAAAGTATTATCTTGCGGTATGTGCTATAGCTAAAAATGAAGGACCATATTTTAGAGAGTGGATCGAGTGGCATAGGAAACAAGGGGTGGAGAAATTCTATATATACGATAATGAGAGTAATGACTGCACCAAAGAAGTTCTCTCTCCTTATATTGAATCCGGTTTGGTTGAATATAATTACTGGCCTGGTCGGAAGCAGCAATTGGCTGTATACGATAATTGTTTTGAGAAACATCGTACCGATGCACGTTGGATTGCAGTTATTGATTTGGATGAATTTATAGTTCCAATCAAGGATAAAAACATTCCGGACTTTCTACGTCGGATGGAGAAGTTCTCATCTGTAGAGATAAATTGGTTGGTATATGGAAGTGGTGGCGCTAAAAAACAGGTGCCTGGTGATATTATGGATAGATTCAGGAAACATTCTCTTCCAGATCATCGACTTAATACACACGTAAAAAGTATTGTAGATCCTAGGCGTGTGTGTACTATGGTAGGATGTCATGAGGCTGCACGAATATCAGGTCAGGCGGCAGATTCACATGGGGTACCATTGAAAAAAGGCTTTCGTGACCGTGTACCTCAACAGGATGTTATTCGCATAAATCATTATGCTGTAAAATCATACGAGGAATTCTTAGCTAAACGTGCACGTGGACGTGCCCGCATTAACACGTTGCGTGATTTTAGCTATTTTGAACAATATGATTTGAATGAAATAGAAGAATAATTATTCTTCTATACCCAATATTTCCAGATAATATTTAATATATTGGTCAACACAGTTGTCCCAATTGAAGCGGGAGGCACTTTTTATTAGTCTTTCTGGATAATCGCTGGAAGCATCATATAATGCTAATTTATCCTTTAATACTTCTGCCATCTTTTGGGGAGATAGATCTTCCCAATAAAAAGCTTCATTTCCACCAATCTCAGGCAGAGAAGTTAACTTTGAAAGGAACACAGGTTTGCCAAACTTCATTGCTTCAATAGGAGGAAGTCCAAAACCTTCACATAATGATGGAAAGAGAAATGCTTTACAAAATTTATAAAGTGTAGCTTTCTCTGATTCTGTTACATTTGATAATATATATATATTATTAATTCTGTTGTCTGATATCTCACGTTTAATATTTTTTGCGTAATTACTATTCCAGTTTCCCGCTATAACAAGATTATAATCAGGAAGATATTTCATCATTTTTACCAATAGATGCACATTTTTTTTGGGTAATAGACTGGATATATGAAATAAAAAGTTTTTTGGTAAATTACTTGGAAGTGTTTCTTCCTGGAATGAGTTTGAAAGGTCTGTTACTCCATTATATATAATTTTCTTAGGTAGTTTTACATTGAAATGCTCCTCAGTATCTTTACATGCAAATTCAGATATATAGCTTATATAATCAGTTTTGTTTATTTTCCCCTTAAATTTATTTATTGCTTTTTTTAATTCTTCGTTTTTTTTCTCGTATATAAAGTTTATATCATGAATTGTTAGCAGTTGTTTCTTTGCAAAATAAAGATTTTTAATTTTATTATATTGGTATGGAATATGAAATAGATCTGCTTTAATTGGATAAAATGGAGCTATACCACGAAGTAGAGCTGGCATACATATATAGTGTACATTATTTCCGAAGTAACCTTTAAATTGTGGAGGAAGAATAAAGTATAACTCTATACCATATTGTGAACGCAGTTCAAAAGCGCGTTCACTTAATCTTTTACCTATTTGTCTACAAAATTCACCAACTCCAACGTATGGAGTAGTTATTGGATATGAGTCTATTACTATTTTCTTTAAACTAGGCATATAGATAATAATTCTATTATGTATTATAGTTTATACTATGTATAACTGAAAATGTAAGGAAGCCAGATTATATCTTTACCATAATATCTAGTATTTCTATATACACTAAATTACTTAGTAAGATATTATCTAATTATTTAATAATCAATTGATGCTAGTCTTGCAATGCTTATTTTTTATTGTTCTCTAATTTTTTTCTTATCAGAGGATAATAATTAAGAATTTTATCAAGAGCTTCTTTGTTACGATCATCTCCAGATTTTAAATTAATTGCTTTTAAAGCTAAATTATCAGGTTTACCGACTTCTTTAACTATATTTCTGCCATTGGGAACAGGTACAACATAAGTTCCTTTTGATACTGCAGCTGCCCAAAACCATATATCGTCATTGGTTGGAGCCAGTTTCATGAATAGTGCTGGATCTAACATGTTCTCATCTAATGATTTAGGGGGATATAATACTCCGCCAACTCCTGTTTGCATTGCGAAATAATCGAAATGATGCCTTCTGAAAATAAAATCATACCATTTATATTTTCTCCATTTACTATAAGGTTTATTAATCTGAATACGTCTTACTCTATGAGCAATTATGGCATTCGGTAAGAGACGGTGTAACCTGACTAAACTACGTAATAAATTCTTTGGATAGTATATATCGTCGTCAATAGTTACAATTATGTCGTTGGGAAAATCTTTAAGGGCTGGAATTAGTTTTTTGTACGACCGTATCTCGCTGGGGTCAAATCTTACTTCAAATATAGGATTATCGGATTTCAGCATTTCTAACTCCTGAGGAATGGTATTGTCCGGAAATTTTTGAGAGTCAAGATATAATACAATCTTGTCAGGTAACAAAGATCCCTGTAGAATGGATTTTATTGATTCTACAGCATACGGTATTGCTTCAGGAAATGAAGTTAAAGATATTATAATTCTTTGTTTTTCGTTCATTATTTTACGGTATTATTAATGTCATAGTCCAATTTTTTTCCCTATCTCAGGATATTGATTAAGAATAGCTTTTAATGCTGCAGCATTTCTGTCTATACCTGATTTATAGTTGATCGTCTTTAATGATAATTCACGTGGCTTCTCAAGCCCTTTTGGCTTGTTGTAACCAAAAGGTACGGGTATGACGGTTCTGCCGTTTGCAACACCTGCAGCCCAAAACCATATATCATCTGTTGTTGGAGCAATTTTTGTAAATAGTTCAACGTCTAGCATTTCTGTTTTTAATGAATGAGGTGGATACAATACACCACCAACGCCTGTTTGTATATTTCTTGTGTTTGAATGTATTCTTTTTAAAATAAATCTATACCATCTGTATTTTTTCCATTTGTGGTAAGGCTTATCTGGTTTCATTAATTTAGCACGATGTGCTAGTATATCATTAGGGTATTGTTTATGTAGATTCAATAAATCACGTATCATGTGTTTATGATATGATACATCATCATCAACAGTTATAATTATTGCATCAGGAAAATCAATTAATGCAGGGATGAGTTTACGATATGATCTAATATCTTTATCGTAATTTCTTATCTCAAAAATAGGATTAGTATTTGATAATTCAATAAGTTCCGTTGGAATACCGTTTTCGCCAAATTGAGAAAATGTAAGATATAGTACAACTTTATCAGGAAGCACAGAGCTGTTAAGTATTGATTTAATAGCTTCGGCTGCATATGATATTGCTGCAGGAAATGAAGTCATTGATACGACTACTTGTTGTTGGAGCTTGTTCGGACTCATATTGTTGTAATTATTACGGATTTTGTTGTAATATAGCAAAGGTAGAAAAATTTTTATATATTTCTGATTCTGTGAATTATTAGTTATAAAATTGTAATCATATATATTGAATCTAATCTTTCTTTTATTTACAACAAAGTTATTTATTATATAATATTATTTCTTCTTCTTTGAATGTTTAGGGAATATCTTATACCATAATTTTCGATACCATTTATTGTAATGTTTTATATATTTCCCTTTATAATAATTCAACTCTTGAAGTAACTCTATATGTGTACCATAGTATTGAATGTATTTATCAAAATGCTTTTTGTATACGTACATTATTACTTTTTTGAAATTATCATCTTTCCCACATTCAGTACTTCTTGATATTTCTTTGATTCTGTATTTGAATAATGCTTCTTTTATTTGGTAGACTTTTTTATTGGTATTTAAAAGACGCAGATAAAACTCCCAATCTTCTAGACCTATAAGCATATTTTCGTCATATCCTCCAATTTTAATGCAATCCTCTTTTTTAAATAAAGATGTACAAACAATACGATTGCCTAACAATAATGAAGCGTAACAGTCATATTCTGGTAAATCCCATTCTCCTTGTTTATCTCCGAAAAATGTAGTCTTTGAATAAGCTAAAATACAATCTTTATGTTCATCAAACATTTTAAGACATTTTTCGATATATGTGGACTCTAAAATATCATCAGGATCCAGAGGTAGAATAAATTCTCCAATAGCATTCATTATTGCATTATTGCGTGCTGCAGAAACTCCTTTGTTTGGTTGCGCAAAGTATTGTATTCTATTATCCTTTGCTACATATCTCAAGGCAATTTCTTCGGTATTGTCTGTTGAACCGTCATTGATTATTATAGCTTCCCAGTTATGGTATGTCTGTTTCAAGATGGACTCTAAGGCATCAGTCAGAAACTCTCCTTGATTATAACATGGCAAAATTATAGATACAGTTTTTCCCATTAATAGTGATGATTGTAATAAAATTAATTATATTATATAGATAATACTAGTTTACTGGAAACGATTATATATTATTATCTAGTAACCATGTAAAGTACAATTCTATATGCAATATTCGTAAATAAAATCAATATATGCAAGTCATCGAAGTGTAATTTAGTACTTGATATGAGTCATATTTAAAAAGAATAGTAATTTTTTAAGTAGGAAATATACAATATTGAATGTTGTAATTTAATATAGTCGGTTCGCTAGGTCTGTTATTATTTTTTACTTTATAATTTGTATGTAGTGCTTTTTCTAAATACGTAGCTGCTTTAATAGTCCAATAATTATAATCTTACGAAATTAATTCATATTTTTGTGTGAATTATACATCTCATTAGTAATGAAAAGGATAGTAATAGAAGCATATTCATTAGATACGCCTTATGTAGGTGTTGGAGAATTTTGTAATAAATTGTTCTCAGGAATAGTAAAAAAATCTAGTTGGTTACGAGAAAACTATGGTATAGAATTGTATTTTATTGTTTCTCCACATAATAATGGTTGTTTAGGAAATGATGTAAAATATATTTCTGTGAATAAAAAAAAGAGATGGATTCTTCTTTTTTATCCTTTTAGTATTTCTCTTTTTTATGCACCTCATCAATATTGTAAATGTTTAAAATATATAAGGGCGAAGAGAAAACTGATGACTGTGCATGATGTGAATTTTTTCTATGAGAAAACTGGTAGTGATCTTGAACGTGAAATATTTCATTTTAAGAAGAAAGTAAATAAAGTAGATTATATAAACTATATATCAAATTTTTCTCAAGAAGATACTGAAAACCATTTTCATACAAATAAGTCATGTGGAGTAATTTATAATGGTGTTACAAATTTATCCGATAAAGTTATTGGACAACAATTTTTTGATATTGATTTGCCAAAGAGTTTTATGTTTCACATATCAAGCCTTCTTCCAAAGAAAAATGTTCATTTGTTGATAGAAATGATGGATTATCTTCCAGAACGTAATTTATTAATTGTTGGTGATTGGAATCATCCTTATGGTGAGGAAAATATTCAAAGAATAAGGAATTCTAAATATAATAATATATATATACTCAGCAATATTACGGAAGATCAGAAAGCATATTTATATTCAAAATGTGAAGCATTTTTGTTTCCTTCTTTATGTGAAGGATTTGGATTACCTCCTATTGAGGCTATGTCATTTGGAAAACCTGTCTTCCTTTCTAGACTTACTAGTTTGCCAGAAATTGGTGGAGATGTAGCCTTTTATTGGGATGAACTTGAGCCTCAGAAAATGGCGGAAATTGTACAAGAGAAAATGATTCTTTTTAATTCTGATAGCAGCTATTCTTATAGAATAAAAGGAAATTCTAAGAAATTCAATTGGGACGATTGTGTGAGGGGATATTTGGATTTATTTATTAAGTACGCTAAATAATTGATAATCATGAATGATAATAGGCTTGCTGTCATAATCCCAGCTTATAAGTGTGAGTTTTTGGGAGAAACATTAACATCATTATCTGAACAGACAGATAAAAGGTTTAATGTATATATAGGAGATGATGCTAGTCCTTTTAATTTATTTCCGATAATAAAAGAATTTGAAACACGACTCTCGATAAAATATAATTTTTTTTCAGAAAACTTGGGTGGAAAAAACCTTGTTGCTCAGTGGAATAGATGCTTTGAGCTTATTAATGATGAGGAGTATTTTATTATGTTCTCTGATGATGATGTAATGGCGTCAGATTGTATAGAAAACTTTTATAAAACAATTGAGTTAAATAATAATTATGATGTATACCATTTTAATATTAATATAATTGATAAGGATAGTAAAATCATTGACAAATGTCCTGAATTTCCGGATGTTTTATCTTCATTGGAATTCCTTAGGAAATTGTATTGTAATGAGATAGATGCAAGAATGCCAGAGTTTGTATTTCGTACTGAACATTTTAAACAAGTTGGAGGATTTATAGATTTTGACTTGGCTTATAGAACTGATAATGCCGCTGTTATTGCTTGTGCTAAGAAAAATGGAATATATACAATACCAAATTCAAAAGTATTGTGGAGAGAAAGTGGTATTAATGCGTCATCTTCAAAAAACTTGAATCCTATAGTTTTGTATAAAAAATGTAAGTCTACAATAGAATTTCTTAACTGGATAGATACTTTTTTAAAGAATGATAATATAAAATGGCCTCTATCTCTATCTAAGAGGAGAAAGATAATAATGAATGAGTTGTTACCTGTATATAATGCTATGGGAATGAAGGTAAGTGTAGAACTATTAAGAAAATTAAATGAAGCAAATAACTCTATTTTTATCTTTTTATATTATTATTATAAACTGTGTAAGAAAATTTTGAAATTAGAATAAATGAAACGAGGAAGAAAATCATTTTCTTCCTCGTTTCATTTATTCTAATTATTTCTTATCAGTTCTTGTTTGCACGTTTACGTTCAGTTTCGTCAAGTATTATCTTACGCATACGCATACTCTTAGGAGTAACTTCTACGTATTCGTCTTCCTTGATGTATTCCAACGCTTCTTCAAGTGAGAATATTACCGGAGGAATAATACGCGCCTTGTCGTCTGAACCGGAAGCACGCATGTTTGTAAGCTTCTTCGATTTTGTTACGTTGATTACCAAGTCATTCTCATGTACGTGTTCACCTACTACCTGTCCTGCATAAACCTCATCCTGCGGATAGATAAAGAACTTACCTCTATCCTGAAGCTTATCTATTGCATATGCAAATGCTGTACCTGATTCCATGGCTATCATTGAACCGTTTGTACGGCGGTCTATCTCACCCTTATATGGTTGGTATTCCTTGAAGCGGTGTGCCATGATAGCTTCTCCCTGAGATGCAGTAAGTACGTTTGTACGTAAACCGATGATACCGCGTGAAGGCATATTGAACTCAATGTTTACACGGTCGCCCTGAGTTTCCATTGATGTAAGTTCACCTTTACGGCGAGTCACCATATCAATCATCTTGCTTGAGAATTCTTCAGGCACGCTGATTGTAAGTTCTTCGATAGGTTCGCATTTCACTCCGTCTATTTCTTTGAATATAACCTGTGGCTGACCTACCTGAAGCTCATAACCTTCGCGGCGCATTGTTTCGATAAGTACAGACAAGTGGAGCACACCACGTCCTGAAACAATCCACTTACCATCTTCGTTTTCAGTCTTTCTCACGCGGAGGGCAAGGTTTTTGTCAAGTTCCTTCATCAGACGGTCGTGTATGTGACGTGATGTCACAAACTTACCTTCCTTGCCAAAGAAAGGAGAGTCGTTTATAGTAAAGAGCATACTCATTGTAGGCTCGTCGATAGCGATTGGTGGAAGTGGTTCTGGATTTTCGAAATCGCATATAGTATCACCGATTTCAAAACCTTCTATACCCACTATTGCGCAGATATCACCAGAAGAAACCGATTCTACTTTTTTACGTCCTAGACCTTCGAATGTATGTACTTCTTTTATTTTTGATTTGACCAATGTACCGTCACGTTTGGCCAATGTTATATTCATTCCTTCTTTGATTGTACCTCTGTGTACACGTCCTACAGCTATACGTCCTGTGTAAGAAGAATAGTCCAATGATGTGATAAGCATCTGTGGGGTACCTTCAAGAATCTGTGGAGCAGGAATATATTTTACGATTGCATCAAGCAGTGGAGTGATACTGTCTGTAGGAGTCTTCCAGTCTTCACCCATCCAGTTGTTTTTTGCCGAACCGTACAGTACTGGGAAATCGAGCTGGTCTTCAGTTGCGTTAAGGCTGAACATCAGGTCGAATACCATTTCGTGTACTTCTTCAGGACGGCAGTTTGGTTTGTCCACCTTGTTTACTACTACGATTGGTTTCAGTCCTATCTGGAGAGCTTTCTGCAGTACGAAACGTGTCTGTGGCATAGGACCTTCGAAAGCGTCCACCAAAAGAATACAACCGTCTGCCATGTTCAGCACACGTTCCACTTCACCACCGAAATCGGCGTGTCCCGGAGTGTCTATGATGTTTATTTTAGTACCCTTGTAATTGATTGATACGTTCTTTGAAAGGATTGTTATACCTCTTTCACGTTCCAAATCGTTGTTATCCAATACCAGCTCACCGTTTGTCTGGTCTCCGCGGAACAGGTGTCCCGCCAGCATCATCTTGTCCACCAACGTCGTTTTACCATGGTCAACGTGGGCAATGATGGCAATGTTTCTAATGTCTTGCATACTATACCTATATATTTGGCTGCAAAGGTACGATTTTTATTCTAAAAAATATTTGGCTGTTAACGATTATTTTTTATCTTCCGTATCTTCTTTACTTTTAAATGTAGAGGGAGTGGTGCCATAGAAATCGACAAAATGCTTTCTGAAGGTGGAGATGTCATTATAACCAACCATCTCATGACAGGTATCATGACATCCGTTATTACAAGATCCGGTATTAAGTATAAAGGAGAATGTTATGAGCAGCCTGTTAGAAATCATGGATAAAAAATCATGCGGTAAATGGTATGCCTATGAACAGTCTGCTTTTTATTTGAGCCGGATGATGCTTGAGCTTTCTTTAGACCGTTATGTGATGGAAAATGCTTTGTGGCTGGCAAGGGCGGAAATTGATGTAAACCGGATTTCTTGGGATAAAGTTATCAGTCATAGCCAATCCGAATATGTATTGCACTATAGGTTCCATGAGTGGCTGGTTGAAATAAAATAGCGATAGTTTAAAAAGGGTCCAGTCCGAAATTCGTGAAGAAATGGTTTCGGACTGGGCACTTTTATTCATCGGATGGAGAGAAATCGGGTT
>NZ_CALDPF010000056.1 GCF_937912035.1 uncultured Bacteroides sp.
CCCATCCTCTGATAATTCCTAAACGGTTGCTTATTGGATTAACTTTTTGTCCCATTTACCTTAATTTTGATCTTCGTTATTACTTTTAGAACCAACGAACAACGTTACGTGGTTTGAACGTTTACGAATTCTGTAACCTCTTCCTTGCGGAGCCGGACGAAGACGTTTAAGCATCGCTGCACAATCCACATAGATCGTAGAGATGTAAAGTTCTCCGTTTTCGGCTTTGCGTTCGTTCTTTTGCTCCCAGTTAGCGATTGCAGAGCGGAGAAGTTTTTCTACACGCTGTGCAGCCTCTTTATTTGAGAATTTAAGGATGCCAAGAGCTTTGAATACTTCTTGACCGCGCACCATGTCAGCGACTAAACGCATTTTACGTGGAGATGTCGGAACATTGCGCAGCTTAGCGAAGCTCTGAGATTTGCGGGCCTCCTTTATCATTTCAGCTGATTGTCTTTTTCTTACACCCATTGTATTTTATTCTTTATTTTTCTTGAATTAATATTACGGGCCATTATTTCTTCTTGTTACCACCGTGACCACGGAAGTTACGAGTCGGAGCGAATTCTCCGAGCTTGTGACCAACCATGTTTTCAGTTACGTAAACAGGAATGAACTTGTTACCATTGTGTACTGCGAAAGTATGACCTACGAAATCCGGAGAAATCATTGAAGCACGGCTCCATGTCTTAATTACAGACTTCTTGCCTGATTCTTCCATTGCAGCCACCTTCTTTTCGAGCTTAACGCTGATAAATGGTCCTTTTTTTAATGAACGACTCATAGTTGTTTAATTAATCAATTTACTTTTTTCTTCTTTCAATAATGTACTTAGAAGACTGTTTCTTAGGAGCACGTGTCTTCAAGCCCTTAGCATACAAGCCTGTACGTGATCTTGGATGACCTCCAGACTGACGTCCTTCACCACCACCCATTGGGTGATCAACAGGGTTCATTACAACACCACGGTTGTGTGGACGACGACCTAACCAACGAGAACGTCCTGCCTTACCAGAAGATTCAAGTGCGTGGTCTGAGTTACCTACACTACCGATAGTAGCTTTACAAGCACTCAAGATTTGTCTTACTTCACCTGAAGGCAATTTGATTACACAATATTTTCCTTCACGAGAAGTCAACTGAGCAAAATTACCAGCCGATCTTACTAAAGCTGCACCTTGTCCTGGACGTAATTCAATATTGTGAATAACTGTACCTACAGGGATGTTCTCAAGCGGAAGTGCATTACCAATCTCAGGCGCTGCAGTCGCTCCAGACATCAAAGTGCTGCCAACTTGCAATCCATTAGGAGCAATAATATATCTCTTTTCTCCATCAGCATAGAACAACAAAGCGATACGAGCCGAACGGTTTGGATCGTACTCTATTGTTTTTACAACTGCTGGAACACCGTCTTTATTTCTCTTGAAGTCGATGAAACGGAATTTTCTCTTATGACCACCGCCAATATAGCGCATTGTCATTTTACCAACGTGGTTACGACCACCAGTAGAACGCTTTCCACATACAAGAGATTTTTCTGGTACCGATGCAGTAATTTCTTCAAAAGTACCAATAATTTTGTGTCTCTGCCCCGGTGTTGTGGGCTTAAATTTACGTACTGCCATCTTATCTATTAAATATTGCTATAAAAATCAATAGTATCGCCTTCTTTCAATGTCACTACAGCTTTCTTATAAGCATTAGTACGACCCTGAATCAGGCCCGATTTAGTATAACGGCTTTTATTTTTACCAGCGTAACGAATTGTATTCACGCTAATAACTGTCACGTTATACAAAGCTTCGATTTCACTCTTAATCTCTAATTTGTTAGCATCAGGACGAACAATAAATCCGAAACGATTAAATTTTTCAGTTATTGCAGTCATTTTTTCTGTTACTAACGGTTTAATAATAATTCCCATTTTACTAAGCCTCCTTTAATTATTTAACTAAGGTTTCCTCGATAGCCTTTAATGCACTCTCTGTAACAACAAGAGTTTCTGCATTCAATACAGAGTATGTATTTAACGCAGAAGCAATTGCAAGATTTGTACGCTCTAAATTACGAGCAGACAAATATACGTTTTTATTTGCTTCTGGCAAAACCATAAGTAGCTTTTTGCCAGCCACTTTAAGATTATTCACAACATTTACGAATTCTTTTGTTTTTGGAGCTTCAAAAGTGAAGTCTTCAACTACAACAATGTTGTTAGACTGAGCCTTATATGACAGAGCAGACTTACGTGCAAGAGCCTTAACTTTCTTGTTCAATTTAAACCAGTAATCACGTGGTTTAGGACCAAATACACGAGCACCTCCAACCAAAAGTGGAGAGTTGATATCACCACGACGTGCACCACCGCCACCTTTCTGACGACCCAATTTACGAGTAGAACCGCTAATTTCGCTTCTTTCCTTTGATTTATGAGTTCCCTGGCGCTGATTAGCCATGTACTGCTTAACATCAAGATAGATAGCGTGATCGTTTGGTGTAATACCGAAAACAGCTTCATTAAGAGCTACTTTTCTTCCAGTATCTTCACCTTTTATATTTAATACGTTAACTTCCATTATTTCTCAATTATTACGATTGAACCTTTGTATCCTGGAACAGAACCCTTAATCAAAAGAAGATTGTGTTCTGGAATAACTTTTAATACCTGTAAGTTGTGAGTAGTTACTCTATCACCACCCATGTGTCCACCCATGCGCATGCCTTTGAACACCTTTGCTGGGTAAGAACAAGCACCGATAGAACCCGGCTTACGAGCACGGTTATGCTGACCGTGAGTAGTCTGACCTACACCACCAAAACCATGACGTTTTACAACACCCTGGAATCCTTTACCTTTAGAGGTACCAATAATGTCAACATAAGTTGCATCATTAAACAGTTCTACAGTGATAGTGTCACCTAAATTCAATTCTTCTGAGAAATCTTTGAACTCGGCCAAGTGTCTCTTTGGAGTTACTCCAGCTTTCTTAAAGTGTCCCATCAAAGGCTTAGTAGTATGCTTTTCTTTTTTGTCCTGGAAACCTACCTGAACAGCAGCATAACCATCTTTTTCAACACTCTTAATCTGAGTAACTACACAAGGACCAGCTTCGATAACAGTGCATGGTACATTTTTACCATCAGCACTGAACACGGATGTCATTCCGATTTTCTTTCCTAATAATCCTGGCATTTCAGTTAAATTTTAATTGATTAAACTTTAATTTCTACTTCTACTCCACTTGGTAATTCCAATTTCATCAAAGCGTCAACAGTTTTAGCAGTTGAGCTATAGATGTCGATAAGTCTCTTATAAGAAGACAGTTCGAACTGTTCACGTGACTTCTTATTAACGAAAGTCGAACGGTTTACAGTAAAGATTCTTTTGTGAGTTGGCAATGGAATTGGACCGCTAACGATAGCACCAGTAGCCTTCACAGTTCTTACAATTTTTTCAGCAGACTTGTCAACCAAGTTGTGATCGTAAGATTTCAGTTTAATTCTGATTTTCTGACTCATTGTTAAATTTTAAATTATTAATTAAGTATTTATGATAAGATGAAGCATGAGGGCTAAGAGTCATTCGCTAGCCCTCATAGGCTTCAAGATATTTTTATTGATTAAACCAGATCAACTCGACCTTTAACCTCTTCAAGAACAGTCTTAGCGATTGAGCTAGAAACCTGTGCATGATGATCGTATGTCATAGAAGAAGTAGCACGACCTGATGTGATTGTACGCAATGCAGTTACATAACCGAACATTTCAGCCAATGGAACCATCGCTTTAACTATACGAGCACCTGAACGGCTTGATTCCATACCTTCAACCTGTCCACGACGCTTGTTCAAGTCACCGATAACATCACCCATGTTTTCTTCCGGAGTTACAACTTCAAGCTTCATGATAGGCTCCATAAGAACAGGACCTGCCTTAGCACATGCATTCTTGTAAGCCTGAATAGCACAGATTTCGAAAGACAACTGGTCTGAGTCAACCGGGTGGAAAGAACCATCTTTCAACACTACTTTCAAAGAATCAAGAGGGAAGCCAGCCAACACACCATTCTTCATTGCAGTCTGGAAACCTTTCTGCACTGAAGGAATGAATTCCTTAGGCACGTTACCACCTTTAACCTCATCAATGAACTGAAGTCCGCCTTCCTTGTAATCTTCGTCAACTGGGCCGATAGTTACGATGATATCTGCAAACTTACCACGACCACCAGACTGTTTCTTGTAAACTTCACGAAGCTCTACAGTCTTAGTAATAGCCTCCTTGTAGTTAACCTGAGGACGACCCTGGTTACATTCAACCTTAAATTCACGTTTCAAACGGTCGATAATGATATCCAAGTGAAGCTCACCCATACCAGAGATAACTGTCTGACCTGTCTGTTCGTCAGTTCTTACAGTAAATGTTGGGTCTTCTTCAGCAAGTTTAGCCAAACCGTTAGAAAGTTTGTCAAGGTCTTTCTGAGTCTTAGGTTCTACTGCGATACCGATAACTGGTTCTGGGAAGTCCATTGACTCAAGAACGATTGGAGCTGTTTCATCACAAAGAGTATCACCAGTACGGATATCTTTGAAACCTACTCCTGCACCTATATCACCAGCGCTGATTACTTCAACTGGATTCTGTTTGTTTGAGTGCATCTGGAACAAACGAGATACACGTTCTTTCTTACCTGAACGAGAGTTGAAGATATAAGAACCAGCTTCTACTTTACCTGAATATACACGGAAGAATGTCAAACGACCAACGTATGGGTCAGTTGCAATCTTAAATGCAAGAGCTGATGTCTTTTCATCTTCATCTGGTTTACGATCTTCTTCAGCACCAGTAGTTGGGTTTGTACCGATGATGTTTGGAGTATCAAGCGGAGAAGGCAAGAATGCGCAAACATAGTCAAGAAGAGTCTGTACACCTTTATTCTTGAAAGAAGAACCACAGAACATAGGAACGATATCCATCTTCAATGTTCCGGCACGCAAAGCACGCAAGATTTCTTCTTCAGTGATAGTAGAAGGATCATCAAAATACTTTTCCATCAAGGCTTCATCAAATTCAGCCACTTTTTCAAGCATTTTATCTCTCCACTCCTGTGCCTCATCAACGAGGTTAGCAGGGATATCCTCTACATCGTAGTCAGCTCCCATAGTTTCATCGTGCCATACAATAGCCTTCATTTTAATAAGGTCTACTACACCTTTGAAGTTCTCTTCAGCACCGATAGGAATAACAACAGGACAAGGATTAGCTCCAAGAACGTCTTTCATCTGACGAACAACTTCGAAGAAGTCAGCGCCAGAACGGTCCATTTTGTTAACATAACCGATACGTGGAACATTATACTTATCAGCCTGGCGCCATACAGTTTCAGACTGCGGTTCAACTCCACCAACAGCACAATATGCAGCAACTGCACCATCAAGAACACGCAAAGAGCGTTCTACTTCAGCAGTAAAGTCTACGTGCCCCGGAGTATCAATCAAGTTAATCTTATAAGTATTACCCGCATATTTCCAACGAGTAGTAGTAGCTGCAGATGTGATAGTAATACCACGTTCCTGCTCCTGCTCCATCCAGTCCATTGTTGCAGCACCGTCATGAACCTCACCAATTTTGTGAGTCAAACCAGTGTAGAACAAGATACGTTCAGAAGTCGTAGTTTTACCAGCATCAATGTGAGCCATGATACCGATATTACGGGTCAAGTGCAAATCTTGTTTAGCCATTTTAAATCTTTAGTTATTAAATTATTACTTGATTAAAATCTGAAATGCGCAAAAGCACGGTTAGCTTCAGCCATACGATGCATATCTTCCTTACGTTTGAAAGCACCACCCTGTTCGTTATAAGCATCAAGGATTTCAGCAGCCAACTTATCAGCCATGCTCTTACCTCCGCGCTTACGAGCAAATAATATCAAGTTCTTCATTGAGATAGACTCTTTACGATCAGGACGAATTTCTGTTGGAACCTGGAATGTTGCACCACCGATACGACGAGATTTAACTTCAAGTTGTGGAGTTACATTTTCAAGAGCTTTCTTCCACACTTCAAGAGCTGAAGTTTCCTCAGCAGGCAATTTAGTGCCAACTACATTAAGTGCACCGTAAAAGATTTCATAAGAAGTATTCTTCTTTCCGTCATACATCAGATGGTTTACGAACTTAGAAACCTTCTGATCATTAAATACTGGATCCGGAAGGATCACACGTTTTTTTGGTTTTGCTTTTCTCATTTTGTTTGACAAATTATGTTTAGTTTGGGGCTGCACCTCTGTTTGCTTCAACATCTCCTCCGAGACATTTACTCAACCTTAAAGCTTTTCCAACAAACCAAAACGAAATTATTAAAGTCTTTACTTAAAAGGATTGTACTCAGCTAAAATTATTTTTTCTTACCCTTAGCTGCTGCTGGAGCCTGTCCTGGTTTTGGACGCTTAGCACCATATTTAGAACGTCTCTGTGTACGACCAGCCACACCTGCAGTATCCAATGTACCGCGAACGATATGATAACGTACACCCGGAAGGTCTTTCACACGACCACCACGTACCAATACGATTGAGTGTTCCTGCAAGTTGTGTCCTTCTCCCGGAATGTAAGAGTTAACTTCCTTAGAGTTTGTCAGACGCACACGAGCAACTTTACGCATTGCTGAGTTAGGTTTCTTAGGAGTTGTAGTATACACACGTACACAAACGCCACGTCTCTGAGGACATGAATCAAGTGCTGGTGACTTACTTTTCTCAACCAAAACCGTTCTTCCTTTTCTTACTAATTGTTGAATAGTAGGCATTTTGTTTGATTTTTAAATTTATATATATTGTTTATTCAAATTCCAATCCTAAAGCGAAACTACATATTTCGGGTTGCAAAGGTACGAATAAGTTTTTAATACACAAACTCTTTTGCAAATAAAAAAGGCCCAATCTGCTCATTTTTGCGCAAATCAGACCTTTATAAACATTTTTTATTATTTATTAAGCTTCTCCTTTAAAATCAGTCAAAGGTGGAACAAAAGTTCTGCCACTTTTATCTTCATCTTTCACCCTTTCTTCCGGCATTTTTACTGCTCCAAAATTTCTTTCATACTTTACCATATTATCCTGTAAAGCATACATTAATCTCTTAGCATTTTCTGGAGTCATCACAATTCTTGACTGCACACCTGCCTTTGGCAATCCCGGCAACACTGATACAAAATCAATAATAAATTCAGAAGTTGAATGGGTAATAATAGCAAGATTTGCGTAAGTTCCCTTTGCCACATCTTCTTTTAATTCTATTTGCAATTGATTATTTTTATTTTCGTTTTCCATGATAAATTATGTTTTTTAATAATTATATACGACAAAAGTAGAACAAAATAAGCAGTCACGCAAGAAAAGAGTATAAAAGTTATATTTTCATTCACAAAAAAATAGCTAAATTTGCCACATAAGATAATGCATATGAACATATACAGATTTCTGACAATATTTCTTCTACTATTCTTTAAAACAAGTTTTATTATTTCTCAAACTGTTTCCTTCAACAATATTACAACTGAAGACGGTTTATCACAATTGTCTGTCAATAGTATATATATCGATGAATCGGGTATGCTTTGGATAGCAACCAGATCCGGTTTAAATCTATATGACGGGAATCACATATATACATTTAAAACTGAGAAAGACAATCCACAAAGCATTTCTTCAAATTTCATACTTCAAGTAACAGGAAACAAAAACGGTAACATATATATTTTGAGTACAGATGGAATTAGTGAATACAACATGCAAACAAAAGTATTCACCAAAATATATAATAACAAGGCGGGATGTATCTATTATTATGGTAACAAACTATACATAGGTTCAGGCAACACAATATACACTTACGATTTCACAGATTCACTACTAAAGAAGGTATCAACACTACCCAATGATATTCAAAATATAAATAGCATAATAATAGATAATAATGATTACATTTGGCTAGGAACAGATAATGGAATATACAATTATGACACCAATACTGATTCAACATTACACATTGTTAAAATAGGAAATATCACAAAACTTTTCATTGATTCAGCAAACAATATATGGGCAGGAAGCTGGGATAATGGACTTTTCTGCATTACTCCAGAAGGTAAAGTTAACAACTATAGAAACAATAATAAAGAAAAATCCATATCTTCTGATTTTACAAGAGCAATATCTGAGGATAACCTTGGTAACATTTGGATAGGAACTTCAAAAGGAATAGATAAATATAACAAAAAAACAGGAGAATTCAAACATTACACCTCAGGCGATTCAGAATACTCATTAACCCATTCATCTGTATGGTGTATTGAGAAAGATGAACAAGGGACATTATGGATTGGAACATATTTCGGTGGAGTCAATTATATTAATCCTGAATATTCAATCTACACAAGTTACACTATGTCCGACGAAGAAGGTAAAGGTCTTAGTAGTCCAATCGTCGGCCGGATTATAGAAGATGATAAAAGCAATCTATGGATAGGAACAGAAGGGGGCGGACTAAACTACCTCGATAGAACATTAAAGTCATTTAAATGGTATAGCCATACTACAAATAAAACAAACTCTATCTCACACAACAACATAAAAGCATTATTTTTCGACAAAGAAACATATTCACTGTGGATTGGTACCCATACTGGCGGTCTTAACAAACTAGATATAAACTCCGGAAAATTTGTTTATTATAAATCTAACCCCAAAGATAAGACCACTATTCCCTCTGATATTGTTAGAGACATAGAGCCATACACTAAAGACAGTATCATTATTGCCACTCAAAATGGACTTTGCATAATGAACAAATCCAACGGCATATGCCGACAGATACTTAACAATCTTCCCGAGAACCAAAAACTTGGTATGATTGCGGATATAACACTAGATAAAAATAACAATCTATGGATAGCTGCTACAGGTGAAGGAGTTTATGTCTACAATATAAAAAACGGCAGTTTAAAGAATTATCGTCATTCAGAGAATAAATCCGAAAGTATAAGCAGTAACAACATCAACAATATAACCATAGATAATGAAGGAGAAATATGGTTATGTACATCAGGAAGTGGCTTAGATATTTACAGACCTGAGACAGACAGTTTCATAAACTTCGACTCAAGCAACAGCAGTCTGAGTAATAATTGTATATATCAGGCATGTCAATCACCAGTAACAGGCAATATACTGCTCATTACAACAGACGGATTCTCTGTATTCGACAAAAAAGAAAAAACTTTCAGGAACTATAATTCAGATAATGGTTTCCCATTGAAAGCTTTAAACGAAAACGCTCTATATATTTCCCAAAACGGGGAAGTCTTTTTAGGTGGTATACACAATATGGTTTCCTTTTACGAGAAAGATTTAAGAAGGAAGTATAAGCCATACCATATTGTTCCAACCAAACTTTTAATTAACGGCAAATACATTAGAGTCGGTGATAAAGAAGGTATTCTAAAAAAATCAATAGCATATACAGACACGATACAGCTCAATCATAAACAGAATATGATTAGTTTGGAATTTGCAGTTACCAATTATATTGCAGCAAATAAAGATAAAATAATATACAAACTTGAAGGGTTATCCAACGAATGGAATGACACAAGAGGTAAAAACGAAATTACATACACTAATCTTACTCCTGGAAATTATAAACTCATTATAAAGCCCAAGGATATTGATAATTCTATATGCCAACCTATAGAATTACAAATTATTATAAAAGCCGCATTCTATCAAACTACATTAGCCTATATATTATATATACTGATCACAATTCTTATACTTTGGTATATCATAACTATATACCTCACCAGATTACATCTATCCGAATCACTTAAACTTGAGCAAATGCACGCCGACAATATAAGAAAAGAGAACGAAGCACAATTACGATTATTCACTAGTATATCACATGAATTCCGCACCCCATTAACATTAATAATATCACAAATAGAAACATTAGTACATGAAATCAAGCCTTCGCAACGTATTTATAGCAAGCTATCAACTATCTACCAGAACTCAGTACAGCTGCGGGAATTAATAACAGAACTTCTTGACTATAGAAAGTATGAATTAGGCTACCTTAAGTTGCAAGTTTCAAAAAGCAACATTGTACAGTTTATAAAAGAGAATTATCTCCTATTCAACGACTATGCTGCAAGAAAAAACATAGATATCAATTTCTCATCATCAGAAAACGAAATCGAACTATGGTTTGACCACAAGAATATGCAAAAAGTAATAAACAATCTTCTGTTCAATGCGATTAAGCATACACAATCAGGTGGGAAAATTTCAATTACACTCACAAAGGAAATAAATAATGTTGTAATCACTATAAATGATAATGGAGAAGGTATTCCTGAAAAGGATATAAACAAAATTTTCGATATCTTTTATCAATCCGAGAATTCACAAACATCTTTACAGTATATGATAGGTTCAGGAATAGGATTATCATTGGTAAAAAACATAATTCAAATGCATCATGGCAATATCAAAGTAAAAAGCAAGCTCAACGTTGGTTCTACTTTCATATTAACCTTACCTTTAGGAAATGAACATTTCAAGCCTGAAGAGATAACGAATGAATATAACTGGGAAATTTGTGCACACCATACACCTATACCGACAGTAAATTATGATGAAAGAACCGACAATAATAGTATCAATGGTGAATTTACACCAACAGATCGTTCAGAGAACAAACCAGATATGCTTATAGTTGAAGACAACAGGCAAATATGCGAGATGCTTGAAGACATACTAAGTCCTTATTATAATATTCACACGGCATCATCTGCCGAAAAAGCATTAGAACATTTGGAAGGACATATATCCGACATTGTCATAACGGATGTTATGATGTCAGGAATGGATGGCAAAGAGCTATGCAAAAGAATAAAGACTTCAGCAGCAACAAGCCACATACCGGTTATTATTTTAACAGCGCAAACAGCTGTTGAACAATACATAGAAGGATTTCAAACAGGCGCTGACGACTATATTACCAAACCGTTTAACACTCAGATGCTAATATCCAGATGTAACAACCTTGTAAATTCCCGGAAACTATTACAGGAAAAATTCAGTCACAAGCCTGATACATCAGTACAAATGCTAGCTACAAACAAAATTGACAAAGAAATCCTAGACAAGGCTATATCAATAATAGAGGACAATATATCTAATGTTGAATTCAATATGAATATATTTGCCAGAGAAATGGGAATGGCAAGAACAAATCTCTTTACTAAAATTAAAGCAATTACAGGAGAAACTCCAAATGACTTTATTGTCAGTATCCGACTAAAGAAGGGAGCGTATTTATTGAAAAACAACCCTGAATTAAATATCACAGAAATAGCAGAAAAACTAGGTTTCAGTTCTGCCAGATACTTCTCCAAATGTTTTAAAGACATGTATAATATAAGTCCTCTCTCGTATCGTAAAGGAAGTACAGAACACAAAGACTCTTCGGAATAATATAATCCGAAGAGTCTTTCAATATGATAACATATATAACTCTAATTATTCTTTTGCTGACTTACGATATTCTGCCGGTGAAGAGCCGAATAGTTCCTTAAACAAGCGCGAAAAATATTTGGCAGAGCCAAAGCCCAATTTATCAGCAATCTCGCTTATTTGCAGATTAGGTTCCTGCAACAACATATCAGCTGCTTTTTTCAGTTTATGTTGTACAATAAAATCATTAGGTGTCAGGTTTGTCAGAGCCTTAAATTTTCTCTGCAATGCAGTACGACTCATTCCTATTTCCTGACACATAAAAGGAATATCAAAGTCAACATTATCCAAATTTTCGTCTATCACCTTTACCACATCCTCAAGGAATTTTTTATCAAGAGGATTTGTTGCCAACATTACAATCTCACCATTCATCTTCTTCGTATACTTCTCCTTGACAAGCTGTCTGTTCCTGATCATATTATTACAGCGAGTCAGCAACAATCTTACATCGAAAGGTTTGGTCACATAGTCATCGGCCCCCATTCTCAATCCTTCAATATTACTTTCTGGAGAATTCAATGCTGTCAACAATATAACCGGAATATGGGACAATTCCATATTAGATTTTATCTGATGACACATTTCTGTTCCAGACATCTCAGGCATCATCACATCACTAAGTATCAAATCCGGAGCACTTTCTTTGGCACATTCCAGTCCTTCGACACCATTCGATGCCAATAAGACCTCATATAAAGGTGAAAATAACTGATAAAGCATTTGCCTAAGCTCTACATTATCTTCAACAATCAGAATTCTTTTTGCCTGATCATTGCTACCATCATTTTGCATATAGATATCATCAGGCAACATTTCATCAGAGAAAGTATCCATACGTTCAGGAAGTACAGCCGTATCCTTCCATTCTATACCCTCATCACCTTCATAAACAGATTTATCTATCGGTAACTCGACTATAAATGAAGTTCCCTCTCCTATTCTGGATACTACACTGATTGTACCGTGATGCTGTTCTACAATACTCTTTGCCAATGCGAGGCCAATACCAGTACCACCTTTATCTTCTGATGATTTATCTCCTGAGCCTGTCTGATAAAATCTGTCAAAAACATAAGGCAAATCATCTTGCGATATTCCAATACCTGTATCCTCTACACTAATTTTGACTATTCTTTCATCTAAACTGGTTTTTAATCTGATTGAGCCATTATCAGGAGTGAATTTAAATGCATTGGACAATAAGTTCAATATTACTTTCTGCATCTGCCTCACATCAAACCACATTTCCATAGAAGGATCAATTTCATCATCAAAAGTATAAGTTATGTGATGCTGCTTGGCATGCTCTGTAAAACTATAATACATTTCCTTCAGGAAAAAAGACAAGCTCTGTTCGGAAAGTTCCAACTTTTTCTTCTTTTGATCAATCTTTCTGAAATCAAGCAACTCAGTTATTAGCTCATTCAGCTGTTTTATGTATCTTGACACTTTTGAAAGTTGAAAGCGAGCAGAAGATGACAATTGTGAATTTTGTAACACAATCTCTATCTGAGTCGAAATTAATGTCAAAGGAGTTTTAAATTCATGACTTATGTTTGTAAAGAAGCGTAGTTTGGCCTGATTGAGTTCTTCTATATGATGCTTCTCAAATTGTTCTCTCTCAAGTGAAAGTGCAACTTTTCTTTTGGCCTCTTTAATTCTATATATCCAAATACTGATACTTAATAACGAAACAATAAATAATAACCTAGCCCACCAGGTGGCATACCATATATTTTCAACCTCAATCATTAAAGAAGACTCATGAAGTATTGGATAATCTTCACCCATCTGTCCTTTTGCTCTAACCTTAAGACAATAATCGCCAGGAGGAAGATTAGTATATCTAATCTCATTCTTTTTAGTTACTGTCCACTCTTTCTCAAGTCCAGAAAGATAATACTCATACTGCACATCACTGTTATTTCCTCCAACATCAGATGTCGCAAATTCCACCAGTAAATTATTTTTATTATAAGGTAACTTCAGACTTTTGGTCATTGGAAAAGATTCTTGTAATATACCACTTTCATCTCCGGAAGTAATTTTTTCATTATTCACAAATAATCGTGAGAAATAAAGATTTAGATCAATGGATGATTTAAAAAACTCATTCTCTTTAAATGAAACCATTCCATTTGCTCCTCCTACGAACAATTCATTGTCCCGACAGTTATAAATGCCACAACCTGAAACTATAGAGTTTTCAGAGAACAATGCGTTCATTTCTATATTATAAAATTTATCAATCAATGGATTATACAGAAAAATCCCCTTATCCGTAGAGAATACAATATTACCTTTATTTGTCTGGCAAATATTGTAACAATAATTACTCAAAATATTTCTTTCTTCTTTATCTAAGCTAGAAGATTCTTTTTTAATTTTATCGAAAACTACTATTCCAGCTCCTAATGTAGAAACATACACTTTATCACCAACATTGATTACACTAGTCAAATTATAGGATTTAGTACTCTTTAAGTTAATCCAACTGGATTTTGATTTATTATTTAAATCTAGCCTAAATAAAGATTTCGTATTAATACCCCAAAATATCCCTTCTGAATCAATATCAAAGTCCTGAAAAGTACTTCCGGAAATTTTTCTTCCCAAACCAGTTTTACCATCTAATATAAACAATCCATTTCGTGCAGAAACGACTAGAGAATCATTCCACATTTGGACATTATCTATTATATGCCTAGGAAATGGAACATTCTTCCTTTTCTTAAGACTATCATAATTATTAAACTTACCGGATTGAATATCAAAGCATGTCAACCCTCCCTTATGAGTACCTATATACAATAAATCCGATTTACTATCATAACAGATAGCTTTTAAGTTATTATGTGGCAAACCATACTCAGATGCCATATAACGTGTAAACTCTCCAGTTTTTCTGTTAAGGCAGGTTAGTCCTCCTCCATCTAAACATATCCATAAATCCCCCCTTTTATCTTCTACCATATCACCAACAAATGGAAATCCCAAACAGTCAGAACGATAAGGATTGTAATTATATTTTTTAAATCCGCGCGCACTCTCTGTTAAATAATCAACTCCACCATAGTAAGAACCTACCCATACCGTACCATCACGGTCTGTCAATAAAGAATATATGGAAGAATGCTTTAATCCGTTAACAATACCTTCTGAAGTATAAAACGTAACTTTAGAACTTACAGAATTCACCATATATACTCCTTCAAAAGTACCTATTAAAATATTCCCAAATCTATCTTGAGTAAAACATCTTATATCAATACTTTTACTACCGGAAGGCAAGAAAAGATCAAATTTTTCTATTTTTCCAGTTCCTTGAGGAAATATCCTGTAACATCCATTATTAAGCGTACCAACCCAAATTACTCCATCTTTATCCTTAAATAAAGCTCGAATATCAACATTTTTTATTACTTCCTCATTTTTTCCATTAATATCAATTTTATATAATCCATTTGCTGTACCTACCCAGCACACATTTCCTTCTATTAAAAAATTCCTACTTCTTTTAATTTTTTTATGTTGGGTAAATAAAATCCCTTTTTTTGAATCATATTTAAAAATCGAGTCATGTCTTAATCCCCAAATAGCCCCTTCAAAGGTATCTATATAGCGGAATCCACCTTTACCAAGCAAAGTGAGCCTTTCTTTTCTCAAATCATATTTTACCAGATTATCATCAACAAGTAAAAAAACATCACCCTGATTATCACCGGTAATGCATGAAACTAAATTACCCAACAGTTTATTTTGATTATTGTCAACGACACTTCCAATAACACCTTCTCTAATAGATTTATATCCAAAAACATTTTTACCATCATACACAGATATCCCTTCCTGAGTTCCTATCCATATTCTTCCTAGTCTATCTTGATAAAGCGACCTTACTGACAAATGAGATAACCCATCAGACATTCCTAAATGCTTGAAATATGACGCTGAAGCAGTAAAATTAAAAAGATATAAACACAAAAAAAATAAAACGAATTTTATCAAGCAAAACTTATTATGTATTTCCATAGTCTTTACCATTTTTCTATTATGAGCAAGATGCCCACAATTATATTTGTAACAATGTACAAATTTATCAGAAAATTCACAGACAACCTAAAAATATATTAATTTTCTAATTGCGTTTGTTTCAATAAATTATACAAATAGTACGGGAATATCATTTTCACAAATAAATTAAGGGGGAAAAGAACCTTCGAAAATTCTTTTCCCCCTCTTGTTTTCATAGTCAATAGAAAGACATAAAAAGAGTTTTAGTTATAATGTTCAGGGTTTTCATCTTGCCATTCGTTTACCCCATCCCTTATTCTATTACGGAAAGTAAGAGTATCTGTAGCATGTGAAATTGTTCCATCAGCATTCTTAAATTTATATTTTAAGAATATCTTTCTGTCTTGAAGCAATTTAGCACGGTTAAATATACATTCGCCGTCATTCGACACTTCCAAAGCTACATTATCAGACTCAACATTAATAGCTCCTGTTTCGTGATTAAGTGTCAATTTCAATTTACCGGATAATGTTCCATCACCTATTTTATCTGTCATCAAACTTGTAGGAGCCACAGTTGTAAGGTTCCACACCTGGTTATCAGGTTGAGGTATCTGAGTGTAATAACGTTTAGTTTCTATTTCATTTCCATTCGCATCTTTCACCACAGTCACACCCCCATGCCAATAATTACCGAACAACATATTTTCATATTTAAGACCGATAACCATTGTATTCTTATTTTGCAAGATTGTATCAGCATCTGCACGAGTTATTTTGAAAGGTATCGCATAATTTGCCTTCAAAGTTAGAGGGTCATTAACAAACTTCAATGAATCAACCTTAACGGTTACTTTTCCCAAATGATCTCCCTTAGGAATCACTATTACATTATTACTGATACTATAGTAATCAGAAGGCATACTCTTCAACTCAGAAACTCCTTCAACGGCTTCCTTTATATAAGTAGAAGCACTTGCTTTCATTTCCTCAAGAACAGACTCATTCACAAGTGAATTGTCTATTTCATAATCCACCTGTCTGTTCTGATTGTTCTCCATCACTCCACCCAAAACAGCTCCTACTTCAATCTTCATACCTTCACCTACAACTACTGTACGGGTATTTATCTGATTGGCGAAATAAACACCGGAATATTCGTAATCCTTTACATAGTCCTCATAGCATGAAGTCATAGAAAGAGCAATCAACGATACAAATAATGTTTTCTTCATATTAATAATCCTTTTAAATTATTTCCACTGATCCCAGCCCTTGTTTTGCACAAGTTTATCCATTTTACGCATCTCATTATAAGGAATAGGTTGATAAGGTGATGTAAATTTACGTACCTCTACAACCTCAGGTTCACCATAAGTGAATGTCCCGTCTGCATTCTTGGTTATTACAGGTCTTGTAACAGGCATATTTAGAAGAGACAAATCACTTTCTGTTGACCAACGTCTCAAATCATAGTATCTCATACCTTCGAAACAAGTCTCAATACGTCTCTCATTTCTGATGAATTCTCGGAATCCTTCTATATCATTAGATGTAAACTCATCCAAATATGGATCCGCGTCTGCATACAAATTCGCATTATCATAAGTTTTTCTCTGACGAAGCATTCTCATTGCTTCTCTGGCTGTCAAACCATCAATTTCAGCATCAGGACCGCCATATTCATTTGCAGCTTCAGCAAAATTCAGAAGCATGTGAGCCCAACGTACATAGAATTTCGAATGATTTGATTTCTTAACACTTGCATCACTCCAGTTCAAACCCATATATACAAACTTCTTTATGTGATAGTTGGTTCTACTGTTTTTCGCAAGACCTGCCAAATCCTTACCAGGTTGTCCTTCAGCATCAGTCACCCAATTTTCAAAAGTATACATAGGCTTGCTGGCATTATTATCTCTGCAAGCTTGAGCTCCATTATAGAATATAACACTATAGAATCTTGGGTCTCTATTTTTATAAGGATTCTGAGGATCGTACAGTTTCTGTCCTTCCGGATGTTCCTTTGGATAACCATTACTCATAGGAAAAGCATCTACAAGTTCCTGAGTAGCACCTATATTTCCATTACCTCTGAAACCACCTGGATAAAATGCTTTTTCAATCGCATCATTATTAGCATCGAATCTAGAAGTAAATACTATACCTGCAAAGTTTGGATCAGACCATAATACACGATCCAACGGTTTAAATCCATTTTTTGCTTGACCATCTACATTCAATTTGAAATCTATCACTTCCTTAGCATACTCGGCTGCAAGTTTCCAACGTTCTCTATCTTCCGATTGGTTAAATAATGGACTAGCGTATGTAAGATACATCTGGGATAATATTGCTCTTGTAGTTATACCGTCAAGACATCCCCAGTACTTACCTCCAGCTTCATTTCTATCACTTGACGCAACCAAGAAATCTCTATGAGCAATAGGCAGATATTTAAAAGCTGAATCACAGTCATTCTTTATCTGTTTCATACAATCCTCGTATGTATCACGCGCTCTATTAAATTCACCGGTTAGAATCTCATCGTCGAAAGACTCTGTTACTATAGGAAATCCCAAGAGCTCTCCATTATCAGTTCTTCCTCCAAAGCGTTTCAACAGATCCCACTGAAACCATGCTCTCAAAGCATAAGCTTCGCCCTGCAGTCTCCAGCGTGTAATACTGTCCTTACGTGCTTCAGTTTTATAACGGGTATTGAATCCACGATTATCTTTCAGGAAGCGGTTAACAGAAGCTATTGCTTTGTAATCATTACTCCAATAGTCACCAAAAGGGTCCTGTGATGTAGTGATTGATCCTGTTCCCAATTTTGTAAGGGCATGTGTAGTACTTGTTATTACAGCATCATCCGTTGCTCCATCCAAATAATATCCTTCATTATCATTATATGTTTTTGACATAAATTCATAAGCTCTGTAAACAAAGCCCTGTACTATACTAGGTCTCTCCCACATTTCTTCCTCAGGAAACTGTCCGTATGGATAAGTATCAAGGAAGTCAGAGCAAGAAGCAAATGCTGTAACCAATGCACCTGCCAATAGTATTCTTTTAGTTTTCATATATTCCTCATTAATTAGAACGTTAAATTAAATCCTGCAGTAAACGTACGGTTCAAAGGATAAGTTGTTACACCTGAGTTCACCGATTCAGGATCAACATCTTTTACACCAGAGATTGTAAGGAGATTGGCACCCCTTGCAAAGATACGCATTTTCTGCAAACCCATACTCTCGAAGAATGGCAAACGTAATGTATAAGCCAACTCCACATTCTGAATCTTAAAGTAAGTTCCCTTCATTAACCAGAAATCAGACATCTGGAAGTTATTGTTGACTTTATAATATGTCAGTCTTGGATAATCACCACCTACATTATTCAATACGTATTCAGAATAATTGTTGTCTCCCCAACCGTTTTGGAAATAACGGTTAGTTTTCTGAATATCAAAACCGGCCTTACCGTCTCCTATTATTGTAAGCTCAAAATCTTTATATTTGAAACCGAGATTAAAAGTATAAATGTATTTAGGAGATGAATTACCAATCTGAGTCTTATCGTTATCATCTATAACACCGTCACCGTTCAAGTCTTTATATTTGAAGTCACCTTCATGAAGTTCAACGTCAAATAACTGATTTACAGAATTTGCTTCTTCATCGCTGGCATATCTTCCATCATAAACCAGACCAAAAATAGCATCAGTCGGTTTGCCTTCACGATATTGATAATCCCATTTATAGTTAGGTTCATCATAACGGAGCCTTTCTGTACGAGGTATTGAGAACGAGCCTCCTATCATGTAAGAGAAATCACCTACCTGTCCTTTATATCTTGCAGCAATTTCACCCCCATAATATAATGTGTTATTGTAATTCATATAAGGAACCTCTAGTAAACCTACCATTCCAGGAAATTGATTAGTTGGTCTTACCCATTCACCGTCATACAAAGAACGATAATAGTTTACACTTACAGACAGACTCCTATTAAACAGCATTGCATCAATTCCTACAGAGAACTCTTTTCTTGTTTCCCAATCAAGATCAGGATTCTTCCATTTATTATAGAATGTATATTTAGGAGTCCATCTTGAACCACCTCCCATCCATGTATTAGAAGAATTAGGACCAAACTGCGAACCATCACCATTTTGCCACTTATTTTCATACATACTCAAAGTCGGAGATGATGATAAATATCCTAGAACACCATATTCAGCTCTCAGTTTAAGGAAATCAATAAAGTTCACATTTTTCATGAAATTCTCTTCTGAAATGACCCAACTTGCACCGATAGAAGGGAAAGCCCTGAAACGTTTTTCTTTTATAAGTTCCTGTGAACCTGCGTATGACACTGCCCCCTGTATAGAATATTTCTTGTCGTATGTATATCCTGCCATAAAGTTAGCATTCATTTCACGCAACGGATTTTCTACCCCCTGACGTGCAAGTTGTGACATGAAAAGAAGAGCACTAGCCTTTACATCATGCTTACCGTTGAACACATTTTTATAGTCAATTGACTGATAACCTGAATATCTCAAGAAATAGTAGTCACGCATTTTCGATTCACCTGAAGCTGTAATAGGTGTCTGCACATGAGTATATTCATAACCTCCTTCAGCGTCATCGGACGGAGTCATAGTATAAGCCGAATATCTCTCATTTTTACCGATACGAGTCTGATTATAACTTGAAATATCCATAAAAGTACGCAAAGAGATACCCTTTATAATATGGTTAAGATCTATATTCAAACCGATATTAGCTCTTCCTGAACGTCCTTTCTCTGTATAATAACCGCTTGATGCCAATGCACCAATAGGATTATAATTGAAAGTATTGCTTACACCATAATTTAGGATATCTTTATCTTCACTTTCGATAGGAACATAAATAGGGAAAGCTATTGGCGAAACAGAAGTAGCCTGATCCAGGGCTCTGTCAAAATCGAAGTAATCAAAAGTATCATACTGATAATTTGGTGACTTACGTATTGAAAGTCCCGCGAAAAGTCCTAAATCAACAGAAATGAAATCATTTATTTTCATATCCATATTAGCACGGGCATTCAATCTGTTATAATTCGCAGTTTCTCCTATTTTAAAATTATCACCTTCTCCAGTATAACCAAGATATGCGAAATATTTTACAAAATCATTTCCCCCTGTTGAGGAAAGATTCACACGCTGATATGATTTGGTATCCTTGAACATCATATCCTTGAAATTGGTACTTGGATATTTCAAATCGTATGGATCATTCTTGGAATAACCGGCAATAGCCTCATCAGTGTAAATAGGTTCCATTCCGCTATTCTGACGTGCCATATTATTAAGTCTGGCATAATCAGCACCTTCTGTCCAATTAGGGAATCTATCAACAACACTCACACCGGCTTCCATATTCACTCTCAATTGTCGTGCATCAGTATTACCTCTTTTTGTCTTAATACTGATTACCCCATTGGCAGCTCTTGGTCCATACATGGTCTTAGCCAAAACATCCTTTATAAAAGTGACAGTTTCAATTTCCTGAGGATCCAAAGGCGTCTCTGCAATATCAACTTGAACTCCGTCAATGAGGTAAATAGGCATACTTCCTCTCATATACTCGTTGGCACGATTTCTATCCTTGTGTATTTCCGAAGAAATGCCGGTTGCACCATCTGTTTCAGTAATTGACAGACCAGTTACAAGGCCGGAAAAAGCCAAACGAAGGTCTGTAGAAGGATATCTTTCAAGTTCCTCACCGGTAATAACAATATAATCGCCGGTACTATTCGATTTCTGCATTGTCCAATAAGGCAACTCAATATTCTCTTCACTGGAGTTGAATAGTTCTGAGTTTTCTAAAACGACTAAAGACTTATCGGCTGCTTCATTCAGAGAAAGAACTTTTTCTTCATATCCTTTTTCAGAAATAGTAACCAACTCACTACCGTTACCTTTCAATGAGACTTTTCCATTAGCATCACTCTTATAGTTCGTACGGTTATTGCCTACATAAACATCCACATCCGGGATAGCATTTCCTTTTTCATCAACAACCACAATACTGACTTCACGCACACCTTCAACATGATTATTTGCCATAACCACTCCATTAACAGCCGACAACGACATCAGAATGGCGAGGGGGCGATGAATTGTTTTCAATATATATTTCATAATAATCTGTTTTACAAATTAAACATCACCAAACCGGATTCAGGCTGGTATCAAAATCCTTGAATTTATAATAATCGTCTGTGGCAAATGGGAAGTAGTACATATAGTCAAACCATTTAACCTGACGGTCAGAAGGCAATTCAACTCTGGTATATTTAAACTGCATATCGCCAGTTCTTTCTATATCCATTCCAATTAACGGTGTTGACATAACTTCAGGAGCTATCATCCATCTTCTTATATCATGGAAACGATGAAAACCTTCCTGATCAAACTCTACAGTTCGTTCATTATAAAGACGTTCCCTAAAGAGGTCTTTATTTGCAAGATACTTTTCGTCTAAATCAGGCATTTCTGCACGCTCACGAATTTTATTCAAAGCTTCAGCCGCCGTCAGATTAGCTCCAGGTGCTGTTTCTTTAGGTCCGTATGCCTCATTAACGGCTTCTGCATAGTTCAAATACAATTCGGCCTTTCTTATAAGCGGATCGGTCATCAATATACCTCCCATCTGATTTCTGTAACTTATATCATTTGTATACTTACGTGCATAATATCCTGTATAAGTATGTCCTTTAAAACTCTGGTCCCAGTGTGTCGCGTATATACTCTTACCCTGAGCATCTTTTGTATAATAAATATTAGCCTTATTTTTATACTCTCCTGTTTTAACCTGCGACCATGTTATATCAGCCATATTATAAATGACATTATTGTAGAAACGTGGATCTCTGTCAATATATGGGTTCTGTTCATTATAATGTCCTAAAGCTGCTGCTGCATTTCTGTCAGCCTCAGTATTGAGAGGATCGCCCCACTTAGTCTCATACTTGTCAACCATATTCTGTGTAGGATTCTCTCCTGACGCATAGCTCTTATTATTTTGAAATACACCAGACACCATAGACTGCAAGTCACCACTATTATATGTCTTTTTTCCAGCATGCCATGCCCATATCTGTTCATTTGAATATTTCACGCTATGAAAGTTCTTATAATATTCATCCATAGGTAACAATTCGTACTGATATTCATCCGCCATTTTTAGAGCTTCCCATGCAGCATCAGCAGCTAATTTCCAGTCCTCTTCACCATTAGCATTATTCAATTTACTTGCAGCATACAGAAGAACTCTGGATTTTAAAGCCTTCGCAGCCATGCCAGCCGGACGTCCCTGTAAAGGATCTTCCAAGTGACCGGCCTGACCAGGTCCCGGGTCACGACGTATCTTTCCTGCTGCCTGGAAAGCTACAAATGCAGAATCCAAGTCATTGGCAATTGCAACGAATGTTTCATGTTTGCTCAGTCTAGGCAAATCCCAGTCATCGTATGCACCAATAGGCTGTGTAATATGAGGCATTGGTCCCCAATAAGTAGCCAGTATAAAGTGACAATAAGCCCTCACAAAATAAGCCTGACCTCTCATATCCTCAATATCTTCCGGTGTTGGAGCATCTTCTACCCTATTCAGATTCTGTAATGTTATATTTGCTACACGAATAGACTTGAACATTGCATCAAAAACCGGACGTCTCTTTGTATCATACGTAATAGTATTGATATTTCCCTGCATCATACCTCTTTTTACAGGCTGTCCCCAGAACACACGTCCATTATCTGCAATATCCGTAGTAGCATTCAAACCTGTTTTCTGGTCCCACATCATCCAATACAGAGGATGAGCAGAAGTTATATTTATTTTGTCTTTTCCACCATATACTACATCAAAAAAAGCCTTCATATTGACGTATTTTCCAAATACCTCTTCTTCAGACAATCCCGCCTCAGGCGATATATCCAGATAATCTGTACACGAAGTGGATGCAAACACCATCATAAGCATCCCGACAACTGTCAAATATATTTTCTTCATAATCATAATTACTTAAAACGATACTTTTAAACCAAGTTTATATGTACTCATCTGCGGATAAAATCCTTTTTCAAAGTCTCTTCTTTCAGGATCGCCTTCCACAAGTTTAGTAAATGTCAAAACATTGTTACCTGTTGCATATACCTGAAAATTGGAAACTCCGAGAATTCGTTTCAGATATTTAGACTTGAAATCATATCCTATATATATCTCGCGTAATTTCAGATAATCAGCCTTTCTCCAAAAACGTCCATCCAGCGCAATGTCATAACCTGTGTACGAATCACCACCAGTCCAAGAGAATCTCGGGTCATTGGTTGAGCCACCCAAGAAACGCAATGCCGAATGATTAGCATTAGGATTTGTCGGTGTCCAATAATCCAGCTGTGAGGCATGCAAACGATATGCGTCCTGATTAAATTCTATTTCGTATGCCTCATTAAATGATACGTATTTGCCGATATTTCCCTGGAACAGAATATTGAATGTCAGATTCTTATATTTCAATCCTCCACCGAAAGAGAATACACAAGGAGGATACTTACTACCATATATCGGATATTGGTCTACTACTGTTATAGAGCCATCTGCTGTATAATCAAGATATCTGTAATCACCAGGTATCATATTTTCTATATTAGAAGTAGTAGGATAGTTATGAATATCATCTATTGTATTGAAATAACCATTACCTGTTGTAATACTACCGTTATATAATCCTCCGTATGCCTTTCCGGCTTCTTTCATATAATCAGGAGCGTATGGAAGGTCGTCCTTGGCAAGAATACGGTTTTCATTAAAGCTTACCATACCATTCAGGTGATAATTGAGGCCATAACTTGTTTTCTTGTTAAAACCGACCTCAATATCAAGACCATGTTTCTTCATTGCTCCAAGATTAAGTTGTTTAAATCCGTTATTACCAATCAATGGTGTTGACGATTTTGTTGTCAGAAGCATTTTGCTACGATGTTCATCATAAAGGTCAATACCGAAAGTAAACATGTTATCAAGCAATCCTATCTCGATACCTAAATCTCGTTTATGAGCCTCTTCCCATTGAGACAATACGTTAGGAACTTTACCTTCGTATATATAACTTCCACTCTTTGTATATTCACTCATGTAAAGCCAACGTTCACTTGCAGCATCACTACCAACACGTCCATCTGAATATCTGAACTTCAATTTGTTCATCCATTTTACGTTTTCCTTAAACCACTTTTCTTCGGATACTACCCAACCTAAAGCATAAGAAGGGAAGAAACCGAATCGGTTGGAAGGTGCGAAACGTTCAGAACCTGTATAGCCCAGATTGACCTCAAACAGATACTTATGTTTATAATCGTATGTTGCTCTCGCTACCCATGCCTCATTACGATAAGCAAAATCAGTATTTGTATTTTTCTGCTGACGGTTCATCAAAGCCAATGCTGATACTGTGTGGTCACCAAAAGTACGGTTATAGTTCAGAGAAGCCTCATAATACAGATTTGTATAATATCCACTCTGTAATCCACCAACGTTAATATCCAAAGGAGTTTGTACAAACACATCATCAGATTGACCACTTCTTACCCAAGGATTGATTCCAGTACCAATATTCTCAAAATGAAGATCATATGTAGGAAAAGTCCAATCGGCTTTTAAAGTTTCATTATTATAATAAGTACTTAATGAGACCTTTCCACTAAACGAAAGACCTTTTGTTATGAAATCAAGCTTTTGCTTGAATAAAAGGTCAGAATAAAGTGTTGACGATGTTTTTTGACTGAATTTACCCTGATGCAATGCTGAATAAGGATTATCATCACCATCCTGAGAATTAGCCAATCGATCTCCCGTTGCATCCGGATAATCTAAGTCAGGAACTTCTTCCAGCACCCATGATGGGAAATATGCCGGATAAAGTGCTGTACTGGTTTGAAACATACCTTCCCAAATACTACGCGAACTACTACTGTTTGGTGCATTTCTTACACTGACGATACCACCAAGATTAAAAGACAGAACTGTTGATTTTGTCAAATCAAAGTCAAGGTTCATACGATAGTTCAAACGGTCATATTTGAATCGTGTATCACAATATCCTTCATTAAACGATTCGAAAAGTGAACCTTCATGAGTATATCCTAAAGAAGCATAATACTTCACAAATTTAGTTCCTCCTGTCAACGACACATTGGCATTGGTTGTTGAAGCAAAGTTCTTTGTCAACAGTTCAAACCAGTCAACATCCGGATATCTCAATGAGTTCAAACGTGAAGAAGGATTACGATATTCAGAAAGTTCATAATCAGATTTCAAATTAGAATAATGACCCTGATTCTTGTTCGCAATATTATACAAGCTCATAGTAGTATAAGAATCAATATGATCACTGACACGTGTCGGAGTCTGAATACCATAGCTTACAGAAGCACTCAACTTAGGTTTACCTTCAGTACCTCTATTAGTAGTTACGATAATTACACCATTCGCACCTTTCGCACCAAATACAGCTGTTGCTGATGCGTCTTTCAAAACTGATATACTTTTTACCTCATTAGGGTCTATCGCATTAAAATCACGTTCAACACCATCCACCAAAACCAACGGAGCATTACCGTTCCAACTGGATACACCACGGATAATGATGTCATTAGCAGTACTACCTGGCTGACCAGACTGTTGCATAGTCAACACTCCAGGGAGTTTTCCTGACAAAGCAGCTGTAATATCTGAAGTACCCGCATTCGTAATTTTCTCATTGTCAACCTGTGATATGGCACCAACAACACTTTCCTTCTTCTGTATACCATAACCTACAACAACGACTTCTTCCAATACTTCTGTGTCTTCATGCATTCGTACTAACAGCTTTTTATTCTTTTCAATTGCAACTTCAGCTGTAGCATAACCCAAATAAGATACAATAATCTTCTTACTATTTGACGGCACATTAGGAATCATAAAGTTTCCATCAAAGTCGGTAATAGTTCCCAACGTTGTTCCATCTACTCGAATATTTGCACCGATTATCGGTTCACCATTCTGATCCAAAACAGTACCTTTCACCACAATTGCCTGCTGCAGGGAAGCATGAACTTCCATTGCAGAAGCAGGATCAGAATTTATATGTGCATCCTTTGCGTTCAGCATAGAAATCATACCGGGCTGAAGCATCAATAAGCACATGGAAATTTTGCATACTTTTTTTCTCATAAATATGTGTTTATTCCTATTATTAAATTAAGGGGGATCTAACATCCCTAAGGTTATCGGATGTAATACCGTCACCCCTTCAGAGTTAAAAACTTTCCTTCGAAAAGGAGTTCATACAAAACTCAAGAGTTTAAGATTACATAACATCTAAGAGCTGTACTTTTTACGGCAAATCACTAAGAAGAATTCATAAAAAACATTTTGTAAAAAAAATTTGTCAATCACAATTATTATCTCATATAGTCAGATTAGAATAAAAACTATAAATCGAATTCCACTTTCATAAACAACAAGCCTATTATTCCTTCATCCACCTTTCCGAGTATTGCAACAATCTTTTTACCAAAAGAAAAACTTCACCTATTAGATTTTAACTTAATAATATATAATATTCTAATTCCTGTATAAATTTATTTTCCATTGCAAAATTACAAGTATAAGAAAAGTAAAGCTTCTAAAATTGGGTAAAAATAGGTATAAAATTCAACACACAAGTATCATATATACGTCACAAAGACTTTAAAAGCATCTCGTACCATATATTATACCTAATAAAACCAAATTTAAACCACGATGATATATGAGATGACTATTTTTGTGATAGAATAAAAATCGATATATTTTACTACCTAAAAAGACTAATATCTGTAGAAAAATTTAAAATCAAACAATATGACTAACAAAATAATTTTAATAATATTGTCAATATTTTGCAGTAATATCGTATTCTGTAAAACAACGGATAATATTAAAGAATACATGTCCTCTCAAGCTCTTAAATGGGAACAACTCCCAATGCAATGGAACGAAGGTGCATTCCTTGGAAATGGAAGAATAGGAATGATGGTTTACGTTGACTCAGTCGACAACTCCCTGACGTTATGGTTAAGCCGTCCTGACGTAACAGATCATCGTTTGGCCCCTGACAGAAAATCATCATTAGGAATCAAGGGTGCATCTGTGATGACTGACTTTTGCCGTATGGACATTGGAAAAATAAAGTTATTCCCCGAAACTGAAATTAAATCAGGGAATATGGAACTCAACATTTATGACGCTACTCTCACGGGTATTCTACATACAGATAAAGGAGATATTTCTCTAACAGCTTATACACCTTATAATAGTGAAGTAAACGTTGTTGAAATAAAGACCAGTATACCATATAAGTGGAAGTTTCAGCCAGGAAGTCCACGTTCTCCTCGTATACAAGTTTTCCCACACCTTAAAGACGAACTGAAATATGAGGATAATCCTACACCAAAACAGTTTACAGATATACACGAAGGTTGGAGTGTACATCAATTGCTTGCCGGTGGTGACTACGCAACGTATTGGAAAGAGATTCAAAATCAAAATGGTTCCGATCTATATATATCTACAATGAACGAGGTTCCTGCGTCAGGGAAATCACTAACAAAAGCAAAAAGAGAAGTAAATAATGCAATCAATAAAGGTACCCAAAAACTAAAGAAAGAAATGAGATCTTGGTGGCATGATTATTATAAAACCGGTATTATAAACATTCCAGACAAAAAAATGGAAAACTTTTATCATATTCAGTTATACAAGCTTGCTACCTGTTCACATCCTGACGGACCGGTTATGGATACTTTCGGTACTTTCTACAAGACAAGCCAATGGCCGGGAATATGGTGGAACCTTAATGTACAACTTACTTACATGGCTACTCATTCCACAAACCGACTTAATCAGGGAGTTAATTATCAAAAGCTATTGGATAAACTGTTTACAGATATCATGATTGCGTATGGTCCTGCAAAATGCGGAGACTTTGCATGGGCACTACATACATATTATTCATACATGAGATATGCCGGAGAAGACTGGAGAATTATAAAAGACAAATTCATGCCCAAAGCAAGCGAATTATTTAAGTTCTATATACCTCATTTGAAGGAAATAGACGGAATAATTCATTTGTTAGACACTGAATCGCCGGAATATGAAGGATTTAAAACATACAATAACAGCAATTATAATCTGGCTGCACTCAGATGGTTATTGCAAACAATGACTGAACTATGTGACAGGACAAATGAAAGGCCCAAAGAATACGCTGAATGGAAAAATATTCTGGAGAAACTTCATACATGTCCTATAAATGAGAATGGTTATATGATTGCAAGTGACAAACCATTTGCAAAATCACACAGACATTACTCTCATTTACTGTCTTTTTACCCATTAAGACTTCAAGACACTACAATACCTGAAGTAAATGCCGTATTGGAAAAATCAATAGACCATTGGATGAATATAGGTAATGGTAAGGGACTGGCAGGATATTCATATACAGGCGCAACATCTCTATATGCCTATCAAGGAAACGGTAATAAGGCATACGAGAAGATATATCACTTTCTAAACAAACCTATAGGTATAAGCCTACTCCTACCAAATACTATGTATGTGGAAAGTGGAGGGAAGAACCCGGTTATAGAAACCCCTTTAAGTGCAGCAACAGCCATTACCGAGATGCTTCTCCAAGGTTGGGGAGAAACATTAAGAGTTTTCCCGGCAATTCCTGATGAGTGGAATGACTGTAAATTCAGAGAACTTAGGGCAGAAGGTGGATTTGTAGTATCTGCATCACGTAAAGGAGGAATTACAGAGTGGATAAGCATACACAGTGATGCAGGACAAAAATGCAGAATATATTTACCGGACTGGAAACAAGTATATATTATAAAAGGATATAAAGCTAATATCAATTCTGAGGGAAATGGTTATTACACCATTTCTTTGCCAAAAGGAAAATCAATAACTATTTCCAGAGAAAAAGAAACAAAAATACAGTCTGAATATAAATATTCTGAAAACGGAAATAGTAATTTTTATGGAGTGAAAAAGGGAAAAGGGCTATCAAGACAAATGGATTGGCCAGAAGATTTGGAAAGCATAAAAAAAGAAGCAGCAAAACAAGATCCAAAATATTTAATCAAATGATATATAAGTATGAAAAGAAATCTATTATTTTTAGGTGCATTCATGATTATGACACTATCAGGATGCAACAGTGAAAAAAAGGTCTCGGAGGAACAGGCATTCATTAACGAGAACGTAACATTTGCCTGTCAACAGACAGAAAACATGCTGAAAGAAGTAGGTAAGCCAGGTAAAAAGAATTATCCAAGAACAGTAACACCAGACGGAAAACTCCGTACCACATCAAGACGTGACTGGACCCCAGGGTTCTTTCCAGGATCTTTATGGTACCTTTATGAACTTACAGGCGACCAGAAATGGAAAGGCTATGCTGAAGAATGGACACATTCGCTTGAAGAATTAAAGACATTTACAGGGCATCATGACATCGGTTTTATGATGTATTGCAGCTACGGTAATGCTGAAAGACTGGCTCCACGTCCTGAATACAAGGACATACTGGTTCAAAGCGCTGAATCTCTATGTACAAGATATAACGATACTGTTAAAGCAATAAAATCTTGGAATTACCGTGAGGCATGGAATGGCAACAAGTGGTACTACCCTGTTATCATTGACAACATGATGAATCTTGAACTGCTGTTTTACGCACACAAAGTAACAGGAAACAAGAAATTCTATGATATAGCAGTAACACATGCCAACACTACGTTGAAAAATCAATTCAGACCTGATTTCGGTAGCTATCACGTAGTGAACTATGATCCTAAAACAGGTGAAGCACTGCACAAACAAACATGTCAGGGATACAGCGATAATTCTACTTGGGCTAGAGGAGAAGCGTGGGCTGTATACGGCTACACTATGATGTATCGTGAGACAAAAGATCCTGTATATCTTGAAGCAGCACAAAATTTTGCTGACTTCTATATCAAACATTTGCCTGAAGATCTGGTTCCAACCTGGGATTTCAATGCCGGACAAGAGGGATACGTGCCTGATGGAAAATCATACGCCGGAGAATATGAGAATGTAGCACAACTGAAAGACGCATCAGCTACAGCTATTGTATGTTCAGCCTTATTTGATTTGGCAAAACTGGCTAATAACAACAGCTACGAAGATATCGCGATAAAAATGCTGAAAAGCTTGTCGTCTACAAGCTACAGAGCAGAATTGGGCAAAAACGGTAATTTTATCATAATGCATTGCACAGGAAGTCTGCCACATAAATCGGAAATAGATGCACCGCTTGTATATGCTGACTATTACTACCTGGAGGCTCTAAACAAATACAAAAAACTAGTAAAATAAACGTTACTATAAATAGGTATTATTATTTTATTACAATATATATTGAGTTAAACAAAGTAAAGAATAAATACCCGGCCATTGTGAAATGGTCGGGTATATTATTATACATTCTGTGAAACTCACAATAGAAAGAACTATTTTATTTGACATTAACAACCATAGTAATAACTTTTGAATCTTCATTCTTATAATTAGAATTAGTCATCAAGAAAGTTGCGCTATATGTTCCTTCATGTTCGTATATAAATTTATAAGAAGTTATATTATTTGATATGTTCTTTATTGTTATTCCCTTATCTGGAATACAAGAATTGATGACCAGATAATCTGAAACCAACCATGATTCGCGTAAACCTTTTCCAACAGGTACACTATGAACAAACAAATTACCTTTTGAAGCATTAACCAGATTCCACATACCCCAAATATTAAGGTTAACTGTTCCATACCATAAAGCACTCTCTACCAGTTTTCCGGAAGCATCATAATATCCTGAAACCTTAGATAAATTTGGATCAAGGGTAATATTACTTAAATCAGAGCTCCATATATTAACAGGTGTAAGTCCAAACTCCGAAGCATAAAGTACTACAGTAGACCCATTATCCAATACATTGGTAATTTTCAGATTGTTAAAATTAAGTCTTGGCTGTTGTTTTGTTTCATCATGAGGATGTACATTAATAGCAAGTGTCAAATTCTTACTTAAATAAGGTTTCATATCCTTCTCAAAGTGTCTGGTTACATTAGGAGCATCTGGTATTTCTTCCTGTTCAACCCACTCTCCCCACTCTGAAAAGTCTTTTAAAAGCTGACAATCCTGTTGGAAATCATTTTTGAATAGTCCAGTAAAGGATTCAGACATATACATACTGAAAAGATTATCATAGCCACCGCTCCACTGAGTATTGACATCAACGGAAAGTGTAGACGATACTATCTGACTAGGATCTATAGTAGTACGATTTCTATATTCAAAATTACTTCCTTCCTCACCACTGAAAAAAACGATATTGTCCGGATCGCCACTGAAAACAAATTCTATCGGTTCTCCTTTTTTCACGTTTAAGGTAAGTCCGTCACTTACCACATTCTCGTTTTGTGTAACTGTTACTCCTGCTATGGATATATCTTTATCCAGACCATCATCACAAGAAGTAAAAGCCAAGACTATCAAGCTCAATGAAATTAATCTATATGTTTTCATTTTTCTTATATTAAGTTAAATAGATTACCAACCTGGATTATTAGATGTTATTGCCTTATTGACCGCCATCTCTGCATCTGGAATTGGGAAATAGTTATATGTATCTGTTACATCAAGATAATTCTGTACATTGTTCAATTTTACCTGAACCCAGATACTAGGATCAGAAGCTATTGCTTCAGAACGCCTTTCCTGCATTTTTTCTGTAAACTCTCCCCAACGTATCAAATCATTACGACGGGTAAACTCGAAGCACAGCTCCATAGCACGTTCTTCTTTAACTGCCTTACGGAAAGCATCCTGACTCTCTATATCCTTAGGGTATTCCAAACCGGCACGTGTTCTCACCAATGTAAGACACTCCTTTGCCAATGCTGTAGGTCCACCATACGCTTCATTTTCAGCCTCAGCAATCATGAGCAATACATCAGAATAACGAAGAATAGGATAATTGATAGATGTAAAATTCTTATTTTTCTTGTCATCTTCGTATTCACGACGATATTTTGCACATGAAGGACTTTGGTCAGCATTATCTTTAAAATAATCAGCTGCATACGAATATGTATTTCGTCCCCAGTTTCCAAAAGTATTCTTAATTACATCCATTGCTTTCTGACTGACAAACTGTCTTTTTTTAACAGCACCTTTTCCTGAGTCGTTAGCGTCAAGATATTTAAATGGAGCAATATTCCAATAGAATCGTTCCTGATCGCCATTATCTGTATAGAGATTATAAAGATAAGGAGTGGCAAAAATAAACTCATAACAATACCCCGGATCCTCACTTCCTACAATATTACTCTGATTAGACAAATCGGGAGCACCTAAACCGACTATATTTCCCCACCTGCCTTCTGCTATAATATCAGTAGTGTAATTTCCAGCGAACTCAGCCTCCCAAAGACTTTCATTGGCTGTTGTATTGTATTCATTCGAACAAATATCAATAAAGAAATCCCAATAATTTTCGGCAAGACTATGCTTATTCAATCCTTTTACTTTCTGACCATATTCACTAGCTTTTTCAAAATATGTTTTAAGTTCATCATTTGTAGCCTGACGTTTCTCACGGTGCCATTCACCTGCACGGAATAAATATACCCTTGAAAGCATACCCCATGCTGCAGATTTAGAGACATGTCCTGGTTTAAAGTTGAGTTCTTCGGCAGAAAGCAGTCCACCGGTTTCCTCGTCAGATACCTCAGCCATTTCTTTAACTATAAAATCATATATAGTCTGACGGTTTGTACGTTCTATCTCCAACCCTACAACACTATTCACTGATTTTGTTCTGAATGGAACATCTCCCCAGTTCTGTACTAAATTAAAGTAGTAAAAAGCACGGAGGAAACGTGCCTCAGCGATATATTGTGCTTTTAGTTTTGCATCCATCTCAGGTACACGGTCAATATTTTCAAGAAACATATTGGCACGATTTATACCAGAGTAAAGAGTATACCAGAAACCGGTTACTGCCGGATCACTAGAGAGTGCATTTGCACAAATCAATCCTTTTGTAGCAGGTGTACGCGTGCTGGAACCTCCATAAGTCTGTAAATCATCACCTCCCTGAAGATAAATATAGTTCTCACCATAGAAAGAAGCCTGTCCCAATATAGCATATATGCCAGTCAGAAAAGAGCTAGCCTCATCTGCTGTATTGAAATATGTTTCTGGAGTAAGATCTGTTGGTTCTTTATCAAGAAAATTACATGACGTAATTATCCCTGCCAACAAAAATGTATATAAATAATGTTTTAATAATTTCATACTCATTAATTTTAAAAATACAAACATTTATTAAAAACCAAGATTAACTCCAAAGCTTACAGTATAAGCTCTAGGATAAGAAGAGAAGTCAAGTCCTGGTGTCAATGCACTATTACGAACTGATACTTCAGGGTCATATCCTGAATAACTAGTCCATGTCCACAAATTCTGAGCTGCAACATAGAGTCTGACATTTGTAAGACGAGCCTTTGCAATCATTGTTTGTGGGAAAGTATATCCTAAAGAAACAGTCTTCAAACGAAGGAATGAACCGTCCTCGATTATTCTTGACGAGAAAACTCGATTAGAGCTAGACTGTGTTGCGGCAGGAATATCACTATCTGGATTTTCAGGTGTCCAACGATCTGCATAATTTGCAAACTGATTCAGCTCACGCTGCATATTGTTTGAACTTTCGAAGAACAGTCTGTTCGCATTAAGAATGTCATTACCATACGACCACTGGAAAAAGATACTTAAATCAAATCCTTTATATGCAAAATTGTTTGTAAATCCACCAGTATGTATAGGAAGACCACGACCAATAACTGTACGGTCATTAGAATCTATTATTCCATCACCGTTTATATCTTTATACTTAGGCATACCAGGTTGGGTATTAGCTTCAGTAGAAAAGTATGGTACTCCCCCTTTCAGAGTATAACTGTTTCCGGATTTAATAAAATCATCATATTTATATGTTCCTTCATAAATATATCCATACATCATTCCCATTGGACTACCAACTTTTGCAATATAGCTAGGCTGAGAGTTATAATTTTGGTCAAAAGTTGCAGCTGTCAGCAGACTTTGCTGGTTTTCTGCCAGTTCCAACACTTCATTCTTATTGAACGCTATATTAAAATCTGTAGTCCATTGGAAGTTCTTTGTCTTTATATTTATAGTACTCAGACTTAATTCAAGACCATCATTTCTTACCTTACCAATATTCTTTGTAGCACTATAGAAACCTGAGGATAATGGCAACGAGGCATTAAGCAACAAATCGCGTGTTGTCTTACGATATATATCAGCTGTAAAATTCAGTCTTTCATTAAAGAAACTAAGATCGACACCTAAGTTCCACTGTTCTGTTGTTTCCCACTTAAGGTCTTCATTAGGAAGAGACGTAGGAACTACTCCAACATTTGTATTGTCATTATCAAAAGGATATGCTCCACTAGGAATACTTCCGTTGGATATATAATCACCTGTTCTAACCTTCAATTGTTCAAGTAATGCATAATAATCATATTCTCCGATACGGTTATTACCTGTCAATCCCCAACTCAAACGAAGTTTACCGGCTCCTAATACATTCTTTATAGATTTCATAAAATCTTCTTCCATAAAATTCCAAGCCAAAGAACCAGAAGGGAAGTAACCATACCTGTTTCCTTTACTGAACTTAGAAGAGCCGTCTGCACGGAAAGAGGCAGTAGCATAATATTTTGACTTATAATTATAATTCAAACGAGCAAGATATGACATCATAGACCAGGAACTTTTTAAAGAAGAAGCAGAAGACAATACACCATCTGCCATACCTGCCATACCCAAGGACTCATTTGGTATATGTGTTGTTTTCATCATGTAATACTCATAATCAGAATTCTGGAATGTAATACCAACCAAAGCATTAAAGAAATGTCTATTTTTGATATTAGTCTGATATGTTAGGGTATTCTCATTTAACCATGTCAAACGCTCATTACGAATAACCTGTGCATTTACCTTATCTATAGATGTAGGTCCGCCGTATCTTGTATTAGAGTTATTGAATTGGTCGTTCTTACGAGCATCGTAAGTGTAACCTCCGGATATCTTAAGTTTCAGGCCTTTTAAAATATCGTATGAGACATAACCATTCAATTGAAGATTATTAATGTAAAACTTTCTATATTCTTCTTTCAACGATCTGATAGGATTAAAACGATAGTCATTAGTACTGTCTATCGCATCATCCATTACATCATTTAGTAATGAATCCATTGATTTATTTGGGAAAGTTACCGGACGATACCCCCAAACACTGAAAAAAAGGTTATTCATTCCGCTATAAGATGTCTCAGAAGGCGTACTACCTGTCTGAACACTACGCGAATAATTAGCCGTAAGACTAATATCTAACTTATCACGACGAACTGTTGTATTTATACGTCCCTGAAACCTATCATAACCAGTATTCAACAAAATACCATCCTGATTATAATATGACATTGAAGCATTATATCTAACACCCTCAGTACCACCGGTTATACGCAGATTATGATTATGCTGCATTGCTGTACGAAGAATTTCATCCTGCCAATCATATTGGAAAATATTTCTATAATCATCGAGTGTCCAATCCTTACCATCGTAATTCATTAAATATCCACCACTTGCATTAGCAGCCGCCTGAGGATACATTTCTGTCTGAAGTTTAACAAATTCGTATGCATCCATCATAGGTATCGTGCGTGTAACATTCTGCATTGTAACACTGCCGTCATAAGTAATCTGTGCTTTTCCTACTTTTCCTTTTTTTGTAGTGATTATTACTACACCATTCGCTCCACGAGCACCATAAATAGCTGTAGCGGAAGCATCCTTTAAAATATCCAATGATTCAATATCAGAAGGATTTATTGTACTTGCTATTGCAGCGTCTTCTACCGGAAAGCCGTCTATGACATAAAGTGGAGAATTATCCTGAGTTAAAGAGTTATTACCACGAATAACAATATTCATAGTTCCTCCTGGAGTTCCTTCACCAGATGTCACGTTAACTCCTGCCACTCTACCACCTAATGTCTGGTCGAAAGAACCTACAGGCGTGTTCAAAAGGTCATTCATATCAGCCTTCGCTACCGAGCCCGTCAAATCTTTCTTTTTAACTTCCTGATAACCGACAACAACAACTTCTTCAAGCATTTCTGAATCTTCTTTCAGAACAATAGCCATAGGCTTAGATGTATCAGCTTTTACCTCTAAACTTTGGTAACCAATATAAGAAACAACCAGCACGGCATTCTTGTCTGTTACAGATATGGAAAACTTACCGTCCATATCGGTTATTGTTCCCTGATTTGTTCCTTTTACTAAGATACTAGCTCCGATAACCTCGAAACCTGTGTCATCAAGAACTGTACCTTTAACGAGTGACTGAGCCACTACATTGGTGACCGCCATAAAGGTTAACAGCAAAATACTGAAAGCCCTCTTCCATTTTAATAATACTTGGAATCCAGTTTTCATACGAAATAAAATTACGTTTAGTTTAATTTTTAATGTTTTTATTTTGCAAATATATTAACAATGCCCGACGGACAAATGACAAAATAGTTCAGGAATAGTACGAAATAATACAAATCACCAGTATATTTATAAATTTACACCTGAATAATACCAACAAATACAAATTAATTTAATTATGCAAAATGAATAAATAAATATTTTGATTTAATAAGGATAAATTATAAACAACAGAATCATATAAAATAATATGTATTAATACATCAAAAAAATGCCCTGTCATTCAAACTTAAACGACATGACGTTTAAGTTTGAATGACAGGGCATTTTTTTAAGCTGTTTCTTAACTCTGAAAACAGAAAATTATTCTAAGAATATAGAATCAGAAACCGGTGTCATTACGAATGTAAATTCATAATCTCCGTATGGCAATCTGTATTCAGGCAGAGGTATTGCCCCCCAACTGTTTTCGCAAGCCAATCCCTGCTGAGCTTTATCAATAAGGAAATTTGTAAGCTTAGAAGGTTTTACTTCCGGAGAATGACGTTGATCTTTCTGTACTCCATCATCAAGAGATTCGATAGTATAATGAAGGGCAGAAGCAGAGAACGGTGCCTCAGATACAAACATCAATCCTTTTCCTTCATTATTCAAAAGTTTCCACCAACGGATATCAGTCTTTGTTCCGTTTTCCTGAGGACGGATATATGAATAGAATTGCTCTGTTACCGTCTGATTATATATTCCAAGATCTGCGCTATGATTGCGGTCAGAATAATTTTCAATAGGGCCACGACCATAATAGCTGATCTTTTCAAATGATTCCGGCATTACAAACTGCATACCGAAACGGAACATATCAGCAACTTTAACATCCTGGGCTGAAGCCATTCTTTGCGTTACTTTTACTGCTCCAGTGTTGTTTATGGTATATTTGATATACAATTTTGCATGTACTTCCTTCATTTCATATTCTGCAGATACTACAGCCATTCCATCTGACATTTCATGTTTCAATGACAAAAGTTTGATTTCCGGATTTCTCCATACAGCATTCCTTTTTTGCAAACCTGCTCCATAATCATTATCAGTTGGAGCACGCCAGAAGTTTGGAGTCAATTTTGCACCTTCCTTAATCATTGAAGTTCCATTAACCTCGTAGTAGTCCATATAACCATCGTTCTTATTGAACTGTATATTAAAGGATTCTCCTGTAATCTCAATACAATTAGAGTTTTCATCGTTTATTACAGGCTGCTTTACATCTACATTAGTCTGAGCTATGTTTGAGAACTGAATTTCAGAAGGCTCATATGCTCTTACCACTATCTGGTTTCTTGCTACTACATGACCTGCAGGAATAAGATCTTTTGTACATTTCTGAACATATTTCACATTAAGAAGCCATTCACCACTGTCGTCTGTATTTCCAAAATCTAATTTAACCTTGGCTGTCTGCTGTGGTGCGACTCGAATATCATCCAATGTTCCGCAACGTACAATCTTTCCATCCTTCAAAAGCTGCCATTCCATTCTGTAGGCAGATAGATCTGTAAAAAAATTCTCGTTGTGTACGTTCAATTCACCTTTACTCAAATCGGCTGGGGTTGTCCAGATGTTCTGATAGAAATAACCAACTTCATACATGTGTGGATTAGGAACTCTGTCAGGACTGATAAGACCATTGTTACAGAAATTGTTGTCGCTTGCATCAAAACGGTTAAAATCACCACCGTATGCATATATCATTTCACCATTGGCTCCTTTCCAACGGCATGACTGATCTACAAAGTCCCAGATAAAACCTCCCTGATATTTAGGATACTTGCGTACCAGATCCCAATATTCCTTAAAACCTCCCTGCGAATTTCCCATTGCATGAGCATATTCACATTGAATCAGTGGTTTATTAAAGTTTTCATCTTTTGAATATTCTTCACAGGCCTTATATCTGTAATACATAGGACAGAAAATATCAGTCTTTCCGTTTTTACCGGCCTGTTCATACTGTACAGCTCGACTTGGGTCTTCTGCTTTTATCCAATCGTAAGCAGCTTCGAAATTAGGACCATATCCTGCCTCATTTCCTAACGACCAGAATATTATGCTTGGATGATTGAAATTACGCTGAACATTGCGCATATTTCTTTCCATGTGCGCTTTAGCATAGTCTTTATTTTTTGCCAATGTCTTTTCACGGTAACCCATTCCATGAGATTCGATGTTAGCCTCCGCTACCATATATATACCATACTTGTCACAAAGCTCATACCAATAGGCATCATCAGGATAATGGCATGTACGAACAGCATTGATATTGAATTTTTTCATTATCTGTACGTCCTGAAGCATGCGTTCGCGAGAAACCACATATCCTCCGTCAGGATCCATTTCATGACGGTTAGCCCCCTTAAACAATACAGGCTGACCATTTACCAGGATCTGAGAATTCTTCAGTTCTATCTTACGGAAACCAACTTTGACAGGAACAACTTCTGTAATTGAAGAACCTTTCATTACACTTGCACGTAGTGTATAAAGATATGGACTTTCAGCTGTCCATTTAAACGGATTCTCAGTCTGAAGTTCGGTCTGTACTATTCCAGAGCCTTTAACTTCTTTATCGGCAACAACATTACCGGACTCATCAAGAAGTTCAAGTTTAACCAGATTGTTACCTTTCAGCTTAAGTTCAATATTAAGTGTACCGTTCTTATAATTATCGTCAAGATCAGGCGTAATACGGATATCGTCTATTCTGTTCTTGTTGCGTGTATAAAGATAACAGTCACGACCTACTCCACTGTAACGGAAAAAGTCCTGATCTTCAAGATAGGTTCCATCACACCAACGGAACACCTGAAAAGCTATAAGATTTTTCTGACCAGGTTTCAAATATTTTGTTATATCAAACTCTGCTTCAAGCTTGCTGTCCTCACTATAACCAACAAATTTTCCATTTACCCATAGATACATATTCGAAGTGACTGAACCGAAATGAGCAATTATATCTTTACCATTCCAGTCGGCAGGTATGATTATTTCCTTACGATATGAACCGACATGATTTTTCTCTATAGGAACGTATGGAGGATTGTTTTTATACTGATTACGCCACGCATATCCGACGTTTACATATATTGGATCGCCATAACCGTTTAATTCCCAAACGGCAGGAACTTGCATATCATCCCATCCTTTGTCATTATATCCTACACGGAAAAAGTCTGTAGGACGCTGATCGGCATTGGCAACCCAGAAAAATTTCCATGTACCGTTCAGTGTCATGTAATTCTCCGATTTTTCCTTTACGGAAGCTGAAGCAGATTCCAGATTCTCGTAAGCAAAAAAGCTGGAATGCATCGGAGCACGATTGATTTCATTCACCTGCGGATCCTGCCATTCTTTGAATGTTTGTGCAGAAACCGAGAATGAACAGGCACATAATGTGCCGAAAAATAAAAGTTTCTTCATGATAAATAGATTAATTTATTAGAGTTTTATTATATAAAAAAATTATTCAACCACCCATTTTTTACTGTAAGGAACGGTAAATTCCGGATTATAATCAACCTTATCGTTATCAGGTATCATTATTATATACTCCTTTTCACTTTTTACAGGCAATGATGTAGACCTCAACCACGGATTCAGATTCTTTAAAAGAGCGTATGTAGTTCCCTGTCCCCGTGCAAAACGTGCCAAATCGGAAATCGTTTCCGAAACTTTTACAGTACGATAATGTATCTGAGGATATAAATCGGAATGCCTCAGGTTAAAGCCAAAAGCAGACGGATTATTAAACAAAAGTTTAGCAGCAAAAATTCGATAGACATATCTTGCAGTTTCTTCAACAAGATAAAGATCTAGTGTTTCGTCTGTATACTGTCGTTCCTGTTGTTGAGATATTCTAGCCTGACCTGCATTATAAGATGCGGCAACACTGATCCAGTCGCCAAATTTTCGATAAGCATCCTTAAGATACTTGCATGCTGCGTATGTGGATTTCTCAATATGATACCTTTCATCTACATGTGAATTGACCTCAAGACCATATTCCTTGGCTGTTACAGGCATAAATTGCCACAAGCCGGCTGCCCCTGCTCCAGAACGTGCTAAAGGATTACAAGCACTTTCTATAGCCATCAAATATTTGAAATCCTCTGGTATACCGTTTTCTTTCAATATAGGAACTACAACAGGGAAATATCTGTTGGCACGTTTTATTGTCTGAATGGATGTACTGTGCATAAAAGAGAAAGCCAACATCTCACGATCCATGCGTTCATGACGATCATAGCGTGTCAAATCAATGGTATCACCACAAAATTCAATATAGCGTGGAACTTCAATACAAGTATAACTCTCAGTTGGGTCATCAGGATTATCCGTTACGCATGAACTGACACAATAAGCATTGAGCAGAAACGGAAAAATACATAATAATAAAAGTATAACAGATGCGTATGGCAATGACTTTAGCAAATTATTTTTCATAAGGTAATGATTTATTTATAAGAATAATTTTCACTTAATAATGCAATCAAGAGGATACTTATTCCCTTTTATCTCAGTAAGGAAAGCTTTTGCAGAACCAAAATTCAGATACATATCAAGTCTTACAGGAAGATGATTTCTGTCGTCTGTAACATAGAAAGTAATGACTTCTTTTTCTTTTCCCTTCACGTACTCAACAAGTGAAAAGACCAGACATCTGTATTTAATATCGTTTTCACCTTTATACACTTCCTTTCCACGATAAATTAGTGTTTGTTTCTCTATATCCCTGCCTGTAGCCATAGAGAAAAGAATTTTGTCACCGATTTTATAATCGGAAGCATCATACGAACGGGCTTGCAAAAGTATGCTAAGCATATCATAAACGCATACTTTAGATTCCTGAAAATCCTTTCTGATATTTCCATTGACTATTCTAAACTGGTCTACTATACATTTCCCTGCGCGATAACTGAATGTTACATCATCTACACTATATCTCTTTCCTTCTGCTGCACCTTTACGGAAATATAATGGAACCAAATCTTCAGATGTAATACATGTCAGGGTATCACGCATTCTGAAAAACATATCGATACGCTTATTTGTATATGATTCAAGATCGGTCTTAAGACACTTTTTACCATTATACATAGTAGTATCTACAGTCATTTTTGCCCAGCCTGCATTTATCCAGATAAACTTCCAGTTGAACTTCAATTCGTATGACAGTTCTTCACCAGGCATAATAGCATCGTTGACTGCCCCACATTGTGCATTGGCGCAAATTCCTACATATAGAAATAGGAATATGCTAAGGATGATTCGTCTCGTCATGATGTAAGTCCTAATTTTTTAGCTCGTTCTTTATTTCTATCCTTGATTTTTTTGGCTTCTTCTGGCTTCTGCTTCTTTATTTCATCCAATTTCTGCCTATCGAGAGGAACAACATTCACATCCCAATTCTCTTCAAAATCAAAGTTAGCCTTCATTTCCCATACTTTCGGGAAATAATATACTTTTTCCGGTTGTATCTTACTTTCGTAAGATCCTGTATCCCATTTTCCATTGTTATTACTGTCAATGTACATTCTTATATAATATTTTGTGCTGGGCTGCAGAAAATAAAAATCACACGTATTGTCAGGTTTTACTTTCTGTTCCCTTACAACAGCATCACTTGAGTTAAGAAGTTGTACAACAGCATTTTCACCAGCGCCACTAATATTTAGATACAATGTCCCATATTCTTCAAGTGTCTTTATTTTCAATGTATTCTCCACTTTGTCTGTATGAAGGCCGTAAATACTCTTTATGGCGGTAGAATCTATGGTAAGTTTATATTCATTACCCGGTTTCCAATCGCTCAATATATAATACTTCCTCGGAATAATACTGTCTGCAACGAACAAAAAACGTTCCTGTTTCCAAAGTGTGTCTACCTTAACATCAATATGTATCATAGAAGTATCAATACTTTGAACAGGTTCATCAAAAGTAAGACTTATATTCTTATTTATATCCATTGAAGAAGGTGCATCAACATTCATATTGAAAAACTTTGTTTCTACAATATTTAATGTATCACCTTTTTTACGTTTCTTTTTCAGCTCTTTTTCTTTCTTCTCCATCTCTTCCTTAGCCATGGCTAGACGCTTCTGCTTATTAATCTTATTCATCATAACCAGGGTATCACATTTTGGAACTAGTTTTCCTAAGGTATCAGTATAAAGATAATCTAACTGGATAGTGAGCGTATCTCTTTCACAAAGAACTGTGTCTTTTATCCAATAACGTATTGTATCATTATTTAATGATGGTTCAATAATAAAGGCTTCTTTTTCATCAAAGTCAAGTCCCTTGACTACAGGTAAAGTATCAGATTTAGCACTAAAATATAATGAAAATCTGTTTAATTGCTCTCTTTCACTTTTAGTAAGATATTGCATCGTATTCTCTTCCTTGAAAGCTCTGAGTATTATATCATCAGGCATGAAACGGGTATAATTGACCTTGATAATTGTATCAATCTTCAATGTGTCAATTGGATTCCATGTAGTATCCTGTCTGGATGCAGGATGCATAGATGGTACTATTACTGAGTCTGTGAATGCTATTATTTCTGTTTTTGAATCGAACAGATAGTTCTGGTTTCCATCCTTAAGAGCATAAATACGGTATTTTCCTGGTGCAATTCCCTTAATTGTAAAACGACCACGACTGTCTGTTCTTGATATTCTGTCGAATGGTAAACTAGTAAAAGCTGTGTCATTCAGATTTTTATGCAGTCCAACCTGTATACCTTTAATAGGTTCCAGATCCTGGGCATTCAATATGGTTCCTGACACTTGCATTGTGTCAATTATCTCTCCTGTAGAGAAAGCAAAAGAGAAATCTCCCATTGGATTACCTTCATTGTTATCTACAATGGCATCACCAAAGTCAATGGTATAAGTACTGTTTTCACGAAGAGAGTCAAAAAATTCTATCAGTACCCGCTTACCACTAGCTTTTACTTCCGGAGACTCAGTTTGTGGAGGTGAGATTATTACCTTTTCTGCCGCATTCTCTATTTTGATAAACTCGTCAAACTCTATCGATATTTTCTTGCGTTTATTGTTTGTGGCATTAGGTTCAGGAGTTGCACGCACAAACTTTGGAGGTGTTTCATCGTATGGACCTCCATCAGGTGTTCCCGTACTGGCACATGCATATAATATAAGTATTAATACAGTGAATGGAAGTATATGTAAAGAAGAAAATTTCATTTGTAGTCGCTATTATTTTTTTAATAGTGTTATGATTAATATAGTTATCACTGATCATTAAGTTTTAACATACTTTCTATATGTTCACGATTATTGCTAAGACGAGGAATTTTGTGTTGACCACCCAATTTACCTTTCATCTTTAACCAATCATGAAACAGTCCTTCTCTAGCAACAATTATCTCAAGTTCCTGTAATGTTATATCTTTATGCCTCTTGGCTTCGTAATCAGAATTAATTCCCTGCAAAGCCTTATCAAGAACATGTCGGAAATGTTCTACAGAATCAGGCATACGACTAAACTCAATAAGCCATTGATGACGACACTTCGCATTTGAATCCATAAACACAGGTGCAGCCGAATATTCAAGTACCTGAGCACCAGTTTCACGACATGCAATCTGGAGACCTTTCTCTGCATTGTCAACCATTAATTCTTCGCCAAAAGCATTTATAAAATGCTTTGTACGTCCTGTAATTACAAACTTATACGGATCTTTCTGTGTAAATTTTACAGTATCGCCTATTATATATCTCCATAATCCACAAGATGTACTGATGACCATTGCATAATTCTTACCAATCTCAACTCCCCATAGAGGTACGATTGACGGATTCTCATTTTCGAATTCATCCAAAGGAATAAACTCATAAAATACATCATAATCTATCATCAGTAACATTGAAGGATCAGAAAGAGAACTTTGCAAACCAAAAAAACCTTCACTGGCATTGTATGTTTCCATATAATGCATCCTGTCTGAACGTATAAGTGACTTATATTGCTCTCTGTATGGAGTAAAACAGACTCCTCCATGAAAAAAAACTTCCAGATTTGGCCAAACCTCATCCAATGTCTTTGCCCCGGTTTTCTCAAGTATTCGTTTTATAACAGCAAGCATCCACGAAGGTACACCAGATATATTTGTCACATTCTTACCAACAGTAGAATCTGCAATCTTCTCTACCTTTTCCTCGAACTCACCTAAAAGCGCTATTTCTTTACTAGGCACTCGAATACAATTTACAAGTGGATTGACATTTTGAATAAGTATAGCAGACAAGTCTCCCACAAGACTATCTTTAAGGTTATAATTAGGTGCATGACTTCCACCTAGTATTAATCCCTTTCCAGAGAAGAAACGACTCTCAGGATTTTCCCGTAAATATAAAGCTACAGCATCAGTACCACCTCGATAATGAATATTCTTCAAACCATCAGAAGATACAGGAATGAACTTACTCTTATCATTAGTAGTTCCGGATGATTTTGCGTACCATTTGACTGTTCCAGGCCATAAAACGTCTTTTTCACCATGACGCATACGGTCTACGTATTCTTTGACATCTTCATACGTTTGTATCGGGAGTCTGGTAAAATCTGTATATTTGTTTATTTCTTTATATCCATACATTTTACCCCATTCAGTCTTTGATGCTCTGTTAATCAGGCTTCTCAAAACTAAATTCTGTATTTCTTCTGCATTTGAAGAATAACTGTCTATTTGTTTTCTACGAGGCAAAAAAATTTTGTCAATCAATTTGGTTGGGTTCATCTTGATTACATTTTTCATGTTGATGTTATGCAAAGGTAGGTTTTTTATTATTATATATATGATAGACTTGATTATTTTTTTGTGAAAATCAAGTAAATCTTGTTTTTTTAATAACTTTACATCACAAAATTATTATGAGGGTTATGAAAATAGGAATATTGACTTCAGGAGGAGATTGTCCCGGTATTAATGCAACAATCCGGGGAGTTTGTAAATGTGCCTTGAACCATTACGGAATGGAAGTTTATGGTATTCATAATGGTTTTAGAGGCTTATTAGATGGACACGTTAATCCTTTAACAGAAGATTCAATCTCTGGTTTGCTTACAATGGGAGGTACAATACTCGGTACATCAAGAGAGAAACCATTCAAGAAAAGTCTTTCTACAATGGACAACAAACCTTCAATGATTATGAGGACACTTGAAGAGTATGGTATCGATTGTCTTGTATGCATAGGTGGTAATGGTACACAAAAGACTGCAGCAAAACTTATGGAGGTTGGAGTAAACGTAATAAGCATACCTAAAACAATAGACAATGATGTTTGGGGAACAGATTTCTCCTTCGGATTTGATTCAGCGGTATCAATTGCTGCCGACGCAATAGACAGACTACATTCCACTGCCAGTTCACATCAAAGAGTTATGGTAATAGAAGTTATGGGACATAAAGCTGGATGGCTGGCATTATATTCAGGTATGGCTGGAGGAGGTGATATTATACTTATGCCGGAAATACCTTTCGATATACATCGTATAGGTGATACAATAATTAACCGTCTGAAAAAAGGTAAACCTTACTCAATAGTAGTAGTAGCAGAAGGGATAAATACGCCTGAAGGCAAGAAGCCAGCCCAATATATCGCAGAAGAAATCGAATATGAGACTGGATTTGAAACACGTGAAACCGTTCTTGGATACATACAAAGAGGAGGTTGCCCTACTGCATTTGACAGGAACTTGGCAACAATTATGGGAGGACATGCGGTAGAGCTTATCTCAAACGGTGAATTCGGACGAATGGTTGCATTACAGGGAAATAAAATCAGTTCAATTCCTATATCTGAGACAGCTGGAAAAACAAGACTTGTAACTGAAGATCACGAACTTGTTATACAAGGAAGAAGAATGGGAATATGTTTCGGTTAATAAAGTGACCAGATTATATGGTGAAAGGTGTGAAGTTAAAACAATACAGATATTGATAACTATAAAAAAAATAGACTGCCTCTTTTCTGAGACAGTCTATTTTTTTATATAAAAGAACAATTATTCTACGTCACTGTAATCCAATATATTCTTCTTGTTTGCCAAGATTCTGTCATACTCATCTTTAGAACCAACAACAATCTTTTCAAATTCACGCTGACCTGTTCCGGCAGGAATCAAATGACCACAAATTACATTTTCCTTCATACCTTCCAAACGATCAACCTTACCATTAATTGCAGCTTCATTAAGCACCTTAGTTGTTTCCTGGAAAGAAGCAGCAGACATAAAGCTTGATGTCTGAAGAGCAGCTCTGGTGATACCTTGAAGTATCTGTGTAGATGTTGCTGGAACTGCATCACGTACCTCTACAAGTTTTAAGTCACGACGTTTCAACAAGCTGTTTTCGTCTCTCAACTTACGGGCTGTCACAATCTGACCAGGTTTAAGGTTCTGAGAATCTCCAGCGTCAATAACCACTTTCTTACCCCAGATACGATCATTTTCCTCGTTGAATTCCATACGGTCCACTACCTGAAGCTCAAGGAATCTTGTATCACCCGGTTCGTCAATCTGTACCTTACGCATCATCTGACGTACGATAATTTCGAAGTGCTTATCGTTGATCTTCACACCCTGAAGACGGTAAACGTCCTGGATTTCGTTAACGATATATTCCTGTACAGCTGTAGGACCCTTAATAGCAAGGATATCAGCTGGAGTAATAGCACCGTCAGACAATGGAGTACCGGCACGTACATAGTCGTTTTCCTGTACAAGGATCTGTTTAGACAATGCAACCAGATACTTACGTACTTCACCTGTTTTGGATGTCACGATGATTTCGCGGTTACCACGTTTGATCTTACCCATTGTGATTTCACCGTCAATTTCTGATACCACAGCAGGGTTAGATGGGTTACGAGCCTCGAACAACTCAGTTACACGTGGAAGACCACCGGTGATATCACCAGCCTTACCTACCGCACGTGGAATCTTAACAAGAATGTCACCGGCCTTAACGTTTTCTTTATCCTCTACTACAACGTGACCACCTACAGGCAAGTTGTATGTACGCAAGATACCACCATTCTCATCAAGTATGTGCAATGAAGGGATCTTGTTCTTATCCTTAGATTCAGTGATAATGATTTCGCGCAAACCTGTAGCTTCGTCAGATTCTACCTTATAAGTTACATTTTCGATTACTGATTCGAAATCAATCTTACCACCAACTTCTGTTACAATAACGGCATTGAATGGGTCCCATTTTGCAATAAGTTTACCTTTCTCTACGATTTCACCGTCTGCAGCATAAAGTTTAGAACCGTAAGGTACGTTGTGAGTTGACAAGATGATACCTGTATTGATATCAACGAAACGAACTTCAGCCAAACGTCCTACAACGATCTTAACTGGTTCGCCTGTTTCTTCAACAGCATCAACAGTACGCAATTCTTCAAATTCCAGACGAGCAGGATTCTTGGCAACAATAGATGCATTAGCAGCCATGTTACCGGCGATACCTCCGGCGTGGAATGTACGAAGAGTAAGCTGTGTACCCGGTTCACCGATTGACTGTGCAGCGATGACACCGACAGCCTCACCTTTCTGAACCATCTTACTTGAAGCAAGGTTACGTCCGTAACATTTAGCACAAACACCCTTCTTAGACTCACAAGTAAGCACAGAACGGATTTCAACGCTTTCAATAGGTGATTTTTCAATTTCTTCAGCGATAGCTTCTGTAATTTCCTCACCTGCTGCTACTATAAGTTCACCTGTAGTAGGATGTATAATGTCGTGTACAGAAACACGTCCCAAAATACGTTCATAAAGTGTAGCAATAACTTCATCATTATTCTTCAATGCTGTACAAACAAGTCCGCGCAATGTACCACAGTCTTCTTCGTTGATAATCACATCGTGTGATACGTCAACAAGACGACGAGTCAAGTATCCGGCATCGGCAGTCTTCAACGCAGTATCGGCAAGACCCTTACGAGCACCGTGAGTTGAAATAAAGTACTCCAACACGGAAAGACCTTCCTTAAAGTTAGAAAGGATAGGGTTTTCAATGATCTGAGCACCTTCGGCACCTGCCTTCTGAGGTTTAGCCATCAAACCACGCATACCAGACAACTGACGGATCTGTTCCTTAGAACCACGGGCACCTGAATCAAGCATCATAAATACTGAGTTGAATCCCTGGTCGTCGTTCTTGATAGTCTTGTAAAGGATATCAGACAAGTCACTGTTAACGTGTGTCCATGTATCAATTACCTGGTTGTAACGTTCATTGTCAGTGATGAATCCCATGTTATAGTTCATCATAATCTGTTCAATTTCTTCGTTACCACGTTTAACGAGTTCTTCTTTTTCCTTCGGTATGATAATATCACCAAGGTTGAATGACAGACCACCTTCGAATGCCATCTTATAACCAAGGTTCTTGATACCGTCAAGGAATTCACAAGCACGTGCAACACCCACAGCCTTGATTACGTCGCTGATGATGTCACGCAATGACTTCTTAGATATAATTGTATTAAGGTAACCACATTCATCTGGGACGATTTCATTTACGATTACACGTCCTACTGAAGTTTCCTTAATCATCTTCTTGACAATATTACCGTTTTCATCCAAGTCATTAGCAACTACGCTAACTATTGCATGAATATCCACTTTACCTTCATTGTATGCGATAAGAGCTTCTTCTGGTCCATAGAATATAAGTCCTTCACCTTTAGCTCCCTTACGCAACTTAGTGATATAATAAAGACCGAGTACCATATCCTGTGCAGGCACAGTGATAGGCGCACCGTTTGCAGGATTAAGAATGTTGTGTGACTGCAACATCAACATCTGAGCTTCCAGAATAGCTTCATTGCTCAAAGGCAAGTGAACGGCCATCTGGTCACCGTCGAAGTCGGCGTTGAACGCAGTACATGCCAATGGATGCAACTGGATAGCCTTACCTTCAATCATCTTAGGTTGGAATGCCTGGATACCCAAACGGTGAAGTGTCGGCGCACGGTTCAGCAATACCGGATGTCCTTTCATTACATGTTCAAGGATATCCCAAATAACAGCCTCCTTGCGGTCAACGATCTTCTTCGCTGATTTTACAGTCTTAACGATACCTCTTTCAATAAGCTTTCTGATGATAAATGGTTTGTAAAGTTCGGCAGCCATCAGCTTAGGAATACCGCACTCACCCATCTTCAATTCAGGACCAACGACGATTACCGAACGTGCAGAGTAGTCAACACGCTTACCCAGCAAGTTCTGACGGAAACGTCCCTGCTTACCTTTCAAGCTATCAGAAAGAGATTTCAAAGGACGGTTAGCGTCTGTCTTAACCGCGCTTGCCTTACGAGAATTATCGAACAATGAGTCAACAGCTTCCTGAAGCATACGCTTTTCATTACGTAAGATTACATCAGGAGCCTTGATTTCAATAAGTCTCTTCAGACGGTTATTACGTATAATAACTCGACGATACAAATCATTCAAGTCAGAAGTTGCGAAACGTCCACCATCCAATGGTACAAGAGGACGCAATTCTGGTGGTATAACCGGAACGTTCTTGATAATCATCCATTCAGGCTTGTTCCTTCCCTTTGAAGAACGGAACGATTCAACGACCTGCAAACGTTTTAATGCTTCATTTTTACGCTGCTGAGATGAATCATTGTTAGCCTTATGACGAAGTTCATATGAAAGTGCGTCAAGATCCAATCCTGCAAGAAGATCGTAGATAGCTTCAGCACCCATCTTTGCGATGAACTTGTTAGGATCACTATCATCAAGGAACTGGTTTTCCTTAGGAAGTGATTCCATGATATCAAGATATTCGCCTTCTTCAAGCAAATCATACTTGCTCAATCCGTCTTCGGCCTTAATACCCGGTTGTATAACGACATAGCGTTCATAATAAATGATTGCATCAAGCTTCTTTGTAGGCAAGCCGAGCAGATAACCGATTTTATTAGGCAATGAACGGAAATACCAGATATGAGCAACCGGTACAACCAGCTGTATATGTCCACTACGTTCACGGCGTACTTTCTTTTCTGTTACTTCAACACCACAACGGTCGCAGACAATACCTTTATATCGAATACGTTTGTATTTACCACAGTGACATTCGTAATCCTTTACCGGACCGAATATACGCTCGCAGAACAAGCCATCACGTTCAGGCTTATAGGTACGGTAGTTAATGGTTTCTGGTTTCAGAACCTCACCGTAAGAGTTTTCAAGAATCTCTTCTGGTGAAGCCAAACCAATAGTAATCTTGGAGAAATTACTTTTTATTTTAGTATCTTTTCTAAAAGCCATACTTAAATTTGTTTTTTTGTTTATTCCATTGTTATGCTCAAGCACAGACCTCTCAATTCATGAAGCAATACGTTCAGTGACTCTGGTATGCCCGGTGTAGGCATTGGTTCACCCTTGACAATAGCTTCATAAGCCTTAGAACGTCCTACAACGTCGTCTGACTTGATTGTCAGAATTTCCTGAAGAATGTGAGCTGCACCGAATGCCTCGATAGCCCAAACCTCCATTTCTCCGAAACGCTGACCACCGAACTGAGCTTTACCACCAAGTGGCTGCTGCGTAATCAACGAATATGGACCGATTGAACGAGCATGCATCTTGTCTTCAACCATGTGACCAAGTTTAAGCATGTAAGTTACACCAACTGTTGCCGGCTGGTCAAACTGTTCACCAGTACCACCATCATACAAATAAGTCTTGCAATAACGTGGCAAACCTGCCTTGTCTGTCCATTTATCAAGATCCTCAAGTGTTGCACCATCGAAGATTGGTGTTGCAAATTTGAGTCCAAGTTCTTTTCCTGCACGTCCCAATACAGCTTCGAATATCTGTCCGATGTTCATACGTGAAGGCACACCCAATGGGTTCAATACTATATCTACCGGAGTACCGTCAGCCAAGAATGGCATATCTTCCTGTCTAACAACTCTTGATACAATACCCTTGTTACCGTGACGACCGGCCATCTTATCACCGACACCGATCTTACGCTTCTTGGCAATGTAAACTTTAGCCATTTGCATAATACCTGATGGCAACTCATCACCAATAGTAAGAGCGAATTTCTTACGCTTCAATTCAGCATCATATTCCTTATACTTCTTGATGTAGTTCATAATCAATGAGCGTATCAAGCCATTTTTATGTTCATCAGAAGTCCATGAGCTGAGCTGGATAACTGTATAGTCAAGAATTTCAAGATCACGCTTAGTAAATTTCGCACCCTTAGCTATAACCTCAGTACCAAGGTAATCCTTAACACCCTGTGAAACAAGATTGTTAGTAAGGATCATAAGCTTATCTACCAGAATATCTTTAAGTTTTGCAACTTTTTCCTCGAACTCTTCATTAAGCTTAGGAAGAATAAGTTTATCTGCATTCTTTTCGCTGCGAGTCTTAACTACACGTGAATACAATTTCTTGTCTATTACCACACCTCTCAATGACGGCGAAGCTTTAAGAGATGCATCCTTAACGTCACCAGCCTTATCACCGAAGATTGCACGCAACAGTTTTTCTTCAGGAGAAGGATCAGATTCACCCTTAGGAGTAATCTTACCTATAAGTATATCTCCCGGTTCGATACGTGCACCTATACGTACGATACCTGTTTCATCAAGGTCTTTAGTTGCCTCTTCGCTTACGTTAGGGATATCAGCAGTAAGCTCTTCCATACCACGCTTTGTTTCGCGCACTTCAAGGATGTATTCATCCACGTGTACAGAAGTAAGAATATCTTCTCTTACTACACGCTCATTCAATACGATAGCATCCTCATAGTTATATCCCTTCCATGGCATGTATGCAACAAGCAGGTTCTTACCCAAAGCCAACTCACCGTTTGCAGTTGAATATCCTTCAGTTAGGATATCACCCTTCTTTACGCGCTGGCCTTTGGAACAGATCGGACGCAAGTCGATAGTCATGCTCTGGTTTGTCTTGCGGAACTTAGGAATTCTATATTCAACCAATGCAGGCTCAAAACTTACAAACTCTTCATCTTCAGTACGGTCATATAATATACGAATTGTAGTTGCATCTACAAAGTCTATTACACCATCCCCTTCTGCCGCAATCTGGGTTCTTGAATCCTCACAAAGTTGTTTTTCTATACCAGTACCCACAATCGGTGCTTCTGTGCGCAACAATGGAACTGCCTGACGCATCATGTTAGATCCCATCAATGCACGGTTAGCGTCGTCATGTTCAAGGAAAGGAATCAATGAAGCAGCTATAGATGCAATCTGCTGAGGAGAAACGTCCATCAGCTGTACCTGATCCGGTGTAACAACCGGATAATCTGCATCGCGACGTGCTTTAACTTTGTCACGGATAAATGTTCCGTCATCATTAAGTGGAGCATTACCCTGTGCAATGATTACATCTTCTTCCTCTTCAGCTGAAAGGTATTCGATACCTTCCGGTGACAAGTCAACAACGCTATCCTTAACCTTACGGTAAGGAGTTACGATAAATCCAAGATCATTGATCTTTGCATATACACACAAAGAAGAAATCAAACCGATGTTCGGACCTTCAGGAGTCTCAATAGGGCACAAACGTCCGTAGTGAGTATAGTGTACGTCACGTACCTCGAATCCGGCGCGGTCACGTGAAAGACCTCCAGGACCAAGAGCAGAGAGACGACGTTTATGTGTAATCTCAGCCAATGGGTTTGTCTGGTCCATGAACTGTGACAATGCATTTGTTCCGAAGAACGAATTGATTACAGACGAAATAGTCTTGGCATTAATCAAATCAATCGGAGTAAACACTTCATTGTCACGAACGTTCATACGTTCACGGATTGTACGGCTCATACGTGCCAAAGCAATAGAGAACTGATTTGAAAGCTGTTCTCCTACAGTACGCACACGACGATTACTCAAGTGGTCGATATCATCAACGTCAGCCTTAGAGTTTATAAGCTCGATTAGGTATTTGATGATTTCGATAATATCTTGTTTAGTCAACACTCTAACATCCATTGATGTATCAAGTGACAACTTCTTGTTAATTCTGTAACGACCTACATCACCCAAGTCATAACGTTTTTCAGAGAAGAACAAGTTATTGATAACTTCACGTGCACTGGCATCATCAGCAGGGTCAGCATTTCTCAACTGTCTGTAGATGTACAATACAGCTTCTTTCTCAGAGTTAGACGGGTCTTTCTGCAGTGTATTATATATAATTGAGTAGTCAGAAGCGTTTGCATTGTCATTGTGAACCAGAATATTCTGTACACCAGACTCAATGATAGTCTCAATATGATCCGGTTCTATTACTGTTTCACGGTCTATAACGACCTCATTACGCTCGATAGAAACTACTTCACCAGTATCTTCATCAACGAAATCTTCAGTCCATGTTTTAAGAACACGTGCAGCAAGTTTTCTGCCAACAATCTTCTTAAGGTTCTGCTTGTTTACCTTAATTTCTTCAGCAAGATTAAAGATTTCCAATATATCCTTATCGTTCTCAAAACCAACTGCTCTTAAAAGAGTTGTAACCGGTAATTTTTTCTTACGGTCGATATACGCATACATGACATTGTTAATATCTGTAGCGAACTCTATCCAAGAACCTTTAAAAGGAATAATACGAGCAGAATACAATTTTGTTCCATTGGCATGAATACTCTGACCAAAGAATACACCTGGAGAACGATGCAACTGTGATACGACAACACGTTCAGCACCATTTATAACAAAAGTACCCTTTGGTGTCATATAAGGTATCGGACCCAAGAAAACATCCTGTATCACTGTATCAAAGTCTTCGTGATCGGGGTCAGTACAGTAAAGCTTCATCTTAGCTTTCAAAGGAACACTATATGTCAGACCACGTTCAAGACATTCGTCGATTGAATATTGTGGCGGGTCAATATAGTAGTCAAGGAACTCGAGCACGAAATTATTACGTGTATCTGCAATAGGGAAATTCTCTGAGAATACCTTGTATAGACCGTCCTTTTTACGTTGTTCAGGCGGAGTGTCCAATTGCAAGAAATCGTGGAACGATTTCAATTGTACTTCCAAGAAATCCGGATACTGCATCGGATTCTTAATAGAAGCAAAATTAATTCTTTGATTTTGAGTGTTTAAAGACATCAGTAATTCAGTTAAGAATTAAAAATAATTATAATTTACGTTGTTTAAAACAACGATATACTTTGAGACGCAAAAAGGTTAAGAATCCTCAACAACGAGGATTCTTAACCGAACTACCTGATTTACAGGATAATCTTATTTAAGCTCAACTTCAGCTCCAGCTTCTTCCAAAACTTTCTTCAAAGATTCAGCTTCGTCTTTAGCCAAACCTTCTTTAACTACGCTAGGAGCACCGTCAACCATGTCTTTTGCTTCTTTCAAGCCAAGACCACATGCTTCTTTAACGGCCTTAACTACCTGCAACTTAGCAGCACCTGCGCTCTTCAAAACTACATCGAAAGATGTTTTTTCTTCAGCAGCAGCTGCACCAGCAGCAGCAGGACCAGCAGCAACAGCTACAGCTGCAGCAGCAGGTTCAATACCATATTCTT
>NZ_CALDPF010000057.1 GCF_937912035.1 uncultured Bacteroides sp.
CTTGTACTACATTCTGTTTGTTTATTTAAAATCTTTCAAAGAACTTCTTTCGTTTCAAGAGTGAAAGCATTTGCAAAGATAGTAGCTTTATTTTCAACTACCAAACTTTTTCCAAAGTTTTTTTTCAAAATTCGAAAACCAAACTTTTTTTCTCGCTCCCTTACTATTACAAGGTAAGATACTCAAAAGAATTTTCAAACCTCTTTACTTAGTTCCAGCATGTCAACTTAACCGCTCTCCCTCTCGAAAGCGGATGCAAAGGTACAGACTTTTTTCATTCCTGCAATAGTTTAAACGACTTTTTTTCAAAAAAAATATCATATTTCTGATAACTATTTGAATATCAGCAAAAACAAATATTATTTATTTTATAAACATTGCACAATAAGAAAGCAAGTGTCAAATAATACACATTATATTAATATAAATCATTGTAATTGTCTCCTAGAAAAATAAAATATGCAGGAAGATACAAACATCTTCCTGCATATATATTTATGATTTCCAATTATGTCAATAGGAAATTACTTTAAAAGTTCCACGTCATAACTTGCCGCATCCTTACAAGTAAACTTCAAAACCGTCTGTTTCTTATCAGAGGAAACTATCTTACAGAAAGGAGTTTCTTTTACATTCCATTTACCTTTGATAGTTACAGTAACAGGTATTTCCTGACTTTCGTTAAATTTCCAAGGACGTGAATAAATACTGCGTTCCTTTCTCTTTCCATTCTCATCGAATGCCTCATCACTAGCTCCACGATACAATGCAAGATCTGGTTGTGACACTGTCAGAAGAACCTTATCTTTATTATCCTTCACCATTACAAGGCATGAAGTATCCGCTTTCAAAAGAAGTCCTTTAGGCAACCCGTCTTCAGGAGTCTCAAACAGAACATATGATGTCAGCTTTCCATCAGCAGTACTTACTATATGCGCATTTCTATCACGTTGAAGAACCTTATAGTCTGGTTTCTTGGCAAACTTATTCAGTGCATCCATATCTGTACGTGGCAATACTGCATATTCATATCCTTTAGCTTTAGGAGCCTTACCATGAGCTACAACCAATGATACCCAATCACCTGTTGTCGGATTAGGATTTCTCTCACCGACAGTAGTCTGAGGGAACATCTTCTCAAACTTAGCTTCGGCTGCAGTTTCTTTTGACAAATAGTATCCCACTCCATTAGGATCAATGAACACCCTGCCTTCAGATTTATAATTCTGCCAATAATCTTTCATTTCCGGAGTTATTGCGGCAAGTTGGAATACAGTCGTTTCCGTTTCGTAATCCTTTACATCATTTTCTATATCAGAACCCAAGCATACGATAGTTCCATCAAAGAAATGATATGATTTTCTAGCTCTGTGAGAGCCGTTATATTTATCATGTTCATGCAATTTCATACCGAAATTTCCATTCACTCCAGCCTGAGAAAGTCCACCGGCAAAAGCTTCGTCAGAATAAAGCATCTCTTCCATACCTGAATATGTATCCACATTCAACACTACAGCACGCAACTTATCGAACGGAAGATGTATTGATGTTGCTCCAGGGAAACGATTCCAGTCAAATCCATTCTCCTGCCAACCTGAAGTAGCAAAGGTTACTAGTTGGTCTGGCTTACCAGTAAGTATCTGCATGCTGCCATGTGCCAGATATCGTCCGTAGAAATTGGCATCCAAATAATGTTCCGCTGCCCAGAGATATCTGGAGTGTCCCCTGACTACAGCAGCCCAATTATCACGACGCTGCACACTCACACAACCGTATCCGAGGGCAAGATTTCCCTGTGGTTCCGGTTCAGGTTTATACCCACTGTCCTCAAGCTGTTTTTTCAGTTTAAGCTCCAGTTTATTCGATGTTTGCGGCAGATAGTCAGGTGCGTCCTTATCCAAAGAAGCATTGAGCGACATCAAACGGAGATATGCGGCAGCCATATCCGGATCTATGTTTTTCTTTCCATCAGGAGTGCCGGCAATGGCCATCATAGCATACTGAACAGGGATTAGTTGCCCCTTTCCGTTAGGATGTCTTCCCGACATAGATAAAGCCCATTGACGGGTGTTGCAATAAAAACGCATTGTAAGAAGAACTTTCTTTACTGTATTATGAGCTTCTTCAGAAAGTCTCATGTCTGTACCACTGAAGAGATAAATCATATTTGTTGCACCGTCAAGACCACCAACAGCGTATGCAGGATAATTATTACAATGATGGAAACATGCTCCGTCAGACTTGAATGAGCCCATAAGTCCCGGTGCCGGACGGCATCCATAGTCTATCCATCTGGAGAACGAACGCAAATATTGCAACTTTTCTGGAGTATCTTCCATTATTAGTATGCTGGCTATACGTCCTTGAGTCTGCGTATTGAAAGTATCTATGTCAATACCGTTTCCAGTAGGTTTCGGATATACCTCATTTGCAATAGAATACCAGCGGAGTGTATTTTCCGCTTCCTGAAGCTTACCCCTCTTTCTAAGTACATCTTTCATCAGGAAATATGCCGGATACAACCCCCTCATACTATAACCGTAATGATGGATATTACCCCAACAGCTACCATACGCAACTCCCTGGTCTGTAATATGATCATACATGGCATTGAAGATATATTCCAGCTCTTTTTTATCATCATCCTTTACTGCATTATTGTATGCAATAGCCACACGCTTCATAAGATTGAAATAATTATTCATCTCCATGCCTAGCTTAGTAAACATATCCTTATCCCAGCCGTCAATCATGCGTTCGTATGCTTCAGCCTGGCGTACCATGAAGATAGGCATACCGCTCACCTTTCCGTTTTTATATACTATGTCATATCTTGCGAATGCCTTTTTTATTGCATTGACCTCTTTTTGTGTCAATTCAGACGGGGTATACAGCATATCACGGAAGCGTTTTTCCATAAGTTGAATGTCCTGTCTGTCTTTTTCTGTCAAATCTCTAAGTTCGATATCCGGCTTCCACAATGAATGCGGATAGATGAGAAGCCAATGACTCTTAGTATCTTTATTTACAAACGGTACCTGTACATCGGCTGTCTGCTGTCGTGGATCAACCTTGCTGGCTGTTATCACATGGTCAAAGAACAAAGTACCTTCCACATCCGGAGCTTGAACACGTATTTCATTCATACCCTCTTCAGGTGTACCTTCCATATCCCTTTCGTAGCAAACCCATGCGGCACGCCAACCGGTGAAGTTAATACCGAAAGGAAATGACGTACATACCTTACCGTCCTTTAAGAATTCAAAACGAATTTTCTTGTCCTGAGCTTTTTCATTATACACCCAAACTATAAACGCTGAAAGATAGAGGTCTTTTCCTGAAGGATCCAACTTTTCAAATTTCAAATCTTTCTTTATAGACAACATGGAGCCAGGCTTATATTCCCACTGCATACAGTGCAGTCCATCCTTATAATGTTCATCATTAACACCAAGAATACCTTTGTCTGTGGTAATGAATGATGGTACCACACCATCTTCAAACGAAAGCATTCGTTCATGCTTGACAACCTGGGCTGACGCACCAAGCGCAACTAATGAGGCCAAAGCTAAACCTAATTTCACTTTAAATTTAAGATTAACGATTTCTTTCATAAATATATATACTTAACACTACTATATTAATACAAATGTTTTATTATCCAAGGCAAAGATACAAAATCAATTACATAAAAAAACACACGAACGTATATTTGTCCGTGTGTTTATATATTTTTTACATGCTTGACACAATGTTAATCTATAAACTTTATTTTATCAGCAATTCGAGGTTTTGCTGCAGGCGATTCATCAGGATAACCGAAAGATATTGCATACAGCAAATTATAGTTTTCAGGAAATTCAAGACGTTTAAGCAAAGATTCAGCTTCCGGTAATTTCATTGTTCTTGCTATTCCACCTAGACAGCATGAACCCAATCCCAAAGATTGAGCCGTAAGAATCATATTTGCGCCAAGAAGACCACAATCCACCTGTGAGAAATCGTATGAAGGATCATTAGCTATAAAAACCAACACCGGCGCCCCATATGATGCATGACGAATTCTAGAAGCATCTACTCCTTTTGCCAATGACAGATTTCTGTTTAGTGAATCTAATTCAGCAATATACTCAGGAGTATTAACTACACGAATTTCCCAAGACTGTTTGTTCTGTCCGTTAGGCGCGTTTATTCCGCAATCCAGTATCTTCTGTAACTTTTCCATTTCAACCGGCTGCTGCTTGTATTTACGGATACTCCTACGAGACATAATAGTTTCTATAACCTGGTTTTTAGATGATATGTTCTGTTCTTCAGTATTTTTCGGTGACGGTGTACAAGAAGAAAAAGCCACCAATCCTGCAATTAGGAATAATCTAGAAATTGTTTTCATAATCAGTATTATTTTTTTTGTTCTTATATTAATTTTTTATTTTCGTCGCATAGCACGCAAACGTGCCTTCATATCTTCATCAACACGATATGACTCAATTGTCTTCTGAATAGATTTATTATAAGTGAAATCATCAAGCTTAGCCCTTTGAAGATATTCAACTGTCTTTTCAGGATATGCCACAAAACAGAACGATATTGCCCATGCCACTGCCATCTTCACATAATATCCCTCATGACGGATATTATCGTAAAATACAAACAGTTCGTCAATGTGGCTATCATCAATAAAATATTTCATGGTCATTACAACTCCAAAACGTATCTCATATTCTTTATCTGAACGTATGAACGATTTAAGATACTCCCATATTCTGTCAGAATGAGCAGATAGATATTTCTTGCTCCCGGCAAATTTGAATGAATCGCATACAGACCAGCTGTTTATTATCTTTACAAAACGAGTTACGTAGTAAAGATAATCCTCAATATCATCCTCAGGCTTTACATATCCCAAGACAAGTCCCTGAAGCATTCTTTCCTCCATGTAGAACGTTGGAGCATCAGCCAGATATATTTTCCAATCTGATTTAGCTATTTCAACAGCCAGTTTTCTCAAATCGGGCAAACGTAATCCTAACACATTCTCCACTCCCGGATTCAGTCTCTCGGCAAAAGCTTTATTCGAATTCTCAGCAAGCTCAAATATATGTTCCCTTACTGTCTTGCCGTGCAATAGGAAAATATTACCAGATTTTTCCATAAAAAATAAATTCAATATATAATGCGATTATATTTATTAATGAAGATTGGCAAATATAAAAACAATATCCGGAATAGATGTCTGATACTTTACAAAAAAAATGACATGTCATTCGATTTAAAACGACAAAGCGTTCTAACCAAAATGACATGTCATTTTATTTAATAATTATAAACTATCAGAAACTGCCACCTCCAAGTGCTCTGTAAAGCATCGTATGTACCTGACAATAAGCTATATTAAGCTCTATTCTTTCAAGTTCACAGTCAAGATAACGTTCGTCCGCAGAAAGAACATCAAGATATCCGGCAAAACCTGTCTTGAACAGTTCGTTGGCATTGTATATTGAACGGTGGTGAATGCGGCTTTCTTCCTCCTTCAAAGCTTTGCGAAGGTTCATCTGCTCTGACGAAGTTATCAAATCTACGACTTCAAGATACGAACGTAGAACCGTTTCATGATAATCAAGCAAGGCTATACGTTGCCTACCATTCGCCTCCTCCCACAATGCACGTATCTCGTTACGCTTGAAAATAGGTGCGGAAATACCAGCGGCAAGATTATATACCATAGATGCAGGAGAAGCAAACCATTTTTCAAGGCTGAAAGCATTGAAGCCTGCCCCTCCCCCGATAACCAGCGAAGGGAAAAAAGCCTTGCGTGCTGCAGATGCGTCCGACTTGCATGCCAGCAGTTCAAGTTCTGCAGCAACCACATCCGGACGGTTACGCAAAATCTGAGCCGGTATACCTGTCTCCACAGGGAAAGTATAATCACTAATCTTCTCAAAAGAAGAACGTTTTATTTCGAAAGGCATACGTCCCAAAAGAAGAGCAAATGCCCGCTCGGTCTCAGCTATCTGCTGTTCTGTGTCAAGAAGCATTTCTTCTAGTTTAAGACGGCGTGAACGAAACTGATCGACAGAAAGTCTTGACTCCTCGCCCTCGTTCATCAACTCATTGGCAAGAAGATATGAAGCAGCTGTCTTGCGAATAGCCTCTTCAAGAACGTATTGCTTCTTATCGAGTCCTACAAGTCTGTAATACATATCTGCCACTTCGCCTACAAGCATAGTCTGAGCCAGGCGTTGAGCCTCAACTGATTTCATCCAGCGTGACACTGCCGAACGCTTCTTGTCAGTGAGTTTTCCCCATATATCTGCCTCCCACTGGAAATTCAGTCCTAAGTTAAGATCCTTGTATGGGTCTGGGATATGCTTGTCCTTAGCAAGGTCAGGTGTATTTGTAGTGCTGTTTCCCACACCGTCCATGGTATATTCACCAAAGCGTTGTATGCCTCCGTCAATACCCAATGATATTTCCGGAAACAACGCACCCTTTCCGGCTTTCATCTGTGCACGGGCAATGGAAACATTCTCTATCGTCTTAAGGAAAGAATGATTGTTTACCAATGCTGAATCGATATATTCAACTAGATACGCATCCGGAAAAAACTCTTTCCATGAAAGGGAAGCCATAGTGGCTGTATCTGTGTCTTCTATAAACGCTTCGGGCAGGTCGAACTTCTCCGTCGGCGTAAGGGAAGGTGCCTTACACCCTCCCATAGCCAGTGCCGAAGCCATAAAAGCTATATATGCAAATTTATTCTTCATCATCTTCTTCTAAATAGCTGACTTTATTGCGGTTGAGATAAACCGACAGTGTTTCAAATACCAAATATAATCCCGGTACGAGGAAGATACCCACAAACGTACCGATAAACATACCTCCTGCAGCGGCTGTACCGATGGAACGGTTACCCAATGCTCCGGCTCCTGTAGCAAGCACAAGCGGAATAAGACCGCAAATGAATGCGAACGAAGTCATAAGGATAGGACGCAGACGACTTACGGCTCCCTTGACTGCCGCTTCGAATGGAGTAGCTCCTGCTGCACGGAACTGATTTGCCATTTCCACAATAAGGATAGCATTCTTACCCAACAGACCGATAAGCATGACGAGCGCCACCTGGGCATAGATATTATTTTCAAGTCCTGCTATCTGGAGGAAGAAGTAAGAACCGAAGATACCTGCCGGCAATGAAAGAATAACAGAAAACGGCAGAAGCAAACTCTCATACTGTGCTGCAAGAAGCAGATATACGAACAGAAGACAGATACCGAATATCATGAATGTCTGTCCGCCTGAGTCTTTCTCCTCACGTGTAACACCAGACCATTCCACGTCATAACCGCGAGGAAGAACTTCCTTACAGATTTCTTCTACTACCTTGATTACCTCACCGGTACTTACTCCACCCTCACCTTCACCGGTAATTAGCGCAGAGGTAAACATGTTGTAACGTGTAATCTGGCTCGGACCATAAATACGTTCCATAGTAAGGAAGTTGGAATATGGCACCACATTACCGTCGTTATTCTTGGCATAAAGCTTATACAGGTCTTCCGGATTCATACGATACTCAGGAGAAGCCTGTATCATAACCTTATACATCTGTCCGAAACGAATGAAATTTGATGAATAGAAACTACCGATATATGCCTGAAGTGTCTCCATTGACTTATCGAGGTCAACACCCAACTTAGCAGCCTTAGCCAAATCAACTTTCAGAAGATACTGAGGGAAGTTAGGGTTAAATCCTGATGTAACACCCTGTATGCGATGGTCGGCATTCAGTCTCTCAACAAGAGTATTTGCAACTTCGGCAAACTCATGGAAATCGCCCGCTGTCTTGTCCTGCAAACGAAGTTCGAAACCGCTGGCATTACCGAAGCCCGGAACTGACGGCGGAAGGAAGAACTGGATATCGGCATCCTTGATGTGCGATACGCGGTCGGCATATGTACGCATAAGTTCATCTACAGTCTGATCTCTTTCATCCCATGGCTTAAGGTTAATCATACCCATACCGTAGCTGGCACCTTCAGTCTCGGTCATAAGACTGTAACCTGCAAGTGTAGAGATACTCTCAATCTCTTCAAGCGGAAGAAGAGCTGCCTGAACCTGACTCAAAGCTTTCTCGCTTCGTTCAACAGTTGCCCCCGGAGGTGCATCTACATTGATATATATCATACCTTGGTCTTCGTTAGGGATAAATCCTGTAGGAAGAACGAGGTTAATGCCGTATGTAGCTACAAGGAAGAGCAACAGAGTGAGATATGTGAATGAGCGGCGGCCAAGGTACTTCGACAGTCCGAGGTTGTAACGGCGTTCGAAACGTCCGTATCCGCGGTTGAACGAAACGAAGAAACGACGCATGAGAGTGGCTTTCTTCTTTCCGTGAGTTGCCGGACGGAGCAGCATGGCACAAAGTGCAGGCGACAGGGTCAAGGCATTGACACCGGAAATGACGATAGCCACAGCAAGTGTGAGCGAGAACTGACGGTAGAAGATACCCACCGTACCTTCCATGAAACCTACAGGCACGAACACTGCCGACATTACGAGAGTAATGGCAACGATAGCACCACCGATTTCCTTCATAGCTGCCACAGAAGCCTTATATGGAGAGAGTTTCTCATCGTGCATCTTCACATGGACAGCCTCCACCACGACTATGGCATTATCCACCACAATACCAATGGCAAGCACAAGGGCAAACAGAGTAAGCATGTTTATAGAGAAGCCCAAAGCCTGCATGAAGAAGAATGTTCCGACAAGTGACACCGGAACGGCTATGGCAGGAATAAGCGTAGAGCGGAAGTCCTGAAGGAAGATATATACCACCACGAACACAAGGAGAAAGGCTTCGACAAGTGTCTTAAGCACTGATGCGATAGAAGCATCGAGGAAGCGCGACACGTCGTATGCAATGTTATATTCCATACCAGGAGCAAAGCTGCTTTCCTTGATTTCTGCCATACGTGTCTTAATGTTCTTGATGACTTCGCTGGCGTTGGAACCCGGACGCTGCTTAATCATGATAGATGCCGAAGGGCGACCGTCGGTCATGGAAATCATGTTATAGTCCTCAGAGTCGAACTCTATGGTAGCCACATCCTTGAGTCGGAGAAGCGAACCATCAGGCATAGCTTTCAGAACAATCTCTCCATACTCTTCAGGAGTACTGAACTTACCGGTATATTGTAACACGTACTGCAACTGCTGCGGAAGCTTGTCGGAACTGATACCTGTCTTACCCGGTGCAGCCTCGATGTTCTGACGACGGATAGCCTCTGTGACATCCTGTGGCACCATATTATAGGCAGCCAGACGGCTAGGGTTAAGCCATACACGCATAGCGTAGTCACGGCTACCCATGATTTCCACAAATCCCACACCGTCAATACGTTTCAGCTCGCGAAGGATATTGATATCGGCAAAGTTATATACGAATTTTTCTGTATGAGTACTGTCGGTACTGAAAATATTTAGGTACATCAACATACTGTTCACCTCCTTCTCCGTAACCACTCCGGCACGGATAACCTCTTCAGGCAACTCATCGAGCACCGTAGTCACACGGTTCTGTACATTCACCGCAGCCACATCAGGGTCTGTTCCTACCTTAAAATAGATAGTGGTGAGCGACATACCGTCGTTGGTACATACTGTAGTCATATAAGTCATTCCCGGCACACCGTTAATGGCACGTTCTAGCGGGGTAGCTACAGTCTTTGTCATAACATCGGCACTGGCACCCGTGTAACGGGCAGTAACCGTAACAGAAGGCGGCACGATATCCGGATACTGCGTAATAGGAAGAGACACAATGGCCAGAACTCCCAGGCACACAAATATTACGGAGATAACCGCCGAGAGAATCGGACGACGAATAAATAACTTGAACATAGGCTAAAGAGATTATTCGACGTTTTCCAAATGAAGTTCTTTTCTCACATCCTCAAACGGGATATTCTCGGTCTTGATATGCATACCGTCGCGAATCATCTGTACACCTTCGTAAACTATAGTTGTGTTTGCACCAAGGTCGTCAGTGATATAGTAGTTATGATAACGCTCAATTGGATTAAAGCTACGGACCTTTGCTGTACCTGTGCTGTCGACAAGATATACGTATGTAAAGTCCTGTATTTCGAAAGTCGACTTCTGAGGAACAAGACAAATATCCTCCATCTTTGTCATAAGACGAATTTTACCGGTAACACCATGTTTAAGAAGTCCTTCCGGATTAGGGAAACGAACACGAAAGGCGATAGAACCTGTACCACGTTCGAAATCACCCTCTACTGTTTCGATAACACCCTTATACTGATAAACTGTTCCATCGGCAAGAATAAGTTCAACATTGTTCTGCTGCTGGACATCAGCACCCTGAAGCTGTGCACGACGGATACGGAGGTATTCACTTTCATTTACTTTATAATAAGCGAAAATTTCTGAGATATCGCTTACTGTAGTAAGTAGACTTTCCGGACTTACAAGACTACCTACCTTGTAAGGAATGCGGTCGGCATAACCGGTGAAAGGTGAAGTGATAGTGGTATACTTCAAATCCATCTGGGCACGCTGCATTTGGGCACGGGCCTGTTCCACCTTCATACGGGCCACTTCACGTTCCCTCTTAGCCTGTTCCAGACGAATTGGAGAATAAATCTGTTTGTTAACAAGACGTTCAATACGTTCCATTTCATAATTTGCCATTTCAAGTTCGGCTTCTGTCTGCTTATAGTTAGCTTCAGCCTCTTTTACAGCCTCAGCATAATTTTCAGAACTCAAACGGAACATAGGCTGTCCTTTTTTCACGAACTCACCCTCATCAATCAACACTTCTTTAACATAACCCTCCACTTTTGGTTTTATTTCTACGAACTGTATAGCCTGAATATCAGCCACGTATGTACGCGGCAACTCTACCGTGGTAGGTTGAAGAACTGTTACAGGTATAGAGCCATCGCTTCTCACCTGGTTTGTGCCTGCCTCATGACAAGCAGGAAGCACCCCTGCCAGCAACGACAGGAAGGCAACCTTCTGAATCGAAATTTTCATAAGATTACGTAATAGAATTTTAAAAGAAACTATGTGTTTTTATTTGAATAAGATTTACATGCCAATTCTCATGTCCAAAGGTCATGATATGAAAAAGAAAGACTACGCTAAATAAGCAAAGCCCTGAACAAAATATAAGGATGACAATCCGTTATGTATAAAGTATTTTCAGATACGTATGATTGTATATACACTCCAAAAGAGTCAAAAAAATATATAGGAGTAACCCCAAAAGAGTCAACGGAGTCAAGGAAAAACCTGACAGAAGATGTCCTATAGACGGGATCGGACCACTCTGAACACTGATCCTGAGAATCATTAATGAAAGAATCCTCATCCATTATAGAAACCAAGGAGGAGGTATCATCACATACAGCAGCATGAATCAAATCATATCCATACACATCAAACTGTATGAGCACAAACATGATCATACAAACTACCCTGGATAAATATTTTCCTGATACTTTATGTAAAAACATTACAAAACCCTATCTTTAATCTCTTACAAAATTAATATCTGATAATAATGTATAAAAATATATGTTCAGGTTTTAGCCTGTTTTAACACATAAAGCATATAAAATTAGTTCTTTTTACGTAAAATCTTAAATAAAGACTATAGTTTCAGATTTAAAAGCTAACTTTGCATACAAGAAAACAATATAAAAACAAAAAATAGACATGGAAGAACTAAACTTAAGCACTCCAGCCCTGCTGTTCTCGGCTGTTTCACTCATACTGCTGGCTTATACCAACAGATTTCTGTCATACGCACAGCTTGTAAGAACTCTTAAAGAACAATATGTACAAAAACACTCAGAAGTGACAGCCGCTCAGATAGACAATCTGCGCCGCCGTCTTTACCTGACACGAAGCATGCAGGTGCTTGGCATATCAAGCCTGTTTCTCTGCGTAATCACAATGTTTCTGATTTATATAGGATTTCATACAACAGCAGTGTATGTATTCGGCATAGCACTGCTGTTGCTTATAGCATCACTTGGTATTTCTATTTGGGAGATACACATATCAGTAAAAGCACTTGAGATACATTTGAAGGATATGGAGAAGTGAGAATTGCTACATTGCCTTAAGTTTAAAATCAAATATCGAGTCAGGCTCATTTATTGTTTCTTTCTTTTCAACCTTAAGAAGAAATTCCAAAGCATGGTTATGACCTTGGGCAGAAGCCTGCTGAAACAAATGTTTCGCTTTAGAATAATCTTTGTCGACTCCTTTACCCAGATAATACATCAATCCAAGATTGAACTGCGCAGCAGGAGAATTGAGTGCCGCAGCTTTTGCAAGAAGCTCGGCACCCTTTGACAAGTCCTTCTGAAATCCATGACCTTCTATATAGAAGACAGCCAGATTAAACAATGCGAATACATTATCTTTTGAGGCCGATTTTTCAAACCAATATATGGCATCATTTACACTGGTAGCCGTACCATAGCCGAAAGTGTACATATAACCCAAATTGTTCATGGCATCCGTATTGTCGTGTGCCGCTGCGCGCTGATATAACCTGAAAGCTTCAGCATAGCTCCTGGTTACTCCCCAACCATGTCTGTAAAGGCTGGCAAGTCCTACTTGTGCCTGCGAATGCCCCTGTGCAACAGCCATACTTAGATATCTTTTGGCCTTTGAATAATTGATATCTGCCCCTATGCCATAAGCATAAATATACCCTAGGTTATTTTGGGCATCAGCACATCCTTTGTCAGCCGATCTGGTAAAATACTCTATAGCCTTTTCATAGTCCACCACTCCAGTCTTACCCTGATAATAAATATCTCCAATAACAAACTGAGAATATTTTGCACTATCCACTCTAGCCAGTTTTGAATACAGTTTTGCGGCATCATCATACTTTTTTATTCTGTATAAACTGTCTGCCTGTTCATAAAGTGACTGAACATCTCCCAATAAGAAAGCATATACGCTATTGGCATTTTTCAATGTCAGGATAAGCATCAACAATAAAATACAGATACCAAAAGCCAAAGAATAATATTTTACTTTTTTAGACATACATGTATCTTAATATAGTGAAATACCTATTATCTCATAACCACCTTCAACATCCTCTCCTTCGGAAAAATCAAAAGACTGGGCATCTTCTGGAAGAGGTTCGAAATACAGTGTGAAATCCATTGTACCGCTTTCCGGCATAAAAACCTTTTCACCAATCTTGAATCCATCGGCCTTCAGGAGTTTGCATTTCACTCCTGTATCCGAAGTCAGGGAAGTATTCTTATCCAACCTTATCCAATAGTTAGGTATATAAGTGGCATGTACTTTCAGGATAGTAGCTTTCTCAGATAGTTCTACCTGTTGTATTGATATCACATCATATTCTGAACTTTTTATACGCGGAAAATCTACTATCTTATTACCATTCTTCTTCCTGATAGTCATAGGAGGACGTTTGTTCTCAATGATTGTTCTTACCTTTATGGTGAGATAGTCTTTTCCATAACCGGACCAAATATCGAGAATCTTTCCTTCAGGAGAAATCATCACAAAGTACGGAATACCTTTCACTCCATAAAGGGCACTCAATCCGTTATTTCCCTGCAGGTCATTCCAGTTATGCCAGGTTATAGAGTGTTGTTTCGAAACATCTTCCCAGCCTTTCTTGCCCTGAATATTCAAACTTACCACCTCAAGCTTATCCTTGAACTTCTCACTGATAACCTTCAATTCCGGTTGAGCCATAATACACGGTCCGCATCCAACGCTCCAGAAATCGAGCAATACGAATTTACCCTTGAAGTCGGATATATGATGAATATTACCGTCCAGATCATATATATCACCGTCAGGAGCATTATCACCAACTTTGGCAACAACCGGTGGATTCAATGCCAAATATGCTGTCTTACCTGCATCGGAATTCTTCTGTTCATCGTCAAGCATGTCATAAAGCAGTTGCAATTCTTCTTTTATAGGAGCATTCTTATCAAACTTCATCATTCTGGCAATACTTTCAAATTCAGACATCCAGGCAGCATTTATATCGGAAGCCGCCAAAATCTTCGCATACCTCTTATATATATCTGCAATCTTCTTATTTCCAACATTTGACAGGCTGTCTGCTATGGCTTTCATATTACTGTCGTGTTCCTTGGAATAAGCCATATAATATTCCTTTTCTTTCAAAAACAGACGCTGGACTTCTTTCCAGTCGTTTAATGTAGATTTAATAAGTTTCTGGCGCAACTTCTGCTCTTCTACATTGCTTTCCACATCCCAGGAATAAAGATAAGGATCGTTACCTGTAATGGTAACATCACACCCTTTCTTTACCCACAGCTGCAGAGGCATAGCAAGGTACTTATCAGATTGCATCAATATTATTACATTCCTTAGTTCTTCATCCTCGGGAGAATAGACAAACTTGAATTTACCGTCGGCTATAGTATCGGCCATCAAGCATTTCCCGACATTACCTTCTGTAGAGAACAATTGTATGACAGTTCCATCATCAATATTCTTCAGTTGTCCCTCAATCCTCACCTCATCATGCTTTGGAGCGCAGGAAGCAAGGATCAACAATCCCAATAATAAACCTGTTTTCATTCCCGACAATACTTTTTTTATTCGCTCACTTCATTTACCACCTCACCATCGAACAGATTGATAATCCTGTCGGCATAACTTGCATCATGACGTGAATGTGTAACCATGACAATGGTAGTGCCATCCTTATGCAACTCACTAAGAAGAGCCATAACCTCTTTACCGTTTTTAGAATCAAGATTTCCGGTAGGCTCATCGGCAAGGATAAGCTGAGGGTTGGCTACGACTGCACGCGCTATGGCTACACGCTGCTGCTGACCACCGGAAAGCTGCTGCGGGAAATGCTTGGAACGGTGGGATATATCCATACGGTTCATGGCCTCTTCTACCCTCTTTTTTCTTTCCGACGACGGTACTCCCATATACAAAAGAGGCAATTCTATATTCTCATACACGTTCAGTTCGTCAATAAGGTTAAAGCTCTGGAATACGAAACCTATAACTCCCTTCCTTATATCAGTACGTTGCGATTCCGTGAATTTTGACACTTCCACTCCGTTAAGGTAATAAGTTCCGTTGGTTGGGTTATCAAGCAGTCCGAGGATGTTGAGCAGTGTAGACTTACCACATCCGGAAGGTCCCATGATAGCCACAAACTCACCTTTCTTTACTTCAATACTTACATTATTCAATGCCCAAGTTTCCACTTCTTCTGTGCGGAATACCTTTTTCAAATTTTCTGTTTTAATCATATTAGTAGAATTTAAAATGTTATTTTTCTATATTTATTCATTCTTCATTACTTCAGCCGGATTAATATGTGCTGCCTTGTTTATCTGATAATATAAAGTCAGCATAGATAAAATCAATACTATCAACAGTGGAATGACAAACAGTCCAAATGTAACAGGCGCCTTCTCTACGAAAGATGCCGTATAATAATAAATGACAATCCATGATACAGGCGCTGCAACAACAAATGCCAACACCAGATTCAGCATATAGCTCTTACCTAATATTATATACAAATCTTTAGGCTTGGCACCGTTTACCTTACGGATAGCAATCTCACGATACCTGCGACGAATATCAAACAGAGATATACCCAACAGTCCCAAACATGATATCACTATAGCGATATATGAGAAAACAGTATATATATGTGCAGTCTCTTTATCTTTCTGATACATTTCTGCCACTATATCGTCAGCCCATTTATATGTAAAATCATCAGAGTTATATATTTCTTTCTCAGTTTTGCGAAGATAGTCTATAACTTCTTTTTCTCTGTCTTTCTTCACTTTTATCATAACATCCCCATCTGTATCCTTAGCCCCAACAATAAAAATCATAGGTTTGATTCCTTCCGTAAGATGTCCCATATAATAATCATCAACTACAGCTGAGACAGGAGTCATATCAACTCCGTATTCTATCAATCTATTATCCACAAAAGAAATACTCAAAGGCGACGTGCTCCTTACAAATGCCTCATTAAGGTCAGTATATCCAAGTAATTTCATCGCAGACCGATTCAATACTATTACATCCTCACCGGCGTAATCTATTCTGTCCGGTAATCCTCCATCAACTATTTCAAGTCCCCAAAAATCAAAAAACTCTATAGAAACAAATTTACTCTGCAACTCAAATGTCTCATCTTTATCATTGACAATAGGTGTAGGACTTCCATCCCATACTGCTGTAGACGAGTTCATCCAACGCTCAATCATAGGACACTCATCCAGCTTTTTACCGACATTATTTATACGTTCAAAACGTTCTTTCAACTGTTTGGCCGTTGTACTTCTATAATCAATAATCCTATTGTGATTATACAATTGTGCAACCATAATCTCTTCAGTGTCATATCCATGCGAAGAATTAATCAGATAATCAAAATGACGCTGGAAATATAAGGACAGTATCATAAGAAACAATGTAATAGAATACTGTAAAAACAAGAACACATAACGTGAAAATATCTTTCCGTTTTCTGATATGACCAGACGCATAGATGTTACAGGATTTTTGTAACCATATCTGATATAAAAGAATATAGCCGTAAAGAGAGGCACCAGCAACAATAATCCAAATGACAAATACCAGTCAAAACCGGTAACAGGTATCTTCTCTGAAAATAGTCCCTGCCACAATCCGGAAGAAGTTTCCATAATACACCATGAAAGAAATACAGCACAAGCGAACAGCAGGAAATTCTCCATCCACATTTCAGTAAAGAGCCCTCTACCGGACAGACCGAAAACTTTCTTTACACCGTATATTTTTCTTCGTTTCTGCATAACTACAGAATAGAGATTGACAAAATTCAATACTCCGACAAGAAATAAAAGAAATACTACACCGGATAACACAAAAACATAGTTTCTGTTTCCAAACCTGAAGAGTTTTTCATATTTATCACATATTGAGGTCTCAAAATAAAAATCCTTCCATGAAATATATTTATACCTGGTTTGCACATTGCCACTCAGGTTATTCTGTTTCTGCAAATGATATACATTACTTTTCTCATTCTGCTTCCGAATATCAAAACCAGAATTTACACGAATCAGTTCAATATTAAGTTTTCCCCAATTCGGCCTTAACTTTTTAGAGACTAAAGCATCAAAATTGAATGTGGTTTTACATACAGGTTGTTCAATAACACCGGACACTGTAAGCATCTTTCCATCAAAATAGATATTTTTGCCGACAGGAGATTCTTTTCCAAACAGTCTCATGGCATAGCCCTCTGTAAGTATAACATCATGAGGACTATCTAAAGAAAGATTTCCTTCCAATACACGATAATTAAAAAAATGGAAGAACGTTGTATCAGCAGCCATCAGGTTTGTTTTGTAGGAAACATCATCGCTGACTATAGTAGAATTTTCTTCTTCTACAAGTTTACATCTATCTTCTATGTACTTTTCATCGACTGAATAATCCTTATTGCCAGGATTTTCTCCCGGATAAACATTACCGTCTATATCCCTTAAAGGAACGATTATAGAACTTAAGTCATTGGCATGATTATCCACAGTAAGTTCCCTGTGGATATATCGTAACAATATTATACAACAGGCAAGACTCAATGAAAGCCCTATCAGGTTGATAACCGTATATGACTTTGCACGAAGCAAAAAACGAATCGCATATTTAATCTTTATCAATAACATATATCAAAAAAATATTTCACCTGTAAATTATTATATCAATAATCGTGCCAAAACATTAAGTTACTTGCTATCAGTAGTTTATCCGAATACAACATATTCAGTTTATGTGCGCTATCGCACATTTTTGTTACAAATACGCACACATAGCACAATGCAACAATATCACTTATTCAGTCTTAATAATCTCTGCAGGATTAATATGCATAACCTTATATATCTTATATGCTACAGTAACTAAAACCACAATCAACATTGAAACGAACAAGGCTAAAGCCATTCCCCAATCCATGTTAACCGAGAAAGCACTATCTACAAAGACTGTTGATGCAAAATAATATACAAAGGGAAATGCGGCAGCAAACGACAAAATATAAATCAACATATATGAACGTCCGAACATAAGGGCTATCTTAACCGGCGAAGCACCGTTTATTTTCCTTATGGCAACCTCCTTCTGCCGTCCGGCTGTATCAAGCGAAATGGCAGAATATATGCTTAGAACCACCAACAGCAGACTGACAAAAGCCAATATATTGACAAGGGTTCCGACTAAACCCACCGTACCAAGCAAGGTCTGTTTTCTGTCGGTTATCGGCTTAATATCCAAAGGTAATGTTTCCGGAACATATTCCCTGCAAATATCTTTCATCTTACCAATCACTTCGTCTGTATCCTTCCCTTCAGCAATCTTAAAATAAAAAGTTCCAAACGGTTTTACCGGGAAGAACGCCGAACCGATTGTACGTGGATCATCTTCATTCTCTCCATACAGGGCCTTATATGTACCAGCTATACGGTATGAAGTACCTTCTATGAAAACCGTTCCGGAAATATTGTCTTTCTCCAATTGTCTCATAAATCTCTCACTTACATAAACAGCATCTTCCGACTCCGTCATTTCACCCTGATGAGGGATATTAAAGAACTGAAAGTAATTGGCATTACCCTTTGTAATTTTAATAAAAGAATGTGTACCATCAGCCTTAATATATCTCTGTTTTATACGAGAATCCAACACTCCCCACAAAGTTATCTCATCAACAACCTCCGGCATCTTTCTGAATGCATCAACTACATGCGATATATTCTGCCTCAAGCGATATGTACTTGGCTTGAACTCTATAATCCGGGCTTCCTCATCATCAGAAACCGGTCTGTAGACGGAATAGTAAACCTTATTAAAAGCAATGTTTATATACAAAACATTTCCGACAAAGAATATAGCTATACTCAATTGAAGCCACATCATGACAGAACGGAAGACATGCTTATTGTTGTTTATGCGAACATGATAGCCTATAGAGGAACGTCGCAAACGCCATACCGGAACATAAACCACAAGTAAACAGATAACAAGGAGAGAAACAAAACACCTTGTCTGTACCCAATATACTTCCGATAAATCAATGTATGGCAAATCGTCGGATGAAATATAAGTATGACATGTATCAACCACAATTTCCGTTATAACGAGTGACAACAGAAATGACACTGTAATCATACAGAGCACCTCTGAAAACAGAAGCATAAACAATCCCCGGGCATCAGACCCCATACTTTTACGCAATGCGACTTCCCTCTGCCGGTTATAAAACATCTGTATAGCAAACTTCAGGTAGTTTATCATTCCGGAAAGCAATATGAGTGATGCTACGAAAAGTACAATTGAAAATATTATTGTCATCTGTTTTTTCTTGAAATCATCAGAAAAACTCAAAGCAGACACACTGTAGTCCTTCCCATTATTTACAAATTTAAGATTCTGCAGATTGTCATTAAGCGCAGACAGAGTTGTACCATCATCCAAGAGTGCATACACTTCCATGAATCCCTGAGGAAAAACCATATATGGAAAATAGCAATCTACTCTGGGAAACGCCCAGTTGTCTTCAGCCACATTTACAACCCTGTAATCACGAATCCCTTTGTCGAAATCGTAAACAGATTCTGTAAGATGTATCACAGCCCCAATCGGATTATCTTGACCAAAAACCTTTTCTGCAAAAGAACTTGATATAACGACTTCATCCTTTTTCTCCGAAATACGGTCACCATACAGTAAATCCAATCCATAGAATGAAAAAGTATTTCCGTTTACCACAGTATAGTTTACTAAAAAAGGATTTTCTTTCTGGTCCATATCTATCACATCTATCTCAGCCTGTCTTGACGGAAATTTAACTGTAATATCCGACAATCCATCAATATGAAGATCCTCTATCCGTTCAACATCAACCGGCGTAAACAGACTCCACCGACCATCTTCATCTTCAAGCCTAAATGTTACTACTTCTTCATCATGCATATTTATCATGCTATTATAAGCATTTATCCAATATGCCACCAATGTATAGCAGACTATTCCCACAGCCAGGCACAATGCTGAGATAAGACTGTGAACTTTGTATTTCATCAGATTGCGCACGGCAACCTTCAAGTAATGTAATATCATAATATTCTTGTTTTCTAAATTTATTACTCATTCTTGATAGCCTCAGCAGGATTTTCGTTGGCAGCCTTCCATATACTCCTCGCTACACAGAGAAGAATAAATGCAGCCATCAGTATAAATAATCCAAAGTATATCCATGCATCCATAGAAGTCTGTTCTACATACTGTTCCAACCATTTTTTCATTACAACAGTCCCTGCCAGAAATGCTATGACACACGACGCTGCAAGCATTAAAAGATAATCTTTGAAAAACATCTTCATAATATTGCCTGCCGCTGCACCATTTATTTTCCTTATAGCTATTTCTTTCCTACGTCGCTCACATGACAATGAAACATGCGAATATACTCCAAACAATGAAATAACGACACATATCATAGATACGAATGACAGCAATTTCATAAGCATCTTTTCGGAAACAAGATATTCTTCGTAAGCTTCATTCGCAGTCTTAATATAACAGAAATTTATCTCATTTTTTTCTATATAATCTTTCATACTGTTCCTCAAATCGGAAAGATGCTCCTCATCAAAACGAATCACGTAATCACTACCATGATCATTACGTCTGTCAAGTGTTATCATAAAAGGCTTAACAGGCTGTGTAGGTGGGGAAATATGAAAATCTTTTATCACACCAACCACGGTATAATTATATATCTTCTTTCCTATCGGCTCTGACCAACCGAACATTCTCACCGCAGCCTCATTTATCAATACTGATTTGATATCCTCTTTACCCGTAAGATAAGTTCCACGCAACAGTTTGATTCCGTAGAAATCAAGGAAGTCACGTCCCTCACTTATTACCTGCAATGTAACCGGTTTCTGTCCTTCGGACTTTCCGTCCCATTCACCTATAGTACTACTGGTAGATGCTCTCTGTGGTAATAATGAATACATTTCCTTTATTTCATGGACGTATGGAAGTTTTCTTAAATAATGTATTATATGTATATCTTTAGGTTGACAATAAAGACAAGCTTTTCCATCCCGCTCAAATCCTACTTCATCGGTACTCTTAAGATAATATAATTGCTTGAATAATACAGTCAGACAAAACAATACGGTAACTGATATCATAAACTGTATCACTATGCTAGCATTCTGAAATGACAAACGAGATTTCTTTGTGATATTTCCTATTATCTCTTCTGATACAGTTTTCCTGCTACTATATCTGATCAAAAAGACAGCAACCACAACAGACATAATGAGAATGACAAAGAAATACCAGAGTGAAGACAAGTAGAAGTTATCTTCTATATCCGCCAGTCTGACAAATTCAGACTTGAGAAGTTCCATCAGAGACATACCTATAAGACCACTGAAGAGCATCATCACTACCAGTTCGGTTACAAACATCAATATCAATTCTTTTGTACCGGAACCGCATGATATCCTAAGTGCAATCTCTCTTCGACGAATGTTCATACGGGTAATAAGTATAGAAAAGAAATTAACCAAAGACACAAGTATCACAGTTATTCCTACTACCGAAAACATCTTTATATACGACAAGGAAATGTCATCATATTTATAGAATACCGTATAACGGGACGATGAAAGTTTCTCCAGTAAAAAATGTCTTATAGTATATCCTCCACCATCAGGTACTTCAAGGGCTTTATTTTTCAGCTTTTGAGCAAATACAGAGGCATTAACACCATCTTTCAAACGTAAGCACACATAAAAACCACTTGCCCTATAATCATCTCTGAACTTTTCATCTACACCGAGCATAATATCATATCTGAAATTAGAGTGCTTTCCCCAACCTGAAACTACTGCAGAAATCTTTTTCGGTGACTTCCAGAGATATAAATCTTTTCCAAGTACATTCTTAGTTCCATAAACACGTTCCGCAAACTCTTCTGTGACGGCAACTTCTTCTTGATTATTAAGAAAACTCCAGCTACCGGACAATAGTTTTATATCAAACATATTTATAAAAGCAGAATCAACTATAATCCTCATTGAAAAATCTCCGTTTTGTGGACTTCTTCCAACTACAGCTGGTCCATTCATAAAAGCGGCAGCATCTTCAACCTCAGGAAAATTATTCTTAATGTCTTTTGCTACAGGATAATGCGTAAAGTATGAAATATTTGTGAATCCATGATCCGACTTTTTATATACCACATACATCCTGTCTGAGTCACGATGAAATGTATCATAACTCAACTCATACCTTATCCATATCATGGAAAAGGCAAAACACACGAAACCTACAGCGATACCTAATATACTGATTATATTCTGAGTCCTATATTTCAACAGACTGCGTATGGCAACTTTTAAATAATGGAATACCATGATAATGTTTTTTTCTAAATTATTACTCACTCTTGATAACCTCAGCAGGATTTTCGTTGGCAGTCTTCCATATACTGTGCCATATACAAATCAATATCAACAACGATAAAAGTATGAATACAGATATATATAGCGATATTCCAATGGACGTTCGCTCAACATACTGTTCGAGCCACCTCTTCATAACCAATGTAACAACAGGAAAAGCTATGATACAAGACAGCAGAAGCATTGTAAAATAACTCTTTATGAACATCTTCATTATTACCGGTACTGTAGCTCCATTAATCTTTCTTATTGCTATCTCTTTCCTGCGTCGTTCACATGACAAAGAAACATGAGAATATACTCCAAATAATGATATAATAATGCATACAGCAGCCACAAACATAAGTAGTTTCATCAGCGAACGCTCGGAAGTGAGGTATTCATCATATACTTCGTCAATGGTAGTGAAACTTGCAAAATCGGAATAATTATTTTCCCTGATATATTTCTCTATTTCCTTACGCAATTCATCTTCATGACTTTCATCAAACCGTAGTACAATATCTTTGGACAACCTGAAACTAGCCTTCAAAGTCAGCACAAACGGTTGGACAGGTATTGTGGGCGAAGAGATATGAAAGTCCCTTACTACCCCAACAACCGTGAAATCTCTGAACTTCTTTCCTATCGGGTCATTCCATCCGAATTTTCTGGCAGCTGTTTCATTAATGATTGCCGATTTCAAGTCACCCTGCTCGGACAAGTGCGAACCTTTCAGCAGTTTCAAGCCATAAAAATCCATGAACTCCTGCCCCTCGTCAATCGTATGCAGGATAATAGATTCCTGTGAGTCTGTTTTTCCATCCCATGAATCGGCTCTCATACTTGCAGTACCACTACGCGGCAATAACGAATACATTTTCCTGACTTCATAAACGTATGGCAAAGTTTTCAGAAAATCGACTGTTTCATCTTTCAGAGGATAGATTCTAAGTGTAGCACGTCCCTCACGCTCAAACCCCACCTCTTCATTTTCTGCCAGATAATGCAATTGCCTGAATATAACAGACAGACCAAACAATATCATTACAGAAATGACAAGCTGGAGTACTATGCTGCTACCCTGAAATGTCATACCTTTTCTTCCGGAAGTCATTCTACGGCTCAACATTCCCGATAGAGACTTCGATGAATAATATCGGATTATCATCAAAGAAACACATAGCGATGCAACAAGAAGTAAGACAAAATACAGCAATGAGGATAAATAAAATTCATCCTCTACACCCGACAACTCAACAAACTTCCCTTCAAGAATCTCCATCAGGACCATACCAATTAATCCGGCGGAAAACATGACAATAAAAAGTTCTGTAGCAAAGAGAGAGAGCATTCCCCATATACCGGAACCACAAGATACCCTGAGGGCAATCTCCCTCTTTCTAATACTGATGCGTGTAACAAGAAGAGAGAAGAAATTTATCAAAGAAATCAGAACGACTGCTACCCCGATTATGGAAAACAGTTTAATATACATCAAAGAAACCCTGTTGTCATCATGAAAAATGGTATAACGGCATGAAGTGAGTTTCTGCAAATTATAACCTTTATAACCAAATCCCCAATTCATCTTACGGATATCATCAGAATGCAATTTCTTTATTAAATTATCAAGATTCGTTCCCTCTTTCAGACGAACACATACTTTGAAGTTTCCTATATTATAATCATTCCGCCAGCTTTTACTCACTCCGGTTAACATGCCGTAACCGAAATTTGTATGTTTGCCAAAACCGGAAACTACAGCTGAAATCTTTTTGGTCTCTTTTTGATAAAACAGATACAAATCCTTCCCTATCACATCCGTTGTTCCGAAAATACGCATCGCCGTTTCATCTGTAACAGCAATCTCCGATTCATTGTCAAGGAAACTCAGACTTCCGTCTAACAGCCTGACATCAAACATATTGATGAATGCCGAATCAACAACTATCTCTGGTACTTCGATTTTCTCTTCTGCCGTTTTGCCGATAAAAATAGGACCTTGCATAAAAGAGGATGCCTCTTCTACTTCAGGAAACAGATTTACCATATCCCTTGCCATAGGATACGACATCGAGTATGATAAGTTCTTGAAATCTAAAGCACTTCCTTCCCCATACATCACATACATCCTGTCTGCCCCACGATGAAAGCTGTCATAACTCATTTCATACTTTATCCATATCATGGAAAAAGCAAAACACACAAAGCCTACAGCAATACCTGCAATGCTGATTATATTCTGTACTTTATAACGTATCAGGCTGCGTAAAGCCATCTTTAAATAATGTAGTATCATTGAAATTCTAGATTTACATGAAACAGTCGTTTTTATAATTCTTTATAATCAAAAACCGTGCCATACGCATAACACATTGAATATGTGCATCCTACATAAAAACAGGACATACAAAAGCGTGCGTATCCGCACATTATTATTGCGAATTCGCACGCTTCACACAGTAGATATATCGTTTTTCACTTTATTCTGCTACTATCCAACGGTCGATATTTCTGGTTTCAGCACTGAAATTAACACCTATCTTGTAAACCTTACGGCCATCAGACATGAAAGGAAGAGCATAATTTCGTGATTCTATTTGCGCTATGGCATCCTCGGCACTGCCCTCAAACTTGAATTCCATTACATAGATATACTGTGGAGTTTTCACCACCATGTCTATCCTGCCCTGAGATGTATGATACTCGGCATGAGTAAAGAAACCCATCAAACGGAACACTATGAAAAGAACATTCTGGTAATGAAGTTCCGTGTCGCGGATCAACTCGTATGGAGTATCTGAAAAGAGACTTTGAAGACGCTCCATGAAACTGTCGATCTTTCCTGCTCGGATATCCTTTATAAAGTTCATTATATGAAAACTGGCATTCTTGCCGTTCATATTCATATAGCAAGGCATAAGGAAGTTAAGGAATCCCTGTTCAACCTCCTCATTAGGAAAACCAAGTATATAGTTCTTGAATTCAGGGTCATACTCCTTTATCGTCAGATATCCGCTCTGGAAGAACAAAGGAATAGGATTGGTATTTATTGTCTCAAGCCCGGTAAGCTCATCTGCTGTTGCTTCTGCATTGCCTGTCAGGTCGCTCAGAAGGTAATTGTTCTTCTGAAGGAGTTTTACGAGTATGGTGGGAGTACCGGTGGAGAACCAATAGTTTTCAGGTATCATTCTGAAAAAAGTATTCAGGACACTGAACGGATTATACATTCCCTCTGTATTCTGGACGAAATGATAGCCGTCGTATTTCCTCTTTAACATCGCGTATGTATCAGAAATACTTATGTTCTGCTTTTCAGCAAGAACCCTGACATCTTCATCAAAGAATTCTACAAGTTCTTTTTCGCTTATACCGCACAAAG
>NZ_CALDPF010000058.1 GCF_937912035.1 uncultured Bacteroides sp.
CTATCGACTTTATATGCCATATTACTTTTTAGGGACATTTACTGAATATCCCTATAATAAGTAATTTATTTAGCCCAAAACAATTTAGTGTAATATGTATCTTCGTTTTGAACATCCTTGTAATAAGGGTTGTAATCCATTTCTGTTGTTGGATATTTCCACCTGTTAGGAACATTTTGTATTGTTCCTGCTACTTCCGGGAATACAAGTCCGGAAGGATATCCAGTACGTCTGAGGTCACTCCATGCTTCTCTGCTGGCGGTAATCGCAAAATGTAGCCACTTCTGTGTTATTATTGCATCCTGTTTGTTCTCGTATTTTGTGTCAGACCATTTTGACTCAGCAAAAGAGTTTATTTCTTCTTCTGTCGGTGCGTCATATTGTCTGGAATTCTCACCTGTGCTTATTGAGTCGTAATAATAATAGAGGCTTATTGACTGGCTGACGGCTTTGATGAATTCATCTTTTGCCTTGTTTTCGTCTGCCGTTACACCATATCCCATAAGATAAGCTTCTGCTTTCAAGAAATGGATTTCCGGAGATGTCATAATGAGCATATCGAATTTATCGTTTTCCCAAAAGAATCCTTTCTGTGTAATTTGTGAGAAACCGGTATTGCCATAAGCGTCGGTAGCTTGCGAATTGTAATATTCAGTAGCTTCGTCTGCTACAGTGAGATCCGTACCTAAGTACCTACCTTCATCTTTGGCTCCCGTATATTTATTTGTTATGCTGATTGGATTATAATACAGAAGAATTCTAGGATCGTCAGTTCCTTTTACATATACACCGGTATTAGGATTTTCCTTGTTGTCCATATTATAGTTGCCGTTGCTGAGCATTCTGTTTATTACCGCTCCTGAAGCCTGTCTGTTTGTTACCCAGTCGCCAAGTCCTTGCCCTGCTGTAAAATTCAACTGTCCGGATTTCTGGTTTACGATGAAAATGTTATTACTCTGTTCATCTATCAATGGATATGTTTCAGGATTTTCCAGTATTTCTTTCACTGCTGCTTTACCTGTTTCTGCCAGTTCGCCCTGTGAGGATACTCTCACAGCCAGACGCAATCGGAGACTGTTGGTGTATCTTTCCCATTTGTCAATATCTCCATTGCTGATGAAATCCTGTGTAGTGAAATTTCTTGGGATAGTGACTGTGCGGAATTTGGGGGCTATCTCTTTCAGCTCATCCAATATCGTTTTGTATATATCTTCTGCTTTGTCGTATGGTGCATACGATTTTTCTACATCATTTGTAAGCGGGAGAGTACATGCCTTGCTGAACGGCATATCTCCGAAAATATCAACCGTAGCGGAAAAATAGTCGTATAACTGTACTTTTGCAGCTAGCATGAATGCTTCATCCTGTAACTTCTGTGTTTCATTCTCGGCATTGTAGAGTTCTTCCATTTTCCTGTATTGTGTAAGTGCCGAATACAGATTATCCCACTGGCTGTCAATATATGGTATATAGCCCGGAGTGTACATGCTGCTTGAGTAAGTGTATCCGAATGTCTGGGCATACTTGCCTACAAACTGAGAGTCGAAGCCGAAATATCTGTTGTAAGTATGTGTGTCGTAATCCTTGGCTTTCTGGAATACTCCTACCATGAGATTACTTATGCTTACTGTGGTAACTTTCGAAGGGTCCTGATATTTACTGTCAAAATCTTCCTCAGTGCATCCTGTTGAAGCTAAAGCCAGTGTAAGAGATGCGATATATAATATTTTTTTCATGTCTGTAAATCTATAATGTTAAAAACTTGCTCTTATTGCAAAACCGAAACTGCGTGTAGCTGCAGTAGATGTTCCTACAATAGCCTGACTTGACCATGATGTACCTACTGATGATTCAGCATCGTAATTTTTTAAAGCTTTGTAGAAGTAGAACAGGTTTCTACCGAATACTGAAACTGTAAGATTTGTCATACCTATTTTCTGAATAGCTTTTGAAGGTATACGATAACTGAGATTCAGTTCGCGAAGTTTTACATACGTATTGTCAAATACAGAATTTGCATACGTCAATTGTTCAGAACTAGTCCCCCAGTTATAAGTCATGTTGTAATAATATCCAGCTGGGATAATTCTGTTATTAGGTTCTCCTGTTGAAGCCACTACGCCAGGAAGAATTAATCCGTCGTGATAAATGTATTCTCCGTTAGGTCCGGCTGTAGTCGTCGGGTCAACCTGTACCGGTACTCCACCACTATTATTGTTGTTTGGATAATAGTAAGAAAGTCCTCCATGTTCGGTGTCACGATATTTTAGTGATTCAGGTGTCAAACCAAGCCCCGTGGCATACTGGTTCATTTCGTTTATTACGTCACCGCCTATTCTGAAATCGATGCTGAAATCAAGTGAGAAATTCTTGTATGAGAATGAGTTGTATAATCCTCCAACTCCGTCCGGATTAATGTTTCCTACCTTTTTCAGCTCCGTCTGATTCAGATATAATCCGTTGTCAGATACCAGAAACTCGCCGTTCTCGTTTACTTGTGGCACTTGAGTATAAATATCACCCATAGGTTGTCCTGCTACAGCCTGTATTTTTGCACCGCTTCCACCCAGGTTTGATATTTCCAGATATGGAACACCGTCTGCAAGTTTTATTACTTTATTTCTATAAACTCCGTATGTAGCAGTAAGATCCCATCTGAAATCTTTTGTAAGTACAGGTGTGGCAGACAATGCAATGTCCCATCCGTTGTTTGCCACTTCACCTACATTCATTAGTACATATTTAGCTCCTGAACTTGATGGCTGTGGTGTAGATAGAATCTGATCTTTTACTATGTTGTTATAGTATGATATGTCTATGCCGAGACGGTTGTTTAAGAACTTGCTTTCAAATCCAATTTCGTATTCATATTTTTTCTCTGGTCTGATATTCTCATTACCTATAGATGTAGGAATGGTATTCCAGGTGAATCCGTTGTCAGAACCTTGTTCATAAACAATGTTTGCCGCGTATGTTTCCGGTGAGTTACCGACGATACCATATGAAGCTCTCAGCTTACCATAGTTCCACCAGTGAGGCATCTTGAATGCTTCTGAGAAAAGAAAGCTGACATTAGCCGACGGGTAGAAGAAACTTTGGTTCTTAAGTGTTGACGAACGTTCCTGTCTGGCTGTAAGTTCCAGATAGAGATAATCGTCCCATCCCAGTCCGAGAGTTCCCATATATCCAGTTTTCAGTAACTCCATGCGTTGCTGGCTACAAGTGGCCTGATAACGGCTGGCGTTAAGGTCAAACCAGTTCTCGGTAGAAAGTCCGCCGTTAGTGGAAACACTCAGGTTATTCATTGTCTCATATCTACCTGTCCATCCGGCTGTTGCGGCAATATTGAAACGCTTGATATCATAGTTGAAGTTTAACATTACATCACCATATACAATATCATATCTTCTGTTTATGTTTTGGAAACTTCCGCTAGGATCATACAGGGAATTAGGACGTTCTGTACTCTTTTCCAATGTCTGTTTTACGTCGGTTATATCTGTTGCAATCTGTGCTCTCAAGTTCAGCCAGTTGGTAATCTGGAATGTCGGTCTTACCATTCCCAAAATTCTGTTTTCTGTTTCCTTGCTGTTCTGATAATACATATTCCACAGCATATCTCTAACTCCTGTAAGATAACTTGGGTCATAAGCCCAGGCTTCATCCGGTGTGAGAGTGGCATCACCGCCAACAAATGTATTTTTATATCCCAGACTTGTAGCGTATGTACTTTTTAGATATGGTATATCTAGGAAGGTTGAAAATGCATTACTGAAACTGCCATATAGTCCAAGTGAAGTTTGTGGTCTGTTTTCTATATCCTGTATAATGTAGTTCAATGAATATTCCACAGTAAGAGGCTTGCCTATCTTATATGATCCGGTGAGCTTGAAGTTGTGCTTGTTGTATGAACCGGTCAAAGCATTTGGAATTTCATCAGTGAATGTATATGAAAATCTGTTGCTGGAATTTTCTGTACCTTGCGATATGGCAACTGAATAATTTTGTGTCCAGCCTGTACGGAATAATTCGTTCCATGGATTATCAGTCTGTGGAAGATACGGTCTTACCTTGCCATCCCAATACAGTACTTCGCTTCCATCGTATTTAGGACCGAATGACTGGGTGGTACTTCTCAAACTTTTATAAGTCTGGCCATTGTATGTCCTTTGATAGAACCCTCCGGTCTGCTTTTCATAATCACTATAGTTGATGTTATATGTTCCCGGTCCGTATTCTGTCTGCACTTTTGGAAGGTATGCAGGAAGATTAGCCATGACTTGGGCTGTAAAGTCAACTGTTACTTTTCCGGCTTTTGCACGCTTGCTGGTTATGACTACTGCTCCGTTGGCTGCTTCCGAACCGTATAAAGCTGTGGCTGATGCACCTTTCAGAATGGTGATACTTTCTATATCTTCCGGATTTATATCTACAAGTCCGTTTGAGCGGATACGTCCGTCGTTTCCAAATTCTGCAAAGTCAGTACTTTTACCTGTACCGCCATTTCTGATAGGAACACCGTCCATGATAATTATAGGCTGGTTGTTTCCTGTTATAGAGGTAAGTCCTCTGACGTTTATTGATACTGCTCCGGAAGAACCTCCCTGTGTCTGGTTTATTCTTACACCTGGAGCCTTTCCGTACATTGCAGAGGCAAAATTTGTTGCTCCTGCTTTTATCAGGTCTTCAGAGGATATGGTACTTACTGCATATCCCAGCTTTCTGGTATCCTTCTGAATACCCATTGCTGTGACAACTACCTCTTTAAGTTCCTGTGTGTTTTCCATTAGTCTGACTCTCATTTCGCCTTTTCTTTTTCTTTTGGCGAGACTAATTTCTTTTGGAGTAAAACCTATGTACGAGAATGATAATACAGCATCAGCTGGAGCATTCAAAGTGAATTTGCCATCTACATCGGTTATTACACCATAATTTGTATCTTTAATCATAACACTGGCCCCAATAAGAGGTTCGCCTGTATTGTCAAGTACATATCCTGTTATGGATTTTGTATCTTGAGCTGATGCACATATTGGTATCATCAATACCAACAAGCATCCAATTAAAACATAAAAGTTTAATCTCGTTTTCATTTGCGTAACAATATTTTTCAATATTGGCATGCAAATAATGTGCATATATATTTATCTTATAGATGTAATGTGTAAAGTCTTGTAAATTTGAGTCTTGCTAATGAGTAATTTTGTGAAGAATTAAAAAAGATTGTGGAATAGTGTGGAAATAATCTACATTTATTTCCCCAATGTATCCATTACAGATGCTACATATTGGCTTCCAATCGGTAATTCCCCAACATTGCCTTCAATTTCAACTTTTGAGCGTGAAAAGGAGACTACGGATGATATTGGAATAACATACGAACGATGAATACGGAGAAAGTCATGTACAGGGAGGAGATCTGTTATTGCTTTCAGATTTGTACGTGTGAGAACATGTCCGCCTGATTTACGGAATATTTTTACGTAGTTTCCTAACGCCTCAATATACAGGATGTCCGACAGGGGTATACTTACGTTATTATATTCCTGTTTGACTATCAGATATTCGGGATTATGATGTCGTTTTGATTCTATACGTCGAATAGCTTTTTCAACAGCCACCTCGAAACGTTCGTAAGAAAAAGGTTTGTGCAGAAAATCTACTGCATCAAGATTGAAACCTTCCAATGCATACTGGGCATATGCGGTGGTGAATATAAAACAACATTTTTCCGGTAGAGTGTCAGCTATTTCCAATCCGTTTATACTGTTCATATGGATGTCAAGGAATACCAGATCCGGTTCCTTTCTTCGTATCTCTTCAAGTCCTATTGTAGGCTCGCTGAATGTTGTAAGTTCAATACCTCCCTTCCTACGGCAAAACTGTTCAATTATCAGTAGTGCCATAGGTTCATCATCTATTGCAATACATCTTAAATTTCTGACCATGACTATATGGAAGTTTAAATTCTGATAACTAATTATTAATATCGATTTCCAGTTTCACGCGGTAAATCCCGTAATTCTCTCCATTTTCCAGCTTATACCTTTCCGGATAAAGTAAGTCCAGGCGTTTTCTACAGTTCGAAATTCCTATTCCCGGCTGCTTGTTTTCCGGTTTCTTCATTACGGCATTTTCTGTTTCAAGAATAAGTTTCTCTTTGTTTATGTCTATTTTAATATCTATTTTACAGTCTGTATCTGACGAAGTTCCGTATTTGAATGCATTTTCTACAAATGTGATGAGTATCATTGGTGGAATAAGGATTTTTCCTGATGAAGCATTTATTGATAAAAAAACATTTGTATGGTGATTCAGACGCAATTTCTGTAAGTCAACATATTGGCGTATATAGTTCAGTTCATCTTCTGCAGGTATGAGTTCTGATTCGTTTTGTGAATACATATATCTTAATATACCGGAGAATTTAACAAAAGCAGATTCGGTTTTTTCTGAACCGGACAAAACAAGAGCATAAAGTGTATTTAAAGTATTGAAAAGAAAATGCGGATTTATCTGTGCCTTGTAAAGTGATAATTCAGCCTTGTTCTTTTCAGCTTCTATTTCCTGCTTGGATATAATTTGTCTGAACAACTCAAAGGTCAGTTCTATAGCCAGTGAGAATCCGGTTACAATAAGAAAAAAGAACCATATGGTCTGTTTCCTTATATTCATTTTCGCCGTCATCTGCCTTATGTCGTCTGTGATATGTTCTGCAGGTATCGGAAAATATGTAAGAAGTTCAGTTACCGAGGTAAGGATAATCAATAGGACGAATATCCTGATATATTTTTTCTGCATGAAGAGCTTGGGAATACACGACAGACGATATACAAAATATAATATATATACATATGCCACTAATGTTATAAGAAAAGCGGTGTTATTGGCCATCCAGCGGTCAACTGGTAATAACATTATGGCAAGGGGTATAATGACAAGACAAAACAGCAGGTCTATATACAATGTGATACGGTTCCTTTTCATTGCTTAATATTTTATATTGCAAAGATACTATATTTATATAAAGCATTCCAGCTTTTGAATTTGTGTTCATCACCACAAATACATTGTTCGTCACCACACCTTATATATTATTGTCTATTCTGTGTAAGTTTGTATTTAACATTATCGCTTATTATTAATATAAAAAATAACAATATGAAAAATTACATCTATCTTATGTTATGCATCTTGCCATTGCTAAGTTCTTGTAAAGGGGAAAAACAGGAAATGCCCGGTGAGAAATACAGAATATTTACTGTTTCAAAAACCAATCAGACATTGTTGTCTGAATATCCTGCAACGCTACGCGGGCGCCAGTCTGTAGAAATACGTCCTCAGGTGAGTGGAACAATTACAAGAATATGTATTAATGAAGGAGATATAGTAAAGCAGGGACAGGTATTGTTCGTTATAGACCAGGTTCCATATAAAGCTGCTCTTGAAACAGCACTGGCGAATGTGAAAAGCGCTGAGGCTAAACTTCAGACTGCAAAGCTTACGGCAGACAGCAAAGAAGAACTTTATAAGGAAAATGTAGTATCCGATTTCGACAGGCAGACAGCACGCAACCAGTTGCTTGAGGCCGAAGCAGCTTTGGCTCAGGCAAAAGCCGAAGAAACCAATGCGCGAAATAATCTTTCATATACCGAAGTCAAAAGTCCGGTTGACGGTGTGGCCAGCATGATACCATATAGGGTAGGGGCATTGGTTAACAGCAATATAGAAGACCCACTTGTAACGGTATCTGATGATGACGAGATATTTGCATATTTTTCCATGGCGGAAAATCAGATGCTTGATATGATTATGCAATACGGTTCGCTGGAAGAGGCATGTAAAAAGATGCCGCCTGTACGTCTGGTGATGAGCAACGGTAAGGATTATGACACAGCGGGACAAATAGATGCTATAAGCGGAACTGTTGATCAGGGAACTGGTGCTGTTACATTGCGTGCCGTATTCCCTAACGAAGGACACTTGTTGCGTAACGGTGGAAGCGGAACAATAGCTGTTCCAACTGAATATAAGGATTGTATCGTAATTCCTCAGAGTGCCACTTATGAATTGCAGAATAAAGTGTTCACATGGAAGGTCGTTGACGGAAAGACAAAATCTACTCCAATAGATGTATATAAATATAATGACGGTAAAACATATATTGTATTATCAGGTCTGACACCTGGTGATATAATAATAGCCGAAGGAGCAGGGCTTATGCGTGAAGGAACAGCCGTCAATACAGATACTACAACAACCACAAAATAACAGGCAGGAGTATGAAAATCAGAACATTTATTGACCGACCGATCCTGGCAGGAGTAATATCGGTGCTTATATTAATTCTTGGGTTTATCAGCTTGTCACAGCTGCCTATCGAACAGTTTCCGGAAATAGCGCCTCCTACGGTAAGTGTATCTGCCACATATACCGGAGCGAATGCAGAAACCGTGTTGAAAAGTGTTGTAGTGCCATTGGAAGAAGCTTTGAATGGTGTTGAAAACATGATGTATATGACTTCAACATCTTCCAACAACGGTTCTGCCAGAATTACCGTATATTTCCGCCAAGGAACAGATCCGGATATGGCGACAGTCAATGTGCAGAACCGTATAGCAACGGCTGAAGGCCTTCTGCCGGCTGAAGTGACCAAGAGTGGTATCACTGTACGAAAACGTCAGACAAGTAATATAAAGCAACTTGCGGTTTACAGTCCTGATGATTCGTTCGACCAGGCATTCCTTACAAATTACATGAAAATAAATATCGAACCAAGACTGTCACGTATCGCCGGTGTTGGTGAGGTGAATGTTTATGGCTATGACTATTCCATGCGTATATGGCTGGATCCTAATAAGATGCAGAAGTATTCTCTCATCCCGTCGGATATATCTACGGTATTGGACGAACAGAACATCGAAGCAGCAACCGGAACATTAGGAGCCGAGTCGGATAATACATTCCAATACGTACTTAAATATAGGGGACGATATGAGAATGAGGTGGATTATGAGAATATGGTTATAAAATCTTTGCCTAACGGTGAGGTCCTACGTCTGAAAGATGTGGCTACCATTGAACTGGGAACACGTGCATACGACTATATCGGAGAGGTAAACGGCCACCCTGGATGTAATATAATGATAGCCCAGACATCCGGTTCGAATGCAAATGAGATTATTGAAGAAATAGACCGCACTGTGGATGAAATATCAAAGACACTGCCGAAAGGTATAAAGATTGTCGATTTGATGAGTACAAAGGACTTCCTTGACGCATCAATAAAAAGCGTAATCAAGACTCTCGTTGAGGCTATCATACTGGTAGTACTGGTGGTGTATGTATTTCTTCAGAGCCTACGTTCCACGTTTATTCCGGCTTTATCCATAATTGTTTCGTTGGTCGGTACTTTTGCCTTTATGTCTGTGGCCGGTTTCAGTCTGAATATGCTGACGTTGTTTGCATTGGTGTTGGTTATCGGAACTGTTGTGGACGATGCCATAGTGGTGGTTGAGGCTGTTCAGGCAAAGTTTGATGAAGGGTATAAATCCTCTTATCTGGCCACGATTGATGCTATGGACGGCATTACTTCCGCTTTGGTTACAACTACATTCGTATTTATGGCTGTATTCATTCCTGTAAGTTTTATTGGCGGAACAACAGGTACATTCTATACACAGTTTGGTCTGACTATGGCAGCTGCTGTGGCAATATCATTGGTCAATGCTCTTACACTCAGTCCTGCACTTTGTGCTCTTATTATGACTCCGCATGCTACAGGTGAGAACGGAGAGAAGCTAAGTTTCTCATCACGTTTCCACATAGCGTTCGATACAGCTTTTCATCGTTTGGTGACAAAATATAAGGTAGGTGTAGTATTCATGCTTAAAAGAAAATGGTTGGCCGGTGCATTCCTTGTATTGGCTTGTGGCGGTTTCGCATTTCTTATGATGACTACAAAGACGGGACTTGTTCCAAATGAGGATATGGGAACTGTATTTATTGACGTACGTACTTCTCCGGGAAACAGTGTTCAGGAAACACGCAAGGTGATGGAACAGGTGGACAGCTGTTTGCGTACAATCCCTCAGGTGGAATTATACTCTAACATTACCGGTAACTCAATGTTGAGTGGTCAGGGAGCATGTAATGGTATGTTTACAATACGTCTGAAGGACTGGAGTGAAAGACCTGATAAGGAAGATGCCATTGATGCAGTTATTCAGGAGATTAGTCATAAGACAGCGTTTATATCCAGTGCGGACATTATGCCGTTTACCCGTCCTATGATTCCGGGATATGGTGTGAACAGTGGTTTTGAGGTGTATGTACAGGATCAGAAAGGAGGTACAACAGAAGATTTGCTGAAATATACCAGACAGTTCCTTGATGAATTGAACAAACGTCCGGAAATAGGTAGAGCCACTACATCTTTCGATACCAAGTTCCCGCAATATCTTGTTGAGGTTGACGCGGCCAGATGTAAGCGGAACGGAATATCTCCTTCGGATGTCCTCAGTACACTTGCCGGATACATCGGGGGTAGTTATGCTTCCAATATGAACCGTTTCTCAAAACTTTATCGTGTAATGGTACAGGCTTCACCGGAGTTCCGACTTGACACCGAGTCACTGAACAGTATCTATGTACGTAATGATTCTGGCGAGATGAGTCCCATCAGCCAATATCTGAAACTGACACGTGTATATGGTTCAGAAGTACTGACACGTTTTAACCTGTTCTCTGCCATACAGGTAAATGGTGCCGCTGCATCCGGATATAGTTCTGGTCAGGCTATCAAGGCTGTTCAGGAGGTTGCCGCACAGACATTGCCTACAGGATACGGATTTGAGTTTGGCGGAATGTCGCGTGAAGAGTCAAATACAGGAAACACCACAACTTTGGTATTTGTCATTTGTGTGGTTTTCATCTATCTCATTCTTTGTGCATTGTATGAAAGTCTGTTCGTTCCTCTTGCAGTCATACTCTCTGTGCCGTTCGGACTGGCAGGCAGCTTCCTGTTTGCGAAAATGTTCGGACTTGAAAACAATATATACTTGCAGACAGGTCTGATTATGCTTATCGGTCTTCTTTCGAAAACTGCGATATTGCTTACTGAATATGCTTCCGAGCGCCGTCGTCATGGTATGACTATAATGCAGGCTGCGGTTTCTGCGGCACAGGTACGTTTGCGTCCTATTCTGATGACTTCTCTTACGATGATATTCGGTATGCTTCCTCTTATGTTCGCTACCGGTGTAGGTGCCAATGGAAATATATCTATCGGTGTAGGAACGGTTGGAGGTATGTTGATCGGTACGATTGCCTTGCTGTTTATTGTGCCTCCGTTGTTTATGGTATTCCAGTATCTGCAGGAAAAGTTTATGCCTGAACGTCAGTTGCCAAATATTGAGAAAAAATAACATCAAAGAATAAAGTGTATGATAAGAAATATAATAATTGTTTTAGCAGTTTCCATTGCGATGAGCGGATGTCATATATATCGTGCATACGAGCGTCCGGATGTTACGTCGGTGGTCGATAGCATTTACCGTCAGCCTGTAGCAGTCGATGATACCGTTTCGTTGGCTTCGTTGTCCTGGGAACAGCTTTTTACGGACTCGCATCTGCAAGAGTTGATAAGGTACGGTCTTGATAATAATACGGATTTGAGTGTGGCCAGGCTGAAAGTGGAAGAAGCAGAAGCGCTTCTTATGACTTCAAGGCTGTCATACCTGCCTTCAATAACATTGTCGCCAGAGGGTACAATAACAAGCGTTGGCGGTGGTGAAGCTTCGAAAAAATATAATATTGCGGCATCTGCAGATTGGGAGATAGACCTCTTTGGCAAATTGCTCAATGCCAAACGTGGTGCACAGGCAGCCCTGGAGCAAAGCGATGCTTATCGTCAGGCGGTACAGACCCAACTGGTGGCTACCATAGCCAACAGCTATTACACTCTGCTCGTTCTTGACGAACAATTGAAGATAACACAGGAAACAGCAGAGACATGGACAGAGAGCCTGCGTACGATGAAGGCCTTAAAACGTGCCGGACAGGCAACGGAAATGGCTGTTGCACAGACTGAGGCAGCCAAGCTGTCTGTAGATGCTTCTGTATTGTCGATACAGCGTCAGATATCGGAAATGGAAAATTCTCTGTCAGCTTTGTTGGGAAAGGCTCCACAGGTTATAGTACGTGGAACATTAAGCGAGCAGATATTTCCTGATTCACTGTCAACGGGTGTTCCATTGCAATTGTTGAGTCGTCGTCCTGACGTGCGTCAAAGCGAAGCACAGTTGGCTGTGGCATATTACGCTACGAATTCTGCGCGTTCGGCATTTTATCCGAGTATAACGTTGGGAGGTTCGGCAGGATGGACAAACTCAGCCGGTGCGGTTGTCGCCAATCCTGGACAATGGCTGTTGACTGCCGTCGGCTCATTGGTACAACCTATATTCAATAAAGGCAAGAACATTGCGAACCTGAAAATAGCGAAAGCGCAGCAGGAGGAGGCATTGCTGATGTTCAGACAAAGTCTGCTTGATGCCGGAACCGAAGTCAATGACGCATTGGTCCAATGGCAGACGGCAAAGGAACGGATAATGTTGGATGAACAGCAGGCTGCGTCACTTAAATCTGCTTTAAAGAGTTCCGAACTGCTGATGAAATACAGTTCTCAGAATTATCTGGAGGTCATAACTGCCAGACAGTCACTTCTGCAGGCTGAACTTAATACAGTTACAGACCGTTTTGATGAGATTCAGGGAGTAATAAATCTCTATCATGCATTAGGCGGAGGATACTGATTGTAAACATTAAGGGCCGGACAACAACTATCCGGCCCTTATTGTTTATAATGGTTATTTGTTATACATATTCATCTCCGAATTTCATTTCCACATCATTCACAAATTTGCGTATAGAGTTCTGGTCGTCTTTCTTGCATATCAAAAGAACATTGTCATGTTCCGCAATCAGATATCCTTCCAGACCTTCGGCTACTACCAGTTTGCCTTTTGGCATCAGGATGATGTTTTCATTGCAATCGTACAAGAGTGAATTACTGTTTAAAATGACATTATGGTTAATGTCTTTAGGTGATGCGTCGTATAATGATTGCCATGTGCCGATATCAGCCCATCCGAAATCACACATTTGTACATAAACATTATCTGCTTTTTCCATGATACTGTAATCTATAGAAATATTCGGACATGCAGAAAAATCAGGAGTTTCACATTCTAGTCGTGGACACACCTCTGTCATGTTCTCATGGAAAGCCTTCATAATTGTTGTAACATGCCAGATAAATATTCCGGAGTTCCAATAAAACTCATTGTCTTCCACAAATACTTTTGCAAATTCCAATGCTGGTTTTTCAATGAATGTCTTTACTTTGCAGAAATCTCCGTCTCTTTCTTCTTCCTCAATCTGTATGTAGCCATAACCGGTTTCCGGCCTTGTCGGTTTAATACCTATATTAATCAGTCTGCCTGATGTAGCTGCATAATCCAACCCTTTTAAAATTGATGACCGGAAACTGTCAATATTCAGTATAAGTTGGTCGGAAGGCATGACTACTATAGTTGCGTCGGGATTTATTTTCTGTATTAGATATGAAGCGTATGCCAGCGAAGGTGCTGTGTTTCTTCTTTCTTCTTCTATTATAATCTGTTCGTCTTTTATTTCAGGAAGAATCTTTTTGACAATGTCTTTATAATCAATGAATGTGGAAATATAGATATTCTCTGGTGATATTAATCCTTTACATCTGTCGAATGTGATACGTAACAAGGTTTCACCGGTGCCGAAGAAATCAAGAAACTGTTTGGGCAGTTGTTTTCTGCTGTATGGCCAGAATCTTCTCCCCATTCCACCTGCCATTATTATGCAATAATAGTTATTGTTCATGGTAATATAGTTTGTATTATTAACTATGCTAAGATACTGATTATTTTAGAAAATCGGACTTTAATAGTTTCTAAATAGTGTTAGACATAAAAAATATTACATTTTCTAGGAGAAAAGTATTGCAGATATGAAAATTATGTTTACCTTTGCAACGCAAAATAAAAATAAGCCCAGATGGCGGAATCGGTAGACGCGCTGGTCTCAAACACCAGTGGAGTAACATCCATCCCGGTTCGACCCCGGGTCTGGGTACAGAAGTGGAGAAAGTTGATAAACTTTCTCCTTTTTTTATTCCTTTCTAATTAGTTGGCTTGCTTATGGCCCCGTTTATAGTAATAAAATCAGGTAAAATAGGTAAATGGATAATGGGGGAAATACTTTGGCAGGTGAGAATCTTTTTATATATATTCGTAATATATTTCGTTTATTGGGTTATTCTTATAAAAAACTTATAATATTATTATTTGGTTACACTTATTTGCTTATTTTTGTAACCCAAATAAGGTAATCTTCAAAATATAAGTTTATGAACAGCATTATAAATTCCGTAAATCTGATTTATTATTCACCAACCGGAACGTCAAGAAAAATAGCTCGTGCCGTAGGTGATGGATTGAAGGTGAACAATCTGACAGAATCGGATATTACGTTGGATAATAATAATATAAAAAGTTTCACTAATGATTCTCTTACGGTTTTCGTATCGCCTGTTTACGGAGGTCGTATCCCCTCAATATTTTTTGAGCGCTTAGGCACATTGAATGGGAACGGGACTATGTGTGCTGTAGTTGTTGTGTATGGGAACAGACATTATGATGATGCATTGCTTGAACTGAAAAACGAGATGACCAAGAGAGGCTTCCGTGTGGCGGCCGCTGCTTCATTTATAGGCGAGCATAGTTTCAGTAGAGAGAATATGCCTGTTGCAGCCGGAAGACCTGATTTCTATGATTTGGGTATGGCCGAGCATTTTGGAAAAGAGGTAATGGATAAAATAACAACAGTTTCTGATTTTGGAGATTTGTTTGTACCGGGAAATTATCCATATAAGGAAGTAAAACCTAAACAGCCTGCCGCTCCAATAAGTACGGAAGATTGTTGTTCGTGTGGATTGTGTGTTTCTTCTTGTCCGACTCATGCTATATCTTTGGACGCATCTGGAAATGTATGTACAGATATTTATAAATGTACATTGTGTTGTGCGTGTGTTAAAGTGTGTCCTCAAGGAGCAAGAATATTTGATACGCCGTTTACCAAATTCTTGTATGATAATTTCAGGGAAAGGAAAAATCCTGAATTCTATTTTTAGGATTTAATAGTGTAAGTGATATTGTGAAAAGAACGTGGACGCAATATGTTCCACGTTCTCTTTTTTGTATTAATAGTTCCTTCCTCTTATCCGTTTTTTTGGTGATATTTTTCGGATTTCAAGGCAATCCATACGTTTTAAAAAAAATGACAGCTCATTTTGGTCAAAACGACAGTTCGTTTTAAGTAAAACGGCAGCACATTTTTTTTGATATTATTTTACGATTTGTTTAGCTTGTATTCTTGTAAATTTGTTTTACCTATTTAATAGGAAAAGTCATTGTTTTGAGCCATATCTTTTCTTCGTTTGTGAGGTATGGCGAAAGTTTATCGTAAACCGTTGCATGGTAATTATTCAGCCATAAGATTTCCTCGTGTGACAACATTTCTTTTATTATCGGATCTTTGGATATAGGGCACAGTGTAAGTTGTTCGAACTTATAGAATATTCCGAATTCAGTCTCTTTTCCCGGTACTATAAGCATTGTGTTTTCTGTGCGTATTCCATATTGTCCGCTTCTGTATATTCCCGGTTCGTTTGTAATTGTCATTCCCGGTTTTAATATGGTCGGTACATTATTCATTCTTATCTGATGCGGTCCTTCATGGACATTCAGGAAATGTCCCACTCCGTGTCCTGTTCCATGGCCGTAGTTAACTCCTTCTTTCCACATTGCGATTCTTGCCAGTACGTCAAGCTGAGTTCCGCATGTTCCGTCAGGAAATTCTGCCATTGCAAGCTGAATAAATCCTTTTAGGACTAAAGTATAGTCTTTCTTCTGGGCGTCTGATATAGCTCCTAGCGGTATGGTACGTGTTATGTCGGTAGTACCGTCCAGATATTGTGCGCCGCTGTCAAGGAGTAGAAGGCCTTCCGGTTTGAGAGTTGAAGCGGATTCTTCGGTAGCTTCGTAATGTACTATTGCTCCATGTTCCTGATAGCCGGCAATTGTGGCAAAACTGATTCCCTGGAAGTACTCCATTTCAGAACGGTATTTGTATAACTGCTTATCTATGCTCGTTTCTGTCTGGTCGCCGTTTTTTACGGATTTGCCCAGCCACATTAGGAATCTTACCATAGCTATACCGTCGCGTATCATTGCATTGTGGAAGCCGGATATTTCAGTCTTGTTTTTTATTGATTTGAATTCGCATACAGGAGAATTGGTGAGGTTTACGGTGTTTTGTCTTATTGCTGCATTGTATATTGCAAAATTTATTGTTGGCGACATCCATATGTTATAGTTATGGCATGACATTATATCGCCTTCTATCTCTTCATAGGCTTTTATGGTTATATTGTGCGATGTTAAGTAAGCTTCGACATCTTCCGATAGTTTCTCCTTATTTATATATAATACGGCATAATCTTTTAATATGAGCAGATATGACACAAAAAGAGGGTTGCAATGTATGTCATTACCGCGCATATTGAGTGTCCATGCTATCTCGTCTAGTGAAGATAAGAGTACAGCCTCATTTTCTTTTAATGAAATCCTGCTTCTGATTCTTGAAAGTTTTGCGTCTGTGTTTTCTCCGGAAAACTTTTCGTCTAGAATGAACGGTTTGTGGGTTGGAATTTCAGGTCTGTCGTTCCATATCAGTTTATATGGGTCTTCTGTCATTACCAGTTTTATTCCTTGGGTTGCTAGATTTTCTTCCAAATCTTTTATAATACTTACTGATGTCGTATAACCGTCGAACCCGACTTTGTCTCCCTCTTTCAGAACATTGCATAACCATTCGCTTATTGACGGAGTGCCGGCTATACGTTCCTTGAACAATTTAAGTCCGCTTCCTGCAAGCTGTTCTTCAGCCTGTATAAAATATCTTGAATCTGTCCATAAGCCTCCGCCGTCTTTTGTTATAACTGCTGTTCCTGCGGAGCCGGTGAATCCTGTTATCCATTTTCGTGATTCCCAGTGTGCAGGCACGTATTCGCCTGAATGTGGGTCTGTACTGAATGTTATATATGCTGATAAGCCATTTCTTTTCATGAATTGCCTTAATGAGGCTATCCTTCCGATAATTATATCTTTCATTAGTATATTGGTTTTAGTAATTATTTGATTTACAAAGATAGTGCTATTTATGTGTTTTGTGGAAAAAATGCGTGGAAAGTTTTGTATATTAAGAAAGTATGTGTAATTTTGCACCGCAATTTTTACTGCGGAAAAATATTTAACAACAACATAATTAATTTTTTAAAAACATGATCGTAGTTCCAGTAAAAGAAGGCGAAAACATTGAAAAAGCGCTGAAAAAATTTAAGAGAAAATTTGAAAAAACAGGTGTTGTAAAAGAACTTAGAAGCAGACAACAGTTTGATAAACCGTCTGTTTTGAAAAGATTGAAAATGGAACGTGCTATTTACGTTCAGAAATTACATCAGGTAGAAGAATAATAATTTCGCAAAGTTCTTTGAATTATTGAATTCTTTTTCATATATTCGTTGCTGAATTAATAATGCAATGTTTCTATGACAGTAGAGTCTTTTCTTCATTACCTAAGGTATGAACGTAACTATTCTGAGAAGACAATTGTTTCTTACGGAATAGATATGAAAGAGTTTCAAGGGTATTTGAATGGATTAGACAGCGAATTGAAACTTGAAAACGTTGATTCTGATATAGTACGAGGATGGGTTGTTAAACTCATGGAAAGTGGAATGTCCGGAGCTTCGGTAAATCGTAAGCTCAGTGCGTTGAGAACTTTCTATAAGTATCTTTTGAAGAAAAAGATGATAACGGTCGATCCGATGTCTATAGTGAAAGGTCCTAAGAAAAAGAAACCTCTGCCAACCTTTGTAAGGGAGGAAGATATGGATAAACTTTTGGATGGTGATCTTTTTGATGATTCGTTTGAAGGTGCTCGTGATAAGCTTATAATGACCATGTTCTATGAAACTGGTATGCGACTATCCGAATTGATTTCGCTTGATGATGCTGACGTAGATTTGTTTTCCAATGTTGTCAAAGTAACAGGAAAACGAAATAAACAGAGGCTGATACCTTTTGGAGAGAATCTGAAATGTGAAATACAGTCTTATGTGGAATGTAGAAATATTGCTGTAGGCTGCTCGTGTGAAGCTTTTTTCGTGAGAAAAAATGGGAAGAGACTTTATCCGATGCTGGTCTATAAATTAGTGAAGCAAAACCTGTCGAAAGTCGTTGCGTTGAAAAAAAGAAGTCCGCATGTGCTCAGACATTCATTTGCGACAGCGATGCTTAATAATGACGCAGAGCTGGAAGCAGTAAAAGAGTTGTTAGGGCATGAAAGTGTTACGACTACTGAAATATATACTCATACGACTTTTGAAGAATTAAAAAAAGTATATAAACAAGCTCATCCAAGAGCGTAAAGAAAAGGAGGTTTTTATGGAAGTAAGAATTCAATCAATTCATTTCGATGCATCAGAAAAATTGGAGGCTTTTATTCAGAAAAAAGCTGAAAAGCTCGAGAAGTTTTGCGACGATATAAAGAAAGTTGAGGTGTCTCTAAAAGTAGTAAAACCGGAAACAGCAATGAATAAGGAAGCCGGAGTTAGAATTTTGGCTCTAAATTCCGAGTTTTACGCAGAAAAAGTATGCGATACATTCGAAGAAGCTATAGATACATGTATGGATGCTTTGTCGAAGCAATTGCAGAAAACAAAAGAAAAACAGCAAATTAAATAAAAAAATAAGAGTATTTATTTTGTGATTTAAAAATTATATCTAACTTTGCAGCCGCAAACTACCGCTTTGCGGTTGCAAAGTTCTTTTAATAAGCCTCTTTAGCTCAGTTGGCCAGAGCACGTGATTTGTAATCTCGGGGTCGTTG
>NZ_CALDPF010000059.1 GCF_937912035.1 uncultured Bacteroides sp.
CCCACATCCAAGACTCACTGGAGGCTTTTTTCCCTTCCTCTTTATTACACTGGATGCGTGTCTCATCCATATGCAATACACCGCACGCCGTTAGTTTTTCCAAAATCCTGTTATATACAGGTTCCAGCCATTCCTCGCTGCAGCGGATGACCCAGTGTGCCATGTTATTTCTTGGCAGTACCAGACCCATTCGGTAAAAGTCGCTTTCCTGACGGTTTAATGGTATACCCATGGCAAACTTTTGGTACATAATCTGTGCTACAAGAGAATGGGTTGCAAGAGAATGCGGCAGTACTTTGGCAGGTACAGCAGCTTTTTGGAAATGCTCTTTTAAATGATTGTTTTTTCCAGTACCACATTCGGTACATTTGCCTATCTGGCGTATTACTTGTACAACTCGAATACGAGCAGGAATAAACTCCACTTCGGTACGCACGATTTCCTTACCAATAACTTTTAATGGAGCACCGCACACAGAACACGTTTCTTCTGGATTTATCACATATTCCTCTATTTCATGTGGAATTCCGGCAAGCAGTTCTGCACGTACCCCAGGTTGGCGTGGAACTCTCGTATGTGCTGCTACTGTGATTTTTTTCTTATCTTCCGAAAGTTGCTCTGCTAGTTTTTCTGTAGTCTCAAACAACTTTAACTGTTCTGGTGTTTCCGGTGTTGCTTCCGTAGAAGGTCCAAACAGTTTCTTACGGGCATGGAGCAGTGCCTGCATCATATTTTCGATTTGTATTTGTTGTTTCTTTATAATCTCATCTTTTTGTGCAAGCGCTTCCTTCTGTTTTGCTAATTCTGACTGTTGTTTTTTTACCAGTTCTCGCAACTGTAAAAGTTCTTCTAATTCTGTCACCATGCCCACCTTCTTTTCTCTAAACTCCTTGTCATTATTGTACTATAAAAACAATGTAGAAAAAAGACTGAAAATGCCGATATTTTCGCGATTTTCAGCCTTCTTTCTGTCATATGTTACAACAGAAATTTTTGAGTTTCTTTTCTTAATAACACGAGTTCTTCAAACTTCTTTTTACTTCATGGTGTGCTTTTTTCTGTTCGATAGAAAGTCCTTCTAATAGCCATTCCATTTGTTGCGGAGTAATCAGCCGTACTTCTTCCGCTTTCATGGGCCATTGAAATTTCATGCCTTCCAGTAGTTTCTTATGTGCCAATACAAATCCGTTTCGGTCATAGCGCAAAACTTTAATTGCATCCTTCTTTTTGTTGCAAAAAACAAAAACACTGCTTCCGTCAAACGGCTCCAGTTGAAATTTCATACTGACCAAGGCGGCTAAACTGGTTGATTGTTTGCGAAAATCTGTGAAACCGGGGGCAACATAAATATGTTCGGCATCTTTGATAAAACGGCTCATCATGCTTGTTTTAATAACCGAACGAGAGAAAGCAATGTTTCCTGATTAAACTGCTCAGGAACATACAACTTTACTCCACGAATAGAAAGCATTGGCTGATTGAGTGATTGTTTTGACGTCGGTGTTTGTAGTTCGTTGGTATATTCTACAAAAATGGGTTCCGATGCTGTCGAAGCAGTTCGTAGTTTTCGTTTCCAATAATGAAACTGTTTTTCGCTCACAGCATTTTGTCTACACCAGGAACAAATATCTATGCCGCTGTTCTCCCAGTCTGTAAGCCTAGATTCCCACAGTTTCTGTTTTGATATTTCCATAAAATTAAAAAACCTCCTTCGCTATACTTTTGAATGGAGTCAGTATAGCAGAAAGAGGTGTGATGGTATAGACGCCTTGTTTTGAGGCAGTTACTACATAGTTTTGTTTAATATGTCAAAACTAGCATTATAATATAGTAAGGGCAAGACCGATAAAATTGGCTTTGCCCTTCAAAAATTAGGGTAATGTAAAAAATTGTGTTTTTGTTTAAAATCTTCTCTTATTCAAAGCTATTAACTTCCTCCACTCGACGATAGAAGCGATTTCCGTTTTTTTCAATGGTTATTAAAAATTTGAAAACGTCGTCGTATTGATTCCAAATTAAAAGCTTGATTTCGTATTTTTTATATGCTAAATGTTGGGGAACATTACCTTTAAATAAATCATAATCTTTTAAGTTGTTATAAATTTCTTCAGTAATTGCGCATGTTGATGGTGTGGAAGAATTTAAGACTTCATCTATAACAATTTCAATCGTAGAATCTCTAGGAATGATGTCTGTGTAAAAATTATCTTCCACTTCATTAAAATTTAATTTCTGACCTTCAGATGTCCAAATATCAACAGAATAAATATGAATTTTTGTAATTAATGCACCAAAATTTTGTAAAGTTAGTGTAACGTTATGATGTTCTACAAAAAAATTATTATTACTGCCATTTGCATTCAGCATTAAAAATACTTCATCTCCTAAATAATCAAAATATGCTCGCATATAATGTTTTTCTTGATTACAACGTTGCATAAATCTTTGTTTATCATTAGATAACGTATCATAATTAGATGAAGTGACTACAGGTGAAAGCCTAACACCACCTTGATAAAATCTTTTCCATTTTTCTTTAATAAATTTATCTGCTATAGGATATAAGTAAGGTGTTATTTCTTGTTTGTTAATTCGATCAGAGAGATTCTGTTGTTTTTGTGATAACTTCTTTTCTTCTATTGCTACTTTATACAACCTAAATGACATATAAGTTGAAGCAATAATTGACATCAAGTCTAAACATATTGTAGGGTCAAAACAAAATTCCATATGTAGTTCCTCCTTTTGATAAATTTAAACAATTATGCTAACAAAAAGTTACGTTATAGTTTTGGTATGATTTAAAGTAAATTAAATCAGTATGTATTTTATTATAGGCCTATATTATACATATGCATTATAATTAAAAAAACATTGACATATTGTATGTTATCTGATATAATCAGAATGTATTTAGATTTATTGTTATATGATTTAGTAGTAGATATCACAACAATACTTAATATGGGAAATAATTTAAGTCAATAGGTTTTAATATAAAAGCATTAGTTGTACTTTAATGGTTATTTTTAAATAAAATATATTAGTTTAGTTGAATTATTAATAAAATTATAATTTATTTGTGTCAGATAATAGATAGTTTTTTGTAAAAGGTCACCATTTTTATATAATAGATATAGGATGGTGGCTATTTGTGGTTGTTTTTATGAAACATATTATCAGACAATTTAAAGTTTGTCAAGTGGATTTTTGAGTTAAATTGTAGAAAATTGCATTTTATTGGAAAAGAATAAAGGGTAATTAACAATTTGGCTGCATTTAAGGCACAGAGCGATGCTATTATTGCAAATCGTTATGATTCCTGTTTGGATGATGTGGAAGAGAAGGTTTATACAAGAGATTTGTTTAGAAGATACTAGAAGCACAATAATTGGTCGGAAATATACAGACATACAATTCTTGTAAAAAACATATTGCAAATTATTTTTAGAATAACGTTAGACTAAAAGGCTTTTTTATAAGCTTTCAGTCTAACGTTATTCTAAGTCATGTTAATGTTCACTATTTAATAAGGTATTGATATTCATAATAGGTAAAATGACAGGCTCAAAGCCAGGTTGAGAAGTTAATAACGTTAATTGGCTTCTTAAATAAGGAAATAAAATTGCGATTGCATTGTTAGTTATTAATTTTTGCCCCAGAATGGATTCATTTGTCAATTCAAAAATTCCTGAAATTTGAATTTCTATGTTATATTTTGATTCTAAAGCAAGTATTATTCCTAGACTAACTTTATATACATTTTCTATTATTAAATTAATTTGATGCTGAAATGCAATGGGTTCTTTGATATCAATTCTACATACATCATCCGAAAATCGTTCAAAAATCAGTTTATCAATAATGGTTTTATTTAAAGTGAGTATGCTTTTAGCTTCTTGAATATTGCTCATTTATGTTTGTGCTCCTTTATGCTGCTTGATTCATTAAATCTTCTTCGAGATAATTTGAAAAAGTATTACACTCTAAAAATGGTAAAATTTCAAGTTGTGGAGTCATATATTTATCAATAGTAAGAGTTAAATTTAATTCCATTTTTTCTTCGTTGGAAGTAGTATAGAATAATCCACCTTTTCCAGATTCTACAGTATTGATTTCGATTCCATACAGTTTAGCCAAATCTTCGAAAAATTGTTTTGTCATACTAGCCACTCTCCTTCCAGTACTGTTTTGCTTACAATATATTTATTATCACTTACACAAATATATTTTTCCAAAAAAGGTAATCCTAAATACTCGATATTTTCAATTTTTGGAGCATATGGAGGATTTTCTTTAGCAAATGTTTTGGAAAGAACGGCATATCCATGCTCTTGTTTGAATAAATCCATGAAAAAGCATTTGTATATTTGTGCAGCTTGTCGTTTGTCAGTTCCCTTTAATATAAGCTCTTGACCGGTTGCTTTGAGTGTTTCGGCTTTTGTTTTACAATAATTGCGAAAAGCATTATTATTTTGTCGGAGGTCTAAGTCTAAATAAGCAGAGTCTTCAATATCTATTTCTGCAATAATTGTTGTTATTTTATCTTTGTGATGTAACATATCAATATTAACGATGGCAGTATCTGCGTCCGCAAAAAAATAAATTCCTTGTCCTAGCCAGTGTTTTGGATTATGTTCGCATAGGAATCCATCTTTTAAGATAGATTCTATATTATGTACTTCTGTATTGTGGTAGCCTTTTAGTCTCATATAGTTCCTCGTAGCTTATATATTTCTTTTGTGTATATACATTATAACTGAAATAAGAGGGAAATTCAATATTTGCATAAAAAATCATACAAAAAAATACACTTGTATTATAGCTTATAGTTTCTGTAATCACACCATAGAATCTGTCATAAACATATCTTATGTAGTGTAATTTGTACTATAGAAAATATATCGCATGGAGGTAATAAATTATGAATATTAATGTAGATGAACAGCTTGGTAGGCGTTTATGGGATTTACGGAGGCGGTAAAGCTGTTTGCGAATACATACCTGACAAGCTACGATAGTAGCTATTCGGTTATGAGGAAGTAGCGAAAATCCAACTT
>NZ_CALDPF010000060.1 GCF_937912035.1 uncultured Bacteroides sp.
TAGGTAGTCGCCGTTTTAGATGAGAGATCCCCGAGGTAGAGATACTTCGGGGATTCTTGCGTTTATACAGATTAATAATTATTTCTTATTCTGTTGGCAAGTACGAATCCCATAAATCCCACCAACAAAATTCCTGATGTTGTCTGTAGACAAGCCATTAAATCGTCCTTGAATATATTTGTAAATTTATCGAAAGGTCCCATTGTGTTATTAAGACTATATGCCAGTTCTATTTGCCAATTCAGGCAACCCTCTGTTCTAAAATGTAAGGCAGCCATATATCCTACTACAATTATTATGAACCAGAATAATACTGTTCTTATCTTGAATCCGAATCCGAACATCCAGCTGAAAATGAATCCCAATAGAGATATGATATTACCTGATATAATCTTTGCTTCTGAACACTTATGATGATTGTTTTTGTTCCTTAAACTATTTAGTATGGATTTACAGTTATTTATTATAGAGTATAGGTTTGCCCAAGCTTCATTTATTTTCGCTCGTTCATAAGCCTTATTTGCATCCCTGAATAGTCCTTTACCTGAATAATAACCGCTTAATTGAGCATAAACAGCACTAGCTTCTGTTCTTACAAATTCTTTACTCTTTACTGTATTACCCTTGTCTTCTCCTTCGTTTAGATAACTAAAATCTGCACATGGGTTTTGTTTGTGCCAATGGGGATTACATATAAGTTTTTCGCTATAATCTGAATAAAATTCTTGTATTAACCCCTCAATAGAATTCATACGAAGGCAGTTGTATTCAAAAACGGTATTTGTTATACTGCAACGCATAAATTTACATTCTGTGAAACTTGTTGTACCTTTAAAAGCTGCCATATAGAAATCTCCATATTTTATCTTGCATCCTCCAAGCGAACAATTAACCAGTGAAGTATATCTGAAATCAGCAATATTTATTAGTGCATTTCTGAAGCGACAAAACTCAAATTCACAAAGAAAAAAGTCTGTATTATTTATTTCTGTAATTATTATTTCGTCTTTTTTGTCTCGTAGAGTATTATAATTTATATTTTCTTTTTGTTGTTCTTTTACACTGATTTTGTAAGTGTCAAAATTACATCTAATAAGTTTGCATTGTGCAAAACTTACATTATTAAATTTACAACCTTTGAAGTTTACATTGAATATTACTTTAGGACTTTGACGTTCTACGTTGTAATAACCAAATATTACATTCTCAATTATTAGTCCCCCCATGTCAATATTTCTTATATTGACTGCTGTCAAATCCAGATTCTTTAATGTTTTATCGTTATTATGAGAATCTGATATTATTTTCCTTAAATCGGAGATGTTTGCTACTTTACGAATATTGCAACTAGTATCGATAAAAGATAAATTTGTTTCCATATATTAAATTCTAGATGTTAAGCATACAAAAATATTCAATTAAATTGAGAAAATGTAGCGATAGTGATTTTATAAATAGTGAGATGTTATAATAAAAACGAGGCTGTCTCATTTTTGAGACAGCCTCGTGTATGTTATTATTGTATTTTTTATTTTTCTTCTATAACAGAAAGGATCTTCTTGTATTTGTTTGAGTCTTTAAGAACCTTTACAGCACTTTCAAAATCTGCATCGTCTTTTAGGCGTTCCATTGCTGCTCCACGCTGATAGAAATATCTGGTAATAATTTCTTGCGAAAGATATTCGATAATTTGTTTTTTGAATGTTTCAAGATCGCGATCCAGATTGTGGTTGAGTTTCTTTTCGAGTGCGGCGAACTCATCTTTAGCACCATCCATATATCCTTCGAATTCTGCCATTTCCTTTAATGATTTAAGCATTTTTTCGCTTTGGCGATCGTAGGTGAAATTACGGGATTTTACCATGCTTTTGAAGTCTTCGTAGTCTTTGTCTGTCAGTTTGAAGTCTGCTACAGAAGCTGGTGCTTGGTGTGTCCAGCAATATTGTGTGGCATAATCGAATATTATATCTTCATTCATCAGATAGAAAATGATGTTAGGGAACTTTGGTGCTTTTACCTCAATATCAGGACGAATACCTCCGCCATCGCGTACTTCACGGCCTATTGCTGTATGGAATACGTTTGTGAGGCTGTCCGGAGTGCGTGCCACAGAACCGTCGGCGCTTTTCTTGGAATAATCTATTGCCTGAATACATCTTCCGCTTGGAATATAGTATTTAGATGTAGTGACTTTCAGAGTTCCATTGTATGGAAGCGGGCGTGTAGTCTGGACAAGTCCTTTTCCGTATGTGCGGTTTCCTACTATTACTGCACGATCAAGGTCTTGCAGTGATCCGCTGAGGATTTCAGAGGCAGATGCTGATGCTCCGTTTACAAGTACAACAAGTGGAATTTCAGTATCAACAGGTTCAAATCGTGTTTTAAATGAATTTTCAGCTTGTTTTATTTTTCCTTTGGTGTAAACCACTTCCTGGCCTTTAGGTACGAATAAACCGACAATGTCTACAGCTTCGGATAATGAACCTCCACCGTTGTCTCTCAGATCAATAATAAGTGATTTTGCTCCTTTCTGTTTTAATTCTATGAATGCTTTCTTGAAATCCTTAGAGCAGTTGTCTGTGAAGCTTTGAAGAGCTATATAACCGATGCTGTCGCGTACAATACCGTAATATGGTACTGGATTTGTTCGAATGCTTTTTCTTGTTATTTTGAACTCAATTTCTGTACTGTCGTTTTGCATTGGGCGGAGTACTTTTAGTACAAATGATGTCCCAGGTTCACCTCTTAACGCATTGCTGACCTTGTTTGAAAATTCTTGTGGTTTCAAGTTGCCACGAAGCATTTCCTTTCCACCTACTTCCAGAATTATATCCCCTGCTTTGACTCCTGATTCAGCTGCAGGCATACCTTCTGTTGGTTCTACTATAACTATGCGGTCGCTTGCTTCGTAGTATCTGATTGCAGCTCCAATACCTCCGTATTTACCGGTAATCATCTCTTTCAGACTACTTACTTCTTCTTCAGGATAATATTCTGTATAGGGGTCTGTCAGAGCCAACATACCGTTTACTCCGTTCTGTATCATCTTTTCTACATCTACCGTATCAACATAAAACATATCCAGTTCCTTGAATATGGAGTTGAACAGATCGAGATTCTTTGCAATTTTGAAGTTACGGTCATCGCCTTTGAAACTTAACAGTCCCATGCTTATAAGTATGGCGAAAGCTGCAAAAAGAGTTTTTTTGGTATTCATGTGATTTTATTGTTTACATTTATTAATATTATAATGTGTCATTAATATATTATGCAAAGAAAAGCATTATTCTGTTTTCAGCAACAGAAATACTTTAATATTTAACTTAATTTCGTCAAGGGAAGGCAGAAAGATATTGTATTTATGCTACATAAAGCACTGGTAAATGTAGAAAATGAAATATTTTTATAATTTTTTCGTCAAAGGTCTTGCATAATTCAAAACAAGCTAGTATCTTTGCACCGCAATCGAGAAAACAACCTTCTTCAGTAGCTCAGTCGGTTAGAGCATCTGACTGTTAATCAGAGGGTCGTTGGTTCAAGTCCAACCTGAAGAGCAAAAAGGTTCACTTTCGAGTGAACCTTTTCTGTTTATATTCAGAGTCGTTTTATAAGAAAGCTGAAATCTGTTCTAAGGTATATACCTGCTATAAAGCTTATTGAGTTAGGTTCTTTTGTAGTGATTTTAACAGTTTCTCCATTTTCGCCTGTATTGGTGGATGTAGAATTTACAGAGAATGTGTTGTAGATATCTGCATGTACACCTAAGGCAAATCCTTTGCTTATTTGATGAGAATATTCCAAGCTTAGAAAAGCGGTTTTAGGATTATTATAAACTAGGTTCTTGTTTGATAAAGATACAGTTCCGAACAATGGATTTCCCATTAAAGAAACGAAATTATGGCATTGCCAGTAACCGGCATGAAGGCGGAAGTACCTGATGTCAAAATCAGTTTTACCATATATGCCATATCCATTGTTGAAAGGAAATATATCCCCTTTTTGCTGTGCATAGTATGTAATATCTGCTTCGATATTCAGTTTCCTGAAATTTCGGAAAGGCATTTTTATGTCCATACCTATACCTGTAGCAGCATTGAGCCATGTCTTGACGTTGCGTACTGTTGCTGAGGTATTTATTTCGCCTCCCTGATGTTTGAAAATGAGTTGTAGTGGAAAATATACGTGGGTACTGCTTTTCTCAAGTGAAGGCGAATTGGTTTTTATTTTGGATGATATACCAAAAGTAAATTCTTCCTGACGGTTGTCTCCTTGAAAAATAAAGCTTTCCCAGTTTATCCACATATCCATGTTGAAGTGACGTAGATTGCATAAAAATTGTACTCCGGCTTCTGGGTCGGATGTCATAACCATTTCCTTATTATATAATGGTTCTATCAGATTATGGTTGTTTCTTCCATATATGTTTCCCAATACTAATGATATTTTAGGGTTAGGTGCGTAATGTATACGGAAAAATGGAACAGCGTGGAATGCACTTTGTACATTTTCAGATTCGTGTCCGGGTAGGTTAGAATAGTGAGTATTTGGATATTGGTTTTCACCCCAATATCTTAACATATATGCACCGGCTTCGATCTTTAACGATTTTAGTGGCTGATATGATACCGATGGAAGAATCCATAGCCCGGGCAGTGTGTAGCCTTTTACAAGTTTACCTTTATATTCGTTGTTCCTGAAAAAATTCATATTACGGAATCTCAACTTAAGTTCGCGAACTTCTGACGATGAAAATGTGGTATCCTCGCAGTAGATGAGCTGCGACATATTTTGAGATTTAACTTTGCTGGGGAAAATTGTATTGAATAGAAATACGGCTGAAATGTAAAAGATAAGCGTAAACCTGTTTGATATAAAAGTTTTTTTCATTGGGATATGCATATAGTTTTCTACCTGCAAAAATACTAAGTTAATGTTTCATTATACATATTTATTGTAAAAAAGTGAGCTCATTATTTTATGACAGGAGTGAATGTCATTAAATTTTATTTTTCTGTTTCCAGAATAATAAGTACAACCTCGCTTGGAGTAAATATTCTTATGTCCTTTCGTGATGTCCCCAATCCATTACTTATGATAATGGGAATTCCTCTGGAATTGTATTTTTTACCGGTAAGAAAACGGTTGCTGTATTTTGAAAATTTTGCTGGTGTCCATCTGTTGAAAAGACTGATCTGACCGCCGTGTGTATGTCCTGCAAGGGCCAGGTCTGTGTTGCTGATGTCAGTATCCTCTACATAGTCCGGGGTATGTGTGAGCATTATTACAAAGTCTTCCGGATTAAGTGATAAAGTGGGTGAGATGCCATTACTCTTCAGATCGAACGGATTTCTTATTCCTGTTATCAATATAAAATTATCACCTTTATAGATTGTATCTGTAGTGTGTTCAAGTAGTCTGACTCCTGTACGGGACATTGTCATGCGTGTGAGTGTATCGTTTTCGCCGTGTTCATGGTTACCCATTACTGCAAATGTTCCAAATGGTGTCTTTATGCGATTCAATGCAGAGAATAGCTCGTCCAGATTTCCTCCATTGCGTCCTCTGTAGTCGCCTCCCAACAGTAGTATGTCTGCATCCAATGACTGAATGGCTTCAACCAGAGAGTGAAGGCGCTTGTGGGAAAATCTGCTTTCGTAATGGAAATCAGTAGCAAATGCTATCCTGAACCCATTAAAATTCTCAGGCAAGTCCTTTGATGAAATATGGTATGTCTTTATCCGCCCTATCCCCTTGTATCGTGAAAATGATGCTGTAGCACATGATGTCAGTAATAAAGAGATGACAAGGAATATCGGACTGAGTATGGCTAATTTTTTCATAAATGAATAATTCGGTTTGATATATACGCAAAAGTAGCATTTTATATACTAACTTTGCGGCAATATTCATTAAAAGATTATCATGGTAAAAACTAATTCTATTAAGGCATGGTTTCTTGCAGCACGTCCAAAAACTCTGACTGGAGCTGCAATCCCCGTAATGTTGGGGTGCGCCTTGGCATATATATATGGTCATTTTGATGTTGTACCTGCTGTACTATGCTTTCTGTTTGCATTCCTGATGCAGATTGACGCTAATTTCATTAATGATCTTTTTGATTTTCTGAAAGGGACAGATAGGGAAGATCGGCTCGGACCGGAACGGGCTTGCGCCCAAGGTTGGATTTCTCCGAAGGCGATGAAGGCTGGTATTGCAGTAATTACAGTTCTGGCAGCAGTAGTAGGGCTGTCTTTATTGAATTATGGAGGATGGGAGCTGATACCGATAGGAATGGCATGTATAATATTCGCTTTTCTTTATACAGCCGGTCCTTATCCTTTGGCATATCATGGATGGGGTGATATTCTGGTACTGGTATTTTTTGGATTTGTTCCTGTTGGGTGTACATATTATGTGATGGCTCATGGGTGGAATACTTCCGTTACGGTTGCCTCGTTGGCTTGCGGACTTATAATAGATACATTGCTGATGATAAACAATTTTCGCGACAGGGATCAGGATGCGATAAGTGGAAAGAAGACTGTTGTGGTGCGATTCGGGGCAAAGGCAGGGTTGATACTGTATTTCCTTCTTGGGCTCGTGGCTTGTTGGCTTTGTTTTTATTTTCTTACTATAGGAAAAATATATGCGGTGCTTTTCCCACAGTTCTATCTGGTAATGCATATTATGACTACAGTAAAGATGGCAAAGATAAATAAGGGTAAGGCTCTTAATATGATTTTGGGCGAGACATCAAGAAATATGCTTATCTTCGGAATAATGCTTACTCTTGGACTTATTTTATAGAATATGCAGGGTATACTCCTCTTTTAGAAAAGTATTTAAGAAATATTTATCCCCTGTTTAGATACCGTTTAATTATTATTCTCTAAACGGTATCTAAACAGGGGATAAACAATATTTAATCATTTTCTGAAAAATCAATGTTTCTCTATAAGGACAGTAGCGTATGCTGAAATGCCTTCTTCGCGCCCAGTGAATCCAAGCTTTTCTGTTGTAGTAGCTTTTATAGAGACATCGTCAGTGTCTATACCCATAACACCGGCTAAGACTTCCTGCATTTCTGGTATTCTGGCTTTTAGTTTCGGACGTTCGGCGCATACGGTAGCGTCGATGTTTCCTATGGTATAACCTTTTTCAGAAATCAGTTTTACGGTACGTGCAAGGAGTATCTTACTGTCTATATTCTTGAACTCTCCTGCATTGTCAGGAAAGTGAAATCCTATATCGCGCATGTTGGCAGCTCCTAGAAGAGCATCGCAGATTGCATGTATCAGAACATCGGCATCAGAGTGTCCCAACAATCCAAGTTCATGTTCTAACTTTATTCCACCAAGCCACAGTTCTCTGTCAGGAACCAGACGGTGGACATCAAAACCAAATCCTACTCTAATCTTCATCGTATGTAAAAATCTAATACTTTTTCGTTTTCAAGATAACCTTCCAGGTGATTGTCTATATTTACAGGACCTACTCCTACGGGAGTGCCGGTAAATAGCAAGTCACCTATTTTTAATGTGCAGAACTGACTTACGTAAGCTATTATTCTGTCCACTCCGAACAGCATATCACGTGTGTGCCCAGTCTGTACGGTCTTTCCGTCTATGTCAAGGTGGAAATGTATGTCCTGTATGTCTCTGAATTTTTCTATATCTACCCAGTTGCCTATTGCGGCAGAGTTGTCGAAGCCTTTGCAAAGTTCCCAAGGTTTTCCTTCGGAGCGGAACTTTCTTTGCAGGTCGCGTGCTGTAAAATCTATTCCTACGGTAACTGCATCATAGTATCTATGCGCGAATCGTTCGGAAATGTTCTTTCCCAGTCTGTTTATACGTACCACGAGTTCTGTCTCGTAGTCTATCTGTTGTGAAAAATCAGGAATAAAAAAAGGTTTGCTGTCCTTGAGGAGAGCAGAATCCGGTTTCATGAAAATTACCGGTTCTTTAGGAAGTGCCTCGTCGGCATGTAGTTCTTTGCAGTGGAGGGGATAGTTCATCCCGATAGCTATAATCTTCATATTAATGATTACTTTAATTCTTCATTCAGACGGTTGAACATAACGGCTAGATGGGCATACAATGATGTGTTCTGGACAACAATTCCTTCTGGAACACGGATTCTGAACGGGGTAAAGTTCCATACAGCCTTTATGCCTCCCTCTATCATATAGTCTGTGATTTTTTGGGCGATACTGATAGGTACTGTGAGAATACCTATATTGACATCCGATTTTTTTATTATCTCAGGAAATTCATCTGTATGATAAATAGGTATTCCCGCTATACTGGAGCCTGTCTTTTGGGGATCGATGTCAAATGCTCCTACTATTTCAAGTCCAAAATGTGAAAGGCCTGTATCCTGAAGCAATGCTGCTCCCAGGCTACCGACACCAAACAGATAAGCTTTGTGTATGTTTGTAAACCCAAGAAAATCTTCCAATACATTTATAAGACAGTCAATGTCATAACCTACACGAGTACGTCCAGAGACAGCTACATACGACAAGTCTTTTGCAACTTGTGATGCGTCTATATTTATTTGTCTTGAAATTTGTGTGGATGATACGTGCTTTTCTCCTTGGCTTCTCATCAGTTTTGCACAAGACAAATACCAAGGTAAACGGCGGAGTGTTGGTTCAGGTACTTTATCCGATATTTTATGAACTGGTGCTGTCATGACATAAATAAAACTTAACTGTTAATTGCAAAATTAGTCTATTTATTTGGAAACGCACACATAATATAGAAAAAGTTTATATCTTTGGTTGAAATTAAACACTAGAAGAAAATGAAAAATAATGATTGGAAAGAAAGGTTGAATATAGTTTATTCTACAAATCCGGACTTTAATTATCAGACTGATGATAATGAAGATATAGAGACTATTGATAAAAAAAATCAGAGATTAAGAGTTTCGATAGAGAAAAAAGGACGTGGTGGTAAAACTGTTACATTGGTAAAAGGATTTGTAGGAACTGAGGATGACTTGAAGAATTTAGGAAGAATCTTGAAAACTAAGTGTGGAGTAGGAGGCTCGGTAAAAGATGATGAAATAATAATTCAGGGAGAATTCAAGCAGAGAATTATAGAAATCCTGATAGATGAGGGGTATGTACAGACAAAATAAAGTTCCATATTTATAAAGCAAAAAACGCTGCCCATCAACGGGCAACGTTTTTTTTTAAATGAATGAAAAACAAGTGAATGTGATTTTTTTCTTAGAATAGAATAGTTTCCTTAATTTTCAGGTTAAAAAAAACGATTAAATAGATACGGGTTATTTAATATGTAAAACAAATAAACAAATATTTCCATTAACTTCTGTGCAAATGTAGAAATATTTTTCTTTAATAGCAAAAATATCTACTATAATTTTTAAAATATTTAATAATAAAACTCTTAGATAATATAAATAGATAAAGAAATATGTATATTGTGGAAAATAAATGAGTATAAACTTAAGATAAAAGAATTAATTAGTACTTTTGCCACACAAGATTTATTTTATATATATGGCACTAATAAAATCAGTAAGAGGATATAAACCTAAAATGGGTAAAAACTGTTACCTTGCAGATAATGCTACAATAATAGGTGATGTAATAATGGGAGATGATTGTAGTGTATGGTTCAATACTGTATTGAGAGGTGATGTGAATTCTATTCGTATTGGTGATAGGGTGAATATTCAAGATGGTACTGTATTGCATACATTGTACGAAAAATCTGTAGTGGAAATAGGTAATGATGTATCAATCGGACATAATGTTACATTACATGGTGCTTGTGTAAAGGATAATGCTCTTATCGGTATGGGATCTACACTTTTGGATCATGTTGTTGTGGGTGAAGGGGCTATTGTTGCAGCTGGAGCTCTGGTTTTGGCTAATACTGTAATAGAGCCACATACACTATGGGGAGGGGTTCCGGCTAAATTCATAAAAAAAGTGGATCCTGAACAGAGTAAGGAGTTAAACCAAAAAATAGCAAACGGATATTTGATGTATGCATCATGGTTTAAAGAAGAAAATAAAGACTAATGGATTAATTTTAATAATAAAGAATTTATCTCCTGATGAAAGAATTTTTCAATTTACTTAAGCGATTTGTTTCACCTTACAAGAGATTTGTAGCCTGGGCTGTAATGCTCAATATATTGTCGGCTATATTTAATGTGTTTTCATTTTCTCTATTGATTCCTATACTGAATATCTTGTTCAAAACTGATGGAGGAAACAAGGTATATGAATTTATGGAATGGGGAAGTGCTCCGTTGAAAGATGTTGCTGTGAATAATTTCTATTATTACGTATCTCATCTTATAGAAATATATGGTTCATCGAATACATTATTGTGGCTGGGCTTGTTTTTGGCAGGAATGACTATGTTGAAGACTGCATGCTATTTCGGCTCATCGGCTGTCATGATTCCATTGCGAACAGGCGTTGTGCGTGATATAAGAACATTGGTGTATTCTAAAATAATGTATCTGCCATTAAATTTCTTTTCGTCGGAGAGAAAAGGTGATATTATTGCAAGAATGAGTGGTGACGTTTCTGAAATAGAGAATTCTATAACCAGCTCTTTGGATATGCTTCTGAAAAATCCGATATTGATAATTTCATACTTTACTACACTTTTCATAACCAGCTGGCAACTGACTGTATTTACTCTGTTGGTATTACCTACTATGGGATGGGTAATGGGACAAGTTGGTAGAAAACTGAAAAGACAGTCCCTTGAAGCCCAGGATAAATGGAGTGAAACCATGTCACAACTGGAAGAAACTCTTGGAGGATTAAGAATCATAAAAGCATTTGTGGCAGAAGAAAAAATGATAAGTCGTTTCAATAAATGCAGCAATGAGTTCAGACAGGCTACCAATAAGGTCGCAACCCGTCAGGCATTGGCTCACCCTATGAGTGAATTTCTTGGTACAATACTGATTGTCATAGTTTTATGGTTCGGGGGATCACTTATATTAGGAGACAAATCTACGATAGATGCACCAACTTTCATATTCTATATGGTTATACTTTACAGTGTGATAAATCCTTTGAAAGAGTTTTCAAAGGCTGGTTATAGTATACCGAAAGGGCTGGCTTCAATGGAAAGAGTTAATAAAATTCTGAATGCAAAAAACAATATCGTAGAGAAAGAAAACCCAGTACACATAGATGAACTGAAAAGCGATATTACATTCGATAATATATCTTTCAGCTATGGCGAGAATGAGGTATTGCATGAAATAAATCTGAAAATAAAGAAAGGAGAAACTATTGCACTGGTAGGACAAAGTGGTTCGGGTAAATCAACTCTGGTTGACTTGATACCTCGATTCCATGATGTACAGAAGGGGCAGGTAAGGATAGATGGTGTAGATGTGAAGGATCTGGCAGTAAAGGATTTGCGTTCACTTATAGGAAATGTAAACCAGGAAGCTATTTTGTTTAACGATTCATTCTTCAACAATATCACTTTTGGTGTGGAAAACGCTACAATGGAGCAAGTGATTGAAGCTGCTAAAATAGCGAATGCGCACGATTTCATAATGGAAACAGAGGAAGGATATAATACTAATATCGGTGACAGAGGATGTCGTCTTTCCGGAGGACAGCGTCAGAGAATATCAATAGCAAGAGCTATTCTGAAAAATCCTCCAATACTTATTTTGGATGAGGCTACCTCGGCACTTGACACTGAAAGTGAAAGACTGGTACAGGAGGCTTTGGAAAGACTGATGAAGACACGTACTACCATTGCCATAGCACACAGGCTTTCTACTATAAAGAATGCAAATACAATATATGTTTTATACGAAGGTAGAATAGTTGAAAGCGGAAAGCATGAAGAATTGCTTCAGAAAAATGGTTACTATAAAAGGCTGAATGACATGCAGGCATTATAGGTATAATTAGGGGTAAAAGATGAAAATAGTTGTTGACAATAAAATTCCTTATATAAGAGAAACCTTGTCGAAGATTACGGATAATGTGGTGTATATGCCAGGTAATGAAATAAATTCAGAAACCGTAAAGGACGCTGATGCGCTTATAACGAGGACAAGGACAAGATGTGACAGGCAACTTCTGGAAGGTAGTAGTGTCAAATTCATAGGAACTGCTACAATAGGTTTCGATCATATTGATACTGAGTTTTGTAATAAAGCCGGAATAGTCTGGAAAAATTGTCCGGGATGCAATGCCGGTGCTGTTGAACAATATGTGCATGCTGTTCTTACTCTGTTGAAAGAAGAGAAAGGACTAAAACTTGAAAATGCATGTATAGGAATAATAGGCGTAGGTCACGTCGGTTCCAGAATAATGTCGCTGGCAAAAAAACTTGGAATGAAGATTATGCTGAATGACCCGCCTAGGAAGGATAACGGGGAAAGTGGATTTGTAGATTTGAACACCATAGCCGCTGAATGTGATATTATAACTTTTCACACACCTTTAATAAAAGAAGGTAAATATAAAACTTTTCATTTGGCGGATAAGGACTTTTTTGCTTCTCTTCGGAAAAAGCCTGTTATAATCAATACTTCCAGAGGTGAAGTGGTTGACACTTCTGCCATACTTGATGCGATAAATGAAAAGAGAGTATCTGAAGCGATTATTGATGTCTGGGAGAATGAGCCACATATAAATTTGGATTTACTTCACAAAGTATACGTAGGTACGCCTCATATCGCAGGGTATTCATCAGATGGAAAGCTTAATGCTACAATTATGACTTTAAAGTCTTTATGTGAGTTTTTTCATCTTGATATAGATATAAATTTGTCTTTGGATGAAGATTTAGGAAAAGAAGACATTATAAATAATAAAGATGATATTCTTTCATGCTATAATCCTAAAAATGATTGCAGTATCCTATTGTCTCATCCGGAGGATTTTGAAAAAATAAGGGGTAATTATAAGCTTCGAAAAGAATAAAAAACAGTTTTTTCAAGTTTTATTTGTTAGTTTTTTGCACAAAGTGTATGTTTTTGTGCAGAAAAGTGCATTTATTTCACTGAATATTTGGTGAAAACAAGAAATATTTATTCCTTTGCAGCGAATATTTAATCAAAAAACAATTTTATAAACTTAAAAAAATTAGAATTATGTCTGAAATTGCATCAAAAGTACAGAAAATTATCGTTGATAAATTGGGTGTAGAAGAATCAGAAGTTGTACCAACAGCTAGCTTCACTAACGATCTTGGCGCTGACTCTTTGGATACAGTTGAGTTGATCATGGAATTCGAAAAAGAATTCGGTATCTCTATTCCAGACGATCAGGCAGAAAAGATCCAGACTGTAGGTGACGCTATCTCTTACATCGAATCAAACAAATAATTAATTCTCTAATTTATGGAATTAAAGAGAGTAGTAGTAACAGGTCTTGGCGCATTGACTCCACTTGGTAACACTGTTCCTGAATTTTGGAATAACCTTATCAACGGAGTGAGTGGGGCAGGACCTATTACTCACTTTGATGCTTCAAAGTTTAAGACTCAGTTTGCATGTGAAGTTAAAAACTTCAATGTAGCAGATTATATCGACCGTAAGGAGGCTCGTAAAATGGACCTCTATACTCAGTATGCAGTTGCTGCAGCAAAAGAAGCTGTGACAGATGCTGCTATTGATGTCGAAAAAGAAGATTTGAACAAAGTGGGTGTTATTTTAGGTGTCGGTATAGGCGGTATCCGTACTTTCGAAGAGGAAGTTGGTGGATATGAGCAGACAAAAGATACTATCGGACCTAAATTCAGTCCATTCTTTATACCGAAAATGATTGCCGATATTGCTTCTGGACAGATCTCAATCATGTATGGTTTCCATGGACCTAACTTCACTACAACTTCAGCATGTGCTTCATCATCAAATGCAATTGCCGATGCTTTCAATTATATCCGCTTAGGCAAAGCTAATATAATAGTAACAGGTGGTGCTGAAGCAGCAATTTTTGCAGCTGGAGTAGGTGGTTTCAATGCAATGCATGCTCTTTCAACACGTAATGACGATCCTACTCGTGCTTCACGTCCGTTTAGTGCAAGCCGTGACGGTTTTGTGATGGGTGAAGGTGCAGGTATTTTGGTTCTTGAAGAATTGGAACATGCAAAAGCTCGCGGAGCTAAGATTTATGCAGAACTTGCAGGTGTCGGAGCTTCTGCTGATGCACATCATCTTACAGCATCACATCCTGAAGGACTTGGTGCGAAACTTGTTATGATGAACGCATTGGAAGATGCAGAAATGAAGCCGGAAGATATTGATTACATCAATGTTCACGGAACATCAACTCCTGTGGGTGATGTTTCTGAGGTTAAAGCTATTAAGGAAGTTTTCGGTGAACATGCTTACAAACTAAACATTAGTTCTACTAAGTCTATGACTGGTCACTTACTTGGTGCAACAGGTGGTGTAGAAGCTATTGCAAGTGTTTTGTCTGTTAAGAATGATATTGTACCTCCAACAATCAACCACGAAGAGGGTGATAACGATGAAAATATCGACTATAACTTGAACTTCACATTTAATACTGCACAGAAACGTACAGTACGTGCTGCACTTAGCAACACATTTGGTTTTGGTGGTCACAATGCATGTGTAATCGTTAAAAAATACACTGAATAAACTGTGTTAGCAAATATTACAGATAGAATAAGACTTCTTTTCCGTAAGGAAAAGGAGCCTTATTTTCGTTTTTATAGAATATTAGGGTTCTATCCTCGTAACATTGAAATATATAAGCAGGCTTTATTACATAAATCCTCGTCTGTAAAAACCCAAGGCAGGTTGATTAACAACGAAAGGCTTGAGTTTTTAGGAGATGCTATATTGGATGCTGTAGTGGCAGATATTGTATATAAAAAGTTCGAAGGAAAAAGAGAGGGCTTTCTTACTAATACACGTTCAAAAATTGTACAGAGAGAAACCTTGAATAATATTGCTATAAATATCGGATTGGACAAGCTTATCAAATACTCTTCCAAGCAATCTTCACATAACAGCTACATGAGCGGTAATGCTTTTGAGGCATTGATCGGAGCCATTTATCTTGACCGTGGATACAGAGCATGTAAGAAATTCATGGAGGAACGTATCATAGGCCAATATATCAATATTGATAAAATATCCCGCAAAGAGGTGAATTTTAAGTCAAAGTTGATAGAGTGGAGCCAGAAGAATAAATTTGAGATAGAATTCAGGTTGATTGGTCAGACTTTGGATGAATATCAGAATCCTATTTTTGATACCCAGATATTGGTTGAAGGAATTGTTGGAGGTAGTGGTAAAGGATACTCAAAGAAGGAATCGCAGCAGGAGGCTGCACATGCCACTATGAATATGATAAAGAAGGATTCTATCTTTATAGATGCAATATTCAATGCCAAGCATGAAAGAGAAAATGTAGAGCAACAAGTTGTCTTGAGCGAAAACACTGATGTAACTTCCAATATTGAAGATCAGGATTTCGGTCCTATGGAAGAAAAATATAGGGATGAGGAGAAGATTATTGCTGAAGCGGAAAATGCTGCATTTTCGCAAGAAAAAGATTAAGAATTTGCATGAGTAATACGATAAAAGCCTGCTAATAAAATTTTAGCAGGCTTTTATCGTATATGTATGGTGACTATTTTTCGTGGAAATCCCCATTGGCCTTTATCAGTTCTATAAGTTTTTCTACTGCCTGTTCTTCAGGAATATTCTTTTCTATACATTCCTTACGTTTGTAAAGACTGATTTTTCCGCGTCCGGCCCCTACATAACCATAGTCCGCATCTGCCATTTCTCCCGGACCGTTTACTATACATCCCATAATTCCTATTTTCAGACCTTTAAGATGTGAAGTCGCAGTCTTGATACGGGCAATTGTTGATTCAAGATCGTAAAGAGTTCTTCCGCATCCCGGACAAGATATATATTCAGTTTTGGAGGTACGTACTCTGCCGGCTTGAAGGATTCCAAATGCCGTTTCGTCAAGCTTTGTATCTGCTATGGCCGATGAGTTGTTGTAAAGCAGGATACCGTCAGTCAGTCCGTCGAAGATTAAAGCTCCCATGTCGGCTGCAGATTTTATCTGTAAATCTTCTACAGAACTTTCTTCATACATTTGGAAGAATATTACTGGGTTGTTCAGGCCTTGTCTTGTAAGCTGATGAACAAGACCACGGTATTCGCCCAGTCGGTTAGGATGATTGCTTTGCGCAATAATTACAACTTCCGGATGCAGACGCAGACATGCTGTAACCTCTTCGTTGAGGCCCATATATGTGGTAAACAGGAATTTGATGTCCGATTGGATTTGGTGCAGACCTATAATCTGCTGGGTGTTGAATGCAGGATAAGTGCCTTCTTCGCTATTCCAAACGTTTGCGTCAACTATATAGCCGATATCCTTTCTCCTGTTTTCAGGCAGAGCCTGTCCGCAATATACGTAATCAGGTTTGAACTGTTCGTTCATGTCCATGTTACCATTCAGACGTACTGATACTACTACAGGAAGGTTGTCGCCACCGATATTGCCTACTGCATTGGTCTTGCGTCTTGAAGGGTTGGTATAGCAGAAATCGTCAGCTTCTGCTCCTGGAATGTAAGGATGGTTTTCACGTTTGATGATATAGTCCACCAGTTTGCGTGCTACAGGAATTTCAGCTTCAGGAGCTTCACTGAGCGATACGCGTATTGTGTCTCCGAGTCCGTCGGCAAGGAGTGCACCTATTCCGAGAGCAGACTTGATACGTCCATCTTCCCCATCGCCAGCTTCTGTCACTCCAAGATGGAGAGGGAATGCCATGCCTTCCTTTTCCATCTGTTGTGCAAGCAGTCTGACTGTCTTTACCATTACAACAGTGTTCGAAGCTTTTATAGAGATAACTACATTGCTGAATTTCTCTTCCACACATATACGAAGAAACTCCATGCATGATTCTACCATACCTTCAGGAGTATCACCATAGCGTGACATGATACGGTCAGACAGTGAGCCGTGGTTTACTCCGATGCGGATTGCAGTGTGATTTTCCTTACAGATATTCAGAAATTTGACGAAACGCTCGCGAATCTTTTGTATTTCCTGTGCATATTCCTCGTCAGTATATTCCAGATTCTTAAAAGTACGTGCTGGGTCGACATAGTTACCCGGGTTGATACGTACCTTTTCGGCATAAAGTGCAGCCACATCTGCCACATTAGGATTGAAGTGTACATCTGCTACGAGAGGGGTGTTGTAACCTTGCGAGCGCAGTCCGATGTTAATATTCTTCATGTTTTCAGCCTCGCGCACACCCTGAGTGGTGAGACGTACATACTCTCCACCGGCGTCGATGATACGTTTGGCCTGTTCTACACAAGCCTCTGTATCCATCGTTACGGTGTTGGTCATGCTCTGTATGCGTATAGGATTAGCGCCACCCATAGGAGTGGCGCCAACATATACTTCGTTTGCCTTTCGGCGTGAATAGTTGAAGTAATCCATTTAATTAGTCTTGTATGCGTATTTAACTTCTTTCAGTTCCTCGTTTGCCTTTACAATTTTGTTTTTCAGGCCTTCTTTGTAAGCTGCAAACTTCTTTGCCAATTCCTCGTCAGAGAGTGCTATCATCTGTACTGCCAGGATTGCAGCGTTCATTGCTCCGTTGATGGCTACTGTTGCTACAGGTATTCCAGGAGGCATCTGTATGATAGAGTAAAGAGCGTCAACACCATCAAGGACAGAGCCTTTGATAGGTACTCCGATTACAGGAAGTGTAGTGTTGGCGGCAATAACTCCAGGAAGTGCGGCAGCCATACCGGCAGCAGCGATTATAACTTTCAGTCCTCTGTCGGCAGCGCCTTTAGCGAATGCTTCAACTTCGGCCGGTGTACGGTGTGCTGAAAGTGCGTTAATCTCGAAAGGAACCTGCATTTCGTCAAGCAGTTTGGCAGCCTTTTCCATGACCGGCAGGTCTGAAGTACTACCCATGATGATACTTACTATTGGTTTCATTCTTTTTCTTCTTATAGTTTATATTTGTTTGTTTTTGAGTTTTTGACTATTCGTTTATAAGCTGTTTGTATGCTTCGGCATCAAGCAGATCATCAGCTTCAGAAGCATCTGTCGGTTTGATTTTTATAATCCAACCTTCGCCGTATGGGTCTTTATTCACGAGCTCTGGATTTTCTTCAAGTGCCGGATTTACTTCAAGTATTTCTCCTCCAACAGGCAGGAACAAATCAGAAACAGTCTTTACTACTTCAATACTTCCGAATGTCTCACCTTTTTCAAGTGTCTCTCCCTCAGTAGGAACATCTACGAAAACGATGTCACCGAGCTGGGTCTGTGCATAATCTGTTATACCTACGTATGCTTCCTCTCCTTCGAAACGAATCCATTCGTGTTCGTTTGTGTACTTTACATTAGTTGGAAAATTCATGGTTTTAAAATTTACAAGGTTAGTATATCTTTTCAAATAAACAAAATTCCTGTGACACCGCAAAATAATCCGAGTATAAATCCTCCGAATACCTCAGTTAATGTATGTTGTCGTACTATAATACGTGCCGTACACAACATACCTGCCAATAGAATAAATCCTGCAAGCCACCATACCGGATTGAACTGGAAAAGGAAACTGTAGGAAAGTAATCCTCCAACCATCATTCCACTACTTGCCGCATGGGTACTTATTTTAACTTTGAGATTGACAATAGTACACAGCACCATACATATAAGTACTGCCAGAATGATACCGCTCATGTATCTTGGTGTATGTATACGGTACATTGTTATTAGTCCACCTAAATAGCTAAGTATCGTTAGTCCGTATGGTATGAATCTGTTTTCCCTGTCTCCCAGCTCTTTAATCCCCCAGCCATTTATTTTCTGGAAAATGTATATACCCAGCATAGGAAAAAGGATAGTAAAGCAATATACCAGGCCAAGTATGGACAACTTGTATGACAATGGCATAATATTGAGATATGTAAACACAAATATCAATAGAAATGCCACGAACGGTACCATGAAAGGAGTGAATATAGCCGATACTATATACGATGCTATATACAGCGGATTTCTTTTTTCTTCTGCTGTCAGGGGAACAGACTCATGATATGTTAGTTCGTTAGGAATATTGTTCTCTTCCATAATTTACCTTCTTAATCTAGCTACCGGAATATTCAGTTGTGTTCGATATTTGGCTACAGTACGTCTGGCTATCGGGTATCCTTTTTCTTTAAGGGCATCTGCCAGCTCGTCATCGGTGAGAGGTTTTTCCTTGTTTTCGCCATCAACCAGTTCTTTAAGGATTCTTTTTATTTCTCTTACCGAAAGTTCTTCACCGCTCTCTGTAGTATATCCATCGCTGAAGAAAAATTTCAATGGAAAGATACCGAAATTGGTCTGAACATACTTGCTGTTGCTCACTCTTGATACAGTAGATATATCAAGTTTGGCTCTTTCAGCCACATCTTTCAGAATCATAGGCTTGAGTAACGTTTCATCTCCATCTGTGAAGAACGGACGTTGCAGGTCAATAATGGCTTGCATAGTACTTAACAGAGTGTTCTGTCTTTGTTTTACGGCATTGATGAATCCTTGTGCTGCATCTACTTTCTGTTTAAGGAACATGAATGCATCTTTTGCCTCTTTCGACTGATTGGCCTTGTTTTTGGTCTGTTCTTCCAGCATGTCTGTAAAAGTACGGCTGAGCCTTAGTTCTGGAACATTTCTGTTGTTGAGGCTTAATATTATGTTTCCGTCATCTTCAGTTTCTACGATGAAGTCAGGTATAATATGATGCAGATTTTTTCCCATAGCTTCGCCCATTGAACTTCCTGGTCTGGGATTCAGTTTTACCAGTTCAGCTACTGCCGCATTATATTCTTCTTCTGTGATATTAAGTTTCTGGATTATTTTCTCCTTATTCTTCTTTGTAAATTCATCACAGAACTGGTCTATTATATCATATTCGATTTTTTTCAGCGGAGAGTCGTCTTTTCTTTTTATCTGAAGAAGAAGGCATTCCTGCAGGTTTCTTGCACCTATACCGGCAGGGTCAAAATCCTGTATAATGGAGATTATATGTTCCAGTTCATTTTCTGTGGTATATATACCCTGGTAAATGGCAAGTTCGTCCATTATTGATTCTGTGGTTTTTCTAAGAAGGCCGTCGTCATCCAGCGAACCGATAATGTACTCACCGAGCATCTTCTGTTCGTCTGTCAGTTCCTGCATGTCGAGCTGCTCTTTGAGAGTTTCGTAGAATGAGACATTGTCCGACAAAGGAATTTCCTCAGGAGTCTCTCCTTTGGAACGGTTGTTCTCTTGTAATTTATAGTCAGGAATATCGTCTTCAGTTCGATAATCGCCTAATGAAACATCTTCGTTGTAATTTGTGTCAGGGTCAGCATCCGGATCAGTAGGATATTCGTTTGCCTGGTCTTCTGCTATTTCCGAAGGGTCTCTACCTTCTTCCAAAGCCGGATTGTCAAGAATCTCTGCATGTACTCTTTCCTCCAACTCTACTGTTGGCAGTTCCAAAAGTTTTACCAGCAAAACCTGTTGCGGTGATAGTGTCTGCACCTGTTGCTGAGCCTGCGACTGTATTTGACGTGAGTTTTGTGCCATTTTATAAACTCTGATAATTTATTTATTGGCAAAAGTAGTAAAATAATTGTGTATAACGAAGAGAATGATTCTTCTTTTCTGATTACCTTATCTTTACTACACTATTTTAGAATAGTGGTAAAAATAAAAAATCCTGATTCCATTTAGAAATCAGGATTTTACTTTTGTGGTGCCACCAGGAATCGAACCGGGGACACAAGGATTTTCAGTCCTTTGCTCTACCAACTGAGCTATGGCACCGTTGTTTCTCGTTTGCGGTTGCAAAGGTAGGCATTTTTTTTATACTACCAAATCTTTTTGAAGAAAAATTTAAAAAAAAGTGCTTTTGGATGATGAAATATGTTTTAATCGTTGTTTAATCCTAAGAAAATTGAGTTTGAAATGTATTTCTGGGAGCATGAAAATCAAATAAGGATGTACCGGTTGGTACACCCTTATTCTAGTTAGAAAGAGTAGTAAAGTTTTTGTGAAAAGCTTAGTTAAGCTGTTTAGATATTGTGTTGTTTAGAATTTGAAGCTTATACCGGCAGTTACGAAGCCTTTAGTTCCAAGACCTGCTTCCACAAAACCACCTACACGGTCATTACCGACTCTGAGTGCTATAGGATTTACCTGGTATGCAAAGTCTGTATTTAAGGTCGATTTGCCTGCTGTCGCATTTTTAGCCAGTGCAGTTTCTGAATGTCTTGACAAATTTACACCTGCTGCTGCCGATCCGTATAGTTCTACCAGTCTGCGCTTGAAGTAAACGAATTCGGCTGTAGGAAGAACCAGAAATCTCAAGTCCTTTTCTTTTATTGAAGGTGATTTTTCTCCTGCCAATGCAAGTTTGCTAGTTGTCATTCCGAATCCGAGGTCGGCACCTAGTCTGAAGCGGTTGATGCTGTAACGATAGCCAAATCCGTAAGTGAGGCTAGTTTTACTGTCTGAACGTTTTGATCCTAATACTGCATCAGCGATACCCATTCCTAGGATATTTGAAGTTCCTTGTGTCAGTCCGTCGCTCACAGACAGGCGGATATCATGTTTTCTGTCTTCCGATACGAAATCTTTGGTTGAGTTCTGTGCGTTAACCATGTTTACACCTGCTACCATTAATAAAGACAATGCTAAAAATTTCAGTTTCATAATTCAAATAGTTTAGTAAGTTAGTATTCAATTTTTGTTTATTTCTTTGTTTCTTTCACTGACATAACGCAGGTTTATTCGAAAACCCCTATCCCCTCTACGAAAAAAATAAAAAAATGTCAGCAACACTCTTTTTTTATAAGCATTGCTGACATTTAAAGCTGTCTAAAATATTATAGTATTTTTATTTCAAAGGATTCCACCCCTGAGCTTTAAGCTCCAGTTCGTTGCCGTCTCTTGTCACTAGTGCGCAGCCTAATTCCTCTTTTGTGATGTGACCAATCACTTTCACATCCTTAATTTGTGAAACTGCTTCGTGCATTGTCAGTGGCACAGTGAAAAGAAGTTCGTAGTCTTCTCCTCCGTTCAAGGCACAAGTGCTTAGGTTCATGTTGAACTCTTCTGCCATTACGGCTGTCTGATAATCTATTGGTATACGTTCCTCGTAAACACGGCATCCGCATTTACTCTGGCTACATATATGCATCAACTCGGATGAAAGTCCGTCGGAGATATCCATCATTGCTGTAGGTTTGATTCCTGCTTTTGCCAGTTCCTCAATGATGTCTTTTCTTGCTTCCGGTTTAAGGAATCTTTCCAGTAAATATTCCTTACCGGCGAAGTCAGGCTGTACATCCTTACTTCCGTTGAACACAGCCTTTTCGCGTTCCATTAGCTGGAGTCCCATATATGAAGCTCCAAGGTCACCTGTCACACAGATAAGGTCAGTTTCCTTGGCACCGTTGCGGTAAACCACGTCTTCTTTTCTTGCTTCGCCTATACATGTGATAGATATTGCAAGTCCTGTTACAGATGAAGTGGTATCACCGCCCACTATGTCAACATTATGCAGCTGGCATGCCAGTTTCAATCCTTCATAGAAATCTTCCAGGTCTTCAATGCAGAATCTTTTTGATACGGCAAGTGAGACTGTTATTTGCTTCGGTGTTCCGTTCATTGCGTATATGTCGGAGAAGTTTACCATTGCCGACTTATATCCCAGATGCTTCAGCGGTGTATATACCAGGTCGAAATGTACACCTTCCATCAGCAGGTCTGTAGTAACGAGCACCTGACGGTCTTTGTATTCCAACACGGCAGCATCATCGCCGATACCGTATTTTGTTTCGTCGTTTACTAACTTTATATTGTCGGTCAGATGTTTTATCAGTCCGAATTCTCCCAAAGTGGAAATTTCTGTTCTGTTTCCTTCGTGCATGATTATATAATTGTTTATACTCTGTTTATAAGTTCTTTCATTATGCTGGTCATTCGTGGCTGTGCGGCATCGGCGGCTTTCTGTACTTCTTCATGTGATACTTCCACTATCTTGCCTTCCACACCTAAGTCAGTGATTACTGATACACCGAATACTCTGATTCCGCAATGGTTTGCCACAATCACTTCCGGCACTGTAGACATACCTACAGCGTCAGCTCCCAATATTCTGAACATCTTGTATTCGGCAGGAGTTTCGAAGGTCGGTCCCTGAGTGCCGATGTAAACTCCTTTCTGAAGTTTTATACCTTTTTCGGCTGCAATTTCGAATGCCTTTTCAATAAGCTCATGCGAATAAGCCTCGCTCATGTCCGGGAAACGAGGACCGTAATCTATATTTTTGCCTCTCAGCGGATTGTCCGGGAAGAAGTTTATATGGTCTGTAATAACCATCAGGTCACCTATTTCGAAATCAGGATTAGTTCCACCCGCCGCGTTCGATACGAAAAGTGTCTTTATGCCGAGCTCTCTCATTACTCTGACAGGGAATGTCACTTCTTTCATCGAGTAACCTTCGTAGTAGTGGAAACGTCCTTGCATCGCGAGGATGTCCTTACCTCCAAGTTTTCCGAAGATGAGCTTGCCGCTGTGTCCTTCCACTGTCGATATGGGGAAATTCGGTATCTCTGAATAAGGAATTTCATACTTGTCGGTAATGTCGTGTACCAAGCTGCCCAGTCCTGTGCCCAGTATAATTGCTGTCTCAGGATTTGTCTGCATCCTTGCTTTCAGGAATGCTGCTGTTTCTTGAATTTTTTCTAACATACTCGGTTATTTTTTGGTTGAACTTTATTGTTTCGTTGTTCAGGAAGCTTACTTCCACAGGCAGAGCGTAGATATATGGTTTCAGTTCTTCGCTCAGGTGTGGATGAGTAGTAAGCCTTGCTGCATCTTTCTCGGTCGTTATTATCATCCTTCTGCCTTCAGGCATTGACATGAATCTGTTTTTGAGGGTTTCCATATCCTCCCGGCTGAAGTTATGATGGTCGGCAAATACCATTGACTCTATGTTCCCGGTGTATTGCCTAAGCTTCTCTGTTATAGCCTTGGGTGATGCTATTCCGGTGAGCAACAGTATATGGCTGTCCGGTGATATATCCTTAGGTTTCATTTCGTCGTTATTTCCCTGACGGAATATGCGGTACAGATTTCCGTACTTCATATACGTGAAGAACACTTCCTGTTCTGTTGTTGGTGATATTTCAGAACGCAGTCTGTCCATTTCTTCAGATGTTAAGCATTCCGGACATTTGCTCACTATGATAATATCAGCCCTGCTTTTCCCGCTTGCCGGTTCCCTTAGTCGTCCGGCGGGTAGGAGGGTGTCGTGACGGATACGTCTGTTATAGTCTATCAGCAGTATGTACATTCCTGCCTTGACATATCTGTGCTGATATGCATCGTCCAGCACTATTACCTGCTTTTTGTCACGGTTGCCGACCTTGGATATGAGATTGTCAATTCCGTTACATCTGTTGCTGTCGGCGGCTACATTGATATCCGGAAATTTCTGCCACATCTGGAAAGGCTCGTCGCCTATATCTTCTATAGTGCTCTTTCCTTTCTCTGCCAGGACGAAACCTTCAGATTTACGTTTATATCCTCTACTCAACACACACACACTGAATTCATCTTTCAGAAGTCTTATCAGATACTCAGTGTGAGGTGTTTTTCCGGTTCCACCCACGGTGATATTTCCCACGCATATCACCGGTATAGGGAAACTCCTTGATTTCAGAATATCCCAGTCGAAAAGCTTGTTTCTCAGCCATATAGCCATGCCGTATAATGCCGAGAATGGAAGCAGGGGAATATATATGCGAGGTTTGTCTTGTTTCATCTTCGTGTGGTTGGAACAATTATACATTTTAGTTTATAGAAATCTCAAAAGGCATTCTTGCCTGTATACGGTCAGCCTTGTCAAGATTCTTTATCATCATGAATCCGTTGTAGAATTCTCCGAAAGAGTCTTCCAGCTTGCTGCTGATATATCTCTCAGGTTTGGCGTTGCTGATGAGGCTTGTGATGAAATCAACTTTCTTAGGATAAGAAGCTACCTTGTAATCTCTTATGCCGCAAAGTTCAGAAGCCTTCTTGATAGCACATTCAAGATTTCCCAATTCATCAACAAGTTTCAGTTCCTTAGCCATTTCGCCCGACCATACACGACCTTCGGCAATCATCTTCAGACTGTCTATAGGCATATTTCTGCCTTCTGCACATCTCTTGGTGAAGAGTTCATAACCGCTGTTCACCATGCCCTGTATCAGCGCACCTTCTTCTGCGTTGAAAGGACGGCTCATATCTCCCATATCAGCCAGTTTGTTGGTCTTTACACCGTCTATTTTAACTCCTAGTTTCTTTGTGATAAGTTCCGATGCATCGGGAATCATTCCGAATATACCGATAGAACCAGTAAGAGTAGTTGGCTGAGCCACAATCCAGTCGGCAGCACAAGAGATATAGTAACCGCCTGAAGCTGCATAGTCACCCATAGAAACCACTACCGGTTTCTTTTCTTTCAGCAGTGATACTTCTCGCCAAATCTGTTCAGAACCGTATGCGCTACCACCCGGTGAGTTTACTCTGAGAACTACGGCCTTAACATTGTCGTCATTTCTAAGGTCACGCAGATGTTTTGTCACTTTTTCAGATACTATACCTTCATTGTATGGATCTGCAGCATTGTCTATCTCTCCGAAAGCATAATATACCGCTATTACGTCACGACTCTTAACAGTTGAAGGCGCTGCAAGATTCTTCATGTCGTCCAGAGTCAGAGTATTCAGAGTAGATTTTTCGCTGATATTTGTCAGTTTCTTCAGATACGACAAAACCTCATCCTTATACATCAGCTGGTCTGCCAGTCCGTTTTCTACGTATGCTTCAGCAGGCTGGAAATCCATACATTTGTCGGCCATTTCATTCAGCTTTTCTACTGAGATGTTTCTAGATTCTGATACTTCTCTTACAATCTCATTCCAAATAGACTGAGTGAAAGCAAGAGTCTGCTCTCTGTTGGCAGGGCTCATTTCAGTAGCGATGAACGGTTCAACAGCCGATTTGTATGTACCTACTCTGAAGATCTGCATTTTTACTCCCACCTTGGCAAGCAGGTCTTTCAGGAACATAGTCTGTGCAGAAAGACCGTGCCATGAAATACTACCTGAAGGATTAAGGAAAACCTTGTCTGCTACAGTAGAAACATAGTATGCTCCCTGAGTATAGGCGCCCGAGTAAGCAACTACAAATTTGCCTGATTCTTTAAAGTTGGCTATTGCAGTTCTGATGTCCTGGAGTGATGCTGTGGAACAGGCGAAAGCTTCGGCATTGATAAGCATACTTTTAATCTTTGGATCGTTTTTAGCTTTCTCTATTGATGCCAGGATGTCTTCAAGTCCTCTGGTAGTTATTTCTTCACCCATCAGCTGTTCGAATGGGTTTTCTTCATATCTTTCCACTACGCTACCCTTAAGGTCAAGCACGAAAACCGAATTTTCTTTCACTACAGTTGCTACTTCGGTAGTAGCCACCATTCCGCCTATTACCGATATGCCCATTATAAGCAATACGAAACCGGCAATCATCATTCCGATGATTGAGGCAAATGTCATTTTCAAAAAGTCTTTCATATAAATAAATTATTTAGATTGTTCGTAGCCTTCATACAGAAAGAATATCTGTCCGTTTTTCTTTTCCACTGTGACTTTTCCTCCTTCCTTACTAAGATTGAAAGGAGTCATGATGTCAGTCTTGGCATCTACCACCATAAGTGCATTTTCTTCTGCAAATCTGTTTACCTGGAATGTGATGTCGGCATTATTCATCGTGCGTGCCATTATCAGACTGTCGTTGATGTATATGTTCAGCGAATCACCGGCAAATGATTTTGTCAGACAGATTTCGTAGATGTCTTTATAAGTCTGTTCGCCACCTGTTTTCTTTTGCGAACGGAAACCGAGATAGAGGAACAGGCATACGATGAAGAATACTCCGAAAGCCAGGAGTCCGTTGCCTACCATAAACTGTTTGTTGCTTTCTATACTTTTACTCATTCTGTATTATATATGTTTATAACAACAAAAGTAGTAAAAAACTTGATAATTTAAGGTTTACAGTAAATTTTAATGCCGATAAATACGGATATGAATGTTATTCAACCTCCAGAAATCCTATTAAGAAAGCGTCTTTACATATTCTTATGCTAGAACTTAATTGGTTTACAATTCAACTTTGTTGCACTTGGCTGAATGGGAAAAAATGGAGAAGTTTCTTGTTAAATAATTTAATAGTCCGTTTTTTTATATGTACATTTGCAAAACCTAGAAAACAAATAATCAGTGGATTATAACAATTTATATATTATGAAAACAAAAAATGAAACGAAAAAACTGACTCATGTGCTTACTATGTGCGGACTGGCAACAGCAACAGTTGCTATGTCCTGGAGTTGCACGGGAGCTGGAGCGTCTACAGAATCTTTCGAGCGTTCTGATTACTACACTCGTGGTATTGGTCATTATCCCGGAAATCCTTCTGAGGATTTTTCTCCGGAATTGAAGCCCGATGATACATACCGTAATATAGCATTGCTTCGCGCTGCATATCAGTCGTCAAGCCATGACTATAATCTTGTGGCTCAGCTTGTGACCGATGGTGTTATCACAGAGAAGGAACCGCAGTATTTGGATTTGATTACTCCAGATGGTAAAAAACCGCGCCGCGAGCGTGAATGGATGATTGACCAGGGACCTTATTCACGTAATGTAACTGTTGGTGAGGATACTTATTTCCAGTTTTCTTTGAATAATTACAGCAAGAAGGCTGATCAGATCTATATGCGTGGTTCTGTTGCATATAATGCGGCTAAGGCAAATAAAGGTTATGAAATCATTTGCCAGGGTTCGAACGACGGTAAGACTTGGGAAGAACTTGGCAAATCAAGCGGAAGCGGTCTGCCAGGAAAGGCTTCTTCATATAAAATGCACTCTGACCCAAACAAGCAGAGCGAAAAGGGTGATCTTCCTGTAAGAATTATCGATCAGACTATAAGTCTTGATAAAACAGGTGATTATTCTTATTATCGTGTTTGCTTCAAAATGGCAGGTGCTGCATACTGGACTCTTATGGATATGAATTTCCTTTATCAGAATGATATTGTGGAAATGAAACCTTCGCAGTTCTATAACAGTGTATGGATGAGTGAGACAGACAAGCATGAGTGGATATATGTTGACTTGGGTAGTGCTTCTTCATTTGACAAAGTGGTTTTGCACTGGGTAAACAAGGCTTCTAAAGGTAAAATCCAGACTTCAAACGATGCCAAGCAGTGGAAAAATGTGGCAGAGTTGCCAGGCGGTGAATCTTTGACTGACGAAATAGCAGTTAAAGGTAATGCCCGTTATGTGAGAGTATTGATGGAACAGCCTGCAAGCGAAGGCCATTACATCCTGAGCGAAATGGAAGTTATGGGTAAGGGCGGTTTGAAGGCTCAGCCTGTTGCCCGTCCTGCTGTGGCAAATGGTGAGATTGTTCTTTCCGGCGGTAACTGGAAACTGCAGCGTGCATCCGAAGTGACTGCTAAAGGTGATGAAATCTCTACAACCGGTTTCAATCCTCAGAATTGGATTGTGGCAACTGTCCCTGGAACTGTATTGAGCAGTTATGTGAATGTCGGAGCTGTTCCTAATCCGAATTATGCGGATAATCAGCTGAATATCTCCGAATCATTCTTCTATTCTAACTTCTGGTATCGTGATGAGTTTGAGGTTCCGGCAGATTTCAAGAAAGAACGTGTGTTCCTTAACTTCGACGGTATCAACTGGAAGGCTAATGTTTATCTTAACGGAAAGAAGGTTGGCAGAATAGAAGGTGCGTTCATGCGTGGCAAGTTTGATGTAACTGACGTTATCGTTGCCGGTAAGAATGTTGTCGCTGTTGAGATTATAAAGAATAACCATATCGGCGCAATCAAGGAAAAGAACAAGCAGAGTACGGACTTCAACGGTGGTATCCTTGGTGCGGATAATCCTACGTTCCATGCAACTATCGGTTGGGACTGGATTCCTACAATGCGCGGACGTAACATAGGTATCTGGAATGATGTGAAACTCACTACAACAGGTAAGGTTACAGTGGCTGACCCATTGGTGGAAACTGTGTTGCCTCTGCCGGATACAACTTCCGCAAAACTTACAGCAGAAGTTATCGTCAAGAACCATGACGCTGCTGCTGTGAAAGGTATTCTTGAAGGTAAGATTGGTGATGTGGCGTTCAATCAGCCTGTTGAATTGGCAGCAGGAGAGGAGAAGACTGTTGTGTTTGAC
>NZ_CALDPF010000061.1 GCF_937912035.1 uncultured Bacteroides sp.
GTTGGCAACATTTTGTAGTCAACTGAAATAATTACATCAACAGTCAAGAATTTCATATGGCTGAATCCTGTTCATACATCTTTGGGCGTCTGAGTTCGTTTTCCTCTTTCATTCTCTGAATCATCTCTGAGTTAGGAGGAATAATCTCATAAGTAGAACTATAAAGTTTTCTATGCTTGTAATGCTCGTTGAGCCTTTGCGTAACTTCATCCATAGTAATCTTGCCCTCAATCTGTTGTCTAGCAAGTTGAATCAGAATTTCAGACACACTAAGCCCATCTACATTCTGTAAGCCTATTGCAGCACCCCAAGTGTTGGCTCTTTCTCTAACATCCCTATCAGGGTGATTCTTATATTCTTCAAATAATCCCATAATTTTTCTTATAAAGTTACGAAAAATATGGGAAATAATCAATACCTAAATATAGAAAATTGATGTAGGTGAGATTTGAATATACAATGAGAAAAATGCTAATTTAGTTCCTGTCGATATAAAATAATTCGCAATATACACCTTATATAAAGGGATTTTATTAACTTTGTGCAATAAATAGCCTATTATGGATAAGGATATAAATAGACTCAAGGTTGTTCTTGCGGAAAAGAAAAGAACAAATAAATGGTTGGCGGAACAATTGGGGTGTGCCCCGACAACTGTGTCAAAGTGGTGCACAAATGCTTGTCAGCCAACAATGGAAACATACATTAAGATAGCGAAACTCCTTGATGTTGAACTGTCGCAATTAGTAATTATAGAATAAGAAGATGTACAAAATAACGTGGGACGAAGAGACGGGAGGAGTATTATTGCATCCTCGTATTGTAGACGGCACGATTGGCGTACCGCCACGCCCTGTGTTCTACGAAGAATTAGATTTGTTAAAGTTGAATGAATGCGGTTGGAACTATCCTCATTGCGAGGAACCAATAATGTGGGCAGTCAACAAACAATATTATTATCGTGGCAAGCATATCTTTGATGCTAAAGGTGCCAACATATATACAGAACCGACTCTTGAATTTGAAAAAGGGATTAAACCAATGGAACTAATCCCTGTGGATATGAAAAAGATGCTAAAACGAACTTCTGATTTGATGTTTGTTTTAGAAAACGAAGCAATAGAGTTTATTAGAGACATATATACTGAGTATACAAAGGTAAACAAAACATATAATAAGGCAGATGCCAATAAGTTGGATTTTGAGGCAATGGCTAATAAACTAGAGAAAAATAGCAAAAAGAAGATGGCCATTGTTAAGCAAGATTGCGACAGTTTCGATGTAATGCCAATGGATGTGGCAGAGTTGGAAGGGAAAAAAGCATTGTTGTCGACTAAAATAGATCGATTTATTGCATCTTTTTCTGGAGGTAAAGACAGCCAAGTTGTATTGGACTTGTGTACTCGTGCTATTCCACCTACAGATTTCGAAGTAATTTATAGCGATACTGGCTATGAATTACCTCCTTCATTAAGTCTGTATGAAGAGGTTCAGGAATATTATAAACAGAAATTTCCCGCACTTAAATTCCTGATGGCCCGTAATCACGAGTCTGTACTTAATTACTGGGATAAGATTGGTACTCCTAGTGATACACATCGTTGGTGCTGTTCAGTAATGAAAACAGCTCCATTATATCGTATGTTAAAACAAGGATATCGAAAGAATGCAAAATTTTTAGCTTTTGAAGGAGTACGTGCGGAAGAATCTGCAAAGCGAAGTGATTATAACCGTATTGGCAAAGGAGTAAAACATAGCTTTGTTATAAATGCACGTCCAATTCTAAGATGGAATACTACGGAGGTCTTCTTGTATTTATTTAGACATCAGTTACCCATTAACAAAGCCTATCGTAGTGGAAAACCTAGAGTTGGATGTATTTTGTGCCCATTTGGTTCTCCTTGGGATGATATGATTGTGAATAAATGCTATCCAGATAATTTACAGCCATTTTTGTCTAGAATAGAACGTGTTGTGGAAGAACGGAAAATTCCTAACAAAGATGAATATATATCAGATAGACGATGGCGATTGAGAGGTAGTGGTAAATTTTCTCAATCTACAACATCTATTCAATATATATCTTCATCAACTAGATGGGAAGCAAAGGTAAAGAACTCACAAAAAGATGTGTTTACTTGGCTTCATACTGTCGGAAAATACAGTATAAGTGATAGGAATAATATAACTACTGGAGAATTATTATTTGAGAAAGAAGTCTTTCAGTTTGAGATTCGTTATGGCGAAAAAAAGTCTGATTTTTCATTTATCTTATATGACAACAATAATATTCAGTTACGATACTATCTTCGTCGTGTGATCAATAAAACATCTTATTGTATCAATTGCGAGGCTTGTGAACTTGAATGTCCTACAGGAGCATTGTCTGTATATCCAGAAGTTATAATAAATAAAGAACTTTGCACTCATTGCCATAAATGTTTAGAGTACCACAATGTTGGATGTATTGTGGCCGATTCAATGTTAAAACCAACAGATACCAATATATCAAATATGAAAATATCAAAATACGGAACATTTGGAATACATCAAGAGTGGGTAGATCAATATTTGTCATCCCCATCAGATTTTTGGTCAGACAATATGCTTGGAGTGAAGCAAGTCCCAAGTTTTAAAGCTTGGTTAAAAGATGCGGAGATTATTGATGATAAAAACAATCTAACCCCTTTTGGAGAATTGTGTGTTGAGATAAATAAAAATTCTACAACTTTATTGTGGGAACTTATATACATTAACCTAGCATATAATAGTCCACTTGTTAGATGGTATATTAAGACATTTGCACATATGGCGGATTTTTCACGCAAAAGTTTAGATAAACTTGCAATTGAATATTTCCAGCAAACATTTAAGGAATCGACTATAACATATGCAATTCAGGCTTTAATGCAAAGTTTTAAATATTCTCCAATTGGTGAAGAGTTTCGTCAATGTATCGTACAAGATGAAAAAGGTAATTCATATAGACGAGATAATTATACTGATTTAAGTCCTGAGGCAATAGCTTATTCAATATACAGATATGCTCAATACAATGATATAAAAATGTTTAGAGTATCTGACTTATATCGTTCAGATGAGTCATATGGTATATATAAAGAATTTGGTATTAGTAAAAATGATTTAATAAAAAGTTTGAGATATTTGTCTTCGGAAAAAAACAGAGTACTCATTGCAGAGTTGAATATGGGATTGGATCATATAACCCTAAGAGAAGATTTAACCTCAATTGCTGTATTGAAAGCACTTTTAGACTAATGAATTCTTATACTGTAAGTTTGTATAATGATCTAATTTTGAGCATTAAGTGTGGTAATGGCATATCTGGAAAATCGATTGCCAAACCGCTGTTTATTCTATCTGTCTTTGAATGTATTGCTATGGGAGATTTGAATGAAAATAAAATAATGTTCAATGATAACAGATTAAAAAAAATATATACTGCTTTTGCAAGATATTATGAAGAAGTAAAGTTAACTCCTATAATATTACCTTATTACCATCTTGGTTCATCTATTTTTTATCATCTTGTTTGGTGTGAAAAGAATCGTCCACCGTATAATGGTAATACGCCTTCGGAAAAGTATTTAAGAGAAAATCTCTTGTATGCGAAATTCGATGATGAGCTATGGGAAATATTGCAAGATGCTGAGAGTAGAGAATATATAAGAAGAAATATAATAACACGATTCTTAACAAAACAATAGTTGGCTATGGCTACTAAGTATGACGATATAATAAAACTGCGTGGCGGTAAGGCAGCCTATGTCATTGCAGACGAAAAAGACGGTGAATGGACATCGTTTATTCCCAACGAACAGTTTAATAGCGTTCTACGGACTGTACTTAAATCGGTTCGTGGCAATGATATTGATAATCATAAGTCTTTCTGGATTAATGGTACCTATGGTACAGGTAAAAGTCACGCTGTTGCTGTAATCAGCCACTTGCTATGTGATCCCGTTGATGATATTCGTGAATGGGTAGATTATGAGTTTGGTGACGGAAAATTTGATTCTATTCGTCAAGCCATATATAAACTTCGAGAAGAAAAGAGATTGTTGCCTGTTAAGGTTTATGGTTTAGGGGCAATGACTCATACATCTGACCTTGCATTGGTTCTTCAAAAAGCTGTGACATCTACTTTGAAGAATAAAGGAATTGACATTTGTGTCCCAACAGACTTTGAAAATTACATTGAACAAATCAATAAGGAACCAGAGATTTGGAAGCACAGAATAGAGACTAGTACGCTTCTATCATCCATCGTATCTACAACAGAGCAACTTATTTCAAAACTTGCGACTGGCGATCTTGGTACGTTCCATCGTGTAACTGACACTTTGCGAGTTGCAGGCTTGGATGTTCGAATGAATAACGAGAGCCTAAAGCAATGGTTGATTGAAGTACAAGATAAATTAGTCGAATTAGGAGAATACAATGGACTGCTAATTATCTGGGATGAGTTTACAGATGTAATGACAGACCCTATCGGTGTGCCTGTACTTAAAGAGTTGCAGGATGTTGCTGAGAAATTTATGAATGAGGATAATAACTCATATATATTTCTTATTTCTCACCCTTCTGCATTTAATGGAATAGATTCGGAACAATTAAAACAGACTGATGGTAGATATCATCGAATGAAATACAACATGGAGTCTGTGTCGGCATTTAAAATTATGTCTCGAAAATTTGAGATTGTCGACAAAGAACGCCATTCAAAGATGAGTCAATCATTTTACTCAATGAATCCTCAATTGCTGGAAATCTTTACAGCAACAAGTAATGATACATTATCAACGAAAGAGGATTTATTAAACTTATTTCCATTACATCCAGGAACCGCAAATCTGGCGACTCATTATGCCACAGTTGTAGGTTCTTCTAGTCGAAGTGTATTTGAGTTTTTGGGACAAAATGATGCAATTAGAGCTTTCTTAGATAATGAGGAGTTATTCTTCAATGGAGAAACAATCACTGCTGATTATCTATGGGATTATGTTTTGAAAGTTTTCCAAGATGATGTTACCAACTACGGAGCAGTGACTGAGCGATACAACTCGTATGTGCAGTTGGTGAGTAGTATGGGAGATGATTACTTTGCTGTATTCAAGGGTATTCTCTTGCTTAATGCATTTAATAATGTCTCAGGAGAGAATAATAACGGACTTGTTACACCGTCAGAGGATAATATTCGTTCACTATTTGCTGGCACAACTTATGGTGATACTGTTGATGAAATTCTTAACTGGTTTAATGAGAACGGTGTAATTCAACGTGCTCCTGGAGGTCTTTATTCTGTACAATTTTCGGCATTACCATCTGGTGAGATTGAGGAGAAAAAGACTGAAATGCGAAATGTTCAATATCGTTTCACTCACCAGGTTCTTAATTTTTCGGATGTTGCTAAGACAATATTTGAAAAAAAATTTATGCAAAAAGTCATTAGACCATTTGCATTTAAGTTCTATTCTGATGTTCAAAACGAATCCCAATTGCGTAGCCAGATCAAGAATGGAAAGAAAGAAAACAAAAGTAGTAGCTTATTCTTTGCATTATTGTTGGCTCGTAATAATACAGAATTAGCGACTTTACGTACTTTTGCCGAGAAATGTTCAGCTGACGAAGATGATAAAGACTTGAAGAACATTGTTTTTATAGTCTTTGATGAGGTGATGACTGACGCTAAATACGAGCAGTTTATTGAATTCCAAGCAAACTATGCTTGTGCAAGCAGCCATGGTTTTTTAGATCAGCAAAAGGTTCATAAAGACCATGCTATGGCAATGGTTAAGGAATGGATGGAATCTGTTCAAAGGAATAATGCTATTGTATACATTAACGGAGTAGATAAACAACCAATTTCTGTAAAACATTTATCTTCCATAGTTAATTCATCTATAGCTCCTGTTATCTTTCCTTATGGCCCAGATGCACATGAGATATTAAGACAAAAAGCACCTTCTACATTCTGGAAACAACAGAACTCTAAAGAAATGGTAAGAACGTTTCTTTTTGCAACAACGAAAAGTGAGTTCATTAGCATCAATCAGCAAATGCGTCCAGTGCAATATCTAATTCAAGATTGCTTGGATGAAAACCTCAATTGGAAATCAGACGTTGCGGATGATCATCCATTTAAGGCAGCTTGTGATAAAGTAAATAAGATTATCAAGTATGCTGATAAGAGTCTGCCATTTAACTTTGATGATAAGTTCTCAATACTGACACAACCACCATATGGCTTTTATGGTAGTTTTGCTGCTATGGGTATTATGGCTTTCGCTCTTAGACCTTGGGTTAATAAGATATTCGATCCACAAGGTAAACCAAGAGATGCCAATGCTCTTATCGATGATATTGTGTTGTTGTTTAAGGTATGGGATGACAATAAGTCAAATAGCAAACTTAACTTCAAATTCCAGACTCCCGAAGAAGGCAAACTGTGTAAAGAGTTGATTTCTCTATTCAAATTAAATAACAAGGGAAACACTTATTCTGATGTGTCAAGTTTGAAAGATGCACGTTTTGCTATAACTGGAGACTTTTTGGCTAAGAAAAATAATCCTCTGTGGACATTGAAGTATGCTTCGTCTTCAGCTTTCACAAGTTTACCTATTACAGTTTCCATTAGTGACAGCATAAAGACCTTGATTGATGATATTGTACAAATTTGTATGGAGCGCGAGCTACGTAACCCTGCTCTTGTAAATCAAACATTGTCATTAATAGAGGAACAGAGGATAGAAATGAAGAATATCCTCAATGTAGATGAAGCGTTTAATGATGGATTCAAGAATTTCTTGATGCAAATAGAATATGTTAATATTCAAGAGAACGAAATTGAAGAAGTTAGAGATTATATCACAGGGCACCTTGAATCAACTGTTGGTTATTGGACAGAAGAAGAAGTAATTACATCTGCTAAAAACTGGAGACTTGAGCAAACTTTGTCAGTTGAACCCACTTATGTTGAGCCAAGTCTGCCCAATGAGCAACCTGTAATTAACCCAAATGTTGTGTCTGAGAAGCGTCTGAAAGCAAAAGAAAGAATATCTAAGATTTCCTCATTGGATGAAGCGAAAGATATGCTTTTAAGGTTATGTGATACCAATAATGAATGGTTGTTGGATAAAATTAATTCATAGTCATTATGTACAAGGTCATTGATTCTGTAGAGGAGCTATATCAAGAAATTGAAATAGATAAAAATTGGACAGGTGCAGAGTGTTCTCTCCGTAACCGCTATCCACTACGTTTTGTCTTATTTGAGAGCTTCAATGATTTTAATGCATTCGTACAAGAATGTAGTAATCATTGTGTTTTTGTGCAAGGTATGGATAAATGGATGGATGAGGGCAATGATGATGAGTTAATGACATATTCACAATTGGCAGACAGGTTTAAAGAGTACATAGAACACCTTCCATCTAACGATTTTGTAATAGCTCCATTCTCTGAGATAACCAGATTCTATGATAACGAGCATTATAAAGAATTTAACTCATTAGTTAAAACAATCAGGCTAATATCTTCTCCAGAAGCTGCGCAATTAGATCATCAAAGAGTATACATTCCGATTATTGGAATGCAAAGTAAAATGAATCAATTCAAAAGCGATCCTAACATTCATATCTGGGAGTATCGTTCTGGAAAAGATACAGCTAAATATAAACTCATATTGACAAACAATAATACATATGGAATACAATCGTTAGATGAGATATTTACCATCTGTCGCAATATGAGAGAATGGATTGCTTTATGGAAGGTTGGCAATAAGGTTAAGAATCAGATTATTTGTAGTTCAAAAACGATTTTTGACAACGCTCATAATGCACATCCTGATAATGCTTTCGATTATGTAATTTGCAGTAATGTATTTGAGTTCCTTACCAAAGGACTTGAACTCGATTTTGGTAGTCTACAACTCAGAGATGGAGATATTCTGTATTGGGAACAACTGGCATCTAATATAGACATATCATCATTTACCTTTGAATCATTCGTACACAAGAGATTTAATTCGTATGCTCTTAACAACGAAATTGATTTCATACATATTTGGTTTGAATATCAAGATGATTTTTCACGCTGGTTGCTTAAGAACTATTATCTATTTAAACATGGTGAAGAGAGTTATCTAAATAGGGTTCTAAGACTTTGTAATTCACAAAGTACCACCGAATTATTTTCTCTTTTAGAAACATTAATCTATGAAGAGCCATTGAATGAAGTATCGCTAGAGAAACGCAGAATAATGTTGATGGAAGCGATGAAGTTTGATGTTAAAATCACGGAACTTTCAGAAAACAAGGTTCATAGTAAGCTGAATTCAATTGCTACAGATCCTGAACGAGGATATCAGATTGCGATGAAATATATTACACCTCTAACGTACACTGAACGTCAGCTGATGATAGAGTGGTTAGGTCGTGGTGTAATTTCAAGAGAAAAAATACAGTCTTTGTATCCAGAATTATATTCATACACTTCTGTATCCAACTTAAATGTAGATGCTGAGAATATTTGGATTAATTCATATATTGATGAATATCGCAAATCAAAAATCTCTAATAGACCAACAGATTTGATTTCTCAATTGATTTTAGATAAAAATTCATCATCGGCCTCGTTTGAGATGTGGTATAACAACTTTAAGACAGTAAAAACAATATTACACAATAGAGAAGATATTGATGTATATTATTGGATAGATGGTCTTGGAGTAGATTGGATTCCGTTTATAACAGAACAAATTAAGAAGCATAAAGTAGATGGCGTTTACTTAAATGAAGTACATATTGGTGTCGCAGAATTACCATCAACGACCGAGATAAACAAGGTTAAATTGGATGAGATTTCTTCACCGAATAAATTAAAAAAGGCAGGAGATTTAGATACATATGCTCATAGTAACAAATCCTATCCTAATTATATAATTGAAGAATTTGGAATTATAGAAAAGGCTATATCTTCCGTTCTTGCACAATATAATGGGAAAAAGATTGCGTTTATATCTGATCATGGTATCAGTTATATGGCACAATATGGCAAGGGATTAAATATTGCAGGAATTAAGTCTAGTCATTCTGGACGATATGCAACATTGCAAAATAGCCATATAGGTGACGACTCATCATACATAGTATTAGAGGACCAAAAAACAATGTGCTCAATGAACTATAATTCATTAAGTTCAAAGACGCCTGCAGGATTAGGAGCACATGGTGGATGTACTCCTGAGGAGGTTCTTGTTCCTATTATTATAGTTTCAAACAAAAAGAATGCAAGTATATATTCTGCATCTCTAATCGATAATGAGATATCTGCATCTAAACCTATTGTGACGTATAGGATAAAAGGGCTTTCAACAGTTGATACGCCAAGTGTAAAATATAATGGGGTAGATTACTCATTAATCAAAACAGGTAATTGTACATACGAAAGTGAACGTCTAAATCTTGTAGAAACGTCTATACAGATTGTATTAAAAATAAATGATTATACCCAGTCTGATTCATTAATTATTAGGACTGGTGTTGATGAAGATGATCTATTTGGAGGGTTTTAATTATGAATGAAGTAACAAGTCGGAAAATAAGGGAGCAATTTGCTTCTATGGCAATATATAAAGATCCTGCATCTACCAATAGTTTATTTGCTGGACGCAATTTGCCATCCTTCGTAAAAGATTTCATCCTCAAACGCTACATAAGCAATGATGGAGTTGTAAATCGTGATGGGCTTACAAATTTCCTTGATATGGTTATACCCCAGAAACAAACTGATGTCAAAGATAGATTGTCTGCTGGAGAAGAAATAACTTTGTTGACCAGGTTTATTATATACATAGATTTGGTAAAGGGTATTCGTAGATTTGGCATTCCTGATTTGGGTATTAAGATCAATGAGGGGCAAATCCCTGAATATGTTTATAAGAACCATACAGGGGAACTTGTAGATGGTGAAAAATGGGGTATTATTAAATTATCTGTTTTACCTGATGAGGATGGCAAAAAGAACCACGTCGAGATGGTTGATTACAAGCCATTTAAGCCATATCGTTCTGTAGACCTTGAATATCTAAGAGATGCTAGAAAAGTATTCTCAACTCAGGAATGGATTGATGTATTATTATCTGCAATGGAATATGAGGCGGATGGATTTAATACAATGACTGAGAAGTTAGAGTTTTTGACTCGTCTGCTGATATTCATTGAACCAAGATTAAATGTAATAGAATTGGCACCCAAAGGAACTGGAAAATCTTTTGTTTTTGGCAACCTATCTAAATATGGCTGGCTTGTAAGTGGAGGAAAAGTTACAAGAGCAAAGTTATTTTATGATAAGGCCAAACAACAGAATGGTATAATTAAAAATCATGATTTTACAGCTTTTGATGAAATACAAACAATCATTTTTCAAGAACCGGCAGAGATACAGGCTGCATTGAAATCATATTTAGAGTCTGGAAAAACAACAATTGATAATAATGAATTCAGTTCGGAATGTGGTTTGATGCTTATGGGAAATATTCCTTTGAGTGATCAAAGACGACCATTGAATTATAGGTATTTTGACTCCTTACCTCAGGCATTTCGCGAGTCTGCCTTGTTAGATCGTTTCCATTGTTTCATTGAAGGATGGCACTTGCCTCGCATAAACAAGGGTATTATCTATAAGGGATGGACTATTAACGTCGAATATTTTTCGGAGATACTTCATTCGCTTCGTACTCAAAACATATATGGATTATTGTTTGAGGAGCTAGTAGGATATGATAAAAATGCAGATACACGTGATTATAATGCTGTGAAGCGTATTGCTGTAGCTTATATGAAGTTATTATTTCCACATTGGGTAAGTGTATCAGATGTCAATAAGGACGATTTTGATATGTATTGTTTACAGCCTGCTATTCGTAGACGTGGTATTATAAAGGAACAATGCCATTATATTGATGCAGAGTTCAAAACAACAATGCCAGAGTTCTGGATAAAATAAATAATCAGTACTATGAATATAGATGCATTTATAGAAACCGATGATCGGACCCCTGCATTTCATTGCAAGTATTATCATGACCCAGAGCGATGGAACGAAGCATCGCCTAAAATTAAAAGTGAAATTAATGCACTGCCTTGGTCAGATTATATTAAGTATCTAAGTGAAGATGGTACTTTATCGACAGGGCTTAATGCATTGCCTAACGATGCTGGTGGTTTATATTTGTTTTTCATTCAAGGACAAACACTTCCATCATCAGAAATGTATCTTGCATATGTCGGTCGTGCATTATATACAGATAGTGAGAATATTCAAAAACGAGTTAGAAGATACCTGTGGGAGAGTACATACATAAAAGGAAGACCTAAAATTAAACGTCTTTTTAGACATTGGAAAAATTATTTATACGTTAAATTCTGTTATACAAAAGATAATAAATTAATTGAAGATGGCGAGAAAACCATAATACGAGCCATATTACCGCCTTTTAACAGTGACCTTCCAGATAAAATTGAATATAAAGACCCTATAAAAGCATTTTGATATGAACGCATTCAATATACCAGCCATTAGAGGAGTATTAGGTAATATCGTTTACTACACATCTTCTTTTACTTTTACCCAGATCGCAAATTTGGTTAGACCTATTGATGATGAACTACACACTTCAACTTCTTTAAAAGATCAGTTACAACGTTCCTTAACAGAGAATCATAAGAGTATTACATCGTACATCCTGACTCAAAAGGAACATTTCTTTAATTCATTGGTGTTAGCAGTATATGATGGAGAACCTATTTGGAATGAGATAGAGGTCGGTTTCAAAGGCGAAGATTATTATAATATGGGATTTTTAAGGCTAACTGGAGATGAAAAGATTTTTCCAGTTGATGGTCAACATCGAGTAGAAGGAATTAAATCAGCCATAAAAGAGCGCCCAGAACTAGGTGACGAATCGATTGCTGTAATTTTAATAGGGCATCAGACGAATAAGGAAGGGATGGAAAAAACACGAAGAATTTTTTCCACATTAAATAGGTATGCTAAACCTGTAAGCACAGGAGATATAATAGCCCTAGATGAAGATGATACCGTCGCTATAGTAACAAAAAACCTATTGGAAACATATCCTTTATTTATAAATGACAAGATTGGACCAGCTAAGAAATCTAAAGCTCTTTCCAATGACACAAAGTCTTTTACGTCATTGCTTACATTGTATGAAACCAACAAAATTATATATAGGTATTATATAAGTATCACAAAAAATAAAAAGAAATTATTGTCTAATCCTGATTTAGACAAAAATCTAAAGTTTCGACCTAGTCAAAATGAAATAGATGAATTTGAAAAATATTTAGTTGATTTTTGGAACCTATTTACTGATGTATTTAAAGGAGTAAAAAAGTATGTAGGAGCAACGGATAATGCAGCATTACCATATCGAAATCGTGAAACTGGTGGGTTAATGTATTTTAGACCTATTGCACTACCACGTTTAATTACAGCTATATTAGAAACTTGTTTTAGAAAAGATATACAACTTTCCGAATGTATGTCAATATACTCAGAGATGGAGATGTGCATATCTAAAGAGCCATGGATTAATATTTTGTGGGATCCTATTAAACAAACGATGATAATGACACATTCTTCAATAATAGACAAATTATTGATGTTTTTGTATGACTCAACGATGTTGACGGATCGAGAGATAACAGCATTTAAAAAGAAATATGCGAAAGCACTTAATATTGATATAAATAATATTGAGGCTCAATTAGAAAAAATCAAGATGTACTAGCCCTATAGTATATATGGATAAAGATAAAAATATGCCTAAATTTCAATCACCTTTTGAGCAACTACGAGAAGTGGATACTGAAGGTAAAGAATGGTGGAACTCGCGTAAGTTTGCACGAGTGATGGGCTATGGGAAGTATTGGAACTTCGAACGCGTGATGGCAAAGGCTCAGGCTTGGGTAACACAGAAAGGTTATCATCTTGGAGAACACTTTGTAGAGTTTACCGAAATGGCAGAGCTTGGAAATGGTGGTGTGCGTGAAGTGATTAGCATCAAACTTTCACGAGCAGCTTGTATGGCTATCGCTATGAATGCCGACCAAAAGAAGGATATGGTGAAGGTCGCTCAGGAGTATTTCTCTGCTACTATGACGAGCGATGTGGCAGTTCGTAGCATGGAATCGACAATTCTTCTCTACAAAGGAGCACGCGGAAAGACTCAGGTGCAAGTGGTCTTTGATACTAATACATTTTGGTTATCTCAGCAGAGAATGGCTGAATTGTTTGGAGTTACACAGCAAAATATCAGTTACCACTTACATCAGATTGACGAAAGTGGAGAAATACATTTGTCCGATGGTTACAAAAAATATTTGTATGTTCCGGACAAATGTTCGGAAAATGTTGTTTTGTACAACCTCGATGTAGTAATTGCAGTTGGTTATCGTGTGAACAGCTATGAGGCAACGCAGTTCCGCATTTGGTCAACTCAGGTTTTGAAAGAGTACTTGACTAAAGGATTTGTGTTGGATGATGAGCGTCTGAAAGGAAAGAATGTGTTTGGAGCAGATTATTTCGATGATTTGCTTGACCGTATTCGTGAGATACGCCTTTCGGAACGTCGTTACTATCAGAAAATTACGGATATATATAGCGAATGTAGTGCCGACTATGACAAGGACAGCGAAACAACCAAGTTGTTCTTCAAGACGGTACAAAATATGATGCACTATGCTGTAACTAATCAAACAGCAGCGGAAATCATCTATGACCGTGCCGATGCGGAGCGTCCCCATATGGGGCTTACCACTTGGAAGAATGCTCCAGATGGGCGAGTTATTAAGTCCGATGTTACGGTGGCTAAAAACTATCTGAGCGAAAAGGAAGTTGATGCACTGAATAGATTGAGTAATGCTTTCATAGACATTGCTGAACAACGAGCCGAAGATCATGTGTTGATGACAATGGCTGATTGGAAAGAGCTTCTCGGTAGATATATGGAGCTGAACAATAGAGCATTGCTTCCCGATGCCGGACGTATCACACATGAACAAGCTGAGGAAAAGGCTTTGACTGAATATGAAAAGTTCAGAATCATACAAGATAGAGAAATTATGAGCGACTTCGACCGCCAGCTGAAATCGCTATTTGATAGTAATGATTCTAGTAAATAATATTTAATCAGTGAATAAACAGCACAGGAGGGCAATAAACCCTCCTGTGTCATTTAAGTAGGAATCATCTACACCTCAATCTCTTTCAGCGGTGCTCCATAGTTGCAATGGCGTCCCATAAAGCCGCGTTTGATGCAGGGGAGGTTGA
>NZ_CALDPF010000062.1 GCF_937912035.1 uncultured Bacteroides sp.
CAAGTTCTACAGGAAGTCCGTGAGTATCCCATCCGGCCTTACGCTTTACCTGGAAACCCTTCATGGTTTTGAAACGGCAGAATGTATCCTTTATAGTACGAGCCATAACGTGGTGAATACCCGGCATACCGTTAGCCGAAGGAGGACCTTCATAGAATACATACGAAGGATAACCTTCACGTTCAGTCATACTCTTTGAGAATACATCATTCTCATCCCATTTCTTCAGCACCTCTTTATTTACATCAGACAGGTTAAGCTGAGAATATTCAGTAAATTTGCTACTCATAGTTTATGTTGTTTATCTAATTATCTTATATCTTGGCATATAGCCATCCAAAATTTAGGTTGCAAATTTATAAGAAAAAATAGAGAATTAAAAGAAAAGTAGATAAGTTTATAATTTTAATCCCTAGAAGTTTAAAAAAAATTCCCTGTCATTCAGAATTAAACAACATGTTATTTAACCATAAATGACAGGGAATTTTCTGCCCCACTTAAAAGCGATTGATAATCAAGTTATTGCAGCAACCGCAAATTAAGCGCAAAAACGAATATAAAAAAGGCTATTTTTTAAGCATCAGATTCTTAAACGATGCAGGATAAGGAGTCTCAAACTGCATCACCTCACCTGTAACGGGATGATAGAAACAAAGCTTGAAAGCATGAAGAGCAAGCCTTCCCAAAGGGTCTACCTCACAACCATAGCGCTGATCTCCCACAATAGGATGTCCCAGCGTCTGCATGTGAACACGTATCTGATTTTTACGGCCGGTTTCAAGATTGAGTTCCACCAAAGAATAACCATTGGCACGTTTTATAGTCTTATAATGAGTGATAGAAAGCTTACCTCCATCATCATAGTTACACGAACTCACATAAAGTTTGCGGTCTGTCAGCCACGACTGTACGGTACCCTTATCCTTTTCCATATCCCCCATTACTATGGATACATATCTACGGTCGAATACTATTTCATGCCAATTGTCACGCAATGTATGCTGAGTCTTTTCATCTTTAGCATACATCATTATACCGGACGTCTCACGGTCCAGACGATGCACAACAAAAACACGATTTCTCGGATGCTGGCGTTTCACATATTCATTCAATATATGCTGGGCGGTACGTTCCTTCTGATGATCAGTGGCAACAGACAGAAGTCCTTCCTTCTTTTCCACTACTATCAGATAAGCATCTTCATATAATATATTAAGAAGAGGATTACGAAACTCATGCTTGTTCTTTTCCTTGCTAATCTGGACTTTCATACCCGGCTTAAGCGGGAAATTATATAATGTCTGAATATTATTATCGACCATCACCACACGGTTAGTAAGCAAAGCCTTAACCCTGGTACGGCTTATGCCTGACATCTTCTTCATCAGAAATTCCATCAGCTCCGACGGTTCCGACACATTATATATAGTACACTTATTCGCAGCACGCGCCACAGGACGCCTACCCGACCCATTTCTTTTTCCTTCCACTTTTATTGTTTTTTGGTATTGTTATCTTAAGCTTTCCTTTTCTCAAGAAGTACTACATTCTCCACATGATGTGTATGAGGGAACATATCGACAGGTTGCACAGCCATAACCTTATACATAGAATCAAGCAACTGCAAATCGCGTGCCTGTGTGGCAGGGTTACAGCTGACATAAACAATCCTTTCCGGTGCGGCAAACATTATCACATCTATCACATCGTTGTGCATTCCGGCACGTGGAGGGTCAGTAATAATAACATCAGGACGTCCGTGTTCGTTGATAAAATCCTGTGTCAGAATATCCTTCATATCGCCTGCATAAAACAGTGTATTGTCTATACCGTTTATTGCAGAATTCACCTTTGCATCTTCTATCGCTTCAGGTACATATTCAATACCTATCACCTTCTTGGCCTGACAAGAAACAAAGTTTGCAATAGTCCCTGTTCCTGTGTAAAGGTCGTAAACAAGTTCGTTTCCTGTAAGTCCGGCAAACTCTCTTGCCACCTTATACAGATTATATGCCTGTTCGGAGTTTGTCTGATAGAATGATTTAGGTCCTACCTTAAATTTCAGGCCTTCCATTTCTTCAAAAATATGATCATTACCCTTGAAAACTTCTACATCAAGATCGCCTATGGTATCATTACATTTATTATTAATAACATACATAAGAGATGTTATTTCAGGGAATGAATCGGCTACATACTGAAGTATCTCCATCATCTTGGTACGGTCATCATCTGTCACTACCTTACATTGCAACAAAACCATCAGTTCACCAGTAGAAGACGTACGCACCATCATGTTACGTAGCAATCCTTCCTGCGAACGAAGGTCAAAAAAGGAGAAATTATGCTCATACGCATAATCACGTATCGCATTTCTTATCCTGTTTGAGATGTCGTCTTGAAGCCAGCACTTCTCTATGGCCAGAACTTTATCAAAAGCTCCTGGTATATGGAAACCAACGGCATTCATCTGGTCATACTTAACATCTTGCTTCACCTCTTCCTCCGTGAGCCAGCGCTTGTTTGAAAATGTAAATTCGAGTTTGTTTCTATAGAATTTGGTCTTCTCCGAACCAAGTATAGGTCTGAATTCCGGAAGTTCTACCTTTCCAATACGTGTGAGATTATCAAAAACCTGTTTCTGCTTATACTTTATCTGATCTTCGTACGAAAGACACTGCCACTTACAGCCTCCGCACACACCATAATGCTGACAGAAAGGTTCTGCCCTCATAGGAGATTTCTCGTGAAACTTTACTGCCACTGCCTCTGCATAATGGTTCTTTTTGCGTTTCACTTGCAGGTCAACTACATCTCCCGGTACTACGTATGGTACGAACACCACCAAATCGTTCACTTTAGCCAAGGCCTTGCCTTCTGCGGCCACATCTGTTATTGTTACCTTTTCCAATAAAGGTAGTTCTTTTTTCTTCCTTGCCACGTTATTTTTCAATAAAACCAATTTGGGGCAAATTTAGTCATTTTTTCTGACAAAACACCATGATTTAAAAAATAGTTGATTTTGCTATATAGACATTGCAAAAACATGTTGTAGAATATAATATATATGTTTGTTTATACACAAATAATATATAGTTTTGTCATCGTTAAAGAAAAACAGACAGTATTTTACATTATTTACGGTCTGCTAAAAAGATAGAAACTAATACTTAAAATAACTAATAACTTAAAAACCTTTCATTAAACAATGGAAACAAAAAGAGTCTATACTTTCGGAAACGGTAAGGCCGAAGGAAAAGCAGACATGAGAAACTTACTTGGAGGAAAAGGTGCAAACCTTGCAGAAATGAATCTTATTGGCGTTCCAGTACCTCCGGGTTTCACCATAACAACAGATGTATGTAACGAATATTACGCAGAAGGCAAAGACAAAGTTGTAGCCCTGCTTAAAGATGATGTAGAAAAGTCTATCAAAGGCGTTGAAGAACTGATGAAATCAAAATTTGGTGATGTAGAAAATCCACTTCTTGTTTCTGTACGTTCAGGTGCCCGCGCATCAATGCCTGGTATGATGGATACCATTCTAAACCTCGGACTTAACGATGAAGTTGTAGTAGGTTTGGCACGTAAAACAGGAAACGAACGCTTTGCATGGGACTCTTATCGCCGTTTTGTGCAAATGTATGGTGACGTAGTTCTTGGTATGAAACCTACAAACAAAGATGATATCGATCCTTTTGAAGCTATTATAGAAGATGTAAAGAAAGCAAAAGGAGTACGTTTGGATAATGAGCTCGAAGTTGAAGATTTAAAGGAACTGGTAACAAGATTCAAGGCTGCTGTAAAAGCCCAGACAGGAAAAGATTTCCCATCAAACGCATACGAACAACTTTGGGGAGCTATCTGCGCTGTATTCGATTCATGGATGAACGAACGTGCTATCCTCTACCGTAAGATGGAAGGAATACCTGCCGAATGGGGTACTGCCGTAAACGTACAGGCAATGGTGTTCGGTAATATGGGTGATACTTCAGCAACAGGTGTTGCATTCTCTCGCGACGCTGCTACAGGAGAAGACCTCTTCAACGGTGAATATCTGATCAATGCACAGGGAGAAGACGTTGTGGCAGGTATCCGTACTCCACAGCAAATTACAAAAATCGGTTCACAGCGTTGGTCCACTCTTCAGGGAATCTCTGAAGAAGAACGAGTTGCAAAATATCCTTCTATGGAAGAAGCAATGCCTGAAATATACAAAGAACTTGATGCCATCCAGACAAAACTTGAAAACCACTATCATGATATGCAAGATATGGAGTTCACTGTTCAGGAAGGCAAACTTTGGTTCTTACAGACACGTAACGGAAAACGTACAGGTGCAGCAATGGTACGAATAGCAATGGAAATGCTTGAACAGGGAATCATTGACGAAAAAACAGCTATAAAGAGATGTGAGCCTAACAAACTAGACGAACTCCTCCACCCTGTATTCGACAAGGAAGCATTACGCACAGCCAAGGCACTGACTCGCGGTCTTCCTGCTTCACCGGGAGCTGCTTGCGGACAGATAGTATTCTTTGCAGAAGACGCTGCACAGTGGAGAGCAGATGGACACAGAGTTGTTCTTGTTCGTATCGAAACTTCACCAGAAGACCTTGCAGGTATGACAGCTGCTGAAGGTATCCTTACAGCACGTGGCGGTATGACATCACACGCAGCCGTTGTCGCACGCGGTATGGGTAAGTGCTGTGTATCAGGTGCAGGAGCAATCAATATTGACTACAAAGCACGTACAATCGAAATAGACGGAACTGTATTGAAAGAAGGTGATTACATTTCTTTGAACGGTAGCACAGGAGATGTATATCAAGGTGAAGTTCCTACAAAAGCTGCAGAGGTTTCAGGCGACTTCGCTAAACTGATGAACTTATGTGATAAATATACAAGACTTAAAGTCCGCACAAACGCCGACACTCCTCATGATGCAGAAGTGGCACGTGGTTTCGGTGCTGTAGGTATCGGACTTTGCCGTACTGAACACATGTTCTTCGACAATCAGAAGATCATTGCAATGCGCGAAATGATTCTTGCAAACGACGTTGAAGGACGTAAGAAAGCACTTGCAAAACTTCTTCCATATCAGAAAGCTGACTTCAAAGGCATATTCAAGGCTATGGACGGATGTCCAGTCAATGTCCGCCTGCTTGACCCACCATTGCACGAATTCGTACCACACGATTTGAAGGGACAGGAAGAAATGGCACAGGCTATGGGTGTGACAGTAGAATATATCCGTCAGAGAGTTGACAGCCTTTGCGAACATAACCCAATGTTGGGACATCGCGGTTGCCGTTTGGGTAACACATACCCTGAAATCACAGAAATGCAGACTCAGGCAATCCTTGGTGCAGCAATCGAATTGAAGAAAGAAGGCTATGACCCTCATCCTGAAATAATGGTTCCGCTGACCGGTATCCTTTACGAATTCGAAGCTCAGGAAAAAGTTATCCGTCAGGCTGCTGCCGAACTGTTCGAAAAAGAAGGTGTGGAAATTCCATTCAAGGTAGGTACAATGATTGAAATTCCTCGTGCCGCTTTGACAGCCGACAGAATAGCATCAAAAGCTGAATACTTCTCATTCGGTACAAACGACTTGACACAGATGACATTCGGTTACTCACGCGATGATATCGCTTCATTCTTGCCTGTATATCTTGAAAAGAAGATTCTTAAAGTTGACCCATTCCAGGTACTTGACCAGAACGGTGTAGGTCAGCTGGTAGAAATGGCAGTAGAAAAAGGTCGCTCAGTACGTCCTGATTTGAAATGCGGTATCTGTGGTGAACACGGTGGTGAACCTTCATCAGTCAAATTCTGCCACAAGGTTGGATTGAACTATGTATCTTGCTCTCCATTCCGTGTGCCTATTGCTAGATTAGCTGCGGCGCAGGCTGCTATTGAAGAGGCATAAGCAATATAGGATAATATTTGATTTAGGCTGTAACGAACTGTTTATCAGACATTACAGCCTAAGTTATTTTTAGGCGGTTCGTGATTTGTCAGTAATGAAATTACTAGAAGAAAATATACCTTTGTTGTTCATAATATTTCAGAACCTGAAACCATCAAGTCCTTAAAATAGCCAGTAACAAAAGAACCTACATATCGTATCATCCATGTACGTCCTTGATTAATTCAATATTCATTCTGTCTGCTGTTTTTGGGTGAAATACGCAATATTTCTTTCCATTGACTAATCATACTTGCCATAATTTTAAGTTTAAAAATTATTTACTATTATTAGATAATGTCCGTTATATGTTTTTATAAAGTATAGGATAAATATTATATCAAATCAACATAAACTCCCTTTATAAAGAGAAGGACGACCACCATAATGACAGATACATAATAAGTTTACCTCTCCACTCCAATCAGACTCAGTACTGAAAAAACCTAAATCATCAGGTTCAGAAGTAACAACTCCAGAAATTATATGCTGACCGATATAAGGAACCTGAGAAACAGAGGACTGTAACTGTGTTTCTATATTACAATCAAATTTTTCCTCCAAGAAGTCCTTATTCCTTTTATTCATCTTTCCTTCTACACAATTTTCCTTGCTCATCAATAAATCTTCCAGAGTATCATATGTACCCATTCTACTCTTAAGCCAGCTCTTTACTTCCTCATGAAAATAAATTTCCAGATTTTCAAATGATATAATTTTAAGTTTAAACTTGGCCTTAGGAATGTTCAGCGTCGTATCACAAGGAATTTCCCCCATAATATTACATTCATCTATAATGGACTTTAGAATATCTATTGTTGAAATTTCAAGGGTATCAACAAGTTTTATCACATCGTTCTTCATGGATATATCAAGAAGATTATCATCTATCACATCGTTGATTGCACGAGTGGACAAATTGGTAAACTCTTTGATATAGCGTATTCTGCCAGGTCTTCCTAAAAGATTCTCATCAACTCTTAATCTGTTTGTTGTAAGAATATACAATTTACGCTTACTGTTATATACTCCATCTATCATCTTCAATAGAACTTCCCTATCCTCACTGAAGGTTTTTTCCGCTTCGTCTATAAATATTACACACTCAAAATTAAGGGACTGTATAAATTCCAACATACCATCATAAGGTCTGGAAATAATAATAACTGGCAAACCAACACGATTACTCAAAAGTTTTGCTGCAATAGTTTTCCCTGTTCCTTTCAAACCATTGAATATAACACCCAAATTTTTACTGCTTTCCTTGAAAATCGCTGAAGACCATGTCTTTATAATTTTATTCATTATTTCATCACAGTCCAAATCATAAATCTTAAAATCAAAGACGAAAGAATCATCAATCTTTTCCAATCCAAGTCTCTTTAAATGTAAATCCTCGTAAATTCTGAAAATACCTTCTCCAGGACTGGGGAATAGTGTAGCTGAACCTGGTATAGGATAATATATTCCACCTTCATTAATCCATTTCTGTTTGTCTGCCATTATAATAGGCTCTGATTTTATACATATACTGTTATCACTGAAAAAATCTTTTTTGTGGATAACATACCTTTCCAAATCTACAATTTCCCCATAGCCGGTAATACCACATTTTCTCTCAAGACATTTATATGTAAAACCATTTTTTATTGCTATTCTACGTGAAGCATCATTCCGAGGGAAAATACTGATAGTTAAAGATGAAGCATTCCTTTCCTGGAAAAGATATTTCTTCATGCGATCCACAACTTCCGTCATATAGCCTTTTCCACGATAATCCTTATTCAAGAAATAGCACAATTCATAATCTCTGTCAATTAGTGAAGAGCAAGATTCTTTCATTATATTCCACTCTATAACCCCAATAGCTCTAGATTGGTTTTCTTTGATTGTAATGACAAACATATTTTTATTTTCAATACCTCTCCGAACTTTACCTTCTGCTTCACTTATATCGTGCATAGTACGGAATCCTGTATTAATTGCTGTATATTCATCACTCATCATAAGGAAAACAGCATTTATATCTTCTTCATCAGGTATTCTGACTACCAATCTTTCTGTTAATATTCTGAACTTTTCCATTATATAATTTCTTAATCATAAACCTACAATAAAGGCTATGCCAATATTGGACATAGCCTGAAAAGGAATATTGCTTTTGTAAAAGAATTGCATCACAAAAGATATTACACTTGAATATTCAAATAAAAAATAGTTCCTTAAAACTTTTTTTCAGATATCTAGTCTATATTTTTTGATTTATTATTACGTATCATGTCTATATCATTAATAATATCTATAGTTATGCTTTCTATCGTTTCATCCATTTTACTTAAATTATATGCACTGTTATCATCATTTAAATCTCTGAAATTAATAGTGGGATCTGTATACTTCCAAAATAACCAATCGCTACTCGAATGATACTTACCATCAGAATCATTAATTAACTCCTTTACTCTGGATATAACACTTTGCAATTCTTTATTATCAATCGCTTTTGCATCTTCTAGAGGTATTATCTCATTATTATTATCTCTAATTAAAGCTATACAATATGTACGCCAATCAACCTGAACACTATACATCAACCGATATTTATCAAATTCATCTATTTTAAATTCTATTGACTGGTATCTACAGTTTTTACTTTCATGATATTTACGTACATAATTCTTATCTAATGCATATTTATAACCATCAAATGATTTTTTTACGACTTCTGGATATTTATTTTCAATAGCTTTTTCCAATTTTGTCCAAAACTCAGTATATAGACCGATTTCCACTTCTTTAATTGCATCTTTGTACTTGGGCAAAAAACAGATATATTTTGGATTTTCTTTAATAAGTTCTATCAGTTCATTCTTTTCGTTTTCCATCTGGTGTGTCAATTTTTTAATCAAGTTTCTATAATGTGTTATTCCTTCGCGTATCAGAGGCTTGTCTATTGCTTTACTTCTGCATTCCTCCAGCCAATTCAAAATAAATTCAGAATAAGATATTGTGAAGAAATCTTTACCTTCTTTTATCCGGTTATTTCCTGTTGTTTTTTCTATATCATTAACTTCACCATACAACGACAAGTATAGCAATAACTTATTTACCCCTGTAATACACTCAAGGTAGTTATGATAGCGTAGAAGTTGGTTTTCCTGATCGGTTGCATATATTTTATTCTCAATAGCTATATGATAGCTTTTATCTGATATATAAATATCAATCCTGCCTCCTACATCTTTATTTTCACTTATGGTACCAATATATTTCTCACATTCAACATTTGGGTCACTAAGGTAAAAATCTTTATCCAGATTAAACTGCTGATTTAATCTGTTGATAAACAGTTTTAGAAATATATCACCCATCTGATGATGTCCTTTCGGATTAAGTAAGTCTGCTATCATCGCAGAATGTACCCTCGTTTCATCACTGGTCATATTTATTACTTGAAAAAGATTGTAATTATCACCTTTTTCTTTTCGTATCTGCTCATGTTTTTCTATAAGCAAATGTATTTCATTGAACAACTGTATTAACTTATTCATTTTTTTTATAGTTTTTATACCTGTGGCCTATCCATTTACCTTCTGAATATATTGTCCTATCCAATAGTAATGATAAGACTCGGGAATCAACATATGATAGATTATAGTCATTGCTAATCAATATATTATCAAACTTACCAATATATTTGTGAAGAATATCAGGATGATCTTTTAATAGAAAATATGTTTTAATGGCAAAGTCATCGTAGTCCATTATGTTCCTCTTCTTACAGAAATTCCAATAAAAAGCATAAATATCTGACATCATTTCAAGACTTTCATTACGCCATCTGGCCAAATTATCTACATGCACATTATCATCAGGCAGTATTAAATTCTTTTTTGCATAGCTGATTTCTTCTTTAACAACGTCTAATTTATATATCTTCTTATCGAGCCGCAAATACTTTATAATATTTCTTAGAATAAAACTACTATCATGTAAATCTATTGTTTTATTGATTGGAAATATCTCTGCCATATAAAACCTTACATAAAAGTCATAGAAAGTATGAATCCATAAAGGTTGAATATTCTCTTCGCCTATACATAAAGCAATTCTTGATTTTAACTCACAAGCATGACTGTTTGTGTCTGTAAAAATCAGAATAGAATCAAGATGACTACTTTGATACATTAAATGAACTATTCGACTTATTATATCATGTAAAATATCATCATCTTCTTGATTTAGGATATACTGCCTGCCATCTATTTTAGATGTAACCGTATAAAAGTCTTCATTTATTTCTTTTAAATATGACATCATAATTCTTTCAAGTTTTAATAATGTCATTTATACTCGAATAAACACATCATGCTTATTTTATTAGTATTGGTTAACACAATTAACTTCTATAAAGAAAAACAATAAAAACTCATTAATACTGGATTTATGATTTTAATGTATAACACAAAAATATATGTGAATAGACTGAAAGGACAACCATAATAATTAATCTAATTTCTCTCCCTTAAAATACACATTGAAAGCATCTTCGGCATAGAATCCCCTAGTAACTTTGAATGATGAAGTTGAAGCTCCATTTATCCTGCGGCCTTCCCAATATGCATTGAAAGCATCCTTAGCATAACCGTTTCCTAAACAGACAAAAGAAGAAGTTGAAGCTCCATTAATTTTCTTTCCCATCCAATATACGTTGAATGCATCCTTTGCATATTCCTCTTTCAGGATAACAAAACTGTTGCTTGCAGCTCCCGAAATCTTCTCTCCATTATAAAAAACATCGAAGGTTGATACATAATATCCCGGTCTGTCACAATGATGATGTCCTACATCGGGACGACCATGCGACGGACGATTATCGGCAGAAAATCTTCTGTCAACTCTAAAGGAAGAAGGATCTACATACTCTAATATTGTTCCATATCTGTAAACATGATTTCTGTCCTTACCATAACCGTAACCTAAATCACAAAAAGAATAAGAATCGGCTCCATGAATGACCTTACCGTCATAATAAACCTGACCGTTTCTCTTGGAATACGAATAATATTGTGCAAACACCAGGGAAGGCGCAAACAATAATAGAATTACAAATAGTTTTGAAAGTCTGTTCTTCATAATATCTCAATTTATGAGTTTAAACACCTGTTTTACAAAAATAGAAATATTTACCGGATTACATCAATATTGCATCCTTTTTTTATTAAGACCAAGATATTCATAAAACTACCATTACTGTTTGCAAAATTATTTTTCAAGTATCGGAAAGATCTTATTTATATCAATTTCCACCTCACCAAAGCTGATCATGGCATTAAAGAGACGGATTTTCTCATATCTATGCAGACTATCTGCCATAATAATGTCCTCCTCTATAATACCTTCCGCCAGGAGTCCAGCCCTGCGTGTACCTTTCAACAATGGATACTTGGGGGTGTACCATTTTCCTTCTTTATATAAAGCGATATTCGCTATTGAGGTGTCTGTCAGCATACCGGAGCGGACAATCACCACATCATCCGCATTACCACGCAAGGCAAAGTTTCTGTCCAAGGCAGAACGGTCTGCATATTTGAAAGAATACTCTGCCGTATCGTCGTTCACCAGTTGCAGTGTTTTGACCTCACGAATCCTATATGCGAAATATTCGACTTTCTCTACCGCTGAAGTATATTCCACACGGCAACGGGTTCTTCCTTTACAGCCTTCAGCAGCAATGAAGTCCTCCAAAGAAACAGGCATGACAGAACTGCCATAATGCACACGGATTGTATTGTTCATCCTCTCATTATGGGCCGACAGATTCTCTATCACTCCGTCGTTTATACATATTGTCTCAATAAAACGGCACATATACTTTCTGAATCATTTCTTCGTATTCGCTTTCCATATCACTTTTGAAGGTTATACCTCCACCGCTTTTGAACACCAAAGAACCGTCAGGTAGCTGTTCCACAAATCTTATAATAACAGCACTGTCAAGATTCTTTCCGTCGAAGAATCCGGTGACACCTGTGTAATATCCCCTATCGTACGTTTCTGCCTCACGAATTATCTCAACTGTTTTTTTCTTAGGTGCTCCTGTCACTGACCCTGCTGGCAAGAGTCTGAAAAACATATCCCCCAGTGTATCGCAGAAATCCTCCGGCAGTCTCCCTCGTATTTCGGAGCTTACCTGAAGCAAAGTACCGTTGTTCGTCTGAACCTCATCTATATATCTGTATTTGGTGACAGTAACCTCTGATGCCATCTGGCTCAAATCATTTCTTATCAAATCCACGATTGTTGCATGCTCGGCCGACTCTTTCTCATCGTTCAATATCACGGAAACCGCATCAGGATATGACGCATCTATTGTCCCTTTCATCGGGTAAGAATATATCATACCGTCCGTAATCCTCACAAAGATTTCCGGCGAGAACATTACAAAGCAGCCCTTCATCATGAGCCTGTACTTTGCACGCGAATGAACGAATATATCCTTGAGTGTAAGATTGGTTTCAACCGGTGTTGCACAAGTAAGGTTTGTAAGGAATGAATTTCCTGCATACAGATTTTTATATACAATGTCGAACGAACGGGAATATTCCTCTATTGTCTGCGGATGAGGCTCCCACATGAAATGCTCTTTCATAGTAGAAGGCATTTCACCATAATTTCCGCCGGACGGGAAGCTGAACAGTATTTCATCGTCAGGCAGATTGTCAGGTTCTTCGACAATGCAGTTTTCCTCATCAAAGTCTATCAGAAAGAAGAACGGGATTCCCCTTCTGCCATAATAGTTCATTCTCTTTATGGCATCCTGGCGCGACAGGAAGTTTAGTCTTGACATTTGTTTTTGCGTGTTTTAAAAGAAAGAATATAAAGTGTGATGCAAGTGGCAAGTACCCCCATAAAAAGTTTCAGCCACGAAGTATCAAAAATGAAAACAATACAGTGTACAGCCGTAATCCACAGTGTTCCAACGGATATAACCTTGATTCGCAACGGAATTGATTTGTCCTCGCGAAAGCTCTTTATATAAGGTCCCAGCTGCGGATGTTCTGTCAGCCATTTATAGGCACGCGGCGAACTGCGGAAAAACAATGCGGCCGCCAGCAAAAGAAAAGGAGTTGTGGGCAATACAGGAAGAAATATTCCTATAATGCCCAGCAACACCGAGACAAAGCCTATGACACTGTATATGTATTTCATATTGCAAAAATAGTATGATTGGTACTGAAATACAAATACGAACCTGATTTTAGTTTATCATAACACATTTTTTTCTCATCTTGCGGTCGCAATAGCGCTTGCATTGCCCGCAGATGTCATACCCGAGCATGGCCCCCAAAATGAAATCCTCTTCCGGTGTAAGCTGGTTAAGCGGACGGGTGACTATCATACGTATGGCATTGATACATTCGTCCTTACCGAAGAACAAGTTGATGCGTTCATCGTCAACTGTCTGTATGATGAACTTTATACGCTGTTTCTTCAGGCGGTTCACGGCAAACTCCTGATTCTTCCTGTTCATGGTATAAAGAACCATCTGTCGAACTCCTTTCTTGAACTCATACACATGGTTCAGGAACACTTTCATGTCAGTAGGATTTACATTTTGCATCATCATAGGCTATTGGTTTTAAGTATAAATATTTTTACAATAATGTCTTGATAAGTTCAGTCCATGCAGTTACTCTCTCATCAGTCTTGCCGCTCTCGTTCATCTCGTCTATGGCAAGACCTACAAACATACCGTCAACAACTGCTACAGACGAAGAGTAAGTATAGTCAGCATCAGAAACTCCATTGATAAACTCACATCCAGTGCCTTTCAAATCTTCATAGATGATTCCCATACCATCGCAGAAGGTATCGGCATACGATTCAGAGTCTCCACAGCCAAACAGTCCGACAAGTTTGCCACTGAGGTCAAGCCCTTTCAATAGCTTCACACCGTCGTACCAGTCGTCCTGCAACTCGCCGTCGCCCCATGTAGATGTTCCCAGCAGAAGAACATCGTATGAGTTTACCATATCCGCAGTCATCTTGCTCACATCATGTACATCGGTCGATGAGACTCCCAATTTACCTGCAATCATTCCTGCCACCGATTCTGTAGTTCCAGTAGTGGAACCATAAAAAATTCCAGTCTTTTTCATTTCCTTACATTTAATTGATTTGACATTGCAAAATAAGTGCAAACAAAATGTTTCTGAAATACCTAAAAATAATGATTTTAATGTCGGCAGAAACAGGTTTCTTACCTAACCTTTGGTAGTTTTATAACTAATTCCATATCTTTGAAGAAAAATATATATGTTATGGACACTCATCACCACCACAATCATCAACATCACCATCATCATGAAATTTCTGCTTCGATGAGCAAGATTTTCATTTTCTGCATTGCGCTAAATCTTTTATTCGTAGGGATTGAAACCGTTGTAGGGTTACTATACAATTCTGTAGGACTGTTGTCGGATGCCGGACATAATCTTAGCGATGTTTTCAGCCTTGTTCTTGTGCTTGTAGCGTTCAGAATGAGCAAAGCAGCATCAACCCCACAGTTTACGTACGGGTATAAAAAAGCCACTATACTTATTTCTCTGATTAATGCCCTTATACTGCTTGTTGCCGTAGGTGCCATCATAATAGAGAGTATATATAAACTGAAGAATCCTCAGCCTATATCAGGCACAGCCATAAGCTGGACAGCCGGAGTAGGAATACTGATAAACGGACTGACCACATGGCTGCTGATGGGTGGAAGCAAGCAGGACATAAACGTAAAAGGCGCATACCTTCACATGCTTATGGATACACTTGTGTCAGTTGGTGTTGTTGTATCGGGAATCATAATAAGTTACACGGAATGGGTATGGATAGACCCGGTAATCGGTATCGTATTGGCAATAATAATCATGTTCTCCACCTACAATCTGCTCAAAGAGAGTCTGCTAATGACGCTTGATGCCGTTCCATCATCCGTTGACAAAGAGCACATCATCGAAGACTTACGCAATTATAACAAGATAGAAAGCTGGCATCATCTTCATATCTGGGCTATCAGCACCACTGATTTTGCTGCTACCATTCACATCGTTATAAAAGACCTTAATGACATGGAAAACGTCAAGACTGAAGTAAGAGAAATTTTCCATAAATCAGGAGTGCATCATTGCACAATCGAGACAGAAACAGCAGGAACGGAATGTCAGGCATACTCATGTAAATAATTCATTACGTGTTCAGTGAACGTTTAGTGAACATTCACTGAACATATACTAAACCGAGGTCTAATCTTTTAAATATAGTTAAATCAACCAACCTTTCCATAGTAGTATGACATATATTTATAGTCTTCCTTAAAATATAAACGCACGAAGAAACACATTATGGCTATAAATACCGACACTTTTAAGGACAATTTCCGTATGTACTACCGTCCGCTATGCCTTTTCGCATTGCATTATCTCCACGATATAGACAATGCGGAAGACACAGTACAGGACTGTTTTGCCGAACTCTGGGAACGGAAGGACTCAGGAATGGAGATTTCTGATATAAAATCATATCTGTATTCTATGGTAAGGAACCGCTGTATAGATATCGTAAAGAAAGACTCACTGATAGACAACAATGTACAGCCGTCCGATCTTGAAGGCATCATCTCCGAAGAGGAATGCGAGGAACGTTCGTACGACGAAGCTCGACTATGGACAGCTATAGACTCACTGCCGGAAAAATGCAGGGAAGTGTTCCTGCTTGCAAAACGCGACGGAATGAAGTATGAGGAAATAGCTGTCAGGATGAACATCTCCGTAAACACGGTAAAAAATCAGATGAACAAGGCTCTTAAAAACATCAAAGAAGGTATCCGCAAAGTATATATGTTCTTTTTCGGATAATTTTTTTCATTTCGGCATAGTAGTTTTTTCAATACTTTGCGTCTTATCTAAAAACAAAGTACAATCATGAAAGATAAAGAAGAAAAAAATTTACGGTTTGTCCTCAGATATTACAGACACGAAAAACTGGACACGACCAAGGCCCTGAACAAAATCACAGGCATCAGACAGCAGAATAATCTGCATAGATTATGGATATACTCATCCGGCATAGCTGCCGCGATACTGATATGTATAGTAAGCTATACACTGTTAAGCCGAAGTGACAACAACATGATATCAGTCATAGCGGATGCAGGAATCACCAGACATTTCCTGCCGGACAGCACACTTGCCATACTCTCCAAAGGTTCCACATTGGAATATGACTCCGATAATTACGGAAAGAAGTCACGCGAGGTAAATATGTCAGGAAAAGTTTTCTTCTCTGTCCGCAGAAACGAGCAGTCACCATTCACGGCCACAGCAATGTACGCACAGGTCAAAGTCCTCGGAACTGAATTTGAAATTGACGAGCGTATGCAGGATACTGTCACAAATGTATATGTAAAATCCGGAAAGGTAATGTTCAAAGGCAGGAACAGTGCCAAAGGAATTATCCTCACAAAGGATATGAGCGGAACACTGAAGCACGGAAACGAAATGCCTGAAATAACAAACGCCGCCTTCCCTAACCCGTCAGCATGGGCTACAGGAAAGTTCGTTTACAAGAATACTCCTATAGATGCCGTAATGAAGGAACTCTCAATTTATTACGGAACAAACCTTTATGCGTCCGAACATTTCAAAACCATTACAGCCGAGTTCAGAACGGACAGCTTAGATGAAATAATATCACTTATAGAGAAAACACTAGACATCAAAATAACTAAGAAAGACTGAACATGAACAGAATAATATCAATAATCCTTTTGTTTTCTACAATATGCGTTTCATCAATAAATGCACAAGGCAGAGTCACTGTAGAAGACATGATGGGGCAGGTGAAGAGCATATACCCTGTAAGCTTTGTTTACGACTCGTCAATAAAGCTGAACATACCGTATTCAGGTAAGAAACCAAGTATGGTAAGCCTTGAGAACAGTCTTGAAACAATATTCAGCAATACCGGCATCAAATGGGAAATAGACGGTGACTACGTGATACTGAAAAGACTGTCGTCATATACATTGAGCGGATATATCTATCAGGAGAACGGCGAAACAGTGATAAACGCCACTGTATGGGACATCACCTCCAATACAGGCACACTGACAAACGAACATGGTTTCTACAGTCTTACGCTTAACGAGGGAAAACATAAAATCCGTTTCTCGCATATCAGCTGCGGTGAACAGACGGAAGATATTACACTAATAGGGAACAAATCGCAGAACATATACCTGAAAGCTGATTACCAAATAAATGAGGTGGTGGTTACTGCCGACCTGAACTCCCCTATCTACACTACACAGACCGGAAAAGTCTCGCTTACGGCAAAGGATTTCGTAAGCGGAAACAACTTCATGAGCTCTCCTGATGTAGTGAAGAAACTCCAAAGTCTGTCGGGAGTAGCAAGCGGTACGGAGCTCATCTCCGGACTTTATGTACACGGCGGCGGGAACGACGAGAACCTTTTCCTGCTAGACGGTACACCACTATATCAGGTGAACCATGCCGGAGGACTGTTCTCAGCATTCAATACTGACATTGTCAAGAACATCGACTTCTACAAGAGCGGCTTCCCAGCCCGCTACGGCGGACGACTGTCATCGGTAGTAGATGTCCGTACAAACGACGGAAACATGAAAGAGTATCACGGAAGCTTTACGCTCGGACTTCTTGAAGGCAGAATACAGTTTGAAGGACCGATAGTGAAAAACCGCACCTCGTTCAACGTGGCAATGCGACGCACATGGCTGGACTTGTTTTCAGCTCCTGTCATTGCAATAATGAATTCAAGCAGCAGGGACAAGATAAATACAAGATATGCCTTCCATGACATAAATGCCAAGATCACCCATATCTTCTCTGAAAAGAGTCGCGCGGACATCAGCCTGTATTCGGGCAATGACATATTGAAAAACAACGGTAAATACTATACCATGTCAAATGAGCTGGCCAATATCGACAATTTCAATCTGCAATGGGGAAACATCACCGCATCGGTCAACTGGAAATATATCTTTTCTCACAAACTGTTTGCAAATTTTACTGGAGTATATACCCATAACCGCTCCAAATTCGACTATCTGAGTGAAGAACGTTTGGGATATATAGAGGGATTGGACGGTGCAATAATAAAAATCCAGAACAACTATTCCACCATAAACGATTTCGGCTACAGAATGGAGTTCGACTATCGTCCCAACACATGGAATCACATCCGTTTCGGTTCAAACTATATGCGCCACATTTTCATGCCGCAGAATTACTATTCCAAGTATGAAAATGCGACAAACAATGAACTGACAGACAGAATAAAAAGTCAGTACAAGAGTAATGAATTTACCCTCTATGCCGAAGATGACATCTCGCTTGGCAGCCGTCTGAAGCTGAACGGTGGAATACACTACACCATGTTCGGTATTGCAGATACGAAATATCACTCTGTAGAGCCACGCGCAGCAATGAACATCAAACTATGCGACAATGCAAGTTTCAAGGTATCATATACCGAGATGAGTCAGTTCATGCATCAGCTATCGGCTACCTACCTGAACCTGCCGACAGACTATTGGGTACCTTCTACTGAAAAAATCACCCCTATGAGGTCGCGACAATACTCAGCAGGAATATACAGCAGACTTCCGTATAACATCAGATTAAGCGTAGAAGGATTCTATAAGACCATGAACAACCTGATAGAATACAATGGCGATAACCAACTCAACCCTTCTGCTGATGACTGGGAAGAGAATGTACGGACAGGAAAAGGAAAGGCATACGGAGCAGAAGCAGACATCAGTTACAGTAACGGAAAAACATCCGTCGATGCATCCTACACTCTTTCGTGGAGCAAAAGATTCTTCCCGGACTTTCATCAGTCATGGTACCCTGACAAGTTCGACAACCGTCATAAATTCTCTATCAACCTGAGCCACAAGTTCAGCGACAGGATTGACGCATACGCATCATGGAACTTCCATAGCGGAAACCGCATGACAATCCCTACGCAAAAGGTAGAAGCACCTGCCATACCCGGAACAGAGAATAAAAACGAAAGTATTATGGTTTATGAAACTCCTAACAATGTATCCCTGCCGGCCTATCACAGACTGGACTTGGGTATAAACTTCCGCAAAACCACTAAAAGAGGTTTCGAGAGAATCTGGAATGTCAGCCTGTACAATGCCTATTGCAGGATGAATCCGCTTTATGCCACTGTAACACAAAAAGAAGACGGAAGTTTCGTGGGAAAAGCATATGGAGTATTCCCTATAATTCCGTCATTCAGCTACACACTTAAATTTTAAACAGACAAGTATTTAGAACTTAGAAACTCAAAACTCAAAAACTTAAAAACTCATGAAAATATATATTGCATCACTACTGATTATATTATCATCGTGCACATACGAATTCAACATAGATGATGTGGAGGCTAAAAGAAAGCCGGTAATATTCTGTATGCCAAACACACTTGGAGATACTACACTGATACAGGTATCGCAAAGCATGAATGTAAACAATAAAGGTACAAACTCTTCTGCCAAACCCGACATAACATTTAAATTGAACGGAGTGGAAAAGGAGATAAAATATACTGACAAAGCGACAGACTTGCTCCCGGCTAATTCATACTATGTACTCGGTAAGCAGAAGGAAGGCGACAAGATAGACATGGAAGTATCATACCCTGATATACCTACGGCAAAATCGAGTACCGTAATACCACAGCCTTTCCCATTGGACAAATGGGATATGATTCTGAAGGACGGTTCATACGGCAGAGAAATACAGTTCCGCATATCGTTTACGGATAATGCAGAGACGAAGGACTATTACGGGATAAGAATTATAAACAAAGAAAGCCATTGGGTCTATTACACTGAATATGATAAAATATCAGAATATGATGAGATATGGGGCATTTGGCTAAATCTTGATGAAGAACCGCTTCTTTCTAAAAAAGTAGGTTTCGATGAGATATTCGATATAACAAAACATCATTACCAGGATATATATTTGTGGGACGACACCATGCTTAACGGCAAAAGCTATACATTACATCTCGGTACATATTATAGCGAAGATTACGACCACGAGTACAGCAAAACATTTAGATATTACAAAATCTACCTTTACAGATTCTCGGAAGAAATGTACAAATATCTGAAATCAGTAAACGATATAAACGACAACGAATTGGGTGAATACGGCCTTGCTCCTATCCGCAGCCACTACACAAACATAGAAAACGGTATAGGTCTTTTAGGCGGATGCAGTATTTACGAAACTGACTGGATTGAGAACCTGAAAGACGAAGAGAACGAAGAATAACCACTTATTTAAACATAGACTTATGAAAAAGAAATTTTTACTCACAATCGCAATGTCTGCAATAGTATTTGCGACATCACAGGCACAGGAATTCAGATATGGGCTTTCCGGCGGCTACAACCTTAACTCTATGATAGCAAACGAATCAAAATCAGGTTTCCATGCCGGACTGAAAGGCGAATATGCTTTCAAAGATGCACAGAAAGGGCTGTACACCGACTTCGGACTGATGATTTCATCATACGGTTGGAAATCTACACCTGCATACGAGAACGGAACAGGAAAAATGTTTAAGTGGGACACGACTCCCTACTATCTGAACATACCAATCCACTTAGGTTATAAATTCAAGGTCAATGACAATCTGAGCATTTTCGTAAACGCCGGTCCGTACTTCAACATAGGAATGTTCGGCAAGATGAACTGCACAACCACACATCTTGGCAGTAAGATAGAAACACAAGTATCATCAAACAATATATTCAAAGACGGACTCTCACCACGCTTCGACTGGGGAATAGGTTTCCGTGCCGGAGTGGAAATAGCGCGTCACACTCAGATAGCCATAGGATATGACTGGAGCATGAAAAATTCTTATATGAACAACCCTGAAACCAAGAACAGAACATTTGTAGTTTCACTGACGTATTATTTTTAGTTGTAAATTCTAATTCTTAATTCACATGAAGATTCTTATTCTCCTCGCAGTAATCTGCCTTTCCGCATGTTTCAGTTCATGCGGTACTACCACCTATAATCCGTACAACAAATCGGTGACTTCGTCGTTTCAGTTTTAAAAACTGTTTAAAAGGTTTACAAAAACTCATCTTTTGCAATATCAGAAAAAAAACATTACTTTTGTGATACTGTGTAACATAGTTAAGCAAACTGCCATTATGAACAATCTATATCCGGTAGGCATACAAAGTTTCAGAGAAATCAGAGAAGGGAAATATCTGTATATAGACAAGACAGAACTCATATACAGAATGGTGAAAACAGGAAAATACTATTTTCTGAGCCGTCCGCGACGTTTCGGAAAAAGTCTTCTTGTATCGACCATTGAGGCATATTTTCTTGGACAGAAAGAGCTTTTCAAAGGGCTTGCCATGGAAAAATTAGAGTCTGAATGGAAAGAATATCCTATACTGCATCTTGACCTGAATTCAAAAAAATACGAAGACAAACTTTCACCTACTGCAATACTGAACCAACATCTTGAAAAATGGGAACAGATGTATGGCGATGAAAAAAAGGACCGTTCTCCGGAAGAAAGATTTTCTTACCTTATAGAGAAGATAAGTATAACAACCGGACGTAATGTAGTCGTCCTTATCGACGAATACGACAAGCCTATGCTTCAGGCTATCGGCAATGATGAACTCATGGACGAATATCGCAACACTCTGAAAGCCTTCTATGGAGTTCTTAAAAGCAGCGACCAGTATCTGCGCTTTGCACTGCTTACCGGAGTAACAAAGTTCAGTAAAGTAAGCGTATTCAGCGACCTTAACAATTTAGAGGACATTTCAATCCTTAGAGATTACAACAATCTCTGCGGAATAACAGAAAAAGAGTTGTTGCATTACTTCCCCGATGAAATAAAAGACCTCGGAGAAAGAAACGATATGACATACGAAGAGACATGCCAGAAGCTAAAACTATGGTACGACGGTTATCATTTCAGCAGCAGTCTGGAAGGTATATACAATCCTTTCAGCATACTCAACGTAATGAAAAGCCGTGAATTCGGAAGTTTCTGGTTCGAGACAGGCACTCCTACATTCTTAGTGGAACTGCTGAAACTGAACAACTATAACCTTGAGAGCCTCACTAAAGAAGTCGCATTTGCCGACACACTCAGCGGAATAGATTCTATGTACACCAATCCTGTGCCTATCCTCTATCAAAGCGGTTATCTCACTATAAAAGGATATGATAAGGAATTCAGAACATACAACCTCGGTTTTCCAAACCGTGAAGTGGAAGACGGATTTACAAGATTTCTATTGCCATATTATGCCTCTATCGAATCCGGAAAATCATCATTCCAGATAATATCATTTGTTCAGGATGTTAGAAAAGGCGACATCGACAGTTTCATGAACCGCCTGCAAAGTTTCTTTGCAGATATTCCTTACGAACTGACACGTCAGCTGGAACTGCATTATCAGAATGTACTTTTCATAGTATTCCGATTGCTTGGATTCTATACCGAAGTGGAATATCATACATCATCCGGACGCATAGACATGGTTGTGAAGACAAACGACTATATCTACATCATGGAATTCAAACTGGAAGGCACAGCAGAAGAGGCCATAAAACAAATCTACGACAAGCAATATGCGCTACCTTTTGCCTCGGACGGAAGAAAACTCATAAAGGTAGGAGTCAATTTCAACAACACTATTAAAGGTATAGAGAAATGGATTATTGAGTAAAAAATTTTATTTTATTATAAGCACGTAAGCAACATAACATAGCAACAGCGCCACACCAACGATCACAGCAAACTTCAGTTTCAGACGAAACAACTTGTCGTTATCTGCCCTCTCCTTTTCCACTGTATTTTTCCTTATATGGTCTATACTGTCGGCCGACATATCCGGAAGTTCACGTCCCTTCCCCACCTCAATGAGGCGGTTACGTGTGTCATTCATCCGCTCGCGGTTTCTGTTTCTCAGCTCACGGTTCTCCTTGTCACGACGCATCATGTCGTTTATACATCCTAAAGTTCCCATACTATAATATTTTATTTCCCTAAGGTAATAAAACTTGAGAACAAATGCAAGCAAACTCCTATACAGTCGGTTTTGATTTAACAAACTTATTGCCAAGCCACTTCCTTACAGGTTCATCATAAAGTTTCAGACACGCGTATGCCAATGCTATACTGCCGAAATAAACCATTGCCGAAACCATCCATGTTTCCCCCAGTGTATAGAGTTTGTTCTCTATAAGCCAAGAGTAGAATACATACATCACAGGATAATGAACGGCATATAGAGGATATGATATGTCGCCCAAAAAACGACAGATAGCTGTTGATTTCTTGTCGGTAGTCTTACCTGACGCACCTATGCATACCAGGACTGGAAATACAATTGCAATACATACCATCTCGAACACTCCGTTAAGACATACAGGTGATTTCCCTTCAATATATGGAACACAGAAAATTGCAATCAGCACAACAGTGCAAATCCAGAAAGCTCCTCTTATGTTGAAACTGCGGAAATTTCTTGAAATAAGCATACCGAGAGTGAAAGGGAACAGCATCCTGAGCATACCGCCCCAAAAGTTCAGACCGTCAAGAGTCCATCCCACACCTATCATCCCGTAGCCCACTACATCGAACAATGCGAACCATGAAAGTCCAAGTCCGAGAAGCACTACCAACACTGTCAAAGCCTTATTCCCAAGACGATGAATGAAAAGAGCATAAAGAATGTTGCCTATGTATTCGAAAAAGAGCGACCAGCTTGGTCCGTTGAGCGGAAACATCTCCCCATTGCCACGAATGTCATACCCGGCTCCCGGATATGCAGGAATAAAGAACATAGTCAGCAACAATGCCAGCATGGCCATAGATGTAGCTACATGAGTCCCGTCCCATTTCACACCTCCCTGAATGAAGAATGCAATTATACCAATTACAGCTCCCATTATTATCATAGGATGAAGTCGGATTAGCCTTCGCTTGAAAAAGTCCTTCAGCGTCATATTCTTTTTCCATCTGTCATCGTATGCATATCCGATAACAAATCCGGAAAGAATGAAGAAGAAATCTACTGCCAGATAACCATGGTTAATTGTAGTAATCAGTGTCCCTCCTCCGGCAAAAGAGAATCCCTCGAAAATATGATAAAACACTACAAGCAGAGCTGCCACTCCCCTCAGTCCGTCAAGAAGTTCATAATGAGGCTTTGTATCTGTGAAAGCCGATGATGATATTACTTTATTCATATTAGTATAAATTAGATTTTTTATTTTAATAGTACTATCCTATCCATTTTTTTAGACCTGGTATTAAATATAATAGACTTATAATCAAGTATGAAGTCAAAAAACATGATATAGTAATCAATGGTATTTTAATATAAACAGGAAGCACAGATGTATTCATCACAGGCTGTAGCAGTAAAATAATCATAAGATGAATAAAATATACAGCGTAACTTTTTGATGAAATATCAGCAATAAATTTTGGAATAGCCCCTTTTTCTTTCCAATTGATATTCTTGACTAAAGAGAAAACGCCTAAAGCCATAACAGATATGTTTATTGCACAAAAACGCCATCCAAGCTCAAGTTCGCTGACATTGGTTGCAACCCCAAGTCTGTACTGATAAAAAAATGCGGTAAATAAATAACCGATAATTATAAGTAATATTGATTTTCGTAATGACACGGCTCCGTAACGCCTTATATAAAAACCTAAGACATAATATCCGGCAAATCCTGTAAAATAATATAGCATTGGAGAGGGATTCCAGAAACATTCACCCAATACCGCAGGAAAAAACAGATGAATATATGGAAGACAGTTAGTCAATCCCCATAAACACAAATATCCCTGTATTTGTTTCTTGGAGCTTTGTTCAAGCCATGGCGAGATTATCGGAGTAAGCATATACAGCCCAAGAATCATATAAATGAACCATAAATGTCCTACCTCGGTACCGAAATTGACAGGTATATGTAAAATATTGACAAAGAAATCCTGCCATGAGTCTCCATTCTTAAATACATAATACAATGCATAAACAATACACCATATAATGAACGGATATATCACACGCATAATCCTTCTCTTGAAGAATTGAACAATATCAGTATTCATTGGTAAAAGGAAATATCCTGATATCATAACGAAAAGCGGAACTTCAATAGGTGTAAGGCTGTTTATCCAACCTATTATAGATGTATCAGAATTGTTTGAAATATTAAAATCCGGCAGGATGTAATAACATTCCGTCACGTGCTGCCATACTACAAGAAAACATGCAAGAGCCCTTAACACATCCAAATCATACTGATAATGAACTTTTCTTTGTGCTATCATAATTAGTAATTTAATATCATCGCACAAAGATATATTCTATCATTCAATAAAAATTTGTCCTAAATCAAATTATGGCCTTTCGTTCCTCAATCTGCTGAGTGTAGAAAGAGTTATCCCCAGATACGATGCTATATACTTCAGATTGACCCTTTTACATACTTCAGGAAATTGCTTACGGAACTCTTCATAACGTTCTTTGGCCGGAAGAGCCAGTCGCTCCTTATGGCTTTGGTGCAATCTTCTGTACTCATTCTGATGTATTATTCTTCCCCAATTGCACAACTCAATGTTTGTCTCCATAAGTTTCTTAAGGTCACTTATATTTATTCTGTAAGCTTCCACATCCTCCAGCGCTTCAACATATTCCTCGCTTTTCCTGTTATAATAAAGTTCATCCATACTGAATACTATACAACCTTCCGCACCAAAAGACGTCGTATATTCCTCGCCATCGACAATCCAATATGCCCTCAGCATGCCTTTTTCTATGAAATAAGCATATTTACAATAAACACCTTCTTTAATCAGCTGATACTTTTTCGGAAAACTACAAGGAGTTAAGTACGACTCCAGTTCCTTAACCGTCGAATCCGACACAGGATAATGTTTTCTGATAGTTTCTATTATATTTTTCATCGTATAAGCATACAGGAATTAAGTTCAAAATAAAATTCAATACTCATCAAAGGTTAAAGTTACATAGAATTGTCGTATGAAAGATATTTTTCTAGCTTTAATTTGTATTCATACAGAAAAATCGCAAAATATTTGTCTTAAGCCCAAAAAGTGACGTACTTTGTAGCGACAACATTAAAAAAAGGAATATGGCAGACAATTATATAGAAAACAAATACGAGCAATATCAGGCACGAAAAGCCGCATGGCAGAAATCAGGAATGAAAAAGAAAAAAGTCTCCACATCACATACATCCGTAGCGGGTTCCGGCATGCAGAAAACATATCTTCAGAGCCACGTCAAGCGTGTAGTGGCGGTACACGATCTGTCCGGAGCCGGAAGAGTATCGCTCATGGCGGTAATCCCTATTCTTTCATCCATGGGTATACAGGTATGTCCCCTACCCACGGCAGTCCTCTCAGCTCATACCCAATATCCACACTACTCTTTTCTCGATCTTACTGAAGAGATGAAACGAATAATAGAAAGTTGGGAAAAGCTCGACATGAGGTTCGATACATTCTACACCGGTTACCTTGGTTCTCCCCAGCAGGTTAAGATAGTTGAAGATTTCATATCGAAATTCCGCCGCCCACAAGACATGGTAGTAGTAGACCCAGTGCTTGGCGACAACGGCAATCTTTACAAAGGAATCACTGAAGACATGGTTACAGAAATGAAGAAACTCATACGATATGCCGATGTGATTACTCCAAACATGACGGAGGTATTCAAGCTCCTGGACATGGAATACAAAAGCGAGGTTACAGTGCAGGAAATGAAATCTTATCTCAAGAGACTTTCCGATGCGGGACCCGACATTGTAATAGCTACAAGCGTACCTGTACCTGAGAACACACATGCCACATCAGTATTCGCATACAACCGTCACGGCAACAGATACTGGAAAGTGACATGTCCTTATCTGCCTGCACACTATCCCGGCACCGGAGATACATTTACAAGTGTCATTACCGGTTCACTTATGCAGGGTGACAGTCTTCCTATTGCACTCGACAGGGCCACCCAATTCATCCTCCAGGGCATACGTGCCACATTTGGTTACGAATACAACAATCTTGATGGAATTATACTCGAAAAGGTGCTTCATAATCTTGACATGCCCATTCAGATAAGCAGTTATGAGGTTTTGGAATGACAATATATCCTCACCTTCTTCAATAACTGCCGATACTACCGTATTAATTTTCATTGATAATTTTATTCTAAAGATTCCACTTCAAAACGTCCTGTCATTCGATTTGAAATGAACTGTCATTTAAAGTCGAATGACAGTCCATTTTTTTAAAATGTATAAGTCGGCAAAATTAGTCAAATATTTGACTAATTGAATAAAAAGAATTACTTTTGTAGCACGAATACAAAAACTTAATTCGATGAATCAAAACGAAAAAGTTATTTCAAGGGCATGTATCCTGCAACTTATCCGTACACGTATGGCATCACGACAGGCGATGCAGAAACTGCTGAAAGAGTCAAATGCAGGAATAACATTCGAAATGCTGCAGATTATGAGCTGCCTGTGGAACGAACAAGGCATAAGCCAGCAGATACTGGCGGAAAGAACGGCTAAAGACAAGGCATGCCTGACAAATCTGATGACCAATCTGGAAAAAAAAGGTTATGTATGCCGACAGGAAAATCCTAACGACAGGCGTAACAAACTGGTCTTTCTTACGGAAGAAGGTGAAAAATTCCATCAATGGATAGCACCGAAACTAGACGATTACTACAAAAGACTTGAAGATATAATAGGAAAAGAAAAAATACGTCAGACAGAAATACTGCTAAAAGAACTCCAACATGCCATTGAAACTTACTAGACATATCTTACCGTTATTTATGACCACAGCGTATGCAATAACAGGACATGCACAAACCGACTCTATGCATATATCGCTGCAACAACTATTCGATTTGGGAACGGAAAACAGCCTGCAACTCTCTGCCGACAGGCTGAAAGAACAAATGGCATACGAACGTACACAGACTGCACACATGGCAAAACTCCCCGACATAGGGATAGGATTAAAGGGAGGTTTCCTGGGACAACCCATTGTGTGGCAAAACGGACTGAGCAATCCAAGCCGTCCGCAGACACCGGACTGGCAACAGAATTATGCCATCGACTTCACACAACCTTTATATCAGGGAGGACGAATAAAATACAATGTCCGCAAGGCAAACATTGAACATGAAGTGGCAATACTGCAAACAGCCACAAACTGTGCCGACATTAAATTATCACTTCTGGAACAATATCTCAGCCTGTTCAGTCTGTACAAACAATGCATGGTGCTGAACAGAAACATAGACGAATCAAAAAGAAGACTGAAAGATATCCGACGCATGGAGGAAGAAGGTCTGATAACTAATAACGATGTGCTGAGAAGCGAAATGCAACTGACAGAAAACAGGCTGTCGCTTACGGAAACAGAAAACAACATACGTCTGGTTTCACAGCAGCTGGACATCCTGCTAGGTCTGGACGAGACATTGCTGCTGATACCTGATACAGCATTACTGGGACAGGATTTCGTGACAGAATCATATACGGAATACGTAAACAAGGCTTTCTTTTCCGACCCGTACATACAAGTGCTGCAAAAGCAGACTGAGCTGGCACAGAACAACGTCAGAATAGTACAGGCTGAAAAAATGCCTCAACTTTCACTCACGGCTTCAAACACTCTGGCAAGACCGGTTTCAAGAACCTTGGCAGATATGTATAACAACAACTGGAACATAGGATTGTCGGTAAGTTATTCATTGTCGTCGCTGTACAAATACAAACATCGCATGAACGAAGCGCGCCGTGGAGTAATGCTGAGCCGGAATGCCGAGGAACAGCAAAAACAGCATATCCGCACTAACATAAATGCCGCATTGCTGAAACACCACGAGGCGATAAACCGCGTGGAAGCATTAAGACTGTCAGTGAAACAGGCTGAAGAGAATTACAGGATTATGAACAACAGGTATCTTAACCAGCTTGCAATCCTCACAGACCTGCTGGATGCCGACAATCTACGGCTTAATGCCGAACTGGAACTCACTACGGCACGCACAAGAGTGATTTATACTTATTATGAACTACAACGAGCAATAGGAAATATATAAAGCCATGTCTGTCTATAACAAATACAAACGTTTGAGAAAACAAAAACTGCGCAACATCGTACTCAATACGGTATGTCTGATAATAGCTGTCTCCGGACTTATATGGACAGTAAACTATTTCAGGAGATATATCAGTTATGAAATAACAAATGACGCATTTGTAGATCAATACATCGCACCTGTAAATATACGTGTGTCGGGATACATAAGCGAGATACGTTTCAAAGAACACCAATTCGTAAACGAAGGTGACACACTGGTAGTGCTTGACAACAATGAATACCTGATACGCCAGAAAGAGGCACGTGCGGCACTTCTTGACGCCCAAGGCTCGAAGGATGTACTTACATCGGGCATACAGACATCGCAGACCCGCATAGCGGAACAGGAAGCCAACATAGCGGAAGCCAAAGCTAAGTTATGGCAGTCCGAACAGGATTTCAGAAGATACGAACGGCTTTTGAAGGAAGAGTCCGTGCCACGACAGCAATACGACGTGGCTAAAGCCAATTACGAAGCTGCGCAGGCCAGATACACAGCACTGTTAAGCCAAAAAGAAGCGGCAAGATCACAATATGACGAGGCAAACAAAAAACAGGTAAATGCCGAGGCAAGTATCCTTCGTGCGGAAGCTGCCCTTGATCTGGCAAACCTGAACCTTTCATATACTGTAGTCACTGCTCCATACTCCGGTTACATGGGACGGCGCACACTTGAGCCCGGACAATACGTAAGTGCAGGACAAGTTCTGTCATACATTGTCAGACAGTCAGGAAAATGGATTACTGCCAATTATCGTGAGACTCAAATAGAAAACATATACATAGGACAGCCGGTAAGGATAAAGGTTGACGGACTGCCGGGAAAAATACTTCACGGACATGTTACGGCAATATCCGAAGCCACAGGTTCAAAATATTCACTTGTACCTACCGACAACTCCGCCGGAAATTTCGTTAAGGTACAGCAGAGAATACCTGTCAGGATTGATCTTGACGACGTAAGCGACGAATGCATGAGTCAGTTACGCGCCGGCATGATGGTTGAAACCGAAGCATTGAAGAAACGATGAAGACTGCACGCGAATTAGACATTCCGATACGCCGCTGGGTGCCCGACTATATAGGAGTAATAACAGTATTCCTGATTATACTGCCTGTAGCAATGCTTAACGGGACTTACACGGGAAGCATAGTAGAAGTATCGAACACCCTGGGCGTATATACCGAGGATATAACCATAGGATATTATGCCGCTTCGGCAGGAATGGCCATATCCTACCCCATCGTACCAAAAATTCTGAACGCCTTCTCATCGAAATCCCTGCTTCTGGCAGACCTGACATTGCAATTCTTTTTGAGCTGGTTTTGCGCGCGACAGAACAACATCGAACTGCTTATAGCCTCAAGTTTCGTCATAGGCTTCCTGAAAGGGTTCATCATGCTGTGGGTCATACGCAGAATAAAATTCATATTCAGCCCCAATGATGTGCGCAGCGAATTCTATGCGTACTTCTATCCTCTGGTTTTCGGAGCTGGACAATTGTCAATGGTAGTAACAGCACTCCTGGCATATCATTACGACTGGAAATACATGTATTATTTCATGATGATACTGTTGCTGGTGGCCATTGTTGCCATCATAGTATTTCTACGCCACGACCGTCCTTCGAAACCTGTAGCGCTGAGCGAACTGCATCTTCGCGAAATGCTTATAATATCCACCAGCATACTGATGCTGATATATGTAATAACATACGGCAAGACACTTGACTGGATGGCATCGTCGAGGATTTGCCTGTATATAGCCATCGGACCAATTCTGCTTGCCCTGTTCATATGGGAACAGTTCCATTCGCCCAAGCCATACGTAAGCCTGAAACCACTATTGCAGTGGAAAGCCATACTGGGATATTTTTATATGATACTGATAATGTTTTTCAGTACTTCGACCAATCTGATGACAAGCTATCTCACCACCATACTGAAAGTTGACAATACGCACAGCTATACACTCTATATATGGCTGTTGCCCGGATATATAGTAGGTGCCATAATATGTTTCTGGTGGTTCCGCTGGCAAAGATGGCGCTTCAGGTTTCTAATAGCCGGAGGCATGGCATGCTTTGCGTTTTTCTTCGGGTCACTGTATTTCACCATCTCACCCGACAGTACATACGAGATGCTGTTTTTCCCTCTCTTCATGCGTGGTCTGGGAATGCTCACTCTGATAATAGCATTTGCACTTTTTGCGGTAGAGGATCTTCCACCCAAATACCTGCTGTCGAACGCATTTTTCCTCATTACTTTCCGGTCGGTACTTACACCTGTCATGGCATCGGCTTTCTACAGCAATACATTATACCGGCTGCAGCAAAAATACATGGTGCAGCTGGCCGAGAATATCACACTGACCGACCCTCTTGCCGCATCACGCTACTCATCGGCACTGACAGGCAATCTGCAACAAGGATATGGAATAAACGAAGCCACACAACTGGCAACAAATACGATGAACAATATTCTGCAGCAACAGTCCACACTATTGGCTCTGAAACACATTTTGGGATGGCTGTTTGCGGTTACTCTCGTAATTGCCGTCATATCCCGCTTCATTCCTTTTCATAAGACTGTACGCGTGCCTGTAATACATACGGGTGAAGATATGGTGTGATGTGAAAAAAATTATTATTTCATCAAACTTTTTTCCGGAATATATGGTTATTATATTTGCAGGATATAATTAAAAACCAAATAAAGATGATAACCAACAACGACATGCTGTTGGCCTTCGGGCTTACACTGATAGCCGGACTGTCAACCGGCATAGGCAGCCTTATAGCATTGCTGTCGAAAAAGACAGACACACGGTTTCTGTCGGCGTCACTGGGACTGTCGGCAGGAGTAATGATTTATGTATCATTCATGGAGCTTATGCCGGAATCCGTGCATCTGCTCAGCGGAATATACAGCGAACGCGAAGCTTCGGTATATATGCTCCTGGCCTTTTTCATAGGTATAGGGCTTATAGCACTTATAGACTTCCTGGTTCCTGAAGATGAGAATCCGCATGAGATACATTCATCGCAATGTAATGACAAGAAACTTAAGCGGACGGGAGTGATGATGGCACTTGCCATAGGAATACATAATTTCCCGGAAGGACTCGCAACATTTACATCGGCACTAACCGACCTTGAAATAGCCATACCTATTGTGTTTGCAATAGCCATACATAATATACCTGAGGGCGTGGCTGTGTCTGTTCCTATATACCACTCCACAGGAAGCCGCAGGAAGGCATTCTGGTATTCATTCTTGTCGGGAATGGCTGAACCTATCGGTGCACTGATAGGAATACTTTTCCTCATACCGTTCTGGACTCCTTCAATCAATGCGCTGCTCCTTGCCCTGGTTTCAGGGATCATGGTATATATATCATTCGATGAGCTGCTGCCAAGCACAGAAAAGTACGGACATCACCATTGGGGAATTACCGGTGTAATCTCCGGTATGGCAATAATGGCGGTAAGCCTGTTGCTGATATAAGAATATTATAGAAAACTTTATGAAAATATTGGAAAAATAAATTTAAATCCATATCTTTGTTAATGGCTGTAAGTTGTAATTCTCTTCTATTAAGAGTAACAACTTACAGCCTTTGTCTTATTTGTATACAACTTATAACTATGAAAATCAATAAACAACGCACTACATTCTTTATCCTGGCAGTTGCCGTAATTATATTCATACTAATGAGTATATTCAACAACAACCACACTGTTGATACTTCCGAATACGTTATAAACAAGCCTTGGGAAAAGGAAATACGTATAGCCAACAGTGACTATATGAAGCATTATCTGTATTCCATAACAGGATTCTACAAAGAATTGCCGTGGGCTGTGCGTACTTCCTATTCAATCATACAGATTTCGAGTCTCGCCCTTATAATACTGCTTTATATCCTGTTCTGGGATGTAAGGAGGAAAAAATCAATACAGAAAAACTATTCTGACATAAAAGAAAAATACTTTGAAAAACTTAAAGAAATATGTACGCAGGACAAGGAAATAAGTGAGAAAGAAATTAAAGATATTTTGGAATTGAATGATGATTCCAACTTCACCTATTCTGAAAAAATATTACTAATAGACCTTTTCCTGGAACTAAAAATGGATATAGCAATCAGTCCTAACAGTATAAAGAACATTCAGAATTCCACAAAAGCATTCAATTTTCAGGAATTCATGGAAGAAAGACTTGTGAAAGGGAAAGACTCGGAAAAGCTGAAAGTAATACAGGCTATCAGATTTCTACAGATAAATATTGCCGACAGCTATATAACAAGATTAATCAACCACAGGGACAAAGATCTGCAGAAAGCTGCCCGCCTTTATTATATCATAAGTAATGACGAAGATCCTTTCAGATACATGGAAAGAAAAGACGGGAACAACAATTTCCCGATATGGGACATGATGGAGACACACCAGATATTCGATGACTGCAGGAAAGCCGACAAATCTCTTCCGTCGTTCATACCTGCGATGAAACAGATAAACAACGACTCGGCTGTAGAATTCTTTATAAAGGAAACAGCATATTGGGGTACGGACAAAGAAATGGACTATCTGAAAGAATATCTTGATTCTGAAAAGGAGTCTGTAGTGAGATCTGTTCTGGAAAGCATAACCCTAAGAAAGACAAAAGGAGAAGAAAGCAAGCTTAAAGACATTTATTATGAACAACCGGAAAACATCAAAAGACTTATTCTATATACCCTGTCGGCAATATCGCCTGAGACATCAATAAGTTTCTTCAGGGAAGCGTTTTACAGTACATCATCACAACTCACAAAACGAATGGCTTTGCAGTGTTTATGGAAGGCAGGCAATGAAGGTAAAGCACAGCTGGAAGCGATGCAGGAAACAACAGACAGCAAAAACGAGATTCTGTTCCTACACGTAAAGGACAATATCATAAACAGAGAAAAACTGAGTCTGCACAGTATAAACTAATTTTAAAATGGAAAGAATAATATGAAAGAATTTATAATAAGCTTCTACGGACACACAATATTCATATATTCGTTAGGACTGATAATATCATACGTAATTTTAATGTGGCTGGCAGAAATATCAATACTCAGAAGCAAAAGGAACAATCTTGAATCGTATGCAAAGGATCTGATAAAAAGAAGTCCATATACTCCGGGAGTATCAATTGTAGCTCCGGCATACAATGAGGAGCTGACCATAGTAGAGAATGTAAATTCGCTGCTGGCGCAGGACTATCCCTTGTTTGAGGTGATAATCGTGAACGACGGAAGTAAGGACGGGACACTGCAAAAACTGATAGACAACTTCGATCTGGTAGAGGTGCCATACGCATACGTCGCACAACTGAAAACCAAACCTTACAAAAGGATGTTCAAGTCCACAAGGCCGGAGTTCGCCAAACTGAAGGTAGTGGATAAAGAGAACGGAGGAACCAAGGCCGATGCTGTGAATGCCGGACTCAATGCGGCCTCCTTCCCGTATTTCATTAATACCGACGTTGACTGTATATTGGCCAAAGATGCCATTTTCCAATGTATACTGCCATTGTTAAGCCAGGAAAACATTATAGCAGTGAGTGGCGCAATGGCACTGTCCAACGGATGCAAGGTAGAGAAAGGACAGATAATAGAAGCCTACCCACCCCACCGTCTGATACCATTGTTTCAGACTTTGGAATATATGCGGTCGTTCCTTATCGGAAAGATGGGGTGGTCAACTATCAATGCCATGCCAAATGTGTCCGGAGGATACGGACTTTTCAAAACAGACGTTGTAATATCAGCCGGAGGTTATAGCCCGGACTCGTTTGCCGAAGACATGGATATGCTTATACGAATGGTGGCATACTGTTGCGAAGCCAAACTACCATATAAAGTAATACAGATACCATATACCTGTTGCTGGACTGAAGGACCGGGCAACCTGAAGGTATTGTCCAGACAACGTATCAGATGGGGACGCGGACTGATACAGACTTTTTATAACCACAGGAGAATAGTGGGCAACTGGAAATACAGCAGACTAGGTAAAATAACTTTACCTTACTTGTTTATTTTTGAATTTCTTGCACCTGTAATCGAATTCTTCGGTTTCTTTACATTCATTTTCCTGACCGTTATCGGAGCGATAAACTGGGGATATGCCCTTATAATGTTTTTGGCAATATATACTTTCTGTGTATTGCTTTCTATTGTGGTCATATCATTCGACTATACTATAGGAGGATCATACAAAACCGTAAAATCCTATTTATGGATCTTGATGGCTGCGCTTGCAGAGCCTTTCATCTATCACCCGATGGTGGTATTCTTCTCCATAAGAGGATACTGGAACTATCTGCTTGGCAAGAAAGCCGTATGGGGTGAAATGACAAGAAAGGGATTTGCCAAAAAAGAAACAACAAACTAAATCACAACCTTATGAAACTTAATATCAGAATAATAGTCGCTACAATAATTCTATCCATATCTCCGGCAGCCTATAACCACACTTATGCCTACGGCTACAACAAGACTGCAGAAGAATACGACAAGATGATAAAATCACTTTACCAGAAAAACAATATGGACAGTGTAAAGATAATTCTCGACGAGGCGTTAAAGCTATATCCGAACGACACCGATCTGAACAGATGGGCAGGAACATATTTTCTGCAGAAAAAGGAAACGGACAACGCCAGGTATTTCCTGATAAAGGCCATACAACAGGACTACGACAACTATCTGGCAAAACAGCAGATGGTTGCACTGGAGGAGGAAGCAGGAAACATTTCAAGCGCAATATGCTATGTAAACGAAATGCTTGAGCAATATCCGTACGACCAGACTTTATGGAAAAAGAAGATAGGACTATACAGAAAACAAGGCAATGATACGGAAGCCGACAGGTTGCTGAACCGCCTGTATACAATATTTCCCAACGACAGTACGGTAAGAAATGATTACACTAACAGACTTGAAGAGATTTATATCGATAAAAGGAAGGAAGGCAAGAAGGATGAAGCTGTGGCTGCACTGAAGAAACTCATTGGCCATAAGAACAAAGAGAAGACATATTATCTGGATCTTGCCAATCTTCTCCTGCAACAAGGTCACTCGGAAGAAGCGGTAGCCACGCTGTCACAGGGGCTTGAGTATTTCCCAGGCGACAATGAACTGCTAAGAAAAAAAGCCGAAATAATGGCAGAACGAGGATATAGCAGAGATGCTGTGGGATTACTGCAGAAAAGCAGTTCAAGAGAACTGTTACCGGTTGCGGACGATCTGATGATCGAGGCCGCCAGAAGCGAGAACTGGAAAGACCCATATACACTGTATGGCAGGATATACGAATCGAAAAAATCGAAAGAGGCTCTTGACTATCTCACCAATATATCTATTTCAAGAGGATATAACGACGATGCCCTCTACTATCTGTCGGAAAACAGAAAAAGATACGGGAACAGTCCTGAAATACTGTATAAGGAATACATTATTCTGAAAAGAACAGGCAACAGAAAAGCCGCAATAGGAAAACTTGAAGGATATGTCCGCATGAATCCTGATGACAGTGAGATGAAAAACGAACTTTCACTGATGAAGACAGAGATCGCAGACGAGTATATGCACAACGATATGTTTGATGAGGCTATTCCTAATCTGGAATCGGCATTGGATTATTCCGAAGACAAGGAAATCTCATCATCAATAATAAACAAGCTGTTGTATTGCTATCTGGAAAGCAACAAGAATGCAAAGGCTATAGAGCTCATTGATTCTTTCAGAAATTCAGAGAACAACAGTTTGATCTATGCAGCACAGAAGGCAGAGGCTCTTTACGGAATGGGCAAATCGGACATGGCAATATCCGAACTGGAAAGAACCGGAAACAGTAATACGGAAACATACGATAATATTTCATTGGACTATGTGAAAAGACTCACCGAAGCCGGAGCAGAGAAGAAGGCATATACTGTCAGCAAAAACTGGACAGAAAAAGTCTCGTCATCACAAAACGGACTGATGTGTGCTGTAAGTACTTCGGAAGCATTGGAAATGTATGACGAAACGGACAGGTTTATAGCCAAGGGAAGAGAACTTTTCCCCGACGAACAGTTTTTCGTACAGAAAGAGGCAGCCTCATTATATCGCAAAAAAGACTATCAGGGAGGAATGAACCTTCTTGAAAGCTGGGTTGACTCCCTGTCCGGCAACAAGGAACTGGCATCGGCATACTCGGCAAACGCAGAAATGAGGGCGGAGGAATATCTGAAGATGAAAGACGCTGATACAGCATTATCCATTATAGAACGTGCAAAAAATATTGACAGTAACAATCAGGAATTGCTTCTGCTTGAAGGCAAAGCATACGAAATGAAAGGTGACTACAAATCAGCATATACTGCATATTCCAAATATAAACCGGAAACTTTATGGATTAAGGAATACAAGAGGAAACTTTACGGAGTACAGAACCGAGGATACAGAAACACTATTTCTGCCGATGTCCTGTCCGGATGGTACTCTGACGGGAACAGACCTAATACTATAATATCTGCCGCTTATTCACGTAAAATGAAAAGAGACTACATAACATCAACCGTCAACATAAGTTGCAGAAACTACGATAAAGTATCTTCAGAAACAATTACGGAATCGGGAAACACTGGTGCACAACTAAGAATAGACTGGGGACATACTTTCAACGAAAGATGGGCAACAGTTCTGGGAATGGCGGCATCAAGCAGCATATTCCCTACATGGCTTGGTCAGGCCGGTGCCTTCTATACGTTCCCGAAAGATTTTGAGTTGGGACTAACTGTAGGCTACAGAAAGAACTATACCCCGGCAAATATAGTGTTGAGCAACAAATCCGGCAACATGTATAACCTGAGACTATCCGGTAATGTCTATCGCGATTTATGGAGAGTAAACACAAATCTTGATGCTTTCATGCTAAACAAAAGCATGTACTTCAACCTGAATTCCCAATTTAAATACTACCCTACCTACGACAGAAATACGCACATTCTGGTATCGGCAGGGATAGGTACGGCACCTGAAATTGACTTCGTTGACAAGCTAATGCCAGGCAGCTTCGAAAATCTTAATGCCTCATTGGGTATTGGTGGAGTTTACATGGTTAGCCAGAACATTTCTTTGGGGCTTACCGCATCTTTCCACTACTTCTACAATCAGTCTGAAAACAACAGTGAAACCTCAGACATTGCCGTTACCAACTATAAAAACCTATACGACATTTATGCACATATCATATTCAGTTTCTAAATATCTGGCTTTCATTATTCTGCTTCTGTCGGCAGTCAGCATTTCATGTAAGGCCAAGACCGAAATCGCAATTTCAGGCTTGGACGGATACTCCATAATGCCTAAAGACGACAACAGCCGTATGGACAATAAATGGGCAGAATACATGCTTCTTCAATCAGGAAACAGAATAAAGGACAAATCTATAATCGGAAACAGGAAAACGAATAAGAAAGGAGTCCTGAACATTTATATTCATATAGACAGTCACGCAAAATATGACTATTCTATAAATACTGCAGACAACGAACTGACACTAACTGCATCGTCGGAGAAAATCATGCTATGGCTTGTATACCAGTGTATAGCCAAAATAGCTGAATACGACAACAGATGGAGCACAATGGATCTTGATCCTGCAATAATAGACCTTACAAATACAAACAGGGAATTCGATTTTGCATACAGAAGTATATATTCGTCTGCCATGTCGGATACGGAAAGGATAGCATTAAGCGGAGATATGCATGTTGACTATGACTGGGGATTATGGGGACACAATCTGAAAAAGGTATTCAATGATAAAGAAATACCGGCGGATGCGTTGGCTACGGTAAACGGAAAAAAGACAGCCACCCAGTTCTGTTTCTCTTCCGAATCACTTATGAAAGCTGTCTCGAAATACATAACAGATTCTTACGGCAACGGAAATGACGGAAACACAGGATGGTTCTCCATAATACCTAATGACAACATGGAAGTATGCACCTGCGAAAAATGCAGGAAAGCAGGAAACACAGACAAGTCTGCCACTCCGGCTGTGACTTCACTCATAATGAAACTGGCAAAAATGTTTCCCTATCATCATTTTTACACTTCTGCGTATAACACCACTTCAGAAGCTCCGCAGGATAAGCTTCCGGAAAATGCCGGAGTGATAATAAGCGCGATAGACTTACCGCTGAACATGAACAGCCTCAACTCTGCGGAATATTCAAGATGGAAAGCAAATCTCGGCAAATGGCAGGCCGTGACAGACAAGATAATAATCTGGGACTATATGAGGAATTTCGATGACTACTTAACTCCCTACCCTTGCCTCATGAGCATACAGCACAGGCTGAAATGGTTTAAAAGCCTTGGTATATACGGTATATTCTACAACGGCAGCGGTGACGACTACTCCACTTTCGACGACTTGCATACCTATATCATATCATCCCTGCTGAAAAATACGGATATTGACGTAATGGCTATGAGCAAAAAATATCTTGACAATTTCTATCCACAAAGCGGCAAAGTGATATATGACTATTATTCAAGGCTTGAATCAGAAGTAAAAGATAATAATATCACACTGGAATGGTATTCGGGAATAGACAAGGCTCTTGACACTTATCTAAACCCGAATGACTTCAGAATTTTCTATACGGAGCTTGACCGTACATCGAAAAAAGCTACTGACGAGGAAAGGAAAAAACTTAATATGTTGCTTACTGCCCTTAACTATACTCAACTTGAAATAATCAGAAGCGGATATTACAAGGATGAAACAAAGGACAAGGAGAAAACAAATGAATATATCGAACTTCTGAAGGGATATAAGTATTTCAAGAACATGATTAAATACAGAGAAGCGTATGGAAACATCTCAGAATATATTGAAGCATGGGAGAAAAACACTTATTACAGGAAAAAAGAAGGCAACAGAATATCTATAAAAGAGAATGAATATAGAAAGAAACTTACGGACGGATATTACGGGTCGGCTTCGGACTATCACACACACTGGATTATCTTAAAAAAGGACATAAACGAAATCAACGTAACTTTCGAAGGTTCAAATAAACAAATAAGCCTTGAACTGTTATTCCTTAATGCTCCAAAATGGAAAATCAGCCCTCCGTCTAAAATTGAAGTGCTTCAGAACAATGCCTTAAAAGGTACGTGGACTTTAAACAACAAAGCCATAAACGATTTTTCAACAATAAAGGCGGACATAGACCTATCAGACATTGAAGCCGGTAAAGAGTTCAGAATACTCATTTACAAAGGCCACAAACCTCAAATGGCTATAGATGAAATTGATGTATTATATTAATCAATCAGTAAAAATATGAAAACCATTAACATAATCATTATTGTATTCCTATCAGTAATATACGGATGCAGCACTGAACTGAAACCTACCAGCGTCAGAATCAATGACACAGTGAGACATTATTATCCTATAATGACAGGCGAAATACTGACATTAAGTTACGAAATTGAAAACACAGGAAAAGAGCCTCTGGTAATAAGCGAAATACAGACCACATGCGGATGCATCGCTACTGACGAGAAGAGAAGAGTTATTCCTGAAGGTCAAAAGGCTGTTATAAACTTCGAGTATGACAGTTCGAAAAACATCGGATATGTAGAACATGAAATTCTGCTATATGGCAATTTTGAGAATTCAAGCATTTGCAAACTTTATTTTGATGTGAATGTTGTACCGGGCAGCGATTATACTGAAGATTATGAAGTACTGTATAAAGAAAGAGAAAAGAAAAATATATTCAAGAAGAACACATCATCAGGCAAGAAAAACTATTACGTTGACTCCGTTACAAAGGACAGATAAAAGTTAAATGCTTATAAATATTACATATTTAGAAAATAAAACCGTATATTGTGGAATAGTAGTTTTTTAACTTTAAATTTAATTAAGTCATGAGAAAGTACATTGCAGAACTATTAGGCACTATGGTCCTTGTATTGCTTGGATGTGGTAGTGCAGTATTCGCCGGCGGTACAGCCGACATCGTAGGTGCAGGAACAGGAACTATCGGAGTTGCATTAGCTTTCGGCTTATCAGTAGTAGCTATGGCATATTGTATTGGAAACATTTCCGGATGCCACATAAACCCTGCCATCACTTTCGGAGCATGGATAAGTGGCAGGATTGATACAAAAGACGCCTTTATGTATATAGTGTTCCAGATTATCGGAGCCATCATAGGAGCAATGATACTGTCGATACTGGTTGGAACCGGCGGACACGCAGGACCTACAATGACAGGAGCCAACACTTTCGACAACGGAGAAACAGCACAGGCATTCATCGCCGAAGCGGTATTCACTTTCATATTCGTCCTAGTGGTATTGGGCGCTACTGACGAGAAAAAAGGTGCCGGGAACATGGCAGGACTTGCAATCGGACTCACACTGGCATTGATACACATTGTATGTATTCCTATTACAGGAACATCTGTCAATCCGGCAAGAAGTATAGGTCCGGCAATTATGGAAGGCGGACAGGCACTTAGCCAGCTCTGGCTGTTTATAGTAGCACCGTTGGTTGGTGCGGCATTCAGCTCACTGGTTTGGAAATTCATAGGCGGAGGCAAACGTTAAAAAGTCCCGTCATTTAATATCAAGTCCCCCCTGTATTGCAACAAAAGTATCGTTACAATACAGGGGTTTTTGCTTTCTCAAATACATTTACAATAAAATAAAAGGGCAGAAATAAAGAAAAATGGGTCTTTTTTTGGGATTTATTATATAATAAAGTAATTTTGCTCTATATAGAAACGAGCATAAAATATGACACATTTAGAAAAACTGGATTATATACCTCAAAACATAGACCTGATGGCAGGAATGGATATTACGGGAAATATCAAACATCTGTTCAAGGCTCCATCAAAGGTTCCGGGATATATGTTTCTGTTATGTTTCCAGGGAACATGTTCAATAACAGTACATCTCACACAATATACAATGAAAAAAGGGACATTGCTTATTTTGCTGCCGGACCTTTATTTTCAGATATTGGAGCAGAGCGATGACTGTAAATTCATTTTTACCGGATTTGCTACCGAACTTGTAAGGAGTTCGTCATTATTCTCAAAATCGATAGAATACACTCCTTTTATATTCGAAAAGCCTGTTTTGCAACTTGACAAAAAGGCGTTTGACCTTATGTATAGTTACTTAAGGATAATTATCAAAGCAAAAAACATTTCGAACAACATTGTAACACAGGAGCAGGCAGCACTGACTTTCACCCAGCTGATTCTGGGACTTGGAAACCTTATAAAGAACGGAAAGAGTGTAAACCAGCAATATAACAGAAACCAGGAAATAGTGAAAGAACTTGTCAGAACTGTGGTAATGAACTATCATACGGAAAGAAACGTAAGTTTTTATGCTGACAAGATGCATCTGTCGCCTCAACACCTTAGCACTACAATAAAGAAGATTACGGGAAAGACCCTGACAGACATCATATCTTCATTCATTATAAATGATGCGAAAGCAAAACTGAAATCAACAGAAATGACGATTCAGGAAATAGCCTACTCGCTGAACTTCCCTGACATCTCGTTCTTCGGGAAATATTTCAAAAGATATACAGGCATGTCGCCTAAGCAATACAGAAACACTGAATTATAAAAAAAGGAAATGCAATGTCTCATCAACATTGCATTTCCTTTTTTTATTTGTCCTTAATCTCTTCTATAGGAGTTATATCGACTATGTTTTCCTCTTCTTTCATTACTTTTTTCTTGAAGCGGATCAGCCTTATCAGGTCAGTCAGTGAATAGACTATGGCGGAAACACCAAGTATCGTAAAAGGAAGTGTCGCTACCTGGAACGGATTTGCCAAGACCACTATACCTGCCAATAACACCAACACAGGAATAACATACATCAGGAACGGCACTCTGGTGATACTGCGCACCGAGATGAAATTAAACAACTGCGAAAGTCCTGCCAGCACCAACAAAACTCCAAGTACATACATCAGTGTGGTAATGAAAAAGTCAGGCATAATCATAAGCCAGAATCCCAGCAAAGCACTACCCACTGCAGCAACAGGAAATACCGATTTTATTCCTGCCTCTTCCCTACGCTTTGCCGTTGCAAAATATCCAAACACACCTATAAGTCCTGGTAGCAGGAACAAAACTCCAATTGTTATCACAAGATAGCGTACGGCTTCGCCCGGCCATACCACCAACAGAATACCTATTATAAGAGCACATATACTGCTCAATGCATAGTAATTAAAGTTTCTCATAACCAAAATTTTGTTTTTATTATAAATACGAATTTAAGTATTTATTGACTAAAAAACAAAATTATCTGCATTTTGATTGATTTGAATACCTACATATAGGTATTTTTAAGTATAATTTTACCAATTTATAGGTATTGACGTTACATAGAAAAGCGGATACCTTTGCCATGACTTAAAAACTATAAAACGGACATAAAATCATGGCAACTGGAAAAATCTTATTTACAGCCGTTTTCTCGGCCCTAACACTCAATGCCGCATTTGCCGACAACGGTGCAGAAGACAAAAAAGAAGAAAAAAAAGAAAGCAGACTTACCTTCGGAGGATATGGCGAGGCTGCCTACAGCAGAAACTTTTTCAGCGACAACTATCTCAGGTACACGGATGCAAAGAACTACTCCGAAGAAAGTCACGGCAGATTTGACTTGCCACATGTTGTTTTCTATGTGGGATATAATTTTGGCAAAGGATGGTCACTGGGAAGTGAAATAGAAATAGAACACGGAGGAACCGAAAGTGCCGTAGAAATAGAAGAGGAAGAAGCTGGCGAATACGAGAGCGAAATAGAACGTGGAGGTGAGGTGGCACTCGAACAGTTCTGGATTCAGAAATCTTTCTGCAAGGAGTTCAATATCAAAATGGGACATATCATAGTACCTGTGGGAGGGACAAACCAGCATCATATGCCAACAGAATTCTTCGGAGTCTATCGTCCGGAGGGAGAAAACACCATCATGCCTTGTACATGGCACGAAACAGGAATCAGTCTTTGGGGACAGGCAGGAAAATGGAGATACGAGGCCATGTTACTGCCCGGACTTGATTCCGACCGTTTCAACCGTATGAACTGGATTCAGGGCGGAGCAGGAAGTCCATACGAATTCAAGATTGCTAATGCAATGGCAGGAGCTTTCAGAGTGGATAATTACTCGATTAAAGGACTGCGACTTTCAGTGAGCGGATATGTAGGTAACTCGTTCAGCAACACTCTGAGCAGAAGCAAGAAAGAAAAGTTCAAGAACGTAAGAGGTACAGTGGCTATAGGAGCATTCGACTTCGGATATAACGGCCACAACTGGATAGTAAGAGGTAATTTCGACTATGGTCATCTGTCCGACGCTCAGCTGATAAGCGAATACAATATGGGAATGAGCAGCAACTCCCCTTCCCCAAAACAGGCAGTAGCATCTGACGCCATTGCCGCAGGAATAGAAGCCGGATACGACCTTTTCTCTCAGTTCGAAAAGACAAGGGCAAAGAGTCAGAAATTCTACATCTTCGGAAGATACGATTACTATGACTCAATGCACAAAACCAACGGACTGAAATACGAATACTGCGGAAGAAACCGCATAGCAGCAGGTATCAACTATTTCCCAATGAAACAGATTGTCATCAAGGGGGAATATTCAATAGGAATTCTGAAAGATGTTTACAATAACGAACCCGCTATATCGCTCGGCATAGCCTACGCAGGATTCTTCACAAGATAATCAATAACAAACATGTATAACTTTAATTCAACAACTAAAATGAAAAGTATTTTAAAGACTTCTGCCGTTATAGCAATGAGTGCTATCATGGCAACATCAATCACATCGTGCGATGACAACAATGGTGAAAACACAGACGACCTGTCTGCAAAAGAACAGACTCTGAAGGATGCCGTTACTCCTTACGTAAAAAACACTGTAATCCCCACATATAAGAGTATGGCTGATGCAGCCATCAAACTGATGAATGCATGTAATGAAGCGAAAGACAAGTTCGACAGCGACAAGGATGGAGCTCAGGCAAAAATCACAGAAGCAGGCAACTACTGGAAGGAATCAAGAAGATACTGGGAACTGAGCGAAGCATTTCTTTTCGGCGCAGCAGCCGATTATAACATAGACCCGCATATCGACTCATGGCCTCTTGACAAGGTGGCTTTGGAACAGCTGCTCAACAACCAGGGCATGATGAACGCTATCGGTGAAGGAGGTGGAGCATACGTAAGTGCAAATCTGGGATATGGTCTGCTTGGTTTCCATGCTATCGAATATATGCTTTTCCAGCTTAACGCGTCAGGCGACCAGTCATCGGCAAGAGACGTAAACTCATTGAACAAAAACCAGATGATTTATATGGCAGCTGTAGCTGAAGATCTGTGTTTCCAATGCGTACGTCTCGAAGCATCATGGGCAGGAACAGACAATGTATCATCTGAGAAACAGACCATACTTACCGACAACGAACTTGAACCGACTTTCAACTACGGAGAAAGCATGCTCAATGCCGGTCAGGGCGGCAGCAAATACGTAAACTACACTGATGCCGCCCAGGAAATACTTCAGGGCTGTATCGACATTGCAGACGAAGTGGCAGAACAGAAAATGGGACGCCCTGCCAACGGAAGCAGCGAAGAGGACAAGAACTATATAGAGTCACCTTACAGCCTCAACTCTACTGTTGACTTTGCAGACAATATACGAAGCATCAAGAACGCATACGAAGGCAGCAATGACGGTGACAAGTCTGTAAGCGACTTCATTGCATCAGTCAATGCAGAAAAGGATAAAGCGGTAAAAGATGCGATAACATCTGCCATATCAGCTATAGAAGAAATACCTGAACCATTTGCCAAGAATGCTACAAGCCAGACTACAAAAAACGCCATAGACGCAGTAGCTAAAGTTTCAAATGCACTGAGCGAGGCATCTAAAATTCTGACTGAAAATTAATAATAAATATTTACAGTATATGAAGAAACATTATATACTTTCCTGTGCCGCATTGCTCGTCGGACTGACTGCATGTCAGGACAATACAGACGACACACCGGACAACGAGAACCAGAGCGGAGAACTTCCTGAATGGTATTACACCGGCGGTGAGTTAGGCACAGCTTTTCTAGCCACCTCGAATGCCCTAGAACAGCCTACTCCTGCCGTAGAACTGAATGGTATGGACAGCCAGTTCAAGAACGGAGAGGCACTGTTTGAGAAACCTTTCATGAGTAATCACAACGGAGTGAGAAGCGGACTAGGCCCTGTGTATATACGTACATCGTGCATACACTGCCATCCAGGATACGGACACGGTAAGAGACTTTCTGCCGGAACATTCGAAACAAACAGCATAGGAAACGGATGTCTGCTTGTAGTTTATAACCCTCAGACAGACGCTTACGTAAGCTGGCTTGCCGGTATGCCACAGACACATGCCGTGGAACCGTTCAAGGCTCCGCTGGACGAAAGCAAGATAACTGTAGAATGGAAAAACCACACGGACGAATGGAACAATACATTTCCAGACGGCGAGAAATACGAGCTGCAATATCCTGAAGTTACAATTCCTAAAGAAGCTATATACGTATATAATAAAGGATATACGCAAATTGAGGATTATGCAGTAAGACTTGAGTCAACTATCGGTATCTACGGTACAGGACTTCTTGATGCCATTTCGGACGAAGATCTGAAAGCCGAATATGCCAAACAGGAAGCCGATGGAATATTGCCCAACGGTATAAATCCGGCATTTTTCAAGAACGGCGAATGGGTGAAACAATACAGCAACTCAAAGGATACAGATGTTCTCCCAGGAACAGTGAAGGAAGAGCATCCGTTCAAGTTCACATACGCCCTTAGCCGCGGACCTCTGCAGGACGCCGCAGGAACAAACGCCTTGTGGAATATCACAAACGTGACAAGAACAAACAGAAGATACCACTACCTTGACGCAGCAGGAACATACGCACAATATTCTGCAAAGGATCCTGAAGTACAGGCCGGATACAAGGATTATATCGAGCAGGCAGATCCCGAAAAGAATCATCCTACATGGCATCCGGCAAGCGAAAATCCGGCTGATATCGAGGCTGCAATACTTGCTTATCTCACCTCGAAAGAACTTGACGTGGAAATGAGCGACGAAGACTACGTAGACTTCATGGTATGGCACAGAGGTCTTGCAGTACCGGCAGCAAGAAACGTTGACGACCCGGATGTACTGAAAGGTAAGGAACTGTTCGAAGAGATAGGCTGCACATACTGCCACAAACCGTCATGGACTACAGGTGACGATAATTTCTACGACCCTAACGGTGTTTTCAGCAAAGGCGACAGCCGCCTCCCGAAATATCCTAACCAGAAGATATGGCCTTACTCAGACTTGATTCAGCACAAGCTTTACATGGTGAACGATATCCGTACGGGATGGTGCAGAACGACTCCGCTTTGGGGAAGAGGACTTCACCAGAGATGTACAGGCTCGGCTACTGCGGATAGGCTGCATGACAACCGCGCACGAAACGTAATAGAGGCGATTATGTGGCACGGAAACAAAAAGAGTGACGCATACTATACCGTACAGAAATTCAGGGAATTGTCAAAAGAAGACAGAGATGCAATAGTAAAGTTTATCGATTCGATATAAGATATAAATATACAAGACTGTCCTCCCATCGACACATCGGAGGACGGTCTTTCAAACAGACATTCGCTATATATGATCAACAAACTGCTGAAAATCTCCAAACGCACTACCGTCATCACAATATCGCTGCTGATAATAATCATGGTATCAGCCACAATAGCAGAAAAGACAAACGGCACATCATTTGCCAGCCGACATTTCTATTCCAATCCACTGTTCATGGCATTATGGTTCACAGCTGCAATTTCCGGCATAGTCTATATTATAAAACGGAAACTGTATAAACGGATAATCACTTTCTGTATGCATGCCTCCTTCATCGTTATACTGACAGGTGCATTCATAACCCATACCTCAGGACTGCAAGGTAGCATACATCTCAGAATGGACGAAAATCCCAAGCAGAGTTTCAAGACGACAGACGAAGCGGAACACAAACTTCCCTTCAGCATTTCGCTAGAGGAATTCCGAACAGAGTATTACTCCGGCACAACCACACCCATGAATTATATTAGCACAATATCAATACACGACGGTTCGGAAACAGAAGGAACAGTCTCGATGAACCGTATATTCAAACACAAAGGTTACCGTTTCTACCAGTCGGGATATGATGCCGACGGAAAGGGAAGCACACTATACGTAAGCCACGACCCGATTGGCATTGCCGTCACTTACACTGGATATATATTACTCTTTCTTTCAATGATACTGTTCTTCTTTGAAAAGAAATCCGTTTTTAAGAAGAGGATATCTGCAGCATGCTTATTACTGTCAATATCATTTGCGTCATCATTTGCAGAAAACAAACTGCCACCTACTCTCCCTGCAGGTACAGCTGAAGTCTTCGGAAACATACGCGTAAACCATAACGGACGAATTGCTCCAGTGCAAACCCTTGCCACTGATTTCACCAAAAAGATATACGGAGGAAAAAGTTATAAAGGGCTGTCGGCTGAACAGGTACTGACAGGATGTTTCTTCTATTACGACTACTGGAAAGAGGAGCCGTTTATCCGCATAAAAAGCAAATATGTTCAGAAAGTACTGGGCATAGAAGGAAGGTATGCCAGACTGACCGACTTTATAGGAAGAAATGGATTTAAGATAGACGAACAGCTGAAAACAGAAAAAGACATAAAGCGCATCCGCGAACTGGAAGAGGCAGCGGAGAAGTTCAGTCTGATAAGCTCTTTATGTACGGGAAATCTTCTGAAGATATACCCGGCATTCGACAATGAGAAAGGTACATATACATGGTACTCCATTCCTGACAATCTGCCATCGGACATTGAACGCGACAAATGGCTGTTCATAAGATACAGCATGAACTATATTGCAGAGAAAGTGGCAATGAAAGATTTTAGCGGAGCAGAGAAACTGATAGACAAAATCATAGGATTTCAGAAAAAGGAAGCCGGGAACTCGCTGCCATCGGATACAGAATTCAAGGCAGAGAGGATATACAATTCATTTGCCAATCTGAAACTGCTCTCCATGTTCTGCCTCACAATAGGTATATTCGGCTATATATTCCAGATTTATAATGTGGTAAAGGGAAAGAGAAAGAACGGAACAAACCACTGTCTGTTTATAATGCTGTTCCCTACCCTGGGCTACGTGTCTGGGATTATTGCGCTGAGATGGATTATAAGCGGCCACATACCTGTTTCGAACGGTTTTGAGACTATGCTGATTATGTCTGTCGTATCAATACTGTTCAGCATTATTTTCTACAGGCGTATGAATAATTCCGTATCGGTAGGATATATAATTTCCGGACTCGCACTGCTGGTGGCAATGATGGGCGACAGCAATCCTGCCATAACACCGCTTATGCCGGTTCTGTCATCACCGCTTCTGAGCATACATGTTATGTCCATCATGATTTCTTACTCACTGTTTGCCATAATGATGCTGAACGGAATATCTGCCGAAATTCTTCACAGGAGCGGGAAAAGAGACAATGATATTTACAGTCTGGAAGACAGCAGCCGTATAATCCTTTATCCAGCCGTATTCCTGCTGGTGTTCGGAATATTTATCGGAGCTATATGGGCAAACGTGTCGTGGGGAAGATATTGGGGATGGGACCCGAAAGAGGTATGGGCACTCATCACCATGCTTATTTACTCGGCAGCACTACATACCGAATCTATCCGTTCTTTCAGAAGTCCGATGTTCTTCCACCGTTTCTGTATACTGGCCTTTATCTCGGTACTGATTACTTGTTTCGGGGTAAACTTTATACTTGGAGGGATGCACAGTTATGCGTGAGCGAACGGATGATGAACGGTATCTGAACAGAGCCTAAACGGTTTCTAAACGCTACCTAAAACAGTAACGCCCGCCGTACACAGGATTCATCCAGTGTTCAGCGGGCGTTCAATTGCTGTTTGTTCTGCGTTTAGCACGCATTTAACAACCGTTTATTTTCCGTTTAGACGTATCAATATACTTCTACCTTTGCTGCAAGCGACTTACATTTATCACGGAGAGCATCAAGGTCACCTCCTACCTTATCATAGCAAACTACTACGCCCATACGACGGTTAAGTTTTGTATATGGCTTACCGAATATACGCAAGTATGTGTCAGGCTGAGAACATACATTCTCTATACCCTTATAGCGAGGAGCGTCCTTGCTTGCTATCGGTGAAAGAATTACCGCACTTGCACCGATGTGTTCCTGAGTAATTCCAGGTATAGGCAATCCAAGAATAGCATACAGATGAAGTTCGAATTCGTTGAGGTTCTGTGTATTTGCCAATGTCACCATACCTGTGTCATGAGGACGTGGTGAGAGTTCTGAGAAATAAACACCATTGTCATGGCTCAAGAAAAATTCCACTCCCCAAAGTCCGTAACCGGTAAGGGCTTCAGTTACTTTTGCAGCCATCTGCTGTGCCTCAGCCAAATGTTCTGGAGCGATACGTGCCGGCTGAAAGCTTTCGCGATAGTCGCCTCCCTTCTGTACATGTCCTATAGGAGGACAGAACAATGTAGGACCGTTCTTCTGAGTAACTGTAAGAAGTGTAATCTCGCTGTCGAACTTGATGAACTCTTCTACAATGAGTTCCTTGATGTCGCCACGGCTTCCGCTGCATCCATAATCCCATGAATACTGAAGATCCTCCGGACCTTTGGCTACAGACTGTCCTTTTCCTGAAGAAGACATCAATGGTTTGATAACACAAGGGTAACCTATCTTCTCGGCAGCTTCTTTAAGTTCTTCGTATGATTTTGCATAGAAATATTTGGCAGTCTTAAGTCCCAGTTCTTTTGCAGCAAGGTCACGTATCTCCTTACGGTTCATAGTAAAGTTCACGGCTCTTGCACTTGGAACAACCTGAATACCTTCTTTCTCCAGATGGAAAAGACGTTCTGTACGAATAGCCTCAATTTCAGGTACAATAATGTCAGGGTGATATTTTGCTACAACCTTGTCAAGCGCATCGCCATCAAGCATACTGAACACCTCACATGCGTCGGCAACCTGCATTGCGGGTGCACCGGCATAAGAATCACATGCAATCACATACTGTCCCAATCTCTTGGCGGCAATTACAAACTCCTTTCCCAATTCTCCGGAGCCAAGCAAAAGTATTTTTTTAGTCATAATTATAAGAGTTTTTGTCTATATATCTACAAAGATAACATTATGTCTGCAAAGATAACATTTTTCCGAAAATATTATACTTATGAATTACAATATTCTGTGGAACAGAAGATGAGTTGGGTGAATAATGAACGGTGCCTGTGAAACCAACACAATACTTACAGAAGCTGCAACTATCCACAACAAGATCATAACGACTTTCATGGAAGTGGACATAGGCTCTTTCTTCCCTGTAATATGAAGTATAAGATGTATAACTCCAACTACAGGTATTCCTATCAGCAACAATCCGCAAACTACCATAGTGACAGCCACACCGGCAGATGTTCCAACCATATCCCAGTTGATGTAAGGCAATGCCTCATAGAAAAATGCCGGAACACTGACCAACACTCCGGTAGCAGCCATAAGCAATGCAAAAAGCACTATTAAGACTACTATCACTACAGGAGCACAGCATATAGCCAATATGACAAATACCAACTTTACGATGAAGCCTAATACAGAGAAAAATATATTTCCCAATTTTTCAATAAATGTACGTGGCTTCTCGGAATGGACATAATCATTCATCTTTTCAAAACCGTCTGTCACTGTTTTCCCTATATTCTCCATATTCACCGGCTCGCCTTTCATCTGAAGTTTCTCTGTAGCGGTATGTGCCATTGGTATTATAATCCATGCTATGATATATGCCAAAATGAACCCATGCAACAATATAGCACAGACTAAAAACAAGATTCGCGTCCATGCCACATCCCATCCAAAATATGCGGCAAGTCCTGAAACTACACCACCAAGGACTTTATCATCGGGATTTCTGAAAAGACGACGTTTCACTGTGTCATCACCGTTTGTATTGTTACGATAATCCTGAGTATTTTCATTCGACTCATCATCTGTATTGATTTCCTCCGGTTTACCCATGCGGGCTATCACTTCCTCCACATTCTCTATAGTGATGACCTGCTGACCATGAGAGATATATTCGGAAAACAGTTCAGCTATACGGTTTTCCATGTCCCTTACTATTTCATCAGCATCGGTCTCACTACGGAAATGATATTTCAGATTATTCAGATAATTGTCCAATAATACATATGCATCTTCATCTATATGATAAACCGTGCCACCTAAATTAACTGTCAATGTCTTTTTCATTTTGATTCAATTGTTAAAAGTTCGTTCCTTAAATGATTTACCGTATTGGAGAGTTCATCCCACGCCGTTTCCAACTCAGACAATACCCCCTCTCCATCAGAGGTAAGTTTGTAGTATTTGCGTGGTGGTCCCTGAGTTGATTCAACCCACTCATACGAAAGGAGACCATCATTCTTCAGTCTGGTAAGTAAGGGATAAAGTGTGCCCTCCACTACTATAAGCTTTGCATCTTTCAGTTTTTGGATTATATCCGACGCATAAGACGGTTCTCTGTGCAACAACAGGAGAATGCAGTACTCAAGCATACCCTTTCGCATCTGAGATTTTACATTATCTACATTCATGATTTTATTATTACTTTGTTTGTATGGCACAAATATATGTATAATTAGATTACCTTGCATTACAAAGTACTTGATATTTTATTATTTTTAATACAATTAACTAAAGTCCAGTTACAATAAGCCCGATAAAAACGTATTTTTGCGAGAGTACAACTAAAAACAAGGATATATGACTGACATTAGAAAAGCTACTACAGAGGATATCAAGCTGATAAACGAGTTGGCATGGATAGCATTTCCCACAACTTACAAGGATATCCTGACAAAAGAACAGATTGACTATATGATGGACTGGATGTATTCGCCTGAAAATCTTTTAAAACAGATGACGGAAGAAGGACATATTTACTATCTGGCATACTCTGACAACAAGCCTGCAGGATACGTGTCAATACAGAAGGAAGGCGAAAACCTGTTTCATCTGCAGAAAATCTATGTCTTGCCTGAATTTCAAAAAGAGCATATAGGAAAACAACTGTTCTGCAAAGCCAAAGAAGCAGTGAAAGAAATAAACAGGAAACCATGCAGAATGGAACTAAACGTGAACCGCCACAATCCGGCTCTGGGATTTTATCTTCACATGGGAATGAAAAAAGTTTCGGAAGGTGATTTCGACATTGGAGGAGGTTACTATATGAATGATTATATAATGGCGATTGATGTGGAATAAAAAAATATGCATGCAAACAGTGGAAAATGCCACTCTGCATGCATATTTTATTTATTATAATACCTCAAAATTACTGGTGCTGTTCTCTCAGCAAGTCATTTACAGTCTTAACCGGATTGAATGTGCTCAAAGGAACTTCAACGAAAATAGTGTTCCAGTCACTCATTGAGCCATTCCACAATCCCGGAAGTTCAAGTGCCTTAAGTTCCTTGCCGCCTTTTGATTTATATGAAATAAATCCTGTAGCCTTGTCAACATAATTCACAAGATTGAACTTGTTGCCCTTATAGTCGCGAACGGCACAAACCAGGTCAACCGGATTGAAGTGTGTACCCTTTTCGAACATTGCTTTCTTTTCAGGATCGTTCATGTCAATCTGTGAACTTTCCAAAATCTGCAATGAAACTGTTCCGTCAGGATTATAAGCCAGGAACGGACCACCACCAGGTTCGCCCACATTCTTAACCATACCGCAAACACGCATAGGACGGTTAAGTTTCTTACGCAGGTAAATTACCAGGTCGGCATCTTCCATATCCTTTATATCATCCTTGCGGCAGTGGAGCTGCTGCTGAACGAAACGGATGATATTTTCCAATTCATCATGACGATAATGACCGCTATCTAGTAGCTGAAGATATTCGAAAGCCTGTTTCTGAAGTGTTACAAGAACTCCGGCAAGCAACTTCTTATAAGTTACTGTATCACCCTTCAGTCTGTCAGGAACTACATTATCTATATTCTTGATAAATACTATATCTGCATCAAGGTCATTCAGGTTTTCTATCAATGCGCCGTGACCGCCCGGACGGAACAAAAGTTTGCCGTTGTCGCGGAATGGCTTGTTCTCCATATCTGCAGCTACTGTATCAGTGCTTGGTTTCTGTTCAGAGAAACTGATGTTGTATTTTACACCATATTTAGCAGCGTACTGAGCAACCTTTTCATCTACAAGTTTTGCAAACAGTTCGCGATGTTCTGTAGATACGGTGAAATGTACATTCACTTCCCCACTCTTTCCGGCAGCATACAAAGCTCCTTCTACAAGATGCTCTTCGAGCGGAGTACGAACGCCGTCTTCATATTTATGGAATTTAAGCAGACCTTTTGGCAATGCTCCGTAATTCAAGCCGGCAGATTCCAGAAGATTTGCAACAACATCTTTATAATTGCCTTCTGAAATCAAAGCTTCAATACCTTTACCGTTGTTCTTTACGCAAGCAGCATCAAGGTCGGCATAAAAAGCAAAATTATTGATATTGTTAAAGAATTTCTTTTCGAAATCGGTTGTAGGAACATCATAGTCTGCGCCAAGGAATTCGAACATATTCTTGAACATACGGCTGGCAGCACCAGACGCAGGTACAAACTTGACTATTTTCTTATCGCCTTCCTTATATGCGTCCCAAGCTGCAAGATATGTTTTCTGAGCATCTTCACTCGCAAGCATAATACCGCGGTTTTCAACTGATGCAGCTGCAAATAATTTTAGAAAAGGGAAACCTTTTTCGAAACAAGCTAACTGTTCGGCAATCTGTTCTTCGGAGATGCCTTTCTTAGCCAATAAATCTTTATCTTCTTGTGTTAACATATTGTATAAATTAAGTAATGAATTCGTTCAATAGTATAGAAATCTGCTCAAAATTATAAAAAAGGGCGAAATATAACTAATATAATGAAGAAAAAAACTATCTTTACACACAAGAAAAAGGATAAAGTCATGGAAGAAACAGCTTTTTTTAACAGTAATGAAAAAGAATTACTCTTTACATTATATAAAAAACTACTAAGGCTATCTAAAGACACACTGCAAAAGGATGACTGCAGAAAAATAAAATCACATCTTATCAAGGTGATGAAGAACGGGGGTATTCCAAGAAATGCATTTGGAATGAATCCGATAATAAAAGACATGCAGACAGCCGTTATTGTAGCCGAAGAGATAGGCATGCGCCGTGCCTCCATACTGGGTATAATGCTTCACGAATCTGTGAAATATAATCTTTGTACACTTGATGAAGTAAAAAACGAATACGGAGAGGACGTAGCAGGTATAATCAAAGGGCTTGTAAAAATAAATGAACTTTATGCCAAAAGTCCGACTATAGAATCGGAAAACTTCAGAAATCTTCTGCTCTCATTCGCGGAAGACATGAGGGTTATTCTTATAATCATTGCAGACAGGGTAAACCTGATGCGACAGATTAAGGATTCTGAAAACGATGAAGCCAGAATCATGGTTTCGAATGAAGCGGCATATCTGTATGCTCCTTTAGCGCACAAGCTAGGATTGTACAAGTTAAAATCCGAGCTGGAGGACTTGTCACTGAAATACACGCAGCATGACATTTATTATCATATAAAAGAAAAGCTGAACGCCACAAAACAAGCTCGCGACAGATATATTGACGCCTTTATCGAGCCTATCAAGAAGAAGCTGGAGGATGCAGGACTGAAATTCCACATGAAAGGAAGAACCAAGTCCATACACTCGATATATCAGAAGATGAAAAAACAGGGTTGCCCTTTCGAAGGTGTTTACGACCTGTTTGCCATAAGAATAATCCTTGACTCTGAACTGGAAAAAGAAAAACAGGAATGCTGGCAGGCATATTCGATTGTTACTGACATGTATCTGCCTAACCCGAAACGTCTGCGCGACTGGCTGTCGGTGCCTAAAAGCAACGGATACGAATCGCTTCATATCACCGTGATGGGCCCTGAAGGCAAATGGGTGGAAGTACAGATACGTACTGAAAGGATGGATGAAATAGCCGAGAAAGGTCTGGCTGCACACTGGAGATACAAAGGCATTAAAGGTGAGACAGGGCTTGACGAATGGCTTAACTCCATACGCGAGACACTGGAAAATGCCGACAGCGATATCGAGGCCATGGATCAGTTCAAACTCGACCTTTACAAAGATGAAGTGTTTGTTTTTACACCGAAAGGTGACCTCTACAAACTTCCTCAAGGAGCAACGGTCCTGGACTTTGCCTTTACCATTCACACTAACCTTGGAAGCAAGTGTATAGGTGCAAGGGTGAACGGAAAGAATGTCCAGCTGAAACAGATTCTGAACAGTGGAGATCAGGTGGAAATCATGACCTCCAACACTCAGGTGCCGAAGCAAGACTGGCTGAATTTTGTAACTACTTCGAAAGCCAGAACAAAAATACGACAGGCACTAAAAGAAATAGCGGCACGACAAACACAGTTTGCCAAGGAAACGCTTGAACGTAAATTCAAAAACAAGAAAATTGAATACGACGAGTCCATACTGATGCGACTTATCAAAAAGATGGGCTTCAAGAGCGTAACAGATTTCTACAAGAGCATATCCGACGAGAGCAGCGATATAAATACGATTATCGACAAATACGTGGAGATGCAAAAGCGTGAGACGGAACAACGCGAAGAAGTGATATACAGAAGTGCCGAGGCATATAATCTGCAACAGAACGCAGAAGTCAAAGATTACTTCAAAGACGATGTGCTGGTGATAGACCAGAACCTGAAAGGAATTGATTTTAATCTGGCAAAATGCTGTAATCCTATCTATGGAGACGATGTGTTCGGATTTGTCACTATCTCAGGAGGTATAAAGATACACCGCTGCGACTGTCCTAATGCTCCAGAGATGAAGGCCAGATTTCCGTACCGTATAGTACGCGCCAGATGGGCAGGCAAGAGTCAGGGCAAACAATATCCTATTACACTGCGTATAGTAGGACATGACGACATAGGTATTGTTACAAACATCACTTCTATCATCAACAAGGAGAACGATATACTTTTAAGATCAATCAGTGTAGATTCGCACGACGGATTGTTCTCAGGAATGCTTACGGTAATGGTGGATGATACATCAAAACTGGAAGCATTGATAAAAAAACTAAGGACAGTAAAAGGTGTAAAACAGGTGAACCGAGGTTAAAATCAATCTGTTACAGCAATATTCTGTTAATTTTGGTGATTAAAAGCATTTATAAATTAGATTATAAACTAAATTCGCAACAAGAATTATAAAAGTAGAACAAGTATGAAGAAATTTATTCTTACCACAGTTATGTTCTTCATGGGCATAATCATGGTAATGGCTGCCGGTACAGCAGAAATAAAGTTTGAGACAACGACACACGATTTTGGCAGTTTCTCGGAAAACAGTCCTAAAGTGACATGTACTTTCAAATTCACTAATGTAGGCGACGGTCCTCTGGTCATTCATCAGGCTATAGCAACATGCGGATGCACGGTACCACAGTATCCTAAGGAACCTATCAAACCGGGTGAGAGCGGTGAAATTACAGTTACTTACAATGGTGCCGGTAAGTTTCCCGGAAGATTCCAGAAGACAATTACATTACGCACAAACGGAAAATCTGAAATCACTCGCCTAATTGTAAAAGGCGATATGATGCCAGCCGCTGCTGATACTAAATAGGGGCGAATATCCATAAATAATGACAATATAAAAATCTCCTACCTCAGCTACTCTTTTATTAGCTGAAGTAGGAGATTTTTATTTTATCATCGTATTTATCTCAACTATTTATAACTCAATGTATAAGTTACTGTATCTACATCGCTTCCGATCTTATTTTTCTTATACGACTGTTTTTCACAGAAATAAATCTTAATGCCGTCATGCTCCTCGGCAACTTCATCAGTAACTACAATCTTATAACTTATTTCATAAATATCGAATCCGGTTGTTATAGTAACCTTGGTAAGGTTATTGTCCTTGTCATACTCACATGAAAAAATATCATCATAATTATTGAAATCGGTTTCCCTGTATTCCACTTCACGTATTACTGTTCCAGGAGCTTCTGTAGATGTCTCAACTTTATCTGAAGGTTCTTCATATTTTATTTTATCTCTTTTCTCTATAAAATAATCACCGGTTTTTCCCAATCGGCCTATAGTAGATAACATTGATATTGCCTCATCACTCAAATTCCAGTCTTCATAAACAGAATAGAAAGTGATCATGTCAATGATATTGTTGTTTGGGTATTTGTTTGGATAGAAAGTCGGGATATCAAAATTAATTATATTTTCATCGTAATCAACTTCGGCGATTTTGGTCAGATAACCGTTTTCGTATGTGAAATTATACTGTGTACCTTTCTCAGGACTATATCCACCGTACATTATAGCTTGTTTTAATCTGCCATCGTCATAATATGAGATTACACTCTTATCCAAATACTTATTCTCATAAGAGTCAAACTTACGTACTTTTACAGCATTTCCTTTATCATTCAGATTTACAATGTATTTTTCTTCGTTAGTTCCACTATCACTGTATTCCCTTGAAATTACCTGTATTTCATCAACAATAGTATAGTCGTAGATAGTTTCGTATGAGTAGTCATTTTCGTCAAAATCAGCACTTGCTATTTTCACGACTCTTCCTTTGTCATCGTAACTGTACTTCATAGTTTCTTCCGAAACAGTAACAGCATCAGGATTATCTACTTTCTCACTATTAAATTCCCATCTGTTTGTAATATATTCCACCTGCCTTGTTACTGTGCCATCGGCATTTTCAGCCACTTGCTCAATAGTTATCTTTATAGTTGCATCACCACATTGGATAATGATCTCCGCTTTACGATTGACTCCGGTAAAATTCTTTGATATAGACAATGTCAGTGAAACATTTCCAGCCTCACCACTATATGCACTTAATTTCAACCAGTCAACATTATTTTCTGTATCAGCTTTTGATGAAGTAACATCTTTTACAGTAGCATTCCATGCTGCAGCTGCAGTAAATTTAATAACTTGCCCTTCACCATTTTCATCCGCCTTTACAGTGACTTCTGTCTTAGTGTCATTTGATAAAACCAATTCAGTATCTCCCCCATTTCCATCGTCGTCATTTCCAATACCTTCTTCACACCCTGCCAGCATTAAAGCTGTACAAAAAATTAAACAATAAAACTTTCTCATACATCTTTTTTTTAGATTAAACATATAAATTTTACGATAAGACAAAGGAAAGGAATAATCAAAATAAATAAAACACGGAAATCAGTGAATATATAATCATACACCCAATAATATGAAATAAAAAAACTCCTGCATTAACCTTTATTAGTTTACATGGTTAAATGCAGGAGTTTTTATTTCACAGCTTACTTTTTATGAGTAATATGCCATATATATTGAGAATATCTCAATAGTTAATAGATTTTATTTCAATAATTCACCAAGTTTTGCAGCAATGTCTTCGCCACGCAAATCTCTGGCAATGATATTTCCTTCCTGGTCGACAAGAACTGTAGCCGGAATAGCACGAACACCATACAACTTGGCACCTTCACACTGCCATGCCTTTAGATCGGACATCTGAGGCCATGTAATGTTTAAATCCTTTATAGCTTGTTTCCACTTGTCAGCATCTTTATCAAGTGATACACCTACTATACCAAAACCTTTAGACTTAAACTGTTTATATGCATCCACCACGTTAGGCATTTCCTGACGGCATGGTCCACACCAGCTAGCCCAGAAATCAATAAGAGTATATTTGTTCTTACTAATGAAATCAGAAAGTTTTACAGTTTCACCTTCAGGAGTATTCATTGTAAAATCAATATATTTCTTACCTACAACTGTATTCATTGCGTTGTCGATATATTCTTTCAAACGAGACATTGACGAAGATGCAAGGAACTTCTGAGGCAACTTTTCAAGCAAAGCATTTGCCTGCTCAACTTCAAAAGAAAATCCGTTTGACTGCAAAAGATAAGCACCAACTGCATTGTTGATATTTGCTTCTGTCTGCGCATAAACATAGTCCATACATTCTTCAGATACTTTATCATACGCATTAACCAACGAATCTTTCTGCACATCTGTAAGAGTTGTATCTGTACGGAATGTAGTAGCTATAGCAGTCATCTGATTTTCAAAACCAGAATATTTTTCTATAAATGCAGCAAAAGCATCGTTGGATGGAGTTCCGGAAACTTTTGAATTTCCTTTGGCAATATTAATGTTTATGTTACCCTCTTCAACAAATACGGTAGCATTTAGATCCTGAGTTTCATTACCATAAATTATAAACTTAGGTGCAAACACTGAGTCCGGCATTCCCTTAAACTCAAATTTACCGTTTTTTACAATAGCAGAATCCAAATTGAAGGCTTCTCTGCCATCGTAATAACGCATGTAAACATAATCGCCATCCTTAGCTCCGTCAATAGTACCGTTGATGGTATAACCACCTTTCTCCTGACATGCAGCCAATGCCATTACACCAGCTGCAGCAAATAGTAATCCTTTTTTCATTTCTATTTAAAATATAAAATTAATGTCTGCAAATTTATATCATTAGAATTTAATATCGGTAATATTAATATCATTTTAATTATATTTAATCAAGTATGTTTATAATAAACCCATAATAGTGTAGCAATACAACACCCCCAATAAATAAAATCAAGTATAACATCATTTATTCCCATACATACAGGCAATCCACTATAACTGAATACCACCATAAACTGTATTACGAAAAACAATGATACAAGATATGACGGAAAACGTGAAAACAAATATGACATTCCATTTACAATATCCGTATCATTACGATATCGGTCTGAAGAATATCCATAAACCATAGACGTTATGCCTACACCTATTGACAATATACATAAAGCTCCATCGTGCAGAGGAGAATCAACATATCTTCCTGTTACGCCACGCACAATATTCCATGGCCCCCATGCCAATAATGAATATAAAACAAAATACATAATGGCAACAATGGCAGATGCTACCAGCGATTTTTTTTCCTTACCGGAAAGTTTACGTTCACGCTTAAAGATACGCAAAAACACATCACTCATACCGGAATGCACAAACAGACCAAATGACATAAAAAATATTATAGTGAAGTAAAGTGCAGGTGAAGACATCAGGTTTTCTTCGGTATACCTGAGGAACCACCTCAATGCTTCAGTACTGATTATATTTCTTACACCATCCCATGCATATACACTGCCTATCCACGACAATAATGCCACTAACCACCAAAGCAGAAAAAAAACAGTAGCCGGATGTATAATATTTCTATTCCTCATCAGGTTCGAGATTGTCTATATCAAGAATTCTAAGCTCAAAAGCACGTGTAACGAGTCTACAGGCATTAACTCCTACCCTTTCATCAGAGCGGAACAACCTGTTTATCAATTCATTCTGTCGTTTTTCTATTGATTTAACCCCGAAAGGCATAGCCTTTAGATTTGTAATCATCTCCTTGGTATATCCTAGTGCCAGATGACGGAGCAGACGTTCATCGTACTCATCAATATCGTAATTAATTATTGCCTCCTGACGCCTTTGTTCGGCAGCTACACTCTGCTTGAAACGTGCAACAATCTTCTCCAATATAGGATAATTAAAGACAAGTTTCTTACCTTCCATAACAGCCTGCACGTCAACGGCAGTAAGCAGTTCTCCTGTTTTAAGAATTATTCCATCTGCTCCTGCATTAAGAGCATCAACCCATAACTTTTCATTCAGTACCTCGCCTGTAAATATAAGTACTTTTACTTCAGGCCTTTCTTTATGAAGTTTGGCACATATTTCGACTCCAATTGTTGTGGAACCACCTAATCCTAAATCCAGAAGTACCATATCCGGTGACTCTGTCTCCATCAATGCCCAAAATTCAGCCTCAGTCATAGCTGTGCCAATAACCTCAGCATCAGGTATTTCATGACGGAAAATTTCTTCAGTTCCTTTCAACTCAAGTTTTACGTCTTCTACTATTATTACCTTAAATTTTTCCATAAACATATTTATATTTTATTCAATCAAAACTTTTTATCTATTACTCAATGGCACAGTAAACCATACACAGAATCCAATGCCGTCATCAGCAACTTTGGCATTGATACGGCATCCCCTCCTTCCTGCATACTCATCATGATCTCTGATAACCTGCTTGCATATCAGATATTCAGCCCCGGAAAGGACATCACCAAATTCTGACACTTTTACCTTCGCACTATCAGGATAAAACAACAGATTCAGTTCTTCTTGCGTAAAGTTACGTCGTCTGTCTGTAAATTCAAATCTGGCAAAACATTCATCCTTACTTACAGAAAGAATTATTTCACCAGCAACATTACACCGTAAAGCTTCATCTAAAAGATTCTCCAAAAGAAAACAAAGCAATATTTCATCACCGGATATAACACATTCGCATTCCAAATCAATCTTCAAAGAAGGATAAACAGACATGCGTCTTACTGACTTTCTATAGTACTTATCAGCATGTTCTGTAAGTGTAGAAACATTTATCAATGAACGTCTGAATGTGACACCTTCCAACATACGTGATGCATTAGACGACAAAAGTGTAAATATTTCTTTATAATATGCCACCAGTTCCTCCATATCCTGAAGACTCTTATCCATTTCTTTACAATCAGAGTTTGAGACATATTCAGCCCTCACCTGCTCAACAATCTTCCTCAGACGACCCGGATAATATATAGTTTCATGCTTAATTGTTGATAGACAATTATCAAGAACAAGATTTTGGACATGGAGAGTGTTTTCTTCATGCTCAGCTCTGGCAGCTTCATCCTTAGCCAGTTCAATATCCTGGAATCTCCTCTCCACCTGAACTATTGTGTGATATAATGACACGCCAAGATATTCACTTACCAGTTCAAGCAAAATCCGGTCTTCCTCACGAACTGAATTATCAATATATTTCAGTCCTATCACCCCTATGTAGTTTACCCCACCTGCAGAATCTACGCGTAAAGGTAAAACTATCCATTGTTTATCTTCATCATAAATAACACTTCTACTAATATACGACTTATTGAGTTTTTCTAAAAGGCTTTCATCATTACAGTCTGAATACCATGAGAGAAGTAACCTGTTTTCAGATTCATCGAATATTCCAATCACCAGATTCTCTATAGTAATAAGTTCATTTACATCACGGAACAATGTCCTTACAGTCCGAACACATATATCAGATGTATTATCCGGTGTATCACCAGATGCTGAAGCCGAAAAAACTGTCTGATTAATGGTAAGGACCTGTTCCATGTTGTATCGGTAGTGAAGCATACGTCGCAGATATATAACATAGTATGCCACCAGCCCTACAACTATCAATATTACAAAAAGAATTATGGCTACCATTTTGTTATTGGCCGATTTCTGCATCTTCTGACAGTACTGTTCCAATGATTTATCCTCACTTATCTGTTTATACAGTGTGGTATAGGCCTTGTTGTTATAATAATATTTTGAGAAGTTCTTCACAGCAAGACTAGCTACTGCTACCTCATTTCTCACATCGAGGATTATATAATAATCTGTGTCAAACTTGTTATTAAGCCATATCAGCTCAGAAGCGTCATCCTGACTGTCTGTATCAAGTAACGGACCTTTCCTTCCGGAAAATCTCAGATAATGCATATTCAGATAATGAAAAGCACTGTCGGCCAGTGAAAGAGCCTTATCATAATCAGCCCTTACATTACTTTCGTAAACCATGTTTGCAAACGTATTGGCTATGGAAAGAAGGCTGTCGTAACCTGTCACCAAATATGTACTGTCAGCAATAAGAACTTTATCTTCTACGATTGATATATCAGAAGATTTGGCAAACATACTGGTGAATGAAATAAGTAAAACGATGACAGACAAAACTTTTTTCGCTCCTTTAGGAAGACGGAAATAGAAACGGCTTCCTCTGCCTGGTTCGCTGTCAATACCAAACTTACATACACTAAATAAAGGGCTTGTCTTCTTATATTTTTCTATTATACCCTTACAGTTCATAAGTCCGAATCCATGTCCTTTCTGTTTGGACAGCTCTTCCATATCAGATGCTGTATCTATGCCTATCTTGCCAGAATCGTATACTTTTTCATTCAATATATGTTCCACATCGGCTTTTGACAATCCAGGTCCATCATCTTTTACGGAAACTTCCACATAATCATCTCCCTCGCATGCTGTTACAGTTACTTTCCCACCGGACGGAGTATATTTACGCGCATTATCCGTAAGAGTATTTATCATAAACAGTGTAAGAGCCTTATCCGCCTTTACCACAAGATTAGATTTTTCAATATCAAGACGCTGTTTCTTGACTTCAAACGAATGTTTGCCTTTTTCGATAACGGCAAACAGGCTGTCAAGCGCGAAATTCTCTATATTCAACCGGATATCCCCTTGCTTCATTTTTATCCATACAGCCAATATATCATTGTAGTCATTGATTTTTGACAACAGTTCTTCTATATACTGCAACTTACCGTTTCTTATATCATTGTCTCTTGCAAATGATGCATTCCTAAGTTTTGCAACTTCATTAATAACTCTGTCAATATATGGAACTATACCATTTACAATAGCTACACATGCTTTCTTGGTTTCGTTCTGTCTTTTGTTGTCTGCTATATGTAAACGGTGTATATATTCCTCCTGTTCAAGGCGCATCCTAGTATCGGCAAGCATCATAAGATTAAGTCCGTTTTCTATCGTCCATGCCATATAAGGTGTAATAAGCCTCATCATAGACATCTCATCGTGCTTTAATTTACCATTTTTCTTGAGCCATAACTTGCCTACCGATATATCCTTTCCTGGAGCTATAAGTTCAAAGACTGGAAGTTTTCCTGAAGCCAGCCATTCAGGTCTCTTGTCTGAATCCGCAGAAGCGAGCAGTTCTATCCACAAATCCTCAGCCGCAGTAATACTCAACACATCGGGTTTTACAGCCTTTTCAACCATTCTTACGACTTCTTCCGAATCCGAAGCCTCCTCAGGAATAGCAGCTGTAGTATTGCGGCATACCTGCAATACTTTATTCAGTTTATCAATGTACAGATTGTTGCGTATACGCCAAAACCTATTTAACAATATAAGTACTATAGTCAAAATAAAGAAGCCCAACACAACCATTATCAAAAGGACATTAAGCAGATATGATTCCTTATCCAATGCAGCATATCTGCTTTCCAGTTCCTTATCCTGACGTGTGTAGTCAAGAATATCAAGATATATGTTTCTGTTATAATCAGATTCAGATTTCATACCCATAGCTGAATATGTACGGCTAAGTTGTTCTCTCAATCTGGCAATCCACTCAGGAACAGTCTTTATTCCATCTTTATTTATCCATTTAAGTTCCAAAGAATAAGGGAAATCCCTATTATATGTTCTAAGCCTGTCGGTAGTATCGGTACAGGCATAATATTTCTCATGATGTTTGTTTACATATTGTAATGCCGTATCAAGTAACGGCAATGCTCTTTCCGGACTGCCAACGTAATTATAATATGTAGCCATAGTTCTGTAAGCACCTGATATCTGGTACCAGTCGCCATAATCCTTAAACAGCTTCAAAGCACGTTCAGCCATATTCAACGGCAAACTGTCTATAGGACAGTCATCTTCATTTACTATCTCAAGCCATCCTTTACGTTTTTCAGAAATCAATGTTCTGTTAGACCTGAAATTCAAAATTTCAGCCATAGCCTGCAAAGCATTGGCTTCAAAATACTTATATCCAAGCTCATGAGAGATTCTAAGACAATCCATGAGATAACCGAATTCGCCTATTACAATATCTTCAGGAGATGCAGCCGAATACATACCTCCAGAACCTCGCATGTACATATAATTAATAAATTGTGCCGTGTCAGATTCTATCTTATCAAGATCAATAGCATCAATCTCTGACAAAGACTCTTTTTCCTGCTGCAAATAATAAAAATAAACACCGGAAGTAATATGAAATTCGGACAAAGCATAATTGAACCTAGCTGAAAGAATGGAATCAACCTTGACTACCTTATCCTGCCTGATACGTTTTATACGCCTTTGTGCACGGTTCCGATAATCATAGAATTCTTTATTTGAAGATGTACGCTGACATATCTTCATTAGTCCGACATCGGCTACGAGACATTCTATTTCATTATCAGAGACGTTAACAACATTAGTAAACAACCTCATGGATTTCTCAAAATCCATCTGCAAATAAGCACAGAACGCCAGATTATTAAGCACCTCCGGATAGTTTGAAAAGTCTGCAGATATCATACTATATGCCTTCTCTGCGAGAAATGCAGATTGGTTAAGATCCTTATACCGCAAACGATATGATAGATTATTCAAGGAATCAACCTCAGATATTGAATAATCTTTCACCGCATACCTATGGCAGGAAGTTAAAACAATGATAAACAACAAAGCTATAAACTTACCGAAAGAACTTTTCATTCCGACCTCCTATATAAAACTTAAAATTGCGGACTCCAAACCTTATAAACCAGCATTACAATATTAATTACCAAGAACCCATTCAAACAAAAAGGTTGTATCACTCCCACTAAACCGAAGTAATACAACCCCTAAATAAAGCGTTGCCCAAACATTATTTCTTAGATTCTTCCAAAGAAGCTTTTCTAAATTCTTTCAACACTTTTTCCAATTCCAAAGAAGCCTTACGTGCACGTGTTCCGGCAGCTTTGTTGCCTTTTTCAGCTTGCTGAGTAGCATCAGCAACTAGAGCCTCGCTCAATTCCTTAATCTTTTCAACTAATTCGTTCATAAATGTTTATTTATTAAATTTTTAATTACCAAAACCGTTTATTATAAACCGCTTAGTATTTTCAAAGTAAATATAAAAACTTGGAATTACATCATTGGTTACGCTCTAATTTACATCATTTAACTAAAAAACATATACTCTTATATCTTATTATCTATTGTAGTGTTATATTTTTTACAAACAGCAATCTCCAGCACTTTATCTGTCTTACTATCAACACAAAAACGATTGTCAGTTCTTTCATTCACCAACCATACAATTTCATCACCAGAGGTAACAACCATAATATTTTCTTTTTCGAAAAGTGACATTTTCCTATCGCGCAAGTAATCACGAACCTTCTTAAAACCTTTCATTCCGAACGGAACAAACCTATCACCGGAACACCACTTTCTAAGTTTCAATTCACCACACAATTTATCAGCATCCAAATATGCCACATCATTGCGTTTGGGAACTTTAAAATCTGAATCGACACTGAATATTCTGGTTTTAAGTATATAAACCTGATCTTCAACTTTTTTTGACTTAATTAAAAGACAATTCCTGTCTCTAAGCAATTTCCAGTCCGAAGAATAAAAAATTTTGCCGGAAGTTGACTTCAAACTTCTTTCTATATCCTTAATCTGTGCAGAATTAAATCCTAACGGTGAAAGCCATTCAAAAAGTATAGCTTGAGGAGCGACCTCATTCATAAGTTTTTCTATAGAAACGGAATATGGAGAAAGCATAACACGTTCCATAGATGCCATTACAGACTGCTTATATATGGCTGCCACATCCGACAGGCGTGATGCTGTTTCCATTATGGAATCACAGAAAGAAGGATTTATCTGTCTGAACAGTGGTATTATGTCAAGCCTTATTTTGTTTCGTGTATATACATTTTCCAGATTAGTACTATCCGTAACATAGTCTTGTTTCAAGCAATGCAAATAATCCAGGATATCATCTCTACCAACTTCAAGCAACGGACGGACAATATAACCATTTTTAGGCATAATACCCTTCAAACCATTTATTCCTGTTCCACGTGAGAGATTCAGAAGAAACGTTTCCACACTATCATCTTTGTGATGAGCTACGGCAACATAAGATGCTCCGTATTTCTTTCTGATCTCCTCAAACCATCCATACCTTAGTTCGCGAGCAGCCATCTCAATGGACAAACCGTTCTCCGCAGCATAATCAGAAGTCTGAAAATGCACAACTTCAAGTGGTACAGAAACTTCGGCACAAAGCCTTCTGACAAAAATCTCATCTCTATCCGATTCCTGCCCACGCAAATGGAAGTTACAATGTGCTGCTACACAATCACATCCCAATGACAACAATACCCTAAGTAATGCAACAGAGTCGGCACCACCACTAAGAGCCACAATCAACCTGTCTTTAAGGCTAAACAGCTCTTTTTCGTTTATATATTTTTCTATCTTACGTTTTAACATACTGCAAATGTAGTATTTTTAAAACTACAATACAAATCAGATGGCAGAGTTTATTATTTAAAAACAATCTAAATAGTTTGCATAAAAACTTACTATCCCCTATCTTTGCCGAAAAATATAAAAACATGAAACTATCGGAACTCAAAACAGGTGAAAAAGGAGTAATAGTAAAGGTATTGGGACACGGAGGTTTCCGCCGCAGAATAATAGAAATGGGGTTCATAAAAGGAAAAACCGTAGAAGTAATACTAAATGCTCCTCTGAAAGATCCTATCAAATATAAGATAATGGGATATGAAATCTCATTACGACGTCAGGAGGCGGAAATGATAGAGATCATCAGTGAAGAAGAAGCGCGAAAAACAAACTCAGCAACATCATTATACGATCCAATATCGGAAAATATTCCAGTGACTGAAGAACAGATGAAAGCCCTTGCACAAGGGAAAAGACGTACTATAAACGTTGCCCTTGTAGGCAATCCCAACTGCGGAAAAACGTCACTTTTCAATATTGCATCTGGTTCGCATGAGCATGTGGGAAATTATAGTGGTGTTACAGTAGATGCCAAGGAAGGCTTCTTCGACTTCCAGGGGTATCATTTCCGCCTGATTGACCTTCCGGGTACATACTCATTGTCAGCCTACAGTCCCGAAGAACTGTACGTGAGAAAACATATCATAGAAGAAACTCCAGACGTAATAATAAACGTTGTAGACTCAGGAAATATTGAGCGAAACCTCTACCTTACTACGCAGCTGATTGACATGAACGTGAGAATGGTCATTGCACTGAACATGTACGACGCGCTTCAGAACAGCGGCAACAAGCTTGACATAAAGAAACTGAGCCAGTTACTTGGTGTTCCTGCAGTACCTACAATAAGTCGTACCGGCGAAGGTATCGACGAATTGTTTCATGTCATTATAGGACTGTACGAAGGTGCCGATTTTATGGGGCAGAAGGAAGAAATACAGAATGAAGCCCTTCAGGAATACCGCAAATGGCACGATGCCTACGTGCCGGACCACAAATACGGAAGCCATAAGGAAGAGGAAAATGACTTCACGCCGAAAAACTTTATACGTCATATCCATATCAACCACGGACCGGAACTGGAAAGGAGTATAGAAGCCGTTAAAAAGGAAATAGGAAAGATTGAGAATATAAGGCATAAATACTCCACACGTTTCCTTGCCATAAAAATGCTCGAGAACGACAAGGATATCGAACGCCGCATAATCTCCGACATGCCGAATGCCGATACAATCATAGACATCAGAAACAAAGAAGCCGAACGCCTAAAGGCTGTAATGAACGAAGACAGCGAACAGGCTATAACGGATGCCAAATACGGTTTCATTTCCGGAGCTCTGAAAGAAACATATACAGACAACAACCAGAACACAGAAATGTTCACACGGATAGTGGACAGCATAGTAACTCACAGAATATGGGGTTTCCCTATCTTTTTCGTATTCCTGTACATAATGTTCGAAGGAACATTCGTCATTGGTGACTATCCTATGCAGGCTATAGAATGGCTGGTTGGCATTATAGCACAGACAGCAGATTCATTTATTCCAACCGGGCCGCTAAAGGATTTAGTAATTGACGGTATTATTGGAGGTGTAGGTGGTGTGATAGTGTTTCTTCCCAATATATTAATCCTATACACTTTCATCTCAATTATGGAAGATTCCGGATACATGGCACGAGCAGCATTCATCATGGACAAGATTATGCATAAAATGGGACTGCACGGCAAATCATTCATACCACTAATAATGGGATTTGGTTGTAACGTGCCTGCCATAATGGGTTCACGCATTATCGAAAGCCGCAAGTCAAGGCTTGTAACAATGCTCATCACTCCACTGATGTCATGCAGTGCCCGCCTGCCAATCTACCTTATTCTAATAGGAGCATTTTTCCCGAATCATGCCAGCCTCGTTTTACTTGGTATATACAGTATCGGTATTTTGTTAGCTATCATAATGGCAAGGGTGCTGAGCAAATTCATAGTCAAAGGGGATGACACTCCATTCGTGATGGAACTGCCTCCTTACAGAATGCCTACAGCTAAATCAGTATTAAGACATACATGGGAGAAAGGTGTTCAATATCTGAAGAAAATGGGTGGTATAATAATGGTGGCATCCATTATTATATGGTTCCTGGGATATTATCCTAACCATGAACAATACTCTACACAAGCTGAGCAACAGGAAAACTCTTACATTGGACAAATTGGTAAAGCCATAGAACCAGTAATAGAGCCACTGGGTTTTGACTGGAAGATGGGTATAGGCATCCTTTCAGGTGTAGGCGCAAAGGAACTGGTAGTAAGTACACTAGGAGTATTATATGCAGACAATGAAGAAGTGGACAGCGTGAATCTTGCCGAACGACTCAACATCACCCCACTTGTGGCTTTCTGCTACATGTTGTTCACACTAATATATTTCCCATGTGTAGCTACGATAGTTGCCATTAAACAAGAATCCGGCAGTTGGAAATGGGCCTTGTTCGCCGCTACGTATACCACCCTACTTGCATGGATAGTTTCATTTATCGTATTTCAAATCGGAAAACTTTTCTTTTAAATGGACATACAGACTATAATAATAGGCATAATAATAACCATGTGCGTAGTCTTTATCGGGCTTCGCATTTACAGGTTATTGTCCGGCAAAGGCAAGTCGGCATGTGATTCATGCACCGGATGTGCTTTGAAAAATGCATGCAATAAAAAATAACACATTCAGTATAATCCCTGTTTGGATAATATTTAGCGGTCGTTCTATCAAGAACGGCCGCTAATTGTATATAATAATGACGAAATGAAGTTTCTTTCCCAAAAAACAAGAATAAAGTAGCTTTTATCCTTTCATTTTCTATAAATACAAACTATATATTTATAAATACAGATTATATTTATAAAAACACAACTTGTATTTATATATCTTCAACTTATATTTATAGAATATGCCTAAGCAAAATCAACTATTTGTTTACACATTTGAAAAATCCTGTTTACACGATTTTAACAAGAAAATTGAGGAAACATACACATAGATAATAGATAAAATGAATATTTTTTTAAACAAAGTATTGCATATTTAAAAAAAAGCAGTACCTTTGCATCGCATTTGAGAAAAACGATATCAAATGACTTCCGGTTCCTTGGATGAGTGGCTTAGTCAGCGGTCTGCAAAACCGTGTACGGCGGTTC
>NZ_CALDPF010000063.1 GCF_937912035.1 uncultured Bacteroides sp.
TTATACACAAGGTATTTCTGTTTGGCTAGTCTTTGGGCTAGTCTTTTTTTATTCATTTTTGCCATGAAAAATTTAACTCATATGGCACAAACACTTGTATATTTGAAGAAATTATATTATAATAAGCATTTCCAATATTCGTAACCATGCGAAATAAATAAGAATGGTGAAATTATAATCCTTGCAAAATAATTATTTAAGGAGGAAAACATATGGACTTGGTCACTATATTGCTGATAATAATTGCAGTTCTTAGTGTTGCATTTATTATTGCAATTATTGGCTTAATTGCGCAACACAAGAAATTACAAAAAACAAGTAGAGAATTACACTACTATAATATTTCAACAAGGTGGTCGGGCAAGTAATATTTACAAAGAGGAGTTCCAATAGGACTCCTCTTTAATCTTCCTTATTATTCATATATGCAATATATACAAGAATTTTATCATCAAAAAATAATAGAGAGACTTAAAAATCTCTCTATTATTTCTGGAATATGATATGATTTACGGAAGAGGTCTGTTTTTTCTTTCCTCTTCATCTTTTTGACACCGAATAATGTATCTTGAACCTTCGTAATGATGCTTGACTTGTCTTTCCGGATAATACTTAACCGGACAATGTTTGACCTCGCAAACAGCACACTTCAGGTTGCTTTTTAACACCCGAAAGAAAGTCTTATCGAACATTTTATTCCTCCTTACCAGCAATGATGTTGTCCGGTCAGCTGACCCTTAATGATTCGCAGTTCCTCCTTCTTTTCACTAAGAAGCCGGTTAAAAAATGTTCCAGTAATAAGGCTTCCAACAATGACGCCACTGAGAAAAATCAATACACCTTCCATAATTTTCCAACTCCCTTTGTTCAATTTGGATTTTTCTATATTCTGTTATTGCCATATAAGTCACCCTCTTTTTTAGAAATGAGTATTTTTTATTATTTCCTCCTTTAAGACTTTTTTCATTTAGAAAAGCATTGATATTCCATCAAATAGGACAAAGATTATAATTCCCAATACTGTACCTAAGACTATTCCATGACTAAGCCATTGTTTTGATTCTTTATCTTTATTGCTAGAGATATATGTTTTTATAACAAAGACATCCCAAAAAAGCATGCTTGCTATAGCTAGTACTCCTCCAATAGTTTGTAAAATATCCCGCATTTCCATTTTTCCCTCCTTATAATCATTCGGAGGTTCATACCTCCGAAATGTTTTTTACTTCATTCAAAGGTATTGCAAAATAATTATTGCTTTGCCATTATGGCATATTTTTGCTTTAAAATCAACACTTTGCCGATTTTAAAACACCAGGCACGGAAAATATCCGTGCCTGGTGTAAAAGTCTTATTGGTTCATCAAATTGAATTTTTGTTTACTTCTTTTCTCACAAGGACCTCAATCCAAATCCAATCTCGCCAACGTCTCGACAATAGCTCTCTTCTCATTTTCAACACTATTGCTTGGGAAATCCATGCGGACATACTCATCTTTTTCTTGCACATGTCTCGCCATTTTCTTCAGTTCCTTCAATACCTTGATTGCTTCTTCGTAATTAATCATCATCATTTTCCTCTCTTCAAATTTATTGATTGGATTTCTGTCCCAATGCAATTTCCATCGCTTCATAGCTTGGAAAGACAGAGTCAAATATATAGTTCTTAGAAACTTTTTCTTTTGGTTCAACATAATAACCATTCAATGCTGATTTGCCAAAAAGAATTCTTAGGAATAGTTTTTCTATCTTTATTCTCATAACAGGCACGCTCCTTTGACAAATTCAAGTTTGTCGGTCATTTTCATCAGGTGTACGATGCATGATTCCGTTGATAAATTTAATATTTTCAGGACAAACGCAAGTTTCACGATTTATAATCATTGCATTACGTAAAGACCAATTGGGCATAAGTGTTTTGATAATCTCTTGTTGTTTTTTTTCGTGTTCCTGTTCTTCCTGCTCAGTTGCCCAGTTTAACCATAAGCAAAAGATAACTGCAACAATAGCAGTTCCAGCAATCAAGGAAAGTGCTAACTTCATACTTTAATCATCCCTTTTTACACAACCTCACAGGTTGGCTCAGCTAAAGAGAATAACTCTTCAACAATAGTTAATGCTCGTACGTTAATTTCTCCTCTTATTCCTCCTTTAAGACTTTTAAATTTATTAATGAGAATTAGTGGTTACTTACAAAATCCCATGTACCATTTTCGCCATATTTAGCCACAGGAGAATGCCTTTTTAAAATAGCAAAGCTTTCAACTCTCTTTGAACGAGCAGGTGAATAAATGGCAAACGCTTGCCCATGTTCCGTGTTGCATCTAATAATAGGACCGCTAAGTCCTGCATATGCAAGGTAATAAACTACACCTGTTTTGGTAGAACCATCACGAAACTTGAACTTTACTACCAAGCCTTTTTCAACAGCTTCCAAGTTGTCCCAATTAAAATTCCTCATTCTCATTGTTTTTCCTCCTCATAATTATTCGGAGGCTCATACCTCCGAAATGTTTTTTTACTTCATTCAAAGGTATTGCAAAAGTATTGCTTCAAGCATTGTACCATATTTTTCCTTTAAAATCAACATTTTCCCTATTTTCAAGCTGAACTACTACATTATTTGTTAATACATATAAAAGATAACAAATGATAAAATTCATTGTACTGGAAAATAAAAATCAGGTTATTATGGCCCTTTAGGCTAAAATATTGATTTTTAGGGTAAAATGTGATAATATTATATGGCAATATTTTGCATAGTATCCTTATTTTTTCTACTATGGAGCAGTTTAGCTCGAAGGTCAGCATAGTAAAATGATTATTTTAAGGGAGTGAAACAAATGAAATTAGGCAGAAATCAAATAAAGATTTTGTTAGAGACTTCAAAAACTGTTGCGGAAGCAGATGAAGTAATTAACAATTACTTTAATTTTGGGAGCATAAAAGAAAAAATTGCTTTTTTGAAAGGTATGTTTGATGTTCAAATTATTGGACATGAAGAAAAAGAGCCTGATGAAATGGATTATTTTTCGATGCTCGCTACAATTATTTCTGTTTGAGTTAACACAATCTATTCCAAAATTGTTTTGGAATAAAACTATTCTGTAAGTGTACATCATGGAGGTCATTTCTAATGAAAGAGTTTACTATCAATTTTAATGATCGTCGGCAAAGTGGAGTTTCAATTGTTTCTTCTCTAATTTTTCTTATTCTTTCGCCAATCATTACTCTGTCTAATGCCATTTTATATACCTCTCTACAGAAATATCTTTGTATAAGTATATTTTACATTCTCTTCAAAAAACATAACATACCGTAGCAATTGAAAAATATGTACATTGTCGAAGTATGGCTGATTTTGTCGAAAGGCTATTTTATAGGCTTTTACGAATTTCTTAATTTTCAAAAACCGCTTTTTGCCAAAAAATCATCGACAAAAAACGACAAAATACCAACTCAAAATTTTATATAATCCTTGCAGGGTTTGATATGCCTGTTTAAGTAGAACATATTTGCAAAGGATATATAGTTGATATACTTACGACAAAATTTTACTTAAACAGGTTATTTCGCTCTATTTTTATATCTAAATATAATTTATATGGAAAGGAGGTTTTGTTTTCTATATGTTCCTCTTGAATAGGAATGTCAAACCCAAATATGAAATTTGGGAGGAATACTTATGGAAAACAACAATCTCTATAAGCAAGAAAGATTTGATAGTTTCTTAAATAAAACTATTATACTTTCATCAAAATGTTATTTTAAAAAACAAATGCGTGTTATTAATAAAGAAAGGGCTATAGTCGATGACCAAAAATTTTCGGCTTTTTTACAAGAGTTCATTGTGCTTAATAATGTCTTTTCTAATGTTGAAAACCGTCTACAATTAAATAGTGCTTTACAATCACTGTCTGCACCATCCCAGACTCGAACTGGGGGTCTTTTGATTAAGAGTCATACGTAGTGGTAAAATCAATACTTTTGTTTTATTTCCTTACTCTTGCAATGGATTGCACCTTTTATATTTTAGTTGTTTTTTCAAGATATTCAAAGGCAACGTATGATTAGCCTTTTTTTAATTTCTTGTTTTTTGCAAATTAGTGAATCTAATTTACACCATATTATAAAAGAATCATACTGCTTTGTCAAGTGTAAAACAAAAACACTTTCAAAATGCTTGAAAGTGCCTATTGGTGGGCTATCAGAGGTTCCGTAGTTTGACATTAAGTATATAAATTAATATAGTTCAAAGTCTTGAAATCAAGGCTTAAATTTTTGTCAAATATTTTCTCGTTTTTTGTTGCGTTTTGTTCTGTTATGTGATATACTTCTTTTATCATAAAAAAGGAGACATGTTATGTATTTAAAGAAAAGTACTAATAAAAAAACTGGTAGAACTTATCTTTCAATAGCTTCAGGTTATAGAGATAAAAAAACAGGCAAATCAAAAACCGTATTAATAAAATCGTTAGGTTATCTTGATGTTTTAGAAAAAGAATTTCATGACCCAATTTCTCATTTCACTGAAATTGTCAACCAAATGAATATTGAAGAAGAAAAAAACAAAGTACCATTAACCATAAAAATAAATCCACAAGAAGAACTTAAAGAAAATGAATATAATCGAAAAAATTTTGGATATATTGCTCTTTCAAAAATTTATCATGAATTGGAAATTGATAAATTTTTAATAAATAAATTTAAAGATAGAGATGTATCAGAATTTAAAATAAACAACATTATGAAATTGCTTGTGTTTGGAAGAGCATTATTCCCAGACTCCAAAAAATCCACATATGACCATAAAGATATGTTTTTCGAAAATTTTAATTTTTCATTAAAAGAAGTATATAATGCTTTAACATATTTAGAACCATTAAAAGATATTCTTCAATATTATATTTATGACCATATTCAAGAACAATACAAACCAAGCAATGAAGCAGTATTTTATGATGTTACAAATTATTATTTTGAAATCGATGAAGCAGATGAAATTAGAGCCAAAGGTGTTTGTAAAGAACATAAACCAAATCCAATTGTTCAAATGGGATTGTTTATGGATAGTCTTGGATTACCAATGTGCTATAAGCTTTTTAGAGGAAATACAAATGATTGCTTAACATTAAAACCAATGGTTCAAGAACTTCAAAAACATTATGATATCGGAAAAGTTGTAGTTGTTGCAGATAAGGGATTAAACACTGGAAATAATATAGCTTATAATAAAGCAATTGGTAATGGATATGTAATGAGTCTTAGTATTAGAGGCGCTAATAACGAATTAAAAGAATATGTATTGAAAGAAGATGGATATACATATAACAATGAAAAAACATATAAAAAGAAATCTAGATTATATCCAAGAGAAATAACCATAACAAAAAAAGATTCAAACGGAAAGACTATAAAGATAAAACAAAATGTTGATGAAAAACAAGTTATATTTTGGAGTGCAGATTACGCTAAACGTGCAAAGGCAGAACGCCAACCAGCAATCGAGAAAGCAAAAGATTTAATTGGAAATGTCCAAAAATATAATAAGAAAAATTGTGTTGGAGCCAGTAAGTATGTAAAACATTTAGTATTTGATGAAACAACAGGAGAAATAATTAAAGCCAAATCTAAATTATCTATAGACGAAGAAAAAATTGTTGAAGAAGAAAAATATGATGGCTATTATCTTATAGTAACAAGCGAAATGGACAAAACAGATGATGAAATAATAGATATTTATAGAGGCTTATGGCGAATTGAAGAAACATTTAAAGTAACAAAGAGTGAACTAAAATCCAGACCAGTATATGTATCAAGAAAAGATCACATTGAAGCACATTTTCTTACATGCTACATTGCTTTAGTACTTAGTAGAATATTACAACATAAACTTGATAAAAAATATTCAGTTGGAAAAATATTAGATAGCCTTAGTAATTGTAACTGTAGTAATTATCATGAAAATTATTATTTATTTGATTATTATGATACAGTTTTAAAAGATATAGGAAATATAATAAATGTTAATTTTTCCTTGAAAAATAGGACTTTACAAGATATTAAAAAAAATTTATCAAATTCTAAAAAAAGTTAGTTTTTCCCAACAACTTTCGGAAACAATTCACGCACTTAAATCAGTTGATACAACTGCATTTAAGTGCGTATTTCCATTTTTTTACTGTAAAATTTAGGATAAAAAATAATCGTTCAGTGAAAGGAATTGGGGTAAGATTTGAAATCAAGGATAGCGGGGGAATGCCGGTGGGAGTTTCTATAATACCCAATATTTTTGATTCATTAGAAGAAACAGACATTTTTATTACGATTAAGTATGACTTTTCTTCACTTGCCCCAGGCAATTATCAAACGATATATGTATTTTTTCAAAATGATCAATATGGTAACGGTTCCGATTTGGATTGTGTCTCAGGTATGGATATATATATTAGAGAACCTGAAGAAACAGAACTTAATTGGAGAACAATGTATTGGGGGAATATCATGTTTGATGCGCCAGAAATAATTGACATAGGGAATATAAGCTAGAATATAGTACAAAATGAATTTGAAAGATAGGTTATGAAACGAAAAGACAACAATAAACAGTAAGCCTGCAATGTATTCGTTAGACATCCTCAGAAAGAGGATACGTGAGTTCCGGGCATTCCTTGAAACGCTTCAGGAACTCATTAACAGTAGTTTTGCTGCAGTCGCCGCAACTTTCGGCGATCTCGCGTCCGCTGAGGTGATTCACGAAGTGAAGTCTCAGCACTCGTTTGTAATCCATAATCGGACCTCCAGATATAATATTTCTCCTTTGAGGGAGATAAGTTAATTATATCTGGCAGTTTTCCGACCGGTTAATTTGTCTTTGGCTGACCGCCGATTATGTCACACACTGACCGCCGAACATGGCACAGATGGCCGTTTTGGCTGGCAATCTGCAAAAACATCTTCTGTGATATAGGATAATCCATTTTGTTGCATATAATGACTGAGCATTAGCTCATTTTTATCGTTTTCAATCCTTTTACAAAATTCTATTGTTATACCTAAATCTTGTAATGACTTATCATTCAACTCTTTGATAGGTAATTTTGTATATTCTGAAAAAATATATTTCAATACTCCGTCACAATTTCCTACAGCCTCATCATTTACGCTGAATGAGTCACTTGGGATATCCAGAACATCATACATAGCATGACCGATTCCAATCTCATTCAATCCAAGCTCTGTACGAAGTTTCTCAAAAAAATAAGTTTCTATTTCGCCCAAGCTAAGTGAAACTTCCTCAGTATAAGTCTCTGAAATTGGTTTCCCATCCTTATAAGGTGTAATAAATTGAATCTGCTTTGGTGCTATGAAATTATCAGTGTTAAATCGGAAATAGAGCATCTTAAACCTCCTGACTAAAGTTAATATACATGGATAACATAAAAATGCACATTAACAGGACAACCACTTCTACCCAAGGATACTTTAGCATAACGAGATTCACTATAAGGCAGTGAAATCTCCGCCACAGCATTAAGAATGTCACACGGAAATTTGTA